>NZ_JAYMYY010000009.1:0-144242 GCF_039889165.1 Pseudocitrobacter cyperus | reverse complement strand
TCCTCTACTTCAGCGTCCCCACCAGCGCCTTACGGCTGTCCTCAAGCGCAATCACGCGCCCGCAGACATCCTTACCAAACGCTTTGAAATCCGCTTCCTGGTTTTTCCATTCGTTCTGAATGGCGGTTTGCAGGCCGCCCAGGCTACCCAGCACACCCTGCAGCGGATTACCGCCGCCTTTCAGCACCGCTTTCGCGCCCATTTCGTTAATACTGTCCTGCAGGATGCCGCCCATTGCCTGATTTACCAGGTTCTGGCCGTCAGCGCGGACTTCGTCGATAGCTTTATAGTGGAACGTCAGGCCATCGGTGCGATGTTCAATAATACGGTTCATCTGCGCTTTAAGCTGCGCATCCAGCTTGGTCAGGCGACCGCGCATATTGCTGCTCTCGCCCACTTCTTTGGCGATGATTTTATCCAGCGCAACACGACCTTTTTCGACGCGCGTTCTCGCCCCTTCGTCGATCCACGGTAGCGCGCTGCGTAGTTCGGTTTGATAATCTTTTGCCTGTTCGCGCTGTGCCGCGTTCAGGGAATACTGTTTGCCATTAAAGGTGACGCCGCCGTCCGGGGTAATCACCAGATTGCCGTTTTCGCCTTTGACCTGCACCGTTTGCGGGCTCAGGATCACATCATCACGCGGAGTGACGCTGCACTGGTAATCCGCATGGGCGGATAATGCCGTTAATGAAAGTGCCGCCGCCAGCAGCGTTTGACGCATCATACACATCCCTCGATAGAAAACGGGCCAGCGTGTGCTGGCCCCGATGCTAATTTAGTCCCACCAAACGTCGAAAAGTTCGCTGGTGCGCACTTCTTCGAATTTGTGGTCTTCCAGCCATTTACGCACCTGAGCCTGATGATCTTCGGTACATTTGCCGATTTCCTGGGTGCAAATAAGACCTTCCCAGGCCAGATAACCGCTGCCGTCAAAGGCCAGTTTGTTCGGCTCGATCACTTCTTCGATGAACTGATCAACCGTCTGGTCGATCTGCTCTTCGCTGGTGCCTTCCGGGAAACGCCACGCTACAGAGAAACCAATTTCCTGAAACTCATCGATGTGCATTTTTTTACGCAAACGACGGCTACGATTCTTTGCCATTATTTCACCCTCTCGAACATTAAGTCCCATACGCCGTGGCCAAGACGATGACCACGTTGTTCAAATTTGGTTACCGGACGTGATTCCGGACGCGGGACATAGTCGCTATTCTCAGAGAGGTTTTTATACCCCTCAATGGAAGACATCACTTCCAGCATATGTTCCGCGTAAGCTTCCCAGTCGGTCGCCATATGGAAAACACCGCCCAGTTTGAGCTTGCTCTTCACCAGTTCAGCAAACGGTACCTGAACGATACGGCGTTTATTATGACGCGCTTTATGCCATGGGTCAGGGAAAAAGAGCTGAACCATGGTTAAAGAATTGTCAGGGATCATTTTGTGCAGCACTTCCACTGCGTCGTGGCACATAACGCGTAGGTTTTCTACGCCCTCTTCATGCGCCGTCGCGAGGCATGCGCCAACGCCCGGTGAATGCACTTCAATGCCGAGAAAGTTTTGATGCGGGTTGGCTTTTGCCATCGCCACCAGCGATGCGCCCATACCAAAACCAATTTCCAGCGTGGTAGGCGCTTCGCGGCCAAACAGCGCGGAGAAATCAACAGGTTCTTCGCTGAACTCAACGCCCATCACCGGCCAGTAGTTTTCTAATGCGTGTTCCTGCCCTTTGGTCAGTCGCCCCTGGCGGCGGACAAAGCTGCGAATGCGGCGCAGCGGGCGGCCGTTTTCATCAAATTCCGGTGAAATGACGTCGTTCTTCATAAAAGTATTGTCTGCTTGTGAGAGTGTTCGGGAAACGGGCATTATCCAAAGTTAGTTGCCGGATGCAAGCACCGGAAAGTTCCTGTTTACACCTTTGTGCCGCTGTGCTGCAATCTGCCACCTCAATCGCGTGATATCGGAAACCCAGCTTTGACCATGCAAGCGTCTCAATTTTCAGCCCAGGTGCTGGAGTGGTACGACAAATTCGGGCGTAAAACCCTACCCTGGCAACATGAAAAGACGCCCTACAAAGTATGGCTGTCCGAGGTGATGTTGCAACAAACTCAGGTTGCCACCGTCATTCCCTATTTTGAACGCTTTATGGCGCGTTTCCCAACCGTCACCGACCTGGCGAATGCTCCGCTCGATGAAGTGCTGCATCTGTGGACAGGTCTCGGTTACTACGCCCGCGCACGTAATCTGCATAAAGCCGCGCAGCAGGTCGCCACGCTGCATAACGGCCGTTTCCCGGAAACCTTCGATGAAGTTGCGGCACTGCCCGGCGTCGGGCGTTCAACGGCCGGGGCGATTCTTTCGCTGTCGCTCGGTCAGCATTTTCCGATTCTCGACGGCAACGTCAAACGCGTGCTGGCGCGCTGCTATGCTGTAAGCGGCTGGCCAGGCAAGAAAGAGATCGAGAAAAAACTGTGGGAGATCAGTGAACAGGTGACGCCTGCGAAGGGCGTGGAGCGGTTTAACCAGGCGATGATGGATTTAGGCGCAATGGTTTGTACACGCTCAAAACCCAAATGCGAACTCTGCCCACTCAACGCAGGCTGTGTGGCCTATGCCCATCATAGCTGGGCGCAATATCCCGGCAAGAAACCGAAACAGACGTTGCCCGAACGCACCGGCTATTTCCTGATGATACAGCATGACAATGAGGTCATGCTCGACCAGCGCCCACCAAGTGGCTTATGGGGCGGGCTGTACTGTTTTCCCCAGTTTGCCGATGAAGCATCACTGCGCCAGTGGCTGGCAGACAGGCAGATTGCAGCAGACACGCTTACGCAGTTGACCGCGTTTCGCCATACGTTCAGCCATTTCCATCTGGACATTGTGCCTATGTGGCTTCGTGTGTCCTCCTTCACCTCTTGCATGGATGAAGGCGGCGCTCTCTGGTATAACTTAGCCCAGCCACCATCCGTAGGACTGGCGGCTCCCGTGGAGCGGTTGTTGCAGCAGTTACGCGCTGGCGCATTAGCGTAAGCGTCAGTGAAAAAAGAGGATTTATCATGAGCAGAACGATTTTTTGTACTTTCCTGCAGCGCGACGCTGAAGGTCAGGATTTTCAGCTCTACCCAGGCGAACTGGGGAAGCGTATTTATAACGAGATTTCGAAAGAAGCGTGGAAGCAGTGGCAGCATAAGCAAACCATGCTCATCAACGAGAAAAAACTGAACATGATGAACCCGGAACATCGCAAACTTCTGGAAGAGGAAATGGTAAATTTCCTGTTTGAAGGCAAAGATGTGCACATCGAAGGCTACACTCCACCCGAAAAACAGTAAGGGCCTTCAGGCCCTTTAGCCCAACACAACACGCGCTCCCGGAATGATGAAAAAATTATTTGCACTGGCTCTGATTGCGCCGTTGCTTATCTCCTGCTCAGGCTCCAAAAAGGGTGATACCTATAATGAAGCCTGGGTTAAGGACACCAACGGTTTTGATATTCTGATGGGGCAATTTGCCCATAACATTGAAAACATTTGGGGATTTAACGAAGTTCTTATCGCAGGCCCGAAGGACTACGTTAAATACACCGACGGCTACCAGACCCGTAGCCACATCAACTTCGACGAAGGTACCATCACCGTCGAGACTATCTCCGGCACCGAACCGGCCGCACATCTGCGCCAGGCGATTATCCAGACGCTGCTGATGGGCGATGACCCAGGTTCTATCGACCTCTACTCCGACGCCAACGATATTCAGATCTCCAAAGAGCCGTTCCTGTATGGCCAGGTGGTCGATAACACCGGCGAGGCGATTCGCTGGGAGTGGCGCGCCGCGCGGTTTGCTGATTATCTGCTGCAAACGCGAATGAAAAGCCGCAGCAACGGCATTCGGATGATTTACAGCATCACCATTAATCTGGTGCCGAACCACCTTGACCAGCGTGCGCATAAATACATCGGCATGGTGCGTCAGGCGTCGCGCAAATATGGTGTGGATGAGTCCCTGATTCTGGCGATTATGCAGACCGAGTCCTCTTTCAACCCGTATGCCGTCAGCCGTTCCGATGCGCTGGGGCTGATGCAGGTGGTGCAACACACCGCCGGGAAAGATGTGTTCCGTTCTCAGGGGAAATCAGGCACGCCGAGCCGCAGTTTCCTGTTTGATCCGGCGAGCAACATTGATACGGGTACGGCTTATCTGGCGATGCTTGGTAATGTCTATCTTTCTGGTATCGACAACCCGACATCGCGCCGTTACGCGGTAATCACTGCCTATAACGGCGGTGCGGGTAGCGTGCTGCGCGTCTTCTCAAATGACAAAATTCAGGCCGCGAAAATCATTAACAGCATGGCGCCTGGGGATGTATACACCACGCTGACCACCCGCCACCCATCAGCGGAATCACGCCGCTACCTCTACAAGGTGAATACGGCGCAGAAAAGCTACCGTCGTAAGTAACCACCCAGCCGTGCTTTCATTAGGCGGGCGTGGTTTACAGTGACCAAAAAAGCCGGGTATGACGCCCGGCTTTGCTGATCACTTCAGTACATAACCCAATAGCCGATCGATACCATCAGCATCCGTTTCACTGTAAACCCCCTGCAACTCCGGCGAGAAGCCCGGCAGTAGATTCACGCCCTCTTCCAGCGCCAGGAAATAGCGCTGAACGGCACCACCCCATACTTCCCCCGGCACGACGCAGAGCACGCCCGGCGGATAAGGCAGCGCGCCCTCAGCGGCAATTCGCCCTTCGGCTTCGCTGATTCGCACCAGCTCCACGTTGCCGCGGATAAACTCACGGTTGGCGTCCTGCGGATTCATCACCGCGTGCGGTAGGCTTGCTTTGCGGAACATCGCCTTTTGCAGATCTTTGACCGCGAAGCTGACGTAGAGATCGTGCATCTCCTGGCACAGCTCGCGAAGGGTGTAATCCCGATAACGCACCGGATATTTATTGAAAATAGTCGGCAGCACGTCCACGAGCGGAGTGTCATCTTCAATGTGCTGCTCAAACTGCGCCAGCATCGCCACCAGTTGCGCCATCTTCGCCGGGCTCTCTGCCGGGGTCAGCAGGAACAGAATGGAGTTAAGATCGCACTTCTCCGGCACGATACCGTTCTCACGCAGATAGTGTGCCAGAATGGTCGCCGGGATCCCGAAATCGGTGTACTCACCAGTGGTGGCGTCGATCCCAGGCGTAGTGAGCAGCAACTTGCACGGATCGACAAAGTACTGATCCTGCGCATAACCTTCAAAACCGTGCCAGCGCGCACCTGGCGCAAAGCTGAAGAAGCGACGATCGCTGGCGAGCATTTTTGTAGGATGATCCTGCCACTGTCGACCATCGATCTCCGGCGGAACAAACGGCTGGATCATCTTGCAGTTAGCGAAGATCGCTTTGCGTGCCTCGATCCCCAGTTCAACGCACTCCGCCCACAGGCGCCGTCCGCTCTCACCTTCATGGATTTTGGCGTTAATATCCAGTGCCGCAAACAGCGGGTAGAACGGGCTGGTCGAGGCATGCAACATAAAAGCGTTATTCAGGCGTTTATGCGGGCAAAAGCGCGCCTGGCCGCGAATATGGTTATCTTTTTTATGGATCTGCGATGTCTGCGAGAAGCCGGCCTGCTGTTTATGCACTGACTGAGTGACGAAAATTCCCGGATCGTTCTCATTAAGCTCCAGTAGCAGCGGTGACGTATCCGCCATCATGTCGATAAACTGCTCATAGCCCACCCAGGCAGAATCAAACAGGATGTAATCACACAGATGTCCAATTTTATCCACCACCTGGCGGGCGTTATAAATCGTGCCATCGTAGGTGCCAAGCTGGATCACTGCCAGACGGAATGGACGCGCTTCATCCGCTTTCTCAGGAGCCACTTCGCGAGTCAGTGTGCGCAGATAACGTTCGTCAAAACAGTGCTCATCAATACCGCCGATAAAACCAAACGGGTTACGCGCCGCTTCCAGATAAACGGGCGTCGCCCCAGCCTGGATCAGCGCGCCATGGTGGTTAGATTTATGGTTGTTGCGGTCAAATAGCACCAGATCGCCGCGCGTCAGCAAGGCATTAGTAACCACTTTATTCGCCGCCGACGTTCCATTGAGCACGAAATAGGTTTTATCGGCGTGAAAGACTTTCGCCGCAAACTTTTGCGCGTCTTTGGCCGAACCTTCGTGGATCAGCAAATCCCCCAGCTTCACATCAGCGTTGCACATATCGGCGCGAAACACGTTCTCACCGAAAAAGTCGTAAAACTGACGGCCAGCAGGGTGCTTTTTAAAGAACTCACCGTGCTGATGACCCGGACAGGCAAAAGTGCTATGACCCATTTCGACATACTGGCTTAGGGTATCGAAAAAGGGCGGCAGCAGCTTCTCTTCATAGCGGCAGGCGGCGCTCTCTATCTCCAGCCACTCCTGCGCTTTACCGCTAATCACAGCCACAACGCCCGCAGGTGCCTCCATGACGTCCCTCGACAACAGAAACACAGGCAGGTTAAATCCGGTGCGTTTAAGTAACGCCAGAATGCCGCTGCGGCTATCTGCCGCAGTGATGACGACTGCCGCGACGTCGGTGAAGTCTGTGCTGTCCAGCGCCACCACGTGACGATGGGTGGAGAGTTGAGAGACCAGCTCCGCGCTGGCGGCAATGTGCATTGATTTCATAAGTGCAACGACCCGTTTCGGGAGAATAAAAACCCAGGACAAGGCATCTGGCCTTATCCCGCGACGTGTCAAGGGCCGACTGGGTTCCAGCTCCGACCGCCAGACATCAGTAAAAGCAGATCTGTTCTGATCTTACTGTTGTCCTACAGCGAGCGTGCGTTGCCCTCACCGCATGGTGAGAATGGGAGTTGATAAGCAGACGTGCAGGGTTCGCGCACAAGCGCAGCGGTGGTGTAATGGCAGGGATGTCATCAGGCGACCTCCGTGGCATGGCAGGAGAAAATTCGCGCAATCATGGCACCTTTCCCCGGGAGGTGCAAGACGAAATCCGTATCATGACAAATTACGTTTTAGCCCCCACTGAACCGATTAACCAGGTCATAATAGCCCTCTTTTTATCGCGTTATTTCACAGGAGTCAGCGTGGTTATCGGCCCATTTATCAATGCCGGAGCGGTTCTGCTGGGTGGTTTACTCGGCGCCTTGCTCAGCCAGCATCTGCCGGAGCGTATCCGCACATCTATGACCTCGATTTTTGGCCTGGCATCGCTGGGGATCGGTATTTTACTGGTGGTTAAATGCGTTAACCTGCCGGTGATGGTGCTGGCCACGATTCTTGGCACCCTGCTTGGTGAATGTTGCCTGCTGGAAAAGGGTATCAACAACGGCGTTAGCAAGATTAAGACAATGATGTCGAGTAAGCATAAAAATAACCATAATCAGGAGTATTTCATTCAGAGCTACGTTGCGATCATCGTGCTCTTCTGTGCCAGCGGCACCGGGATCTTCGGCGCAATGCGTGAAGGAATGACGGGTGATGCGACGATTCTGATCGCTAAAGCCTTTCTGGACTTCTTCACCGCGATTATTTTTGCCTGCACATTGGGGATCGCCGTATCCGATATCGCCGTTCCGATGCTTATCATTCAGCTAGCGCTGGCAACGAGCGCCGCCCTTCTGCTGCCGCTGACCACGCCCATGATGATGGCCGATTTTACCGCTGTTGGCGGCATGTTACTGCTGGCTACGGGGTTGCGCATTTGCGGCATAAAAATGTTTGCAGTAGTGAATATGCTGCCAGCGCTGATACTGGCCATGCCGATTTCGGCCCTGTGGAGCGCTTTTTTTGCCTGATATGCATGCAAATACAGCAAGATGCTGATATATTGAGCGATTCGCAGCGAGTTTAATAAATTTCGTTGACGAGACGAGGCGAATAAGGTTTAATGCGCCCCGTTGCCCGGATAGCTCAGTCGGTAGAGCAGGGGATTGAAAATCCCCGTGTCCTTGGTTCGATTCCGAGTCCGGGCACCACTATTTAAAGAACCCAGCCTATGGCTGGGTTTTTGCTTTTTATCTCCCCTTCTCCTCTGCCCACTCCCGTGGATACCTCGTCGGCACAAAGCGCAACGTCAGCAGCATCAGCCCTGCCACGCAGAGGGCGTGGAATGTCCAGTCGACCACGAAATCTCCGCTCAGGCTGCGCAGAATGCCGGAAAGATAAGGCGATAGCCCGGCGATAATAAACCCTATCCCCTGCATAAACGCCACCAGCTTACCGGATATCATTGGGTGACTGGCATGATCAAGCGCCAGCACCAGGCAGAGCGGGAATGCGCCTCCCAGCCCCAGACCACCAATAACCGCCCAGAGGATCGGCTGCTGCATTGGCCAGAGGATGAAGCCTAAAAAACCAATCATCTGCAATAACAGAGCGAACAGCAGCAATTTGCGGCGATCCTGATGTCGCGCGAGCAACGGCAGTACCAACGCGCCAACGGTTTGCCCCACCGTCATCAGCGCCAGCAGCGTGCCGCTAAACTGCGCGCTCTTTCCCAACTGGATGAAGTAAGGTGGAAGCCAGGCGATTAAGCTACCGTAGCCGCCATTGATGACGCCAAAGTAGAGCCCCAGGATCCATGCGCGGGGGTGACGCGCAACGCGTCCGGTGTGGGGAACCGTCTTCTTGTTTACGGTGTCTGCCGCCCGGCTTTGCGGCCACCAGCCGATCAGGGCAATGGTAGCCGGTAGCGCCCACCACGCCAGCGACTGATTCCACTGTTCGCTGTGCTGCGCAATCCACGGCGTTAGCGCCGCGCCAAGCCCGCCTCCGCCCATCAGCGCGGCTGACCATAACCCCATTACCTGTGGCATTCGCCGCTGGAACTGGCGCTTAATGACCGTGGGCATCACAACCTGAATAATCCCAATGCCAATTCCGCCAATGAGAGCGCTGCTGAGTAACATTACGCTGTGCGGCGCCAGTTCGCGCAGCAACGCGCCGCAGATGATCATCAGCAGGCTGACCGCCACGCTATGACGCTCATCAATATGCTGGTTTATCCAGCCACCTGCCAGCGCCAGTGCGCCCATCGTAACCATGGGTAGCGCGGTAAGCAGAGACGCGGTAGCGAAGCCCATCCCGCTGGCGGCACGTAGCTGCGGCAAAAGCGGCCCGATGGAGGTAAGAAGTGGGCGCATATTCAGGCCAATAAGCACCAGAACCAGTAGCATCAGGCCAGAGCGGGGAGAGCGTTTCATCACTGTTTTTCGAACCTACGCAGGGATAAATTGTTGCCATATTCAGACATGTTTGGCTCCTGAAATGAAAGCACGGCACGCCGAAGCGCACCGTTCTGTTAGCTTAAAAAGGTTTCGTCGGCAGATACTTACCATCAAGAGTAATCACCGCGCGCTCACCGCCTTCCGGGTCGGCGACTTTTTGTACGTTAATCCTGAAGTTGATGGCACTGATAATGCCGTCACCAAACTTTTCATGTACCAGCATCTTCAGCGTGGTGCCATAAACCTGCAACATTTCATAGAAACGGTAGATTGTTGGGTCAGTCGGCACGCCATTTTCGATGCTCCCACGCAATGGGATGGTTTGCAGCAGCAGCACGGCATCTTCATCAAGCTCAAGCTTTTCACCCACCCGACGCGCGGCATCTGCCGGAAGCGCATGCTGTCCAAGCAGCGCGGCGGTTACGAAGGCTTCTGATAATCCCGTTCCCTCCGTAAGCTCAGCAAACGTGAGATCTTTTTTGGCTTTAATCAGCAGGATCTGATCGGCCAGAGTAAGGCGAATTTCGCGGTTAATTTGTGACTGGATCATGGTAGAACCTCCGGTTCAGGGTAGTAAGGTTGGCTGGCGATGTGGCATCGCGCAGGTTTCAGGATTTTCGGCCAGTGAAACAAATTGCCCGCTGGCGCCGTCACAGGCAGCAATGTCACCGCTTTCAATGTCATATACCCAGCCATGCAGCGCGATACGCCCCTCTTCCAGCGCCAAGCGTACAGATGGATGGGTTTGTATATTCGCAAGCTGGGCAAGGACATTTTCACGCACCATTGAAGCCGTTTTGTCATGCAGAGAAGCGTGCGTCCGGGATTCGTTCACCACTCGCGCCGAGTCGGCATAGCGCAGCCAGTGGCTGACAGCGGGTATCGAGTCAAGACAGTGACACCCGGCTATCGCGGTCATTGCGCCACAGTCAGAGTGGCCGCAAATCACAATGTCACTCACCCGCAACACGGAAACGGCATATTCCACCGATGCGGTAACTCCGCCGGGCTCAGGGCCATACGAGGGCACGATGTTGCCCGCATTACGGATGACGAACAGGTCGCCGGGTTCGCGCTGCGTAACCAGTTCCGGTACCAGACGGCTGTCGGAGCAGGAGATGAACAACGCTCGCGGGTTTTGCTGATTGGCCAGATGCCTGAAAAGTTCAGCTCGTTGCGGAAAGACGTTGCGCTGAAATTTCAAAAAGCCATCAATAATCTCTTTCACAGGGATCCCTCTCTCACTATGCGATGGAGACAGGCTACTCGCTACGTTCCATAAGATAAAAGACTCATTTATAATCAACTCTATTAGTATTACTTATAGGTTGAGACATGCTGTTACGACACATTCACTATTTTCTGGCGGTGGCTGAACATCGCGGTTTTACCCGCGCAGCGGCGGCGCTACACGTTTCGCAACCCGCGTTATCTCAGCAGATCCGCCAACTGGAAGAGGCGCTGGGAGCACAGCTCTTCGATCGCAGCGGACGCCATATTCGTCTGACAGATGCGGGAGAGGCCTGGTCTGTCTATGCAAAAAACGCGATCCGGGCGCTTGATGAGGGGAAGCGGGCACTCCATGACGTAGAAGATCTTAGCCGCGGAGCGCTGCGAATCGCCGTTACGCCAACCTTTAACGCCTGGTTTGTTGGCCCATTAATGGCGGAATTTTATGCGCGCCACCCCAACGTAACGGTGCAATTGCAGGAGATGTCGCAGGATAAAATCGAAGAGTTGTTGCTCAATGATGAGCTGGATGTGGGCATCGCCTTCGATGAAGTTCATTCCCCGGATATCGAGGCGCAAGCGCTGCTGGTCGAGTCGCTGGCGCTGGTCGTGGCGAACCAGCACCCGCGGGCACACCAGCAGAGCATTGATCTACCGCTCCTTAGCCAGGAAAAACTGATCCTGCTCAGCCCTGAATTTGCTACCCGGGAACAGATAGACAGATTTTGCCGCCAAAGAGAATTGCAGCCGCAGGTATTGATGGAAGCCAACTCGATCAGCGCGGTACTGGAACTGGTGAGCCGAACGACGCTTGCGACGCTGCTTCCGGCGCCTATCGCCGCACAGCGTGACGATTTACAGGCTATTGCCCTTAACCCGCCGCTTCTGGAACGCACGGCGGTATTGCTACTGCGTAAAGGCGCATGGCGTACTGCCGCCACGCGGGCGCTCACATCGCTGGCACATGAGAAAGCGAAGGAGTGGACGCCAGGCCGTTAAATTGATTCTGGCATCAGGCGACAACCTTACAAATCAGTATCGTTCTCCTCAAATCGCTCCAGCGCCAGATATCGTCTTGCAGTTTATCGAGCTTGTAAAAGAAGATGGACTGGGAAGAAATCAGCATTTTTGCAACGGCATCCGGCAGCGTGTCTGCCGGATTCTTATCCGTACCTTCCCGGTGAACCTCAGAAAAACCATTCGTCTTCGTTTCAGAAAAGAGTAAACGCACATTGCGATCGATAATGTATTTTTTACCCTCAGCGACAACATAACCATATTCGGAGACATAGCTTCGTTTTTTGGCGAAAGGGACGATATGTGCAGTAACCTGAATATCACCACTCAATGCTTCGCTGTCTGCATGCATAACTCTGATGTCCACATTCCCGGAACAATTCAGTTCATCCGGCACAGAAAGACTACGAAACATCGCATTGATAGCCAGTGCGATGAGAGTAATCAAAAGACTAACCACTATAAATATCGACGTAATTCTTACAATCATTCACCTGTCCATCCGAATTTATTTTACACACTGAGACGATACTTTCGAAAACACCTCCGCTTTGCCCCTTATTATTATCATCATAATAGATCATTGCCGGGGTATTACATTGCGACAGTATCTCTGCCCCCTGCGTAGTGGAAAAATAATGTTCCACTTTGCTTCTGTCCACATCACCAAAAAAATACACTGTACATTTATTAACATGGTCATATATTTGGTAACGCAGTGTTTTCTCCTTGAAGAAGACAAACAGAAAGGCGAGGATCGCAACCACTGACATGGCGATAAACACCGAAGGAAATATTTTCAAAAACCGTTCATAGTGTGATGTCAACTCTGGATTAGCCGATGATACATTTTCAATATTATTGGTAAGATAATCACCAGGAAGATTCTCAAGTTTTACTTCATCGAGATGTAATATAAAACCTTTTTTGGGGACGGTTTCAAGTACATTATCCACACCAACTTCACTCAGTCCACGACGTAAACTGCTAATGCTATTATTCAGACTGCTTTCAGATGAAACTAAACCAAAGTCTTCCCAGACTTTTGTCAGCAATTCTTCACGGCTCACCTGTAATTGATTATTCTCGAGGAGAACCAGCAATAGCCTACAGGCTGGGTTAGATAGGATCACATCCTGATCATTTCCGCTCAATTTTCGTTCGGCGACAATAAAATCCACCGACTTATTTATAATATATTTCATATACCTGTATCGTTAAACTCATAAACGGGCTGTGGAATATTTCACCACCGCGGGGATATTATAGATCACGTGGGTATGCATAACAAAAACAAATAGACTTGTATTACACATGGTATTTACAAGGTTATTTATTTAACCCTATATTTTCCATGTATATTTTGAGGTCATCATAATTCAATGGCGCGGCATGGTAAAAGCCCTGCTGAAGATAGCCGCCATGGGCCTTCAGGTAATCACATTGCGGCTCATCTTCAATACCTTCAACAATAATATCGAGGTTTAAAGCGGAGGCGAGAGACAACAAATGGCGAATAATCACATCAGCCTTCGGAACCTGATACTCCTGTATAAATTGACGATCCAGTTTAATGCCATCAACATCGAGCATTAATAAATAATCGAGATTGGAATAAGAGGTGCCAAAATCGTCGAGATAAATCCTGGTACTGGAAAATTTCAGGAGCTGTAAAACGGTTCTGGAGATGCGGTTAAGGCTTTGTGCTTCCGTCACTTCGACGATAAAAGCATATTTTTCCGCAGGGAAAGAGGACTGAAAGGCAAGATACTCCCGCACAAAACCGGAAGTCTGAATCGACGCGGCATTGAAGTTAAGTGCAAGATGCATCCCTTCAGGGAGCAGCGCATCGAGGCGACCGAGATCGCGACTGACAGCCGCCATGAGGTAACGGGAAAACTCAAGGGCAAGCCCGGTTCGTTCGAACTCAGGTATGAAGTTCGCGGGCGAGTAGATATAGCCGCTTTCTCCCCGCCAGCGGGTAAGCACTTCAAGCCCATATAATGACCCGGTGCGGACATCAATAATCGGCTGATAACACGGGTAGATAACATTGTCGTTCAATGCCTGATGCAACTCACTTTGAAAAAAATAAAATCGGGACATTCTTGCCTCTTAATCATTTCAAATCCTTTTGAAGTTAATTCAATAAACCATTATGAATAACGAAAATGCACGCCTGGTTATAGCTGTCGAAACCTAAGTCACGATAGAAGCGTTCACGATGAAAATAGACACGTTTGACTGACATTCGAAACTGTTCAGCAATGAATGCGATACTCACACCATCCTGCGTCAGGCGCATCAGTTCAAGATCGACGCCCCGGATAAAACGCTTTTGCCATGAGAAATTCTTCATCTCAGAGAAATCATCACCACACAGGCTGGCGGTAATCACATCACGACATGCGCTGACACCGCCCCGCATATCAATTTTTTTGTAGTGCTCATATCCCTTTCTGAAATAGATAGCTCCTTTCATCTCCAGCACAGTAACGTCGACCTTAATTTTTTTATCGATCAAGAGAGCGCGAAATTTCTCAATAAAATAGAAAGGCACACGATTATCCACAAGAAGAAAACAAGAATCTCCTTGCCATAAGGCATCAATATTAACGGGGTTACTGCCGTTAATATTCAGATACTGAAGTTCGGGAACGAACTCTTCTAATGCATGATACAGATAGCGATCATGGCTAATGAGTATTTTATTCTTCATCATTAAATATAAGTAATTACTTACTCCACAGTAATCAACATAATCGTTGAACCTGAAAACTCACCCGCTTCCGGCGTACCATTCGTGCGCAGGCGGGATTTAACGCTGACCAGTTCCTCGCTGTTGACCTCAATCGTATAACCGGTTGTCCCCAGCACATTGTCATTAAGATAGAGCTCAGAATAGAGGCTGCCATCCTCACGTAAATCCACTTCATTTGCGGAATAGATGTAGAGTTTTAACGTCTGCGCCGTCGTGCAGCTAATGCTGACATTTTCGCTGACTTCATGACCTTCGAGTTCTCTACGTGAAAGCGTGCCGTGATCGAGCGTCAGGACATCCTGATCAAAATCGCAGGAACCGCTGGGTGCCGGGGCAACACCGCAGATACTGCCAGGGAGAATCGGGTGTCCCTCAAATGCAGCCTGATTAACCTCTGAAGTGTTGCTCCCAAGGTTTTTGCCCGCGGCATAAAATATCCCCACACACTCTTCCGTTGCGACTGTATTCGCCTTGTGGTTGGTTGTTGAAGAAAATGGAAGTGGGAATATTGCTTTAAACTCTTTAGCTACCTCCCCCATTGTTTCTGACTCGATCAAAAATGGATAAGCGCCCGCCCCCCATGAACGAACAATTCCACTTCCTGATGTACCAGCAGCATCATGTCGATGTCCGATAAAAATGGTACAGGCGGTTAAGCCGTAGCAAGGGTTTGGCGTTGAATCAGTCTCATCCCAGTCAGCAATAGTAAAGGTGTAGTCATAACAATAGGTTTGCGTGGCAGAGCAGGTACTCAAACTATCAATCCAGCTCCAAATCGACGCCGAAGAGACAGGACTAAAAGACAGCCCACCCAGCAAAATCACAGCACAAATCAATCGTTTCATTGGGTACTTCCTTTACTGGTATTGAATTTTTAGCGTGGCGGACGCGGAGAAAACGCCAGTTTCCACCTCACTACCGTCAATTTTTACCGGGGCCGCCTGTAATAGCGGGATCTCCGGCCAGGTAAAAGGAGTCCAGGTATTCAGCGGCATCGCTTCGCCATTCATGTAGATTTTGATCCCCAGCCCTTCCCTGTCCGTGGCCAGATAATCGTCGCTAAATGAGGTCGCGGTACCTTCAAACTGCATCTCGAGATCGTTCGAGACGAGCTCTTCGCACGACAGGGTGTAATCAATACTTTTCATGAAGTTCTCCCCGTTTATATCGCGCGACTGCAGGTTGCTGCCGAAGTCAACGTTGATAGTCTCGCCGTTGTTAATTTCACACACGCCATCCACCAGCACGCCTGTTACGTTTACCGTCAGCGCCGCCAGCGCCGACGGGGCCAGCCATAACGCCGCCAGCAACGTCAAAATGTGTCTAATCATAATTAAGCCTGAAGTGAATAAGCGCATGCCAGGCTCCCGCCACCAGCGGCGAAGCCGTGCGTTCCGGCGCGATATAGTAGAAAAGCTGGTTATTTCCCGGCTCAAGCAATAGCGGCTGACCTTCACCACCCAGCCGCACATCGCGGTGATAGCGATCGCTCATCCGTAGCGCCATTCCCTGTGTTCCCGCAACCCGAATCAGGCCAGGATTCATCAGCTCCGAGGGCGCAACGAACGTCACAGTGACGGAAGGCTGATCGCGGCTCCAGAGCAGATCGCCGCTCCAGGCGTCGCGGATAGAGCTCGGCGCTGGCAGGCAGTCCTCCAGACGGATCTCGACGCGAACAGGCGTTCCCTGGTCGCCCGGTTTTTTAAGCGACGCCGTTGGGATAGTCCCCATATCCACCTCCTGCCAGGTCGATTCCATCACCAGTCGACAGGCGCTTTCGGTCAGTGCGCCATGGACATACAACAGGCCATACTCACCGTCGACCAGTTGCGGCTCCTGCGCATGAACCAGGCCTGCGGCCATCATCCATGCCAGAAAGCCACTGACGGTGAAGATTGCACTTTTCATCCTGCCTCCCCTTTCCGCTTACTTTTTCTTTTCCTGCGGCACCGCTTTGCACTCGCTACCGCCGCAGCTAAACACCAGCTTTGCCCTGCCGCCAAAATCGTTCACATAGGTAAGAACCGGTGCCGATCCCAGTGCAGAGGCTGATGGAATAAGGTCAAGCTGCCCTTTTGGCTCAACCATCACAGGCTTGAATCCTGCCGCCGCCTTACCCGCAAGCGTTGAGGACGCATTAACCAGTGAGATGTAATACGGGGTCGGGTTGTTAACCCGGTATTTGTCACCGGAACGGGTCAGCGTCACTTTCTCCTGGAATGGTGTCGCATAGTCGGCGCGTTTAACTTCAATCGCTTCCGGGCGATAGAACAGTTTGATTCGCGTCTGCAACGCCAGTTGAAGCGTGTTTGGCTTACTGCTTTTCGGTGGGATCTCACGCAGGTTGAAATAGAACAGCGATTCACGATCCTGCGGTAAACGATGGATTGAACCGGTCGACTGCACTTTCAACTGGCTCTGCTCTCCGGGCTCAATGCGTTGCACGGGCGGCAAAAGCACCAACGGGTCGGTGATCTTTTTTCCCTGCGGATCTTCAATCCACCCCTGCGCCAGATAAGGCAGCGTTTTGTTTTCATTGGAAATTCTCAGGCTGACCGATTTTACTGCACCGTCAAAAATGACGCGGGTGCGATCCAGGGAGACCGCTGCCGTGGCGGTTTCCGTCAGGCCAGTTAATAACAGCGCCGCGGCGGCGATTGCAGAAGATCGAACAATAGTCATTTCAGTTAACTCGTCTCTTATTCAGGCCGATTCATTCCGGCGCACAGGTTAAAAGCAGGTTATCCAGCACCTGCGGCAGAACAGGCGGCATCTGCACCACACAGCGGGTTTTGCCATCCCATTTGACACTCATTTTTCCGTCCGGGCTGATGCCGCTCAGCCAGACGCTTCCCTCATCGTTGACCACCCCGGTCTCCTGATTTTTGTCATTCACCACAGAGGCGCCAAATGGCGGGAAGCTCCCGTCTGCTTTACGGATAAAGGCCATCGCTTTTCCCCCGGCGATAACATCAAACTGACGGTAGCCAATCGCGCCCTCGGTCAGCGTTGCCTGAGAGATGGAGCGCGTCACGTCAGCATTTTCAGCCAGCTTATCGACATCGATACGTACAGGATTTCGGTAGTAGCTGTTCACATCAGCAATCACCGCTTTACCAAAGCGATTGGTTTTCACCGATGCGCCAAAGCCTTTTACCGGCACGCCGCTGACGCCTGAAGTGTCCACCAGCACGCGGCTGCCGCCACGGGCGTTGGAACGGTGTGCTGCAGCCCCTTCCGCCGTTGCAGTCAGGCCGCCCGTTACCGTCATACCGAGCCCGCTATAGCTGCCGGACTGATAGCTGGCATTGGCCTGAACCTGCGCGCTGTCGCCCTGCCAGGTGTAATAGCCGTATGCCGTTGGCCCGCTTCGCGATAACCCGCTGCTCACCTGATAGCTGTTGTGTTCATCCAGACGCCCGTAGTAGCTCACCCGGTGGGTGTTATCGGTACGGTTGACCGTGGCGCCGTAACTGATGGATGCGCCGTCGCCAAATGGCATGGAGAGGGAGATATAGGCGCCGTCGTCCTTCTGCGAGTAGTATTCGCTGCGATAAACCGAGAGCGAGACGCTCATATTTTTGAACGGCCCAAGGTCAACATAACGCGAGAGCGACAGGCTAAGGCGGTCGTTATCCGCACTGTTCCAGTAGGTCTGGTGACTGTAATTGAGATAGGCCGTCAGCCCTAAATCACGGAATCGCTGGTTAAAAGAGACGGTGTACTTCTCTTTCGGGCTATGGGTCGTGCCGCTGCCGTAGCGCGCGTCGAGATATTCCGACATGCTCATAAAGTCGCGTTCGGAGAAGCGATAACCGGCAAATGTGACCTGGCTGTCATACTCATCAAAGGTTTTCGAATAGCTGACCCGGTACGACGTCCCCGTTTGCACACCTTCAGAGGGTAATGTCGCACGCGATTGCGTCACATCAGCGGCAATCGCACCTAACAGATAGAGATCGCGGCCGACCCCCACTGACAGAGCGTTATAGTCACCGCCAATAATGGAGCCGCCATAGAGTGTCCAGCCATTAGCTATCCCCCACGACGCCTCCGCAGAGGTGAACAACGGCCCGACCATGCTGTGTTCCCACTCTGACGGTTTGCCAGCAGCCAGCTTATAGCGCACAGCCCCCGGGCGGGTCAGATAGGGAACGGACGCGGTGCTCACCTGGAAGACCTGCACGCTGCCGTCCAGCTCCTCGACACGCACATCGAGAGTGCCGGAGACCGCATCATTCAGTTCCTGAATACGGAATGGCCCTGCTGCAACCTGCGTTTCGTAAAGCACACGTCCTTGCTGGCTGATAACGACTTTACCGCCAGCGCGTGAAACACCGGTCACTTCTGGTGCATAGCCGCGCAGGCTTGGCGGCAGCATACTTAAATCAGAGTTGAGGCTGACGCCGCTGAAACGAAAGGTGTCAAAAATATCGGAGCTGAGGTAATCCTCACCCATCGTCAGTTTCGCTTTCAGCGTGGGGATCGCGCGATACAGGTAATAGCGGCTGAAGGTAAAATCTTTGTCCGTATAACCGCTGCGCCTATTCCAGTTCGCCTGCCAGTCGGCACGGGCGCGCCAGGGCCCGAAGTTTGCGCCGAACACCCCCGTGCCGCTCAGGTTCTGACTGTCGGAAGCATTATTGGCATGCTGCGTCTGAAAATTGATGTTGTAGTCGGCAATCAGGCCGGCAATCCCTTCATCCCAGCGCGAGGAAGGATCCCAGTTTGGCGCGGTAAATTCGATATAGGCCTGCGGAATAGAGAGATAGAGCGTGTCCTTTGAAAGATCCACGCGCATTTCCATCCCGTGTAAACTGGTGGTATCGAGGCACTGCCCATCGCGTAACCAGCGTAGTTCGCTGAGCGTACTGCTTTTAAGGTTGAGACGGGAAACCTGATCCGGCGTCAGGCAAATGAGGCTATCTTTACCCTCCTTACCTTCGGCGTAGACGACAATAGGTTCTTCACGCAAGCTGTCCTTGTTCACCATAATCGTGAAGGTATATTCGCCAGGCATCACGTAGCCGCGGCGGGAAAAGTGGCTCAGATCGATATTACCCTTATCCTGAGTGTCCAGAACGTCGGTATTAAACTGGATCTCATCTTCTGCCCGAACAGCAGAGGGGAAGATCAGCAGAAATATGGCTGCACTGAGCGCTGAACGCTTAAAAGGCATTTTTTTAATAAAAGGTGTCTTCATCTCAGTAATAATCCATTCTGAACCGAATCAGGGTCTGGTAACGTCCGGACTTCAGCGGCTGGCCATTGCTGACCAGACGCAGGGTATAATTCAAATCCATTATTCCGGGTGTCACTTCCCTGGCCGGTAGCGCGATACCAGGCTCAGCAAAATGGCCTTCACTATCATGAATAGCCAGTTCAATACCTTCGGCATCGCCGCTAACCGAAAATCGATCGCTGCCAGCCATCGGGTCGAACGTAATCTGGTAATACTCGGAGTCATATTGGGTTTGCCCTGGTGCGGGCAATAAAAGACAATTAATCAGACGAACCGTAAATTTTTTTGTCGGCCCATAACCTTTAACGGCAATTTCCGATACTGGCGTTTCACCCATATCAATGGTTTGATCGCGGCTATCAAGATCAATTGCACAGGGGGTATATAAAACCTCACCGCGAATAAAAACGGTGCCCTCGCCCTGACTTGCGGCCATGACCGGGGAACAAAAACCGGATAAGAGAAAAAGGAACGCCCGACCCGCTGGCCACAGTGATGTTGAATTTAAATAAATCATCGCAATCCCTTTTCTCATATTCGACTGAAGCAAATTTCAGACGGCCTTTAAAGGCCGTCTGATGGCAACGAATTATTCGTAAGCCAGAGTCCAGTTGGTTACGCCGGTGAAATCACCTTCAGTCGGTGCTTCGCCACCGATGATGTAAGCGGAATAAGAGAGCGTGTTGTCACCGTTGGTGATGGTCTGACCGGTGGTGGCTTCACCCAGAGTAATGGTGTTGCTATCGCCATCGGTCATTACGATCCCGACATCCGTCGCGTTACCGGTTACACCCAGTACTGCGCCGTCAACGCTGGAAGATGCACCGCTGAAGGTCGTGGTCACGGTGTTAGCCGTATCGACAGAGCAGTTTTCCAGGTGGATATAGAACGGAACCGGCGTAGAAGTACCACCGTTTGCCACAGCAGAGCTGGATACCTGACCCAGGCTGATAGTCTGATCTTCATCACCTGCAGCAATTGAGCACGGTGCATCAATTACGGAGCCGGTGAAGGTAACAACGCCGCTACCCTGGTCTGCCTGCGCACCAAATACCATCACGCCAGAAGCCAGAACGAAAGCAGAAACAATTTTATTAAGTTTCATAAATAACAATCCTTTTAATTGATCGACACACGAAATAAAAGCATTAATAAATCGTTCAGAATCCTTCATTCAAACAATTCAACAGCAAGATCACTCTCCCTGATAAAGTTAAAAGGCTCCCTGCCAATAGATATAAATTATCAGCCTTAACCCATATGAAAGATTCACAAATCACAATTTGCTTAGCGATTTACTAATACATAAACATCGTTGAGACAGGTCACATTAATATCGACAGCCCCGTCTCGCTGACGTAATAAATTATCGAGCAATCTGAAAAAAAAGAAAGGTCAAAAAACACGCAGATTTAAAATGAAATCACTACTCTAAAAATAAAACTATTTTTAGAGTTAAGTACTGAAATAACTCAGTGGTTATATTTATATACTTAGCAAAGTCATTTTGTTAGATTTTTATACTTACAATCAATTAAATGGCAGCATCTAAAACTTAACGAAGGGGTGATAAATGTCCACAACGTTCATCACCAGGAGACCCGAATATTCACTTAGTAAGAGATTCCGGCCATTGTATCAGTTCGCTGCGGAGAGCATTTCTGATCAGAGCACTGTCTTGCGGATTTTGTAGCAAGCCCCATAAGAAAGAGGACAAGAATTATCCTTAACATCGTAGAAACATTATCAACTACATTTCACAACGCGAAATATAAATACTTCCCTGAAAAATGACAGAAGAAAGGCCGAGTGAATATTCTTAAAATTCACTATGGCAAAGGCCTTTATCGTTCGGCATCTTTGATAGATGCATGCGCGCGCTTTCGCATCATCGGTTCAGTGGATAAGAAAAGATACCTTCATTAATAAAAGGAGATCTGGCGCACAAGACAAACCGTCATCCAATATCATCAATTCAGTTAATCCCTCAGCAAAAATGCCGCCGCTTCGCCACAGTCATACTATTTTGGCACCAAAGCCTAACTAAAATACGAAAAAGGTATTAGATGCAATACCGCCTCGCTTGCCCACTATTACGAGGCAGTTTTTATCGCAGGAGAGATTAAATAATCCTGAGCGGTTATTTAATCCCTGAAGAGAGGAAACTGTGCACGTCTTTATCATTGTTATTCGAATGTCCTACTAAACAACACAGTAACAGGATACGCACATGAAAAAGATATATCTGGGTTTGATGGTTACCGCGGCATTATTGGGTGGCAGCGTGGCAGCATATGCAGATGATTCATCTGCTAGTTCTTTCAACTCATCCGGGCACGGTGGTGGTGACGACCACGGTAGTTATCCTGGTGGGGGTGATAATGATTATGTTACCGGTGGTAAAGTATTCTTTGACGGTGACGTGTACACCGGCTCCTGCAAAGTAAAAATTGTCGGCGGAAAAAATGACGGGAATACTATTTTCCTGCGTTCCGTTCGTACCACCGCGCTGACCAAAAATACCCTGGTGAACAGAACAGATTTCAGTATTAACCTGAAAGACTGTGGCGACCCGGATGGTAAACACGGCAACTTCACCCGTAAGGTCAAATGGACTAAATCCTCCGGGCTCTACTACGGCACCAGCTATCTGAAAAATACGGATAGCAATGGCGCTAAAAACGTAGCCTTCGCCCTCACCAACCCGCATAGCTCGAATATCATCGAGCCGGGCGATGACGATGGCAAAGCCCGTGATAGCCAGGATAATGGCTGGGATGTGTACAAATATCAGGTTAGCTACGTTAACCCAACCAACAACAACGCAACCGGTGGTCATGTTGCTGCCGATGCCACTTACGAAATTTCATACGATTAATACACTCTGAAAAGTGGCGGTTCGCCGCCACTTTTTTATCGACTCGCCATCCCCGAAAGTAATGACAACAATATGTTATAAAAATGCATGAGGGTGATTATGAAGCTTATTGCTGCGCTCAGTGGATTATTATTATCACTTCCTGTACTTGCCGATAGTATTATCGTAAATGGAACCCGGTTTATCTATAAAGGAAATGAAAAAGAACTCACTGTTCAACTCTCAAATACGGCGACACGCCCTTCTCTTGCTCAGGTCTGGCTGGATAATGGTGATTCAACCGTAACGCCTGACCAGATCACAACACCATTTCAAATTAACCCGCCCATATCGCGTATCGATGCCCATGGCGGACAGGTTATTCGCATTAAACTGAGTGCCGGTAACTCGCTCCCGCAGGATAAAGAATCGCTCTGGTGGATTAATGTACTGGATATTCCCGGCACCTCGAAAGCCGATAAAGCGCCAGAAGGGATGGGGATATTCAAAATGGCGGTACGTTCGCGTTTTAAATTAATTTATCGACCCAAACCATTATCCGGGCGGGTTGCAGCAATTGAAAAACTGACATTACAAACAGCGGGCACGGCACTGACGCTGACCAATCCGACGCCGTTTTATATCACTGTGGCCACCATTAGCCTTGGTCGCGGTGACCCCCTGAATGCGGAAGCCGTCATGATAGCCCCAGGCTCATCCGCAACCATTAACGTGCGCCAGGCGATCCGCAGCGGTGAAGAATTAACGCTGGAAGAGATTAACGATTATGGCGCACTGGCAAAACGTGTCACCCGAGCCAGTTAATGGCGCTG
Organism: Pseudocitrobacter cyperus; assembly: GCF_039889165.1. NCBI lineage: Bacteria > Pseudomonadati > Pseudomonadota > Gammaproteobacteria > Enterobacterales > Enterobacteriaceae > Pseudocitrobacter > Pseudocitrobacter cyperus. The sequence continues at coordinate 121,066 of NZ_JAYMYY010000009.1, read as the reverse complement.
CGGAATAATTAAGAAGGCACCGGTGGCAACCGGCATCGACTCTTTTTTCAGGGCGGAACCTCATGGAGCATTGGCGAGTATCACCCTGGCATCTTGGTGGTCTGGTGACCCTCTTTTGCCTGGGGTCTGGCCTCTGTCGCGCAGAGCAGACAAGTGCAGACGACAACGGTACGGATTACGAGTTCGATAACAGTTTTATTGTTGGCAGCCAGCAACAAGCCAGTATGAAGCGTTTTGACGCCCTGGCCTTTAAGCCGGGAGTGTACTCTGTTGACGTCTATACCAATGAAAGCTGGAAAGGACGATATGACGTTGACGTCAAGCGTAGCGCCGATGGGAAGCCAATAATTTGCTACAGCGCAGAGATGCTCAGAAACTTTGGTCTCTCACCTGAGAAACTCAGTGCAGCGAATAGCAATGATGAAAAATTCTGCGGCACCCTGTCACAGTGGAACAGCGAACCTGCGCTGAAAGATACCTTCAGCGCCTCTGCCCTGCGCCTTGATTTTAGCGTCCCTCAGGGCTTAATGGACGCCAGCAGTAACGGCTATATCCCGCCGCAATTTTGGGATGAAGGGATCACTGCGCTGAATATTGGTTATATGGCCAACTACTTTAATGTCATCAAATCTGACGACAACGATGCCGGGGCAAGCGCCTATCTGGGTGTTAACGCGGGGTTTTCAACGCAGGGTTGGCTGCTGCGGCACTCGGGGAACTATACCTGGGACGAAAACAGTAATGAAAACAAATGGAACAGTAATCAGACCTATTTACAGCGCCCCATTGCGGCCATGAAATCGATTCTGACGATGGGGCAATTTAGTACCAACGGGACTTTTTTCGATGCAATCAGCCTGCTCGGTCTGGATTTGCATACGGATGATCTTATGTACCCGGACAATATGCGCAGCTACGCGCCCGTGGTCAACGGCGTCGCGCAAACCAACGCCCTGGTGACGGTGCGTCAGGATGGCAACATTATCTATCAAACCACGGTAACGCCCGGCCCGTTCAGCCTGACGGATGTCTATCCATCAGGCACAGGGAACGATCTTGTCGTGACCTTACAGGAAGCTGACGGGCGTACATCAACCTGGTCGATACCTTACGATTCGGTCGTGCAGTTATTGCATCCGGACATGAGCCTGTACGGTATCGCCGTTGGACAGGTTGATGAGGATGGTCTGCACGATAAACCCACCGTGGGTCAGGGGAGCCTTCAGTACGGGTTGAATAACACCTTCACCCTTTACTCTGCCGTGACGGGGTTTAACGATTATCAGGCAGGGCAAATCGGTACAGGTATCAATACCGGAATTGGCGCTCTGGGGCTGGATGTCACTCAGGCCAAAACCAAACTGCCCAGCGGTTCCCATTCCGGGCAGGAGTACCGCGCCACATTCAGCCGCATGTTTGGCGCGTCGCAGACCAGTATGAACATCCAGGGTTGGTTCAACAGCTCTGATAGCTACTACTCTCTGCACGATGCGTTATATGCCCGTGACGATGAATTACGCGGTCAGACGAGTACCAACATTCGGCAAAAAAACGGTATCAGCGTCTCAATAAACCAGCAATTGCCTGAGTCGTGGGGGTCGCTCTACCTGAATGGCTCGATCACCCGTTACTGGCACTACTCCGGTAAAGAAGAGCAGTATTCTGTTGGGTACAGCAATAACTGGGGGCGCCTGAGCTGGTCACTGGCTTTTCAGCGCAGCTATTCTAACGAGAACGAGACGGATGACGACAACGGCACCACCTCTTCCCGACGTAAAAAAGAGGATCTGGTCTACCTGAGCTTCAGCTATCCGCTCTTTCAGGGAGAAGAGAGCTCAGCGACCCTCTCCTCAAACACGCAATTTAAAGACTCCTCTTTTGACCGTAGCCAGCTTGGCGTGAACGGTTCAATCGGCCAGGATCACGCCCTGACATGGGGCGTCAACGCCAACACGGATAAAGATGGCAACTACACCACCGGCGTCAACGGCGGCTACATTTCCCCCTGGAGCGCCCTTTCAGGGAGCTACAGCTACGGACGCAGTTACCAGCAGGCATCAGCCTCTGCTGAAGGGTCGGTTGTTGTCCATTCCGGCGGCGTAACGCTCACGCCAGAATCAGGCTCAACCCTGGCGCTGGTAGAAGCGAAGGATGCCAAAGGGGCGGCGATTCTTGGCGCACCGACCTGGTTTGATAACCAGGGGTATGCTGTGCTTTCTTCGCTGCAACCTTACCGCGCAAACACCATCGAAATCGACCCCAAAGGGGCGGATGAAGATGTTCAGTTCTCCAGCACAGAAGCCCGGGCGGTGCCGTATGAAGGCAGCGTCGTCAAAGTGGTCTTTAACACCCGCCGCGAAAAAACGCGCGTCTTTGTTGCCCGTCAGAGCAACGGGATGCCACTGCCCTTCGGTTCGGAAATCACCGATAACCGGGGAACATCACTCGGCTTTGTCGGCCAGGGCAGCACGCTGTACATCACCGGGGAAAACGTGAAAAACGCCTGGGTTCGCTGGGACGGAGGGCAGTGCCAGGTCGTACTGCCAGCGAGTGGCTCACAACAACTGAGGTGCTTATGATGCTTCGCAGAAAGTGGTGGTTAGTGGCCACGCTGTTCACCAGCGGCGTGGCTAATGCCAGTTGTATTCTGGGATCGGACGCAATCTCATCCCCCCTTTATATGGATATGGGGCGCGTGATGGTGCAACCGCAAACCCCACCAGGTACCGTGATTGCCAGCCGTAGCTGGCCGCTACGTGATAAAAGTTTACAGCTTCAGTGTAACGGTTCGCAAAACCTGGAAGCGAAAGTCATTGCCAGCGGCAGCCGTGAAACTGGCAATCATATCTGGTCGACCAACGTCCCGGGGATCGGCCTGCGTTTTACGCTACAGCGCCAGGCGCAGCAGGTCAGCTATCCGGGCAAGATCACGGTCGGAGGGGGAAGCAAAAGCGATGTGTCACTGAACGATTTTACCTTTAAATTAGACGTCATCAAGACCGCCAACCTCGTCGGGAGCGGAGCGGTCGCCGCAGGGCAATACACCACGTTTGGCAACGGCAAAGCGTCGTTAATCAATACCTGGCTGCGTGATAATTCGCTGATCATCGTTTCGCCCTCGTGCCGCATTTCAAACAATGCCAACTTCCGTGTGAATCTCGGCTCAATCCCTCTCGCCGCTCTGAAAGGTAAAGGGACGGGCGCTGGAGGACGCAATTTTGCGATTCGTATGCAGTGCGCGGGTAACGTCAGCGTTGCCGGTACGCGGCTCAACATGACCTTCGATGGCAATATCCCGGATGGCGTTTCACCCGCGCTGGGCGTACTGCGTAATGAGAGCCGGAGTAAAACTGCCGCCGAGGGGATTGGCGTACAGATTATGGATGAAAATCGTCGCCCGGTTCCCTTCCGCCAGGCCAATCCGGTGGCGACGCTGAACAGCGCCGTCTCGCAGTTTATCGACTTACGCTATTTTGCCCGCTTCTATCAATATCAGGCCCGGGCACAGGCGGGCGATGTCTCCGGGCATATGGTTTTTAACGTCAGTTACGACTGACTTACTCTTCCGGCAGGCACTGCAAATGGCCGTGACGCACGCCGCGCTGGGCGATAACATCATCAGCAAAATGCTGTACATCGCCCATGTCGCCTTTGAGTACGGCGATCTCCAGACAGTCGTCGTGGTTGATGTGTACGTGCAGTGTGGCAACGGAGAGATCGTGATGATGATGTTGCGTCGAGACGATCCGGCTGGCCAGGTCGCGCTTCTCGTGTTCATAAACATACGAGAGCACAGCGAAGCCCTGCGTACCGTGTTCCTGCGTCGTTTCCTGCGCCAGCGCGCCGCGCAAAATATCGCGAATAGCCTCGGAGCGGTTGTTGTAACCCCGACGCTGGCTCAGGCTATCCAGCGTTTCCAGTAAATCGTCATCGAGAGTAATAGTGACTCGTTGCATCAATAATCAACCTTTTATGCGGCGCAATGGCGCACCGGGAATGCGGGTAATACCGCGTTTTGCAGTTCACGTCCGGCAGCAGAGGAAAAGGTTAATCTCTCACCCACTCTCTGTGTTTCGACAATTTGCCCGTTATCCATCACCATCACCCGCTGGCAAAAGCGTTCCACCAGGCGTAAATCATGGGTGATAAACAGGCAGGCGGTGCCGAACTGTTGTTGCAGCTTTTTCAGCAGACGGATAACGCCCGCCTGCAACACCAGGTCAAGGTTGGAAACCGCCTCATCAAGAATCAGTAACTTTGGCTCCACCACCAGCGCCCGAGCCAGGCAAACACGCTGCAACTGGCCCCCACTCAACTGCGGCGGGCGCTTGTGGAGAATACTATCGTCGAGATCCACCGCGGAGAGCATTTCGCGCGCGCGCGCCAGTTGCGCCGTTTTTTTCAACGACAACAGATGACGCATTGGCTCACGCAAAATCTCAGCCACGGTTTTACGCGGATTGACGGCGCTGATGGCGTCCTGAAACACCATTTGAATGTCGCGGCGGAAAGCCTTCTGCTGCGCCCGGTTAAGCTTAGCGAGCGGCTCCCCACGCCAGCAAACCAGACCCGTAGTCGGCTGTTCCAGGCCGACCAACAATCGCGCCAGCGTACTTTTCCCGCAGCCGCTGCGCCCAAGCAGCGCGACGGTTTCCCCACTTTGCAGCGCAAGTGACACCGTATTCAGTACGGCCCCGGCGTGCGGATAGTGGTGTGACAGACTGGAGACGTTAAGCAGGGTCATGATGCCAGCTCCAGGCCGTACAGGGCGAGATGCGCTGATACCAGATTGCGCGTCACCGTATGCTTCGGCGCGCTGAACAGCGTATCAACATCCCCCTGTTCGACAATATTACCGTTATCCATCACCGCCACATCGTCCGCCAGCCGCGCCACCACCCCCATATCGTGAGTCACCAGCAGCATCCCCGGCGCACGGCTTTGCATAATGCTCGCCAGCAAATCCAGAATGCGCGCCTGCGCCACCACATCGAGATCGGTGGTCGGTTCATCCGCGATGATAAACGGCGCGTCGCACAGTACCGCCATCGCAATCATCATGCGCTGCAGCATGCCGCCGCTCATTTCGAATGGGTAAAGTTTGAGCACGCGCGGCGCGTTTTCCAGCCCTACGGCCGCTAACGCAGCGATAAGCGTGGCATCGTCTGCGGGTTTACCCAACGCCTGGCAGGTTTCCCGCGCGTGTGTCGCCATGGTATGCAGCGGGTTAAATGCGCTGCGTGGATTCTGCATAATGGTGGCGATTTTTATGCCGCGCAGGGCACAGGGTGAAACGACGTTACCATCGGCCAGAATCTCGCCTGACGTCTGATGAACGCCGGCGGGCAAAATGCCCAGCGCCGCCGCGCAGGTCAGGGATTTTCCGCTCCCGCTCCCGCCCACCAGCGCCAACACGCGCCCGCGTTTCAGGGTTAACGATACGCCGTGCACCAGCGGCTGCGCCGCCTGTAGCGCAATATTGTGCAATTCAATCTGTTGCGGCATCAGTGTGCGTGCTCCGTCACCAGATGAGGGTCGAGGTGATCGCGCAGGGCATCACCCACCAGATTAAAGGCCATGACGCTGATAAACAGCGCCAGCCCCGGCCAGAACATTTGCAGCGGCTGAGTCCAGATATACTGGCGCGCGTCGTTAATCATCACGCCCCATTCGGCGGTCGGCGCAGTCACACCGAGGCCAAGGAATGACATCCCTGCGACGTGCAGCATCATATGGCCGATATCCAGCGTCGCCAGCACCAGCAGCGACGGGATCACCGCCCCCGCCAGATGGTCGATAAACACGCGAATATTCCCGGCACCGGAAAGCCTGGATGCCAGAACAAATTCTCGCTGACGTAAAGAGATCACCAGGCTACGTACCATGCGCGCGTACCACGCCCAGTGTGACAGGGCGATGGCGATAATCACGTTGGTCAGCCCGGTACCCAGCACGCCGACCATAAAGAACGAAAGAATGGAGGTCGGGAAAGTCATAAACATATCCGCGACGCGCATGGTGGCCTGGTCAACGCGCCCGCCAATCAGCCCGGCGCTGCCGCCGACAATCAGCCCCAGCGCCAGTACCAACAGCAAACAAGCCATTACCGAGCCCAGCGATACGCGGGTCGCCGCCAGCAGCCGCGAAAAAATATCGCGCCCTAAATGATCGGTGCCCAGCCAGTGCTGCGCGCCGGGCGACAGCAGGCGCGCTGATAAATCAATCGCCTGCGGATCCCAGGGCAGCCACCACTGGCTGGTGAGCGCAATCAGGGCCAGCAGAATAATAATGATCAACGCCAGACGCACAGACCAGCGTGAAGAGCGGAAAAAGTTCACGAGTGCGCTCCTTCATGGCGGCGAATACGCGGATCAAGCGCGGCATTCAGCAAATCGACAATCAGATTACAGACCACAAACACCACCACCATCATCAGCGTGAAACACTGGATGACAGGGTAGTCGCGGTTAAAAATCGCCGAAACGGCATAACGCCCAACGCCCGGCCAGGCAAAGATATTTTCAATAATCATCGTCCCGCCAATCAATTCGCCAATGTGCATCCCTACGGCGGTTATCATCGGCAGTGAAGCGTTGCGCAGAATATGGCGACGTTCGGTCTGTTTGTCGTTCAGGCCACGTAGCCGTGCCCAGGTGACGTGGCGCTGCCCCGCCACTTCCAGCATGCTGGCGCGCAGCAGACGGGCGTTGATCGCCAGCGACATAAAGGCTATGGAGACCGCAGGCAGGATGATGTGCTGCCAGCCGCCGTAGCCCATCGCAGGGAGCCAGCGCAGGTAAACAGAGAAGAACATCACCAGCAGAAATGCGAGCCAGAAGTTCGGCATCGACACACCGAGGAAAGCGATAAAACGCACGGCGAAATCCGGCAGACGATCCCGGTGCCGCGCCGCCCAGATACCCAGCGGCACGGATGTCAGCAATATCAGCACCAGCGCCGCGCCAGCCAGTTCCAGCGTCGCGGGCAGGAAGTTGAGCATGTCGTCCAGCACCGGTCGCTGAGTGGCGAAGGATACGCCAAAATCAAGATGCAGCGCCTTCCAAAGCCAGGTGCCATACTGCACAAAAAGCGGCTGGTCGAGCCCCAGCATCACGCGGGTGGAAGCCACCATTTCCGGCGTCGGCGGCAGGTTCGAGAGGCGCAGATAGTCGAGCGCCGGGTCGCCAGTGCCGAGGCGCAGCATCAGGAAGATAATCACCGATGCGGCGAACACCATCGGGATCAGCAACAATACGCGGCGGAGTACATAACGCAGCATCAGGGTTTCACCGGTTTAATCTGCTCAAAAGGAATATCGCTGGCAACTGCCGCATAAGGGATGACACCCAGTTCAGGCTTCGCCACTACCATCATCGAAACGTAACTGATAGGCAGATAAACCGCATCGTTGTGTAAACGCGTCAGAATATCGCGGTAAAGCGCCTGACGCTTCGTCTCATCCGTGGTTTCCAGTACCTCACCAATCTCTTTATCAATCAGTGGCTTGTCGGCTAAACCTTGCTGCGCCTGGAAATCAGCATGCGACGGTACGCGCATCGAGCTTAGAAACGCATGGGGATCGTAAGGCGCGCCCCAGGTGCGGTTGAAGATCATGCCGAAGCGGCCATCGCGCTGACGCGCGTAGATGCTGCTCTCTTCTTCGCCAATTAATGCGACATCAACGCCAATCTGGCGCATATCCGCCTGAATAATTTCCGCCATTGATTTACTCAGGGCATCGGTGCCGATAAACGACAGTTCAATACGCAGCGGCTGGCCATTTTTCTCGCGGATATCTTTTCCGGCAGGCAAGATCCAGCCCGCGTTCTCCAGTAAACTTTTCGCCTGTTGCGGATCGTACTGGCGCGGTTTCAGGTGGATATTGGCGTAAGGTACGCTGGGGGCAAATAGCGTATCCGCCTCTTGCTGCGTGCCGTACAGCACGTTGTCGATGAGGGATTTTTTATTGACCGCATGATTGAGCGCCTCACGCACGGCCAGTTCGTTGGTGGGCGCTTTTGCGGAGTTAAGAGCCAGCATCACCGTTTCAATTGGCTGTGAAAGCTGAGTGCGATACGCCGGGTTATGGCTGAAACGCTCAAAAGTATCGAGTGGCAACAGCCCTTCGTTCCCATACAGCAGGTCGATATCGCCCGTTTCGAAGGCCACTGCCCGCGTCGTCGGATCGGGGATCACTTTGACGGTAATCTGCCGCACCTGCGGTTTCTCACCCCAGTAATTTTCATTGCGCACCAGCACGTCATATTGATTCAGTTTCGATTCTTTCAGCACCCACGGCCCGGTGCCGACAGGCGCTTTAATACCGTGCATCGTTTCGTTACCTTTAAATTGCGATGGCGCGATAAAGCGGAACGGACGCGGTAGGGCCAGCTCTTGCAGGAAAGGGTAATAGGCACTTTTTAGGGTGATTTGCAGCTCGGTTTTATTCAGCGCTTTCACATCGACTATCTGATTGACCAGCTCCAGCCAGGCGTGACGCTGACGGTTATCAAGCACCGCACGAAAGTTTTCCGCTGCCGCCTGCGCATCAAACGCTTCTCCATTGGAAAATTTCACATCGTCGCGCAGGGTAAAAGTCCAGGTTTTCCCGTCTTTCGAGCTCGCCCAGCTTTTCGCAAGCCAGGGCTTCACCGTGCCATCCGCCTGATACTTCACCAGCGGTTCATAGACCATACTCTGGGCGAACATCTGATTTGGCGTGTAAAGATGAGGGTTTAACGGCCCGACGTTAACCGGCCAGGCGGTGGTGATTTCATCTGGCGCAGCGGCGTGTGCGAAAAACGAGGCACAGGTCAGCAGCGCAATAAGCGTGCGACGAAGAATGGACAAAACGATGACCTTCAGTAAAAAGGAGTACGACTCAGTGGGTATGATGATTTTAAAGATTCATCATACGTTTTAGCTGTGCTGGATCAATTTATGCGCCGAATTGGCTGAAGGGTTCAATATTGTGTCGCGATTGTCGCAGGCATAAAAAAGCGGAGCCCCTTGCAGGCTCCGCTCGCTCTCTTTCTTACCGCTCAATCACCACCAGCGGTTCAATATCGCTCTCTTTCTTAATCACCAGCGATGTATCACCACGCAGGCAGGTGCCGCCGTAGTTACCGCCGACGGTAAAGGTGCACACCTGAATATATTTACCGGCCACGTTGGGTAGACACCACAGTTGCTGGTAGATATTTTTCCGGTCGACAAACTTGCCGCTGGTCTGGTCGAGAAGCTGATCGTGACCACTCACCAGGTCGATATTGCTGCCGCAGCGCCCGGAGATAGGTTTCACCGCATAGCCCGTTTTCGCCAGCGCGTCGGTCACTTCAAAATCCGTATCAAGCAGATAGGGATGGTTGGGGAACAGCGACCACAATACCGGCAGGATCGCTTTATTGCCTGGCACCACTGTCCATAAAGGCTCAAAGACCATGACTTCCGGGCGTAACAATACGTCAATCAGGCGTACTTCACCGTCCGGGCTGCCGGTGCGAATCGGTACGGCGGCATATTCCGCATCGCTGACTTCACGCACCTGCTCAATGGCGGTTTCCCATGCCCAGGTTTTCCACACGCAGTTAACCAGCCGACCGTCACCGTCGATCAACTGCCCGGCGCTATCCCAGTGCAGTTCATCAAGGCCATGGAGAATTTTACATTCAAACCCTGCCTGGGTAATCGCACGCTGCATAAACTGCGCGTGATAATCCTCTTCCAGATCTTTGTCCTGCATGATGTGCACAAACGGGCGCGCCGAGCTGTGTTTCCACGCGCCGATCAGCTCACTCAGCAGTTCATCTGAAGGGTTATGCCCTTTGCCATCAAAGCCGGTTTTCAGCCACTGTTCGAGGATTAGTCCGCCTTCCGTGTGGCAAGAAGCGGAGTCGGCGTTGTATTCGTACACCTTCAGGCCGCGTTCATCCATACAGAAATCCATGCGCCCGGTGATCATGTCATGGCGGCGTCGTTGCCAGGAGAGGCGCAGACGCGGCCAGAGAATTTTTGGTATATCGAACAGCGCCAGCAGGTTGTCGTCACGCATCACTTTATCGGTGGCGTGCAGATACATCAGATGCATCTCATTGGTGGCTTTGATCAGCTCCTGCTCCGCACTTTCGGTCATGGTGAAGTAGTGATAGGGATCCTGGTTGATCACATGACCATTGGCGGCGACGTAAGCTTTTTGCAACGCATCCTGCTCGTTGAGCCATTTGCCCTCGAACTGGCCGCGATTTTCCAGTCGCGCATCCTGCAGGTTCAGTGCTTTGCCGGCAATCATCGGTTGCGGCAGGCTATATTCAGTATCAGCGGTCTGGATCATCCAGCCGAGGATCGTGGTGTCATCAAAGGTGTCGTGCAGGATATAGCAGCCGTCTTTCACTTCCAGCGTCAGTTCACGCGTCCACTGCTGGCCCGCAGGCAGCGGGGTGTGGACAACGTTCTGCTCCGCGATGCGGACTTTATTGCCGACAAGCTGAGTGACGACCGCAACATGCCCGGTCTCGTTAAATTCACCGCCCTTCTGCCAGATGAGTAATGACCCGGCTTTCGGCGCACGGCGAGAGCCGTTGGCGAAGGCCTGCAACGGCAGAATGTCATCATTCACTACCTGGCGCAGAAAACGCAGGGAGAAGATTTCATAGGCCATGCCGACGTCGGTGAAAACAAAACCGTAGGTGAGAAACAGAAAGCGGCGGGCGAACTCGACGCACTGCCATTTGTAGCCCATGTATTCGTTGTCGATATAACTTCGAAACGAGACATCATCCGCCTTCTCTTCCGGCTTCAGGCTACTGTAATTTGAAGAATAGATGGCGACGCCACCCGGTGCATACCCCAACAACGTACCAAACGGTGCGTCAAGACTCGTACAGCTCATGTGTCTTCCTCAGACATGCAGGCGGCGAGCGATAGCGTATGTGGTCGTCCCTGCACATTGTTATTTATCCAACAGGTGTCGGTTAATCATACACCTGTTGTGCGCGCTGTCACACAGTGCGGTCTGATACCCTCACCCCCCCCTCTCCCACAGGGAGAGGGCAGGGGTGAGGGTGATCATTTCCCCCATCAACTGCTACACTGCCTCAACACATCATCAAAAAGGCAGGCCAACATGTCAGACAATACCTATCAGCCTCCCAAAGTCTGGGAGTGGAAACAGAATAACGGCGGCGCATTCGCCAATATCAACCGCCCGGTTTCCGGCGCGACGCATGAGAAGGAATTGCCGGTTGGGCATCACCCGCTTCAGCTCTATTCGCTGGGCACACCGAACGGACAGAAAGTCACCATTATGCTCGAAGAGTTGTTAGCTCTGGGCGTGACGGGCGCGGAGTATGACGCATGGCTGATTCGCATTGGCGAAGGCGATCAGTTCTCCAGCGGCTTTGTTGAAGTAAACCCAAACTCAAAAATTCCGGCGCTGCGTGACCACTCCACCACACCGCCGACCCGCGTGTTTGAGTCCGGTAATATTCTGCTCTATCTGGCTGAGAAATTTGGTCATTTCCTGCCAAAAGATCCGGCAGGCCGCGTAGAAACCCTGAACTGGCTTTTCTGGCTACAGGGCGCTGCGCCGTTCCTTGGCGGCGGCTTTGGTCACTTCTATAACTATGCGCCGGTGAAAATTGAGTACGCTATCGACCGTTTCACCATGGAAGCCAAACGCCTGCTGGATGTGCTGGATAAACAACTGGCGCGAGGCCGCTATGTGGCGGGTGAAGAGTACACCATCGCCGATATGGCCATTTGGCCGTGGTTTGGCTGTGTGGTATTGGGCACCGTGTATGGCGCGGATGAGTTCCTGGATGCGAAGAGCTACAAAAATGTACAGCGCTGGGCGAAAGACATCGCTAATCGCCCGGCGGTTCAGCGCGGACGCATTGTTAACCGCACCAATGGCCCATTGAATGAACAGTTGCATGAGCGTCATGCCGCCAGTGATTTCGATACCAACACAGAAGATAAACGTCAGGCTTAACCGCCTGCAGCCGGGTGCCCTGCACCCGGTTTATCTGCCTTCAAGACGATAACCCGCCATAAAGTAGCGCACCGTGGTGCTCGATTCATGCTCTTTGAAGAAATCCATCACCATCTCTTTATCCAGCCCGTAGCGCCGCGTCAGGACGCCCGCTTCCCATGCGCTAAGCTGACGATCGCCTGTTTTCTCAAACATGCGATGGGAAAACCCCAATACAAAGCCGCGCTTATAATCAGAACAAAAATCCAATACCTGCTGTGCACTGTCGGCATAAGGGGCTTTCAGCCCAGCCATCAGGCCTTTACCAAAATGGTTATCCATCGCACATCCCTCAATCGTTATATACAAAATTATATAGCGACTTTTTGAGCGATATCCAGCGCTATTTGCGACCTTTACTTTCAGTGCAAATATTTCTCAAACCACGCCAACGTTCGCTGCCAGGCTAGCTCTGCTGCGGCCTTGTCGTAGCGCGGAGTGGAGTCGTTGTGGAAACCATGATTCACGCCCGGATAAATATAGGCTTCGTACACTTTTTTATGCGCCTTTAAGGCCTCTTCCATTGCCGGCCAGCCTTCGTTAATACGCGTATCCAGCGCCGCGTAATGCAGCAATAAAGGAGCATTGATTTTTTCCACATCCGCGACCGGGGCCTGACGCCCATAGAATGGCACCGCGCAAGCCAGTTCAGGGTAAGCGACCGCAGCCGCATTCGACACGCCGCCGCCGTAGCAAAAACCGGTGATCCCGACTTTGCCCGTCGCCTGCGGGTGCGCCTGCATAAACTCAATCGCGGCGAAGAAATCATTCATCAGTTTGGTCGGATCGACTTTTTGCTGTAACTCGCGCCCTTCATCATCGTTACCGGGATAACCGCCAACGGAAGAGAGGCCATCCGGCGCAAGGGCGATATAGCCCGCTTTCGCGACGCGTCGGGCAACATCCTCTATATACGGGTTAAGCCCGCGATTTTCATGCACCACCACCACCGCAGGCACCTTTCCGGCAGCTTTCGTCGGCGTGACCAGATAACCACGCACCTCGCCGTGGCCGTTGGGCGACGGGTAGCGAATATATTCCGGTTTGATATCCGGATCGGTGAACTCGACCTGTTCCGCCAGCGCGTAGTTGGGCTTGAGCAGATTAAACAGCGCCAGCGCAGTCATACCGCCGACGGCATACCGCCCTGCCAGTTGCAGAAACTCGCGTTTTGAAATTTTACCGTGCGCGTAATAGTCGTAGTAATCGAGCAACGCTTGCGGAAAGTCTTTGGCTGTCAGTCGGGTCATCGAGGGATCTCCATTAACAGGCATTAACTAAGAAAAGCACAAGACAGATTTATTGCCCATAAATCATCAGCATTGTGATCTCGCCAACGGGCTGGATGTGACAAAAACGTTAACCTAGAAACAGTGTTTCAAAAATCAAACAAGCAAGGAGACATTATGACCTGGTCCGCCAATCCTGCCCGTTACGAGCAGATGCAATATCGCTATTGCGGCAACAGCGGCCTGCAACTGCCCGCGCTGTCACTCGGGTTATGGCACAGTTTTGGTCATATCCAGACGCTCGATAGCCAGCGCGCGCTGCTGCGTAAGGCATTCGACTGCGGCATTACTCACCTCGACCTCGCCAATAACTACGGGCCGCCTCCGGGAAGCGCGGAAGAGAACTTTGGCCGCCTGCTGCGGGAAGATTTCGCCGCTTATCGTGATGAACTGATTATCTCAACCAAAGCCGGTTATGACATGTGGCCGGGGCCCTACGGCAAGGGAGGCTCGCGCAAATACCTGCTTGCCAGCCTCGATCAGAGCCTGAAACGAATGGGGCTGGATTACGTCGACATCTTCTATTCGCATCGCGTTGACGAAAATACGCCAATGGAGGAAACCGCGTCCGCACTGGCACAGGCCGTACAAAGCGGGAAGGCGCTTTATGTCGGTATCTCCTCCTACTCGCCGGAACGCACGCAGAAAATGGCCGAACTGCTGCGCGAGTGGAAAATTCCGCTGCTGATCCACCAACCCTCCTACAACCTGCTTAACCGTTGGGTGGACAAAAGCGGCCTGCTGAATACGCTGGAAGAGAACGGCGTCGGCTGTATTGCGTTTACCCCGCTGGCGCAGGGGTTGCTCACCGGTAAATACCTGAACGGTATTCCGGACGGTTCACGCATGCAGACTGAAGGGAAAAAGGCGCGTGGCCTGACGGAAAATATGCTGAGTGAGAGCAATCTCAACAGCCTGCGTCTACTCAACGAGATGGCGCAGAGCCGTGGTCAGAGCATGGCGCAGATGGCGCTAAGCTGGCTGCTGAAAGACAATCGTGTCACCTCGGTGCTGATTGGCGCAAGCCGACCAGAACAGATTGAGGAGAATGTGAAGGCGCTGGATAACCTGTCGTTTACGCCGGAAGAGCTGGCGCAGATTGACCAGCACGTCGCTGACGGGCAACTGAACCTGTGGCAGGCGTCGTCGGATAAATAACAAAATAGCCCGGTAGCGCGCTATCGCCTGCCGGGCAATCCCGTTACACCAGCCTGAACACCGATATCGCCGTTTTTAACTCGCCGGTATAACGCTGCTGCTGCTGCGCCACCTGAATAGTTTGGGCTACGTGCTGAATGTTCTCCTGCACGCTGGCATCGATACTGGCGATACTGCCCTTCATTTGAATCACGCTGGCGCGTTGTTGCTCGCTCATTGAAGAGAGGAGCTCGAGAACATCCTGTAGCCCGTCGATATGCGTAATGATCGCCTGCATGGTATCTCCGGCCTGCTCGACCTGTTCTGCCCCCTGGTGCGTACTTTTCACCGATGCGGCGATTAACTGCCGTATATCTTTCGCCGCTTCTTCGCAGCGCAATGCCAGCGAGCGAACTTCAGCGGCGACAACCGCAAATCCCCGGCCATGTTCACCCGCGCGCGCAGCTTCAACGGAAGCATTCAACGACAGGATATTGGTCTGGAAGGCGATGCTGTCTATTAACTCGAGGATACAGTCAATCTGCCGCGACTCATCGCGGATACGCATCATGGATGCGGTTGCCGCACGGATGCTGTCCCCGCCCTGTTGCGCGACGTCGCAAGCCTGCAATACGCGCTCTCGCGCTTCACTCGCTTTTTCGCTGGTGAGAGCCGCAGCACTTGCCAGTTGTTCCATTGCGCTGGCAGCGACGGCCAGTGAATTTGCCTGGCTGTCGGTACGTTCCGACAGCGCGGTATTTCGCTGCAATATGGCTTGTGATGCCTCCAGCAACTGGCCAACACTGTAGCTCACCTGCTCTAAGGTAGCGCGCATCGCGCCGAGCGTGCGGCTAAAGGTGCGGGCAAAAGGTGAATGACTCACCTTCGTTTCCCGCGCCAGCGTCAGGCTTCCCGGCTCACGATTAATCACCGCCGCCAGTTTCGCCACTTCGCTGGCGGAAACCGCATCCTGCGCCATACGCACCGCCAGCACCACCAGGAAGAGCGTCTGCGCGACCACAAACAGGCCGTGCATCACCACCATATGCAAACCGGTATGGGTAAAAATAACGATGTGATACAGGTTATTTTCCTGTAAATAATTAAAGACCAAATGATGAACAGCGATAACCGCAGCGCCCATCACCAGCGGACGCCAGTCGCGCCAGGCCAGTAATGCCGACAACAGAACAAATACCGAGAAATGATATTCTGTTTCGCCCTCGCCAAGCTGGATAAGTAATGCAGAAAATGCCATCAGGATAAACGCAAATGTCAGGCGAGAAATTAATCTACCACGAAAAAAAAATGTGATTAATGTCGCCAGAATCGCTAATGGCGTGGCAAAAAAGAGGGGCAGTAACGCATTGCCGGACGCCCATCCCAGAACCAGCGAGATCCCCCAAAGCAGCCAGACCAGCGCCAGCATCTGGCCGTCAGCCCGTTGACGAATAGCCAGGACGGTGATGGTTTCACGCGGCGATACACCGGAAGATGAAGCGTCTGATTTATCCATATTTTCCCGCACTGTACAGGTTGTCTTATTAATATTATTGAGCGCCATAGATAAGCGTAGAGAGTTTATTAATCATTACCAGCGGAAGGAAAGAATATATTCTTTACGGTCGTTTTATGACTCATTAAAAAAGAAACAAATTTAATTTAAAGCAGCGAAAAATAATTATGTAGCGGGGAATATTTATTAGGGGAGAGGAGTTAGGGGGGATGTGCGGTGTTTCCCCCCCTCACCCTAACCCTCTCCCTCAAGGGAGAGGGAACCGACAGTGCCAGGGTTCAGGTGAATGCGGTTTTCACCCTCTCCCTAAGGGAGAGGGCCGGGGTGAGGGTTTTACTTCGTCCCTGCGTGTTCTTCCCCTACCAGGCCAATCTTCAGATAACCGGCCTGATGCAGGGTGTCCATCACCTTCATCATCGTTTCATAGTCGACGGTTTTATCGGCGCGGAAGAAGATAGTCGTGTCTTTCTTCCCTTCCGTCAGCGTGTTCAACGCGTTAACCATGTTCTCATCGGTAATGGGATCATTACCCAGAAACATCGACTTATCCGCTTTTACCGACAGGTAGACCGGTTTTTCCGGGCGCGGCTGCGGTTGGCTGGAAGACGCTGGCAAATTAACCTTCACATCTACCGTCGCCAGAGGGGCTGCGACCATGAAGATAATCAGCAGAACCAACATAACGTCGATAAACGGCGTCACGTTGATTTCATGCATTTCGCCGTTATCGTCCAGATTTTCATTAAGACGCATTGCCATGGGGCATCAACCTACTCGTAATTTCTGTGCGGTACGTACCGGCAGGGTCACACCGCTGGCATTAAGATCCAGGTCACGGCTTTGCAGCAGCAGAACCTGCGCCGCAACGTCGCTGAGATTCGCTTTATAACTGCCGATCAGGCGAGCGAAGACGTTATAGATAACAACCGCCGGAATCGCGGCGAACAGGCCAATCGCAGTCGCCAGCAGGGCTTCAGCGATACCCGGCGCAACAACGGCCAGGTTGGTGGTTTGCGTCTGAGCGATACCGATGAAGCTGTTCATGATCCCCCACACGGTACCAAACAGGCCGACAAACGGGGAAATCGCGCCGATGGTCGCAAGGTAGCCCGTACCACGGCTCAGATTACGGCTGACGAACGCCACGCGACGTTCCAGACGGAAACCGGTACGTTCTTTAATGCCTTCATTATCTTCGGAACCCGCAGAGAGCTCGCGCTCATCCTGCGCTTCATGAATCAGTTGGGTGCTTAAACTTTTATCATGGAAAGCAGCGGCGATTTCGTGCGCCTGATCGATAGAGCGGGCTTCCGCTAACAGCGCCTGTTCGCGTTTGAGGCGACGCTTCCGGGAGAACAACTCTGCGCTCTTGCTGAAAAAGATAGCCCAGGTGACTACGGATGCCAGAATCAGACCAATCATAACCACTTTAACAACGATGTCGGCATGATGATACATGCCCCAAACGGAGAGATCCGCCTGCATCAAATTATTACCCACTCTGTATCTCCAGGACATATTTCACAAAATCTGAGCATAATAATATCAAAACGACGTCGAATTGATAGTAGTTCTCATTAGTATTTGCATACTGGCTTAAATCATACTTATTTTCCTTGCGCTTACGCAGTAAAAAAGTCACCTCCGCGCTTTTTGATAAAATTTTCTGCTTTATGTCAGAGCAGCGGGTACATCTTTCAACAATCGTGCTAGTTTAGACGTCCAGACGTATAAAAATAGGCAGGATAAAAATGGCAGATAAGCACCTGGATACCGCGCTGGTCAACGCCGGGCGGAGTAAAAAGTACACGCAGGGTTCGGTTAACAGCGTCATTCAGCGCGCCTCTTCGCTGGTTTTCGACACCGTTGAAGCGAAAAAACATGCCACCCGCAATCGTGCAAAAGGCGAGCTTTTCTATGGGCGTCGCGGCACACTGACGCACTTCTCGCTACAGGAAGCCATGTGTGAACTGGAAGGCGGTGCGGGTTGCGCCCTCTTTCCCTGCGGCGCGGCGGCCGTCGCCAATACGATTCTGGCATTTGTCGAACAGGGCGACCATGTGTTGATGACCAATACCGCCTATGAGCCGAGCCAGGATTTTTGCACGAAAATTCTCGGCAAACTCGGCGTGACGACCACCTGGTTTGATCCACTGATCGGCCGCGACATCGCAAGCCTTATTCAGCCCAACACCAGGGTCGTGTTCCTGGAATCTCCCGGCTCGATCACCATGGAAGTGCACGATGTTCCGGCAATTGTCGCCGCCGTGCGTAACGTCGCCCCGGATGCGATTATCATGATTGATAACACCTGGGCCGCTGGCGTCCTGTTCAGGGCGCTCGATTTCGGCATTGATATCTCAATTCAGGCAGGCACTAAATATCTGATTGGCCACTCTGACGCGATGGTCGGCACCGCTGTTTCTAATGAACGCTGCTGGGCGCAACTGCGCGAAAATGCCTATCTGATGGGCCAGATGCTGGATGCGGACACGGCATATATGACCAGCCGCGGCCTGCGCACGCTTGGTGTACGCTTACGCCAGCACCACGAAAGCAGCGTAAAAATTGCTCAATGGCTGGCACAGCATCCGCAGGTTGCCCGCGTCAACCATCCTGCGCTGCCGGGCAGCAAAGGCCACGAATACTGGAAACGAGATTTTACAGGCAGCAGCGGCCTCTTCTCATTCGTGCTGAAAAAACGGCTTACCGATGCTGAACTTTCCGCATATCTCGACAACTTCTCCCTGTTCAGCATGGCCTATTCGTGGGGCGGCTTTGAGTCGTTGATATTGCCCAACCAACCCGAGCAGTTAGCCGAGATCCGCCCCGGCGGCGAAGTCGACTTTACCGGCACACTGATTCGCTTACATGTCGGTTTAGAAAACATTGACGATCTTATTCAGGATTTAGCAGCAGGTTTTGCGCGTATTGTGTAAAATGACCACAGGCCCGGCGACGTTTCTCGTCGGGCTGTCTGGTTAGCAATGTTCCTGAAGTGGGCCCCGCGCAAAGCCTCGCCGCGCTTCATGATTTTGAGAACAGTCTGCCTGCCGAATTGCCCGAACATCCCGGCGTAAACCCATACCGCCCAGGTTGTTCTTATTCCTGAACAGCCACCCATGCGTTGTTGCGTGGGGGATCAAAGAGTTTCAGGCAATTCGGGAGTACAATACACAAAAATGCTGTTCCACAGGAAAGTCCATGGTCGTCATTCAAGATATTGTCGCCGCGCTCTGGCAGCATGACTTTGCCGCGCTGGCGAATCCTCACGTTGTGGGGGTGGTTTATCTGGTCATGTTTGCCACGCTGTTTTTAGAAAACGGTCTGCTTCCGGCCTCCTTCCTGCCGGGCGATAGCCTGTTGTTGCTTGCGGGCGCACTCATCGCCAAAGGGGTGATGGGGTTTGTGCCGACGGTGATTATTCTAACGACGGCCGCGAGCCTCGGCTGCTGGCTGAGCTACATTCAGGGGCGTTGGCTGGGCAACACGCGCACGGTGAAAGGCTGGCTTGCGCAACTGCCTGAAAAATATCACCAGCGCGCCACCTGCATGTTTGACCGCCATGGTCTGCTGGCGTTGCTTGCCGGGCGTTTTCTGGCGTTTGTGCGCACACTGCTGCCAACAATGGCCGGTATTTCCGGGCTGTCGAATCGTCGCTTCCAGTTCTTCAACTGGCTGAGCGCGCTGCTGTGGGTAGGTGTGGTGACAAGCCTCGGTTACGCCATCAGCATGATCCCGTTCGTAAAACGCCACGAAGATCAGGTGATGACCTTCCTGATGATCCTGCCTATTTTCCTGCTGGTGGCCGGGCTACTCGGTACGCTGGTGGTAGTGATTAAGAAGAAATATTGCAGCGCCTGAAGGCGCTGCTCTTGCCTAAACGATTTGAATGGCGCGTAATCGCGCCGCATCCTCTCCCGGTGTAATGCCGAAATAACGTTTAAACTCCCGGCTAAACTGCGATGCGCTTTCATAGCCCACCTGCATCGCCGCGGCGCTGGCCTTCAGTCCATCATGCACCATCATCATTCGCGCCTTGTGCAGACGATACGTTTTCAGGTACTGCAGGGGCGAGGTGCTGGTCACTGATTTAAAATTGTGGTGAAAGGCGGATAAACTCATATTGGCCTCAGCGGCCAGTTGGTCAACGCTAAGCGCTTCGGTGTACTGACTCTCAATACGTTTTAATACGCGGCTTATCTGGCTGAAGTGCGTCTGGCGGCTAACCAACGCCAGCAACGCTCCGCCGCGCGGCCCGGTTAAGACATAAAAGAGCATTTCACGGATGATCTGTTTGCCCAAAATGCGCGCTTCCAGCGGACGCTCCATCACATCCAGCAGGCGCTCCGCGGCACAGAGAATTTCATCCGAGAGCGTCGCGGAGTTAATGCCGCTTGCCGCCATTGATGGCTGAAAAAGCTCATCCTCACCGATATCCATAAGCAGTTCCTGAAGCTGCAAAATATCAACATCCAGACGCAATCCAGCCAGCGGGGCGGCTTCAGTGGCAAAGGTCTCACATTCAAACGGCAACGGTACCGTCAGCAACAAATACTCATTGGCATCGTAACGGAAGGTGCGTTCATTGATATAGCCAATTTTATAGCCAGAAAAGAGAAATATAATCCCAGGGCGATACATTACCGGCGTGCGGGCGGCAGGCTGCGTACCGTAGATAAGTTGAATGTCCGGCACCCATGCGCTAATATTTTGTTCGTTATTTTTCAATAATTTAATTTTATCCGTCAGCAGTGCGCAAATCTCGTCCCGGTTCATTTCCCCTCTCTCCAGCCAGATTAATTAAGGATTACATTGTTCACCTGTTTGCAGCTTTTCTCCAGCACTATGGAGAAATGGGCAAGACATTAACAGAAATGTGCATTGAGAGGAGGGCTTCTGAAGACCACAATAGTCGTCATCCGGTAGCAATCTATCGCTACCCTCTTTTCTATCCTCCGATGAAGGAAACGAGCCATGTTTAATTTTGATCTGCATACCCCGACCCGCATTCTGTTCGGTAAAGGCGTGATTAAAGATCTGCGCGAACAAATCCCTGCTGATGCCCGCGTGCTGGTGACCTACGGCGGCGGCAGCGTGAAGAAAACCGGCGTGCTGGACCAGGTGCTGACAGCGCTGGAAGGTCTGGACGTTCGCGAGTTTGGCGGTATTGAACCTAACCCGTCTTACGAAACCTTGATGAACGCGGTAAAAATTGCCCGCGACGAGAAAATCACCTTCCTGCTGGCCGTTGGCGGCGGTTCCGTTCTGGATGGCACCAAATTCATCGCGGCAGCGGCGCATTACGATGCCTCTATCGATCCGTGGGAAATTCTGGAAACTTACGGTAACAACGTGAAGAGCGCGATTCCGATGGGTTCCGTTCTGACGCTTCCGGCTACCGGTTCTGAATCCAATAAAGGTGCAGTGGTTTCCCGTAAAACCACCGGTGATAAACGCGCCTTTATGTCGCCGCATGTACAACCGGTGTTCGCTATTCTGGATCCGGTTTACACCTACACGCTGCCGCCGCGTCAGGTAGCCAACGGCGTGGTGGATGCCTTTGTGCATACCGTCGAACAATACGTTACCTATCCGGTGGATGGCAAAATTCAGGATCGCTTCGCGGAAGGTATTCTGCTGACGCTGGTGGAAGATGGCCCGAAAGCGCTGAAAGAACCAGAAAACTACGATATTCGCGCCAATATCATGTGGGCTGCCACGCAGGCGCTGAACGGCCTGATCGGCGCAGGCGTACCGCAGGACTGGGCGACCCATATGCTGGGCCATGAACTGACTGCGATGCACGGCCTTGATCACGCCCAGACGCTGGCTATCGTGCTGCCTGCCCTGTGGAATGAAAAACGCGATACCAAACGCGCTAAATTGCTGCAATATGCGGAACGCGTATGGAATATCACCGACGGTTCTGACGATGCGCGAATCGACGCCGCCATTGCCGCTACCCGCAATTTCTTCGAGCAAATGGGCGTGCCGACGCACCTGTCAGACTACGGTCTGGACGGAAGCTCCATCCCGGCGCTGCTGAAAAAACTTGAAGAGCACGGTATGACCGCTCTGGGCGAAAACCAGGACATCACCCTCGACGTCAGCCGTCGCATCTACGAAGCGGCACGTTAATCCCCCCCAAAGCCAGACCTAAGTATTTAGCGTCTGGCTTTCGTTTTTGCATATTTCGACCAGAATTGATCTTACAAATCTTATCGGGCTTCCGTGACGATAAGCCATAGAGAGAAAAGGAGAAATGCATGACACATCCAACCGTAATCAAGCTCCAGGACGGCAACGTAATGCCGCAACTGGGTCTCGGCGTGTGGAAAGCAAGCAACGAGGAGGTTGTTACCGCGATTCATAAAGCGCTGGAGGTCGGCTATCGCTCAATTGATACCGCTGCGGCCTATAAGAACGAAGATGGCGTGGGCAAGGCGCTGCAAACCGCAGGCGTACCGCGCGAAGATCTGTTTATCACCAGCAAATTGTGGAACGACGATCAAAAGCGCCCGGCCGAAGCCCTGCAGGAGAGCCTTGAAAAGCTGCAACTGGACTATCTCGATCTCTATCTGATGCACTGGCCTGTGCCGGCAATCGACCACTACGTCGATGCGTGGAAGGGAATGATTGAGCTGCAAAAGCAGGGGCTGGTAAAAAGCATCGGCGTCTGCAACTTCCAGGTGAACCATCTGCAACGCATTATTGATGAAACGGGCGTCGCACCGGTCATCAACCAGATTGAACTGCACCCATTAATGCAGCAGCGTCAGCTACATGCATGGAACGCGACGCACAAAATTCAAACTGAATCCTGGAGCCCGCTGGCGCAGGGTGGTGAAGGCGTTTTCGACCAGAAAATTATTCGCACACTGGCGGATAAATATGGCAAAACCCCGGCGCAAATCGTCATTCGCTGGCACCTGGACAACGGCCTGGTGGTGATCCCGAAATCCGTCACGCCGGCGCGTATTGCGGCTAACTTTGACGTTTGGGATTTCCGTCTCGATAAAGACGAACTGGGCGAAATTGCCAAACTGGATCAGGGGAAACGCTTAGGGCCTGACCCGGATCAATTCGGCGGATAACATTTGCCACCTGATGCGCCAGGGCGCATCAGGTGGCATGCAGTTCAGCAAGCGTGAACGCGCGACAACTTACTCCTTGTCGCCCAGCAGTACAGACTCCAGCGCAATCTTAATCATGTCGTTGAACGTGGTCTGACGTTCAGCGGCCGTGGTTTGCTCGTGGGTACGGATGTGGTCAGACACGGTGCAGATGGTCAGCGCTTTCGCGCCAAATTCTGCCGCTACGCCGTAGATACCTGCCGCTTCCATCTCAATGCCCAGGATGCCGTATTTTTCCATCACGTCGAACATCTGCGGATCCGGCGTATAGAACAGGTCTGCGGAGAAGATGTTACCGACGCGCGCATCAACGCCCAGCGCTTTCGCGGCGTCCACGGCATTACGTACCATGTCGAAATCAGCAATCGCCGCAAAGTCATGATCTTTAAAGCGCAGACGGTTCACTTTAGAGTCGGTGCATGCGCCCATACCAATAACCACGTCACGCAGTTTTACATCCGGGCGCACCGCGCCGCAGGAACCCACGCGAATGATTTTCTTCACGCCGAAATCAGTGATCAGCTCTTTGGTGTAGATGGAGCAGGACGGGATACCCATACCGTGACCCATTACAGAGATTTTACGGCCCTTGTAGGTACCGGTGAAACCCAGCATGCCGCGAACGTTGTTTACTTCACGGACATCTTCGAGGAAAGTTTCAGCAATGTGCTTCGCACGCAGCGGGTCGCCTGGCATCAAAACTACGTCAGCGAAATCGCCCATTTCTGCGTTAATGTGTGGGGTAGCCATCGTTTTATCCTTATCAATTTATTTTCACCCTCTCCCTGTGGGAGAGGGCTGGGGTGAGGGCATCAGGCCGCACCTTTATCAGAACATGGCTTTGCCATATTCCATATCGGAAGTACCAAAGTATTTCGCCAGCGTCTGACCGATATCCGCAAACGTTTCGCGGTGGCCAAGCGAGCCTGGTTTCACTTTCGGGCCATAAACCAGAACCGGAATGTGTTCACGAGTATGGTCGGTGCCCGTCCAGCTTGGGTCACAGCCGTGGTCAGCGGTCAGGATCAGAATGTCATCCTCACCGACCAGTTCCATGAGCTCAGGCAAACGGCGGTCAAACAGCTCCAGACCCGCAGCATAGCCGGCGATATCGCGACGGTGCCCCCAGGATGAGTCGAAATCAACGAAGTTGGTGAAGACAATGGTCTTATCGCCCGCTTCTTTCATCTCTTTGATGGTCGCGTCAAACAACGCGTCCAGCCCGGTGGCTTTCACTTTTTTGGTGATGCCGCAGTTGGCGTAGATATCCGCGATTTTACCGACGGAAACTACGTGCCCGTCTTTCTCATCAACCAGCTTCTGCAACACGGTCGGCGCTGGCGGTTCAACAGCCAGGTCGTGACGGTTGCCTGTACGCTGGAAGTTACCCGCTTTGTCGCCAATAAACGGACGCGCAATCACGCGGCCAATGTTGTATCCGCCTTCGGTCAGTTCTTCACGGGCAATTTCACACAGTTCATAAAGTTTATCCAGACCAAAAGTCTCTTCGTGGCAGGCAATCTGGAACACGGAGTCGGCAGAGGTGTAGAAAATCGGCTTGCCGGTTTTCATGTGCTCTTCACCCAGTTGATCCAAAATCACGGTGCCGGAAGAGTGGCAGTTACCGAGATAACCCGGCAGGTTCGCACGTTTAACCAGTTTATCCAGCAGTTCCTGTGGGAAGCTATTTTCGTGGTCGCTGAAATAACCCCAGTCAAACAGAACCGGTACGCCTGCAATTTCCCAGTGACCAGACGGCGTATCTTTACCGGAAGAGAGTTCGTGCGCCCACGCATAGGCTCCCACGACTTCCGCATTGCCATCCATACCGGCTGCAATTTTACCGGTAGAGCCTTCATGCGCTTTAACCAGCCCCAGACGGGTCAGGTTCGGTAAATTCAGCGGGCCCTTACGGCCATTGTCCGCCTCGCCTTTGGCGCAGGCTTCTGCAATGTGGCCCATCGTATCTGCGCCGACATCACCAAAGCGATCGGCGTCTTCAGTTGCGCCGATACCAAAGGAGTCCAGCACCATAATAAATGCACGTTTCATCTTGTTCTCCATACATCTTGCGCTGCAAAAAAGCGATCAGATCAGTATATCGCTATTCGGTGATACGGCGATAGACTGTCGGTGTAATTTCTGGTGCGACATCGTCAAGGCGAATGGACGCTTTGACCGCTTTCGCCGCTTCCTGCCAGCTATTTTCATCCTTCGCATGGATGACTGCCAGCGGGCGCTGCCCATCAATACTATCGCCCAGGCGCGCCATATCGGTCAGTCCAACGCTGTAATCCAGCGTATCAGATGCCTGACGGCGGCCTCCGCCCATCGCCACGACAGCCATGCCGAGCGCACGGGTATCCATCGCGCCGACAAAACCTTCGCCATCAGCATAGACCGCTTTGCTGAGCATCGCGGTTGGCAGATATTTGGCGTAGTTTTCCACGAAGTCGGTCGGGCCTTTCTGCGCGGCGACCATGCGACCAAAGACTTCCGCCGCTTTACCGTTATCCAGCACCGCCTGCAATTTGGCCCGCGCCTCGGCGTCGTCTTTAGCCAGTTTGCCGGAAATCAGCATTTCCACGCACAGCGCCATCGTCACATCGAACAGACGCGGGTTGCGGTACTCGCCGGTCAGGAATTGCACCGCTTCGCGTACTTCAACGGCGTTGCCCGCACTGGATGCCAGCACCTGATTCATATCGGTGAGCAGCGCGGTGGTACGCACGCCAGCGCCGTTGGCGACACCGACAATCGCTTCCGCCAGCGCCTGCGACAGTTCATAGGTCGGCATAAATGCGCCGCTGCCCACTTTCACATCCATAACCAGCGCATCGATGCCTTCGGCCAGTTTCTTGGCAAGGATAGAAGCGGTGATAAGCGGGATGGAGTCCACCGTCGCGGTAATGTCGCGGGTGGCATAAAAACGTTTATCCGCCGGTGCGAGCGAGTTGGTCTGCCCAATAATCGCCACACCCACGTCTTTAATAATTTCGCGGAAACGGTCATCGCTCGGGAAAATATCAAACCCGGGGATCGCTTCCAGTTTATCGAGCGTACCGCCGGTGTGACCCAGCCCGCGCCCGGAGATCATCGGGATATAGCCGCCGCATGCGGCAACCATCGGCCCCAGCATCAGCGACGTTACATCGCCCACACCGCCCGTGGAGTGTTTGTCCACAATCGGGCCATTCAGGTTAAGGCTTTTCCAGTCAAGGACGGTTCCTGAATCACGCATAGCCATGGTCAGCGAGACGCGCTCTTCAATCGCCATATCGTGGAAGAAAATGGTCATTGCCAGAGCGGCAATTTGCCCTTCTGAAATGGTGTTATCGCGAATGCCGTTGATAAAGAAGCGAATTTCTTCGTCGCTTAATGCGTGACCGTCGCGTTTTTTACGAATGATTTCTTGTGCGAGAAACAAGGTAACCTCCCTGAGAAAAAGAGTTTAAAGGCGATATGCCTGATGGCGGTGGCCACCATCAGGCAATCAGCACCTTAGTAGCTGCTTGCGCTTTTGCCGTCGCCGTGGCCGAGCGCTTTCAGCAGGCTCGCCAGCAGGCTGGATGCGCCGAAACGGTAGTGGCGAGAGTCTGCCCAGTCAGCGCCAAACAGTTCGTCGGCAATCGCCAGGAACTGCTGCGCGTCTTCCGCAGTACGCACACCGCCCGCAGGTTTAAAACCAACGGTTTTGGACACGCCCATATCGCGGATCACTTCCATCATGATGCGTGCGCTTTCCGGGGTCGCGTTTACAGGCACTTTACCGGTAGAGGTTTTGATGAAATCCGCACCTGCTTTAATAGAAATTTCAGAAGCTTTACGAATCAAAGCTTCTTCTTTCAGTTCACCGGTTTCGATAATCACTTTCAGCAGCACGTTCGCCGCCGCACAGGCGTCTTTACATGCTTTCACCATGTCAAAACCAACCTGCTCGTTGCCGGCGATCAGCGCGCGGTACGGGAATACCACGTCTACTTCATCGGCGCCGTAAGCGATCGCTGCGCGCGTTTCCGCCAGCGCGATGTCGATATCGTCGTTACCGTGCGGGAAGTTGGTGACGGTGGCGATGTGAATATCCGGCGTCCCCTGCTCATTCAGAGTCTTACGCGCGATAGGGATAAAACGCGGGTAGATGCAGACCGCTGCGGTGTTACCAACCGGGGTTTTCGCCTGATGGCACAGGGCGATAACTTTCGCATCCGTGTCGTCTTCATTCAGGGTGGTCAGATCCATCAGTTTTAATGCACGCAGGCTGCTTGCCGTTAAATCACTCATTTTGTTCTCCGACTTTAAAATTTCACCTTGCGGGTATGTGACAATTGTAACACTCACCCGCACTCACACTTCGACACCCATCACAGTTAATGAAACAAACAAAAAAGATTGCATAACCATAATGAGACACAAATCAAATTTCTAACTCTTTCAGCGTAAGAAAACGCGCTAACCGCCGTATGGGATCAAAAGATCGCTACGCGCTTTTTCCTACACTTCGCCCATCTCTCGCCTGAGGAACACACCATGCCAATATCGACCTCAACACCTCTACAGCAACAGTGTCAGAAAATTGTGACGAGCCCCGTTTTAAGCCCCGAGCAAAAACGCCATTTTCTGGCGCTGGAAGCAGAAAACGCGCTGCCTTACCCGGCGCTGCCACCTGCTGCGCAAGCCGCGCTGGCCGACGGTGTTGTCTGCGATATGTTCGAAGGCCATGCGCCTTATAAGCCGCGTTACGTGCTACCGGACTACGCCCGCTTCCTGGCAAATGGTTCACAATGGCTGGAGCTGGAAGGCGCGCAGGATCTGGATGATGCGCTCTCTTTGCTCACTATCCTGTACCACCATGTGCCATCCGTTACGGCCATGCCGGTGTTCCTCGGGCATCTCGATGAACTGCTGATGCCGTATGTTAGAATTTTAACACAAAACGAAATTGATATTCGAATAAAACGTTTCTGGCGTTATCTCGACCGCACCCTGCCGGATGCCTTCACGCATGTGAATATTGGCCCAGCCGATACGCCCATTACGCGCGCCATTCTCCGTGCAGACGCCGAGTTAAAGCAGGTCGCACCAAATCTCACCTTTATCTACGATCCGGAGATCACCCCAGACGATCTGCTGCTGGAAGTGAGCAAAAATATCTGCGAGTGCAGTAAACCGCACATCGCCAACGGCCCGGAAAATGATAAAATTTTCACAAAAGGTCACTATGGCATCGTAAGCTGTTACAACAGCCTGCCGATGGCGGGCGGCGGCAGTACTCTGGTGCGCCTCAATTTGCAGGAAGTCGCTAAACGCAGCACCTCGGCTGACGATTTCTTTAACCGCACGTTACCGCACTACTGCCAACAGCAAATCGATATTATTGATGCCCGCTGCGCCTTCCTGTATGAACAATCACACTTCTTTGATAGTAGCTTCCTGGTGACAGAAGCGTTGATCGACCCCGATCGTTTTGTGCCGATGTTTGGTATTTATTCACTGGCGGAGGCGGTTAATACGCTTTGCGAACGTGAAGGGCTCAACGCGCGCTATGGCAAAGATCCGCAGGCCAACGAACTGGGCTACCGCATCAGCGCGCAACTGGCTGATTTTGTCACAAACACGCCGGTGCGATATGGCTGGCAACAGCGCGCCATGCTGCATGCGCAGTCAGGTATCAGTTCTGATATCGATACCACGCCGGGTGCGCGTCTTCCTTATGGCGATGAGCCCGACCCGGTCAGCCATCTGCTGGCGGTCGCGCCGCATCACGCTCACTACCCGGCGGGGATCAGCGATATTCTGACGCTCGATGAAACGGTAAAACGCAACCCGCAGGCGGTGATGCAACTTTGCCTTGGCGCATTTAAAGTAGGCATGCGCGAGTTCAGCGCTAACGTCAGCGGCAACGATCTGGTGCGGGTGACGGGCTATATGGTGCGGCTGTCCGATCTGGAAAAATATCGCGCCGACGGTTCCCGCACCAATACCACCTGGCTGGGTGAAGAAGCCGCGCGCAATACGCGCATTCTGGAACGCCAACCGCGAGTGGTCAGCCATGAACAGCAGATGCGCTTTAGTCAGTAAAATCATCCCGTTTTCCTGCGTGGATGGGCCAGGCAGCCGCCTGGCTCTGTTTCTACAGGGGTGTAATCTGCGCTGTAAAAACTGCCACAACCCATGGACGATGGGCCGCTGTAATGACTGCGGCGAGTGCGTGCTTCATTGTCCGCATGATGCGCTCGCCATTCAGGGCGGGCGTGTTTACTGGCAGGAGGAGATTTGCCAGCAGTGCGACACCTGCCTGCAGATGTGCCCGCAGCAAGCGACGCCGATGGCACAACTCTGGAGCATCGAACACATCATCCAGCACATTACCCGTGCCGCGCCATTTATTGAGGGCATCACCGTCAGCGGCGGCGAGGCAACCACGCAACTGCCATTCGTCTGTGCGCTGTTTGAACAGATCCACCAGTCGCCCACGCTGCGCCATCTCACTTGCCTGGTCGACAGTAATGGCGAGCTTTCCATCGCGGGCTGGGAGAAACTCAGCCCCGTGTGCGACGGCGTGATGGTGGATTTAAAAGCCTGGGATGAGAGAACGCACCAGGCTCTCACCGGGCGTGGCAATCAGCGCATCAAAGCGAGCATTCAGTGGCTTGCCGCACGAGGTTTACTGACTGAATTGCGATTGTTGCTTATTCCGGAACACAGCGACTATCTGGCTGAAGCGGATGCGCTCTGCACGTTTATACATGGGCTGGGAGATGTGTCGGTGCGGCTAAATGCATTTCACGCGCACGGGGTGTATGGCGAGGCCAAAACGTGGCGCAGCGCCGGGCCAGACGACATTGAAACGCTGGCACAGGCGCTGCGGGCAAGAGGGATAACGCAGATTATCCCCCCGGCGCTTTATTTATAGCGAAAGGAACACGCCGGCAATGGTCGCGCTCATCAGGTTTGAGAGCGTCCCCGCGGCCACGGCGCGCAAGCCAAGCTGAGCGATATCCTGGCGACGGCTCGGTGCCATCCCGCCCAATCCACCAATCAGAATGGCGATCGACGATAGGTTAGCAAAGCCGCACAGGGCAAAAGAGATGATCGCTTTCGAGTGCGCGGAAATCACCTGCAACCCGGCAGCGGCGACTTCCGCATCTGGCTTCAGGTACGCGCCAAAGTTCATGTAAGCCACGAACTCATTGATGATGAGCTTCTGACCGATAAACGATCCCGCCACCGTCGCTTCATTCCACGGTACCCCGATGACCCACGCCAGCGGCGAGAAGACCCAGCCGAGGATCATTTGCAGTGAGAGTTCAGGATGGTTAAACCAGCCGCCAATTCCGGAGAGCATACCGTTCAGCAGCGCGATAAGCGCGATGAATGCCAGCAGCATCGCACCGACGTTCAGCGCCAGTTGCATGCCCGATGCCGCACCAGAAGCCGCGGCATCCAGCACGTTCGCCGGAGCATCCGGGTTATTCGTTTCTGCTTCCAGGCTCGGAGAATCATGCGGTTTTTCCGTTTCCGGTACGATTATCTTCGCAAACAGCAGGCCGCCCGGGGCCGCCATAAACGAAGCGGCAATCAGGTACTCCAGCGGCACCCCCATCTGCGCATACCCCGCCAGTACGGAACCGGCAACCGAGGCCAGGCCACCACACATCACGGCGAACAGTTCTGAACGGGTCATAGTTGCAATATACGGACGCACCACCAGCGGCGCTTCCGTTTGCCCGACGAAGATATTTGCCGTGGCAGAGAGCGATTCTGTACGCGAGGTTTTTAGTACTGCACGCAGTGCGCCACCCAGAATACGGATCACGAATTGCATAATGCCGAGGTAGTAGAGCACGGCAATCAGCGAGGAGAAGAAGACAATGACCGGCAGGACGCGCAGTGCAAAAATAAATCCGCCCCCGCCGAAAACTTCAAACATTTTGTCCGAGACCAGCCCGCCAAACAGGAAGCCGATCCCTTCATTACCATAAGCGATGACATTCGCCACGCCTTCAGACATCGCCAGCAGTACTTTACGACCGGCGGGAACATAGAGGATCAATGCGCCAATTCCGACCTGAATCAGCCAGGCACCCAGCACAGTTCGGAGATTGATCGCTTTACGATTATTCGAGAGAAGTAAGGCGATGGCGAGCAGCACCACCATGCCGATAAGTCCCATGAGGATTTGCATACAGAGTCCCTGTGTATTGAAGCAATGGAAAATAGAGCAAAAAGACGGGGGGAATTATAACGTTCCGTCACTATCATTCCCGCATCAGATCACATATTTTACGTAATACTTAGAGAACAAAAGTTAGTAATGAGACTTAAATCACACCAATGTTATTAACATCCTGGAAAAAAAGCCGGTAGCTATTCTCCCATAGCGCGCCTGCTATCTGCTCTGAGGGTTCCGGGCGCAACGCACAAAGCTCAGCAAAAACCTGCGCAACGCGTTCTGGCCGGTTTGGCTGCCCCTGAAAACCATTCAGCGGCATATCAGGCGCATCGGTTTCCAGCACCAGCGCGCTAAGGGGAAGCTGAGCCATCACCGCGCGGGTTTTGCTGGCTCGCGGATAAGTGATCGTACCGCCAACGCCAATCTTATAACCCAACTCAATGAATCGCTCAGCCTGTTGCAGGCTGCCGGAAAAACCGTGCACCACGCCGGTTCGCGGCAGGGCGTGCCGCTTGAGGTGCATGGCGAGCTTGTCATGCGTTCGTCGCGAGTGGAGGATCACGGGTAAATCATACTGTTTCGCCAGTTTTAGCTGGGCATCCAGCAGATATTGCTGGCGTTCAAATTGTGGATCGTCTCGATAAAGGTCGAAGCCTATCTCCCCTACCGCAATGAGTTTTTCCGGTTTTGCCGCCAGCGCGGCATCAAGCGCCTCCAGGCTTGCGTCATCATGCTGCTCCACCACAATCGGATGCAACCCTAATGCGGCGTAAAGCGGTGTATGTCGGGCAGCCAGCGCCAGTAGGGCGTCAAAACGTGAGGCTTGCGTTGCCGGTACAATTATTTTCGCCACCCCAGCTTGTGCGGCCTGTGCCAGGCTTTCAGCCTCATTACCGGTAAACGGGGGGAAATCAAAGTGGCAATGGGTATCGATAAAACGAAAAGTCATGCGGTATTCTCCGGCAGCGTACAACGCTCAGTGTAACCACCAGAAAGACAAAAGCCAGCCCGAAGGCTGGCTTAATTATCTTATGCTTAACAGCGGCTATGGGCGTTTTCGCCCCATAAACAGGCTGACCAGGAACAGGATGATACCGACGATAAACACGATTTTCGCCGCACCTGCTGCGGTACCCGCCAGCCCACCAAAACCCAGTGCAGCGGCAATTAACGCGATAACCAGAAAGATAATGCCCCAACGAAACATACGATTCTCCTTTACCATAGTTAATGTCACCGCTCAAAACGCGCTCAGGCGACGCCAGCGATATTTTCAAATTTACAAAGAGTGTTTTATTTTCCTGAACAGCCGTTACGGCGTTTTCAGGTCGTTTTCTACGCTTTTCACGCCGTCTACGGCTTTAGCGATGCTTTCAGCGCGTTCCACCTGCGCTTTGGATTCGACCGTACCGGTCAGCGTGACGACGCCATCGGTGGTCTCGACTTTCACTTTGCGTGACGGAACAATGTCATCGGCCAGCAGCTTAGCTTTCACTTCACTGGTGGTGGCGGCATCCCCGGCGTAACCCTTCATGCTGTCGGCCTTGCCTTCACGAATAGTGAGTTTGTTATCAACACTACTCACGCCTTCAACGCCTTTCGCCAGTGAAGTCGCCTGATCGGACTGAGACTGGTTGTCTACGGTGCCGCTCAGAGTCACCACTTTGTTGTCGGTTTTCACTGAAATATCAGTGCTCTTAATCGCGTCATGGTCGACCAGCGCCGCTTTCACTTTGGCAGTGATCGTGCTGTCATCCATAAAATTACCGACCTTATTCATCGAATTATCGATTTTCTGCCCGGCTTCGGAGGCCGTGTTACCCTCTGCCATCGCAGAGCCAGTCATCACCGCAGAGCCCAGAATGACGGCCAGCAACGTTTTTCCCATTTTCATCTTAGTCATCATCATATCTCCTTGTATTGCCCGGTATTTAAGCACCCGACACTATGTTACTAAGGACGTCACCCGTCCTGCTGGTAAGTCAGGTATCCCGACCAGATTGTGGTGATTTGCATTGCAATGAGTATGATTGATGGGTTAATGCGCTAAGATTTATAGATAACAAAGTGCATTAAACCAGCAACTCGCTCATCACTCTGTTAAATATAGAACACTCTCGGCAGCGTGCAGGCGAAATTGACTAAAAAACCAGCAAAGTGGATGAGAATGGGGTGCAATTAAGAACTTTCCGCAGCGGGATTTGGAAGGGGTAATAATGCGGAAGCACGGCGCTGGCCGTGCTTCCGGAGGGATTAGTGCTCGCGAGTTTTACGGAATTCAACTTCAGGATAACGTTCCCGCGTCAAATTGAGATTCACCATCGTTGGGGCGATATAGGTCAGGTTATCACCGCCATCCAGCGCCAGTTGGATCTCATTTTTACGTTTGAACTCTTCGAATTTCTTCACGTCTTTACCTTCCACCCAGCGGGCGGTGGCGACGTTCACCGATTCGTAGATAGCTTCAACATTGTATTCGCTTTTAAGACGCGCAACGACCACATCAAACTGCAGTACGCCAACCGCGCCAACGATGAGATCGTTGTTGGCAATTGGACGGAACACCTGCACCGCGCCCTCTTCTGAGAGCTGAACCAACCCCTTCAGCAACTGTTTCTGCTTAAGAGGATCGCGCAGACGAATACGGCGGAACAGTTCAGGCGCAAAGTTCGGGATACCCGTGAACTTCATCATTTCACCCTGAGTAAAGGTGTCGCCAATCTGAATCGTGCCGTGGTTATGCAGGCCGATAATGTCACCCGGATATGCCTCTTCCACGTGAGCACGGTCGCCCGCCATAAAGGTCAACGCATCGGAAATAACCACGTCTTTACCAATACGCACCTGACGCAGCTTCATGCCTTTCTCATACTTTCCGGAAACAACGCGCATAAAAGCGACGCGGTCACGGTGTTTCGGATCCATATTGGCCTGAATTTTAAAGACGAAGCCGGAGAACTTCTCTTCCGCCGCAACAACTTCGCGAGTATCGGTTTTACGCGGCATCGGTGCGGGCGCCCACTCAATCAGGCCGTCCAGCATATGATCAACGCCAAAGTTGCCCAGTGCGGTACCGAAGAAGACCGGCGTGATTTCACCGGCCAGGAAAAGCTCTTCGTCAAACTCGTTCGACGCGCCCTGCACCAGCTCCAGCTCATCGCGCAACTGCTGCGCCAGATCTTCCCCCACGGCGGCATCCAGATCCGGGTTATTCAGCCCTTTGACGATGCGCACTTCCTGAATGGTATGGCCTTTACCGGTCTGATAAAGGTAAGTTTCATCTTTATAGAGATGGTAAACACCTTTGAACAGTTTGCCGCAGCCAATCGGCCAGGTGATCGGCGCACAACCGATTTTCAGCTCGTTTTCCACCTCATCCAGCAGTTCCATCGGGTCGCGGATGTCGCGGTCGAGCTTGTTCATAAAGGTGAGGATCGGCGTATCGCGCAGACGGGTAACTTCCATCAGCTTACGGGTACGGTCTTCTACACCTTTCGCGGCGTCGATAACCATCAGGCAGCAGTCGACCGCCGTCAGAGTACGGTAGGTATCTTCCGAGAAGTCTTCGTGCCCTGGGGTGTCCAGCAGGTTTACGAGGCAGTCATGATACGGAAATTGCATCACGGAGGTGGTAATAGAAATACCACGCTGCTTTTCCATCTCCATCCAGTCAGATTTCGCATGCTGGCTGGAGCCACGGCCTTTTACCGTACCCGCAGTCTGGATAGCCTGTCCGAACAGCAGAACCTTTTCGGTAATTGTTGTTTTACCGGCATCCGGGTGGGAAATAATGGCAAAAGTGCGGCGCTTCGCCACCTCTTGCAAATAAGGAGACAACGTCATAATGGGATCTTCTTTCCAGGCGCAGCAAAGCGCTGCGCACGTTAAATACGAAAAATTGCGGCTATTTTACCCATCAAAGGGGGAGAGGCAATCACTGTTTACACAGGAGTAACTCCAGTTCGCTTAATGACGAAACAGTCCAGTCGGGTTTGATGCCGTCCGGTAAAGGGCGCTGATGTGCGTTCAACCAGCAGGTTGACCAACCTGCGTTCATGCCGCCAAGAATATCTGACTCTGCGGTGTCACCGACCATTAATACCCGCGAACGATCCGGATTGCCCGCCAGTTCCAGCGCATGATCGAAAATGCGGCGATCGGGTTTTGCCACCCCGACCTCTTCAGAAATTATCAGTAAATCAAAGTAATCGCGAAAACCTGTGCGTTCAAGGCGAATCTGCTGCAGCGAGGTGAAACCGTTGGTGATGATCCCCAATTTCGCTTTTCCCTTCAGGGCGTTAATCAGGGATGCCGCTCCCGGCAACGGCGCGCAAATTTCAGCCATCGCATTCATAAAGGCATCATTCAGCTCTTCCGGCGGTACGCTAAGCTGCTCTCCCCAGCCGACAAAACGCTGGCGCTGAAGCTGGAGAGAAGTAATCGCCCCGTTCTGATAATCGACCCATAACGGTTTATTCACGGCCTGGTAGTCCTGAAAATCTTCGGCGGTAAAGGTCACGCTATAGTCGAGAAACATCCGCTGTAAGCCGCTGAAAGAATCAAACGTAAACAACGTTTCGTCGGCGTCAAAGAAAATCCAGTCCCACTTCATCGTATCACCTTGTATGACTTACATGCTCAGCGGCAGAGCCATCACAATCGCATCCTCGTGCCCATCGGCAGTCGGGTAGTAATTGCGGCGGATCGTCGCTTCGTTAAAACCTAAACTCTCGTAGAGCGCAATGGCCGCGGCGTTCGAGGCGCGCACTTCCAGCCATAGCGTGGCGACGCCGCGTTTTTCAACTTCGTCGATCACGTGTTCCAGCAGTTCACGCCCCAACCCCCGACGCTGATAGGCCGGGTCGACGGCAATATTGAACAGCGTCGCTTCATCCAGCACCACCTGGGTGATGGCGAAAGCGGCAAGTTCATCGCCGACCGACAGCTTCACGTTCAGGTAGCGCTCGCCCTGGTTGCTGGCAAACGTTTTTTCACTCCACGGAAAAGCGTGGGCGCGTTTTTCAATCTGCCAGGCGGCGGGAAGATCAGTCGTGCTGAGGGTAGAAATCGTGTTCATGTGCGCAAATTTGTTGCCAGAGTGCGGCGCGCGCTGGCGCGCTGGCTTTTAATTCAGTAAAGGCGGGCGTTGTCACCTGAGCGCCTTCCAGCGATACGGGCTCATTGTTACCAAGACGCCAGCAGTTGCAGCGCTTCCCCTGTGGCAGCATCGCCACTTTTTCAGGCGTGAGTTGCAGGACGCGATCCGGGGTAAGCTGCAACGCGCGCAGGACATCCATCATCAGCGGTTCCGTCAGCAACGGCAGATCATCGGCAACCATCACCAGTTGGATGTGCTCCGGTAGCGAAATCGCAATCTCCCCCTGCAACGCCGCCGGGCGCCGGAGTGACCACTGGGTGATGCCCAACTGTTGTAATTGCCAGTCTCGCCGGGATGTCATGTGAAACGCTCCTGTCTATCAAGGGCGCAAATATAGCAAACTCAGCGAAAGTGCGCCAATTACGCGCTCGCGCGCAAACAACAGTGTATAATCGCCGCCACGTTTAACGAAGGAGCTTTTCATGTCTGCTTTTACCCCGGCAAGTGAAGTCTTGCTGCGCCACAGTGATGATTTCGAACAAAGCCGTATTCTGTTTGCCGGAGATTTGCAGGATGATCTGCCTGCCCGCCTCGATACCGCATTTAGCCGCGCCCATACCCAGCAGTTCCACCACTGGCAGGTGCTGAGCCAACAAATGGGTGAGAATGTCCGCTACAGCCTGGTCGCCGAAGCGGCGGATGTCGCCGATTGCGATACATTTATTTACTACTGGCCAAAGAACAAGCCGGAAGCGCAGTTCCAGTTAATGAATATTCTCTCGCTGCTGCCCATCGGTACCGATATTTTTGTGGTTGGTGAAAACCGCAGCGGCGTGCGCAGCGCCGAGCAAATGCTGGCGGATTACGCGCCATTGAACAAAGTTGACAGCGCTCGTCGCTGTGGCCTGTATCACGGTCGTCTGGAAAAACAGACGACGTTTGACCTTGAAAAACAGTGGGACGAATATCAGCTCGATGGCCTGACCATCAAGACGCTGCCAGGCGTATTTAGCCGTGATGGGCTGGACGTCGGCAGCCAATTGTTGCTCTCCACCCTGACGCCGCACACTAAAGGCAAAGTGCTGGACGTCGGCTGCGGTGCGGGCGTGCTGGCGACGATGCTTGCCAGCCACTCGCCAAAAGTGCGTTTAACCCTGTGCGACGTCAGCGCGCCAGCGGTTGAAGCCAGCCGCGCAACGCTTGCGGCGAACGGTATTGAGGGCGAAGTTATTGCCAGCAACGTATTCTCCGAAGTGAAAGGCCGCTTCGATATGATTATCTCCAACCCGCCATTCCACGATGGCCTGCAAACCAGCCTCGACGCCGCACAAACGTTGATCCGCACCGCTGTACGTCATCTGAATAGCGGCGGAGAGTTACGCATTGTGGCGAACGCCTTTCTGCCGTACCCGGCGATCCTCGACGAAACCTTCGGCTTCCACGAAGTTATCGCCCAGACAGGCCGCTTTAAGGTGTATCGCGCAATCATGACTCGTCAGGCGAAAAAGGCTTAATCGGATCAACGCCTGATAGCGCTTTGCTTATCAGGCCTATTCCGCGCGTCATAATCGCCGTTTTTTACAGCAATCGCGCGGTGCCCTACAATTAACTATTGACGTCAAGCTGAAAACCACTAGAATGCGCCTCCGTGGTAAAGATACTTTTTGAAGTATCGATGGTATGCGAAGGTGGCGGAATTGGTAGACGCGCTAGCTTCAGGTGTTAGTGTCCTTACGGACGTGGGGGTTCAAGTCCCCCCCCTCGCACCATAAAAAACCACGTTATATCGCTCGCACTGTGCGAAGGTGGCGGAATTGGTAGACGCGCTAGCTTCAGGTGTTAGTGTTCTTACGGACGTGGGGGTTCAAGTCCCCCCCCTCGCACCAACGAGGGCGATATAAACAACGAGATACCTGTGCGAAGGTGGCGGAATTGGTAGACGCGCTAGCTTCAGGTGTTAGTGTCCTTACGGACGTGGGGGTTCAAGTCCCCCCCCTCGCACCAGTCCTCGTTTCCTCTGATGTTATCCCCTGCTTACTCCAGCATTTTTAAATTCATCACTATCAGCATCAACCCGCTTAGCAGTGCAATGCATGACGGCAGCAGCACATAGTGACGCCATTGTCGGTGCCAGATCATAATGCATGTCATCAGCATGCCGGTGATGATAATCCCTCGCCAGATGTCCATTGATAGCCCGGTCATACCAAGTGCAGCCATCGCCACCCCGGAAATCAGTACGCCCCAGCCGCTACCTAATGTTCTCGTCAACATGGTTTTATCTCTCACATCGATAATGATAACCAATATCATATGATAATTTTTATCATTTGAGAACTAAGAGAGAGGTATTCCTCACCGCTGAGCTAATGACATAGGTTAGGTAAGGTGATAGATTGTGCGACCGTAAACTTCCCCCTCTTAATTCCTGGGGTTTGCGTGTATCCCCCGCATACACTATTTTGTCTCGTTTCCGGCTGGCGACCTATACTCATTAACCAGAAGATTAATAACGATCTCTTATGACAGTACAATCCTGGCGGTCTCTGCACAGCAAAAAATACCAGCTTACACTGAGACTCTTTTTGTTTCTCAACCTGGTGTCGTCGCTATTTTCCTTACTGAATCCAATCTATAAAGTCCATGCATTCACGCTTCCTTTGGCCCTGATTATCGGCGGCAGCGGCGTTCTGCTATTCTGGCACTGGCTGAATGCGAAGCGGAAAATTTATCTCCCGGCAATATCCATTATCTTTGGTTGCCTGTGGGCCTGGCATATTGTGATAAAAATTCCAGCCACCTATCCGATGGAAGTTAATTTCCTGATGGTTGTGCTACTTAATGTCCTGTTTATTGGCACAATTGCGTTCTCTAACAATATTGTCGCATTCCTGCTTCACTCGTTGCCGGTCTTTATTATCTGCCTGTTGTTTGGCGGCAGTGACCAATGGTTAAGAATGGCTTTCTGCCTTGCGCTACCGATTGTCGGTATTAGCATTCAGCATCTCATTGAAAAGCGTAACGATGCCTTTGCGCAGAGCCTGATGCACAAACTGCTGGCGGAGCGGGAGACGTTAAATGATTTGAGTATGCTTGACCCACTGACCGGGCTGTATAACCGTCGTGGCTTCCAGCATCGCTTTGACACGTTGATGGCGCTGGCACCGGAAAATCACCATGTTCTGCTGCTGGATATCGACCACTTCAAGGCCTATAACGATCACTACGGCCATATGATGGGCGATCAGGCGCTGATTCAGATCTCCACCGCGGTACGCAATGCCGTTCGCTCACACGATATCGTTACCCGTTTTGGCGGCGAAGAATTTATGGTTTTGCTGGCGAACAGTACGGCGGAAAGCGCCGCGCAAGCCGCAGAACGTATCAGGCAAAAAGTCTACGATCTGAAAATTCCTCATATCCTGAATGCCAGCGTTGCGACGCATGTAACCATCAGCATCGGCATTGCCCCGCTGGAAGGCGAAGATATTGATAAAGCGCTGGAAAATGCAGATAAAGCCCTCTATGAAGCCAAACGCCAGGGTCGAAATAACATCCTGACCAGCGATACTCTCCCCCTTGATTAAAGCCACAATCACAGCGTAAGGAATGAATATTTCTTGCGCTCGGTTTTATCTATAGCTAGGATTGGCAATCATTATCATTTAGATTTGTATCCAGCTAATTCTATGGCGTACCGTTCCGTACCGATTGCAGAAGATATCATCTGGCGAGCGCAGCTTCCGACACCGGAGCATACGCTGGCGCTCTCTGTGCGTGAAAAAATTGCGGAACAGCGCCCGCATATGCTGGAGTGCTTCAAACTGGATGAACCCCATCCGCCCCAGGCAAAAACCCTGGAGGAGTGGATGCAGCCGGCCGAACTGACATCGCTTCTGGCGCTCTATTCCGATCACATCTACCGTAACCAACCCACCCTGCCACGGGAAAATAAACCGCTTATCTCCCTGTGGGCGCAATGGTACATAGGTTTATTGGTGCCGCCGCTGATGCTGGCGCTGCTGACGGAAGACACGGCTCTCGATCTCTCCCCCCGGCATTTTCACGTCGAATTTCATGAAACAGGTCGAGCGGCCTGCTTCTGGGTCGATGTCATGGAAGATGTGCAGGGCCGTCATCTTTCTGCGGCGCAGCGAATGGAGAAGCTGGTAACTCAGACCCTGATGCCGGTCGTCGACGCGCTGGAAGCCACCGGGCACATTAACGGTAAGCTTATCTGGAGCAATACGGGCTACCTGATTAACTGGTATCTCGGCGAGATGAAAAGCGTGCTGGGCGAGGAGCAGGTAAACAGCCTGCGCCAACAATTCTTCTTTGCAAAAACGCTTTCCTGTGGGCAGGACAACCCGCTGTGGCGCACCGTCGTGCCGCGAGAAGGCCTGCTGGTTCGCCGTACCTGCTGTCAACGCTATCGCCTGCCGGATGTTCAGCAGTGTGGCGACTGTACGCTGAAATAAACAGAACATTCATTCTCAACAATATGCCTGACGGCGCTACGCTTGCCCGGCCTACGAGAGTTTAATCTGTAGGCCGGGCAAGCGCAGCGCTATCCGGCGATCTAACCGTTACGCAACCTGCTGGCTCTCTTCAGCCGCACGCTGGGCCTCTTCTTCTTCCTGCGCCAACAGTTGTTTCTCGTACACCTTGAAGAAGGGGTAATAGATAATGGCTGAGACACAAGCCAGCAGGACGACCAGAATCGCCGCACGGAAATCCCAACCTAATGCCCATGCGCCGCCAATGGGTGCTGGGGCCGTCCACGGCACCACCGAAATCACCCGGCCGATAAGATCCAGCTTCATCGCGGCCCATGCCAGTACGGCGTTGACCATTGGCGCTAACAGGAACGGAATAAAGAACACCGGGTTCATCACAATAGGGGTACCGAATATCACCGGTTCGTTGATGTTGAACAGGCTCGGCACCACGCTCAACCGCCCGATAGATCGCAGGTGCGCCGAACGGCTTCGCAGATAACAGAACACCAGCCCCATAGTCGCACCTGACCCGCCGACCACGATAAAGAAAGTCCAGAACGCCTCCATGAAGATATGTGGCAATGGCGCGCCCTGCGCCAGCGCGGTTTGGTTCATACCCAGGTTCGTCAACCAGAACATTTGCAGCATTCCGGAGACGATTGCCGCGCCGTGAATGCCCGCGAACCACAGCAGATGGCCAATCAGCACCGCCAGCAGAATCGCCGGTAAGGAATCCGCAGCCGATACCAGAGGTTTAAAGAGGGACATAATCGCCTGCGGGATCAGCATATCGAATTGACTCTGAATCAGCAGGCTCAACGGATAGAGTGTTAGCACCACCACCA
The DNA here is from genome assembly GCF_039889165.1 of Pseudocitrobacter cyperus. Taxonomy (NCBI): domain Bacteria; kingdom Pseudomonadati; phylum Pseudomonadota; class Gammaproteobacteria; order Enterobacterales; family Enterobacteriaceae; genus Pseudocitrobacter; species Pseudocitrobacter cyperus. The sequence continues at coordinate 79,345 of NZ_JAYMYY010000009.1, read as the reverse complement.
GAACCGGAATTAACAGATCAAACGAGTTTTTGATCATCGGCGGCACCTGCTCTGGCAGGCGAATACCGATATTGTGCGCTTTCAAAAAACGCATCAGCTCGACACAGTAAATCGCCACCAGAATAGCGGTGAAGATCCCCGTCCCACCCAGGCTATCAACCGGCAATGTACCGTTGGTTTTCGGCGCCGCCACCAGCAGGAACGCCATAATAGACAACATGGCGCACATAAAAGGATCAAGCTGGTGGGATTTTTCGTAATGTTTGCCAAGGTTATAAGAAATCGCCGCGCAAATGTAGATAGACATAATGCCCATCGTCATGTCGAACGGCGTAAGAATACGGCCTTCGAACTGTTTGGCTAAATCCAGCCATGCCCGGGCAAAACCCCAGGTCGTATCCGGCGAAAACGGTGGATAGGCAAAAACCAGTAGAAATGAGCCGACTATCATAAACGGCATTGCAGAGATAAAACCGTCACGAATTGCCATTACGTGACGTTGTGAAGAGATACGCCCGGCAACGGGACTAACGTAGTTTTCAACGAACCGGAAAATTAAATTAAACGCAGTGTGACCAGCAGACATAGCAGCCCTCCTGACAGGCTTGAGACGTAAGCACAGCAACAACGATTTTTCCGCTATACCAACGCGCGTTACGCTACACGTCGTACAGGGCTTTTATTATGGGGTACAGCGTCAATGACATGCACAGTATTAATCCGCCAAACGCATAACTGCAACCGGTTACTGTAACCGGTTGCAGTGAATGTGAAGGAGATCCAGAAATCGCGGTTTTTCTGAATCCCACAACGGAAATATTTACACCCTTCAGCGCTTATGACAGATTTAACGCCACAATTTTTCAGGAGAGACCCATGAGCCTGCAATCTGTGCGGCAATTTTTCGCCGAACACGCCCCCGATATCGACATTATTGAACTTGAACAAAGCACAGCAACCGTCGCCCTCGCCGCCGCCGCTCACCAGGTTGAACCCGGGCAGATAGCAAAAACGCTGTCGCTGAAAGTGAAAGAAGAGGTCATCCTGATTGTCGCTAAAGGTGATGCCCGACTCGATAACAAAAAGCTGAAAGCCACATTTGGCGCAAAGGCGCGTATGCTGAGCAGTGATGAAGTGGTTACGCTGACTGGGCATCCGGTTGGCGGCGTATGCCCGTTCGGCCTGGAAAACCCGCTTGCCGTCTATTGTGATGTCTCTTTGCAGCGATACACGGAGGTGTTGCCCGCGGCAGGTGCCACTCACAGCGCGGTGCGAATATCGCCCGACCGCATGGTGCAACTCACAGGGGCAACCTGGGTTGATGTGTGTTTGTGAAAAAGTAACCAGAGCAGCTCACTGCTCTGGTTGTACATTACTGCGCGTAGTGCGTATCGTTTGACAGCCCGTAACGATCGGGTAGTGACATCAATAAATCTGCCGCGCTCAGTAAACCGATATCCGAGTTCACACCCAGCTTCGCCATTGCATTAAATTTATGTGCCCGAATAGTTTTTATATTTCGCTCCAGACGTGTAGCGATATCCGTTAAGGAATAACCACAAGTCATATAGCGTAATATGGCGCGCTCAGTTGGGCTTAAATAGCGGTGGTGTACGGTAATGACATTCTCTTCCTGCACCGGTTGGCCCGCTCCCCCGTTTTTCAGCAGATCCATGATCATACTCTTGAGACAAGGGAGAGATTCCGTTTTGCTTAATACACCATTTACCAGCGTAGGCGAGAGCTGCTTAATAAGCTCAACTTCTTTCGCATTACCGCCGAGGATAATTCGGAGAGTCACAGGCCGACTATTCGCAATCTCATCCTGAAAGAGCAAACTTTCCAGCCGCAGCTCACGAATATCTGACAGGCAGCAGATGACAGCAAAATACTCAATCGCTGACATTGACTGCCGTAACTCATCAATCGAATGAAAAAAATGGAAAGCATAGGTGCTTCTGGCAGAGGACGACAACAAATGGCGTAGACCAACTCCCGCCATCACACAGGGTTCGACTATAGCGACATGCTGCTTTCCGGGATGTTTTTCCATTCGACGGGCTCTCCGTAGGCTGAGTAGAGATTGAGTTCCTTCATTCCCTGGGTGCTGTTGATCCACGCATACATTTCAGCGTTACTTCGCAATGACAACCGACGCATGGCGCTGTTCTTTTGCGCGCTGATCGTTTTGTTGCTTTTTTTCAGCAATGTCGCGATTTGATTAATTCCCCAGCCTTTCGCCAGCAGACGCAGAACCTTGCGTTCTGACAGCGTCAGCATCACTATTTTTTCACCGTCGGCCTCGAGATTGTCGTAGTCGGGTACCAGCAGCGTTTGGCTGATACGCTCAGCAGATACGCCTCCCTGACGAATCGCCACCACTACGCGGTCAACGGGTTCAGAGTCAGAAAGCAGCGTACTTTCCGGACGCATCAGAAATTCGACCGCGAGAGCGTACATCTGGCGGCTAACAAGAAAAACCCAGTGGATATCGCGGTATTGCGTCAGCAATGAATAGAATTGCTCACAAACACTACGCGGTTGGTGAATATCGCCCGAGAGATCCACAAGGACCAGGTCAGCGCGACGAAGCTGAAGCAGCGTAAGCTCTTCCAGAGAGTGACAAACATTAAGCTCATAATCAGGAAAATGCGATGACATAATCGCACTCAACCCAGATTGCATCACCGGTATTTTGCTGATTATCACACCGAATTTGCAGCATCCTTGTACCATAAATCCTCCGCATCCAATCGAAGATCCTTTTTTATTCTCACCTGCAACGGTGCTCAGCTAAAAATGGATCGGTTCTTCCTTGCTTCCGAAAAGGACATCTTTTGTTATGGCGAATAAAACAATACTTTGGATTAAACCACCACGACGAAAAGTTAACCAATATAATATGTCACATTGTTTATAAAATGGTAATCCAAATGCAATTAGAAAAAATTAATATATGCGTAAGTAAAATTTAAACATCAATTAATTATATATTTCACATGAATGTTATTTTCTTTTTATATTTATTAGTCCGCCATATTTTGCCGCCGCCCCATCAACACGGGGCGAGGGCAACGGTTCTGTTACTCCACGGCCTCATAAGGCAGCCCGACGTAATTTTCCGCAATCGTCGTTAACCCGGCGAGGGAACCCAGATAGTACTGGCGATCGGCTTCCTGCATCTTTTTATCGAATGCGCTCTTATCCTGGAAATCATGCAACAGATGGGTCATAAACCAACTAAAGCGTTCACCTTTCCAGACGCGGTTTAGCGCCAGTTGCGAATAGCGATCCAGCAGGTCTACTCGTCCGTGCTGATAATACTGACGCAGAATACGCCACAGATAGTTCACATCCGACGCGGCAAGGTTTAGCCCTTTCGCACCGGTGGGCGGCACAATATGCGCGGCATCGCCCACCAGAAATAAGCGCCCATATTGCATCGGTTCCACCACGTAACTGCGCAGGGGCGCAATACTCTTCTCAAGTGAGTGACCAGTCACTAACTTCTGGCTCAGCTCTTCAGGCAGGCGGCATTTCAACTCCTGCCAGAAGCGTTCATCCGACCACTGCTCCACCTTTTCCGTTAACGGAACCTGTAAATAGTAGCGGCTGCGAGTTAGTGAGCGCTGACTACAAAGAACAAAGCCCCGTTCATGGTGCGCGTAGATCAACTCCGGATTTACTGGCGGCGTATCCGCCAGCATCCCCAGCCAACCAAATGGCCAGACGCTCTCATATTCACGCAAGATTTCGCGCGGGATGCTTTGCCGCGAGACGCCATGAAAACCATCACACCCGGCAACGAAATCACAGGAGACGCGGCAGATTTCGCCGCCTTTGGTAAAAGTGACCGTTGGATTGTCACTTTTAATATCTTCGATACACACGTCGCTGACGCCGTAGACCGCCTTCGCACCGCTGGCCTGACGCGCCTCCATCAGGTCACGTGTCACTTCAGTTTGCCCATACACCATCACGCTTTTGCCGCCGGTCAGCTCGCTCAGCGGCACCGGGATGCGCCTGCCGTTAAACAGAAACTCGACCCCATGATGCACCAACCCTTCGGCCTCCATCCGCTTCGCCACGCCCGCCTCGCGCAACAGCCCAACGGTGCCGCTTTCCAGAATACCGGCCCGGATCCTCCCCAGCACATAATCGGGCGTCTGTCGCTCCAGTATCAGCGTTTGAATACCTGCGTTGTGCAGTAATTGCCCCAATAGCAGGCCAGAAGGCCCCGCGCCGATAATCACAACCTGTGTCTTCATAGGGTCGCCTTGCCTCCATCACGTTAAATATTTGTTTGTTTTATGTTTACACAAAGTTCATTGATGCATTTTTGATAAGGGAGCGTGGGAAAAGAAGGGCAAAACCAGTTCAAAAGCTGCACTTTTCGACAATTTTCAGAAAATGTGGGGAGCGTCAAATTATCGCCATCGCAAAACAGCGATGCCTTTTTGCACATAATTTGATCCGACACGGACTCCTGATTTCAGCGCATCAGGTAAAAGTAAGCCATCAGGCAGTTGTACCGAGGATTAGGATGACCGTCGAAATCGATCACTACACGCAACGAGGCATTACCCGGCTCTGTATTCAGTGCGGCCTTTACCTGCTCCAGCACGGGGCAGAAAGCGCACTGGTCGATGAACTCAGCACTCGCTTAGGCCGTGCACTGGGAATGGATAGCGTCGAAATCGCCATTTCTCCCAATGCCATTGTTTTATCGACAATTAAAGAGGGGCAATGCATTACCTCTACGCGCAAAAATGCCGATCGCGGCATTAACATGCACGTTGTGACGGAGATCCAGCATATTGTCATCATGGCCGAGCATAAGCTGCTGGATGCCAAAGATGTCGCGAAACGCTTTAGCCAGATCAGACCCTTACGCTATCCACGCTGGCTCGTGGTGATGATGGTCGGCCTCTCCTGCGCCTGTTTCTGTAAACTGAATAACGGCGGCTGGGACGGTGCTTTTGTCACGCTGTGCGCCAGCACCATTGCCATGTACATTCGCCAGGTGCTTACCCACCGCGCCATGCACCCGCAAATCAACTTCTGCATCACCGCTTTCGCCGCCACCACCGTATCTGGCCTGCTGCTGCGCTTACCCGCATTTAGCCAGACCTCTACGGTGGCGATGGCCGCCAGCGTATTGCTGCTGGTTCCGGGCTTTCCGTTAATCAACGCCGTTGCCGACATGTTTAAAGGCCATATCAATACCGGGCTGGCACGTTGGGCCATCGCCAGTCTGCTGACGCTGGCTACCTGCGTCGGGGTGGTAACGGCCATGACCCTATGGGGGCTACGCGGATGGGTGTGATGGATTTTATTATTACGCTGATACAGGACATTATTTTATCGTCGATTCCGGCGATCGGCTTCGCAATGGTATTTAACGTGCCGCATCGTGCGCTGCCCTGGTGCGCGCTGCTCGGCGCGATAGGCCACAGCTCACGTTTTGTCATGATGAGCGCCGGATTTAACATCGAATGGGCCACGTTCCTTGCCGCTATTCTGGTCGGCAGTATCGGCATCCGTTGGTCGCGCTGGTATCTTGCGCACCCGAAAATCTTTACCGTGGCGGCGGTCATCCCGATGTTCCCCGGCATTTCAGCCTATACGGCGATGATATCCGCAGTGAAAATCAGCCACCTGGGCTATACCGAAGAGATGATGATCGCCCTGCTCAGCAACTTCTTAAAAGCCTCGTCAATCGTGGGCGCGCTCTCCGTTGGCCTGTCTATTCCCGGCCTGTGGCTCTATCGCAAACGCCCGCGCGTTTAAAAGCGGTCGGGCGCTGCGGATATCCCCCTGCCGCCCGCCTTACGCACTGTGCTATTATGTGGCTATTACCTGCGGGAACACCGCAGCCTTCCTCTGTTTTTCTGTATTGAGATAGTGTTATGTCTTCTCGTATTTTGACGCCGAACGTGATTGGTATTGACGCTTTTACCGCCGATCCTGCTGCTATTCTTGCTAAAACGGAAGGCGGGGCACTGGCGGTGTTTGCAAATAATGCGCCCGCGTTTTACGCCATCACACAGGAACGGCTGGCACAACTGTTAGCACTGGAAGAAAAGCTCGCCCGTCCGGGAAGTGATGTCGCGCTGGATGTGCAGTTTTTTGACGAACCGGCGCCCGCACCGATTGCCGTGCCGATGGGCAAATTTGCCATGTATGCAGGCTGGCAGCCGGATGCCGAATTTTTACGCCTCTCCGCGCTGTGGGGTATCGCGCTGAGCGAACCGGTCACTCCGGAAGAGCTGGCCTCGTTTGTCGCCTACTGGCAGGCGGAAGGGAAAGTGTTCCACCACGTGCAGTGGCAACAGAAGCTGGCGCGCAGCGTACAAATGGGCCGCGCCGGCAATAACGGCCAGCCGAAGCGCGACCTCAACACGGTATCCGAACCCGATAGTCATATTCCCCCTGGTTTCAGAGGATAAGCATGAAAAACGTTGGCGATTTAATGCAACGCCTGCAGAAGATGATGCCGGCGAACGTCAAGCCCGCTTTCACGACCGGTGAAGAACTGCTGGCCTGGCAAAAAGAGCAGGGAAAAATCCGCGCCGCTTCGCTTGAGCGAGAAAACCGCGCGATGAAAATGCAGCGTACATTCAACCGCTCCGGTATCCGCCCGCTGCATCAGAACTGCTCGTTTGACAACTACCGCGTGGAAAACGAAGGGCAGATGAACGCGCTGTCAAAAGCGCGCCAGTACGTCGAGGAGTTCGATGGCAACATTGCCAGCTTTATCTTCTCCGGCAAACCGGGCACCGGGAAAAACCATCTGGCGGCCGCTATCTGTAACGAATTGCTGCTACGCGGTAAATCGGTGCTGATTATCACCGTGGCCGACATTATGTCCGCCATGAAAGACACGTTCAGCAACCGGGAAACCAGCGAAGAGCAACTGCTTAACGATCTCAGCCAGGTCGACCTGCTGGTTATTGACGAAATAGGCGTACAGACCGAGTCGCGTTACGAGAAAGTGATCATCAACCAGATTGTTGACCGTCGCTCCTCTTCCAAACGGCCGACCGGCATGCTCACTAACAGCAATATGGATGAGATGAATAAGCTGCTTGGCGAGCGGGTGATGGATCGTATGCGCCTCGGTAATAGCCTGTGGGTGATTTTTAACTGGGACAGCTATCGCAGCCGCGTGACCGGGAAAGAGTATTGAGATAAATCCTAGTGGCCGCCGGGAGTATACTGACGACCTATACATTTATAGTATGAATAAGAGTACACGCCATGAAAATGACTAAATCCCTGTTCTGCGGCGCTATCTTTGCTGGCGCTTTCTTCGCAACAGCAGCCAGCGCCAGTTCGCTGACCGACACCCTGAGCAGCGCCGCCAGCCAGTTAGGTGGCCAGAGCAGCAGCCAGCAGAGCGGCACTTCCCTCTCTTCGCTGACCAGCCTGTTAAATGGCGGCACGCAGTCCCTGAGCTCCAGCACCATGAATAACGCTGCGGGCATTATGGGTTACTGTGCAAAAGAGAAAATCACCTCCGTTGCTAATGTCGATAACATCAAATCTCAGGTACTGGATAAACTGGGTCTCGACACCGCCACTGAGCAGAAAAAAGACACCAGCTATATGGACGGTATCTCGGGCCTGCTGAATGCGAAAGATGGTCAGCAACTGAATCTTGAGAGCCTGGGCAACAGCGAGCTGGGCAAAAAAGTGAAGGCGAAAGCCTGCGATCTGGTGCTGAAACAGGGTGTAAACTTCATCTCCTGATGCCATCATCACCGCGGATAAGCGCCCATTCGCTTATCCGCACACTCCGCCATTTTTATTTCCCCCTTCATAAACGCGCTCTTTTTAGACGATAAAATCGGCTATTTATAAACCAATTCTGAACAACAACACACTTTCATGACGCTAGAATTGCAGCGATAAGACAGCATGACTACATTATGCTGTGCGAAATTATGTGGCCAGAAAACTGGCGCTGTTGAGGATCCTTAGTGTCAGAGTTACTCTCCCTTGCTCTTTTTCTTGCCTCTGTGGCGATTTATTCCCTGAAGGCAGGACGCAATACGTGGTGGTTCGCCGCTACGCTGATTGTTTTGGGATTTTTTGTCGTACTCAACATTACGCTCTACGCCAGCGATTATTTCACCGGTGATGGCATCAACGACGCCGTACTTTATACGCTCACCAACAGCCTGACCGGTGCGGGCGTCAGTAAGTACATCCTGCCGGGGATCGGCCTGGTGCTGGGTCTGGTTGCCATATTCGGCACGCTGGGCTGGCTGTTACGCCGCCGTCATCATCCGCATCATTTTGGTTACAGCTTGCTGGCGCTGGTGCTGGCAGTGGGATCTGTCGATGCCAGCCCGGCGTTTCGTCAGATTAGCGAACTGGTAAAATCCCAGTCGCGCGATGGCGATCCGGATTTTGCCATTTACTATAAAGAGCCGGCCAAAAGCATTCCGCAGCCTAAGCTGAACCTGGTCTACATCTACGGTGAAAGCCTTGAGCGCACCTATTTTGATAACCAGGCATTTCCGGATCTCACGCCGGAACTCGGCGAGCTGAAAAACAACAGCATCGATTTTAGCCATACCGCGCAGTTACCGGGCACCGACTACACCATCGCCGGGATGGTCGCCTCGCAGTGCGGTATTCCACTCTTTGCGCCGTTTGAAGGCAATGCCTCAGCCTCGCTCTCCAGCTTCTTCCCGCAAAATATCTGCCTCGGCGATATTCTGAAAAACTCCGGCTACGAAAACTACTTTATGCAGGGCGCAAACCTGCGCTTTGCCGGGAAAGATGTGTTCCTGAAGTCCCACGGTTTCGAGCATCTCTACGGTCTGGAAGAACTGAAAGCTACCGTCGATGACCCTGACTACCGTAACGACTGGGGTTTCTACGACGATACCGTGCTCGATGAAGCATGGAAAAAATTCGAAACGCTCTCAAAAGAAGGTAAACGCTTCTCACTGTTCACCCTGACCGTCGACACGCATCACCCGGATGGTTTCGTCTCGCGCAGTTGTACGCGTAAAAGCTATGAAATAGACGGCAAAGCCAACCAGTCCTTCAGCGCCGTAAGCTGCAGCCAGCAGAATATTGCTGAGTTTATTAATAAAATCAAAGCATCACCGTACTTCAAAAATACGGTAATCGTTGTCTCGTCCGATCACCTGGCGATGAAAAACAGCGCCTGGGATTATCTCAATAAGCAGGATCGCAACAATCTGTTCTTCATCCTGCGCGGCGACAAGCCACAGCAGGAAGTGATGGCGCAAAAGCGCAACACCATGGACAACGGGGCGACAGTGCTTGATATCCTGGGTGGAGACAACTTTATCGGACTGGGGCGCAGTAGCTTTTCCGGGGAGTCGATGTCGACGATTTTCCTCAACATGAAAGAGAAAGTGCTGGCGTGGAAACCTGACATCATCCGTCTGTGGAATTTCCCAAAAGAGATGAAAGAGTTCACCATCGACTCGCAGAAAAATATGATCGCCTTCTCCGGCAGCCACTTCCGTCTCCCGCTGCTGTTGCGGGTGTCTGAAAAACGCGTCGAGCCACTGCCGGAAAGCGAATACTCTGCGCCACTGCGCTACCAACTGGCAGACTTCGCCCCGCGCGATAATTTCGTCTGGGTCGACCGCTGCTACAAAATGGGTCAACTGTGGGCGCCAGAGTTTGCGCTCTCGACCGACTGGTGCGTCTCGCAGGGGCAACTGGGCGGCGAGCAAAAAGTGCAGCACGTCGACAAAGCGCAGTGGAAAGGGAAAACGGCGTTCAAAGATACCGTCATCGATATGACACGCTACAACGGCAACGTAGACACCCTGAAGGTTGTGGACAACGATATTCGCTACAAAGCCGACAGCTTTATCTTCAACGTCGCCGGTGCGCCAGAAGAGGTGAAGCAGTTCAGCGGCATCTCACGTCCGGAAGCCTGGGGGCGCTGGTCTAACGCACAGTTGGGCAATGAAGTAAAAATTGAGTATCAACACCCGCTGCCGAAGAAATTCGACCTGGTGATCACCGCGAAGGCTTTCGGCCAGAATGCAGACAAACCGATTCCTGTCCGCGTGGGTAACAGCGAACAGACGCTGACGCTGGGTCACGACGTCACCACCACCACCCTGCACTTCGAAAACCCAACGCAGGCCAGCACGCTGGTGATTGTCCCGCCCGCGCCGGAGTCTACGAATGAAGGGAATATCCTCGGCCACTCACCGCGTCAGTTAGGGATTGGCATGGTGGAGATTAAGGTGGTTGAGGCGCAGGGATAAGAGCCCCTCACCACTGGCACCATCGGTTCCCTCTCCCCCGTGGGAGAGGGTTAGGGTGAGGGCCCTCAAAACGTCTCCCAGTTATCCCCTGCATCCGTTGCCACAGCTTTGCGCGCCGCGGGCGCCGTGGCCACCACGCGCTCTTCCGCTTTCTCTTTCAGCGCTTTTTCCTGCTGAATATGGAACACGGCAACCGCCTGGGTCAGGCGGCTGGCCTGCTCTTCCAGCGCCGCCGCCGCTGCTGCGGACTCTTCCACCAGCGAGGCATTCTGCTGCGTGACGCGATCCATTTCTGAAACCGCCAGCCCCACCTGATCGATACCGCGGCTCTGCTCATCTGACGCCGAGGCAATTTCCCCCATAATGTCCGTCACGCGAGTTACCGCATTAACGATCTCATCCATGGTTTCCCCGGCGCTTTCGACCAGCGTCGACCCCAGGTCAACCCGGCTCACAGAGTCTTCAATCAGGCTCTTAATCTCACGCGCCGCCTGCGCACTACGCTGGGCCAGGTTACGCACTTCGCCTGCCACGACCGCAAAACCACGCCCCTGTTCACCGGCACGTGCGGCTTCAACCGCGGCGTTCAGCGCCAGGATGTTAGTCTGGAAGGCAATACCGTCGATAACGCTAATAATATCGGCAATTTTCTGCGAACTGGCGGTAATATCGCGCATCGTTTGCACCACATTATCCACCACTTTTCCGCCCTTCTGCGCCGTTTCCGAGGCGCTGAGCGCCAGGTTGCTCGCCTGACGTGCGTTCTCGGCGTTCTGCTTCACGGTGGCAGTCAGCTCTTCCATACTGGCGGCTGTCTCTTCCAGCGAAGCGGCCTGCTGCTCAGTACGTGAAGAGAGGTCGTTATTGCCCATCGCAATCTCGCTCGCGCCGCTGTAGATAGCATCCGCGCCGTTACGCACTTCCCCCACGGTTCGCGCCAGTTCCCCCTGCATATGACGCAGCGTGCTGGCCAGTTGCCCCATCTCGTTGCGCCCGTCTACTTCGATACGGCGGACAAGATCGCCCCCGGCAATATGGCGAATACTCTCGATCAGGCTCTGCAACGGCAGGATCAGCGTCTTACGAATGCCAAACCAGACAATCGCAATAGCCAGCAACACGGCAATCATCACCCCCGCCAGGATCCACATCGCCTGGTCATAAGAGCGGTTGTTATCAGCCACGGCCAGGTCGTATAAACGATCGTTCTGTTGCAGATAATCCACATAGGCCTGCTCAAAGCGATCCTGATAGCCCTGAGTGGGTTGGTCGAAGAAGGCATTGATTTTCCCCGCGCCCAATAGCTGAATCAGCTCCGCCAGCGCACCGTGGTAGATAGCGTAATTACGTTTGATTTCAAGAGAAGCAGACTCGCTTTGACGTGGGTCGCGCGGCATCGCTTCGTACTCTGCCCAGCGTTTTTCCGCATCAGTCAGTGATTTCTGCGCTACCTGCATCAACTCCGCAACCGTTGCGCCGCTGCCGATATTGTTCTGATCCATCATGTAGCGGATCCCGGCGCGGTTCAGGGTATTACGGGTTTGCAGCAGAGCAACCCAGCTCCCGTTGAGTCCAGACTGCTGCTGGCGAACGGTTTGCAGAACGGTGAAGTTTTCCTTATCGTTTTTGAGCGCGTTAAAGAACAGACCGCCCGATGTAAGTTGTAATAGTCCAAATAACACCAATACCAGCACTAAGCTGGTAACGATTTTTATACGATTTAACATGCTTTCTCTTCCTCCTGGCGAATTACGGTTTTCGGCCAAAAAAGAGAAAACTTTAAGAAAAGGTGTTGCCCGGCCTACAGATGGTGTGCGATGTCCATTTGCAGGCCTGATAAGCGCTGCGCCATCAGGCGCTTAACGCACGAATATCGTCATAGAGCGATTGTGTTATCGTCACGCCCTGCTCTTGACTCGCGAGCCGCGACAAATAGCGACGCTCGCCAGGCAATCGCGCCCCCTGCGACTGCATGCCGCTGAACAGGGTTTCCGCCCGTGCCAGATGCGCGTCAGCGTCCTCACCTAAAAAACGCGCCGGGTCGAGCGCCAGAATCAGCTCTCCACCATACGGCAGCCCACCGGCCCCGTCATCCCAGGCCAGCGATTCCCTGCTGGTCATATCCCCAATCAGCGGCCCGGCGAGCAGTTCCACCATTGCCGCCAGCGCCGACCCTTTATGCCCGCCGAAGGTCAGCATTGCGCCATCAAGCACCGCCTGCGGATCTGTTGTCGCATTCCCCTCACTGTCGATACCCCAGCCTTCAGGAATAGCTTTTCCGGCACGATGATGAAGCTGAATCTCCCCGCGCGCCGCCGCGCTGGTTGCCATATCGAAAATAAAGGGATGTTTGTCACCCCGCGGCCAGCCAAATGCGATGGGATTGGTGCCAAAAAGCGGCTGCGTACCGCCCGCGGGCGCAACCCAGGCATGGCTTGGGGTCGTGGCCAGCGCGACCAGCCCGGCATCGGTAAGCGGTTCAACGTCGGCAAATAATGCTGAAAAGTGAACGCAGTGGTTAATCGCCAGCGCCGCGATACCGCACTGGCGAGTTTTCTCAATCAGCAGCGGTAGCGCCTGTTCAAACGCCAGCAGTGAATACGCGCCCTTCGCGTCGGCTTTGACGATAGCCGGAGCCTGAGAAGTCACCGTCGGTACCGCATCCGCGGCAACCTTCCCCTTGCGCAGCGTCTCGACAATCCCCAGCAATCGCCACAGCCCGTGTGAGGCGCAGCCATCGCGCTCCCCTGCGGTGACGTTTTTCGCAATCGCCGCGGCATGCGCTTCACTGAAGCCGTTGCTGCTGAGTACGTGGTGCGCCAGCGCGTAAGCCTCCGCCAGAGAGAGGTTTACTGTTTCCATGAAAGGTTCCTTTATGTTTTTCATCTCCGATAGCGTTGATCGGGGACTGTAGGGTTGAGTTAACCGTATATTAATATCCAATTAACAACAATAAAACGAACTCAATCAGTCAACAGATAAAAAACATATAACTGGCTTATAAATTAAAATAAACCACCATATAAATGCTAAATGTATTTATAAATATCTTTAATTGGCACTCTCCATGTAGGCTTTTTCTCATTCTTCTCCGGGCCAGCGAAAATATTTTCGCGGGCCAGAACTGGTGTGAAAAAGACAATGAACGCATTAACTCTGGCAGAACCCCGCTATCAGGTTCGGGTTCTGAGCAACAATTACTTCTTCTGGCTGGGTGTGAAAAATCTCGTGCGTCAGCAGGCAAAATCAATGGTGGATGTTCAGTGGATCAAAGAGAACGCCGACAGCCAGCAATCTTTACTCTGTCAGGAGATTTACGCCACGCCGGTTGCGCAAAAATGGCTGGTATTTACAGAAAGTGAACAGGTGGACACCCTGAGCGTCATGCTGCCGGATGACCGGGTAAACATCCTCTCTGACCGTCAGAAACTGGGCGAATTGCAGGAGCAACTGCAAAACCCGACCTTCAGTCGCCGTCGTCGCGATAAGCAACTTACCCGCTCTGAAGCGCGCGTCTGTTCGCTGATTCGCCAGGGTTTCACGCTGGTGCGTATCGCGCAAATTCTCAATAAATCACCGAAAACGATCTATACCCATAAACGCAACGCGATGGATAAATTCCACTGCGATACGCTGGTCGAGTTCAACCGCAAAATGAATTTGATGGAAAGACAAGCCCTCTATAGTTGAGCGCGTGATGAGCATTACCGGGATCAATGTTATAGGTAACGTAATATCCTATAATTTCAGCTAATATAAAAATTCGCCTTTGGCACCATTGATTCCGGACGCTTTTACCGCCCATGAAATATCTGCTCGCAGACACGCTTGTCTATGATAACGAAGATGGATCGCTTTCCCTGAAGGATGAGGAAAGTGAAGAGAGCCAGATACTGACCAGTACTGCTAACCAAATCTTCAGCCTTTTAATTGTCCATCACGGCATGGTGGTGGATCGAGAGAAATTTTTGCAGGAAGTATGGGATGAACGCGGGCTCAATGGTTCAAATAATTCACTGAATCAGTACATTAGTATTCTGCGCAAACTGCTGGACAGTATGGTGCCGGAGACCACGTTTATTATCACCGTACCGAAAACTGGCTTTATGTTGAATGCAGAAATAAGTGTACAACCGCTAACATCTGAAAGCTCGCCCGCGCCCTCCGCGCCGGTGTCGAAGCCACGTGCTCGTCCAACCTTAGCTGTCTGGTTATGGATTGCCACCCTGATCGTCGCCGCTATTTGCGGTAGTTATATCTCGCAAAAACAATCGCCGCTGGTAACGGGGCGCTATCTACTGACCCAGATTGACGGTTGCCCGGTTTATACCTTCACACCGATCGCTGATGTTTTTCAAAAGCAGGCGATTGCCTTCACCCGTCAAATCAAAGAAAGCAGCAAGTTATCCTGCCTGGAGAACTCTGTATTTTACGTTCATATTCAGAACACGCTGTTTTATGGAGATAAAGGCCGACTGGTGCTTTCCCAATGCTCGCGCTCAAGCCAAAAAACCAGTACCTGTAGCACCAATTACTTTTATGAGTGGTGACAGATGAAGTCCCGTACCCTTATGATAATTTTCTTTGTTATCGTCAACACTGCGTTGATTGCCGCGACAATCTGGTGGCTTAACAAACCTGAGCCGTTAGCGTTTCACTGCCAGGGGCAGCTCAATTTTAACGAAAGTCGCGATAATAACCCGTTCGATTTTGACGGGGCAGTCGTGATGCACTTCAATCCTGATGGTAGCGGCTATTTCACCATGAACGGCAAGCTGACCGAGGGGCAAATGGTACATCCTGTTTCCCGACAGGAGAACTTCAACTGGCGTAATCTGCACGATAGTCTGTATGAAATTAGCATAAAAAGCGTCGAACGCTTCAGCCACGATCGTGTACCCGATAAACTGTTCGAAGCCTATACGGCTGGCATTTTACTTGGACAAAAGCGTTTATTGAGCATCCAGCGCACACCAGAACATGCCATCATTATTGGTAATTTCTACTCGCCGCTGCTCCTGTGCGCGAGCTAATCTTTGTCGCCAGCGCTCTCGTGCTGGCGCAAACTTCCCAGCGCAATAAACTCCCCTAACAGCGCGGTAAGCTGCTGCATTTTTTCCGGCGTAAATTCACTCTCAATCAGGCGATATGCCTCTTCCACCTGCGCCTGAGCGCGCAGATACAGCGCCTGCCCCTCTTTGGTGAGCGATACGAACAGTTTGCGCTGATCGTTAACCGGCTTTAAGCGCAGCACCAGGCCGTCGCGCTCCATACGGGTCAAAATCCCGGTCAGACTGGGGCGCAGAATACAGGCGCGAAACGCCAGATCGTGAAAATCCATCGACGGGTTCTCCGCCAGAATACGCACGATGCGCCACTGCTGCTCGGTCAAATTATGCTGTTTTATGATGGGGCGAAAGTAGCTCATCGCCGCTTCGCGCGCCTGCAACAGTGCAATAGTCAAAGAGTCGTGCATCGTCTCTCCCCTGAATCTGAAAAAATCATTAATAACGAAACAATTAGCAAATCTCACTTTGCCCGGCAACCGGTTTCGGTGTTTTTCAGTCTATCAAAAATTCACAAAAACTTTAATTAATTGATTTTAATAGATTAAATAAAATTAAGTGTAAATATATTGTTAATTGCATCACAAATATTTCACTTATTCTTGCCAGGCGACCCGATCAGGAATAAAAGAGATCATTAATATATTAATGAAAACCAAACTCACCTGAATCAGCCCTGAGGAGAGGTCAATGAAAGGCACCGTCTTCGCCGTCGCCCTGAACCATCGCAGCCAGATTGACGCCTGGCACCACGCGTTCCAGCAAGCGCCCTATAAAACAGCACCCAAAACCGCCGTCTGGTTTATCAAACCGCGTAATACGATCATCGGTAACGGCGAGGCCATTCCCTACCCGCAGGGCGAAACGGTACAAAGCGGCGCTACCGTGGCGCTGATTGTCGGCAAAACGGCAAGCAAAGTGCGCGAAGAAGACGCCGCGCAGTACATCGCGGGCTATGCGCTGGCCAACGAGGTTAGCCTGCCGGAAGAGAGCTTCTACCGCCCGGCAATCAAAGCCAAATGCCGCGACGGTTTCTGCCCGCTGGGTGAAACGGTGGCGCTGAAAGACGTTGATAACCTGACAATCATTACCGAAATCAACGGCCGTGAAGCCGATAGCTGGAACACTTCAGACCTGCAACGCAGCGCCGCGCAGCTACTGAGCGCGCTGAGTGAATTTGCGACCCTTAACCCCGGCGATGCCATTCTGATCGGCACACCGCAGTCGCGCACGGAAATCCAGCCAGGCGACCAGGTGCGCATTCTGGCAAAAGGCTTCCCGGCGCTGGAAAACCCGGTGGTGGACGAGCGCGATATCACCACGCGCAAAACCTTCCCACCGCAGCCGCACCCGCACGGCACGCTGCTTGCCCTTGGCCTGAACTACGCCGATCACGCCAGCGAACTGGAATTTAAGCCGCCGGAAGAGCCGCTGGTGTTCCTGAAAGCACCGAATACGCTCACCGGCGATAACCAGACCTCCGTGCGCCCGAACAACATCGAGTACATGCACTACGAAGCGGAACTGGTGGTGGTGATCGGCAAGCAGGCGCGCAACGTCAGCGAAGCCGATGCCATGGATTATGTGGCGGGCTACACCGTGTGTAATGACTACGCCATCCGCGACTATCTGGAAAACTACTACCGCCCCAACCTGCGGGTAAAAAGCCGCGACGGCCTGACGCCAATGCTTTCGACCATCGTGCCGAAAGACGCCATTCCCGATCCACAGAACCTGACCCTGCGCACTTTCGTTAACGGTGAGCTGCGCCAGCAGGGCACGACCGCCGATCTGATCTTCAGTGTGCCCGTCCTGATCGCTTACCTGAGCGAATTTATGACGCTCAATCCGGGCGACATGATCGCCACCGGCACACCGAAAGGGTTATCTGACGTGGTACCCGGTGATGAAGTGGTGGTGGAAGTAGAAGGCGTGGGCCGCCTGGTGAACCGAATTGTCAGTGAGGAGACTGCAAAATGAAAAAGATAAACCATTGGATCAACGGCAAAAACGTGGCAGGCAACGACTACTTCCAGACCACTAATCCCGCCACGGGCGAGGTGCTGGCGGAGGTGGCCTCCGGCGGTGAAGCGGAAGTGAACCAGGCGGTAGCCGCCGCGAAAGAGGCGTTCCCGAAATGGGCCAACCTGCCAATGAAAGAGCGCGCGCGCCTGATGCGCCGTCTGGGCGACCTGATCGACCAGAATGTGCCGGAGATCGCCGCGATGGAAACCGCCGACACCGGCTTGCCGATCCATCAGACCAAAAACGTGCTGATCCCCCGCGCTTCGCACAACTTCGAGTTTTTCGCCGAAGTGTGCCAGCAGATGAACGGCAAGACCTATCCGGTCGACGACAAGATGCTCAACTACACGCTGGTGCAGCCGGTAGGCGTCTGCGCGCTGGTGTCGCCGTGGAACGTGCCGTTTATGACCGCCACCTGGAAGGTCGCGCCGTGTCTGGCGCTGGGCAACACCGCGGTGCTGAAGATGTCGGAACTCTCGCCGCTGACCGCTGACCGCCTCGGTGAACTGGCGCTGGAAGCGGGTATTCCGGCCGGCGTGTTGAACGTGGTGCAGGGCTACGGCGCAACGGCGGGCGATGCGCTGGTGCGTCATCATGACGTGCGCGCCGTGTCGTTTACCGGCGGCACCGCCACCGGGCGCAACATCATGAAAAACGCCGGGCTGAAGAAATACTCAATGGAGCTGGGCGGTAAATCGCCGGTGCTGATTTTTGAAGATGCCGATATCGAGCGCGCCCTGGACGCCGCCCTGTTCACCATCTTCTCGATCAACGGCGAACGCTGCACCGCCGGTTCGCGCATCTTTATTCAGCAGAGCATCTACCCGGAATTTATTAAGCGCTTTGCTGAACGCGCCAACCGCCTGCGCGTGGGCGACCCGACCGATCCGAACACCCAGGTTGGGGCGCTTATCAGCCAGCAGCACTGGGAGAAAGTCTCCGGCTATATCCGCCTCGGTATTGAAGAGGGCGCGACCCTGCTGGCGGGCGGCGCGGATAAACCCGCCGACCTGCCTGCGCACCTGAAGAACGGCAACTTCCTGCGCCCGACCGTACTGGCAGACGTTGATAACCGTATGCGCGTCGCTCAGGAAGAAATTTTCGGGCCGGTCGCCTGCCTGCTGCCGTTCAAAGACGAAGCCGAAGGTTTGCGCCTGGCAAACGACGTGGAGTACGGCCTCGCGTCCTACATCTGGACGCAGGATGTCAGCAAAGTGCTGCGCCTGGCGCGTGGCATCGAAGCGGGGATGGTGTTTGTCAACACCCAGAACGTGCGCGACCTGCGCCAGCCGTTCGGCGGCGTGAAAGCTTCCGGCACCGGGCGCGAAGGCGGTGAGTATAGCTTTGAAGTGTTCGCGGAAATGAAAAACGTCTGCATCTCGATGGGCGACCATCCCATTCCGAAATGGGGAGTCTGATATGGGTAAGTTAGCGTTAGCAGCAAAAATCACGCACGTACCGTCGATGTATCTCTCTGAACTGCCGGGGAAAAACCACGGCTGCCGTCAGGGGGCGATCGACGGCCATAAAGAGATCAGCAAGCGCTGCCGGGAAATGGGCGTCGATACCATTATCGTTTTCGACACCCACTGGCTGGTGAACAGCGCCTACCACATCAACTGCGCGGATCATTTCGAGGGCATCTACACCAGCAACGAGTTGCCGCACTTTATCCGCGACATGACCTACAGCTACGAGGGCAACCCGGCGCTGGGTCAGCTTATTGCCGATGAAGCGATAAAACTCGGCGTGCGCGCCAAAGCGCACAACATCCCCAGCCTGAAACTGGAGTACGGCACCCTGGTGCCGATGCGCTACATGAACGAAGACAAGCACTTCAAAGTGGTCTCCATTTCGGCTTTCTGCACGGTTCATGATTTTGCCGACAGCCGCAAGCTGGGCGAAGCAATTCTGAAAGCCATCGAACAGTACGACGGCACCGTGGCGGTGCTCGCCAGCGGTTCGTTGTCGCACCGCTTTATTGACGACCAGCGCGCCGAAGAGGGGATGAACAGCTACACCCGCGAGTTCGACCGCCAGATGGACGAACGCGTGGTGAAGCTGTGGCGCGAAGGCCAGTTCAAAGAGTTTTGCAACATGCTGCCGGAGTACGCCGACTACTGCTACGGCGAAGGCAACATGCACGACACGGTAATGCTGCTGGGGATGCTTGGCTGGGATAAATACGACGGCAAGGTGGAGTTTATCACCGAGCTGTTCCCAAGCTCCGGCACCGGTCAGGTCAATTCCGTTTTCCCGCTGCCCGCGTAAGGAATTGTTATGCCGCACTTTATCGTTGAATGCAGTGAAAATATTCGCGAACAAGCCGATCTGCCGGGGCTGTTCGCCAAAGTGAATCCGGCGCTGGCCGGGACGGGGATTTTCCCGCTGGCGGGTATTCGCAGCCGCGCGCACTGGGTCGATACCTGGCAGATGGCCGACGGGCAGCACGACTACGCGTTTGTGCATATGACGCTAAAAATCGGCGCTGGGCGCAGCCTGGAGAGCCGTCAGGCGGTGGGTGAAATGCTGTTTGATCTGATCAAAACCCATTTCGCCGCCCTGATGGAAAGCCGCCTGCTGGCGCTCTCCTTTGAAATTGAAGAGCTGCACCCGACGCTCAATTTTAAACAAAACAACGTCCACGCGTTATTTCGCTGAGGCCAGCCATGTTTGATAAACAGACCCACACCCTGATCGCCCAACGGCTGGATCAGGCCGAAAAACAGCGCGAACAGATCCGCGCCGTCTCGCTGGACTACCCGGAGATCACCCTTGAGGACGCCTATGCCGTGCAGCGTGAATGGGTACGGCTGAAAATTGCCGAAGGCCGCACGCTGAAAGGCCACAAGATCGGCCTCACCTCAAAAGCGATGCAGGCCAGCTCGCAAATCAGCGAACCGGACTACGGCGCGCTGCTGGATGACATGTTCTTCCACGATGGCAGCGATATCCCGACCGACCGCTTTATCGTGCCGCGCATCGAAGTGGAGCTGGCGTTTGTGCTGGCGAAACCGCTGCGCGGGCCGAACTGCACGCTGTTCGATGTCTATAACGCGACGGACTATGTGATCCCGGCACTGGAGTTGATCGACGCCCGCTGCCACAACATCGACCCGGAAACCCAACGCCCGCGCAAAGTGTTCGACACCATCTCCGATAACGCCGCCAACGCCGGGGTGATCCTCGGCGGCCGCCCGATCAGGCCCGATGAGCTGGATCTGCGCTGGATCTCCGCCCTGCTCTACCGCAACGGGGTAATCGAAGAGACCGGCGTCGCGGCGGGCGTGCTCAATCACCCGGCCAACGGCGTGGCCTGGCTGGCGAACAAACTCGCGCCCTATGACGTGCAACTGGAGGCCGGGCAGATCATTCTCGGTGGCTCCTTTACCCGCCCGGTTCCGGCGCGCAAGGGCGACACCTTCCATGTTGATTACGGCAACATGGGTTCGATTAGCTGCCGCTTTGTTTAAGGAGAGCACCATGGAAAACACCTTTAAAGCGGCGCTAAAAGCGGGCCGCCCGCAAATCGGTTTATGGCTGGGGCTGTGCAGCAGCTACAGCGCAGAACTCCTGGCCGGAGCCGGATTCGACTGGCTGCTGATCGACGGCGAGCATGCGCCGAACAATGTGCAAACGGTACTGACCCAGCTTCAGGCGATTGCGCCCTACCCCAGCCAGCCGGTGGTGCGCCCGTCGTGGAATGATGCGGTGCAAATCAAGCAACTGCTGGACGTTGGCGCGCAAACCCTGCTGGTGCCGATGGTACAGAACGCTGACGAAGCACGCGAGGCGGTACGCGCCACGCGTTACCCGCCTGCGGGGATCCGCGGCGTCGGC
The DNA here is from genome assembly GCF_039889165.1 of Pseudocitrobacter cyperus. Lineage (NCBI taxonomy): Bacteria > Pseudomonadati > Pseudomonadota > Gammaproteobacteria > Enterobacterales > Enterobacteriaceae > Pseudocitrobacter > Pseudocitrobacter cyperus. The sequence goes on along the minus strand of NZ_JAYMYY010000009.1, from coordinate 58,143 downwards.
AGCGCGCTGGCGCGGGCTTCGCGCTGGAATCGCATCCCGGATTATCTGCAAAAAGCCAATGATGAAATGTGCGTGCTGGTGCAGATAGAAACCCGTGAGGCGCTGAAAAACCTGCCGCAGATCCTCGACGTCGAAGGCGTGGACGGCGTGTTTATCGGCCCGGCGGATCTCAGCGCCGATATGGGCTATGCAGGCAACCCGCAGCACCCGGAGGTGCAGGCAGCGATTGAACAGGCGATCGTGCAGATCCGCGAAGCCGGGAAAGCGCCGGGAATTTTGATTGCCAGTGAGCCGTTAGCGAAACGCTATCTGGAACTGGGCGCGCTGTTTGTCGCCGTCGGCGTCGATACCACCCTGCTCGCCCGCGCAGCGGAAGCGCTGGCGGCACGGTTTGGGGCCAGCACAGCCTCAGGCGAACCGGGCGTGTATTAGCGCCTGGCCTTTCTTCTCATGCCGTACCCTACAAAAATCCCATCAGAGGAATAGCCATGAGCGACACATCATCTGCACTGCCGGAACGCGTCGACCCGGCAAATGCGTACAAATCGCTGACCGCAGGCCAACAGGCGGTGATCAACAAACTCTTCCGCCGCCTGATCGTCTTTCTGTTTGTGCTGTTTATCTTCTCCTTCCTCGACCGTATCAACATCGGCTTCGCCGGGCTGACGATGGGGCGCGATCTCGGCCTGAGCGCCACCATGTTCGGCCTTGCCACCACGCTGTTCTACGCCGCTTATGTCATTTTCGGCATCCCCAGCAACATTATGCTGAGCATTGTCGGCGCACGCCGCTGGATCGCCACCATCATGGTGCTGTGGGGGATAGCCTCTACCGCCACCATGTTCGCCACCGGCCCCACCAGCCTCTATGTGCTGCGTATTCTGGTCGGCATCACCGAAGCCGGTTTCCTGCCCGGTATTCTGCTCTATTTAACCTTCTGGTTCCCGGCCTACTTCCGCGCCCGCGCTAATGCGCTGTTTATGGTGGCGATGCCCGTAACCACCGCCCTCGGTTCGATTGTCTCGGGCTATATTCTTGCGCTGGACGGCGTGATGGCGCTAAAAGGCTGGCAGTGGCTGTTCCTGCTGGAAGGTTTCCCGTCGCTGCTGCTGGGCATCATGGTGTGGTTTTATCTTGATGACTCCCCCAAACAGGCCAAATGGCTGACTGACGACGACAAAAAACATCTCCAGGAGATGATGGACAACGACCATCTGACGCTGGTGCAGCCGGAAGGCGCAGCCAGCCACCACGCCATGCAGCAGCGCAGCCTGTGGCGTGAGATCTTCACCCCCATCGTGCTGATGTACACGCTGGCCTACTTCTGCCTGACCAACACCTTGAGCGCCATCAGCATCTGGACGCCGCAGATCCTGCAAAGCTTTAACCAGGGCAGCAGCAACATCACCATCGGCCTGCTGGCGGCGGTACCGCAAATTTGTACCATTCTTGGCATGATTTACTGGAGTCGCCATTCAGACAAACATCAGGAGCGCAAACACCACACCGCCCTGCCGTTCCTGTTTGCCGCTGCGGGCTGGTTACTGGCTTCCGCGACCGATCATAACTTGATCCAGCTTTTGGGGATCGTGATGGCCTCCACCGGATCGTTCAGCGCGATGGCCATTTTCTGGACGACCCCGGATCAGTCGATCAGCCTGCGCGCACGCGCGGTGGGCATCGCGGTGATCAACGCGACGGGAAATATTGGTTCGGCGCTGAGTCCGTTTATGATCGGCTGGCTGAAGGATCTGACCGGCAGCTTTAACAGCGGGTTGTGGTTTGTGGCGACGCTGCTGGTGATCGGATCGGTGATTATCTGGGCGATCCCGATGAAATCCTCACGCCCACGCGCCACGCCGTAAGGAGCGCACATGTGTGAGAACCCGATTTACAACATCGATATCAGCACCGAGTACGACGAGAGCCTCGGTACGGATGATGTGCATTATCAATCCTTTGCGCGGATGGCGGCCTTTTTTGGCCGCGATATGCAGGCCCATCGCCACGAACGCTATTTTCAGATGCACTTTCTGCTCACCGGGCAGATTGAGCTCCAGCTTGACGATCATCGCTATTCGGTGGAAGCGCCTCTGTTTGTGCTGACGCCGCCGTCGGTGCCGCATGCCTTTATCACCGAATCGGACGCCGACGGGCATGTGCTGACGGTGCATGAGGATTTGATCTGGCCGCTGCTGGAGGTGCTCTACCCCGGCACGCGGGAAACCTTCGGCCTGCCGGGGATCTGCCTGTCGCTGGCCGATAAACCGGACGAACTGGCGGCGCTGGAACATTACTGGCGGCTGATCGAAAGGGAATCCGTCGCGCAACTGCCGGGCCGTGAACACACGCTAACGCTGCTGGCGCAGGCGGTGTTTACTCTGCTGCTGCGCAATGCCCGCCTCGACGACCATGCCACCAACGGTATGCGCGGTGAGTTAAAGCTGTTCCAGCGCTTTACCCTGATGATCGACAGCCACTTCCACCAGCACTGGACGGTGCCCGATTACGCCCGAGAATTACATATCACCGAATCGCGCCTCACCGACATCTGCCGCCGCTTCGCCAACCGCCCGCCGAAACGATTGATTTTCGACAGGCAACTGCGTGAAGCCAGGCGGCTGTTGCTGTTTTCCGACAGCCCGGTAAACAACATCGCCTGGCAACTGGGGTTTAAAGACCCGGCCTATTTTGCCCGCTTTTTCAACCGGTTGGTGGGGGGCTCTCCAAGCGTTTACCGGGCAAGAAAAGTACCGGTGTCGTGAGTGTTTTCCCCCTCACCCTAACCCTCTCCCCATAGGGGAGAGGGGATTGGCTGTGCCCTTCATAAATTTTCTCCCTCTCCCCTATGGGGAGAGGGCGGGGTGAGGGGTAAAAACGACACCGATCACAAAACCCATCCCTCCCCGAAAAGTACCCGCCATTGACCCAAAAGTCTCTTCACGAATATCGGTCTAACCGCTTCAATTAAACAACAAAAACAAAACACAAATTTAACATTACATTCCGATGAATACTGAAGAGGCCCCTATGAAACCAGAAGATTTCCGCGCCAGTACCCAGCGTCCGTTCACCGGTGAAGAGTACCTGAAGAGTTTGCAGGATGGCCGTGAAATATACATCTACGGCGAGCGCGTGAAAGATGTCACCACCCACCCGGCGTTTCGTAACGCGGCGGCGTCCGTCGCGCAACTGTACGACGCGCTGCACAAACCAGAGATGCAGGACTCCCTGTGCTGGAACACCGACACCGGCAGCGGCGGATACACCCACAAATTCTTCCGCGTGGCGAAAAGCCCGGAAGACCTGCGCCAGCAGCGCGACGCCATCGCTGAGTGGTCGCGCCTGAGCTACGGCTGGATGGGCCGCACACCGGATTACAAAGCCGCGTTCGGCTGCGCGCTGGGCGCGAACCCCGGCTTCTACGGCCAGTTCGAGCAGAACGCCCGCAACTGGTACACCCGTATTCAGGAAACCGGCCTGTACTTCAACCACGCTATCGTTAACCCGCCGATCGATCGTCATTTACCGACCGATCAAGTGAAAGACGTTTACATCAAGCTGGAAAAAGAGACCGATGCCGGGATCGTGGTCAGCGGTGCGAAAGTCGTCGCCACTAACTCGGCGCTGACCCACTACAACATGATCGGCTTCGGCTCCGCGCAGGTGATGGGTGAAAACCCGGACTTCGCGCTGATGTTCGTTGCGCCAATGGACGCCGACGGCGTGAAGCTGATCTCCCGCGCATCCTATGAAATGGTCGCAGGTGCCACCGGTTCGCCGTATGACTATCCGCTCTCCAGCCGCTTCGATGAGAACGATGCGATCCTGGTGATGGATAACGTGCTGATCCCATGGGAAAACGTACTGATCTACCGCGATTTTGATCGCTGCCGTCGCTGGACGATGGAAGGCGGCTTCGCCCGCATGTATCCGTTACAGGCTTGCGTGCGCCTGGCGGTGAAACTCGATTTCATCACTGCGCTGCTGAAAAAATCCCTCGAATGCACCGGCACCCTGGAGTTCCGCGGCGTGCAGGCAGATCTCGGCGAAGTGGTGGCCTGGCGCAACACCTTCTGGGCACTGAGTGATTCCATGTGCTCCGAAGCCACGCCGTGGGTGAACGGCGCGTATCTGCCGGATCACGCCGCGCTGCAAACTTACCGCGTACTGGCGCCGATGGCCTACGCGAAGATCAAAAACATTATTGAGCGTAACGTCACCAGCGGGCTGATCTACCTGCCGTCGAGCGCGCGCGATCTGAATAACCCGCAGATCGACCAGTATCTGGCGAAGTACGTGCGCGGATCGAACGGTATGGATCACGTCCAGCGTATCAAGATCCTCAAACTGATGTGGGACGCTATCGGCAGCGAATTTGGCGGGCGTCACGAACTGTACGAGATCAACTACTCCGGCAGCCAGGACGAGATCCGCCTGCAGTGCCTGCGTCAGGCGCAGACCTCCGGCAACATGGACAAAATGATGGCGATGGTTGACCGCTGCCTGTCCGAGTACGACCAGAACGGCTGGACGGTGCCGCACCTGCACAACAACGCTGATATCAACATGCTGGATAAGCTGCTGAAATAACGCAGCGGGAGGTTAAGATGCAATTAGATGAACAACGCCTGCGTTTTCGTGATGCCATGTCCAGCCTGTCGGCGGCGGTCAATATCGTCACGACGGAAGGAGAAGCGGGCCGCTGCGGCATTACCGCCACGGCGGTGTGCTCGGTGACGGATACTCCACCGTCAGTGATGGTGTGTATCAACGCCAACAGCGCCATGAACCCGGTATTCCAGGGCAATGGCAGACTGTGCGTTAACGTGCTTAACCACGAGCAGGAGCTGATGGCGCGCCACTTCGCTGGCATGACCGGCATGGCGATGGAGGAGCGCTTTAGCCTCTCCTGCTGGCAAAAAGGCCCGCTGGCGCAGCCGGTGCTGAAAGGCGCGCTGGCAAGCCTGGAGGGCGAGATTAGCCAGGTGCAGACTATCGGTACGCATCTGGTGTATCTGGTGGAGATTAAGAACATTATCCTCAGCGATGAGGGGCATGGGCTGATTTACTTTAAGCGCCGTTTCCATCCGGTGATGATGGAGATGGAGGCGGCGGTGTAAAACCGACACCCTCACCCTACCCCTCTCCCTGAGGGAGAGGGAACCGACCGCACACAGATTTAAATTCTGCGCGGGTTTTCTCCCTCTCCCTCAGGGAGAGGGCGGGGTGAGGGTGTCGGTGTAAATATACTCCGTGATCTCAATCACATATTCCCCACCCGCTCACTTCTTACTCAACCGCTCATCGACCCACACAACCGCTTAACTCCCCATACAACCACTCACTGCTTTACCCAACTTTACGCGCGTGAATCTCTGGCAAGATAGCCCTCAACATAGCAGTCAAATCATCTCACTCACTTAACTCAAAACCCACACAGCTTCGGCTGATTATTAATCTTAAAAAACCAGGTTTTACTATGGATACCAAAAAGTTATTCAAGCACATACCCTGGGTGATTCTTGGAATCATCGGCGCGTTTTGCCTGTCAGTTGTGGCATTACGTCGGGGAGAACACGTTAGCGCCCTGTGGATCGTTGTCGCTGCCGTTTCTGTTTATCTGGTGGCCTATCGCTACTACAGCCTCTACATCGCCCAGAAGGTGATGAAACTCGACCCGACGCGTGCGACGCCGGCGGTCATTAACAACGATGGCCTGAACTACGTGCCGACCAACCGCTACGTGTTGTTCGGCCACCACTTCGCGGCTATCGCAGGCGCAGGCCCGCTGGTTGGGCCGGTGCTGGCCGCCCAGATGGGTTACCTGCCAGGTACCCTGTGGCTGCTGGCGGGCGTGGTGCTTGCCGGGGCGGTGCAGGACTTTATGGTGCTGTTTATCTCCACGCGCCGCAACGGTTCTTCGCTGGGCGAGATGGTCAAAGAAGAGATGGGCCGCGTGCCGGGCTCTATCGCCCTGTTCGGCTGCTTCCTGATTATGATCATCATCCTGGCGGTGCTGGCGCTGATCGTGGTGAAAGCCCTGGCGGAAAGCCCGTGGGGTGTGTTCACCGTCTGCTCGACCGTGCCGATTGCGCTGTTTATGGGTATCTACATGCGCTTTATTCGCCCAGGCCGCGTCGGTGAAGTCTCCGTTATCGGTATCGTGCTGCTGGTGGCCTCCATCTGGTTCGGCGGCGTCATCGCCCACGATCCGTACTGGGGCCCGGCGCTGACCTTTAAAGACACCACCATCACCTTCACGCTGATCGGTTATGCCTTTATCTCCGCCCTGCTGCCGGTTTGGCTGATTCTGGCACCGCGCGACTACCTCGCCACCTTCCTGAAAATCGGCGTTATCGTTGGCCTGGCGATCGGCATCGTGATCCTCAACCCGGATCTGAAAATGCCAGCCGTCACCCAGTACATCGACGGTACTGGCCCGCTGTGGAAAGGCGCACTGTTCCCGTTCCTGTTTATCACCATCGCCTGTGGCGCGGTGTCTGGCTTCCATGCGCTGATTTCCTCCGGCACCACGCCGAAGCTGCTGGCCTGTGAAACCGACGCGCGTTTCATCGGTTATGGCGCAATGCTGATGGAGTCCTTCGTGGCGATTATGGCGCTGGTTGCGGCGTCTATCATCGAACCGGGCCTCTACTTTGCGATGAACACCCCGCCTGCGGGCCTTGGCATCACCATGCCGAACCTGCACGAAATGGGCGGTGAAAACGCGGCCATGATTGCCGCACAGCTTAAAGAAGTGACGATTCATGCGGCGGCAACGGTCAGTTCCTGGGGCTTCGTGATTTCACCGGAAGAGATCCTGCAAACCGCGAAAGACATCGGTGAACCGTCTGTTCTGAACCGTGCCGGTGGCGCGCCAACTCTGGCGGTTGGTATTGCACACGTGTTCCACAAAGTGCTGCCGTGGGCGGACATGGGCTTCTGGTACCACTTCGGTATTCTGTTTGAAGCGCTGTTCATCCTCACCGCGCTGGACGCCGGTACCCGTGCAGGACGCTTCATGTTGCAGGACTTGCTGGGCAACTTCATTCCATTCCTGAAGAAAACCGATTCTCTGGTGGCAGGCGTTGTGGCGACCGCAGGTTGCGTCGGCCTGTGGGGCTACCTGCTGTATCAGGGCGTGGTCGACCCGCTGGGCGGCGTGAAGAGCCTGTGGCCGCTGTTCGGTATCTCTAACCAGATGCTGGCGGCCGTTGCGCTGGTTCTCGGCACCGTGATCCTCGTGAAGATGAAACGCAGCAAATATGTCTGGGTTACTATCATCCCGGCATTCTGGCTGCTGGTCTGCACCACCTGGGCGCTGGGTCTGAAACTGTTCAGCACCAACCCGCAGATGGAAGGCTTCTTCTACATGGCGAGCCAGTACAAAGCCAAAATTGCGGAAGGTGGTGAACTGACGGCGCAGCAAATCGCCAACATGAACCACATCGTTATCAACAACTACACCAACGCAGGCCTGAGTATTCTGTTCCTGGTGGTGGTGTACAGCATCATCTTCTATGGCTTCAAAACCTGGATGCAGGTGCGCAATAACGACCAACGCTCCGACAAAGAAACGCCTTACGTTCCTGTGCCGGAAGGCGGCGTGAAGACCTCTTCACACCACTAAATAACCAAACCCTCCCTCTCCCTTTGGGAGAGGGCCGGGGTGAGGGAAAACGCACTCCCCGGCCCGTCAGAGATGACTCGCCGGGCTTTATTCATATCTGGATGGCACAATGTTTGGTAACTTAGGTCAGGCGAAAAAATACCTCGGTCAGGCGGCGAAGATGCTGATTGGCATCCCGGACTACGACAACTACGTTGAGCACATGAAAGCCACGCATCCGGACAAGCCGTACATGACCTACGAAGAGTTCTTCCGCGAGCGGCAACAGGCGCGCTACGGCGGAGACGGAAAAGGCGGCATGCGCTGCTGTTAGAAGGAGAGAACATGACCCCGATTGCAGTTACCCTACTTACCGGTTTTCTTGGCGCAGGCAAAACCACCCTGCTGCGTCATATCCTCAACGAACAGCACGGTTTTAAAATCGCCGTTATCGAAAACGAGTTCGGCGAAGTTTCTGTTGATACCCAGCTTATTGGCGACCGCGCCACCCAGATTAAAACCCTCACCAACGGCTGTATCTGCTGCTCCCGCGCTAACGAACTGGAAGACGCCCTGCTCGACCTGCTCGACAGCCGCGATCGCGGTGAGATTGAGTTCGACCGTCTGGTGATTGAGTGCACCGGCATGGCCGACCCCGGCCCGATTATTCAGACCTTTTTCTCTCATGACGTCCTGTGCGAACGCTATCTGCTGGACGGCGTGATTGCGCTGGTCGACGCCGTTCACGCCAACGATCAAATGAACCAGTTCACCATCGCTCAGTCGCAGGTGGGCTACGCCGACCGCATCCTGCTGACCAAAACGGATGTGGCTGGCGACACGGAAAAACTGCGCGAACGTCTGGCGCGCATTAACGCCCGAGCGCCAATTTACACCGTGGTGCACGGCGATATCGACCTGGCGCAGTTGTTCAATACCAGCGGTTTTATGCTGGAAGAGAACGTGCTGGCGGGCAAACCACGTTTTCACTTTATGGCGGACAAGCAGAATGATGTGTCGTCGATTGTGGTGGAACTGGATTACCCGGTGGATATCAGCGAAGTCTCCCGCGTGATGGAAAATCTGCTGCTGGAGTTCGCCGATAAACTGCTGCGCTACAAAGGGATGCTGTGGATTGACGGCGAACCGAATCGCCTGCTGTTCCAGGGCGTACAGCGGCTGTACAGCGCCGACTGGGACAGGCCGTGGGGCGAGGAAACGCCGCGCAGCCAACTGGTGTTTATTGGGATACAGTTGCCGGAAGAGGAGATAAGGGCGGCGTTTAAGGGGTTGAGGAAGTAAGGGGTTGTAGGCCGGAAAAGCGCGCAGCGCCATCCGGCACTGCGCACCTCAACAACCTATTTCTTCACCACCACCAGCTTCTGGTTCACAAACTCCTTAATCCCCAGATCCGACAGCTCGCGCCCGAACCCGGAGCGCTTCACCCCGCCGAACGGCAGTTCAGCGGCGGTGTCGGTCAACCAGTTGATATAGACCATCCCGGTTTCAATTCGCGAAGCCATCCGTTTGGCGCGTTCAATATCCTGACTGAACACCGCACCGCCCAGGCCGTAGTGGGAGTCGTTGGCGAGTTTCACCGCCGCGTCGTCATCCTTCACCACATAAATCTGTGCCACCGGGCCAAAGAACTCTTCGAAGTACGCCGGGTTGTCGCGGGTGATGTTGGTCAGAATCGTCGGTTCGAAGAAGTTGCCTTTACTCTCCAGCGGTTTGCCGCCAAAGTGTAGCGTCGCGCCGTTTTTCAGCGCGTTATCAACCTGTTTGGTCAAGGTCTCCAGTGCGTCTTTTGATGACAACGGGCCGAGTTGCGTGGAGGCATCCATCTGGTCGCCGACTTTCACCTTGCTGAATGCGTCAGTGAACTGGCTGAGGAATTGATCGGCAATTTTCTCATGTAGGATAAAGCGTTTGGCGGCGGTACAGACCTGCCCGGCGTTGTTCAGCCGCGCCTGTACGCCAGTTTTCACCGCTTCGTTGAGGTCGGCGTCATCCAGCACCACGAACACATCATTGCCCCCCAGTTCAAGGGTCGATTTTTTGACATGCTTCGCGGCCTGCGCGGCGACCACGCTGCCCGCTTTTTCGGAACCGGTCAGCGCGGCACCTTGTACACGCGGGTCGGCGATAATATTCGCCACCTGATCCGAGGAAATAAACAGGTTAGTCCATGCACCGTCCGGCGCCCCCGCTTCGCGCACCAGATGGGCAAAAGTTTCAGCACAATGCGGCACAATGCTCGCATGTTTAGCCAGTACCGGGTTCCCGGCCGCCAGGTTCGGGGCCAGTACGCGCATCAACTGGTAGTACGGGAAGTTCCACGGCTCCACCGCCATGATCACGCCAATCGGGTGATGTTCCACCCACGCGTCGCCAAACGAGGTTTTATAGGGTACCGGGGCAAGAAACTGCTCTGCGTTCTCCGCATAGTAGCGGGCAATTTGCGCGCACAGTTTTACCTCGCCACGGCTCTGTTCGATAAGCTTGCCCATCTCCTGGCTGGCAATTTTGGCCAGTTCGTCAACGCGGCTGTCGATAAGATCGGCCAGCTTATGCAAAACAGGCAAACGCTGGCTGATGTCGCCTTTCGCCCACTCAGAGTGATATAGCGCATCGGCCTTTTGCAGCGCGGCCTCAATATCCTTGTCGCTGTGTGGTGTGTACTCTTTGATCAGTTGGTTGTTCGCAGGATTTACTGTCTGATAGGCCATATCTCGCTCCTGGTTTAGTGATGAAAGCAGTCGAAAATGTCATGCAAAGTATTAAGCGTAGTTGAGATATCTGGCTTATGGAGGAGAAACGGAGTGTTCTGACGCGGCGGGGGATGCTTTTCAGAAAAGGGAGCGATGCCGAACGCGAAGAGTACGCATCCGGCATAAGACAGCATTAATGTGCGAGGATCGGTAAATCCTGTGCGGACAAGCCGGTGATTTTCAACACGGTTTCCCTCTCAATGCCGTTATCCAGCATGGAGGAGGCTATTCTCAAGGCTTCAGTACGGCGGCCTTCTTCCAGACCCTGTTTCAGGCCTTTCTGTAAACCTTTCTGTAAACCTTTCTGCAAGCCTTCAATTCTTCCCTCTTCATGCAACTTCTCAGCAAGTGTCATCAGCGCCTCCTTATGCTTCGGCGAGCGTTGTGCCATTTCGCGAATAAATGCGCTGGCGCGAGAAGCTCCGCCGTACTGAAAAATATAATTAAACAACGTTTTCAACTGACTGTCGCTAGTGTATCTCATCCGCTGCAAATGCGACATTTTCCCGGAATGCCCTACGCAAATTAACAAGCAACTTCAATCGCTAACATGACGTTCTCGCCGCCAGGTTATATCCTTATCCCTATGGAAAAACAAACCTCGCTCAAACGCGCCAAGCTGCTGGCGCTCTCATTACTGCTGATTGCCGCAGCGGTTTTCGTAACCACGCTGATGCTGCCGCCGTCGCCGTGGGTCAGTGCGCTGAAGGCTATCTCCGAGGCGGCAATGGTCGGTGCGCTGGCAGACTGGTTCGCGGTGGTGGCGCTGTTTCGTCGCGTGCCGCTGCCGTTTATCGCCCGGCACACCGCCATTATTCCGCGCAATAAGGATCGCATTGGCGATAATCTCGGCCAGTTCGTGCAGGAGAAATTTCTCGATACGCCATCGCTGGTGGCGCTGATACGTCGCCATGAACCGGCGCTGTTGATCGGTAACTGGTTCAGCCAGCCGGAGAACGCTGCGCGCGTTGGGCAGAATCTGGTGAAGGTGATGAGCGGTTTTATCGAACTGACCGACGACTCCAGGGTACAGGGGTTGCTGAAACGCGCGGTTCATAAGGCGATCGATAAAGTCGATCTCACCCAGACCAGCGCGGTGATCCTCGAAAGCATGACCAAAGACAATCGTCACCAGAAGCTGCTCGATTCGCTGGTGGCGCAGTTGATTGCGCTGCTGCGCAAGGAGAGCACACGCGATGTGATCGCGCAGATGATCGTGCACTGGATGGAGCAGGAGCACCCGATCAAGGCGCGGCTGCTGCCGACAGAGTGGCTGGGCGATCAGGGGGCGGATCTGGTTGCCGATGCGGTGGACTCGGTGCTCGACGATATTACCGAGAACCGTCACCATCAGATCCGTCAGGCATTCGATCGCGTGATCTTCCGCTTTATTGATAACCTGAAAACCTCATCAGAAATGGAAGCTAAAGCGGAAAACATCAAAAGCTATCTGAAAAACGATGAAGCGTTTAACCGTTACCTCGGGCAGATCTGGGCCGATTATCGCCAGTGGATCAAAGAGGATATGACTTCTGACAATTCCCGGGTCAAAACCCGCATCGCCGAAGCCGGGTTGTGGTTTGGCGAGACGCTGATTAGCGATGCTGCGCTACGGGAGTCGCTTAATAATCATCTGGAGCAGGCGGCAATGCGCGTAGCGCCTGAGTTCTCCGCATTTCTCACCCGCCATATCAGCGACACGGTGAAAAGCTGGGACGCACGCGATATGTCGCGTCAGATTGAGTTAAATATCGGTAAGGATCTCCAGTTTATCCGCATAAACGGGACGCTGGTCGGCGGAACGATTGGGCTGGTGCTGTGGTTGTTGTCGCAGATCCCGACGCTGATATAGACGCCGGATAGCGCTTCGCCGCCGCTATCCGGCCCCCCTGGATCTATTTTTCCAGCCACTTCCCCTGCTGAAGTTCTATCAGCAGCAGCATCATCAGCGCCTGTGCATAAGGCACCGGCGCCATTGCAATATCACAGTAATACTGAAGATCCGGGCCCACCATAGTGCCTTTCGACGCTTCCAGCACAATCCCACGGTCGTCGATCCTTTCGCGCAGCGCTTCCCAGGCGCGTAAGGCCTCTCCTGCAATGTCGGGTTTGAGGATCCCCATTCGCACCCCGCGCAGCATACCGTAGGCGATCCCCGCCGTGGCAGATGACTCTTGCGGGGAGAACGGATCATCCACCAGCGTGTGCCACATCCCATTTTCAGCCTGCATGTCGCAAAGGGTCTTTACCTGTCGCGCGAGCACCTGCGAGAGGTAGCGTTTCACGCTGGCATCCAGGCTATCCCCCAGCAGGTCGATAAACTCCGGGATCGCGACGGTGATCCACGCATTGCCGCGCGCCCAGAACGCCCCTGAAAAGTGGTGTTTGTCGATAAATGTCCAGCCGTGATACCACAGGCCGCTGGCCGGTTCACTGAGGTAGCGGGTATGCAGCAGGAACTGATACGCGGCTTCGTCAATCAGGTCTCTGCGCTTAAGCACGACGCCTGCCGAGCCGAGGAACAGACAGGTCATGAACAGCGTATCATCCCAGAGATGTCCCGTATTGGGCTGCTCTTTGACGACGTGCTGAAAGCCGCCTTCTTCCGTTTTCGGCAGATTTTGGAGAAGTGAATCCGCCCAGTTATTCACCACGTTCAGCAGATCCGCTCGCTCCGTGTGCCCCGCCACCAGCGACAGCGCGATCATCGGGGCCGTGGTGTTGATTTGCACGGCGGGCAGTCCTTTGGCCAGTTGCCCCTCATACCAGGCGAGGATCGACTGCTGTAACCTGACATCATTCTGCGACAGCGCGTACTGCCAGAAACCATACAGACCGACTCCGACTTCCCATTCCCACTCTTCAAAGTGAATCGCGAAACCTTCGCCACGGCTCACTTCGCCGATGTTTTTCAGGCGGCAGAACCCTTTCACCACCTGCTCCAGTGTTTGATGTAATTCGTCCTGACGCATTAAGCTGCTCCTGAGTGAGAAATGGAAAAAGGCGTGTCGCTGGCGGTTAGCGCTATCAGTAGACGCTGCGCGCGGGCGCGTAACCCTGCGTCGTCAGCCAGGTGCGAGAGCGCGAGCAGGCCGGGAGCCGCCCCCTTCTGCAGCGAAACGTTAGCAGACCAGTAAGCCAGGCGCTGCGCAGCTATTTCCTGCTGTTCACGACCCAGGCGGCCGGATGCGGTAAAGCGTTCCTCACTAAACATCTGTCCGGCCAGATACTGGGCGGTATGGAAGCTTAAAGCGTTATTTACGCCGACAAACCACATCACATCGTTACCCAATTCATCAAACCAGTAGCGGTAGCCCAGCACAGCGGAACGCACCCGCCGCCACAGTGCCGGCGGGAAAATCTCCCCGCGATAGCCATGCCAGACCCACAGCAGCGAGACCAGGGCATAGCTCGACGCTTCCTCACGCGCGCTGACGCGTTGCAGCAGGCGCACCAGCAATGACTCTGCCTGCTCACCGCCCTGGCCCTGTTTGAGCAGGTTCAGCAACAGGTCGCCTTCATCTTCGCGCACTTCTGCGCAGGGCTGCATAAACGGCGGCAGCGCCTCATCTTGCGCGTTCAGGCTGGTTTCAAGCGGCGCCTGTCCCTGGTAGATCATGCGCAATACAAACTGCGTTTGCCGTTCGCAAAGCTCTTCCAGGTGGATCAAAAGTGAATTTTCGCCCTGCTGAAGCGGTAGCCGAACCTGGCAGATTTGCAGGGTGTTGCGGGTAAAGGGAGTGAAGCAGGCGGCCTCCTTGCCATCAATCCAGATACGCACCCCACCGCAGGTAGCAAGTTGAAAAGGGTATTCCCCGGATTGCGCCACATGAAGGTCGACACGTAACCAGCGCTGACTGTGGATGGCAACAGGCTTAAACACGGAAAAATGCACCATGCCGCTCTCATCTGCCTGCACCGTCTGGCTGGAGGGTAATGCACGACCCGGCGAAACCGTGCGGCGGGAAAAATCATGGCAAAATACACGTCGACAGAATGACGTCTGTTCCGGCCTCGCATCATCCGCAAACAGATATTCTGTTGATGCATCAAGGGCTTCACCCGTATAAAACTCAGCAAACCGTTCATCGTGCGGCGCTGAAACTGTAAAACGCATTACTGCGTCACCCGCTGACAGCCTCATTTGATTTCCTCACATCCATTACGCTTTTGTTAGCGCCGTATCATCAGGATTCGCAGCGGTTCGGGCTATGTCGCCTGGGTCGGGGTTTGATGGATCTGCCTGGCGATTCACAATCCCGCCGGGAGTAAGGCAGGAGATGCGATCTCCGTCACTTTCCCCTGTTCACGGATAGGCCTGGAAACGATGCGGATCGCATTTTTCTGACGATCCGCCGTTACATGGCGTGATTGAGATCACGCTTTCAGCAGCGAGAGTTGATGATGAAGACTGTCGGCCAGCGCACGTACACGCGAGGGGTCAAATATGACATGCATGCCAGGAGAGGCCTCCGGGTGCATCTGGCAGAAGGTGTCCATTTCCGCCGCACAGCGATAAAGCTCCTGAATATTGACCTGGCAGATCTCCCGCATGCTCCAGTTATTCTCTACCACGGTGGCGTAATGGAGGGTGAAGAAGGCTTTCTGTGCATGCATAAATAACTGGCAGTAAAGCGTGAATCCCTGCCACTCCTCCTGCCAGCGCTGAGCCAGTGCGTGGGGGTAAGCGGCCCGCTCAGCAAAAGCCAGCGCTTCACGCTGGAGGGTCAGGGCATCCTGCCAGGCCTCATCTTTTTCTTTGGCGATGAGCGACAGGTTTCGCCCGGCCGTAGCAATGTCGTCGGCACAAAATGCGATATCCCGCTCCGACCCCGGCAGCCAGTGATTGCGGTTGAGCTGGCCGTAGAGGCTCCATACGCCCTGGCCGTAGCTTTCCGGCACCTGACTGTGGCGGTGAAAGACGTGATCGCGCACGTAAATTGCGCGATACAGCACCAGCCCGGCTTGCTCAAGCAGTGTCTGGAAGGTGCCAAAGGTTTCGTCATCAGGAGACCAGCCATAACACTCATCCAGCCAGTGCATCATCAGTGAGGCGCGGGTATGGGCGCGTTCAGGATGTGCCAGCAACTGGCTACAGGCGACTAAATTACATTCGCTAAGCGTGCCCATAATCCAGTGATTGTCGACCCCCTCCCAACTGGCCTTACATACCGCGCCACGGATAGCCGGATTGCTCCGGCACCACAACAGACGGCCCTGCAACTCGTCGATACGCGGAAAAGGAAAAATCCCCCAGCCCACCTCTTCCCCCACCAGGTCGAACTCGACCCATACTTCTCTATCCTGCACCGATTGCAGCGCCGGGTTGTTGGGGAAGTTTGGCCAGAATCGCTCAGGCGTGACCTTAATCGAGACCGATACCGCTTTCGGCAGGTGGCTGATAGCCTCCAGAACGTTGCTGATATCGTGGTTGCCCGCCGGGAAGGCACGCAGCACCAGATGCTTATTCTCATGCATGACCGCCCGCGCCATCGCGCTAAAGCACTGGCTGTAAAGGGATAAACTACGCGGGTCGATATGGGGCGAGGGGTCGTCCTGACCGGTCAGTTCCCAGTTGGGGCGAGAGATGGGCAGCAGGCCGTCCGTATTGGAAAGCGCCACCATCAGACCGCTTATCAGGGGGATTCGCTGGCACAGCAGGGTGATTTTATCCGCCAGGTAGCGACACCAGAACTCAACATCAAAATGCACCCCGCCCTCTTTTCTCAGCAGCCCGGGATGGGCAGCCAGCAGCTCGACAGGAAAGCTCAACTCTTTCGCCTGCAGATAAAACTTCAAACCATGCTGCTGGCAGTATCCGGCCAGGCGATTAAGGTAGACGCAGCGGGCGCGCTGATGGCTTGAGAGGCCATCGTTATATTGATGCGGGGTAAAACCTTTTGGCGAGACCAGTTTGTCGAACAAATTGGTCTGGCCGACAATCACCGTGTTGAAGTCGTGATTGATGGCCCACTTCACTAATTCACAGGCTTTATCCCAGTTCCAGAACTCCTGATTATTGAGTTCCAGCGCGCGCGTTTGCCACATCGTACCTTCTCCATCCATTACGGGGGGAGATATTCTAAGCACAAACGCGACGGAGCGTCTGACACCCGAAGTGCGCTACTTCACAATAAAACGCGTTGCCTGGAAGCAGTTCAGAATTCGGTGTACAAGAAACACCATTGTCAGCGTTCCAAGTAACGAAACGGTAACAGACGTAACACGATACATGTCGCTGAAGACCAGATCCTGATCCGGCTGAAGGTTCTGACCAAACATAATACCGATGGTCGTAATACTGGCAAAACCGACGCCCGCCCCCACTTTTTCCATCACATGCATTCGCGCGCTGAATGCCAGACCAAGGCCAATCAGGGGCATCATCAATATCATATGGCTGCTGTGATCGTACAAAATCAACTGCACCACCAGAATGTAGAGGCACGACAGCACCACGCCCACCACACGCCATAAAGAGCTGACTACCGAGCCGCGATAGTGCATCGGGAAGAGAATTAAAACCCCTGCCATCAACGCCGACAGCGAATCCTGCAGGTCACTGACCTGAAAGACGATAAATAACAGGGTTGCCACGGTGCCGGAAAGCAGTGATTCATGGCGCACTCGCGCGGCATCTTTTTCAATCAGCGGCGGCGGGTTACGGGGTTCGACATCGGGAATGAGATAGTGGAACAACGCGCTTAAGGCAACGGCCATCACGCTGGCCTCCATATTGGAGAACAGCAGCGTATGCCAGTTCGTTGTCGGATAACTCATAAAGTTGAGCATCACACTCTGGCACACCACGCCCATCGAACCGAACAGGAACAGCGGCCCTTTGCTCATAAAGCGAAAACGCATCACGTACATGCCGAAAACGACGATAGTCATAATCAGCGGCCATTCGATCAAATACCCGACGATAATCACCATTTCGATGCAGTTCAGCACCGCACTGAGCAAAAATTGCCGGGCGATGTGACCATTAAACACCGGCACCAGCGACACCAGCAGGATCGGGAATACCACATAAAAGACCCCATACTGGGTGTCGAAAAATGTGGAGATACTCAGCGCCGTCATCCCCGTGAATACGGTACGCAGCGTCTGGCGAAAATCGTTCGCCGTGTAGACGATGTTGCCGTGCGGCGTGAAGACCTGAGCCAGAGTTTTAATAGACATAGTGCAACAGGCTCACAAGATGAATTTGCGCTCCAGAGAAGAAGCGGGCGAACGCGCCATCGCTGTTATAGAGCTGAACGGTGGCGCGCGCACCAGTCGGCAGCGTCTGTTCGAGCGGTTCATCCAGCGCCACATGGATACGCATACGCTGGGCATCACGTACCCATCGTGTGGAGGTATCGGGCTGGGAGAGCTGGCCGTTTACAGCTTCCTGCCCGGCTAAAATCCCGGCGTCGCTGCTGGTCACTTTTGCCCTGAACACTTTCCCGGGCAGAGCATCAAACACCACCGCGGCATCGGTGCCGGTTCGGGTATGACGCAGGCTTTTCTCGCGAAAATCAGCGACGATATCCGTACTCTTGTTTACGACAGCCATAACCGCCGTCCCGGCGCTGGCGTACAGACCTGGGCTTAATTGCAGATTACTGACCGTACCGTCCTCTTCAGCACGAATTTTCGTCCAGCCGAGGTTAAGTTGCGCCTCTTCCAGCGCATTCTGGTATTTCTGGATGGTGACGTTGCGGTGGTTATCACGCTCGCCACGTTGAATTTGCAGGTTATGGATAGACGCATTTAGCGCAGTCACCGACTGTTCGCTGGTCTGCCAGGTGGTTCGTACCTTGTCGAGATCCGATTGCGAAACGTTCTGCATGGTGCTTAAACGCTGGTAGCGGTCATAGGTCACGCGATCGTTACGGGCAGTAAGCTGCGCTGTTTTCAGATTAGCCTGCGCAGCGGAAATCTGCGCATCCAGTTGCTGATTGCTCAGCTTGGCCTGTTCCAGCGCGATTTGTGCGGCTTCCACCTTATTGACGAACGGTGTCGGGTCGAGTTCATAAAGCAAATCGCCCTTCTTCACCTGGCTATTGTTATGCACATAAACCTGGGCGACATAGCCGGAGACGCGTGATGATACAGGCGTCACCACACGCATTACCGTGGAGTCCGGCGTCAGCGGGATCCAGATATCGGCGATAATAAAATAGACAAACATAAGCAGGAAAGAGGCAATACTGACCCTTACCCAGCGGGCAAATTTTTGTTCTGGCGTCATCATGGTGTTATTCGGTTTTATTATTTTCTTCGCGGAGCATCCGCAAATTGCAGGCAATGTGATTCAGGGTTTCGCTGAACAGAGCGATCTGTTCTGGCGGGATATTTTCTGACACGCGGGTCTGGAAATCTTCGATAACCTTCGTCAGTCTTTGCAGCACCGCCTGGCCTTCCGGCGTAAGCGTCAGCAGACGAATGCGTTTGTCGTAAGGCGACACCGTTCTGTGCAGATAACCCTGCTGTTCCAGCAAGGTCAGCGTGCGCATCAGCGGCGGCAGTTCGATGCCCTGCACCTCCGCCAGTTCGCTGACCGACACATTATCGCCCAGTTGCTGAAGCTGCATCAGCACCGTCCAGCTCGATTGCGTCAATCCGGTGTCGGTGATCGCCCGATCGATGACAGACCGCCACTGGCGAACAATCATTGCCATCCGCATCCCCATTGGCCTGCGGGAAAACAATTCATCTTCAGTCATGGCAAACTCCTCAGTGATTACATTGAGGAAGATAATACTTACCATGGTAAGTATCAAGAAACGATGGAGTGAATAGCATTGAATGTGAAAAGTACGACTCCCTCTCCCTGTGGAAGAGAGAGGGTTGTGCGCGGGAGATCAGCGATAATCATTCCTGGTTAAACCAATATCCTTCAACTGTTCGTCGCTCATTTTGTCGAGGATCCGTTGCGTGCGCTTGCGCAGGTACCATTGTTGCACCGCCCGATACAGCAATACCCACCCAATAAACGGTCTTTTGGCACGGTTTTCATAAAAGCCCATATCACACCTCCACACCTTGTCAGAGGCTTTATCTTCGCTAAAACAGGCGGGTACAATACAGACTCAGAAATTACTTTTCTTTAACATACAGATCGTCTAAAACTTCATCTGCACGGTGTTTTTTATCGTAATCTGTACTGGTTTGTATATCTGTATGGTGACACTGAGGAATACAGCATGACACGCTACCAACATCTGGCCAATCTGCTGGCGCAACGTATTGAGCAAGGGCTTTATCGCGCAGGCGAGAAACTCCCCTCGGTACGCAATTTAAGCCAGGAACATGGCGTGAGCATCAGCACCGTACAGCAGGCTTATCAGACGCTGGAAACGCTCCAGCTCATCACACCTCAGCCGCGATCCGGCTATTTCGTTGCACCGCGTAAAGCCCTGCCACCTGTGCCTGCAATGAGCCGCCCCGTACAGCGCCCGGTGGAAGTGACCCAGTGGGATCAGGTGCTGGAGATGCTTGACGCTCGCCTTGATAAAGAGACTATCCTTTTCGGCGGCGGGTCGCCGGACGTCACCCAGCCCAGCCTGAAACCGCTATGGCGCGAGATGAGCCGCGTAATACAGCATAATCCAACGGAGATCCTGAGCTATGATGAACTGGCCGGACGGCGGGAGCTGCGCGAACAGATCGCCCGTCTGATGCTGGATGGCGGCTCGGCGGTGAGCGCCGACGATGTGGTGGTCACTAACGGTTGCCATAGTGCGCTCTCAATTGCCCTGCTGGCCGTGTGTAAACCCGGCGATATCGTCGCCGTTGAATCGCCCTCGTTTTACGGCACCATGCAACTGCTGCGCGGCTTCGGCATTAGAGCCATTGAAATTCCCACCGACCCGGAGAGCGGCATCAGCATTGAAGCGCTGGAACTGGCGCTGGAGCAGTGGCCTATTAAGGGCATAATTCTGGTGCCAAACTGCAATAATCCGCTCGGGTTTATCATGCCGGAAGCGCGAAAGCGCGCAGTGCTGACGCTGGCTCAACGCCACGATATTGTAATTTTTGAAGATGATATTTACGGCGAACTGGCGGCTGAATATCCGCGACCGCGCACCATTCATTCGTTTGATATTGATGGACGCGTGCTGCTGTGCAGTTCGTTTACCAAAACCGTCGCCCCAGGCCTGCGGGTCGGCTGGATCGCGCCGGGCCGCTATCGTGACCGGGTGATGCACATGAAATACGCCTCCAGCGGCACCACGCCGCCGGCGACGCAGCTTGCCGTGGCGGCATTCATTCGCGAAGGCCATTACCACCGCCACATCAGGCGAATGCGGCAGATCTACCAGAGTAATATGGAGACCTACACCTGCTGGCTGCGTCAGTATTTTCCCTGCGGCATCTGTGTCACCCGCCCGCTCGGCGGGTATTTGCTGTGGGTGGAGCTACCGGAAGTGGTGGATATGGTCTGTGTCGCCAAACAACTCTGTCGCCTGAAAATTCAGGTCGCGCCGGGCTCGCTGTTCTCCGCATCGGGAAAATATCGCAACTGCCTGCGCATTAACTGCGCGCTGCCAACCAACGAATTGCACCGTCAGGTGATGGAAAAGCTTGGCGAGGCGGTACATCGGGCGATGGATCAGGAAGCGAAGGCGTAATCAATATCCTGTAAGCGGCAGTCGATAATGCCTACTCGCGTAAGCGTGGCGTCGGGGCCAACCGCCGTGAACGGGACATGATAAGCCTCGTTCTCAATTGTGACTCTGCCAAAGCTTAAATCAGGCGTCAGCGTGCCCAGCATTTTCTTTTCGATCTGCCAGTAGGGAAAGCGGCTCTTGAGGTAATCCTCCTGCACCAGATATTTCGCCTGGCGGGAAAGGCTACTTCGGCACTCGGACGCCGATTCGCTTTGCCGGGTAGGCAGCAGAATAAAAAGGGTGCCCACGGCGAGGGATAACATCATCGGAACCCGGAGAGTTTTAGGCAGTGCTTTTCTCATCAGTCATTCCTGATACGCAAAAAATAACCATTCAAAATTCCTGGATATAATAACCGCCTTTTTCTCAAGTTCATTGACGCTTCTGTATTGTTTGGTAAGGATAGAGACCAGCGCCCGGTGGAATGGGGTAGCCAGTACGAAAAGACGCTGAGGAGTGAATATAATAACGAACCAGAAGCCCATTTCGAGCGACACTGACAGAGATAAAGCACCAACCTTTTCACAAAGATAAATAAAAGCTAACAACGCCTGGTAAAATCCGAAAGTAAATTAACATTCGGTGTTTATACTTTGCGCAATAATTAAAAAATGAGAACATAAGTTACATAACTAAATTAGTTACATTGCTAATCATTTTATCTTAGCTACTCTTCAGGAAATTCTTTTTTATGGAACTCAATCACACAGGCGTTTTGTGGGCGCTATTTCTCTTTACGTCAATTATCTCTGGTGGCAAGGTACACGCCTCTGCCGACAAAAGCAGTCGTGGCTTACTGAGCAATACCTGTGATGTTTCAAGCGGTTTATTTTCCAAAACCCGGGTCGCAGAATCTGATAAATCGTTAAACTTATCGAAAGTATTCGCCCAATCCTCTACCTATTCAGTAACCTACAGCACGAGCTGGTCGGGGAAAATGTCATGTACCTATGGTGTTGGTCTGGATAACGTATTCTATTTTACCGGATTTAATAACAACCCGGTCTACCTGCATTTTTCCTCCAGCGATGGCCAGGAAGAATACTGGATTAAAACAACTGCCCAGATTTCAGGTGATACTAAAGAGAAAGTGAACGGCATTGCCGGTAAACATTCGATTTCGAGCTATCAGACACAATACACTGTCATGTTCGAATTACTCTCCAGCGCCCCGGCTGGCGTGAGCAACATGACTAAAAGTACAACCAGCGGTGTCCTGTCGGTTATTCCCGCAGTGATGAGCGGCCACGGCGATGGCAGCAATACCTATAATTGCAACATCCTGGGAAATAAGTGCTCAACCTACGGTGAAAATGTCTGGGATTATATGATTAACGATACCGCAAGCTGGTCTACCAGCCGCTATATCGCCTACGAAAAACTCAGTGTGCAGTTCGCGCCAAACCAGACGACCTGCAACCTGACGCATGATATGACAATTAAATTACCCGCTGCCTCACTGGATCGACTCACCCGTAACGGCGAAGACACGGGGACAACGTTCCGCTTGCCTATTGAGTGCTCCGATGCGCTGGCTGGCACCACATCGACCCGCAATATTAATGCCTGGCTCTCCAGCCACGACATTCTGAACGACGCGGATTCAGGTACGGTAATTATCAACGATGATTCGACCGCCGGTGGTGTGGGTATCTCGCTGAAAAGCTTATCGACCGGGCAGGATATTGTTCTAAGTTCCGGTTCTTCTGCTACCAATGCAACCACCTTACTCGAACTAAAAGCGGGTGATAACATTGAAAAAGTGAATTACATTTCACTGAATGCTTATTATAAGGTTTACAATGCCGCTGCATTAACGGCTGGTGATGTTATTGCCACTGCCCAAATAATGTTTGGTTATGATTAGGTCTCTTTATTATTTATAGTTAATCGTAACGATACGGGCATTAGTCAGTTCCCCTTTATATTTTACCAGGGCATGTTTAATTGTGGTAAAAACAACCGTTCCGGTTTCACTGCGACAAGTTCTCTCTTTATCGTATTGAATAGCATGAGACAGGCAGTTATTTCTGGCAATGGTTGCACCATCAACGACACGGCCTGAGAACTGGATAGTATGAGCCGATGCAAAAACACTCACACCGAAAAAAAACAGAAAGCTGGAAAAGCGCACGATATTAATCATTATGATGTCCCCTGATTGTCGGCTACATGGGTTCATCATATGTATTATTAATTTTTATTCAATATATTACTTGACATTTTTAGAATTTTTTCTAACAAGTATTCATATGAACAATTTTATATTCCTGGCATGGCCCATTGGCTACATCCTTTTAATTCGGAATTACATAAAAATAACATTATAATATGTTCGTCAGATAAGATCGCAGACGCGACACGGAAGAGTACTGTCGCTTAGAACAGCACATCCATGTTACGTCAAACTGTGAACAGGAAGGGAAGAGTGAATAAGGTTGAAGCGCGGCGTATGAAAGTTTACGTATTCTACAGACTGACACAAATGAATAACGGGCTTACTGCATTACTGAAAAGGATATAATTATCACTCACGCTCATATTCACCGTTACTTTTTGCGTTAACGGCAGCATTCTTTTCAGTTTGTCATGAATTTTATCAGAAACATCATCATGAACTGATTTTTCAACGGAAACGGGTGTAAAAGAGTATTCCTCTTTCCCTTTATGCTGATAGGTGAAGTTAATAAGTCGAGAGATGGAATAGTTACCAATATCATCACTCATAGTACCTGAGATGTAATACCTGCCTGTTTTATTATCATTAAAAAAGAAGGAGATATCACCTTTAAAGTTAAATCCGTCACCCGCAGTAACACCACGATAATCCATGTATGCCCGACAGGTAGCATTAAAATATTCGGGGCCAGGTAAGCGCACGACAAACAAGGCGGTTAGTACAATAATGTTGATTGCCAGTAATACTATCGATATCAAACGCATGTTGATCATTGCTCCTGATGGTGCAAATAATTATAGCGATAATTATTCTCGCAGTACGTCAATTCATCGCCATCTGATTTACCTGCACAAAGCGCCAGAAAAACGCGCCCCGCATGACCAAAGTAAATACTTGGCTGAACCCGAATAAAGAGGATCATATTTTCAGAAGAGCACTGCTTATCGATATCGGGATGAATAGAATAAATAACTTCTTTCATTATGGGTTGATAGGAAGTATATTTCCCAGTATCAGAAAACACATGACATTTTTTCAGGTTAAACAACTTCACCGGCTGGAGATTACCTGTCTCGCTACGTGTTCTATTTATTTCGAAGAAAACAGCCAGCATCGTGATAACGACTAAAAGCCAAAGCGCTATATTTACCGCAAAATTATGCTCAGCACGAAAATTATTTGGTGATGGGGATTTAGCTGCATCGGGTTGGATAACAACCGGGGGCAATGCCTCTTCTAAGGTATCATCGCTATTCTGTAATAGCTCCTGGGCCAGAACTTCCCTGACCATAACGGCCCTGGAGAAGATAAAACCTTTTTTAGGCTCAGAAACGATGCAATCTTTGGGTATTCCCATTTCATATAGCGTTTTTCTTAAGATACTGATGTACTGATTAAGCGAAGAGTTAGAACCATGATGGCCGCGGGTCTCCCAAACCTCACTCAACAGATAATCACGTTCCACCAGCTCACCATAACTGGCTAACAGAATAGAGAGGATTTGTGCAGCCGTCCTGGTAAGTTTTTTCTCCATCAGCACGCTATCGCCGTCTCTGTATACAATCCAGTCAGATTCCGAGTCAAAAACGATTTTTTCAGCGATACGGTATTTCATAGTTTTTGATTACACATAGAGATCAATAGTATTGTCATAGATAACATAGTAAATCATTCGGGAATGATCCGCCCTACGCAATCAAAAATAATGTTAATATTACGCTTGACCACATTAACAATCAACTTGTCTAATTTTCCTTGTTCAGCTTCCGTCTCAAGAATATCCATTGCTCGCGGCAAATCCATGCCCTTACGGTAGGGGCGATCTTCGGTCAATGCGGTGAAGACATCCGCAACGGCAATAATTCGGGACGTTTCATCCAGTTCTTCAGCGCGAAGCCCGAAAGGGTATCCACTGCCGTCCAGCCTTTCATGATGGTTGGCTGCCCATGGTATTATCTCCTGTAAGGATTTAATATGGCTCAACATTTCCAGCGTCTTATAGCTGTGTTTTTTCATCAGCGCCCGTTCTTTACGCGTCAACTGCCCCTCTTTATTCAAAACTTCTGAAGGGATATACACCTTGCCGATATCATGTAAATAGCCTGCAATACCAATTTTCTTCTGCTGCTCTGGCGAACAGGACATCAGACTGGCAATTTTGGCGGCAACCCGACTGACGCTGGTACTGTGCGTCACCGTAAAGCTGCTGTGGATATCGACAATACGCGCCAATATCAAACAGATATCTTTAAGATCGTCCAGCGTGACATAAGATTCTCGCAATGGGCTGATGCGCTGCAAAACCTTATGCAAATTCGTTGATTCAAGTCGCAGCCAGAACACATCATCCAGCGCAAGGCGTTTCATCGCCTCTACAATTTCCTGACGAAATGCTGGATGCTGTATGAAAAAATCATTAACCAATATTTCAGGATAAGAGATGTAATCTTTATCCTGGCTTTTTAAATAAAGCTCAAAAGTATCTGAGAAATATACAATATCATTTATTAGCGTACAGTCATTTTCTGGTACAGAAAGTGAATTACTGATGCGATTTAACATCATAATTTCATGCTGTACTTCCAGGCCATTAACATAATGGCCGTTTAGAATATCAGCAGTAACCAGACGATCGCTGCGGGTGTTTTTCAACAATAAACCGAGGTCGTGCATACTTGCCGAAATAAAAACATTCTTGATCTGGTTATCCGAAAGTTGCAGGTTACGCGCAATATAGAATGCAATAAATGAGCTCTGCCGCAAATGCAACGCCAGATCGCTAAAAAGCGGTTCAATAACAACATTTATTAGATTTAAACAATCCTGGACAGAAATTTTCATTGAATATATCTATTCATCATTGTAGTTAAAAACAACAAAGATTACCTTGCAGCATTGCAGGCTGTGGGCAAGAGAGGCCTCTGCTCTTTCTTTCAGGGTGAAACAGTGAAATATAACCCAAATAGAACAGAAAATTAATTGCCAGCCAGAGCTCCATATTGCTGCGGTAGCCCAGTTTCGACATTGCTGCACGCTTATAACGTGAAATAGTTTTCACATTGCTAGCATGGTCGCAGGCAATTTTCCGATAGCCATACTGCGAAACATAATTTGTAATAGTAATACGCTCATCCGGCGTCAAAGCCATCAACTGGCTAACATCATTCAATTCCAGTTTCTCTTCGCGATGATTAATGAAGGCCTGAATATCATGTTTTAACGCCTGAGCGCCTCTATCCATACTAATAATTTTGCGGGTAGCTTTACCCAAATATTGCCGACACAGTGAATAGTAAGGCTCTGAGCAAATGATTAAATCATATTCCTCAAGACGACGTTCTTTACCTGCAAGGATATCCTGTATGCGTTTTTTCTCAGAGAGAACTAAAATACGTTCTTCACTTTCCTGGCCCGTAATCAAAGGTTGATCCAGTTCATCAAAAATGCTCTGGATCGCCAAAGACAGAAAAGCATTGTCAGAATCAATATAATATCTACGTAACATAATTCCGCTAACTTTACTCATTGGAGTATGATCACCACCCGTAGGTGATTACCGGCAAATATTTAAGCTATTCTCAGCCGGTGCCTGTACAGCACAGTACTGTTTATGCTTTTTACTGCTGATATTAACTTTCAGCACCTTAGGTAACGTATCCGCTTTCAAATAAACCTGGCTCCCCTGAGAGACATATCCCAGTGGATTCTCATGCTCATCCATAACTGCGGCACCGAACGGCAGAGGGTCATTTCCAGGGCGCATAATGTTCAGCGTGAAGGTTTTACGGGTATCCGTTTTATACTTCAGATACGTAATACTCCCCTCGTAAGGGGCGATATATTCAATATTTCCTAACAGATCAACACTGCTATCCTGTGTTCCATCCGGGTCCAGACGGTAATGGTTTTGACGATAGGCAACCGCGCTGGTCGATAATGCCTGCCCTTTCGAGTTTGTTCTCACCGCCGTATTGCCGTTGACCACTGCATTATTCAGCCCCGGCGCATCGATAATCACGAAGTTTCGCCCCGTCGAACCTGACGTCAGTACGCCTGATGGCCATACCAGAATATTCCCGCTAGCCCCGAGGCTAAGCTGACGATAATCCGTCGCTTCAGTCATACCCGCGCTCAAACTACTGTAGCTGTTATCCCAGGATGCATAGAGATCTGCTGACCGTGACTTCGCATCGTTATCGTTCGTTAACACCATGCTATAACTTACGTCTTTCATTTCACCGCTCAGACTGACGTCTGAAGAGGCATATTTTCCTTTCTCAATCGTAGTACGCGATGAAACGCTCGCATGTGTATCAAAAATACTCATCGGGATGGTCACTGAGAAATAAACACTCTCATCCGCGCTTTTGTTCTTTCTCAGATTGCTGACTTGATCACCGTCGTAATCGGTATCGTAATAGCTCTGAGTATATTCTGTACGCCGTAATGACAGGCTGTAGGTCACATCTTTATAGTTGTTGCTGTACGTCAGATTGTACTGACGGTTGCTACGCTGGTTATTCCAGTAGTCACGCCAGTAGCCAGTGAGCGTTAACTTGCCAAAATCACGTGGCAGAGTCTGTGAAACCGAAGCGCTAAAAGCCTGCTTACTGTTACGCGTGGTACTGAGATAGCCATATTGTTCCAGGTTTTCCCTGGTCGCAATGTAATCGCTGAAGGATGCATAATCCTCGGTGCGATAATAGTAAGAGGCCAACGTAACGTTGGTCTTTGTCTCAAAATACTTACTCCACGAGATGGAGTATTTCTCCCCGCTTTGCTTATCCGCATCGGGGAGTTGATAGCGCGCCTGCTCCACCGATCCCGAGAATGACCCTACGTAGGGCAACGAGACCGTACTACCGAGCAACCACGACCGATAGTCATTATTCAGCGTTAATCCGGCAAAAAGCGAGGTGTAGTTATTCACGCCATAGGTATAGCTGTATTGCACAAATTTCGAATTATCCTTCGAATTGCGCATGTTCACTTCACCCATATTAAAGCGATAGTCACTGGAGCCAGGACGCAGCATTCCCGGCATAGATGAGAACGGCACGATAAACGTTTCAACCTGGCCGCCGCTATTTTTCACTTCAACATGCAGTTCATTTCGCGAGCCCGTTGGCATTAAATCACGAATAGCGAAGGGGCCCGGCGGCACAGTAATTTGATAAATAACGTTGCCGTCCTGCAATACGCGCACGACTGCGGCGCTAGTGGCGACACCACTCACGACAGGCATATAAACGCGCTGACTATCAGGCAACATCTGCTGACTTTTATTCACCGTCAGACCACGGAAACGGATGCTGTCAAAATACTCCGATGACGTATAGGCGTCGCCGAGTCGCACGATGGCATTTATCGCCGCAAACGGTCGCTCTAAATAGCGAGTAGAATTGCGCCATTTTCCCGATTCTCCGGAGCTTGAACGGCTATAGCTGGAGTTGTCGATAAGATGCCATCCCAGAAGGTTCAGGCCGCTATTCAGAGACAGATATACGTTATCCGAGTCAGTATAACCCGCTGTTTTACCGCGGAAATTATAATAACTCAGGTTATAGTTAGTATAAGCGCCATTGATCCCGGTATCCCATTTTTCCGGCGATACCCAGTTTCTCTCGGTACGCGTCACGTATGCCTGAGGCACTTCAAGATTGACGCGCATCTCGCCCGGTTTCAGTGAACGTGAACCGCCATGCAGTATTTTATCAACATTGATGTACTCCCCCTGCTCACGGTCAAAAACCGGCTCCAGCTCGCGGATATCCAGCAACCTGGCATCAGAGGTTTTGATCTTCAGCGTACCTTCATTGTCATTTTCGACGATGAATGAATACTTACCTTTCCAGTCATCATTAATATAAACATCAAAATCATATTCCCCAGGGGTCATAACAATAGCTTTATTATTCCAGTCCATATTTGCTGAATTTCCGACCAATAAGCTATTATTGAAGTCTTCAGCAAAAGAGCAGCCTACATACAGCGCAGCCCAAATAGAATTAACTAATAATCCTCGATGGAAAAACTTTTTATATTTCATGCTCTATGACCCAGGAAATCTGGTAAAAAGATTCAATTAATTAATGCATAACGCTTCGAACCGTAATCATCAATCCAGGCCGCGCGATAATTTCCCGCAGGCTTAATATTGCCGGCAACCTGTAAACAGCTAAACGGTGCGATAAATGCAGCATTTGTTAATAAGTTTTTTTCTGTCGTCTTTTTCTTGATATCGCCACCGTGCCAGCCAATCACTTCAGTGATAGTGATGTAGTAAGGGGAATCATTTTTTAAACAGCTAGCACCTGACTGTTGGCTCACGCTAACTTTTTTCAACACATCGTTACCCGGTTCAGACAAGCCATCCGGACGGTAGAGCAACTTGATCCGGCTACGCAATGCGACCTGCAGATAGTTGTCACCCTCTTTAGCACCTTCCGGTACCGGAGGAACATCAAGCACATTCAGCCAGTACACGCTCTCTCTGTCTTTTGGCATAAGAGAATCATTAATAACCGTAAGCTTTAACGCCTGCCCATCATTCGCGGCCATTTTGACAACCGGAGGCGTCAGGCTAAACGGCGTTTTGATCGTTTCCGGCGCTGCAGCCGGGTTCCCCGTATCAATCCACGACTGTACCAGGTGGGTGGTTTTACTACGGTTCACAAGCTGTACGTTGACATATTTCGACTGTGCCGGATAAATCACGCGTGTCGCGTTGATCACCACACTGGCCTGGCCGGCGAAGGAAATACCCATCGTAACGAGCAAAAATATTAACTTTTTCATAATGCCTTTCTTGCAAAAAAAATCGGGGCTGCAATAGCCCCGATTGCATGTTATTACTCGTAACTGAAGGTATAAGTAGCTGCAGTTACGACGCTACCAGTAGAGGTCGCAGCGCCACCGTAGTTATAATAGTTAGCGAAATAAGTAATATCGGAAGTACCGGTGCTACCAGATACATCAGCAGCGGTTAAACCCGTATCCAGTGCTTCGTTAAAATTAACTGCGGTGGTTCCTTCTTTGGTCAGCGCAATACCCACGCCTTCAGCAGTACCGCTATAGTTAGTCAGATATTTTTCGTCATCAGATACGTTGCTGCTGGTGAAGCTTACTTTCAGCGCATCAGTATCAGCGGAATAACCAGTACAACCAGAAACTGCCATGGTAAATTCTTTCGCGCCTGCTTCAACAACGCCGACAGAAGTACCCAGATCAGTGGTAGTAATAGGAGACAGGTTAACAGTGAAGTCAGCACCGTTATTAGTCGTTACGTTACAGGTAGTATCGGTAACGGTACCGTTGAAAGTAATAGTACCACCCGCAACGCCTTCATCAGTTGCAGCGAATACGCTACCAGACAAAACCATAAGAGAGGCAGCCACCAGACTTTTCTTGAACATTTTTATTCCCGCTATTCATTTCATTTGTTTGAGATTCACCTAATACAACACATCCCAACACGTGCCTTATCAGATGCAATTACAGTTTTTCCAATGTGCGAGTGATGAGTGAATCCCTCGCAGTGGACAGGCAGTATGTGAACACAAAAAAAACCTTTTAAAAATTAAAAGAATTTAAAATAAATCACCAATCAAACAAACCTTAAAATTATCTATTTATAGTTTTATATTCTTATATAAATTAATCATAAAGCACAAAACACCAGAAACAGCGCAAATACTCGAACTCACGACTATTGCCGAAAATCGCTTTTTTAGAGCATCAACTGTTCATATGGAATGTTTACACGCATTGAAAGGTTAATTGCGAGATATATCAACAACACCCATGTAAATATATTTAAACACAAATGCAACATAAGGAGGATTTAATTTGACCAATCCTTCTCTTAGAGAGAAAGTTGAAGATGGACAATTACACCACGGCGCTGAAAAAATCGGATGTACAAATCTCCCGCACTTTTAAGACAAATCAACCTCATTCTGGGGATATACTCAATCGTCCAATTTCTCATTGGATCACCTGCATCAAGAACAGAAAAAATGGCATAAGGACCTTATAAAAATGGCCAATGCATCTCAGTGTGTAACTTGCGAAAAATGTTGTTTTGGACGGATGTGTAAAGACTATCTCTTTGATAATTGCATTACTTTATTCACCCAGAGCCTACAGCGGAAAAAAGAGCTAAAAAAGGGCGAGTATCTCTACCATTCCGGAGATACCATCACGCATTTAATGGCACTACGTACAGGAACGGTAAAAATATACGATCCCGATGGTAATATCGTTAATGTCAAAACACCGGGCCAGGTTATTGGCACAGAAGATCTCCATACCCAGACCTACCACTATCAAGCTATCGCCGCGACCGATATTCAACTCTGCTTACTTGAGCGCAGCCGGATTTACGACCTTAGCCAGATAACAGAGAACTTCATCAATTACGTCACTGATATTCTCTCATTCGAAATAGCCGAACAGCAGAAGATGATTGCGGTATTAGTCAGCCCGGATGCACAGGCTAAAGTGCGGGAATACCTCAAACTGATCGCCCAGCGCTATGAGTGGTATGGTTTTCCAGCCGACAATATTTCACTACCGGTAACCTTTAAAGAGATGGCAATGCTGCTGGGGGTCTCTATATCAAGTCTTAATCGCGCTCTTTCTGAGCTAAAAGAGCACGGGGAGATTGTTGTGGATAAGAAGAATATTCAGATCAATAGTTTAAGCCCCGGCAGATAACCCACTCACTTTTGTGCTTCATTGGCGGCCATACATCACACATGAGCCGCCTGATATCATCCGCCATCATTTTCCCCTCATCAATACTCATGCCAGCTCATTCAATATCACTGCGTGGCGCCCCGCTCTGATCCACATTTGGCTCTTCCTTACCCTCCGGTGTTTTGACCGAATGGAAAAGCCGGATACTCATGAATGGATACCTGAAAGCGGCCTTATTACAGGCGAGCTTCTTTCTGCTTGCCTGCGCACCACCGCAGGAGAATTGCGCCCTCGGCTGCCCGACAGGCGGTAGCGCACAGACGCTGGTACGTGAGAGTTATACCCTCAACAATAACCCGCGCACTCACTTTGCCAACTGGGTAGCTTACACCGTCACCCCCGCCAGCCAGGCCAGCAACCGCCCACGCCACTGGCAACGAGACCCCGGCCTTCCCGCTGGCGATACACTCAGCCCGGCCGACTACAAAGAGGCTAATAAGCGGCTTTCCGTCGATCGTGGACACCTCGCCCCACTTGCTGCGCTGGGCGGCACAACAGACTGGCCCACGCTGAACTATCTCTCCAACATCACCCCACAACGCACGGCGCTCAACCGCGGGCCGTGGGCCCGGCTGGAAGATCAAGAGCGTGCGCTGGCGAATCGCGCAGATGTCGCAGCGGTGCACTCTGTCACCGGCCCGCTGTTTGAACAGCAAAGAGAGACGCTGCCAGCACGAGCGGATATTGCAATACCGGATGGCTACTGGAAGGTAATTTTTATCGGCGCCAGCCCGCAGGAGGGAAAGTATGTCGCATTTTTGATGATGCAGGACGTACCGGCAGACGCGAGTTTCTGCGCCTATCAGGTGACAGTGCAGGAAATTGAACGCAGAACCAGGCTAAAGATTTGGCCCGCGCTGTCAGAGGCGATCGCGCGGAGAGTTAAAGGGCAAAAAGGGGGGTTGGGGAAAGAGATGGGATGCGGGTGATGTGGGCGCAGATTGTACATCAATCCTCCACCAGGCCGGAGGCCATCAGTTCCCGGCACTGCTGGGTGATAGCCCCGGCCGTCAGCCACGCCTGCATCCAGCCGATAATCACCGCCCAGCGCAGCACATCCTCCAGCAAGGAAACTGGCGTTCCGGCGAACGACGGATGGTATTTCACGCCAAAATCGTACGCCATCTTCTTTTCCGCCAATGCAAGATGAGCATTAAATTTACAATATAAATTTAAATATGATTAAACCCAAGATAACTAACTGATTGTTTTATTTGTATTTAATTTTTTTAATAGATCATTTTTTAGCTTTAAAAGATCTGCATCACATAAATTAAATGTTTAGTATGTAAATTTAATATCATCTTTCATCAGACGGAAAACAGGCTTATGTCAAAACTGGTTCTGGAACAGGTGACCAAAACGTTCGGCAAATTCTACGCCGCCAGGGAAATTTCGTTCTGTGCAAAAGAGGGAGAGTGCGTGACCCTGCCCGGGCCGAGCGGCTACGGTAACACCACCCTGCTGAAAATGATCGGCGGCTTTCACCAGCCGAACCCCAGGCACATTCAGAGTGGCGATAAAGCGGTCAGCGCGCTGTTGCCGGGCAACGAACTGAGCGATATGACAGAGCTGCAGACCTTCGCCGGGCAGACGCTGTTTGCTATTGCGCAGTCGCATCAGGGAGCGGCGTCATGAACAATAAACTGATGTCGCCGGAACTCCAGCCGCGCCTGCTACAGGGCAATTTTGATCGAAAACGATCGCCTGATGCGCAATTTACCGATCCATTGACGGAGACCGCCATGATCGTCACGCTGGAACAGCTTCGCCCTTACGATCTCAACCCCCGGCTGATACGTAACCCCAGCTATGACGATATCAAGGCCTCAATCCGCCGTCGCGGGCTGGACACGCCGCCGCCGATCACCCGCCGCCCCGATCAGGAGTGGTACATCATCGCCAACGGCGGCAACACGCGCCTGTCGATCCTCAATGAACTGTGGCGCGAAACGCACGATGAGCGGTTCTGGCGTATCCATTGCCTGTTCAAACCGTGGGGCGGAACGTCCGAGCAGCCCGCACCGGGCGAACTGCGCTGTCTGATAGGCCATCTGGCGGAGAACGATCTGCACGGCAAACTGAGCTTTATCGAGCGAGCACTGGGAATCAACAAAGCGCGAGAGCTGTACCAGCAGATGAAGGCGTGCCAGCTATCGCAGCGGGAACTGGCAGAGCACCTGAGAAACGATGGCTACCCGATCCACCAATCGCATATCAGCCGAATGGAGCAGGCGCTGGAGTATCTGCTGCCCTGCATTCCTGAAGTACTGTACGCCGGGATGGGCCGTCCACAGGTGGAAAAACTGCTGTCCCTGCGGGCTGCGGCGCTGCAAATCTGGCAACGCCATGCCACCGGGGATACAGGTTCTTTTGAGAGTCTCTTTTCTTCCGCGCTGTCGCCGTTCAACGATCAGCCTGAAGACTTCTTCATTGAACGAGTACAGGATGAACTGCTGGGGCTGATGAGCCAGGCACTGGATATTGATTATAACCTGCTGTTGCTGGACGTCGATCCTTCAGAGCAGAAGCGCCAGGCCGTACTCGGCCCCACGCCGGAGCCGCCGCCTTATATCCCTCCCGATGAACCAGAACCGCGCCCTGTTGTGCGCAGACGTAAACCGGATGAAGGCGAAGTACGCGGTGGAACGGTTATTCCACCGCCGGAGTCGCTGCTGGACTCCTCGCCACCGCGCGAAGGCAATGAGCCCATTACGGATATCTGGCCTATTTCACCGCTCTTTGACTCAACCGAAACGTTACAGTCGGTAAGCGATCGGCTGGCGTGGGATCTGGCGGAGTGCTGCGGTATCGAAGATTGCGTGATCGCGGATAACAGTGATGACGGCGTGGGCTACCGACTCAGTGAGTTCAACCCTGACCACCCCATGTTTTCCCGGCCACAGTCCCACGCCTGCTGGGCGCTGCTGGCGGCACTCACTGATATCCCACTGACAGAAGATCTGTCCGCCGCACTGACGCCCGCCCTGTATATTCAACGCGATGCGGGCGGTTTCTTCTTCGGCGATCTGTTTCTTATTAAAGCATTCCGGCTGATCCGTATTGTCCGCCGGATCAGAGAATTACAGCAGGAGGCACACCATGATGCCGACAATTAACCAGGCCGTTTTGTCACAGGTGATACAGGAACTAAAAGACGGTAACGTGCGCTATTGCGAAGCGCTGGGCTTTGACCGCGAAGAGCTGAACGAACTGAACTCCCTGACCTTTAAAGAACTGATGCATCTGGGAAAGACCTCAGCGCAGTTTCTGAAAATCACCATCAACCATGACGTACTGCGCAAAATGCTGGTTCAGGTACGACAGGAGCAAAAATTTCAGCAGATTGTCGGCCAGGCGGTGCAACTGGGCGGCTCCATCGCCCTGATTAGTCACTACTTCGGCATCTCGACTGCTGAAATCAGCGCCCGCCGTCGATTACTGGGGATCCATGTTCGTCAGGGGCGCAACCAGGTTCCCGGCGAAGAGGAAGAAAACATGCTCTGGAACCGCTGGCAGGAGATCAAAGTGGATAACCTGGACTCCATACAGGCGCTGGAAGCCATGATGCTGCTGGCTCAGGAACGTTCTATCTCGCTGACCGTGGTCTGGAACCTGATCCGGCAGTGGGAAACGAGCTGAATAACCGATGGGAATATCATGATACCGTACATTCAGGCGCTAAGGTTGCGGAGATCCGGGCGCAGTGTCTGGGGAAAAGTGATGCCATTGGCATCACACTAAAGCCTATCAATCAACCGCTGATTAATAGGAGATCAGCACCTTTGTTCCGGATCTAATGGCAGGATTGGCAAAGCGTTGTAAAGCGGTTCTGAGCTCCAGTTCATATGTTTATAAGATCCATTTTTATCGACATATAGCCAGAACATGTCGATGGCGGGAATTACCCTCTTCCAGCCAAACGCCCACACTGCTGCCGCATACCATCAAAAATACATTCAGCAAGCTCTGATGGAAATGACTCAGGAAGCAACGCAGATACTCGTTCAATGACTTCAGGTGTGCTGGAGATAATATCATCCATCATGGATTCGACCTGTCGTTTCCCCAATCCGGTTAATTCACCATGATGGATCCAATGCCGCCGTTGAACTCTATAAAGATGGTAATAATTACTGCTACCGCGAACGGCCATTGCCAGTTTGCATCGCTGCCATGAAATCTGATCATTACCGTGACCGATTAGCGGCCATGCCGATAAAACATCATAAAGAGGAGTAAGGTGGTAATGACTTTGTGGCTCAATAGCGATACTGAAATTTTTAGCATGGCCGTCAGTGGCAGCCATCAACCAGAAAATAATTTGCGCCCTGAAGAACTGTTCTTTGTCCTGGTCTGCCTGATCCGAATGACTCAGTATTTCCATAATATCGGAAATACCCGGCCCACTATCAGCCTGGTATTTTCGTAACGGAGAAACACCTAAAGCCTGACACATATCCTCCTGCGGCAAGCGAATGATCCATTGCCGATCGCCTGACCATCTTCTGTCGAAACGCTCAACCACTAACGCCTTCTGATCTTCAAACTGCGCAATCTGCGTTTTTGCTACAGGGACGCCGTAGTGCTCAAGAAGCAAAGAACATAGCCATTCATTTTCAACCGATGTACGCATATCCGCTTGCATGTTCCCAACCAACCCAAGCGGCAACTTGAAGATATGCGTCGTCGGGGTATTACCTTCTGGTAAACACCATTGTTCTTCATGCCACAATAAAGCCGTTTTTTCCTGCGCACCGGCAATTGATAATCGCAAATCGTCAGTTTCGTCTTGCCGACCAGGCAACGATACCGCTGTAGTATTTCGCAATGTAGTAGCGATATCAGATTCAGAAAGTGGGCGATAATTTACGGAAAATAAATCCGTGGGTTCTTCATCAACATTCAATAATTGTATTGCACCAACGCA
The DNA here is from genome assembly GCF_039889165.1 of Pseudocitrobacter cyperus. NCBI lineage: Bacteria > Pseudomonadati > Pseudomonadota > Gammaproteobacteria > Enterobacterales > Enterobacteriaceae > Pseudocitrobacter > Pseudocitrobacter cyperus. The sequence goes on along the minus strand of NZ_JAYMYY010000009.1, from coordinate 21,230 downwards.
ATCTCTTCCCAACTCAGCCAGGAGATCAAAAGGTTCAAGGCTTTCAGCCTGGTAACGCACGGCTAAACGCCTGCGTATACCTTCGCTGTCAGGCAATAAATTATCAAAAAAGTCACGAACAACATTCCCGCGCCAAAGCTGATTGCCAGGAGTAAAAGGCAAAGAAAGCGATAAAGGTCTTCCCTGTTCATCAACTATCCATTCTGGAAGGTATTGCAATGAATCCTCGCCTCTGGCCTTCTCCCAGAACCCCACCCGGATTCCATTCATCCATATCGCTAAACGCTGCTGTGTTCGAGACATATCGTCACCATTTTTCTCGTCTGGCAGGTGAATTGACCTGATTATCAGGCGCTTCTGTCGGCTTTATGATTATTGAAGCTGGCCCGGAAGAGAGCACCATTTCAACGCCCAGCACGGTAAATACCTTGAACAGCCGTTCAATACTGGCGCTGCCCGGATTCGCTTCCAGTCGAGCATAGGTTTGCTGTGTAACCCCCAACCTTTCAGAAACCTCTTTTTGAGTCAGTCCATTAGCTTTGCGAAAGCCAACCAACAATGGACGTAACTGATTCAAAGTTTTCAACGGATAAACAGTATTCATAAGGTATTTACCATTTTTAAAGGAGCTGATACAGACTATAGGCTGTTTTTTGACAATACACCTTATAAGCTGTAAATGCAAAATACAGCCTATATGTTGTTATAGACTAAAAACAGCCTACAGGTTGTAAAAAAAGATGGCGCGGGAGGATCCTATAAACGAGAAAACCTACTTTAACCTGTACACCAGCGGCCTGGGCTACATTAACCGTGTCTGCACCGTGACCCCCAAACGCGGCGAGCCTTTTTTATGCTGTGACCTTGCGGCGTTATGCGGGGCAAGCGATGCGGTGGAATATGTCCGCTTTGGCTGCAAAGTCACCGTTAACGAAGCGCGGAAACTGCTGATTCACTTCCGGCTGGAAGATGCCACCTGACCCTTAACAGTGAAGCCCGTGCCGGGCGTCATACTCATTAATTATTCAGAGTGAGAAAACAATTTCGTAATGTAAAACCTTGCTTATCTTAATAAGGTATCCCACGAGTTAACCAGCTTATTAATCAAGCGGAGATACTGGGAAATGGATTTTATTCATCACGCCTTCTTCCTATCCTTCCTGCGCGTATTTATAAGCCTGCTTCTCTGTACCGGCGGGAAATTGCGTCTTCCCATACTTAATAATGATAAAGGTTTTGTTATGAACAGAAAAAAACTCTTTTTTCTGCTGCCTGTCCTTTTGCTCGGTTTTCAGCAATCCGCGCAGGCTGCCCATGCCAACTACGAGGATAAAGATTTCCCGTTATCCGATTGCCAGCAATATTCTTCATCAGCACAAAAAGCCGATTGCTTCACGGATTATGCCGTCAGCCATCATATTTTTTATTGGGGTAATACCGTCTATGGCGTAAACGCCAACGGCCCTATCGAAGAGGGCTTTGCTGCTGCTTACCAGGTATCACCGGATAACGCCGACATTGCCAATTCTTATGCCGCATCGTTGGTCAGAAATGGTCATGCTCCTCAGGGAATCGAACAGTACAAAGCCAACTTCACCAAATTTGGCGATTTCCAGTCCGGCTTTACCGCGTGGTCACTGATCCGTGCAGCGGCTAAAACGGCAGATGAACATAACCATGCCGCGCCGGAACTTTATCAGCAATTAAAGAAACGCTACCCAGATAAAACCCAGAAATATACATCCATACTCAATTCAGCGGATAAGCTACTGCAAGACGAGTCGCTGATTAACTTTGATATCCCAGCGGTGAAAAACCCCGGACGTTATCACGCCATCGTGGTTCTCGGTTTCCAGCTTGATAAAAATGGTAATCCTCAGGAGCCTCTTGTAGGCATCATGGATAAAGCACTTGCCGTCGCCAATGCTTACCCCACCTCGAAAATTATCGTTACCGGCGGCGTTCCGCGCAATAATCGCGTCGAGGCGGAAGTCATGTATGATTTTTTTACCTCTCACGGTATTGATAAATCGCGGATTATTCCCGAAGTTCTTTCTTATGACACCGTACAGAATGCTAACTACGTCGCCATGATTATGCGCAGCTTTAATATTCGTGAGGCCACGATTGTTACCCGTGCAGGTCATATTCGTCGCGGCACCGCACTTATGCAGAATGCGACGCAACTTTATGTTCCATGGAAAGTCACGATTAACTCAGTAGCCTGGAAAGATACTAAATACAAAACCGAAGAAGATGCAAAGAAAGCCCCCAAACTGGGTAGCGGTGATTACAAATCCACCTATCGGGATGTTTTACGTATTTATCAGCAAGAATATCCAGGATTTACTAATTAATAACACTATGGGACAGTAAAATGAAAAAAATTATTACTCCGGTTATCCTGTCATCGTTATTTTATGCCGGGTGCGCCAGCGCCACTGTGATTTATGACAAAGATGACAATAAAGTCGAGATCAAAGGTTCACTGCGACTAATGATGGATGGTAGCAGTGCCAGGGCGCGTACAGACGGTACCAATAAATACAAGCTGGAAGATGAATCTTCACGTATTGGTTTTCGTTTCGAAAGGCAAATAGACGAAAAACTCAAAGCGCTGGTCTACTACGAATGGGGAAACGACACCCAGGCTACAGAGAAAAAAGACGACTTTAACTTTACGAACCGTCAGGCTTATGGCGGCATCCACTACAAAGGTATTGGCGAATTTGACTTTGGCCGTGTCACTGTTCCTTTTGAATCAGTACATCAGTCAGACTACACCTACGAATTTGGCAATAATGGCGCACTCTATTACGGGGGCAAAAAAACCAAACGCGTCACTGGCGGAGACAACAACTACATCAAGAGAATATCCAATACGCTTAAATACATGAGCGATAAATATGATGGTTTCCGTTTCGGCGCATCATATACGCTGCAGGATGATACTAATATCAATGATATTAACTACGCCTGGTCTACTGCTGTCTATTATGATACTACCTTTAATCTTCACCTGAGAGCGGGCTATGCGCAACAAAAAGCAAATGGTTCTACCAATTCTAACACTAGCTCCGGGTATAACGACATAACACCAGCAAAAGAAAGTATCTGGGGCGTAAGTGCCAAATATGATATTCCGATGTGGGGGTTATCATTTGCCGTTGATTATGGCGGTGAAACTATCGAGGATGGGAACTTCGGAGATACTAAAGGCTATACGCCTTATGGCGACACCACTCACGCCAAACTCTTTGGTGTGGGAACAAAATGGACGTTTAATGATAAACAGTCCGTTTATGCCACCTGGGCCATCAGAGATGGCGATGCTGCAGCAGACAATTATCAGGAAACACGTACGGTATTAGGTACGGATTACAAATTCAATAAATCCTTTATCGTCTGGCTGGAATATAGCAGTCAGAATAACCGTTCAGATTATGAGTCCGATAAAAAATCGGATGACAAGTCTGCTTTAGGGATTCGTTATTACTTCTGATCATTGCCACATAACAGAGACAATTATGAAAAAATTAACACTTATAATGTCCGGCCTTTGCTTCGCCTGCTCGACTGGCGTGCCGGTAACAGTAATTGCCGCCAGCCATAATCTGGTGCTGGATAAAGTTGTAACCATGACGCGTCACGGTGTTCGCTCACAAAGTAATACTGCCAGCGTACAGCAAAACTCGCCGACACCTATTCCGCTATTTAATGCAAAAGATGGCGAGCTAACACCGCACGGCTATGCGGCAGTCACCCTGATGGGCGATTATCTTCACCGCCAGTTAGTTAGCCAAAATTTTATTGATAAAAAGACCTGCCCTGATGCAAAAAATATTTTTATCCGCTCCAGTGCATTTCAGCGAACCAGAATGACGGCAAGAGCGCTGGCGGACACCTTATTTCCGGGGTGTGCCATTACAGTGCACTCACCAGAAAAGAAAACCGAAGATACCCTGTTTGAAGCCATTGTCAGTGGAATGGCGCCCCTGAATGTGGAGAAAGCCACGCAAAGCGTTATGACGTCACTGGGCGGTGACTTCGATACTGCCCGCCAACGATACGCCTCACAGATCATGGCGATGCAAAAAGTCGTCGATCCGACATGCCAGCTAACGGAATGTACTTTCATTAATCACAAATGGGAGGTCACAGCCGACAAGCAAAATATCAATATTTCCCTGAAAGGGCCAATCGCAAAGGGAAATGAACTTGGTGAAACCTTTCGCCTGCAATATGCAGAAGGTATGCCGATTAAAGATGTCGCTTTTGGACATGTAAATCGCGCAGCCGATATTGCTCCACTGATGCAGCTAAAAGAAATCAAGTTTGATCTGATTGAACACAACCCTTATATCACCGCCCGGGGTGGCTCACAATTGATGAGCCAGATATTGTACGCGCTGGAAAAAGGCTCCGGATATAAAGATCCCGATGCCAGCCCGCAAATCCGCGATTCTGCACCAGACGCCAGGATGGTTATGTACGTCGCCCATGATACTAACCTTGGCTATCTGCAACCTCTGCTTAATGTCTCCTGGAACCTGCAAGGTTATCCAAAAGATGATACCCCGCCAGGCAGCACGCTGCTGTTTGAACGTTATCGGGACACAAAGACTCATAAAGTCTATGTCGGCGTCAGCTTTATGACGCAAACGTTAGATCAAATGCGTCGTCTGGAGCCATTAAGCGACAAAAATCCACCGCTGCAACAAAAGCTGAATCTGAACTGCAAAAACAGCCCGGACGGCTGGTTATGCCCGATAGATGAGTTTGCCGCGCAGATTAACAGCCGTCTCGATAAGACGGCGATGATTTCGCAGAGCTACGCGGAATAGATTTCTCCTATGTGGTGATTACCAGAATAGCCACTGCTTTTCTTTGGATCCTCTTTGGCCTGCATGCAGGCCTTTTTTTTCAATTGTAACTCAACCCTCATTAATCACCTGATACAGCGGGATCATCGCCGCGCCGCGTGACGCGCTCTGCGCCCCCATCGAAGACGCGGCAAGCCTCACTTTCGGGCGATTTGGGTTGAGCCGGGTTTCCAGTCGCTGGTTCAGTTCCTGCACCAGACGGCTGATAATCGGTTTCGGCATTGCGCCGCCCAGCACGATGATTTGCGGATCCACCCACTGCAGGCAGCCGAACACCGTCTGCTCCACCTGGCCACAACAGCATTCAAACCAGCTTTCCAGCAGCGGATGCTGCCCGGCAATCAGCTCCGGTAGCTGATTTTCACTAAATCCGCCACGCTCCAGCGTGGCTACCAGATCCTTATACGACGGGCGCGGCGAACCGGACGGAAACGCCATCCCGACTTCACCGGCATTGCAGAACCCGCCGCGCAGCATTTTATGCCCGGAGATAATCCCCGCGCCGATACCATAACCGAGATCGATAAAAGTCAGATCGCTGTACGCATTCCATTCGCCGCTGTACAACTCGCCTACCGCCGACGCATTGGCGTTGTTTTCCACCCACGTCGGCCACGGCAGGTTGTCGGCAAACGCCTGCTGCAAATCCACCTCGCGCCAGCTTTCCAGCCACGGCACGCTGTGGCGCTTGCGCCCGTCTGCTTTGAGAAAGCCCGGCACCGCGTAGCCAATACCCAGAATCCGCGCATGCTGTAGCTGGCGTTTTTTCAGCGTCTGCTCCACCAGGTTTTTGATCTGCGCGAGAGTGGCCTCCAGTGGCTGATTTTCCTGGTGTGCTTCAGAAAGCGACAAAAGCTGGCGACCGCTGAGATCGACCACCGTCATATCGATAAAGCCAGGACTGAACGACAACCCGATGGCGCAACCGCCGCCGGGGTTAAGACGCAGCGGCAGCGACGGCTGGCCGCGCTGCCCGGTATTGCGCTCCCCTTCCACCACCAGGCCGGAGAACATCAGTTCCCGGCACTGCTGGGTGATAGCCCCCGCCGTCAGCCCCGACAGTCGCGCCAGTTCGGCCCGCGTTACTGGCGCATGGCGGCGGATCAGTTCCAGCAGCAGGCGCTGCGAACCGCGTAGTTCAAGGCGTTCAGAGTGGTCGTTCATGCTGTCCTTATTTTTCTAGTACCAGCGCAGGCCTGCTTCTTCAATCAGCCCCTGCAGGTACGGAATATTATCGTGACTGAGCATATCAATCAGTCCCGCCTGCATCCAGCCGATAATCACCGGACGGCTGTCACAGCCGAATTTATAATCGTACTGCTCCAGCGGCGTCATGCCGTTTTTCATTTCGTGCAGATACATCCGCACGCCGAGCCCGGCGTTTTTATAGGCCCGCAGGTCGTCGATATGGGCAAACTCGAACTCAAAGCAGACGCACCCGGCATTTGACTGCTGCACCGCCGCAAGCTGGTTATTGTACCGCTCAAGCGTCACCACCTGTAACGCCAGTTGTGGAATTTGCGCCTTTACCCGGTTGATCAGCACATGGTTGAAGCCCAGCAACTGGATATGTTCAATAGCCTCCGGCAACTCACGCAGAAGCCGCACCAGCTCAGCCACAAACGTATCATGACGATTGCGCTGTTTGACTTCAACAATCAGCCCCATGCCGTTTTCCACCGCCCAGCGCAGCACATCCGCCAGCAAGGGAATTTGCGTTCCGGCAAACGACGGATGGTATTTCATGCCAAAGTCGCACGCCAGCAGTTGCGGGTACGTCATCTGCTCAACGAATCCATGCCCGGTGGACACCCGGTCGATACGGTGATCGTGTGTGACGACCAACTGGTTGTCCGCCGTCAGGTGGATATCGATTTCGATACAGTGGGTTCCCGCCTGGCGGGCGGCTTCAAAGGCCGGAACGGTGTTTTCCGGCGCACAACTGGAATAGCCCCGGTGGCTGTTGGCCAGCACAATCCCCTCTGCCGCCCGGTGAAAGTTAAACGCCATTTTCTTTTCCTCTCGAATGTAAGATGGCCATTAACTTTACTACTTAAATTTAAATGCGAAAGATAATTTTATACACACTGAATTAATTTATTGTTTTTAATGTATTTTTTTATTTTATTTGATCATATTTTAACTTTGACGATCGCCGTCACACAATTTTAATGTTTAGTGTGTAAATTTAATTCACATCTTTCATCCGACGGAAAACGGGCTTATGTCAAAACTGGTTCTGGAGCAGGTGACCAAAATGTTTGGTGATTTTTACGCCGCCAGAGAAATTTCGTTCAGCGCAGAAGAGGGGGAGTTCGTGACCCTGCTCGGGCCGAGCGGCTGCGGTAAAACCACCCTACTGAAAATGATCGGCGGCTTTCACCAGCCGGACAGCGGACGCATTCTGATTGGCGATAAACCGGTCAACGCGCTGCCGCCGGAGAAACGCAATACCGCCATGTGCTTCCAGTCCTACGCGCTGTTCCCGCACCTCAACGTGGCGCACAACATCTGCTTTGGCCTGAAGCAGAAAAAGGTCGCCATCGGCGAACAGCAGGCCCGACTGGCAGAGGCGCTGAAGCAGGTGGGGCTGGAGAGCCAGCGGCTGAAAATGCCCGCCCAGCTTTCTGGCGGCCAGCAGCAGCGCGTGGCGCTGGCCAGGGCGATGATCACCCGCCCGGATGTGATCCTGTTTGACGAACCGCTCTCCAACCTTGACGCCAAGCTGCGTGAAAGCGTGCGCTTTGAAATCAAAGAGCTGCAACGGCAGTATCAACTCACATCAATCTATGTCACCCACGACCAGGCGGAAGCGCTGGCAATGTCAGACAAAATCGTGGTGCTGAACGCTGGCAACGTCGAGCAGATCGGCAAGCCGGAGGAGATCTACTACCGCCCGGCCAACCGCTTTGTGGCGGACTTTATCGGCGCGGCCAATATCGACACCGCGCAGGTCACGCCCGCAGAGCAGCCGGGCTATTACCGGGTACGCTGTGCTCTCGGCGAGTTTTATGTGCATTCCGCACAGCCGCCGCGTGCGGAGCACTGCTACATCTGCTGGAGACCAGAAGATGCGCAGTATGTCAGCCAGCCTCAGGCAGGTAACAACCACTTCTCTCTGACGCTCGACAAAATGGCCTTTATGGGCAACCTCACCGAGGCCTGGGGCCATAACGACGCCGGGCTGTCGGTACGCCTGCAACTGATCAAGAAGCCGCCGGTCGCACCGGGAGAGCGCGCCTGCTTCCGTCTGGCGGAAAACGCCATCCATTTTCTGGAGCCGGCATCATGAAAAACTGGCGCAACGATGCGGTCGCCTGGCTGCTGATGCTCAGCGGGCTGGGCACGATCCTGCTGCTGATGGGATCGACTTTTTATGTGGTGATCGTCCAGAGCCTGGGCTGGTTCAACCTCGAAGGCGACAGCCATTTCTCGCTGGAGTACTGGCGCAACATGCTGCACGACGAGGTGCTGCAAAGCGCCCTGTTCTACTCGGTAAAAGTGTCGCTGCTGGGGGCGTTCGGCTCGGTGATTTTTGCGTATCCGCTGGCGCTGTGGCTGCGTAAACCGATGACCGGTAAAGAGGGCATTATCGCGGTGCTGCGTGCGCCGATGTTTATCCCCGGCCTGGTGGCGGCGTTCCTGTTCGTCAATATCGTCGCTTACCACGGCATCATCAACGAACTGCTGCTGGCGCTGGGCATTATCAGCGAGCCGCTGCGGATGCAGAACGACGATTTTGGCTGGGGCGTGGTTACCCTGCAAATCTGGAAGAACCTGCCCTTCGCCCTGATCCTGGTCGGCGGCGCGGTGAACGCCATTCGTAATGACGTGCTGGACGCTGCCAGTAACCTCGGCGCCAACCGCTGGCGCAGCTTTACCGGCGTGGTGGTGCCGCTGACGTTGCCCGCCGTACAGGTAACGCTGATTCTGGTGTTTATCGGCGCACTGGGCGATTTCGCCTTCTTCTCGGTGGCCGGGCCGCGCAACACTTACTCGCTGGCGCGACTGATGCAGGCCACCGCCATGGAGTACGGTGAATGGAACAACGCTGCGGTTATTGCGGTGATCATCATGATCACAGCGGCCATCTGCACCCTGCTGATTGCCACATTGATCACCCCGTTCGCCACCCGTAAAGGAGAGGTCAAATGAGCCACACTACCAACGGTCGCCGGGTGGTGACGATCTCGCTGATTTTCTTCGTTGTTGCCAACCTGCTCTGGCTGGGTATGCCGTTTGGCATGGCGATCCTCTGGTCGCTGGTTGATCCGGCTCACCCATGGAGTTATCCGGATATTTTCCCGCCCGTATTATCGTTCAGCCGCTGGCTGCTGGTTTGGGAAAAAACCTCACTTTCCGAGGCGTTGTTCAACAGCTACACCATCGCGCCTGCGGTGGCGGCAGTCAGCCTGCTGCTGTCGCTACCCACGGCGTATGCCTTCGGGCGCATGACCTTTCGCGGCAAGGCGGTGGCGGAGATGCTGACGCTGATCCCGCTGGTGATGCCGGGAATGTTGATCGGTATTTTCTTCAGCGCCATGCTCATCAATCTCAATATCGACAACGCCTTTATCAGCATTGTTATCGGCCATACCGTACTGACCCTGCCCTACTCTATTCGCATTATGTCGGCAGGGTTTAAGTCCGTGCCGCAGGATCTGATCGATGCCAGCCGCGACTTAGGCTCCGGCGCGTGGGGCACCTTCTGCAATGCCTATCTACCGCTGCTGAAACCAAGCTTCCTGGCGGCGCTCATTTTTTGTCTGGTGCGAAGTCTGGAGGAGTTCAGCATTTCATACGTGCTGGGCGCACCGGATTTTATCACCGTCCCGACCATTCTTTACTCTTTCCTCGGCTACTCCTTCGTCCGCCCGGATGCAGCGGTGGTGTCGATGATTCTGGTGATCCCCAACGTCATCCTGATGGTCATCATCGAGAAGCTGCTGAAGGGGAACTATCTGTCGCAATCCACAGGGAAAGCCTGACCTTTTACAGGAGAAATATAATGAAAAAAGCACTAATAATGTTGGCTGGAGGGTTGCTGTGCAGCTCGCTGGCACAGGCTGCGGATAACGCCGAGCTGGTTGCCCAGGCAAAAAAAGAGGGCAGCGTGACCTTTAACGTCTGGTACCTTCAGCCGCAGTGGCGCAGCTTTGTGAAGGACTTTGAGCAGCAGTACGGCGTTAAGGTGCGCATCCCGGAAGGCAGTATCGACGGCAATATGAACAAGCTGCTGGCGGAAGCGGGCAAAGCAAAGGGCAAAATAGACGTTATTGCCCTGTCCGTGGCACAACTGCCGGTAACGACGGGGGCGAAAGCACTGGCAAAGGTTGACGACCTGCCCGGCTATGGCGATGCCATTCACCAGATTCAGAACGTTGATACCCGTGGTTATGCCGTAGCGTTCTGGGGCAACCAAACCGGGTTCGCTTACGACCCTCAGCAGATGGGCGACCGGGCGCTGCCGCAAACGCTGGAGCAATTACAGAGCTTTATCGACGCCAACCCGAAAAAGTTCGGCTATAACGACCCGAACAACGGCGGCGCGGGGGAAGCGTTTATCCAGCGCGTCGTTACGACTCAGGGCGGGAATTTTAACAGCGAAGCTGAGAGCGTTGACCCAGCGGTGGTAAAAAACTGGCAGAAAGGCTGGCAGTGGTTCGCCGCCAACAGCGACAAAATCACCCGTACCGCATCCGGCGCTGATAGCCTGACGCGCCTGAACGACGGCGAACTGATGCTGACGCCCGCCTGGGAAGACCATCTGGCCGGGCTGCAAAATACCGGGGCCATCACCTCACGGCTGAAATTTTACGTGCCGGAGTTCGGTATGCCCGGTGGCGGTAACATCGCAGCAATTGCCGCCAACAGCCCGCACCCGGCGGCATCACGGCTGTTTCTTAACTGGCTGATCCTACCTGAAACGCAGAAAGCGCTCAGCAAAGCCTTCGGCTCCGCGCCGATGAACAAACAGGTCAGCCCGGACGCGAAACGCCCGGAGGCATCGGTGCAGTTTTACGGCAAAACCTATAGTACACAGCTCAGGAAAGAGTTCGTTCGCGAAGTAATGATGCAGTAAATCTCAAGTTACGAGTAGTCATAAACGATCCCCCTGAACCTGACCAGGCGAAAAGGCAGATGCGAAAGGTTCAGGGGTCTACTACACCGCCATCCGACTGTTGCATAACACCCTATTTATTCAGGCCGAGGGCAGTAAAATTCACGATGAGTCTGTCTTGTCTATCTCCTCCCGACGACAGCCCAGTAAGGAAAAGTTACTGTATGAAGCGCGAAAACGAGGTAGCGCTTCCGGCGAGCGAAATTTAATATCAACAGCATCAACAAGTGGACACTACGCCAAGCGGCTTCTTTGCTAAGCTGAGCAACGATTATCACTGTCGTTTTTCCTCACACTGCCACACAGTATTAACCGGACTAATGAGGAAACCGGAGCAAAATTTATACGTCATGCTGAAGCACAAGGATATTAAAGTCACCCCCGGCTATATCTAACTTAATACCGAGGTGCCCAGAAGTGGTGTGGAGATAGGTTGACGCAGTAGAAGGTGAGTAGAATGTCCCCGAACTGAGGCTTTATAAACAAAAGCCAGAAACATGGTCTCTTGTGACTGCCGTTGATTTCACATTTTAATGAATAAGGCATGCACGGTTTTAGGTTTACGCCTGTTTTTAACGAAGGCCGGACTCGCCTTCTCTCTTAATTTATTGAAAATTAATAGATTGTGAGATTTTATTTTGGGAATTTGCCCCCAAAATGGGACATGAAATTGAATACTGCGTGGAAGATCACAAAGTTGGATCTTTATTCTCAATAAATGGAGCCAATATGATTAGCAAATATATATCATCGGTCACGATGAATAATAAATCAGCAGTAAAGGTTACTCTCCGATAGGAGTGCCCACCTGTATTATAAGTAGGCTATCCCCTAAAAAACACATTGGGATTCGAACTATATGACTAAACCTAAAGAAGCCACACCTTCTTGAGGTAGACGCTGATGGATCGCCAGAAGAGTCTTCATTTCTTGTAAAACAAACTGTGGCATCCACCTACACTGCAATTCAAAATCAAACCGTTCGTTGTTGGCGTTCCCTTCTGGCGTCATTAGACCATTTAAGATCAGTTCATTATAAAGCCATTCATCCAAATGTAAGTTGATACCGTAATCACTAAGCAGCTTACACTGCAACTGATGGGCGATTTTTAAGCCCGCAACATCCAGATCGCCAAAATAAAGTAACTGTTTTACCTGTTCGACCTCAAGGAGTTGTGACACGCACTCCGCCTGGCCGGACACTTTGTTACCTGCGCCATAAATGACCAGTGACCAACGAGTCTGAACTCGATTAAGTTGGCATAGTCGATAATACACATCGGAGTTTTCAACAATGATAGCCGGAAGATCATGGCAACATGATGACTCATACGGTAAAGGTGGTGCACGTCGAAACGCGCCCATATCAGCCAAAGTCAGAGCGACATGCTTCCAGCCATCAGGTGGCAAGGAGTCCAGAGCTTTTTCGTCACCAAATATAAGGAGAGACCGCTCACGATGCCCAAGCAAGCCCGGGAATAGTGACTTGTCGCCCTCGGTTTGGCGAAAAAGATACGTATTCAGCTGTTGTAAGCGTGCCTTAATTGGCTGGGTCAGTTGTCCTGTAATACGTCGGGCCAACCAAGGATGCCAGGCTATTTCTGATGTTGTCTCCGTAGGAACGATGGCACCCTCGTAAACAAAAGTACTTGGCAGGCTCATACCCCGCCAGTAGCGCTGCCAACTCGCTTTGTGCTTAGGCTGAGCCCGCCAGTCCCTCTCAAGCAGTTCCGTAATAGCCTGACTCAGCAAATCAGGCACCTCCTGGCTCAAGGCCTCTTGGTTGTGTGCGCGTAATACCTCATCCAGCACCGCATTAGCTTTCACTGTACGGACAGCCTTACCAGCGGCAAGACGATGTTTATTGGCTGTCGACTCCAATCGGGATAGCCAGATCATTACGCTACTCATCTCATATCAACCTTAAATGACGGGATCGAACTGTGGCTTAGCAGCCAGAGAAGCCGCCCACAGGGCATGGCGCTCTTTATCAACGGTTACCAAATCGCGCCGCCTCAGTTTTTGAACTTTATTCAGGAAGAGATGGTTATCAAACATTGATTGGGCGTTTTCATCCGAAATACCAGTCAGGTAGATGAGCTGGATTTTATAGGCTTTGGCCATTTGGGTTTGAATGCGCATCAGATCATCGGCATTCGATTTACCCAGCGGGTTATCGGCTAACAAGAATCCTGCACTTGAAATACCCGTATCGTACTCCCGTACTTTACCAACCGTCACAAACAGTAAAAAGGCAGATGTAAGGCGCTGTCCACCCGAACCTTCAAGTCGGGTGACAGGAGTCCATTGTGGACGGCTGGCATTCGTCTTCAGCAAACGCACCTCCAGCTCCCCTTCGCCAAATACCGACTGAACCAAATCAGCCGTCAAGGCGTCCCGATTGGGCGCTCTAGGTATCTGTCCCTTGGCTATCCACTGCTGCAAGCGGCTGCTGGCAAAACCCCTGAGATCAGCGGCAACATCATTCAGCCTATCGGTCATTTTGATAATAGGCCGACCAGGCAGTACGGGGCAATCCTCAGGAATTTTGACCGACATCGCGCGCTTGAGAAGTTTAATCGCCCCTTCCAGATGAGCAGTCAGATGGGTGACAGTCAGATCAATCGAACGCTGGAATTGTTCCAGGCTATCCTGCACAGCTTCGAATACCTGCGTGATCCCTGTACCGACCCTGTCCAAATCGCCCAGCACTTCATGATAAGTTGCGATTGAGTCCAACTGCCGTAAGTATTCCTGACTGGCTCGGGCGTCTGGATCCTTGACCAACTCTTCTTCGATCCGTTTGCGGAAGTATCCCCAAACCGTAGAGACGCGTATATTTTGCTGTTTTAGCGTTTCATTTAGACCGGCATACATTTGGCATTGTGTAGCCAGATCGTCAGCATATTCTGTGATGCTCAGGATCCTACCAGGTAGACCCGCGGCAGGGCTCGGCGTAATGGGCTGGATCATCGCTTGAGCTGTTTTGGCGTTCTGTAACCGTTCTTTCACATTTTCAATCTTTTGCAATTGCAGCTTCTTTTGCTCCTGGTGAAGTTTTAGCTGGTATTCAATTTCATGGAGGCTGTTGACGATTTCGGCCAGAGACGTTTGGATTGTCTCTATCTCAATGGGCTTCTCTTCCCAAACAAAATCCTCGTCAATTGCTTTACTAGCCTCCTCACAGCTTTGGGAAAAATTTTGCAGAGTTACCTGAGAATTAATTAGATTTTGCGTGAATTGCTTCTGCTGTTCGTTGAGGCGTACGATGCGATTATTAATTACCGTTAGCTCATTGATAGCCGCCGCTTTTACCTCGTCCGGATATGTATTGTAGGTGGGTTGAGCGGTCAAACGCTCAGAGGCGTAACGTTGTGCCTGTTCAGCATTTTTCAGTTGTTGCTTGAGAGCGGTCACTTGATCACCGTTGGCTGCTTCGAGCAATTTTTTGTGCGCCTGAGCTGCCATCTCATGGGCATCTTCGGGGCTTCGTCCTGCCATACCGTCAGTCGCCGTAATCTCTGAATAGAACGGCTCGTTACACAGATTACTCCAGTTGCCCATCTGGATATTTAAAAGGGTTTTCTCGGAGAGCTTGTTCTTCTCGATCTCGCTCAGTCGTTCCAGTCTCTCTTTCTGGGTGCAAAGAGTGCCCTTGTTTCGCTGAATCTGTGCAGCTAACTGCTCCAGTTTCATTATCGCCGTTTCACGCTTCGCCCATTCTGTTTCTACAAAAAGACTCAGTTTATCATGTGTTTTTTCTGCCTGAATTTTCTGCTGTCGGGCGTTGTTTAACCGCACCTGGACATTTCTCTTCTCGTCACGCAGTGTTTGCTCATCATGCTCAGCTTGCTTAAGTGCTGCATCAGCATTTTCCAGTATTAAGAGAGCCAGCTCCCGTTGGTCAAGCAGTCCCGCCCAATGCTTACCATACTGTTCGTAATGCAGACGCCAGTCATTCCTGAAAGATTCCAGTACATTAAGGGCGCTCTTCGCAGCCTTCACACTGACTTCCTGCGACGCTACGATATTCTCCAGGTCTTGCAGCCGGGCTTCGTAAGCGGCCTGGCTATATCCGTGCTTATCGGGGTTTGAGAGGACGACTTGTACTAATTCAGACGTTTCTCGGCGGAGATCTTGTGCTTCATCCAGCAGGTAAATCGCAATAGGTGCCTTCTTCCAGGGTAGGATCTCACTAATTTTACAGACCTGTTCAAACGTTACATTGTCGAGTGCGACCAAGCTCAGGTAGCGACCAGGGTTTTGATCGATCACCGCTGCAATCTTTTGTGCATCATCGTTGTAAACAGAGGCCAAATAGTGTGGAAATGTCCAGAGCTTATCCCGAGCAATGCCCGCCGTATAAAACGCTTCAAGTGCCTCATTGACCTGCTTAGCGACCAGTTCATGTCCCGTCATCCTTAACTCGTCCAGTTCGTGCCGGGCTTGCAGTAAACGCTCTTTCATTCCATTCAGCGTTTGAGAGTTCGCATTCAATACCTTGTCGAGCTGCAATCCACACAGCTCGCTGTGCCAACTCGTGTCTTCAATATCCAGATCATGTTGCATTGACGTTGGCAGTTTTTGATAGGTTTTTGCTAAAACTAAAGCACTATCCACAGCTGACTGGTGTTTTTGTTCAGCCAGAATGAGTTTTTGCTGGGCCTCACTTTTCTCAATTGATGCCTCCCGCACAACATTCAGCTGTGCTTCCAGCGCCTGCTCTTTCTGATGAAGAATTGTATTAACCAGTTCTTCACTCTGCTTTGCATCGCGTAAGGTTAATTCCAGTCGGTATTGGGCTGCTACTGGTGTTTCATCCTTCTGGATCAACCCAGCTTCACATAATTGATTCCGTTGCGATTCGCCCTGCTGTTTGTCTCTTTTATATCTCTCACGATCCGCCTCCAGGCCACCCTGCATCTTTTGTAGTTCGTCGTATGATTGTTTAAGGGTATTACTTTCCCTATCAATCTGCCCTAATTCTTCCTCAAGCGTAACCTCCTGCTGGCGATGTCTGTCGATTGCCCACTCTAATGTACCCAAGGCCTCGCTAGCAGTACGCTCGAAAATCACCTGTAGCGGCCTTTCTGTTTCACTTTGGAATACCTTAAGATCTTCATCTGCCTGGCGGTACTCATTCAGGGCCTTAGCGTAGGCTTTGTAGTCTATAGCAGCGTGAGTAATCTCAATCTGGCGCTGATTGGTATCGGCTTCGTCTTGAAGCGCATCGACTATCACTTTTTGTTTGTCGAACTGATGCTGCACGAGATCATATTCAAGCAGTGCTCTGCGCTTACCTAACTGCTCACGCAGAGACATCGCCTGGCCAATATGCGTTTGCAAACTATCCATGTTATCTTCAAGCTGCGTCTGTTCAACCTGAGCATCCCCGACAAAGGCTGCGAGATCGCGCATTGCTTCCCGGAAGCCATCATCCAGCAGTTGCTGCTGCGCCTGGATGCTTTCCAGCTGTTTAGCCGGATCAAGAAACGCCAGCCAGTTAGCCAGCACATCCTTCAGGAAGGACTCGTTACGACGGATCCCCTCTAACTCTCCCTGACGTTCAACTTCATGCGCTACCAGTTCCCGCAGCCGCTCAGCCGCATCTTTAGACATGGTGCAGGCGAAGAACGCGCCAAGGAAATCATGTTCAGTTTTGTATTCGATAAAACGGGTCAGGCCACCTTCTTCGGAGTTGAAGGTCACCATTGTTTTGATAAGATCAACGTTAATTTGTTGTTCCAGTAAAAATGCGCGCCACTCGTTCTGTCTGGTGGTTTTACGCCAATGCATGCCGCCTTCACTACCTGCCTTGAGATTAAGCCAGCTATCAAAACTGCGCAGGCTATTGGCATAGGGGCGTAGCTCAGAATTCCGTTCCGCACGGGAATAAGAAGGGACTTCATCAAACGGCGCGCCCATCAGGGAGTCGGGCGCATCACAAATAAACAGTGTGCGGTCAACATCATCTCCATTACGCTGATGAGCATGTCCCAGTAATAACGTTTGTCCTGATTCATTGACCATCTCAACCAAAACAACAGAGAGTTCTTTATAGAAGTAATTGCGGTAGTGGTATTCACTCTGGCGATGATTTGCCAGATATTGGGTGAAGTCACTAACGGACGGCTCAAAAATCGATAACAGCAGCGCGATGTAGGTTGACTTACCGCCCCCATTTACAAGCTGCTGATAAGTACTGGTCACCACCTTCACATTCCTGACGGGCGAGCGCAGGCCTTCAACAACAGGGCTACCGACCGCTTGAGACAGGCCAATATAGTCCAGTGTGAGGTCCTTGTAGAAAGCTTCTTCATGGCCTGCGCCATCCATATAAACCCGTTTAATCAGCCACATGCTTAAATCTCCTTCAAGCGTTGCGTTTCTGTGGTTCCAGTTGTAACTGGACGTTCATTGAGCGAAGGAAACTCCAGGGTATCTGCTAATGCTGCAAGATCGCTTTCAGCTAAATCGGACGACCGTTCTTCTACGGCTGGACTGATGCTCATGACAAAACGCACCGTCTCTTCGATGCCAGTATGGCGCAGATAATGTTTGAGTTTTTGGGTCGGATACCAGTCGGACTCTCCCGACAGACTGCTGTCTTCGGCCAGAAAGCCTTCCTCCTGCAGCAATTGTATCCAGCGCGTTGCCATTTCTGTTTGCGAGCGAATACTCGAGACACGCCCTACCTTTTCGTCGTGAATACGGGGAATACGTTCTTCCTGCACAAACCTGGCCGCCATAAGTAGGCCATCTACGGTATCGTCACCCTCGGCCTTGCGCTGGGCAATCACCTGGTCGGCAACATTATTGAGCCTGGCTACCACCGAGGCGGCATTAATGGCGTTACTCTGACCGAACTCGACACGAACGGTGTCTGGAGTTGGAAACAAATCAGCCAGCAACGCAATCAGAGTTAAGCCTGCAAACAGGCGCTGTTCTTTCCGTTCCTTACCCTGTTGCTCAGCCATTGTTTCAGGTAGCAAGCGTTTGTTCAGCCAACCCAAAGATGGGGAAAACGGACCTCGGCCATCTGCAGCCAGTAATACCCCGTAGGTCTCATGAATCCCGAGATACCGCAATTTCATACCTGTCGCGACGCCACGGATAATCTCTGCGAACAGGGCATCACCTTGCAGATCAATCGCACGTTGAATCAGCTCATCCCCCATTTTATATCCCAGTGAATTCATAATTGCCTGCGTGGCAATCTCGGCGTAGCGTTTAACTTGTTGATGCTCATTGTCGTACATAACTACTCCTCAAAGGGGTGTAAGGGAGCAACCGTTAACAGTTTGATATTGTTAGCCCGCCAGAGCGTTGTTTCGATAGCGTCGTCTATCTCCACTTCTATTGCGGGATCGCTGTTAGCTGCCAGGCTGCCAATATGAAGTAAACAAACCTGTTGTTCTTGTTCGGATAATTCTTCGCACTCATAGGCGTCAAAAACATCTCTAAAGCTCACATGCCCCCAATTCTTCAATCGGTCACTAACCCAATCGCTGCATTTTTTAATGACAGACTCAGGGATACCTCGCAGGTTGGTTTCAATAGCTACAGGCTGATCGGTGGGGTCCTGTATCTCATGTGGAAGCGCCTGTTCAAATCTATCGAGATAAAGGTTCAGCAGCGCCTCAAGGTCAAACAGAATGTGCCGATCATCATCCTGTCTTCGGGGAGCCAACAGGCGTGCGGTGAGACCATCGATTTCCTTTTCGACAGTGTCGGGGGAATGAGACAGCAAGGGCTTGAGTGCACCTTTTTCAAGCGTTTCCCGGAAAAGGGTATTATCTCTGGGAATAATGAGTTTCAGACGAGCTCGCTCAAAATCTTTGTTAACATCAAGTAAGCAGTCTTGATAGCGCTGCGTAAAAGCGCAGACCTCAGCAAAAATCTCCTGTGCCCTACGTAGCTTATTTAATTTGTCGGGATTTAATTTCGAATTTCCTTCAACCAGCATTTCGGTAATGGCCGACATTGAGTTCTGGATATGTTCCAAAACCTCTCGGGTTTTATCAAAGGAATCATTGAGTACGGGACGGATATCGTGTGCATAAGATGCACTCAAATCACCAGACTGGGCAGCACGCACTTTCATCCGCATCCCAATTAGATATTGCTCCAGTTGCCGCTGCGTTGATTGGATCTGGTGTACTGCCTTGTCAATCTCACCGCGACGGATGGTTTTAAGCGTGCGCCAAGCCAGAATCGCAGCGCGTTCTATCGGCGTTTCATCCAAACGGAGGGTATAGAACAGCATTCCTTCATCAGTCAGCGACCAGAGAATATCATCTGAGCCGGATAGCTGGTCATAGCGTACCAGACGGACTATCTGCTCTTCGGAATGCGTTCGTTGCGAGAAGTCGTAATAACTGAGACGGAAAGGGTCTTTGATCGCCGCAAAAATCTTGCTGGCAACTTGCGCGTAGTCGGACGCTTCTTGTCCCGGATAGGCTTCATTGAGGTGCCCAACCAGACATAGCTCTGCTTCTTTACGCGTCATACCTGGCTGGCGCTCGCGGTCAGCATAATAAAGCATGGCGTCAAAGAGATACATAATTGCCGCCAGTGCATCAAGCTCGAAGCCATCAAACGGATTGCGCTGTAGGGCGCTGTATATTGAATCCAGCGTCCGCACTACCAGCAACGCGTGAGATTGAATCGTCAGCTCGCGGCGTGCCATAGATTCATTACGAGCCTGCTCCAAAAACCCTAGTGACATAACATTCTCCCTCTGAGACGGAAGTCACTATAGTACTCCCCGCCCAATTAAGCAAAGAAACTTTGCTTAATTTTATTTGATAACAATGTTATTTGTTTTGATGTCATTCGCCTTCTATACTTAGTCCGTATATCAAACCGCAATTGATTAACCTGCAAATAAGAATAAAACTGATATGTACTACTCAATGTTTCTTGATAAACACAAATCCCCCCTCAGTCACGCACAATGGTTGCGCTTGCGCTATATTGAGCGCCAGCTACTGTGGGAACGAAAAGTCACTTCGCGCATGATTGCTGAAGAGTTTGGCGTCTCGGCGCAACAAGCTCGTACTGATGTAAGAACCTATATGGAGGTCGCTCCAGGCAATGCTATTGAGAAGGGGGCCGGCCGAAAAGGGTATTTCCCCAGTACGACGTTTTCGCCTGTTTTGCTGGGAGACAACGATCTGGTCTGGCGTGCGACGGTAGAATTTCAACCGCCGCAAGCGGCCCACGCGCAGGAAATCCCGCTCATCCATCGCGCAGTGCATAGCCGCACGCTGGCAATTTTTTTGTCAGCAATCGAACAGAAGGGGCAAGTAAAAGTGACTTATGCGTCAATGGAAAACCCGGAAGGCATATCCCGTACACTAAGCCCTACGGTAATTATCACCGTTAACGGGCGCCAGCATGTGCGAGCCTATGACTGGGGTAGTTCGGCGTTTAAGGACTTTGTTTTGGCGCGATTTCTGGACTCGCCGGAACTGATTATTCCTGCAGCCCCCCCTCCGCGCAAAGATACCGCATGGGAGGTCGTAATCCCCGTGCGTTTTATAGCCAATCCAACACTAAACAAAGCGCAACAAGAGGTAATTAAGCGGGACTACATACTTGAACCATCTGAATTCAGCATTCGTGCACCAATGATTTTTTATTTATGCCCTGAAAACAATCTACCTAAAACAGATGATGAATATGCACAAGCTACTGACGCCAGCAGCCACGGCCCCTTTGTCTATCCTGTTCTAGCTGTGCACGCCCAAACAGGTGAGCCTATTCATAAGTACCGCCATGCAGGTGAGAGATAGACATTCTGTTTACTAATAATTTATAGCCATTCACTGTGACTGTTCCTGTATCAGAGATATGATGCAGGAATATAAAAAACCAGCCACCTATAAATTATGATTTTTAATTTCTGATTCAGTTGAATCCCCCCATCAGTTCCATACGTGAAAGTTATTTTTTATTTTCATGACCCTGGCCCAAAATCAATGGAGTGCTAAATCAGAGCTCTTCGTCTTTTTGCAGGCTCCGGATAAATTCAGCCGGAGTCATGTCATTTAATGATGAATGTGTCCTCTCATGATTATATTCTCTGCGCCACTTCTCGAGTTTATCCTGCGCATCTTCCAGCGACAGGAACCAGTGAATATTCAGGCATTCATCCCGCAGGCTTCCGTTAAACGATTCAATAAACGGGTTATCTGTCGGTTTTCCGGGGCGGGAGAAGTCCA
>NZ_JAYMYY010000008.1:0-146199 GCF_039889165.1 Pseudocitrobacter cyperus | reverse complement strand
AGCAGGAGGCCATCCGAAAGGATGGCCTTTTTGCGTTGCAGCGGGAAAAGCCCCGAAGACCCGGTAAGCTCCGCCCACCGGGTAACACACCGCACTACCCCTTCAAATACGCCAGGTTCAATAGCGGATACGGCTTCCCAAGATCGTCCACCTCGCTGCGCCCTGTAACCTTAAACCCCATCTTCTTATAAAACCCAACCGCCTGCTCGTTCTGCTCATTCACATTAGTCGTTAACTCCGGCGCCTGAGAGAGTGCAAGTTCCACCAACAAACGGCCAACCCCCCTGCCACGCGCATCAGGATCCACAAACAATGCATCCATATGCTGCCCGCTCAACAGCATAAAACCAACCGGTTCATCCTGCGCATTGGCCGCAACCCACAGCGGCGCCTCCGGTAAAAATGAGCGTACCAGCGTCTCCAGCTCAGCCCGATACTCAGCAGACAAAAAATGGTGCGTGGCATCAACAGAACGGCACCAGACAGCGACCAGTTTTTCCCCTTCATCGTGCCGGGAACGGCGAATATTAATAACCATAATTACTCCTTTTATTTATTCTTATATTCTACGGTAATGTTGTTAGTGAAACTTTCTCACCTTTCACATGCCGACTCGACATTTCACTTATTCCTGGTTATTGTCAGCTATCTGGATATCTAAACGTTTATACGTATGTTGTGAGGTAACAAGGTTATGCCGATTCGGGTACAGGACGAGCTACCAGCCGTCAATTTCTTGCGTGATGAAAATGTCTTTGTGATGACGGCATCGCGTGCAACAGGTCAGGAAATTCGTCCTCTGAAGGTTCTGATACTCAACCTGATGCCGAAGAAAATCGAAACGGAAAACCAGTTCCTGCGTCTTTTGTCCAACTCACCGCTACAGGTGGATATTCAACTGCTGCGTATTGATGCCCGTGAGTCTCGCAACACGCCCGCTGAACATCTGAATAACTTCTACTGTAATTTCGATGAAATCTGCGATCAGAACTTTGATGGCCTGATTGTGACGGGCGCGCCGCTGGGCCTGGTGGAGTTTAACGATGTCGCTTATTGGCCGCAGATTAAACAAGTACTGGAATGGGCAAAAGATCATGTCACCTCAACGCTCTTTGTTTGCTGGGCGGTGCAGGCCGCATTGAATATCCTTTATGGTATCCCGAAACAAACCCGCACCGACAAGCTCTCCGGCGTCTATGAGCACCACATTCTGCAACCTCATGCCCTCCTCACGCGCGGCTTTGATGACAGTTTCCTTGCACCGCATTCACGCTATGCCGACTTCCCGGCGGCCCTGATCCGCGACTATACCGACCTCGACATCCTGGCGGAGACGGAAGACGGGGATGCTTACCTGTTCGCCAGTAAAGATAAGCGCATCGCGTTTGTCACCGGTCATCCGGAATATGATGCTAATACGCTGGCGGGAGAATATTTCCGCGATGTTGATGCCGGCCTTAGCCCGGAAGTGCCGCATAATTACTTCCCGAAAAACGACCCGCAAAACAAACCTCGCGCCACCTGGCGTAGCCACGGCAACCTGCTGTTTGCTAACTGGCTCAACTATTACGTCTACCAGATCACGCCATACGATCTGCGGAATATGAATCCAACGCTGGACTGATCGTCTACATCTCTCGATCCTAAAGCGTTTCAGCACTCTTCCTCAGGCACCTTCGGGTGCCTTTTTCATTTCCGAAAAGCACCTCAATCAATTAAAAAATTTTAATTCCATTCTAATCATCATGTTACATGCAATTTAATTTAAAAATGGAAATCGTTTTTGATTTTTATTAATTCCTGGATAGTCTTAAAAGTGTTGAATGAAAACTATGCAGCGATCGTCCGTTCACCCCTGGGGGATCGATCGGAATACATAATGAGGATCAGCACAATGACACAACAGGCAACAACGGCGGATGAACTGGCGTTTACCGAACCTTTTACCGGGCAGGAGCAGCAGATCTTAACGGCAGAAGCCGTTGAATTTCTCAGTGAACTGGTGACGCGCTTTACGTCGCAGCGCAATAAACTGCTGGCTGCGCGTATTCAGCAACAGCAGGATATCGATGACGGAAAGTTGCCTGATTTTATTTCGGAAACCGCTTCCATTCGTAACAGTGACTGGAAAATTCGCGGTATCCCGGAAGACTTACAGGATCGCCGCGTAGAGATCACCGGCCCCGTTGAACGCAAAATGGTGATTAACGCCCTGAACGCCAACGTAAAAGTGTTTATGGCCGATTTCGAGGATTCGCTGGCGCCGGACTGGAACAAAGTGATTGATGGGCAAATCAACCTGCGCGATGCCGTGAACGGCACCATCAGCTACACCAATGAAGCGGGGAAAATCTACCAGTTGAAACCCAATCCCGCGCTGCTGATTTGTCGCGTGCGCGGCCTGCATTTACCGGAGAAACACGTTACCTGGCGCGGTGAAGCCATTCCGGGCAGCCTGTTTGATTTCGCGCTCTACTTCTTCCACAACTACAAAGCGTTACTGGCGAAAGGCAGCGGCCCGTACTTCTATCTGCCGAAAACCCAGGCCTGGCTGGAAGCGGCCTGGTGGAGTGACGTCTTCAGCTATGCGGAAGATCGCTTTGACCTGCCGCGCGGCACCATCAAAGCCACTCTGCTGATTGAAACGCTGCCCGCCGTCTTCCAGATGGATGAAATCCTGCACGCGCTGCGCGATCACATTGTCGGCCTGAACTGTGGCCGCTGGGATTACATCTTCAGCTACATTAAAACCCTGAAAAACCACCCCGACCGCGTGTTACCTGACCGCCAGGTAGTGACGATGGACAAGCCGTTCCTCAGCGCTTACTCGCGCCTGCTGATTAAAACCTGCCACAAACGCGGCGCGTTCGCGATGGGCGGCATGGCGGCGTTTATTCCGAGCAAAGACGCCGAGCGAAATACGCAGGTGCTCAATAAAGTCAAAGCGGATAAATCGCTGGAAGCCAACAACGGTCACGATGGCACATGGGTGGCGCATCCGGGGCTGGCGGACACCGCGATGGCCGTTTTCAACGATGTGCTCGGCGAGCATAAAAATCAGTTATTCGTGACCCGCAGCGACGATGCGCCTATCACCGCTGAGCAACTGCTGGCCCCTTGCGACGGTGAACGTACCGAAGAGGGGATGCGCGCCAATATTCGCGTTGCGGTGCAGTACATCGAAGCGTGGATCTCCGGCAACGGCTGCGTACCGATTTACGGCCTGATGGAGGATGCCGCAACGGCGGAAATCTCCCGTACCTCTATCTGGCAGTGGATCCATCATCAGAAAACCCTGAGCAACGGCAAAGCCGTCACCAAAGCGCTGTTCCGCCAGATGCTGGCCGAAGAGTTGTTGGTGATTCAGGAAGAGCTGGGAGAGCACCGCTTCAGCAGTGGGCGCTTCGATGCCGCCGCGCGCCTGATGGAGCAGATCACCACCTCCGACGACCTTATCGACTTCCTGACTCTGCCAGGCTACCGCCTGTTAGCGTAAATCACCACATAACAATATGGAGCATCTGCACATGAAAACCCGTACACAACAAATTGAAGAATTACAGAAAGAGTGGACTCAACCGCGCTGGGAAGGTATTCGTCGCCCCTACAGCGCTGAGGAAGTGGTGAAATTACGCGGTTCGGTTAACCCGGAGTGCACGCTGGCGCAATTGGGCGCGGCGAAGATGTGGCGACTGCTGCACGGTGAGTCGAAGAAAGGCTATGTTAACAGCCTCGGTGCGCTGACCGGCGGCCAGGCGTTGCAGCAGGCGAAAGCGGGTATTGAGGCGATTTATCTCTCCGGCTGGCAGGTAGCGGCTGACGCCAACCTGGCATCGAGCATGTATCCGGATCAATCGCTTTATCCGGCGAACTCGGTACCGGCGGTGGTGGATCGGATCAATAACACCTTCCGCCGTGCGGATCAGATCCAGTGGGCGTCCGGTATCGAACCGAACGATCCGCGTTATACCGATTACTTCCTGCCGATCGTCGCCGATGCGGAAGCGGGCTTCGGTGGCGTATTGAACGCATATGAGCTGATGAAATCGATGATTGAAGCCGGTGCAGCGGCTGTTCACTTCGAAGATCAGCTCGCGTCGGTGAAGAAGTGCGGTCATATGGGCGGGAAAGTGCTGGTTCCGACGCAGGAAGCTATTCAGAAGCTGGTTGCGGCGCGCCTGGCGGCCGATGTTATGGGCGTGCCGACGCTGGTCATTGCGCGAACGGATGCGGATGCGGCAGATCTGATCACCTCCGATTGCGACGCTTACGATAGCGCATTCATCACCGGTGAGCGCACCAGCGAAGGCTTCTTCCGTACTCGTGCGGGCATTGAGCAGGCGATTAGCCGTGGCCTGGCGTATGCGCCGTATGCAGACCTGGTATGGTGTGAAACCTCGACGCCGGATCTCGACCTCGCGCGCCGTTTTGCCGAGGCGGTACACGCTAAATATCCGGGCAAGCTGCTGGCCTACAACTGCTCGCCATCGTTCAACTGGCAGAAAAATCTGGACGATAAAACCATCGCCAGCTTCCAGCAACAACTGTCGGATATGGGCTACAAATACCAGTTCATCACTCTGGCGGGCATTCACAGCATGTGGTTCAACATGTTCGACCTGGCGCGCTCTTACGCGCAGGGTGAAGGCATGAAGCACTATGTTGAGAAAGTGCAGCAGCCTGAATTTGAAGCGGGCAAAGACGGTTACACCTTCGTTTCTCATCAGCAGGAAGTGGGGACGGGCTACTTCGATAAAGTGACGACCATTATTCAGGGCGGCGCTTCCTCGGTAACCGCGTTGACCGGTTCAACGGAAGAGTCACAGTTCTGATCCCGATGCCCGGTGGCGCGCCGCTACCGGGCCGACATCGCGCACTGAACGAGGATAACTATGCCGCGTGGCCTGGAATTATTGATTGCCCAAACCATTCTGCAGGGCTTCGACGCCCAGTACGGGCGCTTTCTGGAAGTCACGTCCGGCGCGCAGCAGCGCTTTGAACAGGCCGACTGGCACGCCGTGCAAAAGGCGATGAAAAGCCGTATTCACCTTTATGATCATCACGTCGGCCTGGTGGTGAAGCAGTTGCGTTGCATCACCGATGGCAAAGGCGCGGATGCCGAATTTTTGTTACGCGTGAAGGAGCACTACACCGCGCTTCTCCCCGATTACCCTCGCTTTGAAATCGCGGAGAGCTTTTTTAACTCGGTCTACTGCCGGTTATTCGATCACCGCTCGCTCACACCGGAGCGGCTTTTTATTTTTAGCTCTCAGCCTGCGCGCCGCTTTCGCACCATTCCACGCCCGCTGGCGAAGGATTTTTTCCCTGAACATGGCTGGGGGCTGCTGCTCAATCGCCTGCTGACCGACCTGCCGCTCCGCCTGCCGTGGCAGAATAAACAGCGTGATATCAACTACATCATTGCGCATCTGAGTGAAACCTTCGGCCAGGCGATGCTTCAGCAATCGCATCTGCAGGTGGCGAACGAACTGTTTTATCGGAATAAAGCGGCGTGGCTGGTGGGTAAGCTGGTGACGCCCTCCGCCACGTTGCCCTTTTTAGTGCCCATTCACCGCACGGATGAAGGGGAACTGTTTGTCGATACCTGTCTGACAACGGCGACGGAAGCGAGCATTGTCTTCGGCTTCGCTCGCTCCTATTTCATGGTTTATGCGCCACTGCCGGCGGCGATGGTGGAATGGTTGCGCGAGATCCTGCCGGGCAAATCCACGGCGGAACTGTATATGGCGATTGGCTGCCAGAAGCATGCAAAAACCGAGAGTTACCGGGAATATCTACACTATATCGCCAGTACTGATGAGCTGTTTATTGAGGCGCCGGGCATTCGTGGCATGGTGATGCTGGTGTTTACGCTACCCGGCTACGATCGCGTCTTCAAGGTTATCAAAGACAAATTTGCCCCGCAAAAAGAGATGAACGCCGCCCACGTTCGTGCCTGCTATCAACTGGTGAAAGAGCACGATCGCGTCGGGCGGATGGCGGACACCCAGGAGTTCGAAAACTTTGTGCTGGAGAAACGGCAAATTTCGCCCGCGCTAATGGCATTGTTACAACAGGAAGCGCCGGAAAAAATCAGCGAACAGGGCGATCACATCGTTATCAGCCATCTCTACATTGAGCGCCGCATGGTGCCGCTCAATATCTGGCTCGAGCAATCCGAGGGACAGCAGTTGCGCGATGCAATTGAAGAGTATGGCAACGCCATTCGCCAGCTCGCCGCCGCCAATATTTTCCCCGGCGATATGCTGTTTAAAAACTTCGGCGTCACGCGTCATGGCCGCGTGGTGTTCTACGATTACGATGAAATTTGCTACATGACGGAAGTGAATTTCCGCGATATCCCGCCTCCGCGTTACCCGGAAGACGAGCTGGCCTGCGAACCCTGGTACAGCGTCTCGCCGGGCGATGTCTTCCCGGAGGAGTTTCGCCACTGGCTCTGTGCCGACCCGCGCATCGGCCCGCTGTTTGAAGAGATGCATGCCGATCTATTCCGCGCGGAGTACTGGCGCGCGCTGCAAAAGCGCATCCGCGAGGGACACGTAGAGGATGTCTTTGCTTATCGCCGCAGGCAGCGGTTTAGCGTGCGATATGGTGTGCTGGAACCCCACTTTTGCGAGTCTCTTTCCAGGAATGAATCGAGCCATTTGTGATACGTGACTTTGCGTTCTATTGTGGCTCCAGTTTGGATCAGGACGTATGTCATGTTGATTTCACTGGAGCAACCGATGCCTTCTTTCTATGATATTGCTAAGAGCTATTCGAGCCATTTTAGACGGAAGGAGGCGGTATGCAGAGCATGCCCGCACAGCAAGCCAAGAACCAGTTTGGTGAGTTACTGATGAAAGCCCAGCGTGAGCCCGTGGAAATCAGTAAGCATGGAAAACGTGTGGCCGTTGTTATCTCACCAGAAGAGTATGACCATTACACCCAGCTAAAATTACAGAGCCTGAAATCCGTGCTGGCAGAGTCTATCGCCCAGGCGGAGAGAGGCGAACTTCATAGCGCCGATGACGTATTTCGCCCACTGACTGATGATGAGCTCAACGCAAAGTAAGGATACGATTCAGGGATGAGCGTGCGGTTTACCACAATGGCGAAGGCGCATATCCGGGCGATCCGGGTTTACTCTGCGCAACGATGGGGAAAAGAGGTCGCTGAGACATATGCGAATGTATTACGTGCCACGATGACGGGTATTCTCGACAAGCATCCCTCACCAGGCCGCGACCGCAGTGACGACCTTTTTTCAGGCGTGCGTAGCTTTCCTGTTGAAAGCCACGTGATTTACTACCAGGAGGTCGCGGAGGGGATTGTGGTTCTGGCCGTGTTGCATGAAAGGCAGGATCCCAATAATTATCTCCAGGCCTGCCACAGGTGTTAGCGTACCCCACCATACGCCAGCGTCACTTCCTTCGCCGCCCTGATCACCATCGCGCCAAACTCCGTTACCCGGTCGTCGGTAATGCGTGAAATCGGCCCGGAAATGGAGATTGCCGCAAACGGCTCGCGGTGCTCGTCATAAATGCAGGACGCCACGCAGCGCAGCCCCAGCGCATGCTCTTCATCGTCAAACGAATACCCGCGCTTGCGCGTCTGGGCGAGATCCTCTTTCAGATGTACCGGCGATACCAGCGTCGCGTGGGTATAGGCATGCAGCCCTTTACGGTGCAGCAAACCAGTGACCTGTTCTTCGCTCAGTTGTGACAAAAAAGCCTTACCCGCGCCAGACGCATGCATGGGGAGCTTGCCGCCAATGGGCGCAGACATGCGCATCAACTGCGTGCACTGAACCTGGTCAATAATAATGGCCTGATGGTCGCTCTGGTCGAGCACCGCCAGGTTAACCGTCTCGCCGGAGTCTTCCATTAGCGAGCGCAGAATCGGGTGGACAATCGCCAGCAGGTTACGGCTCTGCAAAAAGCTGCTGCCGACGATAAACGCGTGTGCGCCCACCGCCCAGTGCCCCAGCTCGCCCACCTGGCGAACGAAACCCTGCTGCTGCATGGTGGTAAGCAAACGGTGAGTGGTGGAATTGGGCAAGCCGGCCTGCTGGGCGAGTTCGGTCAGCGCAACGCTACCGTTTGATTCAGCAATCCATTCCAGTAATTTCAGCCCACGCGTCAGCGACTGAACCTGCCCGCTCTGTGGCGCGGCGGCTGCTGCGGGTTTTCTTCCGCGTTTCGCGGGAACGGTGGCAACCATAGCGGACTCCTTTTCTGTATCGTGGAAATCATTTTCGTTTTATCTGATTATAATGCAATCGCCAACGTTACTGATCCGATGAGTCATGGTGAACATGTCTCATGTAGCGCCTTGTTCTCTTTTCCACCCGCAGGGTTTATGCCAGTATGTCCTGATGCCTTTTTTATCTCTGGGTCTGGTCGGGAGCGCGTGTGAGCAGCAAAGTTGAACAATTACGTCAGCAGTTAAATGATCGAATTCTGGTTCTGGACGGGGGCATGGGCACCATGATCCAGAGCTATCGTCTGAGTGAAGACGATTTCCGCGGCGCGCGTTTCGCCGACTGGCCGTGCGATCTCAAAGGTAACAACGACCTGCTGGTGCTCAGCAAGCCGGAGGTGATCTCCGCCATTCATGATGCCTACTTCGAAGCGGGCGCGGATATCATCGAAACCAACACCTTCAACTCCACGACCATCGCGATGGCGGATTACCAGATGGAATCCCTGTCGGCGGAAATTAACTTTGCGGCGGCGAAACTCGCGCGTGCCTGTGCCGATGAATGGACTGCGCGCACCCCGGAGAAACCGCGCTACGTGGCTGGCGTACTCGGCCCCACCAACCGCACGGCGTCCATCTCACCGGACGTCAACGACCCGGCATTCCGCAATATCACCTTTGATGGGCTGGTGGCCGCATACCGGGAATCGACGAAAGCGCTGGTGGAAGGCGGCGCCGACCTGATCCTGATTGAAACCGTTTTCGACACCCTGAACGCCAAAGCGGCGATTTTTGCGGTAAAAGAAGAGTTTGAAGCGCTGGGCGTTGACCTGCCGATCATGATTTCCGGCACCATCACCGATGCCTCCGGGCGCACGCTCTCCGGGCAAACCACCGAAGCGTTTTATAACTCCCTGCGCCACGCCGACGCGCTTACTTTCGGCCTGAACTGCGCGCTGGGGCCGGATGAACTACGCCAGTACGTACAGGAACTGTCGCGTATTGCGGAGTGCTACGTCACCGCGCACCCCAACGCCGGGCTGCCAAACGCCTTTGGCGAATACGATCTTGATGCCGACACCATGGCAAAACAGATCCGCGAATGGGCGGAAGCGGGCTTCCTCAATATCGTCGGCGGTTGCTGCGGCACCACGCCGGAACACATTGCGGCGATGAGCCGTGCCGTTGCCGGGCTGCCGCCACGCAAGTTGCCTGAACTGCCTGTCGCCTGCCGTTTGTCTGGCCTGGAACCGCTGAATATTGGCGACGACAGCCTGTTTGTGAACGTCGGCGAACGCACCAACGTCACCGGTTCCGCTAAATTCAAGCGCCTGATTAAAGAAGAGAAATACAGCGAAGCGCTGGATGTGGCGCGCCAGCAGGTGGAAAGCGGCGCGCAGATTATCGACATCAACATGGATGAGGGGATGCTCGATGCCGAAGCGGCGATGGTGCGTTTCCTCAACCTGATTGCCGGCGAACCGGATATCGCCCGCGTACCGATCATGATCGACTCCTCGAAATGGGACGTCATCGAAAAAGGCCTGAAGTGCATTCAGGGTAAAGGCATTGTTAACTCCATCTCAATGAAAGAGGGCGTAGAAACCTTTATCCACCATGCCAAACTGCTGCGTCGCTACGGCGCGGCGGTGGTGGTGATGGCCTTTGACGAACAGGGCCAGGCCGATACCCGCGCGCGCAAAATCGAGATATGCCGCCGGGCGTACAAAATTCTCACTGAGGAAGTTGGTTTCCCGCCGGAAGATATCATCTTCGACCCGAATATTTTCGCAGTAGCAACCGGGATTGAAGAGCACAACAACTACGCGCAGGACTTTATCGGCGCCTGTGAAGACATCAAACGCGAGCTGCCGCATGCGCTGATCTCCGGCGGCGTCTCCAACGTGTCATTCTCGTTCCGCGGCAATGACCCGGTGCGTGAGGCAATCCATGCCGTGTTCCTCTACTACGCCATCCGCAACGGCATGGATATGGGGATTGTCAACGCCGGGCAACTGGCGATTTACGACGACTTGCCCGCAGAACTGCGCGACGCGGTAGAAGACGTGATCCTCAACCGCCGTGATGACGGTACCGAGCGTTTGCTGGATCTCGCCGAGAAATATCGCGGCAGCAAAACCGACGACACCGCCAACGCCCAGCAGGCCGAATGGCGTTCCTGGGACGTGAAAAAACGCCTCGAATATTCGCTGGTGAAAGGCATTACCGAATTTATCGAGCTGGACACCGAAGAAGCACGCCAGCAGGCAACGCGCCCGATTGAAGTGATCGAAGGCCCGCTGATGGACGGCATGAACGTGGTCGGCGATCTGTTTGGCGAAGGTAAAATGTTCCTGCCGCAGGTGGTGAAATCGGCGCGCGTTATGAAACAAGCTGTGGCTTACCTTGAGCCGTACATTGAAGCCAGCAAAGAGAAAGGCTCCAGCAACGGTAAGATGGTGATCGCCACCGTTAAAGGTGATGTCCATGATATCGGCAAAAATATCGTCGGCGTGGTGTTGCAGTGCAACAACTACGAAATCATCGACCTGGGCGTGATGGTGCCCGCCGATAAAATTCTCAAAACCGCCAAAGAAGTGAACGCTGATCTCATCGGCCTTTCGGGCTTGATTACCCCATCGCTCGACGAAATGGTTAACGTGGCGAAGGAGATGGAGCGTCAGGGCTTCACCATCCCGCTGCTGATTGGCGGCGCGACCACCTCGAAAGCGCATACGGCGGTGAAAATCGAGCAGAACTACAGCGGCCCGACGGTGTATGTGCAGAACGCCTCGCGCACCGTGGGTGTGGTTGCGGCGCTGCTTTCCGATACCCAGCGTGACGACTTTGTCGCCCGCACGCGTAAAGAGTACGAGACCGTGCGTATTCAGCACGGGCGTAAGAAACCGCGCACGCCGCCAGTGACCTTGCAGGCCGCGCGTGAAAACGATCTGGCGTTTGACTGGGCGAGCTACACGCCGCCGGTGGCCCACCGTCTCGGCGTGCAGGAAGTGGAAGCCAGCATCGAAACGCTGCGCAACTACATCGACTGGACGCCGTTCTTTATGACCTGGTCGCTGGCCGGTAAATATCCGCGTATTCTGGAAGATGACGTTGTGGGGGAAGAGGCTCAGCGTCTGTTTAAAGACGCCAATGAGATGCTCGATAAAATCAGCGCAGAAAAATCACTTAACCCGCGTGGTGTGGTTGGCCTGTTCCCGGCGAATCGTGTGGGCGATGATATTGAAATCTACCGTGATGAAACGCGTACTCACGTGCTCACCGTCAGCCGTCATTTGCGCCAGCAGACGGAAAAAGTCGGCTTCGCTAACTACTGCCTCTCTGACTTCGTCGCGCCGAAATTGAGTGGGAAAGAGGATTACATCGGTGCGTTTGCCGTCACCGGCGGGCTGGAAGAGGACGCGCTGGCCGATGCCTTCGAAGCGCAGCACGATGACTACAACAAGATTATGATCAAAGCGCTTGCCGACCGTCTGGCGGAAGCCTTTGCAGAATATCTGCATGAACGTGTACGTAAAGTTTACTGGGGTTATGCGCCAAACGAAAACCTCAGCAACGAAGAACTGATCCGCGAAAACTATCAGGGCATTCGCCCGGCTCCGGGCTATCCGGCCTGCCCGGAACATACGGAAAAAGGCACCATCTGGGAACTGCTGGACGTGGAAAAACACACCGGCATGAAGCTGACGGAATCCTTCGCCATGTGGCCTGGCGCGTCGGTTTCAGGGTGGTACTTCAGCCACCCTGACAGCAAATACTACGCAGTCGCGCAAATCCAGCGCGACCAGGTAGAAGATTATGCCCGTCGTAAAGGGATGAGCGTAGAAGAAGTCGAACGCTGGCTGGCCCCGAATCTGGGGTATGACGCGGATTAACTTACTCCCCCCGGCTTTTGGCTGGAGGAATTTTTTTGAAAGGCAACCGTCCTTATCGCTAAATGAGTGATTGAATATATTTTTTATTAAAAAGGTGGTGTATCTTCATAATTCATAAATAAATTAATATGTGTTATTGATGAATATATGGAACTCTATGATTTACTAAATGATTATATCAGGCCAAAAGATTTTGAAAATATCATTGATCCACTTCAGGCAAAACGCCGGATTAAAGAGATTTTTCACCTGGAAAAATCATTGGGTGGGATGGTCGGTTCTCTGAATGGTTATATATTGAAGAGAAATGATGGTTTGCGCAGTTATTATTCATATGATCTATATGACCAATCAAGCTGGAGTAAGTTAGATAGTGATATAGATAGAGGACTTTTAATCTTACTTGATTTAAGGCGTGACGCTGATGATGGTTATCGATATCCTTTTTTCATTTCTGAAAATGGAGAACTTTTTTGTGTAAATGATGCAGTCTATGATTCTTTATTTATTAAGAATATTTTAATTTCTTTTTCTATGAAGGTGCTGGCATACGGCAAGCCATCACCAACGCGTAGCAATTTTGTTCCATTAACACGGGAGTATGGTCCAGGTTATTGGCAAACAACTGATAACGATTATCATGCATTATTGAATGTAGGAGTTATGGCTATCAATCGTGCTACATCTATGGGAGATGAAGGAAGACCATTTATGTCTGAAGGAAAGGATTTCATGAATACAATTAGGGATAAGATCCAGATATGGTCACCATTATCTGAGTATATTGATAATGAGAATAAAGAGATCATTTCAAATCGCTCAGTGATCAGACGGTATGGTGAGCAAAGAGAGATTCCGCAACGCTATCTTGAAAGTGATGATGTGTGGGCTGCTGAAGGAAAATCCTGGCACTGGATACCAACAATTAGCGATGAATGTTATGAATTTAAAAAATAGGATCTACATCTTTTGGGGCGTGATGGATGTTATCTCCATATTAATCTATGTCGGATTTTCAATATTTCGTGGGAATATTCCCTTTTATACCGATACACATCATTTTTTGATGAATTTCATGTCAATGAATGTTGGCGGTTGGAGTGGGCTATTTATTATTGCGATGTTTGTTTTTAATATTATATTTTATGTTTCTCTTTTGTGTTCAATTTATTTATTTTTCGCCTCAAGAAAAATACCTGTCTTGTTTCTCGTGTGTCAGGAATTTTTACGACTATGTTCTTTCACCTGCTCTGTATCAATAATTCATTTTGTTTTATATTTTATTCCCGGCTATCCAGCCTATATCGGAATTTTGCTCTTTACCTTTTCAGAGTTTATCAAGGTTGGAACATTATGGTGGTACAGACGGTGTGCAGGTTAAGCATTTTCCTATGCGGATATTGCGTGAAGTCACTTTTCCTTACAACTAACAGGGCACTCAATGAGTGTCCTGTCTCTTTATTGTGCGTAAACCCTTATACTGAAAGAAGGTTCGTGAGCGATCTCTGCCGGATGGTTTGTAGGCTTGATAAGCAAAGCGCCATCAGGCAATAGGCCGACACGATGAGCCTCAGGAACCCATAACAATAAGGAGAAACTGATTCCGTGTTAACTCTGTTACACCTGCTTTCCGCTGTCGCCCTGCTGGTTTGGGGCACCCACATTGTCCGCACGGGCGTGATGCGCGTCTTTGGCGCGCGCCTGCGTACCGTCCTCAGCCGCAGTGTTGAAAAGAAACCGCTCGCCTTCTGCGCGGGTATTGGCGTTACTGCGCTGGTGCAGAGCAGTAACGCCACGACCATGCTGGTGACGTCGTTCGTCGCCCAGGATCTTGTCGCCCTGACGCCTGCGCTGGTGATTGTCCTGGGGGCTGACGTGGGGACGGCGCTGATGGCGCGTATCCTCACCTTCGATTTATCCTGGCTGTCGCCGTTGCTGATTTTTATCGGCGTGATCTTCTTCCTTGGCCGCAAACAGTCGCGCGCCGGGCAACTGGGGCGTGTTGGTATCGGCCTTGGCCTGATTTTGCTGGCGCTGGAACTCATCGTCCAGGCCGTCACGCCGATCACCCAGGCCAACGGCGTACAGGTGATTTTCGCTTCGCTGACTGGCGATATCATGCTGGATGCGCTGATTGGCGCGATGTTCGCCATCATCAGTTATTCGAGCCTGGCCGCCGTGCTGCTGACCGCCACGCTGACCACCGCGGGGATCATTTCTTTCCCGGTGGCGCTGTGTCTGGTGATTGGCGCCAACCTCGGCTCTGGCCTGCTGGCGATGCTCAACAACAGCGCGGCCAATGCGGCGGCCCGCCGCGTGGCGCTGGGCAGTTTACTGTTTAAGCTGGTGGGTAGCCTGATTATCCTGCCATTCGTCCATGTGCTGGCCGATACGCTGCAGAAACTTCCCTTGCCGGAATCGGAACTGGTTATCTATTTCCACGTCTTCTACAACCTGATTCGCTGCGTGGTGATGATTCCATTCGCCGAGCCGATGGCGCGTTTCTGCAAACGAATGATTCGCGATGAACCCGAACTGGACGCGCGCCTGAAGCCAAAACACCTCGATACCACCGCCCTCGACACGCCTACGCTGGCGCTGGCCAATGCCGCGCGCGAAGCGCTGCGCATCGGCGACGCGATGGAGCAGATGCTGGAAGGGCTGAAAAAGGTGATGCACGGCGAGCCGCGTGAAGAGAAAGAGCTGCGTAAGCTGGCGGATGATATCAACGTGCTCTACACCGCCATCAAGCTCTATCTGGCGCGGATGCCAAAGGATGAACTGGCGGAAGAGGAGTCGCGCCGCTGGGCGGAAATTATCGAGATGTCGCTCAACCTCGAACAGGCGTCAGATATTGTGGAGCGTATGGGCAGCGAAATTGCCGATAAGTCGCTGGCGGCCCGTCGCGCATTCTCGATTGAAGGGTTGAAGGAGCTGGATGCACTTTACGAACAGTTGCTGAGTAACCTGCAACTGGCGATGTCGGTGTTCTTCTCCGGCGACGTCACCAGCGCTCGTCGTCTGCGACGCAGTAAGCATCGTTTTCGCATTCTGAATCGCCGCTACTCGCACGCGCATGTCGATCGTCTGCATCAACAAAACGTGCAGAGTATTGAAACCAGCTCGCTGCACCTTGGCCTGCTGGGCGATATGCAGCGTCTTAACTCGCTCTTCTGCTCGGTGGCTTACAGCGTGCTGGAGCAGCCGGATGAAGATGACGAACGGGATGATTATTAGTGCGTTTTGATGCCGGATGCGCTGCGCGTATCCGGCAACGACCTTTACAGGCGGTGTCCCGCTTCCAGCGGTACCGCCTCTTCACCTGCTTTAAACAGATAGTTGGTATTTGGCCCACCAAGCGTCGCGACTTCACCGCTCACCTGAATCCAGTTACCTTCCGGCAAACCAATCACCGTTAGCTCCGGCGCGGCAACCAGCAGTTCGCGGATCCGCTGTTCGCGTGTTTCACCCTGGTGCCCTTCCGGCAGCGCATTGGTGAAGTGAGGGTTAATCTGCAGCGGGAACAGCCCCAGCGCACCAAAACCTTGTGGATCGACAATCGGCATATCATTGGTGGTACGAATGGTTGGGCAAGCCAGGTTCGAGCCCGCGCTCCAGCCGATGTAGAGCGCGCCGCGTTTCACCACATCAACAATCGGTGCCAGCAGCCCGCGCTCGCGGCTCTCTTTCAGTAACTGGAAGGTATTTCCGCCGCCGACAATCACCAGGTCTGCATTTTCAATGGCAGCGATCGGATCGGCTGCGTTATGAATACCGACGACCGTCACGCCCATTGGCTCAAAGACCGCTGCCGTTTTTGCTGTGTAGGCGTCCCACGTTTGCGTCACGCCCGCGAAGGGAATAAATACCGCCGAACGGCGACCGTTCAGCGCGCCACGAATCAGCGGTAGCGCATGTTCCAGCCAGGCCTTACCCGGCAGCGTCGAGTTACTTAACAGCAGCAGTTCCATTCTTTCTCCAGACAATCAGGGAATTAAGGGGTTGATGACTATGCTATCACGCATGGTGATAAGACTTGCTGACGGGGTTCACGGAGCTGGAGAGATATTCTGGAAAGCGCCTCGCAGGTTGGAATTATCTTTCATACCGCATGGATACCGTTGTTTTATTCTCCGCTTATGGCGATGGATATTTATACCTATATGGATATAATCAGGAGGAGGGATGAGCAAGCCTCTGTTTTGGGTCGGACAGTCAAAAAAGGATCTCCAGGCGATGCCGGAGCATGTCCAGGATATTTTTGGTTACGCGCTTTGGCTTGCGCAGCAGGGGCAGAGACATCCTCAGGCCAAGCCGCTAAAAGGCTTTGGGGGTTCAGGTGTTCTGGAGGTTGTGGAAGATTTTCACGGTAATACCTGGCGTGCGGTTTATACCATTACCTTGCGTAATGCGGTGTATGTCTTACACGCATTTCAGAAAAAATCCTCTTCCGGAATCAGCACGCCAAAACCGGAAATCGATCTTATTTATCAGCGGCTCAGGGCCGCTCAACGCCATGCGCAGGGGGGATGATATGTCTCAAAATGTGGATGTTAGCTGTGGCAATGTTTATGAAGATCTCGGTATTCATGATGCCGAACAGATGCAACTGAAAGCGCAGTTGGCGCAGGCTATTAGTGAAATTCTGCAACGTAAGGGATTAACCCAACAGCAGGCCGCACATATCCTCGGTATGACACAACCTAAATTGTCTAATTTACTGAGAGGTCAGTTTCGCGGAATTAGTGAGGCGAAAATGCTCGAATGCCTGGTAAAACTGGGGCGAGATGTTGAGATTGTGGTTGGAAAACAGAGCGCTGTACGCGGTTCACTAAAAGTTATTTTTTGTGAGATGTAAAAGCGTTCTGGCGCGAATTGTTGCCAGAACGCTTTTGCTTACTCTCTCATGCAAACCTTTCCGCTTCAGCAATCAATTGCATATTGGGTCGCACTGTGCGAGCAGATATTGCTCCGCCTCACCAGACCAGACGCCCCGATGACGCGCCATAATCGCCGCCAGTCCTTCATCCTGAATGTGTGTAAGCGAGGTAAGCGGCAGGGATTTCCCGGTATACACCAGCTTTTTCCCGCCGCCGACGGCAGGTAATTCCAGCGTGGTTTCGCCCGCGGCATTCAGCCCCAGAATATGAGTTACCACTTTCGCCGCCTGCACTTTCTTCTCTTCAATCAGTTTGACCGCCGCGCGCATATCGTCGGTATTGCCGCCCGACGTGCCCACGTAGTGGGTAAAGGCGTAGTGCAC
Organism: Pseudocitrobacter cyperus; assembly: GCF_039889165.1. Lineage (NCBI taxonomy): Bacteria > Pseudomonadati > Pseudomonadota > Gammaproteobacteria > Enterobacterales > Enterobacteriaceae > Pseudocitrobacter > Pseudocitrobacter cyperus. The sequence continues at coordinate 128,838 of NZ_JAYMYY010000008.1, read as the reverse complement.
ATCGTAGAAATTAATCGGCGCGCTGAAGTGTTTATCCTGCGGCCCTGCGAAGAAGTTCATACAGCCGTCGGCCGCCAGCAGTGAAGAAGCGAGGGTAACCAGTTCTTCATTGGGCACGAAGACAAAAATATCATCGAAACCGTGGCCGCCGCTAAGCGCCATTAACGTCTCGTACGAGGCGTCGGTTGCATTGAGATAATGAATCAGCGTTTGCGGCTCCGACGGATAGTGTTTCTGCGCATAGCTTAACTTGTCGTTATTGGTATCGGTGATGATTAACAGCGACGGGTTAACCGGCCCATGCAGCGCATAATCAATCGCCAGCAGCCCCATCGGGCCGGTGCCGCCGAGGATCAGCGTGCGCCCCTGCGGGCGGATCCCCATCGTGTGGTTATAGGTGCCTTCCTGAAGATGATAATTGGCGTTGAAGGCGCCAATCACGCAGGAGAGCGGCTCAACCAGCGAGCCTTCAAAGTAGGTTTCGCCTTCGTATGCCAGCAGGCAATCCTGTTCCATGACCTCGTTTGGGATAACCACATGTGTCGCTTCGCCGCCCACCCACGGGAAGGAGTAACCGGGGCAGTCCGGGCGATCGGGCAGTTGCAGGTTGGCCTGGATCACGTAGCGCTGGCCCGGCTGAAATTTGTGCTGCCACTTTTTACCGACGGCCAGAATGTCGCCGCAAAATTCGTGGCCGATGATGATGGGGTTAGTCGCCACATCGTCGGGCACTTTTTTATGGTTTTCCCCCAGATTGGCCTCTTTCCAGGAGGAAAGGCACAGGCTGTCGGTGACCACCGTTGCCAGAATTTCATCCTCCTGCATGTCCGGAAGATCAAAGGTTTCCAGGCGCAGGTCGCGTTGACCGTAAAGACGCAAAGCTGTTGTTTTCATAAACCACCTCATGTTGAGCGATGGCCCCGGCGCTCTGGCCGGGGCGAAGAATCAGGACAGGAAGCCCAGCGCATTGCCGATAATCCCTAAGCCGAACAGGGCGAAGATCAGCCATACCGGGTTAATTTTTTTGTTGAGCAAACGCACCATCAGCAGCGTCAGCCCTAGCGCCAGCAGGCCGGGACAAAGCTGGTCGAGAATGTTCTGCACGGTCATGGTGACGGTGGCGCCATCGGCTCCCGGCGTTTGCGAAACGACCAGCGGCACGTTGATTGACGTCCATTTGGTGACCAGCACGCCCATCACAAACAGACCAAGAATCGAGGCACCTTCGGTCAGTTTTTGCAGCAGGTTGCCGCCCATATCGCTGACAATATTCACCCCTTTGCGAAAGCCGAGTTGCAGGCCGTACCACTTCATCGCCAGCCGCACCGCATTGAAAATAAAGAAGAACAGCAGCGGGCCAAGAATGTTGCCGGACAGCGCCAGTGACGCGCCAAGCGCGGCGGTGATCGGGCGCAAGGTGCCCCACACCAGCGGATCGCCGACCCCGGCCAGCGGGCCCATCAGGCCGACTTTGATACCGTTGATGGCGCCGTCATCAATCTCCGCACCGTTGGCTCGCGCCTCTTCCATTGCGGCGGTGACGCCGATAACCGGGCCGCACACCGCTGGCGTGGTATTGAAGAACACCAGATGGCGTTTTAGCGCGGCGACCTGGTCTTCTTTTAGCGGATAGAGGCGCTTAATGGCGGGGATCATGTCGTAGCAAAAACCCAGCCCATGAATGCGTTCAAAGTTAAAGGACGCCTGTTGCAGGTTGGAGCGCAGAAACATGCTCACCAGATCGCTGCGTGTGATTTTTCTCTGTTCCATGATGGGCTCCGTTAGTCGTCAAGCTGGTCGAGGGCGGTGGAGGAGGTGGCCTGCGTTTGCGGCGCGGCTTTACGCCACTGTGGATTAAGCTGGATGTAGACCAGCGCGATAATCACGCCGACGCCACCGAAAGCCAGCAGGCTGAGGTCGAGATAGCCACCCGCGATAAAACCGAGGAAAAAGAAGGGCATCAGATACTTCACGCCCATCATGCGCAGCACCATGGCGTAGCCGACGACAACAATAAAACCGCCTGCGATTTGCAGACCGCGGGTGACAAATTCCGGTATCGCGCTCAGCATATTGCTGACCATATCGGCGCTGACGAACAGCGAGACAATCAGCGCCGGAATGGCGACGCGCAGCGCCTGAACGCCAAGTGCGGAGACATGCAGAATATCGATAGTGCGAAAGCGCGCCTCTTCAGCGGCTTTATCCGCCGCATGCTGGAACACCACGGTGATGGTGCGGGCGAAGACCGTCAGCACCTGGCCTGCCGCCGCGACGGGGAGGGCAATGGCGATGCCCGTGGCGATGCTTTGCTGGCCGACGATAACCAGAATGGCGGAGATGATGCTGGCGAGCGCGGAATCCGGAGACTGCGCCGCGCCGACGTTCATCCAGCCAAGCGCGATAAGCTCCAGCGTACCGCCGAGCATAATCCCGGTTTTGATATCGCCAAGAATTAAGCCAATGACCGTGCAGGCGATAAGCGGGCGGTGAGTCTGAAATTCATCCAGCACGCTGCCCATCCCGGCAATACAGGAAAATAAAAATATGGCAATGATTTGTAGGGTACTTATTTCCATAATCTGTCACCTTTTGAGTGTGATCATCCCTGCCTGTTAAAGCATTCGTGCACAGGCGCTATTATTTAATTTGCGACTAACTGTTCGTTTATTTTGTCGATAATATTGATTGAGGGATCTGACGCCACGACGCGTAAATCCAGGGTGACGCCAAGACTATTCAGCGCATGAAATGCGTTAATATCGTCGTCATCTAATGAAACCGCTTTGGTTAACTGTTTTTTACCCGGGCGCCAGGCCATACCGCCAATATTCAGCACGTTAATTTTTACGCCCTGTTTAACCATCGCCAGAGCATCCTGAGGATTGGTGAAAAGATAAAAGACCGTTTCATCCTGATATTGCGGGTTGTGATAAACCGCAACGGCTTTTTCAATATTAACTACATTAACCTTTATTCCCGGCGGCGCTGCCTGGCGTAATAATGTCCGGCGAACCTCATCGTTATACACTTCATCATTGCAGATAATAATGCGCTGAGCGTTAGCTACTTTTGACCAGACGGTGGTGACCTGGCCGTGGATCAGGCGGTCATCAATGCGGGCGAGCGTAATGTTCATCAGAAATCCTCCTCAGCCGTTTCCAGTTGTCTCCAGACGACGCAGGTTTGCTTTGCGATTTGCGTCAGGTGTTCACACAGTTCATCCACGTTCATGCTGCCCTGGTTATCGACCAGTTCGAGCGCCAGCGGCAGGGAAAGGCCGCTGATCACCCGCAGGCGCGGGTTACGCATCGCAAGCGTCGCTGCCGCATTCCACGGGCTGCCGCACTGTAAATCCACGGCGATCAGCCACTCATCCTGGTTGTGAATGCTTACTAACTTTTCCAGCTTTGCCACGATGTCGCTGGCGTTCTCACCGGGCACAAATTCAACCGCCTCAACATTCGCGTCGCCGTACACCATCTGCACCGATTCCAGCATGGCGCAGGCTAATTTGCCGTGGGCGCAAAAAATAGCGTTGACCATAAAGCCTCCTTACCCGCGCGTTTTGCCGCCCGCAATGTTAGTGGTTACTCCGGTGATGTAGCTGGCGCGCTCAGACAGCAGATAACAAACAAAATCAGCGACTTCTGCTAACCTTCCGGAACGCCCAATAGGAATGGAATTTTTGCTGTAGCCTTCACGCAACTGCTCGACGGTGATGTTGCGCGTCCACGCCAGCGCTTCTTCATACTCCGGCGTGCGCAGCCCGGTTTTTTCCAGAATCCCTGGTGCGATGCCAACGACGCGGATACCGTGCTTACCCAGCTCTTTCGACCAGGAACGGGTGAAACTGTTGAGCGCGGCCTTGGTGGCGGCGTAGCAACTCTGGCCCTCTGAGCCTTCTAGCCCGCTTTCCGAAGAGACATTCAAAATCACGCCATTGCGCTGTTTCACCATCTGCCGCGCCACCGCCTGCGACATTAAAAACACGCCTTTCTGGTTGATATTGACCATTTTTTCGAATGCGGCTTCGTTGAGTTCATATTGCCCGGCAGGCGCTTTCTCATCGACCAGCAGACGCGGGAAATTAACCCCGGCGTTGTTGACCAGACCGTCAATACGGCCAAAGCGCTGGATAATTTCCGCCACCGTATGATTCACCTCGCTGGCGCTGGAAATATCGGTCGGCCAGAACTGATAGCCTTTATGCCCTGCATATTGACCGTCGCCGCTGTGAATATCGGCCATCTGCACATTCGCGCCTTGCGCTAATAATTCTTCGACAATCGCCAGGCCAATGCCGGATGCGCCGCCGGTGACAATAATGATTTTATCCTGCAAATTTAACCACGTTTGCATAACAGACTCCTGATTTTAGGTAACAGAGGCCCGCTGTAATTTTGTATTACAGACAGAGTCGGGCAGATTTTTATTTCAGTAACAATTCAGCCGTGTCGCTATTCGTGACCAGGCAATTAATATAATTTCCGCGCAGCGCGCCAATAATTCCGCTGTATTTTTCTGCGCCCATGGCAATACCAATGGAATAGCGCGCCTGCTTTAATTTACTCATTTCGATAGAGAGCGTTTTCTCGCTCATATTGGTATCGACCGTTGCGCCGTGAATATCGAAAAAGCGCGAGCAAATATCACCGGCGACCTGGCGGGCATTCAGGTCATCACTCTCTTCGCCGCCATAAAATGCATGCCAGTTAGCGCCATCGCGAATGGCCGGGGAACCAATTCCCACCAGGGCGACGTCCAGATTGTCCCAGTAGGCAGAGATCGTTTTAAAGTGCTGCGACTGCATGATCCCATTACGAATTAACGGGTTATCTAATAGGGCAGGAAAATCGGCGAGATGCGATTCGCCTTTCAGCTTTGCCGCCGCGCCGTAAGTCAATGTGTTCACATGATAGCGGCTTTCTAGTTTCCCGGATGGCCCGCCGATAATCGGTACGCAGATTAACTGCCGCGATTGCGCCGCCTGCGGCAGATTTTCGACCAGCGCGCGTACCGCGCGACCCCAGGAGAAACCGACAATATCGCCAGGCTCCAGCAAGCGATCCAGCAACTGCGCGCCGTGTAACCCCATCATGGTGAGCTGCGCCTCTTCCTCTTCATCGCTGCCCGACACCACCACGGCCTCTTTCAGGCCAAACTGTTGCTTGAGCTGCTGCTCCAGCCAAAGATTTTCGTTGTAGTCGTAGTTAATGGCGATGGTGACAATACCCTGCTCGCGGCCCCGCTTAAGCAGGCGGCTGATGGTGGTACGGTAAATACCCAACTCGCGGGCGATTTGCGCCTGGGTCATATCCTGCTCGTAATAGAGTTGGGCAATCTTCACAATCAAACGGATATCGTCACTGTTTTCCATTGCCGCCTCCTCATTCTGCACATATGTGCAAATGTGCTTTTTAACCGCTTAATCTGATATAACCCCATCATGATGCGGTTTAAAAGTGATTTTTAACTCTTTCAGGCGGATGAAAGAGCGCTTTATCTTGCACATTTGTTTCTCTGCGCAGGAGTCAGTAGCACAGGTGTGCAGAAGTGTGTAATTGATTGATTAACCTGATTTTCGCTACGCAAACTTGCACAGGGTGGCGGATGACACTTTTGTGATAAAAGGCGCTGCAGATCACATTTAATTTCGACGTTGCCGCATAACCCTGTTTTTCATCGTTAAGAGGTAGGGTATATTCCGCGTTTTAGAGGAGAATTTATGCTGCCCGACTCATCCATCCGCTTAAACAAATACATCAGCGAAAGTGGCATTTGCTCACGCCGCGAAGCCGATCGTTACATTGAACAAGGTAACGTTTTCCTCAACGGTAAGCGCGCCACCATTGGCGATCAGGTAAAACCTGGCGACGTTGTAAAAGTAAACGGTCAGTTGATTGAGCCACGGGAAGCAGAAGATTTGGTGCTGATTGCCCTGAACAAACCAGTCGGTATTGTCAGCACCACGGAGGATGGCGAGCGCGACAACATCGTCGATTTCGTCAACCACAGCAAACGCGTGTTCCCGATTGGCCGCCTGGATAAAGATTCACAGGGGCTGATTTTCCTTACCAACCACGGCGATCTGGTCAATAAGATCCTGCGTGCCGGTAACGATCACGAAAAAGAGTATCTGGTGACGGTCGATAAACCGGTGACGGATGAGTTTGTGCGTGGCATGGGCGCGGGCGTCCCGATCCTCGGTACAGTGACGAAGAAGTGCAAGGTTAAAAAAGAAGCACCGTTTGTCTTTCGCATCACGCTGGTGCAGGGCCTGAACCGTCAGATTCGCCGCATGTGCGAGCACTTTGGCTACGAAGTGAAAAAGCTGGAACGCACACGTATTATGAACGTCAGTTTAAGTGGTATTCCGTTGGGTGAATGGCGTGACTTAACCGATGATGAACTGATCGACCTGTTTAAACTTATCGAAGGCTCCTCTTCAGAGGCCAAACCGAAAGCAAAGGCTAAACCGAAAACGGCGGGAATTAAACGCCCGGTAGTGAAGATAGAAAAGACGGCGGAGAAAGCGCGCCCGGCGTCAAACGGCAAGCGTTTTGCGTCGCCGGGGCGTAAAAAGAAAGGACGTTAATCAGCGCCTGCCGCGCGTTGGCGTATTCGCCGACCAGGAAAAGGATGCTTCCGCATCCGGTTTATAAGCCTGCTTTTTCTTCAACTGGCGGGCTTTCTTCGCTTCAGCTTCACGCGCAACCATCAACTTATCGATGTACTCTTTCTTGATGCTGTTGGTTTCGGCATTGGTCAACACGCGGCCATGCGCAATACGCGCGCGGTCAAGCAACGTTTTTAGTTCACGCTGCTCGCGCTCGGTCATCTCTTTTTGGGTAATGCGGGGGAGTGCCATGGTGGTGCCCTCAGTTGGCCAGAGAGTCCAGTGTACGGGAAATTGTGCGAAAGAAACTAATGCTGAAAGCGCATCGCAGATTATTTATTTCCCTGGTGACGAATAAATGCTCCTGAATTAGCGTAATGCCTGTGTTTGGACAAAGTATGTGAACATCACAAATAATGCATGTATAAAATTTTATACAAGGATGTGTTATGCTTTCAATCAGGCAAGCGTCGAGACCTATTGCCTGGGTCGGTCATTTGATGACTTACGCTGTTTATGTGTTGCACTGTTTCGGCAAAAAGACACAGCGCACTTCTGAGCAAGATAAACGTATTGCAAAAGCCCGTTATCAGGCGGTACAGCAAGAGTTAAGGAACCGAAAATGAGCTCCTCCATTGATGTCAAAATCCATCACGTGACGCCTGCGGATGCCAATATATTTTCTGAACTGGGATTTAGTGGCGAAGAAGCGCAACAGCTTTTTCTGGACGCTGAACGAGAAGTTGAGCAACTCATTGCGCTTAAACAGCAATTGATGCAGGAAATTTCCGTCTGGATTAACGAGCACAAACTGAAACAAGCTGACGCCGCCCTGAAATTAAATATTTCCCGACCACGGGTTTCGGACGTTGTGAATCATAAAACCAATAAATTCACCCTGGACGCTTTGGTTATGATGTTGGTGAGGTTGGGGAAACCCGTCACACTGCAAGTAGGCTAAACCCGGCAAGTTCACCTCACCGGGCTGTAATTCATCCCTCTTTCACCGCATCCCGAGCCTTCTCATCAATCGGCTTCCCGGACCAGTAACCCGCCAGCAGGGAGCCGGAAAGATTGTGCCACACCGAGAACAGCGCGCCGGGCAGCGCCGCGAGTGGGCCGAAGTAGATTTTTCCCAGCGCGGCGGCGAGGCCGGAGTTTTGCATCCCCACTTCAATCGCCAGTGTGCGGCAGGTGGATTCATCAAAGCCGAACAGTTTCCCGCCCCAATATCCGCCGAGCAGGCCGATGGTGTTATGCAGGATCACCGCGATAATCACCACAAAACCGACCGAGGCAATGTGTGATGCGGAACCGGCCACCACGGCACTGATGATCGCCAGAATACATACCATGGAGAAGGCGGGCAGGTAAGGCTCCACCGCTTTGACCACCCGCGGGAAGAGGTGGTGAACAATCAGCCCCAGGCCAATGGGGATCACCACGATTTGCAGAATACTTAACAGCATGCCCATTACATCAACCTGAATATGCGCATCGACGTACAGACGGGTGAGCAACGGCGTGGCAATTACGCCAACCAGCGTTGAAACAGAGGAAATGGTGACTGACAGCGCGACGTCGCCTTTCGCCAGATAAATCATCACGTTGGATGCCGTCCCACTGGCGACGCTGCCAACCAGCACCATACCGGCGGAGAGTTCGGGGGGCATTTTAAACAGCAACGCCAGCAGCCAGGCGGCGAGCGGCATCACCAGATAATGCAGAAAGATCCCCGCCGCAACCGGTGCCGGACGTGAAAGCACGCGCTTAAAATCGTCCACTTTGAGATGCACGCCCATACCGAACATAATCAGCATCAGCAGAGTCGGCACCCACGGGCCGATGGCTGTGAAGGTGGGCGGCGTGTAATAAGCAATAACGGAGAGCAGCAGCGCCCATAACGGGAACAGCCGGGTCAGAACAGCGAGCATGTTGTATTCCTTGCGATAGCGTTGTGTTTGCGTTGTTTGTTATAAAAATGGCCGGGTTCGAGCCCGGCCATAGGTATTGTTTATCGCGTGAGAGGGGATTATTCAAACAAATTATGTTCATGTTCCCCTGTGAATACTCTCCCAGCTCAATCCAAAACGTGCCAGATATTTACGTAATCGATCGGCGTCGTTAGGGTTGGCCTTTTTCTGCCGGGAGACAGCAAACAGCATTCTTCCTGCTTCTGAAAGCGATGCGCTGGTACGGCATACGTCCAGAACGGTCTCCAGTTGGCGCTGATCAAAGAGATCAATTTCCTGATTAATGATCGTCGCTTCACCTGTGGTTTGCCACTCTGCCTTTAAGCGAGCAATTTCTTCATCGACGACAGCGAGCGTTATGCGCCCCTTCTCTGCAAGTGTTGCCGTACGCGTGATCGATGCGCTTAATTCCCTGAAGTTTCCACGCCATACTGCTTGTTGCGAGCAGGCAAAGGAGAGATAACGCTCACGCGCCTCTTTATCGAAACGCACCTGTGATTGTTGTTCACGCGTAAATCGCCCCAGCTCATACTCAACGTTGGGGGCGATATCTTCCCGCCGCTGTATCAGTCCTGGCAGTGCGAAACTCCACATATTAATACGGGCGTAAAGGTCTTCGCGAAAACGCCCCTCGGCGATCCATTGGCGCATATCGCGATGGGTGCCGGCAATCAGTTGAAAATCGCTATGCACCTCTTTATCAGAGCCAAATGGGAAGAAGGTTTTTTCCTCAATGGCTTTTAACAGCATCGCCTGTTCGTCCAGCCCCAGTTCGGCGATCTCATCAAGAAACAGCACGCCACCATTGGCTTCCCGGAGCAAACCGGCGCGTGGCGTTAATGCACCGGTAAATGCGCCTTTGACATGCCCAAACAGCGTGGACATGGCGTTATCGCCGCGCAATGTGGCGCAGTTGATGGCCACGAATTTTCCGTCGACCCGATGACGCGACTGACGAAGCTGAAATATCCGTTTTGCCAGAAATGATTTCCCGGCACCGGTCGGCCCGGTAAGCAAGATGGGTGCACAGGAACGCAGGGCCACGCGCTCAATCTGGTCAATCAGTTTGTTAAATGTGACGTTCCGCGTCTCGATACCGGCTTTCAGAAAAGAGACCGATTGCTGCTGTTCGTGCTGAAAACGACTAGTCAGGGTGGAGTAACGACTTAAATCAAGGTCGATAACCGAGTACTTGCCTGCTGCGATGGCTTCATCAGACGAATCTTTCGGCGCCGGGCTGGTTTGCAGCAGGCTGGCGGGAAGATAGCGAGCCTCCGTGAGCAGGAACCAGCAAATCTGCGCCACATGCGTACCGGTGGTGATATGCACCAGATACTCTTCATTCTCGGTATCAAAAGGGTAATGTGTCGCAAAGTCGAGAAAGGCGGCGTAAACCTCTTCAAAATCCCACGGGTCATTAATCGTCACGGTATGTGGACGTACATCGGTGCGAGGCGAGAGCAGGGCAACGTCTTCTGCCAGCCGTTGCGCCATGTTTTCATCACGTGGCTGGTGGAGTAATTCCAGGCGGTCTATGGGGAAATCAGCCTGCTGGCATAATCCTACAGTGGGCCGCCATTTCTTAAATCGGTTTGCTCGCTTGCCGCGTTTATCCAGGACTGTACCCAGGACGCCAATCACCACCCGCCGTTTTTTCATGGTTTATCCATAAAAATAAGTATTGATATCAAAAGATAAATTTTTCCTGACAGGCAGGCAATGCCTGTTACGGACTGAAAAAATAAAACCATTATTAATCATATGATTATAAATATTTATCGTGATTTTCTTCTTCTGGCACGCTTCTGGCAATAACTTCATCGGTCAACATGCTGAAAATGCAGGGGATTAAAACCCCGCCGGCGCCCCAGGAGCAGTTGAGGCTGTTTTCCCGAGAGCGTTCCGTCTCAGTCGATGACACGCAAGGGTTCGATTCCCGATTCATTTACTCAATGAACACTGGTTGTTATTCACCGAACAAAACCGTGGATTGTGCAGGTGGCAATTCGCAAAACAGGCTGCCGGTAATGATGCCGTGCGGCAGGCAAAAGGGAGTTCCCCTGTCGCTTCGCCTCTGCACTCGCACCTGATTTTTAAAAGGAACAGAAAATGTCGAAGAAAATCACAATACGAAAAGGTCAGTTGGGATTACTGGCAAAAAATGGCGATTACTACAGTGTCCTGGAAGCAGGCGAACATCGTTTATCCTGGTTCACCACGCCGGATGTGTTGGTGGTAAACCTGGACGGTGGCGAAGTGCCTGAAGTACTGGCGAACTGGCTGCGTCGCTATCAGCCAGAATGGGTTGAACGTTACTGCGTGATCGCGGATTTAACCGATTCTGAAGCAGGCGCCTTGTATATCAATGGCGTGTTGCAAGAGATTCTCGCGCCTTCCACTCGTCGTTTGTACTGGAAGCCTATTGAGGAGATGCACGTGATGCGTATGGATACGCGGCAGGTTCAGGTCCCTGCGGAGGTTATGAACGCGGTGTTACAGCCACGACGCAGTGGTGCGGTAAAAGGGCGCGATATTATTCTCACGGTATCTATCGCTGCATGGCATGTGGGGGTTTTAAAAGTTGATGGTGAAACACAGGCATTGCTGTCACCCGGATTGAGTGCCTGGTGGAAGGTGAATCACCTTGTGGAGGCCGAGGCGGTCGATACCCGACTTCAGGTTCTGGAAGTGGGCGGGCAGGAGATTCTGACCAAAGACAAAGTGAATCTTCGTTTGAATCTGGCGGCTAACTGGCGTTATCAGGATGTTTTACAGGCTTTTGGACAACTGGCGAAACCGATAGATCACTTGTACCGCGAGCTGCAATTCGCGCTACGTGAAGCCGTGGGAACACGCACGCTCGATGAATTGCTGGAAGATAAGCAGGTTATCGATCAGGTGGTGAGCGCACAGGTGAAAGCCCGTATGGCGCCATTGGGTATTGAAATCGCGTCTTTAGGTGTGAAGGACATTGTGCTGCCGGGCGAAATGAAAACCATCCTGGCGAAGGTCGTTGAAGCGGAGAAATCGGCGCAGGCGAACGTTATCCGTCGACGTGAAGAGACGGCTGCAACGCGTTCGCTTTTAAACACAGCCAAAGTCATGGAAAACAACCCGGTTGCGCTGCGGCTCAAGGAAATGGAGACCTTAGAAAAGGTGGCTGAGCGTATCGATAAAATCTCGGTCTTTGGCGGTCTTGACCAGCTGCTACACGGTTTAGTGAATATAAAAGGGTAGAGTAAATGATGAATAACGGCGTTAACGGCGCGATGCGCGAGCGGGTGTTACGACAGCTCGAAGAGGTGGAGCGCCGTTATGATGTAAGGGTGCTTTTTGCCTGTGAATTCGGTAGCCGGGGCTGGGGATTCGCCTCGCCTGATAGTGATTACGACGTGCGCTTTTTATATGTTCACCCGCCGGAATGGTATTTGCGGGTTGAGCCCCAGCGAGATGTGATCGAACTGCCGATAGATGATGAGCTGGATGTTTGTGGTTGGGAGTGGCGTAAGGCTCTTGGTCTACTAAAAGGGGCAAACCCGACGCTTATCGAATGGCTGGATTCGCCAATCGTTTATCGGCAGGACGATGTGACATTTTCGGCGCTGAAAGAGCAGATCCCTCATTGGTTCTCACCGCTTCGCGCACGCTGGCACTACCTCTCAATGGCGCGGAAAAACTTTCGTGGTTATCTGCAGGGGGATGAAGTCAGATTGAAAAAATACTTCTACGTACTGCGTCCGCTGCTGGCAGTTCGCTGGATTGAGGCAGGAAAAGGCGCTCCACCGATGCGTTTTGCCGAGCTATTGGCAGGTAGCGATCTGGAGACCGCATTGCGTCGGGAGATAGACGAATTGTTGGTGCGTAAAATGCGCGCAGGTGAAGCGGAATATGGCATGCGGCGTCCGTTGTTGCATGCATTCATCCACTCGGAACTGGCGAGAGGCGAAGTGACACCTACGTTGCCAGATGCCCGAACGGGAAATGTCAGCGCGCTTGATAAACTGCTTTATCAAACGGTGATGGTGTGATCATATTGCCCGACAGCGATATTGCTTGTCGGGCATTATTCCGTGCCAATTTATTCAAACAAATTATGATGCAGCTTCTGCACAACCTGTTCGGCTTCGCTACCTGGCACCAGGAAGCAAAGATTATGGCTGGATGCGCCGTAGCAAATCATACGAATGTTGAACGGCTCCATAACTCCAAATACTTCTTTCCCTACGCCGCAGGCTTTGGAGAGGTCGTTACCAATCAGCGCCACCAGCGCGAGGTTCTCTTCTACTTCCACGCGGCACAGTTCGGACAGCTCCATCAACAGCGACTGCGTCAGCAGCGTATCGCCGGTGGAGGTTGAGCCGGTGGTATCCAGCGTTAACGCCACGCTCACTTCTGAGGTGGTGATTAAATCGACGGAGATATTGTGGCGCGCCAGAATGCCGAAAACTTCCGCCAGGAAACCGCGGGAGTGCAGCATATTCAGGCTGTGCAGCGTGACCAGCGTCTGCTTACGACGCAGGGCCAGCGCGCGGAACAGCGGTGGGTTCTGGGTCTTATTGCACACCAGCGTACCGCCCGCCTGCGGATCTTTGCTGGAACCGACAAAGACGGGAATATCGCTGCGCACGGCAGGCAACAGCGTTGCCGGGTGCAGCACTTTCGCGCCGAAGGTTGCCATTTCAGCGGCCTCTTCAAAGGCGATTTCATCAATGCGTTTTGCCGTGGGGACGACGCGCGGGTCAGTGGTGTAAATACCCGGCACATCCGTCCAGATATCGACACGGGTGGCATGTAGCGCTTCGCCCAGCAGGGCGGCGGTATAGTCGCTGCCGCCACGGCCAAGCGTGGTGGTGCGGCCTTTGGCTTCGCTACCGATAAACCCCTGGGTGATGACCATGCCTTCTGCAAGACGCGGCGCAAGCTGCTGCGTCGCCAGTTCCGCCAGCGCGGCGACGTCGGGCTCGGCACGGCCAAAGCGATCGCTGGTGCGCATCACTTTGCGCACATCAAACCACTGTGCCTGCACATCGCGCTGACGCAGCACTTCTACGAACAACAGGGTGGACATCAGCTCGCCGTGGCTGACCAGTTCATCGGTCAGCGCAGTTGAGGTGGCCAGAGAAGCCGCTTCCGCAAGCGTGGTGATATTTTCCAGCAGGCGTTCCACTTCTTCGCGAATGACGTTCGGGTTTGCCAGACGTTCCAGAATCGAGAACTGAATATTACGGATGGCATCAAGTTTAGCGAAGCGCTCGGTTGCTTCCAGGCCTTCGGCCAGCGCAACCAGCAGGTTGGTGACGCCTGCGGAGGCGGAGAGCACCACTAAACGGACGCGGGAATCGGAGAGAACCACGTCCGCGCTGCGGTTCATGGCATCAAAATCGGCTACGCTGGTGCCGCCAAATTTGGCGACGACAAAATCTGTCATTGTGTACTGCCTCGTGTCAGGGGTTCCATTTTTCAGCCTTGGCACAAGGGAAGAGCGATATACAGGGGCGCAGAAACTACGGATTCCCCAGAAGTGCTCCACCTTGCGAAACGCCGGACTGCCAACGTTTCTGGTGACAACCCAGGGGATTCAGCCCCTGCGGCCGATAGTGAATGCTACCGAACTCTTCACCACCTCGGCGTTGCTCCCCCTCGGATACCGTCATCGAACCGGTGTCTCATGTACCTTACCTGGGCAACGCGCCTCTTCTAGTGCCTTTATAAATAAAGGCTTATGCCACCCCTGTCAACGCCGGGGTTATGCGGATTTTTCATGCAAAAAGGGGTGTCAGAAAAATCACTTATGACAGCTATACTTTTTGCGTCTTCTTTCCCTCTTTGAGCCCTGAAACACTAAAACGATCACAAATTTTTGTAACTGGCGCTACAATCGAGGGCAGTAACGATTCTCAAATCAGAAGGGTATTGCTAATGAAAAACATCAACCCAACGCAGACTGCTGCGTGGCAGGCACTACAGAAACACTTCGATGAAATGAAAGATGTCACGATTGCTGAACTGTTTGCTAAAGATAGTGACCGTTTCAGCAAATTTTCCGCGACGTTTGACGATCTGATGCTGGTGGACTTCTCTAAAAACCGTATTACGGAAGAGACGCTGAGCAAGTTGCAGGATCTGGCGAAAGAGACCGATCTGAGCAGCGCCATTAAATCCATGTTCTCCGGTGAGAAGATCAACCGTACTGAAGATCGTGCTGTGCTGCACGTTGCCCTGCGTAACCGCAGCAATACCCCGATTATCGTTGACGGCAAAGATGTGATGCCGGAAGTGAACGCCGTGCTGGATAAGATGAAAGCTTTCTCCGAAGCGATTATCTCCGGTAACTGGAAAGGCTATACCGGTAAGGCAATTACCGACGTGGTGAACATCGGTATCGGTGGTTCTGACCTCGGCCCGTTCATGGTGACTGAAGCACTGCGCCCGTACAAAAACCATCTCAACATGCACTTTGTCTCTAACGTCGATGGCACCCACATCGCGGAAGTGCTGAAAACCGTTAACCCGGAAACCACCCTGTTCCTGGTGGCATCGAAAACCTTCACTACCCAGGAAACCATGACCAACGCCCACAGCGCGCGCGACTGGTTCCTGGCGACCGCGGGCGATCAGAAACACGTTGCGAAACACTTCGCCGCGCTTTCGACCAACGCCAAAGCCGTCGGTGAGTTTGGTATCGATACCGCCAACATGTTTGAGTTCTGGGACTGGGTCGGCGGTCGTTACTCGCTGTGGTCTGCTATCGGTCTGTCTATTATCCTGTCCGTGGGCTTCGACAACTTCGTTGAGCTGCTCTCCGGCGCGCATGCGATGGACAAACATTTCTCCACCACGCCTGCCGAGAAAAACCTGCCGGTTCTGCTGGCGCTGATTGGCATCTGGTACAACAACTTCTTCGGTGCGGAAACAGAAGCGATTCTGCCTTACGACCAGTATATGCACCGTTTTGCCGCGTACTTCCAGCAGGGCAACATGGAGTCCAACGGTAAGTATGTTGATCGCAACGGCAACAAAGTGGCGCACCAGACCGGCCCAATCATCTGGGGCGAACCGGGCACCAACGGCCAGCATGCGTTCTACCAGTTGATTCACCAGGGCACGAAGATGGTGCCTTGCGACTTTATCGCACCGGCGATTACTCACAACCCGCTTTCCGATCACCATCAGAAGCTGCTGTCTAACTTCTTCGCACAGACGGAAGCGCTGGCGTTTGGTAAATCCCGCGAGGTGGTTGAGCAGGAGTATCGCGATCAGGGTAAAGACCCGTCTCAGCTTGATCACGTGGTGCCATTCAAAGTGTTCGAAGGCAACCGCCCAACGAACTCCATCCTGCTGCGCGAAATCACGCCGTTTAGCCTGGGTGCGTTAATTGCGCTGTATGAGCACAAAATCTTTACTCAGGGCGCAATCCTCAACATCTTCACGTTCGATCAGTGGGGCGTCGAGTTGGGTAAACAACTGGCAAACCGTATTCTGCCGGAACTGAAAGATGGTAGCGAAATTAGCAGCCACGATAGCTCGACTAACGGCCTGATTAACCGTTATAAATCCTGGCGCGCATAAGTCATCTTAATCTGAAAATGCCGGCTTAATAGCCGGCATTTTTTTATCGGATAAATCCTCTTGTCCGTGATCTTCGCCGGAAATTAATGATGAGTATAATCCTAAAACATGTAATTCCTTTAATTAAATAAGGTCTTATTTTAAGATAATACGCAGGTCGTGAAATTTTATTGATCACATAACTAGCTGATTTAAAATAATTTATAATTAATAAAATATATTTATCTTTTTCTTTTTTCTCATTTTCTTAAAATCCTCCGCCACATCTTCGCAACGCTAATTCCATTGTTTGAGTTGTGTATACTCGATGACGCCTGAATATTTCAGGTATGCCCGCTTATTTTCAGGTTGTATGTGCGTTAGCCACGCATCTATTTCATGCTGACTTTCACTCTGCAGCCCGAAATTTTCAGGGTATGTACCTCCATTCATTCAATGAAGGGAAATTGTTATGAAAAAAATCCTTTATGGCATTTTTGCCATATCTGCGTTTGCGGCGGCTTCCGCGTCAGCAGCACCGGTTGAAACCGGCGATGCGGCAGGTTCTGCAGCGACGTCTGTCTCCGCGGGGAGTTCTACCGCGACCAGCGCCAGCACCGTGAGTTCCGCGGTGGGGGTTGCGCTGGCAGCGACAGGTGGCGGTGATGGCTCCAATACCGGAACCACGACCACCACAACAACCAGTACCCAGTAATAACGGGTGCGTTTACCCATAACCACACTTCGGTGTGGTTATTTTGCCCCTTCGGAGAAGCGTCGTGAAGCGACTTGCCATTATCACTCTTTGCCTGCTGCTTCAGGCGTGTTCAGCCAGCACTAAAGGGCTGGGAAAATCGTTATGGGACAGTCTGTTCGGTACGCCTGGCGTGCAGCTCACCGCCGACGATATCCAGAACATGCCCTACGCCAGCCAGTACGTTCAGCTTAATAACGGCCCGCAGATATTTGTCGCGCTGGCTTACTCGGAAAACGGTCAGCATAAGTGGGTAACGCAGGATCAGGCCACGCTGGTGACTCAGCATGGGCGCATCGTGAAGACGCAACTGGCGGGCGACAACCTGCTGGAGGTCAATAATCTCGCCAGTGACCCATTAGCCAAACCTAACCAGGTGGTTGATGGCGCAGTCTGGACGCGCACCATGGGCTGGACTGAACACCGACAGGTGCGCTACGCCACTGCGCGATCCACCTTCCGCTGGGGGGAAAGTGAAACGCTCACCTTAGCCGGAAGCGACACGCCAGTTCGTGTGCTGGAAGAAGAGGTCGTCACCGACCAGACAAGCTGGCGCAACCGCTTCTGGGTAGACAGCGAAGGCCAGATCCGTCAATCAGAACAATACCTTGGGGCGGGCTATTTCCCGGTGAAAACGACCCTGATCAAGGCAGCAAAACAATGAAAAAAATCACCCTGATCGCAGGACTTTTATGCGCCATTTCTGGTGGCGCTTTAGCAGCAGGTACCGTAGATGTTCATCGTGCGGGGGACGCTAAAACAATAACCCTGACCAATGCCGCTCACCTGGCCGATCTCGTCGCTCAGCCGAGATTAGCCGGAAGCTGGTGGCGTGGCGCGGTGATTGCCGAACAACAGGCCAGCACGGTCGCTGAGCAACAGCACATGGCATTACTCGCAGCGCTAAGCCGCGCGGCGATGGAGGCGAGCGGGGCGGACGCTGCCGCAATCAATGCCCTTCGCCAGCAACTTCAGGGCATCAAGGTGACGGGTCGGCAATTTGTCTCGCTGGATCCGGATGAAGTCCGTATCGGGGAAGGGAAAAAACCGCCGCTACAGGGAAAATATAGCCTGTGGGTGGGTCATGAACCCTCCACTATCACGCTCTTTGGTCTGATCAATCGTCCTGGAAAAGTGGCTTTCACACCGGGACGTGACGTCGCAGGCTACCTCAAAGATATCGACCGGTTAAGCGGCGGCGAACGCAGCTACGCGTGGGTTATCTACCCGGATGGACGCACGCTGAAAGCGCCCATCGCCTACTGGAACCGACGTCACATTGAGCCGATGCCCGGCAGCATCGTGTTTGTTGGCTTTGCCGATTCACTGTGGACGAAGAAATACGATGAACTGAATGTCGCCATTCTTCGCTCCCTGTCGCAGCGGATACCTGATTAATGAAAAAAAAATACCTTTATAGCCTGCTGGCGCTGGGCGTAAGCGCCGCGTGCCACGCCGAAACGTATCCGGCGCCTGTTGGCCCTTCACAGTCTGATTTTGGTGGCGTCGGCCTGCTGCAAACGCCCACGGCACGTATGGCGCGTGAAGGGGAGATCAGCCTCAACTATCGGGATAACGATCAGTATCGCTACTACTCCGCCTCCGTACAGTTGTTCCCGTGGCTGGAAACGACGCTGCGTTATACGGATGTACGTACTAAACAGTACAGCAGCGTGGACTCTTTCTCCGGCGATCAGACCTATAAAGATAAAGCCTTCGATCTGAAGCTGCGCCTGTGGGAAGAGAGCTACTGGATGCCGCAGGTGTCTGTTGGCGCGCGCGATATCGGCGGGACGGGTCTGTTCGATTCCGAATATATTGTCGCCAACAAAGCCTGGGGGCCGTTCGATTTCTCCCTCGGCCTGGGCTGGGGCTATCTTGGCACCAGCGGTAACGCCACTAACCCGTTTTGTTCTTACAGTGACAAATACTGTCATCGCGATAATAGCTATCGCCAGGCGGGTTCGATGGACAGCAGTCAGATGTTCCGGGGCCCGGCGGCATTCTTTGGCGGGGTGGAGTATCAAACGCCCTGGCAGCCGCTGCGTCTGAAACTGGAGTATGAAGGCAATAACTATCAGGAAGATTTTGCCGGAAAACTGGATCAGAAGAGCAAGTTTAACGTCGGCGCTATTTATCGCGTCGCGGATTGGGCCGACGTTAACCTGAGCTATGAGCGCGGTAATACCGTTATGTTCGGCTTCACCCTGCGCACTAACTTTAACGATCTGCGCCCGTCTTATAACGACAACGCGCGGCCAAAATACCGCCCACAGCCGCAGGACGAGATTCTGCAACATTCGGTGGTGGCGAATCAGCTTACATTACTGAAATACAACGCCGGTTTTGCTGATCCGAATATCCAGACCAAAGGCGATACGCTTTACGTTACCGGGGAACAGGTGAAATACCGTGACTCGCGTGAGGGTATCGAGCGGGCGAATCGCATCATCATGAATGATTTGCCAGAGGGCATTCGCACCATTCGCATCACTGAAAATCGCCTTAACATGCCGCAGGTGACGACAGAAACCAATGTCGCCAGCCTGCAACGTCATCTGGAAGGTGAGCCGCTCGGCCACGAAACGCCGCTGGAGCAGAAGCGCGTCACGCCGATTGTGCCGGAAAGCACCGAACAGGGCTGGTACATCGACAAATCGAGCTTCGATTTCCATATCGACCCGGTACTCAGCCAGTCCGTCGGCGGCCCGGAAAGTTTCTACATGTACCAGTTGGGCGTGATGGGCACGGCGGACTGGTGGGTCACTGACCACCTGCTGACCAGCGGTAGCCTGTTTGCCAACATCGCCAACAACTATGACAAGTTTAACTACACTAACCCGCCGAGCGACTCGAAACTGCCGCGCGTGCGTACTCACGTGCGTGAATACGTTGAAAACGATGTCTATGTAAACAACCTGCAGGCCAACTATTTCCAGTATCTGGGGAATAATTTCTACGGCCAGGTGTACGGCGGCTATCTGGAAACCATGTTCGGCGGGGCGGGCGTCGAGGCGCTGTATCGCCCGGTAGACAGTAACTGGGCGGTGGGTATTGACGCTAACTACGTGAAGCAGCGTGACTGGCGCAGCGCGCAGGACATGATGAAATTCACCGACTACAGCGTGAAAACCGGGCATCTCACCGCTTACTGGACGCCGCCGTTTGCTCAGGACGTGCTGGTCAAAGCCAGCGTGGGGCAATATCTGGCGGGCGATAAGGGCGGTACGCTCGATATCTCCAAACACTTTGACAGCGGTGTTGTGGTGGGAGGGTATGCCACCATCACCAACGTTTCCGGCGATGAGTACGGGGAAGGGGAGTTCACCAAAGGCGTGTACGTTTCGGTGCCGCTGGATCTCTTCTCATCCGGCGCGACGCGCAGCCGTGCGGCGGTGAACTGGGTACCGTTGACCCGTGACGGCGGTCAGAAACTGGGCCGCAAGTTTGATTTGTATGGGATCACCAGCGATAAAAGCATGAATTTCCGGTAACTGTGCTGTCTGTGTGCCGGATAAGGCGTAGCCGCCATCCGGCACTGCTGATGTAAAAAATGTAGATCTGGATCACATTTTTGCGTTATACAAGAGGCTCAGCCTGCACAGGAGATGCCGCCATGACATCACTCCCACGTCCCCGAGTCGAGTTTATCTCGACCGTCTTACAGACTGTCCTCAACCTTGGGCTACTCTGCCTTGGTATGATTCTGGTTATTTTTCTGGGTAAAGAGACGCTGCATTTAGCCGATGTGCTCTTTGCGCCTGAGCGCACCAGTAAATATGAGCTGGTGGAAGGACTGGTTGTTTACTTTCTTTATTTCGAATTTATTGCCTTGATTGTGAAGTACTTTCAGTCCGGGTTTCACTTTCCGCTGCGCTACTTTATCTATATCGGGATCACCGCGATTGTGCGTCTGATCATTGTCGATCACACCTCGCCGCTCGACGTGTTGATCTACTCCGGGGCGATCCTGTTACTGGTGATCACGCTCTGGCTGTGTAACTCCAAACGCCTGAAACGCGAATAAACCTATCCCATTAGGCTCAAAAAAATGGCGCTCCGAGGAGCGCCAAACAACAGTCACAAGTTAAATCGAGGATTGCAGTGGCTTTTCCCGTTTCCGGGAGGGTAAAACGAGGGTCTTAACCTTTCACACCGCCCGCCGTCAGGCCATTAACCAGCCAGCGCTGCGCCAGCAGGAACACGACGGTAATCGGGATGGCGGAAAGTACGGCTGCTGCGGCAAAGTCGCCCCACAGGTAGTTTTGCGGGTTGAGATATTGCTGCATACCAACCGCCAGGGTGTAGCTGTTCACGTCGCGCAGCAGCAGCGATGCAACCGGCACTTCGGTAATCGCGGCGATAAACGACAGAATAAACACCACCGCCAGAATCGGTACGGAGAGCGGCAGCAGCACCAGGCGGAAGGCCTGCCACGGAGTCGCGCCATCCAGTGCCGCCGCTTCTTCCAGCGAGTTATCGATGGTTTCGAAGTAGCCTTTAATCGTCCAGACGTGCAGGGCGATACCGCCTAAGTAAGCGAAGATCACGCCGCCGTGGGTGTTCAGCCCGATAAACGGAATGTACTGGCCGAGGCGGTCAAACAACGCATACAACGCCACCAGAGACAGCACCGCCGGGAACATCTGGAAAATCAGCATCCCTTTCAGCAGCGTCGCTTTGCCCGGGAAACGCATACGCGCAAAGGCGTAAGCACAGGTCGTGGAGAGGGTGACGATGCCAATCGCAGTGATGCCCGCAATTTTCACCGAGTTCCACAACCACAGCAGAACCGGGAAGGGGGGCGGCGTGACGCGGCCATCAGCGTGTTCTACGCTGAAACCCAGCGCCAGCCGCCAGTGCTCCCAGGAGATTTTTTCCGGGATCAGGCTCCCGGTGGCGAAGTTACCTTCGCGCAGTGAAATGGCGATAACCATCAGCAGCGGGAACATGATTGCCGCGATGAAGATCAGGAGTAACAGGTGCGTTGTAAACAAGCGCAGTTTCTGAGATTTCGGTTGTACCATAGCCATTGTCGTTATCTCCCTTAATCAAACTTCATGCGCGTGGCTTTCAGATTCACTATCGCCAGCGCACCCACCAACAGGAAGATAAGCGTGGCAATCGCCGCGGCGAGGCCGAAGTCCTGCCCGCCGCCGCCTTCGAAGGCGATACGGTAGGTGTAGCTCACCAGCAGGTCGGTATAACCGGCAGGGGTCGTGGTGCCGAGTCGATCCGGGCCGCCGTTGGTCAACAGTTGAATCAGCACGAAGTTGTTAAAGTTAAAGGCGAAGCTGGCGATCATCAGCGGCGTCAGCGGCTTAATCAGCAGCGGCAGCGTAATCTTGAAGAAGTTCTGGAACGGGCCTGCGCCATCCATTGCCGAGGCTTCATACAGGTCGTCCGGAATCGCTTTCAGCAGGCCCATGCACAGGATCATCATGTACGGATAACCGAGCCAGGTGTTGACGATAATAATCATCGAGCGCGCGGTGGTTGGGTCGCTGAACCAGGCTGGTTTGATACCAAACAGCGCGCTCAGCATCATGTTGATTTCACCAAAGCTCTGGTTGAACAAGCCTTTGAAAATCAGAATCGAGATAAACGACGGTACGGCGTAAGGCAGGATCAGCAGCACACGGTAAACCGCTTTGCCTTTCAGGGCTTCCCACTGTACCAGACACGCCAGCACCATACCGACGGCAACGGTCAGAATGACGGTCAGGACGGAGAAGACAATCGTCCAGATGAAGATGGCGAAGAACGGTTTCTGGATCCCTTCGTCGGTGAAGACGCGGCTGAAGTTATCCCAGCCGATAGTGACGGTATAGCCAGGGCTCAGTTTCTCACCGGTCAACTGGCCTGCGGCATCGACCGCCTGATAGTAACCTTCAGCGTTGTTTGGCAGATACTTCACGCCGGTCTGGTTATTGGTCAGTTCGTCATTGGCGCCCAGCGTGTATAGCGCACGGGTACCAGAGAACTGGCGCAGAGAACTCATTACAACTTTGCTTTCATCCGGCAGCACCGCTGTTAACTGATTCAGTGCCTGACGATTCTGGGTGATCACGCGCAGCATCGCCCGCTCGCCTTCCGGCAGGGCGTCGGTTTCTTTCAGCGTAATTTTCTGCTCACCGCCCAATTTAAAGGCATCGGAGAGGTAATTCTTGCCGCTTTCACCGTCGGTCAGCGCCAGTTGCCACTCATCTTCCGCCGGGAACAGCGTGAAGTTGTAGGATTTACCGGCCTGATAAGAGCGGTCCATCAGTACTTGCTGTGCACGTTCAAAGGTGAGCTGGTTGGTACTGCTGTAGTTGGTGAAGGCGATAGCAATGGTGCAAATCAGCGGGAACAGAACGAACAGACCCATCCCGGCCATGCCCGGATAGACATAACGCCATGCGTAGGCTTTGCGATTGGCAAAAATATACAGGCCAACAGAGCTTAAAATCAGCGTCATGATGGCGAACAGGTACTCCCCTTGTGCGTACATTAAAACTACAAGGTAACCCACCAGCAGGCCCAGCAGACCTACCACTGACCACTTCAGCGTGTCGCTTTGCCACCAATGTTTCTTTTTAATGACATCCATGGGGATCTTCCTCTACAGCGATTGATCTTTTCTCCCTCTCCTGGGGGAGAGGGCCGGGGTGAGGGCGAACTTTTAACACAACCCTCATCCTAACCCTCTCCCTGAGGGAGAGGGGATAAAAGCATTACTTGGTGATACGGCCCTGTGCGTCTTTCAGTGCTGCATCAACAGTCTGACGACCGCTTGCTGCGTTGATCACGGCAGTACGAACGGCATACCAGAAGGCGGACATCTGCGGGATGTTCGGCATGATTTCGCCTTTCTGGGCGTTATCCATGGTGGCCGCGATACGCGGATCTTTCGCCAGTTGATCCTGGTAAGATTTCAGCGCAACGGCACCCAGCGGTTTGTCCTTGTTCACTTCTTCCAGACCCTGATCGGTCAGCAGGTAGTTTTCGAGGAACTCTTTCGCCAGTTCTTTGTTCGGGCTGGCGGCGTTGATACCGGCGCTCAGCACACCGACGAACGGTTTAGACGGCTTGCCTTTGAAAGTTGGCAGCAGCGTTACGCCGTAGTTCACCTTGCTCTTATCGATGTTAGACCATGCCCACGGGCCGTTGATGGTCATCGCCGTATCGCCTTTGTTAAAGGCCGCTTCAGCGATGGAGTAATCGGTATCCGCGTTCATGTGTTTGTTTTTAATCAGGTCAACCAGGAAGGTCAGACCCGCTTTGGCGCCAGCGCTGTCCACGCCCACGTCTTTCACGTCATATTTGCCGTTTTCAAACTTGAACGCATAACCGCCGTCCGCAGCAATCAGCGGCCAGGTGAAGTACGGTTCTTGCAGGTTGAACATCAGCGCGCTCTTACCTTTCGCCTTCAGCTCTTTATCCAGCGCAGGAATTTCTTCCCAGGTTTTCGGCGGGTTAGGAACGAGGTCTTTGTTGTAAATCAGGGAGAGGGCTTCAACCGCAATTGGGTAAGCGATCAGTTTGCCGTTATAGCGAACGGCGTCCCAGGTAAACGGATAGAGTTTGTCCTGGAAGGCTTTGTCCGGGCTGATTTCAGTCAGCAGGCCAGACTGCGCGTAGCCGCCGAAACGGTCATGCGCCCAGAAGATGATGTCCGGGCCGTCGCCGGTTGCCGCAACCTGCGGGAATTTCTCTTCCAGCTTGTCCGGGTGTTCAATGGTGACTTTAATGCCGGTGTCTTTCTCGAATTTCTTACCTACCTCGGCGAGGCCGTTATAGCCTTTATCGCCGTTGATCCAGATAACCAGTTTTCCTTCTTCGATTTTCGCGAGGGCTGAGGCGGAAAACATCATCGTGGTCAGAGCAGACAGCGCGAGGATGCGAGCGCCAGTTTTAATTTTCATATATCCCGTCCTTTTTGGTGATGTACTCGTGGATACACAGAGGTGGTTTTTACGTTGATGAGTCTCCTTTTTTAGCAACCTCTTTCCATCCTCCCTTCCTCTACGCCCTGGGGGGTGTTTGTGTGATCTCTGTTACATAAATTAAAGTTATGAGTCCTGGCGCACATAAAAAATGCCCCGTTTTTGCAAGGCGCGTCACGATTTTTACCCCAGCCGCTAACTGACGGTGGCAGAAGACATTTTCTCATCCTCCCGCCTCCTCCCCCATAAAAAACAAGGGGGGTGGAGGATTCGCGACAACAATGGATACCCCATAGTTCAATCCATCTTGAATGTTTCTGTTAGTGACGGGTTGTAACAAGGGAGAAGGCGATGGCAAACGTACAACTACGAAATGTAACGAAAGCCTGGGGTAACGTGGTGGTATCGAAAGATATCAACCTGGATATCCAGGAAGGGGAGTTCGTGGTGTTTGTTGGGCCGTCGGGCTGCGGTAAATCCACGCTGCTGCGTATGATTGCCGGTCTTGAGACGATTACCAGCGGCGACCTTTATATCGGGGAAACCCGGATGAACGAAATCCCGCCTGCTGAACGCGGTGTGGGGATGGTGTTCCAGTCTTACGCGTTGTATCCGCATCTCTCCGTTGCCGAGAATATGTCCTTCGGTCTGAAGCTGGCGGGTGCAAAGAAAGATGTCATCAACCAGCGCGTTAATCAGGTGGCTGAAGTTCTGCAACTGGCGCATCTGTTAGAGCGTAAACCAAAAGCGCTTTCCGGTGGTCAGCGTCAGCGCGTGGCGATTGGCCGCACATTGGTCGCTGAACCGAATGTGTTCCTGCTTGATGAACCCCTTTCCAACCTGGACGCCGCGCTTCGCGTACAGATGCGTATCGAAATTTCCCGTCTGCACAAACGTCTGGGTCGCACGATGATTTACGTCACCCACGATCAGGTCGAAGCGATGACGCTGGCCGACAAAATCGTGGTGCTCGACGCTGGCCGCGTGGCGCAGGTCGGTAAACCGCTTGAACTCTATCACTACCCGGCCGACCGTTTCGTCGCGGGCTTTATCGGCTCGCCGAAGATGAACTTCCTGCCGGTAAAAGTGACGGCAACGGCCATCGACCAAGTGCAGGTTGAGCTGCCAAACCGCCAGCAGGTCTGGCTGCCCGTCGAAAGTAACAACGTGCAGGTCGGCGCCAATATGTCGCTTGGTATCCGCCCTGAACATCTGCTGCCCAGCGACATCGCTGATGTCACCCTGGAAGGTGAAGTCCACGTTGTGGAACAGCTTGGTCACGAAACGCAAATTCATATCCAGATCCCCGCCATCCATCAGAACCTGGTCTATCGCCAGAATGATGTGGTGTTAGTAGAAGAGGGAGCCACATTCGCTATTGGCTTGCCACCAGAGCGCTGCCATCTGTTCCGTGAAGATGGCACTGCATGTCGTCGGTTGCACAAAGAGCCCGGCGTTTGATTCCCATAACAAAGGCACAAAACCCGGTTACAAGGGTTCGTGTTTCAAAGAAAAGCAATGATCTCAGGAGATAGAATGATGATTACTCTGCGCAAACTTCCACTGGCAGTTGCCGTCGCGGCAGGCGTTATGTCTGCTCAGGCGCTGGCAGTTGATTTCCACGGCTATGCTCGTTCCGGTATCGGCTGGACTGGCAGCGGCGGTGAACAACAGTGTTTCCAGGCAACGGGTGCACAAAGTAAGTACCGTCTTGGTAACGAATGTGAAACCTATGCGGAACTGAAGCTGGGCCAGGAAGTCTGGAAAGAAGGTGATAAGAGTTTCTACTTTGATACCAACGTGGCGTATTCCGTTGCACAGCAGAATGACTGGGAAGGTACTGACCCGGCGTTCCGTGAAGCCAACGTGCAGGGTAAAAACCTGATTGAATGGCTGCCAGGTTCCACCATCTGGGCCGGTAAGCGCTTCTATCAGCGTCATGACGTACACATGATCGACTTCTACTACTGGGATATTTCTGGCCCTGGTGCAGGTATCGAAAATATCGACCTGGGCTTCGGTAAACTGTCTCTGGCAGCGACCCGTTCTTCTGAAGCAGGCGGTTCTTCCAACTTCTCCAGCAACGATATTCGTGACTATTACACGAAAACGGCCAATGACGTTTTTGATTTACGCTTAGCTGGTATGGAAATTAACCCAGGCGGCACGCTTGAATTAGGTATGGATTACGGTCGTGCCAACCCTCGCGATGATTATCGACTGGTTGATGGCGCGTCTAAAGATGGCTGGATGTTCACGGCAGAACATACTCAGAGCATGCTGAAAGGCTACAACAAATTTGTACTGCAATATGCAACAGACTCAATGACTTCTCATGGGAAAGGTCTGTCTCAGGGGGCTGGAGTAAATGTCGCTGATGATATTCCTTATGAAGTGAATAATAACGGTACGATGTGGCGTGTGCTTGACCATGGTGCTATTTCTTTGGGCGAGCGTTGGGATCTCATGTATGTCGGTATGTATCAGGATATCGACTGGGACAACAATAACGGTACTAAATGGTGGACTGTTGGTGTTCGTCCAATGTTCAAATGGACGCCAATCATGAGCACCTTACTGGAAGTAGGTTACGACAACGTGAAATCTCAACAGACGGGCGATCGTAACAACCAATACAAAATCACCCTTGCGCAACAGTGGCAGGCAGGTGACAGCATCTGGTCTCGTCCAGCAATCCGCGTATTCGCAACTTATGCCAAGTGGGATGAAAAATGGGGTTATGCACCAGCAGGTAAAAGCTCAATTGCAGGCTATACCCCTGGCGTTGCTTACAATGACACGTCTGCACGTACCTTCAGCCGCGGCGATGATGATGAAATCACCTTCGGCGCACAGATGGAAATCTGGTGGTAATCGTCGTTTAACCCGATGTAATGCCTGAAAAGAGGGGCGTAAGCCCCTCTCTCTTTACGCGCAGCGCGCTATTGCCTGGCCAACGCTGAGCTCTGTATCTGAGGTGATAACAATGAAAATGAAGAAAAGTCTCGTCGCCCTCTGCCTCTCCGCTGGCCTGCTGGCAAGCGTACCGGCAGTCAGCTTTGCTGATGTTAACTATGTGCCGCAGAACACCTCTGCTGCGCCAACCATTCCGACTGCCGCGTTACAGCAACTGACCTGGACGCCGGTGGATCAATCTAAAGTCCAGACCACAACGCTCTCCACGGCTGGCCAGAGCCTGAATGTGCCTGGCATCACTGGCCCGGTTGCCGCTTATAGTGTCCCGGCTAATATTGGTGAGTTGACGTTAACACTGACCAGCGAAGTGAATAAACAAACCAGCGTATTTGCCCCGAACGTCCTGATTCTTGACCAGAACATGACGCCATCGGCGTACTTCCCGTCAAGCTACTTCACCTATCAGGAACCGGGGGTCATGAGCGCTGACCGTCTTGAAGGCGAAATGCGTCTGACGCCTGCGCTGGGTCAGCAGAAACTGTATGTGCTGGTGTTTACCACCGAACAGGATCTGCAGAAAACTACCCAATTACTTGACCCGGCTAAGTCCTACGCTAAAGGCGTAGGTAACGCGATTCCGGATATCCCGGATCCGATTGCCCGTCATATCACCGATGGCACGCTGAAGCTGAAAGTGAAAACCAATAGCACCTCCAGCGTACTGGTTGGCCCGCTGTTTGGCTCTTCCGGCCCGGCACCGGTTACCGTCGGTAACACCGCTGCACCGACTTACGCTGCACCTGCCGCTGTAGCCGCCGCACCTGCGCCAACTACAGCGAAGAAAAGTGAGCCGATGCTGAATGATACGGAATCCTACTTCAACAAGGCCATCAAAGAGGCTGTTGCGAAAGGGGATGTCGATAAAGCATTGAAACTGCTGGATGAAGCTGAACGCCTGGGTTCCACCTCTGCGAGATCCACCTTTATCAGCTCTGTAAAAGGCAAGGGGTAATGATATCCCCACAGCGCTGATGTTTAGGCTATGCCTTTCGGTGCGCCCCTTGGGGCGCACTTTTTTTTGGATGCGATTCATACTGTTGCATAACTGTTGCGTTAATGATCGTATTTAGCCATTACTGCACTCCCGACAATGATTTTCTGCGATACAATAGCCCCACTTTATGTACTGGAGAGACAGTCATGTCGCACCCCGCACTGACGCAACTGCGTGCGCTGAACTACTTTGACACCATCCCTTCACTCGACGCGGAGAAGCTCGACTGGCTGTTGCTGGAAGACTCCATGACCAAACGTTTCGAACAATATGGTGTGGTGAGCGTCACATTGATTGACGAAGGGTTTGTCAGCCGCGATGCTATAGCACAAGAGTTACCGCTGTTGCCGGATGAACAACGTTACTGGTTACGTGAAATATTACTGTGTGTGGATGGCACCCCCTGGCTTGCCGGGCGCACCGTGGTGCCGGAGTCGACACTGAGCGGGCCGGAACTGGCGCTGCAACAGCTTGGGAAGACGCCGCTGGGTCGTTACCTGTTTACGTCTTCCATGTTAACGCGTGATTTTATTGAGATAGGTTGTGATGCCAGCCTTTGGGGGCGCCGTTCCCGCCTCCGGCTAAGCGGGAAACCGTTGCTCCTGACCGAGCTGTTTCTGCCGGCATCGCCGTTGTACTAAGAGGAAGAAAAAATGGAGAGGAGCCTGACGCAGAATAAGCTGCTGGCGTTTCATCGTCTGATGCGTACTGACAAGCCGATTGGCGCCTTGTTGCTGCTGTGGCCGACACTGTGGGCGCTATGGGTTGCCGCGCCGGGCGTTCCGCCGCTGTGGATCCTGGCGGTATTTGTCGCAGGTGTCTGGCTGATGCGCGCAGCCGGCTGCGTGGTGAATGACTACGCCGACCGTAAATTTGACGGCCACGTAAAGCGCACTGCCAATCGCCCGTTGCCGAGTGGCGCGGTGACGGAGAAAGAAGCGCGAACGCTGTTTGCTGTGCTGGTGCTGCTGTCGTTCCTGCTGGTGCTGACGCTCAACACCATGACCATTCTGCTTTCCGTTGCCGGGTTGGCGCTGGCGTGGGTCTACCCGTTTATGAAGCGCTACACCCATCTGCCGCAGGTGGTGCTGGGCGCGGCTTTCGGCTGGTCAATTCCTATGGCGTTTGCCGCCGTCAGCGAATCGCTGCCGCTAAGCTGCTGGCTGATGCTGCTGGCGAATATCCTGTGGGCGGTGGCTTACGATACGCAGTATGCGATGGTTGATCGCGATGACGACGTTAAAATCGGCGTGAAGTCGACGGCTATCCTGTTTGGCCAGTATGACCGCTTAATTATCGGTATCTTACAGGCTGGCGTGCTGGTGCTGATGGCAGCAATTGGCTACCTGAACGGGCTTAACTGGGTATTCTACTGGTCAATCTTTATTGCGGGCACACTGTTTGTGTATCAGCAAAAGCTGATCCGCCATCGTGAACGTGCGGCCTGTTTCCAGGCGTTTATGAATAATAACTACGTTGGGCTGGTGTTGTTTATCGGTCTGGCGATGAGTTACTGGCACCTTTAAAACGCACTGTGCGGGCTGATGCCCCCACCCCGGCCCTCTCCCACAGGGAGAGGGAGAACACGGCACAATCGGTTCCCTCTCCCTGTGGGAGAGGGTTAGGGTGAGGGGGAACAAACGGTGCTAATTACGCCTCGTCCTGCGTCACACTCTCAATCGTCAAACGGACATCAGACGTAATCAGGTTCGCCATCATCTGGTAAACCTTCATCGTCTCTTCCGGCTCGGCGTCGCCGCTGTCGCTAATATAACCTTCATCACGCAGCGTCAGCACCAGTGATGAGAACACCGCTTTATCAAAAAATTCCGGCGAGTTAATACCGTGCAGGACGGAGAGACGTTGCGCCACGGTGCGGCTCTCTTTCTCCAGCGAACTGCGGTTCATTGATGGGTTGGCGCTCAGCAGCCAGAAGGTGATGGCATAGCGTTGCAGCGTTTCACGCGCGCCAGCCGCCAGCAATTGCAGAGTACGCGAGTGAGACGGGTTGATATGTAGCTCATCGCCCTGACGGGTAATTAACGACTGACGTTCCATCTCATCAACCAGCGTATCAATCACCGACGCCAGCTCTGCTTTCTCCCAGCGCAGGAACAGTTCCGCTTTCAGCATCGGGTAGAGCACTTCAACCATGTTCTGCACGTCCGCGCGAGAAACATGTCGATGCTGAGTCATGATGGTGGCCAGCAGTGACGGCATGATCAGCATATGGGCGATGTTGTTGCGGTAGTAGGTCATCAGTACTGCCTGCTCGCGTGGCAGAATAATGATGTCGCCAATGGTGTCTTTCTCGACTTCGAACTTGTTCATCTGCAATGCATGGTCGATAAGCTCGCTGGCCGTCGCATTCGGCGTGGTGGCATCCGGGGAATACGGCGCGTTACGCAGCAGCGACAGGTAGCAATCCAGTTGCTGAGTCAGTTGTTCGCGGGTCAGAGAACGCTGACGAGACGCCAGCAGCGCAGTACAGCACAGGTTCATGGCGTTCGCCGCGCCTGCGTTGTTAATGCGCACCATCAGTTCGGCGGCGATACCGTTCACCGTCGGCGTCAACCATGCCGGACGAATGGCTTCGATAGGGTCGATAGATTCGCGCCACTCCGGTACGTGATGGTTCAGGTAGTTCATCAGCGGAATCGGCTCGCCGAAGTTCACATAGCCCTGGCCCAGATTACGCAGCTTGCTCAGGCCTTTCAGCATTTGCGGCAAGCTCTCTTTCTCTTTGGTCGCACCGCGCAGTTCTTTAGCGTAAGTGCCCACTTCCATCACATGCTCGTAACCGATGTAAATCGGCACCAGGGTGATAGGTCGAGTCCCGCCGCGAAGCATTGCCTGAATGGTCATCGACAGGGTGCCGGTTTTCGGGTCCAGCAGACGGCCAGTACGGGAACGCCCGCCTTCCACAAAGTATTCAACAGAGTAGCCACGGCTGAACAGCTCGCCGAGATACTCACGGAACACGGTGGAATAGAGTTTGTTGCCCTTAAAGGTGCGGCGAATAAAGAATGCGCCCAGGCGGCGGAAAATCGGGCCGGCTGGCCAGAAGTTCAGGTTGATACCGGCAGCAATATGCGGCGGCACCAGGCCCTGGTGATACAGCACATAGGAGAGCAGCAGGTAGTCCATATGGCTACGGTGGCACGGCACATACACAATCTCGTGACCATCGTGCGCCAGTTGGCGAACGCGTTCGGCGTTGTTGACGTTGATCCCCTGATACAAACGGTTCCAGGTGAAGCCCAGAATACGGTCAGTCAGGCGAATCATTTCATAAGAGAAGTTGGCTGCAATCTCTTCCATGAGTGCAATGGCGTTCTGCTGCGCTTTTTCATGGGAGATTTTTTTGCTACGCGCTTCATCTTCAACCGCTTTCGCAATCGCCCGGGAGGCGAGTAGCTTGTTAAAGAGATCCTGACGCGCAGGCAGGCGCGGCCCTACAGCAGCCAGGCGCTGGCGGGCAAAGTGCATGCGCGCCACGCGCGCCAGTTTCTGCGCGATTATTTTATCGGTGCCATGCTCATCGGCCATACGGCGCAGCGAGACGGACGGCGAGAAGCGCACGAAGCTGTCGCGGCCGAGCCAGGAAACGGCAAAGAATTTCTGAATGCCGTTCAGCATGCGCAGCGGCGGATTCACTTCGCCTTTTTCACGCCCCGGACGACGACCAAACATCACCGATACCGGCACCATCTGCACATCCAGATTCGGATTGCTGCGATGCAGATCGAGATAGTCGTGGAACAGCTTGATAGACTCTTCTTTCGGCGTGTAATAGGTGAACACCCGCGGGCCGCCGTGAATAAACACGTAGCGGGGCAGCAGGGTGCCGTCGATCTCCAGCGGTTCTAGCGGGTCGGGGAGATCGTGCGCCAGGCACTGGGCGCGCAAGGTCAGTAGGTCGGCCTTTGAGTTATAAGGCAGGACGTACATGATAGGGCGCGACGTATCGAGCCCCAATTCCTGGGCAGGTTCTGCCGGAATAGACTTGCTTTTTACCAGTACACTTAATGGTAAATTCAGTAATTTGTAGTAAATTCGTGGCCAGCCGGACATAAACGATGTAAAGCCTCTGGTTAATCATGCAAATGCGCGGCAAGAATATCAGAAAGTCAGCAGGATTTCTGTTCTACCGCCGATAACAACTACTGTCATTGATGCGTATAACGCTAAAAGGTTCTATTTGATGGCCAATAATACCACTGGACTCACCCGAATTATCAAAGCGGCTGGTTATTCCTGGAAAGGTTTTCGTGCGGCGTGGGTCAATGAAGCCGCGTTTCGCCAGGAAGGGGTCGCCTCGGTTGTGGCCATTATCATCGCCTGCTGGCTGGATGTAGACGCCATTACGCGCGTATTACTGATTGGCTCTGTTCTTTTGGTGATGATAGTGGAAATTCTCAATAGTGCGCTGGAAGCGGTGGTTGACCGTATTGGTTCTGAGTATCACGAACTCTCCGGACGGGCGAAAGATATGGGGTCGGCGGCGGTGCTGCTGGCGATTTTCGTTGCGCTGATGACCTGGGCTATGTTGCTGTGGCCGCTTTTCCGCTGAGTCTCGCATAATCTGCGAAAACTCCTGTATTTTGTGTGTTTTGCGGTTCCAAAATAGCCATCAACTGTATATACTCACAGCATAACTGTATATACACCCAGGGGGCGGAATGAAAGCGTTAACGACCAGGCAGCAAGAGGTGTTTGATCTCATTCGAGATCATATCGGCCAAACGGGCATGCCGCCAACACGTGCGGAAATTGCTCAGCGCCTGGGGTTCCGGTCCCCGAATGCGGCGGAAGAGCATCTGAAAGCGCTGGCGCGCAAAGGCGTCATTGAAATTGTTTCGGGCGCATCGCGCGGCATTCGCTTGCTGGTGGAAGAAGAAACCGGCCTGCCGCTGATTGGCCGGGTCGCCGCCGGTGAGCCGCTGCTGGCGCAGCAGCATATTGAAGGTCACTACCAGGTTGACCCGTCGCTGTTCAAACCGAATGCCGACTTCCTGCTGCGGGTTAGCGGTATGTCGATGAAAGACATCGGCATTATGGATGGCGACCTGCTCGCGGTGCATAAAACGCAGGATGTTCGAAATGGCCAGGTCGTCGTGGCTCGCATCGACGAAGAAGTGACCGTGAAACGCCTGAAAAAACAGGGCAACGTCGTTGAACTGTTGCCGGAAAACAGCGAGTTTTCCCCGATTGTCGTCGATCTTCGCCGTCAGAACTTCTCCATTGAAGGGCTGGCCGTTGGCGTGATCCGCAACGGCGAATGGCTGTAATCCTCTCCCGATAACAACGGCGCATCATGCGCCGTTGTTCGTTCTCTTTTCTGTTCAGGTTCCTAACCATGTCGCTCTTCACGGCTGCCGACAAGGCATTATGGCGTCTCGCCCTTCCCATGATTTTCTCCAATATCACGGTTCCCCTGCTGGGCCTGGTGGATACCGCGGTGATTGGCCATCTCGATAGTGCGGTGTACCTCGGCGGCGTGGCGATTGGCGCAACGGCAACCAGCTTCCTGTTTATGCTGCTGCTTTTTTTACGTATGAGCACGACCGGTTTGACCGCGCAGGCTTTTGGCGCGAAAGACCCTGTTCGTCTGGCTCGCGCGCTGGTGCAGCCGCTGCTGCTGGCGCTGGGGGCGGGGCTACTTATCGTACTGTTCAAAGAGCCGCTGATTAATCTGGCGCTTGCTATTGTCGGTGGCAGCGATGCGGTGCTGGAGCAGGCGCGGCGTTTTCTTGAAATCCGCTGGCTGAGTGCGCCGGCATCGCTGGCGAACCTGGTGCTGTTGGGCCGGTTGCTGGGTGTTCAGTACGCCCGGGCTCCGGTTATCCTGCTGATTGTCGGTAATATTCTGAATATCGTCCTCGACCTCTGGCTGGTGATGGGCCTGCACATGAATGTGCAGGGTGCCGCGCTGGCAACGGTCATCGCCGAATATGCCACCATGGCAATCGGCCTGCTGATGGCGCGCAAGGTGCTGGTTCTGCGGGGCATTTCGGTTGCAATGCTGAAAATGGCCTGGCGCGGCAACATCCGTAGCCTGCTGGCGCTCAATCGCGACATCATGCTGCGCTCGTTATTACTTCAGCTTTGCTTTGGCGCGTTGACTGTGTTTGGTGCGCGGCTGGGTAGCGATGTCGTCGCGGTTAACGCGGTGTTGATGACGATGCTCACCTTCACCGCCTATGCGCTGGATGGCTTCGCTTATGCCGTTGAGGCGCACTCCGGGCAGGCTTACGGTGCGCGTGATGACAGTCAGTTACTCAGCGTCTGGCGCGCGGCCTGCCGCCAGGCGGGGATCGTCGCACTGGCTTTTGCGCTGGTTTACGCGCTGGCTGGCGGGCACATCGTCGCAATGTTGACGTCATTACCCTCCCTGCAGCAGCTTGCCGATCGCTACGTATTCTGGCAGGCGGTGCTTCCGGTGATTGGTGTCTGGTGTTATCTGCTGGATGGCATGTTTATTGGTGCGACGCGCGGCGCGGAGATGCGTAACAGTATGGCGGTTGCTGCCGCGGGTTTTGCCCTGACGCTCCTGACAGTACCGATGTTGGGCAATCATGGCCTGTGGCTGGCGCTGGCGGTCTTCCTTGCTCTGCGTGGGCTGTCTCTGGCAGTTATCTGGCGTCGCCATTGGCAGAATGGGACGTGGTTTGCCGCCCCCTCATCTCACCCGATGGTTAAAGATTCTGAATAGTGAATCATCGG
Source organism: Pseudocitrobacter cyperus (assembly GCF_039889165.1). Classification (NCBI taxonomy): domain Bacteria; kingdom Pseudomonadati; phylum Pseudomonadota; class Gammaproteobacteria; order Enterobacterales; family Enterobacteriaceae; genus Pseudocitrobacter; species Pseudocitrobacter cyperus. The sequence goes on along the minus strand of NZ_JAYMYY010000008.1, from coordinate 93,320 downwards.
CGATATCCTCATCTACACTTATTATCACGTTCAGCAGAAATGAACGTCGAAGGACGATGCGATAACGCAACCATGATCGAACGATAAGGAGCCGATGATGAATAAAGACGAACTCAGCGGTAACTGGAAACAGTTCAAAGGTAAAGCGAAAGAACAATGGGGCAAACTGACCGACGATGATATGACCGTCGTCGAAGGTAAACGCGATCAGCTTGTCGGGAAAATCCAGGAGCGGTATGGATACGCGAAAGATCAGGCCGAAAAAGAGGTCAAAGACTGGGAAACCCGTAACGACTATCATTGGTAGTCACGCTGACGGCACCACGCTCAACTCCCCTCAATGAGCGTAACCTGCCCGCAGGTACAAGGATGTGCCAACCCTCGAATTAACGTGCCTTTTTCTTAATCTGAATGGTGTGGTCGTGGTGGCAATGTTCGTGTGAACGGCAGGCCTCTACTTCCACGCATTCTGCACACAGGCCATGCGCCTCAATCACATTATGACGCAGCGCAAAGCCCATTCGGGCGGCAACCATGTGCATGATATCTTCCACGCCCTCCGCACACTCTTCTTTCACCACACCGCAGCGATCGCAGATAAACATCGCTGAGGTATGCGTTGGCTGGTCAAAGAGATGACAGAGCACGTAGCTGTTGGTGGACTCGACCTTATGTACAAACCCCTGCTCGAGTAAAAACTCCAGCGCCCGATAAACGGTAGGCGGCTTGGCTTGCGGCTCTTTGACGCGTAGCAAATCGAGCAAATCGTAGGCGCTGATTGCCCCCTGCTGCAGGCTCAGCAGACGCAGCACTTCCAGACGTTGTGGAGTCAGGCGCACACCGCGCTGCGCACAGAGCTTTTCAGCCTGCGCCAACATCTCTTGCGAAGTGGTCTTATCCATTTTGCGTCCTCGTGATACGGGGGAAATAGACCTCTACTTTACCATGTTATGGCAAAAACACCGAGTGCCTGAATAATCGCCAATCTGAGGTAAATCCTAAACATCACTATTTCTTGCCGACAACGCGAGAAAAGCTGGGAAGCGCTTTTGACCTCATCTATAAATAAAGCGGACGTTAATCATAATTATAAATTGCCAATAATCCTGATATATCCTGTATTTTTTCCTCTCAATTCAACGCATTCACAGCAAAAGTTCTCCCTTATGCTTCATGGGTATGGGGCGTATTCACCTGCAAATGAACGGAATAACTGTGAAAAAAAACATGAGAAACACGATTCTCCCGCTTACGGCATCTTTGTTTATGGCAAATCAGGCGTTTGCCGCCAATACCTGGTCAGAAGCGCGTAATGATGCGATGGGGGGAACCGGCGTCGCATCGGCAAACTACGGAAGTGGCGTGCTGATTAACCCGGCGCTGCTGGCGAAGGCCAAACCGGACGATGACATTACGGTTATTCTTCCCGCCGTTGGGGCACAAATTTCTGACAAAGATAACCTCCAGGATGAAATCGACGAGATTAACGACAAAGTTAATCACTATCGCGGCGTACTTAATGATTTGACACTGGAGGATATTTTACTCGACCCGCAGGGTACGTTAGGGCAGTTTCAGGGAGCCGCTGGCGATTTGGCGAATGAGCTGGACTATCTGAAGGGGAAAACCGCGCGGGCCAGCGGCGGGGCGGGGATTGCAGTCAGCATTCCAAACGATGTGCTCTCGGTGGCGTTTGTCACCAAAGCCTATGCGCACGGGCGAGTCAGTTCCTCAATCGACCAGGGCGATATTGATTATCTGCGCGGTATCGAAGGTAGCCAGACAACCGCGATTATCGAAGCCGGGAAGGCTGTGGTCGGGGGTTCTGATGAAATTACCAAACATCTTAATTCTACCGCGTCCGGGCGCGTGGCGATTGTCTCTGATTATGGCGTGGCGGTTGCACGGCAATTCCAGTTGGGCGAAGTGCCGGTTTCCGTCGGCATCACGCCAAAACTGCAAAAAACCTGGCTCTATAACTACACCACTTCTGTCTATAACTACGACAGCAGCGACTGGAACAGCAGCCGCTATCGCAATGATGACACCGGCTTTAACGTCGATGCCGGTATTGCGGCGGACTTTGGCGAAAACTGGACGGTGGGCGTGAGCGGGCAAAACCTGATCTCCCGGGATATCGACACGAAAGATGTCTTTATCACCAATGGGGAAACGGGTGTTACCACCAACTATAAAGATACTTATCAGATCCGCCCGCTGGTGACTGCCGGAGTGGCGTGGCATAACGATCTGATAACGGTGAGCGCCGACGGTGACCTGACTGAAACAAAGGGCTTCAAAAGCGAAGAAAATTCGCAATATGTTGGTGTGGGGGCCGAAGTGCGCCCCCTCGACTGGCTCGCCGTGCGCGCCGGTTATCGTGCGGATGTGAAGAACAACGACAGTAATGTGTTCACCGGAGGTGTGGGGTTCGCACCGTTTAACCGTGTGCATGTCGATCTGATGGGGCTGGTTGGTGAGGATGAAACCTGGGGGGCAGGGGCGCAGTTAAGCGTGACGTTCTGATGTTTTTTACCGGATGGCGCTGCGTAGCAAATGGTGCTGATCCTGTTGGCCCGGCAAGCGCAGCGCCACCGGGTGAGCGACATGATCTCCGCTTTTGCTTTGTGCTATAGTAGCGCCCCTTTTTCAGAATGCTTAAATAATCGCCATGTCAGAATCTTCGTCCGCCGTTTTCCCTGCACACCGTTTCTCTATCGCGCCGATGCTCGACTGGACTGACAGACATTGCCGCTACTTCCTGCGTCAACTGTCACGACATACGTTGCTGTACACGGAAATGGTCACTACCGGGGCGATTATTCATGGCAAGGGCGATTACCTGGCTTATAGCGAGGAAGAGCATCCGGTTGCGTTGCAGCTTGGCGGTAGCGACCCGGCCCAGCTTGCGCAGTGTGCGAAGCTGGCGGAAGCGCGCGGCTATGACGAAATCAACCTCAACGTCGGCTGTCCGTCCGATCGTGTGCAGAACGGTATGTTTGGCGCCTGTCTGATGGGGAACGCTCAACTGGTGGCCGACTGCGTAAAAGCGATGCGCGATGTGGTGTCGATTCCCGTCACGGTGAAAACCCGGATTGGCATTGACGATCAGGATAGCTACGAATTTCTTTGCGACTTTATCAACACCGTCGCCGAGCGCGGCGAGTGCGAGATGTTTATCATCCACGCGCGAAAAGCCTGGCTCTCTGGCCTTAGCCCGAAAGAAAACCGTGAAATCCCCCCGCTGGATTACCCGCGAGTGTATCAACTGAAGCGCGACTTCCCGCATCTGACAATGTCGATTAATGGTGGCATCAAATCGCTGGAAGAGGCGAAAAGCCATCTGGAGTATATGGACGGCGTCATGGTGGGGCGTGAGGCATATCAGAACCCCGGCATTCTCGCGACGGTTGACCGTGAAATCTTCGGTGTTGATGGTGCGGATGTAGACCCGGTTGCGGTCGTGCGCTCAATGTATCCCTACATTGAGCGTGAGCTGAGCAATGGCACCTATCTGGGCCACGTCACCCGCCATATGCTGGGGCTGTTCCAGGGCATTCCGGGCGCGCGCCAGTGGCGTCGTTATCTGAGTGAAAACGCCCACAAAGCCGGGGCGGATATTAACGTGCTGGAGCATGCTCTCAAGCTGGTTGCTGACAAGCGTTAAAATTTCACTAAAACCTGGTCAAATTCACCACGCCCGGCACACTGTTGCCGGGCGTGTCTTTTTAAAATCAATAGTTTAAGTTTGGCATGAATCTTGTAATAGCAAACAGAGAATGAATATATCTTTGGGAGAGAGCCATGCTCGAACTGCTATTTGTGATTGGATTTTTCGTGATGCTGCTGGTGACGGGCATTTCACTACTGGGCATTATTGCTGCGCTTTTTGTCGCCACGGCGCTGATGTTTGTCGGCGGTCTGTTTGCTTTGATGATTAAATTGCTGCCCTGGCTGCTGCTGGCGATAGCGGTTGTGTGGGTAATTCGGGCGATTAAATCGCCGAAAATTCCCGAGTATCGCCGGGCATACCGGAGTAATAACCGTTGGCGTTACTAAGGTATTGAGGGGTTCGTCACACAATAGACATTTTGCATAAAACGGCATAGGTTTCGCGTAGTAAATCTGTCACTATTACGCCGCTGACAAATTCATCGAGCTGTACCCTACATACAGCCGAACTAAAAAAAGTAAGGGCTTCCCATGTGGAAGCCCTAAGCTTTTCTAAGGGATCAACAAACTTGACCCCTGCGTAGCCCGGCTCTCCAGCACTTCATGCGCATGCTTTGCATCCGTCAGCCTGAACTTCTGTTTTTCCGCCACATCCACTTTAATCACGCCGCTGGCAATCAATGAGAACAGCTCATTACTTGCTTCCTGTAGCTCTTCTCGCGTGCTCACGTAGCCATAAAGGGAAGGGCGGGTAACATACAGCGAGCCTTTCTGGTTGAGGATACCCAGATTCACACCCGTCACGGGCCCGGATGAATTACCGAAACTCACCATTAATCCGCGGCGTTGCAGGCAGTCCAGCGACGCCTCCCAGGTATCTTTACCGACCGAGTCATACACCACGCGCACTTTCTTACCGCCGGTAATCTCTTTTACGCGCTCAACGATATTTTCATCGCGATAGTTAATCACCTGCCATGCGCCCGCTTTCAGCGCGCGTTCGCCTTTCTCCGCGCTACCGACGGTACCTATCAACTTCGCGCCCAGCGCTTTCGCCCACTGGCAGGCAATCAGCCCTACGCCACCCGCCGCCGCATGGAAAAGAAACGGCTCATCAGGCTGAATTTCATAGGTTTTGCGCAGCAGATAGAACACCGTCAGCCCTTTCAGGAAGGAGGCTGCAGCCTGCTCAAAAGAGATAGCGTCCGGTAATATCGCCACTTTGTCTTCAGCCACATTATGTACAGTGCTGTATGCGCCAGATGAGGACTGGGCGTAAACCACGCGATCACCCACGTTGACGTGCCTGACATCTTTACCAATTTTAGTGACCACCCCAGCCGCTTCCGTTCCGAGGCCGCTCGGCAGCGACGGCGGCGGATAGAGGCCGCTGCGGACATAGGTATCAATATAATTTATGCCGATAGCCTTGTTTTCGACCTGCACTTCATGGTGGGCGGGATCGGCGGGAGTGAACTCCACGGCTTTGAGAACATCGGGGCCGCCATGCTTGTCAAATTCAATGCGCGTTGCCATGCTTCCTCCTGAACAATGTGGTAATCTTTCGACCCAATCTTTATCTCGGTAACTCCATTCACTATGGCAGCAAATAAACCCTTCAACAAACAACAGACTGAAGCTCGTGAGCGTGACCCCCAGGTCGCGGGGCTGAAAGTGCCGCCGCACTCGATTGAAGCGGAACAGTCGGTGTTGGGCGGTTTGATGCTGGATAACGAACGCTGGGACGACGTCGCCGAGCGTGTAGTGTCTGACGACTTTTATACCCGTCCGCATCGCCACATCTTTACTGAAATGGGGCGTTTACAGGAAACCGGCAGCCCGATTGACCTGATCACGCTGGCGGAATCGCTGGAGCGTCAGGGACAGCTTGATAGCGTTGGCGGTTTTGCCTATCTGGCGGAACTGTCAAAAAACACGCCAAGTGCGGCGAACATCAGCGCTTATGCCGATATCGTTCGTGAACGTGCTGTTGTCCGTGAGATGATTTCGGTCGCCAATGAGATTGCCGAGGCCGGTTTCGACCCCCAGGGCCGTACCAGTGAAGATCTGCTCGATCTCGCGGAATCCCGGGTCTTTAAAATCGCCGAAAGCCGCGCCAATAAAGACGAAGGCCCGAAAAATATCGCCGATGTGCTGGACGCCACCGTCGCGCGTATCGAGCAACTGTTCCAGCAGCCGCACGACGGTGTTACCGGGGTGAATACCGGCTATGACGATCTCAATAAAAAAACCGCGGGCCTGCAGCCGTCGGATCTGATTATTGTTGCGGCGCGTCCGTCGATGGGTAAAACGACATTTGCAATGAACCTCGTTGAAAACGCGGCGATGTTGCAGGATAAACCGGTGCTAATCTTCTCACTGGAGATGCCATCGGAACAGATCATGATGCGTTCCCTGGCCTCGCTGTCGCGCGTCGATCAGACCAAAATTCGTACCGGGCAACTGGACGACGAAGACTGGGCGAGGATCTCCGGAACGATGGGCATTCTGCTGGAAAAGCGCAATATTTACATCGATGACTCCTCCGGTCTGACACCGACGGAAGTGCGATCGCGCGCGCGCCGTATTGCCCGTGAGCACGACGGCATTGGGCTTATCATGATCGACTACCTGCAGTTGATGCGCGTGCCTTCGCTCTCCGACAACCGTACCCTGGAAATTGCCGAAATCTCACGCTCGCTCAAGGCGTTAGCCAAAGAATTACATGTGCCGGTGGTGGCGCTGTCGCAGCTTAACCGCTCACTGGAACAGCGCGCCGATAAACGCCCGGTCAACTCCGACCTGCGTGAATCCGGCTCAATCGAACAGGATGCCGACTTAATCATGTTTATCTACCGTGATGAGGTTTATCACGAAAACAGCGACTTAAAAGGCATTGCAGAAATTATTATCGGTAAACAGCGTAACGGCCCGATCGGCACCGTGCGTCTTACCTTTAATGGTCAGTGGTCGCGCTTTGATAACTATGCGGGGCCGCAGTACGACGATGAGTAATGTCATCAATGTGTTTTATCTCTAATAAATCAGGTAACGAAAGCAAACAATTTTCAAGGAATACAAATGCAAGCGGCTACTGTAGTGATTAACCGCCGCGCTCTGCGACACAATCTGCAACGTCTGCGTGAACTGGCGCCCGCCAGCAAACTGGTTGCGGTGGTGAAAGCGAACGCCTATGGACACGGTCTTCTTGAGACTGCGCGAACGCTTCCCGACGCCGACGCTTTTGGCGTTGCCCGTCTGGAAGAGGCTCTTCGGCTACGTGAAGGCGGCATTACGCAGCCCATCTTACTGCTTGAAGGCTTTTTTAACGCCTCTGATCTCCCGGTTATCGCCGATAAACAGTTACACACCGCCATACATAACATGGAGCAACTGGAAGCGCTGGAAACCGCGCAGCTCAGCCGCCCGGTAACAGTATGGATGAAACTCGATACGGGGATGCATCGCCTTGGCGTGCGCCCGGAAGAGGCGGAGGCGTTTTACCAGCGTCTGAGCGAGTGCAAAAACGTCAGCCAGCCGGTCAACATCGTGAGCCACTTTGCCCGCGCCGACGAACCAGAATGCGGTGCGACGGAAAAACAGCTCGATATCTTTAACACGTTCTGCGAAGGCAAACCGGGGAAGCGCTCTATTGCGGCATCTGGCGGCATCTTGCTGTGGCCGCAATCGCATTTCGACTGGGCGCGTCCAGGCATTATCCTTTACGGCGTCTCACCGCTGGAGCAAAAGCCCTGGGGGCCGGATTTCGGCTTTCAGCCGGTGATGTCGCTCACCTCCAGCCTGATTGCCGTGCGCGAACATAAAGCGGGCGAAGCGGTGGGCTACGGTGGTACCTGGATTAGCGAACGCGACACACGCCTTGGCGTGGTGGCAATGGGGTACGGCGACGGCTATCCGCGCGCTGCGCCTTCGGGTACGCCGGTGCTGGTCAATGGCCGCGAAGTGCCGATTGTCGGGCGCGTGGCGATGGACATGATCTGCGTTGACCTGGGGCCGGAAGCGCAGGATAAAGCGGGCGATCCGGTGGTGATGTGGGGCGAAGGGTTACCCGTTGAACGCATTGCGGAGATCACGAAAGTAAGCGCTTATGAACTTATCACGCGCCTGACCTCGCGCGTGGCGATGCAGTACCTTGATTGAATACGCGTCGTGTTGCCGGGCGGCGGCTGTGCCTGCCCGGCTTACGGCCATCCTGTAACCGCTCTCTTCTTCAAACATCCTCTCGACCTTCTCACGCTTCCGGTTTATTGTGTTATTACCTGCCTTCTGTAAACCTGGAGAACCACAACGTGTTTCAAAAAGTTGACGCCTACGCTGGCGACCCCATCCTTTCGCTGATGGAGCGTTTTAAAGAAGATCCGCGTAGCGATAAAGTGAATCTCAGCATCGGGCTGTACTACAACGAAGAGGGCATCATCCCCCAGCTTCAGGCGGTTGCTGATGCTGAAAAGCGCCTCGCGGCTGAACCGCATAGCGCCTCGCTTTATCTGCCGATGGAAGGGCTAAACAGCTACCGCCAGGCCATTGCGCCGCTGTTGTTTGGCGCCGATCACCCCGCGCTTCAGAAGCAGCGTATCGCCAGTATTCAGACGCTGGGCGGTTCCGGGGCGCTAAAAGTAGGGGCAGACTTCCTCAAACGCTACTTCCCGGATTCCGGCGTCTGGGTCAGCGACCCCACCTGGGAAAACCACGTTGCCATCTTTGAAGGCGCGGGCTTTACGGTGAAAACCTATCCGTGGTTCGACGCAGAAACAAACGGTGTACGTTTCGATGCGCTGCTGGAAACGCTCAACACGCTGCCTGCGCAAAGTATCGTCCTGCTGCACCCGTGCTGCCATAACCCGACAGGGGCAGACCTGACTAACAGCCAGTGGGATGCAGTAACGGAAGTGCTGAAAGCGCGCAACCTGATCCCGTTCCTCGATATCGCGTATCAGGGCTTTGGCGGCGGCATGGAACAGGATGCATATGCTATCCGCACGATTGCGGCGGCAGGATTACCGGCTCTGGTGAGCAACTCCTTTTCGAAAATTTTCTCGTTGTATGGTGAGCGTATCGGCGGCTTGTCCGTGGTCTGCGAAGATGCCGACGCCGCAGGGCGCGTGCTGGGCCAGTTAAAAGCGACGGTACGTCGTAACTACTCCAGCCCGCCGACCACCGGGGCGCAGATTGTGTCTACCGTGCTGAACGATGAGGCACTGAAAGCGTCGTGGCTGGCGGAAGTGGAAGCGATGCGCACGCGCATTCTGGACATGCGTCAGGCGCTGGTGAACGTGCTGAAAGACGCCATGCCGGAAGGAAATTTCGATTACCTTCTTAAGCAGCGCGGTATGTTCAGCTACACCGGCCTGAGCGCCGCGCAGGTCGATCGCCTGCGTGATGAGTTCGGCGTTTACCTGATTGCCAGCGGTCGTATGTGCGTCGCCGGGCTAAATTCCCGCAACGTGCATCGTGTGGCGCAGGCATTTGCGGCGGTAATGTAAGCGAGTACTCACTCTCTGTATGGTATCGCTGCCGTGCGGAGAGTGTGATAAGTAAAAATGTGATCTCCTATCCTTTTTCTCGGATAAATCCTGGAAAATCCTTCCCTTCACTCCCTCTAACCGTTAAGGTCTTTCTAATTTTTTGATGCATCACTCATATCAAAACAAAAACAAGACGACGATTTAGGGAAAACTATGCGCAAGATCACACAGGCGCTGAGCGCCGTTTGTTTGTTGTTCGCGTTAAATAACACAGTCACCGCTCACGCTTCATCTCCTTCTCCGCTCTATCCGGGTACGGATGTCGCCAGACTCGCTGAACAAGCCCCCATTCACTGGGTATCGGTGGCACAGATTGAAAGCAGCCTGATGAGCCATCCGCCAATGGCCGTAGGTTTCGATATTGACGATACGGTGCTGTTTTCCAGCCCGGGTTTCTGGCGTGGGCAGAAAACCTGGTCTCCGGGCAGCGAAGCGTATCTGAAGAATCCGGCATTCTGGGAAAAAATGAATAACGGTTGGGATGAGTTCAGCATTCCTAAAGAAGTGGCGCGCTCGCTGATTGCGATGCACGTAAAGCGTGGGGACAGCATTTACTTCATCACCGGGCGCAGTGAAACCAAAACTGAAACAGTCTCAAAAACCCTCCAGGATGACTTCCTCATCCCGGCAACCAGCATGAACCCGGTTATTTTTGCCGGTGATAAGCCTGGGCAGAATACTAAAACCCAATGGTTGAAAGAGAAGGGCGTGAAAGTTTTCTACGGCGATTCGGATAACGATATCTCGGCGGCGCGTGAAGCGGGAGCCCGCGGTATTCGCGTTCTGCGCGCGTCAAACTCGACCTACCGCCCATTGCCGCAGGCCGGGAAGTTTAATGAAGAGGTGATCGTTAACTCTGAGTATTAAACGCTCGCGCGTAAAAATGATGCTTTTTTAGTCGGAATTAGTTGCCGGAAGGTTTAACCTTTCGGCAACTTGTTGCACACTGAGACGATGGCTTTTTGCACACCGTGGCTCGTGAGACTAAGAGGTATAAGATGACCAGTTCGGATCTTTTGCTGTACTGCATGGCTAAACGAGGCGCAGAACAAAGCGTCCACAGCGACTGGAAGGCGACACAGATCAAGGTTGCGGATGTGCTTTTCGCGATGGTCAAAGAGGTGGAAGATCGCCCGGCCGTGTCGCTGAAAACCAGCCCGGAGCTGGCCGATCTTCTCCGCCAGCAGCACAGCGATGTTCGCCCAAGCCGCCATTTAAACAAAGCGCACTGGAGCACGGTTTATCTCGATGGCACATTGCCGGATTCGCAGATTTACTATCTGGTTGATGCTTCCTACCAACAGGCGTTGGGGAATGTGTCAGAAGACGCGAGAAAACAACTGAGCCGCTGATACGTAAACGGGTGTGGTAGCAACCGCCACCCGCTACAGTACGCCTGTCAATGACATCAGTGTGATATCAATCAAGCGTATCACCAGCGTCTGAATGCGTTGGTTGAGGGCTATTTGCGCATTATTGGCGCGGATGTGGGCAATATCACGCTGTGCCTCCAGCAGCAGGATCATATCCTCCTGCTCAAGCCAGCCATTGGCTTTTTCCCTGATTGCCATTGCAATCAGCCGCCCGCTATCGCGAATACCGTCATCCTCATCCAGCAACGATTGATGGACGAGCGAAACAAATTCATCCCGTATCTTCTGATTAACGTTAGCCGCAATCAATATGCTGGTTAATTCAGTTAGCAGTTTCATCAGACGCCTCCCGATGCACAGTCTGCGCCGCTACGCGCGCACTCGCCGTCGGCCGCCAGTTGATACATAAGGTGTATCTGTTGGCCAAAAATAGTGAACTGTGCCGGGGTAAAGGCGCGCTGCTGTTGAGAAAATCGGGCATGAAGCCGCTGATATTCCGTTTGCAGCGTCAGGAATGTATCCGTTCGCGGGGCGTCGTCCAGCGAGTGGGCGAGGGCGATCGCCTGGTCGAACTGGCGGAGGATACGCTGATGGTCATGCTGCAATGCCTGCGGATCGAGCGGCATTTCGGTGCCGTCGCGCAGAAACTGCATCTGTAATGCTTCCAGCTTCTGTAACTGACGGTGAGCCTCAGTGCTGTAACCGTGGCTAAACGCGCAGCCGCTAAGGCAGGCCGCCAGGCAAAGGTATCTGCCCCAGAAAAGGCATCGGTTCAGGTTCATGCTGTTTTTTCGCTGATGGGAGAATAGGGGTAATCTGACGCCAGCCGGGTCGGCGTGGCAAATCACAAAACAACATCGGCGGGGAAATGAGGAAAAATGATGCCGCTTCCCGCGGGGGGAAGCGGCGAAAAGTTTACTTCAGCATGGGTTTAAGGAAACGAGCCGTGTGCGAGGCTTCGCATTCGGCGACGGTTTCCGGGGTGCCGGAGACGAGGATCTCCCCGCCGCCGCTGCCGCCTTCCGGCCCCAGATCGACAATCCAGTCGGCGGTTTTGATCACATCAAGGTTGTGCTCAATCACCACGATGGTGTTGCCCTGGTCGCGCAACTGGTGCAGTACTTCCAGCAGTTGCTGAATATCCGCAAAGTGCAGGCCGGTGGTCGGTTCATCCAGAATATAGAGTGTCTGCCCGGTACCGCGTTTAGACAGTTCACGCGCCAGCTTCACGCGCTGAGCTTCACCGCCGGAGAGCGTGGTTGCCGCCTGCCCGAGTCGAATATAGGTCAGGCCCACATCCATCAGGGTTTGCAGTTTACGCGCCAGCGCCGGTACGGCATCAAAGAACTCACGCGCTTCTTCGATGGTCATATCCAGCACTTCATGGATGGTTTTGCCTTTGTACTTAATCTCCAGCGTTTCGCGGTTATAGCGTTTGCCTTTGCACTGGTCGCACGGCACGTAAATGTCCGGCAGGAAGTGCATTTCGACTTTGATCACGCCATCGCCCTGGCAGGCTTCGCAGCGACCGCCGCGCACGTTAAAGCTAAAGCGCCCCGGCGTATAGCCGCGCGCGCGTGATTCCGGCACGCCCGCGAACAGCTCACGCACAGGCGTAAAGACGCCGGTGTAGGTCGCCGGGTTAGAGCGCGGGGTACGGCCAATTGGGCTTTGGTCGATGTCGATGACTTTGTCGAAGTGCTCCAGACCCTGCACATCACGATACGGCGCAGGTTCGGCAATGGTTGCCCCGTTAAGCTGGCGCTGGGCAATCGGGAATAGCGTATCGTTAATCAGCGTCGATTTACCGGAACCGGAAACCCCGGTGATACAGGTAAACAGACCCACCGGCAGCGTCAGGGTGACATCTTTCAGGTTGTTGCCACGCGCGCCGCTCAGCTTGAGTACTTTTGCCGGGTCGGCAGGTACACGACTTTTCGGCACTTCAATTTTGCGTTTACCGCTCATGAACTGCCCGGTTAATGATTCCGGCACCGCCATGATGTCATCCAGCGTGCCTTCAGCCACCACCTGGCCGCCGTGTACGCCTGCGCCTGGGCCGATGTCGATCACGTGATCGGCTGCGCGGATGGCGTCTTCATCGTGTTCGACCACAATCACCGTGTTACCGAGGTTACGCAGGTGGATCAGCGTACCGAGCAGGCGTTCGTTATCGCGCTGGTGCAGGCCGATGGAGGGCTCATCCAGCACATACATCACGCCAACCAGCCCGGCGCCAATCTGGCTCGCCAGACGAATACGCTGCGCTTCACCGCCGGAGAGTGTTTCTGCCGAACGGGAGAGCGTCAGGTAGTTCAGGCCGACGTTGACCAGGAACTTCAGGCGATCGCCAATCTCTTTCAGTACTTTTTCGGCGATTTTCGCGCGCTGTCCGGAAAGTTTCAGGTTGTTGAAGAAGTCCATCGCATGGCCGATGCTCATATCGGAGATGGTTGGCAGCGGTGTGTTCTCAACATAGACGTGACGCGCCTCGCGGCGCAGACGGGTGCCTTCACAGCTTGCGCACGGGCGATTGCTGATGAATTTCGCCAGCTCTTCGCGCACCGCGCTGGATTCCGTCTCTTTGTAGCGGCGTTCCATATTATGCAGCACGCCTTCGAACGGATGACGACGCACCGAGGTGTCGCCGCGATCGTTCATATATTTAAATTCAATCGACTCTTTACCGGAGCCGTACAGTACGACTTTCTGTACTGACGCGTTCAGGCTGCCCCATGGGGCTTCAACGTCGAAATCATAATGCTCCGCCAGCGAGCGTAGCATCTGGAAGTAATAGAAGTTACGGCGATCCCAACCGCGAATGGCGCCGCCTGCAAGCGACAGCTCCGGGTTCTGAATGATGCGATCCGGGTCGAAATATTGCTGTACGCCGAGACCGTCACAGGTTGGACACGCCCCGGCCGGGTTGTTGAACGAGAACAGACGCGGTTCCAGTTCGCTCATGCTGTAGCCGCAAATAGGGCAGGCGAAGTTGGCGGAGAAGAGCAGTTCGTCCGCTTTTGGATCGTCCATATCGGAGACGATTGCCGTGCCGCCAGAAAGCTCAAGCGCCGTTTCGAACGACTCGGCCAGACGCTGCGTCAGATCATCGCGCACCTTGAAACGGTCGATAACCACTTCAATAGTGTGTTTCTTTTGCAGCTCCAGCGTTGGCGGGTCGGAAAGGTCGCACACTTCGCCGTCGATGCGCGCGCGGATATAACCCTGACTTGCCAGGTTTTCCAGCGTTTTGGTGTGCTCGCCCTTACGCTCTTTAATGATGGGGGCCAGCAGCATCAGGCGTTTGCCTTCCGGCTGCGTCAGCACGTTATCCACCATCTGACTGACGGTTTGTGCCGCCAGCGGCACGTCGTGATCCGGGCAGCGCGGCTCGCCTACGCGGGCATACAGCAGACGCAGGTAGTCGTGAATTTCGGTAATGGTTCCGACCGTGGAACGCGGGTTATGGGAGGTCGACTTCTGCTCGATAGAGATAGCTGGCGACAGCCCTTCGATATGATCGACATCCGGCTTCTCCATTAACGACAGGAACTGACGCGCATACGCAGAAAGCGATTCAACGTAGCGGCGTTGCCCCTCGGCGTAGAGGGTATCGAAAGCCAGTGAGGATTTGCCAGACCCCGACAGCCCGGTGACGACAATCAGTTTGTCGCGCGGGATGATGAGGTTGATATTTTTGAGATTGTGGGTGCGGGCGCCCCGAACTTCGATCTTATCCATTTACCTTTCCCGGTGGAGACTCGGCTTGCCAGATTTGCTTGAAGGACAAACGGCAGAAGCGGCTAATTATGACACAACTTACCCTGAATGAATATACAGTAGTGGAATGTGGATTCCAGTATTGAGTGTAAGATATTCAACGCTAACGAGTTTAGTGGAATCGCAGTCGCATGCTATCAAAACGCCTCTTTGAAATGCTACAATCGCGCGTTTACACTATTAAGAAACACATTCAGGAGAGACAATCATGGCCAGCAGAGGCGTAAACAAGGTGATTCTCGTCGGTAATCTGGGCCAGGACCCGGAAGTACGCTACATGCCGAATGGTGGCGCAGTTGCCAACATTACGCTGGCTACTTCCGAATCCTGGCGTGATAAAGCGACAGGTGAAATGAAAGAGCAGACTGAATGGCACCGCGTTGTGCTGTTTGGCAAGCTCGCGGAAGTGGCAGGTGAATACCTGCGTAAAGGCTCTCAGGTTTATATCGAAGGTCAGTTGCGCACCCGCAAATGGACAGATCAGTCCGGCGTTGAGAAATACACCACTGAAGTTGTGGTAAACGTTGGCGGCACCATGCAGATGCTGGGCGGCCGTCAGGGCGGCGGCGCACCGGCTGGTGGTCAGGGTCAGCAGCAGGGCGGTTGGGGCCAGCCTCAGCAGCCGCAGGGCGGCAACCAGTTCAGCGGCGGCGCGCAGTCTCGCCCGCAGCAGCAGGCTGCTCCGGCACCGTCTAATGAACCGCCGATGGATTTCGACGACGACATCCCGTTCTGATTTTCAGCTATAAAAAAACCTGCGAAAGCAGGTTTTTTTATGCCTATGACTTTTATCAGGTCAACACCATCGGCCATTCTGGCGGGGTCTGGCTCATCACTTCCACCATCACCTCTTTGATGTTATTGCAGATAGTTGCAATATCCACCATCGTGATCCCCAGCAACCCTGTTGCGAACCAACAGGCGGATGCCACGCCCAGCGCGCTACAAATCACCGCCAGCCCGGCGTAATCGGCTTTGCGTAAGCGAATTTTCAGAGTACTGGCAAGAAACATCAGAATGGCGCTGAACAGCGGCCAGCGTAACAGCACGACACCTGTAGAGATAGAAACCATGAGACCTTATCCTCAGAGATAAACGGTATACACGTCATCCTTCAAGCTGCCTCTGCGTTGACTGCACTCGCTCACCCCAGTCACGTACTTAAGTACGTGACTGGGGATTCACTCCCTTGTCGCCTTGATGCAACTTGAATGATTTTGTGTATATGCCCTGACAGCGCGGCGTTCTCACAAAGGTGCAGTCCATTCTGGCTATCGACAGGCATTCACAAATGATATGAAACGCTGTTTTTTGTTTCACTCGATAACGTGAACTATATCACAATTGCTGTTTTATTCACCAGAAGTAAACGCAGCAAATTGCACCATTTTCCCCTGAAAATAGTTACATAAGGCAGCACCTTTCGTGCGGCCTGGAAGGCGCTAAATCTAACTCACTGTTTTTAAAAAAGGTAGGCCGGACAGGCGCAAGCGCCATCCGGCAGGTTTCCGGTGCAGCGCATTATGCAGAGAGGCGGTGGCGATAGTCGCTCGGCGTGCGGTCAAATTCACGGCGGAACACGCGCGAGAAAGTTTGCTGGGAAACATAACCCAGATCCATCGCGATATCGAAGATTGGGCGCTGTGTGTTACGTAGCTCCTGCGCGGCCAGCAGCAGACGGCGTTGACGAATATAGTCACCCAGCGTCTGGCGCATCTCGGTACGGAACATCCGTTGCAGATACCACTTTGAGTAACCGGATTTCTTCGCAACAACATCAATGTTAAGTGGTTGATCGATATGTTCATCTATCCATTCGATAAGCGTTTGAATAATTTCCCGATGGGACATAAGGCTCTCCCCGTTGTCTATTTTTGCTTCAACTTTTGTGTTGCTGGCGAGTATAATTCCTCAAGTTAACTTGAGGTAAAGCAGAAAATGGAAAAAAAACCAACGCGCATTAAAACGCTGCTTACACCGGGCGAAGTCGCGAAGCGTACCGGAGTCGCTGTCTCCGCTTTGCACTTCTATGAAAGTAAGGGGCTGATCCGCAGCCAGCGCAACGCGGGTAATCAACGCCGCTACAAACGTGATGTACTGCGTTATGTGGCAATTATTAAAATCGCCCAGCGGTTGGGGATCCCGCTTGCGACCATCGGTGAATCGCTGGGGGTGGTGCCGGAAGGGCACACGCTGGGGCAAAAAGACTGGAAACGCCTGACCACCCAGTGGCGTCAGGAGCTGGATAAGCGTATTCACTCAATGGAAGCGCTGCGCGACCAGCTCGATGGCTGCATCGGTTGCGGCTGTATGTCTCTGCGCGACTGCCCGTTGCGTAACCCTGGCGACAAGCTGGGAGAAGAGGGGACGGGCGCACGTCTGTTAGAAGAGGAATAAAAAACGAAAGCGCCACAACTGGGCGCTTTCGTATGTTCCGGTCTTTGTCTTTCGCTCTATCCCACTGGTTCATGGGAGGGTTTCCCCCGACATCAGCATCCCTCGGTCGAGCATGGGGTTGGAGGTTCCGGTTTGTGCTGACACTTTAAGTCTACTTCTCCTCCCCCTGTTTTCCAGCCGAATTGGCGTTTTTTTCGCCGCAATTTTTACGCGGAGTGCCGTCTGTTCCTATAGTTAATTTGAACAAACCTGCGGAGAAAACCATGTTAACCGTCCATCACCTCAATCAATCCCGCTCACAGCGTGTGCTCTGGGCGCTGGAAGAGTTGAACCTGCCCTATCAGATCGTCCGCTATCAGCGTGGCGCGGATATGCTGGCGCCGGATACCCTGAAAAAAATCCACCCACTCGGCAAATCACCGATTGTCGAAGATAACGGACACGTTATCGCTGAATCGGGGGCGATTCTCGAATATTTGCAGGATATTGGCGATCCCGATAATCGCTTTAAACCGCAGGATCCCGACGGCAAATTGCAGTATCGCTTCTGGCTGCATTATGCCGAAGGCTCGTTGATGTCGATTATGATGATCAAGCTGGTGTTGCAGATGCTCGGTAAATCACCCGTGCCGCTGGGGTTGCGCACGGTAGGGAAAGTGCTGGGAACGGGCGTACAGAAAGCCTGGCTGAATAATCAGATTGCGACCCACGCCAGTTTTATTGAATCGCATCTTGCGAAAACGCCGTGGTTCGCGGGCGACGAACTCAGCATGGCGGATATCCAGATGAGTTTTCCCCTGTTTGCGCTACTTTCCCGTGGTGGGCTCTCTTCCCTGCCGAATATCACCGCCTGGAAGGCGCGTGTTGAAGCGCGTCCAGCCTGGCAGCAGGCGATTGAGAAAGGCGGGCCATTTTCGCTTCCCGGTGAATGAGGCCATATTTGCAACGCAATTGTTGCCGGATTGCGCACTAACGATAACGTTTGCGCATGTGTTGGCGATTTATTCATCGTCATAAGCGAATTTTAGCGAAATGGCGTAAACATCAGTTGAAAATGGTGTCATAAAAACCAGATAATCGTTTGCCTTTAATTTCCGTCGTGCTCAGACGGGATTTTTGACGCTTTCTGCTCAACCGTTTTGTCGGCGCGGAGTTAATCGTTTGCTTTTTTTCGGCTCCCCTTTGCCGCAAAGATAAAGCACATGGAGATGACGATTAACAAACAGGGGATGGTCCACCACGCTTACGAACGAATGATAAAAATTTTCAGGGGATGTTTTCTATGTCTACGCCTTCAGCGCGTACCGGCGGTTCACTCGACGCCTGGTTTAAAATTTCTGCTCGTGGTAGCTCCGTTCGTCAGGAGATAGTCGCCGGTCTCACCACCTTCCTGGCGATGGTTTATTCCGTTATCGTCGTGCCGGGTATGCTCGGCAAAGCGGGTTTCCCGCCTGCCGCGGTCTTCGTTGCCACCTGCCTGGTGGCGGGCGTGGGTTCTCTCGTGATGGGCCTGTGGGCGAACCTGCCGCTGGCAATCGGTTGTGCGATTTCACTGACCGCCTTCACCGCGTTTAGCCTGGTGTTGGGGCAGCAGATCAGCATACCGGTTGCGCTGGGCGCGGTCTTCCTGATGGGGGTGCTGTTTACCATTATCTCTGCGACGGGCATCCGTAGCTGGATTTTACGCAATTTACCGCAAGGCATCGCGCACGGCACGGGGATTGGTATCGGTCTGTTCCTGCTGCTGATTGCGGCCAACGGCGTCGGTCTGGTGATCAAGAACCCGCTGGATGGTTTGCCGGTTGCGCTCGGTCACTTCGCCAGCTTCCCGGTGATCATGTCGCTGGTGGGCCTGGCGATGATTATCGGCCTCGAAAAACTGAAAGTGCCGGGCGGCATTCTGCTGACTATTATTGGCGTCTCGATTGTCGGCCTGATTTTCGACCCGAATGTACACTTCTCCGGTATTTTCGCGATGCCTTCCCTCAGCGATGAGAACGGTCACTCGCTGATTGGTAGCCTGGATATCATGGGCGCGCTGAACCCTATTGTTCTGCCAAGCGTACTGGCGTTGGTCATGACGGCGGTATTTGATGCCACCGGGACGATCCGTGCCGTCGCCGGTCAGGCTAACCTGCTGGATAAAGACGGGCAGATCATCAACGGCGGTAAAGCGCTGACCACCGATTCCCTGAGCAGCGTATTCTCGGCAGTTGTCGGCGCAGCGCCTGCGGCGGTATATATCGAATCTGCGGCCGGGACGGCGGCGGGGGGTAAAACGGGTCTAACGGCGATCACCGTCGGTATCCTGTTCCTGCTGATCCTGTTCCTTTCTCCGCTCTCTTATCTGGTTCCGGCCTATGCCACCGCTCCGGCGCTGATGTACGTTGGCCTGCTGATGCTGAGCAACGTGGCGCGCATCGATTTCAACGACTTTGTTGATGCGATGTCCGGCCTGATCACCGCGGTATTCATCGTGCTCACCTGTAACATTGTTACCGGCATCATGATTGGTTTTGCGACGCTGGTGATTGGCCGCGTGGTATCAGGCGAATGGCGTAAGCTGAACATCGGCACTGTCGTGATTGCGGTGGCGCTGGTGGCGTTTTATGCGGGCGGTTGGGCGATTTAATACGTATTGCGCTCCGTCTCCATATTAAGCGGCCTTACGGCCGCTTTTTCATACCTGAACTACAGCAGTTCCCTTGCCGCCGCGACGATATCATCACGCGTCAGCCCATACTCCTGTTCGAGAAAATCCTGCGTTCCTACCTGACCATAGCGCTCTTTCACGCCCACGCGACGCATCGGCACCGGACAGGTTTCCACCAGAACTTCCGCCACCGCCGAACCCAGCCCGTTATGAATGCTGTGGTTTTCGCAGGTGACAATGCGCCCGGTTTTCTCGGCATAGTTCTTCACCAGCATCCGGTCTATCGGCTTGAGCGTAAACATATCGATAACGGCGGCGCTCACTCCCTCTACCGCCAGTTGCTCCGCGGCTTCCAGCGCTTTTGCCACCATAATGCCGTTGGCGATTAATGTGATGTCATTACCATCGCGCAGCACGTTGCCTTTGCCAATCGTGAAGGTTGAGCCCTCCAGGTAAACTTTTGGCGCCTGCTTACGGATGGTGCGCACCCAGTAGAAGCCTTCCAGCGTATGGAGCTGGCGCAGAATATCTTTAAACATCACTGCGTCGGTGACTTCCAGCACCACGGAGTGCGCCAGCCCGCGCACAATGCCCATATCCTCAAATGACATATGTGTGCCGCCGTTGTGGCAGGCGGTGACGCCTGCATCAGAGGCGATCACCTTGACGTTGTTGCGCTGATAATCCAGCGACATAAACAACTGGTCGAAACAGCGGCGGCTGGCGAACGCGGTAAATGTGTGGACGAAGGGTTTCCGCCCGGTCAGCGCCAGGCCTGCCGCGGTGCCTATCACGTTGGCCTCCATGATCCCGCAGTTGATGACATGCCGGGGAAATTCGCGCTGTACGCTATCCATCGCCATCGAACTCATCAGATCCGCTTCCAGCGCGATAATGTCGCTGCCCGCGTTGACCTGCTCTGCGATAAAACCCGCGTAGACTTTACGCATTTCAACGGTGTCTTTCTCTCCCGCAGGTGCAACCTTAATCATACGCGGCCTCCAGTTGGCGAATAGATTCATTCAGCGCCGCTCGCATCTCATCATTCAGGCGCAGATGGTGGGTGTTGCTCAGACTTTCCAGATAAGGCACGCCTTGCCCTTTTACACTATCGAGGATCACGATGCGGGGACGTTCATCCCCGCTGCGTACCGGGCGGGTGACGGCCTGAATGGCAGCAATATCGTCGCCTTTCACCGTTTGCACATCGAAACCGAAAGCATGGAATTTTTCCGCAAGATCGAAGGGGGCGATAATGTCGTCCAGTTCGCCGTCCAGTTGCTGCTTGTTCCAGTCGATATACACCAGCAGGTTGTTCAGCTTGTGGTGGGCAATAAACTGGAACGCTTCCCAGCACTGACCCTCGTTCAGCTCGCCGTCACCGACGATGCAGAAAACGCGGTTCGGGCGGCTGGCGAGCTTATGCGACAGCGCCATGCCCGCCGCGATGGATATCCCCTGGCCGAGCGAGCCGGTCGTGGCGTCCACCCCGCGTGTTTTGAGCCGGTCAGGATGGCTCGGCAAGCGTGTACCGTTTTGGTTCAGCGTGCTGAGTTCCTCAATCGGGAAGTAGCCTTTAATCGCCAGCGTGCTGTAAAGCGCGGGCCCGGCATGACCTTTAGAGAGGACAAAATAGTCGCGCTGCGGCCAGTCCGGGTCGGCGGGGTCGATGCGCATCACATCGCCATACAGTACTGCCAGCGTCTCCACCACCGACATACTGCCGCCGTAGTGACCAAAACCTAGCTGGGTTAATGATTTCAGCGTCGCGACGCGAATATCGCGCGCCAGCCTTTTCAGTTCATCACACATTATGATTTTGCTCCTGTGTCCTGCTGCTGCGCGTTGGGTTTACCCTTCACGATGTTGTAGACCACCAGTAGTGCGAACAGCGCCACCACCAGGCCGGTAATCGCCATTGGAGAGAGGTAGCGCGCCAGATTACCCATGATGATGCCGACGACGCCGAAATCCGCGTCGGAGAAGGTGGTATTCGCGAAGCCAATCGCGCCAAGCACTGGCAACAGCAATACCGGGAGGAAGGTGATCAGCAGGCCATTGGCAAATGCGCCGATCATCGCGCCGCGGCGGCCTCCTGTCGCGTTACCAAATACGCCGGCGGTTGCGCCAGTGAAGAAGTGCGGCACGACGCCGGGCAGAATCAGTACCAGCTTGAACTGACCGAGCAGGAACAAGCCGACCAGCCCGCCGAGGAAGCTGAACAGGAAACCAATCAAAACCGCGTTAGGCGCATACGGATACACTACCGGGCAATCCAGCGCCGGGCGGGCGTTAGGCACCAGTTTTTCCGAGAAGCCGGTAAAGGCCGGGACGATCTCTGCGAGAATCAGACGAACCCCTTGCAGAATGATGAACACGCCCGCCGCAAAGGTGATGGCCTGAATGATGGAGTAAACCAGGTAGTTTTGCCCGCCGCTGAGTTGGGCTTCGACATATTCACGCCCGGCGCTGACGGCCAGAATCATGTAAATAATGATCATGGTGAGTGAGATAGAGATCGAACTGTCGCGCAGGAAGCTCAGATTTTTGGGCAGATTCATCTCTTCGGTAGAGCGTGAACCTTTCCCGCACACGCTGCCAATCCAGCCAGAAAGCACATAACCCAGCGTGCCGAAGTGACCAAACGCGATATCGTCAGTGCCGGTAATACGCTTCATGTAACGCTGCGCCAGCGCCGGGAAGAAGGCCATTACCAACCCGAGAATCAGTGACCCAGTAAACACCAGACCAATGCCGTCGAAGCCCGCCACCGTCAAAATCACGCCGATCATGCACGCCATATAAAACGTATGGTGCCCGGTCAGGAAGATGTACTTCAGGCGCGTGAAGCGGGCGACGACGATGTTCGCCACCATGCCGAAGGCCATGATCAGCGCCGTCGATGCGCCATATTTTTCCAGCGCGATAGAAACGATCGCTTCGTTGTTAGGAATGATGCCCTGAATGTTGAACGCGTGCTCGAACATCCCGCCAAGTGGATTCAGTGAACCCACCAGAACGGATGCGCCGCCGCCCAGCACAATGAAGCCAAGAATGGTTTTGATGGTGCCTTTAACCACATCGGAAAATGATTTTTTCTGTGCCACGAGGCCAATTAAGGCAATTAACCCGACCAGAACCGAAGGGACTTTAAGAATATCGACAACAAAATTTAGCGTTTCAAGGATAAACATATCCGCCTCGCTTTAATCAGGATTATTGTGCCGAGAAATAAGCGCTGAGCTTAGTTTCTAATTCATTAATATCGATAATATTGTTAATGACGACGAGCTGACTTTCCGGAACGCTGGCGCTACTGGCAATATCTTTCGCCATCACAAAAAGATCGGCAGCGCCGGGCGTTGCCGAAGATAAATCTGAGTGCTCGACTTCAGCCTCAATATTTAATTTCTTCAGCACTTTTTTGATATTCATTTCCACCATAAAACTACTGCCTAAACCGGAGCCACAAATTGCCATTATTTTCATGGTTATTACCTTATTTTGAGTAGAGTACGGGCGCACGATGTCATTTGAGATCGTGAACATATACAACGGAGAAACAGTAAAGTCAGAAGCGGGAAATAATCGTTTTAATCTCCTCTAATGTTGTCGCCTGATGGAGCAGGGTGAGATCCTTTTCACTGGAAAAAAGCTCGGCAAGCGCAGAAATCATTTCAATGTGGCTGTGCTTATCGGGAGCCGCGAGCATGATAATCACATCGACCGGATCAAATTCGTCGGCTCCGAACGCCACACCGCGCTGTAATTTCAGCAATGATAATCCCATTCCCCGGGCACCTTCTTCCGGGCGGGCGTGCGGCATTGCAAGGCCGGGCGCCAGGACGTAATAGGGGCCTAATTTTTGATGCTGCTGGATTATCGCCGTTATGTAACCGGGTTCGATTACTCCAGACGCAAGCAGCGGCTGAGCGCAAATCTCCAGCGCCTGAGGCCAGTTTTCGACCTCATTTCTTAGTGCAATGGTGGTGTCATTCAGCCATTGGTTCAGCACATGGATGCTCCTGCAACGAGGTGTATGAATGAGCAAACTTTATTCAACAGCGAGGGTGCTAACCGTGATGGTTGTCACAAAGATAGCGCTATCAAAATGTATCATTGGAAATTGTGATAGCGCTATCAAATCAAGGCGCATCAATTCACAGCAAAATTGTGGATTTCCGGCGTATACTGCCCAACATGTGAAGAAAAAATGATCGCTAACTCTCTAATAACATAGCGTTTACTCAGGAATTTAAATGTCGATAACCCGAAAACGACGCAGTACGGGAAAAGTTACCCTTGCCGAGGTTGCCCAACTGGCCGGGGTGGGAACGATGACCGTGTCCAGAGCCCTGCGCACACCAGAGGCGGTATCGGACAAGTTACGCGAGAAAATTGAAGCCGCCGTGCAGGAACTGGGCTATGTGCCGAATCTGGCTGCCAGCGCGCTGGCATCAGCCTCGTCCTGGACAGTTGCGATGGTGGTGCCGCATTTGGGCGAATTTGGCTGCTCAGAGATGTTTGCCGGGTTGCAGCAGGTGCTCCAGCCTGCGGGCTATCAAATTATGCTGGCCGAATCGCAGCATCAGCCCGAACAGGAAGAAAAACTGCTGGAAACCCTGCTGGCTTCCAATATCGCGGCGGCGGTGTTACTGAGCGTGGAGCACAGCGAAAACGTGCGCAACGGGTTGCAGAATGCATCCATTCCGGTGATGGAGATTGGTGCGGTGCGGGCCGATCCTATCGACATGAATATTGGTATCGATCATGCCGCCGCCATGTTCGAACTGACCGAGATGCTTATTACGCGGGGCTATCAGCATATTGGTTTGCTGTGCGCTAATCAAGAAAAGTGGGTATTTCAGCAGCATCTGCAGGGATGGTATAAGGCGATGTTGCGCCATCACCGCTCGCCGGATCGGGTGATCAACGCGGCCTCGCCGCCCACCTTTTCCACCGGCGCGGCGCAGTTACCCGAATTTTTACTGGCCTGGCCGGAGATGGACGCACTGGTGTGTGAATCAGATGAACTGGCCTGCGGCGTGTTGTATGAGTGTCAGCGTCGACGCATCAAAGTGCCGGATGATTTAGCGGTGGTGGGGTTTGGCGGCAGCGATGTGAGCCGGGTGTGTCAGCCGCCACTAACAACCATGCTGGTACCGCATCGTAAAATCGGTGTGGATGCCGGAAAGGCGCTACTGGCGCGGTTGCATGATAACGATTGGCTTCCTAAGGCGACGATTGCCCCACGGCTTTACCAGCGGGATAGCTGTTAATGATTTTTCGCATTTTTTTACCCATTGATTTTTCATTTTAAGGATCGTCTCGTTTCCTTTTGCGTTACTCTGGTAGGCGTAAGATACGGAGGCATGACGCCTCATATTTTACGTTTTACATAATAAGACAACGCAGCAAACAGGGATCGCATGGAAATATTCTTCACCATACTTATCATGACCCTCGTGGTCTCGCTCTCCGGGGTTGTTACCCGCGTTTTGCCTTTTCAGGTGCCACTGCCGCTGATGCAAATCGCCATTGGCGCGATGCTGGCGTGGCCGACCTTTGGCCTTCACGTCGAGTTCGATCCGGAGTTGTTCCTCGTTCTGTTTATTCCGCCGCTGCTGTTTGCTGATGGCTGGAAAACGCCGACCCGCGAGTTCCTTGAACACGGGCGTGAAATCTTCGGCCTGGCGCTGGCGCTGGTGCTGGTCACGGTCATTGGGATTGGTTTTCTGATCTACTGGGTTGTGCCGGGTATTCCCCTGATACCGGCGTTTGCGCTGGCGGCGGTGCTGTCGCCAACCGATGCGGTGGCGCTCTCAGGGATTGTTGGCGAAGGGCGTATTCCGAAAAAAATCATGGGCATTTTGCAGGGCGAAGCGTTGATGAACGACGCCTCCGGCCTGGTGTCGCTGAAGTTTGCCGTGGCGGTCGCCATGGGCACCATGGTCTTTACCGTTGGCGGCGCGACGCTTGAGTTCCTGAAAGTGGCCATTGGCGGTATCCTGGCGGGCTTTGTCGTTAGCTGGCTGTATGGCCGTTCGCTGCGCTTCCTGAGCCGCTGGGGCGGCGATGAGCCAGCCACGCAAATTGTTCTGCTGTTCCTGCTGCCGTTCGCTTCTTATCTGATTGCCGAACACGTCGGCGTATCCGGCATCCTGGCCGCCGTGGCCGCGGGGATGACTATCACTCGTTCCGGCGTGATGCGCACTGCGCCGCTGGCGATGCGTCTGCGTGCTAACAGCACCTGGGCGATGCTGGAATTTGTGTTTAACGGCATGGTCTTCCTGCTGTTAGGCCTGCAGCTACCTGGCATTATGGAGACGTCGCTGGTGGCGGCGGAAGCCGATCCGAACGTGGAAGTCTGGATGCTGTTTACCGATATCCTCCTGATTTACGCGGCGCTGATGCTGGTGCGCTTTGGCTGGCTGTGGACGATGCAGCGCTTCAGTCAACGCTTCCTGAAGAAGAAACCAATGGAGTTTGGTAGCTGGTCGACGCGTGAACTGGCGATCGCTTCCTTCGCCGGGGTGCGCGGGGCGATTACCCTTGCGGGTGTGCTCTCTATTCCGTTACTGCTGCCCGATGGCAACGTCTTCCCGGCGCGTTATGAACTGGTGTTCCTGTCGGCGGGCGTGATCCTCTTCTCTCTGTTCGTCGGTGTGATTATGCTGCCGATTCTGCTGCGTCACGTTGAAGTTCGTGACCTGCCGCAACAGCAAAAAGAGGAGCGTCTGGCACGGTCGGCCACGGCAGAAGTCGCGATTGTCGCGATTCAAAAGATGGAAGAGCGTCTGGCGGCCGATACGCAGGAAAACATTGATAACCAGTTGCTCACCGAAGTGAGTTCGCGGGTGATTGGTAATCTGCGCCGTCGGGCCGATGGGCGCAACGATGTTGAAACGTCGATGCTGGAAGAGAAGCTTGAACGTCGCTTCCGCCTCGCGGCGCTGCGTTCAGAGCGCGGGGAGCTGTATCACCTGCGTGCGACGCGGCAAATCAGCAACGAGACGTTGCAGAAGTTACTGCATGACCTTGATTTGCTGGAAGCGCTGTTGATTGAAGGGGAGTGATGCCCCTCACCCCGGCCCTCTCCCGCAGGGAGAGGGAGAAAACCAGCGCAGTTTTGTCATTTATCTGCGAACGGTTCCCTCTCTCTGTGGGAGAGGGTTGCCTACCTCGGTAACCAAAACCCTTCACAGCACTTCAGCCACGCCTGGGCGCTGTGGGATAAATAAACCCCTTCGCGCCAAATCATCCCCAGTTGCCAGTGCAATTCACTCTCCAGCGGCAGCCAGCGGAGCGTTTTCGCATCCAGCCTTTCGCAAATCGGCTCCGGTAAAATCGCCACACCGACCCCCGCCTGCACCATTGCCGCCAGAAAATCCCATTGGCCGCTGCGCACCGCGATGCGCGGCTTCACGTTGTGCTGATTAAAAAGATGCATCAACTGGCGGCTTAAGGCGAAATCTTCGTTGTAGATAAGCAAAGGATGCGCCGCAAGCTGTTCGGGGGAAACCGAATTTTGCTCCAGCCATTTGCCGGAACGGGGAACCAGCACACAGAGCGGGTGGCTGAACAAGGGTAACGTCGCCAGTCCGCTATCTTCTTCCACCGGCAGTGCGGTCATGGCTAAATCAAGTTCGCCGTTCATCACTGCCTGCTGTACTGTCAGGCCGCCGAACTCGGACACTTTGAGTTCTACACCGGGGTAACGCTGGCGGAACAGGCTGATTGGCCCGGCCATCATCATACCCACCATCGGTGGAATGCCGAGCCGCAACTGGCCTTTGTTGAGATGGTTGATATCGGTCAGTTCTGCTTCAAGCTGGCGAAATTCGTCGAGGATCACCAGCCCGCGCTCAAATACCACTTGCCCGGTATCGGTCAGCAGCAATTTACGCCCGTCGCGGATGAGAAGGGTGCTGTTAAGCTCATCTTCCAGGTTTTTCAGCATCTTGCTGATAGTCGGCTGCGTTACG
The DNA here is from genome assembly GCF_039889165.1 of Pseudocitrobacter cyperus. Taxonomy (NCBI): domain Bacteria; kingdom Pseudomonadati; phylum Pseudomonadota; class Gammaproteobacteria; order Enterobacterales; family Enterobacteriaceae; genus Pseudocitrobacter; species Pseudocitrobacter cyperus. The sequence continues at coordinate 65,914 of NZ_JAYMYY010000008.1, read as the reverse complement.
AAGAGTTTCTCCGCCGCGCGGGTAAAGCTCTGCTGACGAACCACTTCAACGAAATAGCGCAGCGTTCTTATGTCCATGATTATGCCTCGAAACTATACCTGCGATGAGTTTAATTCATTTCTGCCATCGCTGTGCGCTCACTATACTGTGCCTCTCTGATTATTTCTGGACACTCTTTTCATGGCTGAGGCCTTAGGGCGCGTATTGCCCTCCGTTTTGCAACGTCTTCAGGTGCCGGTGCAGGTCGTTTTGTACGCCGGGCTATTTGTTTTTGCTGAATATCTGGTGAACTGGCTAAACCTGCCACTGCCTGCCAACCTGGTGGGGATGGTGCTGATGCTGGCGCTGATTGTCTGCCATATCGTGCCGCTGAAGTGGGTTCGCGCCGGGTCGCGCTGGCTGCTGGCGGAAATGCTGCTGTTCTTTGTGCCCGCCGTGGTTGCGGTGGTGAATTATGCGCAATTGCTGATGGTTGATGGCTGGCGTATTTTTCTGGTTATTGGGCTCAGTACTATGATGGTGCTTGGCGCGACGGCCTGGGTGGTGGATAAAGTATATCGCTATGAAGTGAGCCGGATGCGCCATGAATAACTTCCAGCTTAGCGTGCTGTGTCTCGCCATTACGCTGGTGCTCTATTTCGCCAACAAACGTCTCTATCGCCGCTTCCGTAAACTGCCGCTGATGCCGCTGGTGTTAACCCCGGTGCTGTTGGTGCTGATGCTGGTGTTTGGCCATATCTCCTATCAAAACTATATGGGCGAAGCACACTGGTTGCTGTGGTTGTTGGGGCCGGCGACTATCGCTTTTGCAGTGCCGGTGTATGACAACCTGGCGATCATCAAGCGCCACTGGATGTCCCTTTCTGCCGGGGTGATCACGGCGACGGTGGTTGCCGTCACCAGTTCAGTCTGGCTGGCGCGCTTGTTTACCCTGCCGGTACGCTCTGTCACGACGCCATTTGCGCTGGCGGCGGCGAAACCGCTCGGCGGGCAGCCGGATCTGGTCGCGCTGTTCGTGGTGGTGACGGGTGTTTTTGGTATGGCGATTGGCGATGTGCTGTTTTTGCGGCTCTCCATCCGCGAAGGGATGGCGAAAGGCGCAGGGTTTGGCGCCGCGTCACACGGCGCCGGGACGGCGCGCTCCTACGAGCTTGGCCCGCAGGAGGGGGTTGTCGCCAGTCTGGTAATGATGCTCTCCGGCGTCGTGATGGTGCTGGTGGCGCCGCTGGTGGGATGGGTGATGTTCTGACCGTTACTGGTTTCGTCTTAATGTCTGATGAGACGGGAAACCAGTTCAAACTCTTTGAAATTGACCGGGCGCCGCTGCTGCATCGAGATATTCCCGGCAATACCGGTCAGGATCGACATGGCACCCGCGCGGTGGTCGGCGGCTCGCTGTAGCGGGTCGTTGCCCGGCTCGCCAAACAGATCCGCCAGCATGGCGTTGTCGCCGCCGCCGTGGCCGCCTTCACCCAGACTGAAATCCGCTTTCCACGGTTCGGCGAACATCGGGAAAACAGTGATGTCGCACTGCTCCAGGCTGCCTTCATTCTCGCGTTTACCGCCAGCGTTAACGTAGGATTTCTCGATGATTTTCATCTCCAGACGCCCTTCGGTGCCGTTAAACACCACATTCAGCCCTTCCCATGGCAGATAGGCGTTGAGAGAGTAGGTAAGCTGTACCTGGTTCCGATATTTCACCAGCACCGACATCGTGTCTTCGATTGTGATCCCGTCGCTAAAGACGCTCTGATCGCGGAAGTAGTTATCTTCATGTTCAGCGTCCAGATAGAGCGCTTTAAGCTGTGCGTTCTCCGCCATGTTCAGCGCGAACGGGTCATTCTTCGCTTGTGAGTAACCGTGCGTTCGTGGGTAGAACTGCGTTACGCCGCGCTTTTCGGCGTTCTCTTTGCCGTAAAATTGCAGGCTGCCTTCGGCGTAAACGCGTTCCGGGTAGCTTGCCAGCCAGAAGTTCATCAGGTCGAAGTGATGGGTGGATTTATGCACCAGCAGGCCGCCGCTGTTGCGTTTTTCGCGATGCCAGCGACGGAAATAGTCTGCGCCGTGTTCGGTGTTGAGTAGCCATTCAAAATGTACTGACGTCACCTGGCCTATGACCCCCTGCATCAGCAGTTCGCGCACTTTGCTGTGGTGCGGGGCATAGCGATAGTTAAAGGCCACGCGTACCGTGTGGCCCGTCTCTTCAATGGCATCAAGAATGCGCAGGGCGCGCTGTTCATCGATGGTCATTGGTTTTTCGGTGATTACATCGCAGCCTGCATGTAGCGCCCGCACAATATAATCATCGTGGGTGCGATCCATGGTGGTGACGATAATAATGTCCGGGCGGGTTTCGCGGATCATCTCTTCAAACTGCGCCGCTTTCCAGGTGGAAACAGGTTCTGCTCCCTCTTTTTTCAGCAGCGTATTGGCGTAATTCATGCGCGTCTGATTGGTGTCGCAGAAGGCAACCAGTTTGGCATTTTCACGCCATTGACCGCCAATTGCTGAAATATATAAACCTGCACGTCCTCCCGTGCCGACCAGCGCATATTTTTTCATTGTTTCCTCGATTATGATAAATGACAAAATAACGTCAGGATGTCGCGATGAAACGTATTCCCCACCAGTTGATGGAACTGAATAGCACCTTTATCTGGCACTGGCCCTGGTTTATTCAGGGCGTGCAGAGTGCGAAACAGCATGGTTTCACCGGGATTATCCTGCACCAACAGGAATTGCTTTCTATTCTGGCTACGCCCTCGCCATTGAGTCAGAAACTGAATGTCGAGAACCTTATTCATCAGCAAAATTACGCGCTGCTTTATTTAAAGCGCGTTGACCGTTACCTGGCCGAAAATAACTTATCGTTCTGGCTTCAGGGTGAAGCGGCGCCGACGGACGACATTATTAAGCGCAAATTTCCCGAACTGGCGTTTGAAGAAAAAAGCGCGCCCGATTTCTGGCCGCAGTTTTATGCGGCGATCATGCATCCGTTATTACAGTCTCTGCCGCACCTGAGCGGCGTCATTCTCAGCCTGACCACGCCAGCGTTTCAGACATCCGGCTGGCAGCGTAGCCTGCATTCGGTCTGGAGCCTGTTGCGCGGACAGGGCAAAAAGCTGGTGCTGCGCGATTTCATTGATGACAGTTGGCCGCGCCAGCAGCTTTCCGGCATTCTCGCCACGCTACCGGGCGACGTGCGCGCCTCCATCAAAGCCACTGAGCTGGATTACCATCCAGGCTTTGCTAACCATCCCAACATCGCCACGCTGCCCGGTCACAATAAGTGGATCGAGTTCGATCTCTTCGGCACCGGCTATGGCTGGACGGCGCTGCCATGCTATCTCGCCGACGAAATTAGCGGCCGTCTGAGCTGGGCATTAAGCGTGGCGGAAGATGAAATCGAAGCCATCACCTCACGCGTAAGCTGGCAGTGGTTGCCTGACAGCCGGGTCATGGATTCGGCCAACGCGATTAACCTGTTTGGCCTGTCGACCGCCAATCAGCTTCAGGATAACGAGCCCTCCACTTTCGAACGCTGGGCCGGGCAACAACAGCTTCGCTTTCGTTCAATACAGGACAAACAGCGCCTGGCCGCTCTGCTGCACACCAGCTATGACTGGTTGTGCAAAACGCCCAATCTGCTGGGGCGGCGGATGCATTATCAGAGCCAGATCCCCGAAAGTATTGCTCAGGCGCAGCAACTGCTGCACATGGATACCCGTAGCGCCAACTGGATGCAGGCTTATCAGCCGCTGATGCCAACTGACGACCCGGCGCTTGGCAATGAACAGCGCGAACTCATTACGCTTGAAAAAGAGACCGCCTGTTTCCTTGCCGCCAATACCGTACAGAGCCTGCGGGAACTGATGCCACGCATCACCTGCCCGAACGACACGCTGGAACAGTTGCTTGCGGCCTGGCGTAGCGCCGAGGTCTACAGCCAGATGTTTTCCCGCGTCGCCACAAGCGTAACGTTACTGATCTGGCACGATCGCTACGGTCATGCGCTTTCCGCCAGCGCGCTTGCAGAACAGCAGAATGCCCTGCTGCGCTATGCCGATACCCTCGATCGCTGGCTGGAGACACCGCCACCCGGTAGCCCGCTGTTTCTTTCTATGCTGCTAAATCCGGAGCGCCTGAGTCGATTCGCCCGCAGCTTGTCGATGCGTTAAGAATAGGGAGGATGCGCTAAAAAGTCGTCTGCAGAGAACGCGAGGAGAGGGGGAGTCGTGAGGACGTCGCGAAAAGTGTGACAGATGCGGCAGGGTTCAAAAAATCAATGTGATAGGGATCAATTTCTGTATCTTCTAAACAGTGAGATTCGTCACCTGCAGCGTCTGAAAGTGTGATCTGTTCGCGGATGCTCCCCGGCCTTTCGACCGGGGATACGTAACATTAGTGCGCGCGCCCCTGCTCAACGCCGAGGCCGGTTTGTGAACGGATAAACTGAGCACGGAACTGCTCACGCTCGCGATTACCCTCTTCGGAGTTATCGGTTGCCGAGAAGAACCAGATCCCCAGGAATGCCACGGTAATGGAGAACAGTGCCGGGTATTCATACGGGAAAATGGCTTTTTCGTGACCGAGGATTTGTACCCAAATCGTCGGGCCGAGAACCATCAGCACCACCGCTGTCAGCAGGCCTAACCAGCCGCCCATCATTGCGCCACGCGTGGTCAGTCGTGACCAGTACATGGAGAGCAGAATGATCGGGAAGTTGCAGCTTGCGGCAATCGCAAACGCCAGGCCCACCATGAAGGCGATGTTCTGGTTTTCAAACAGCACGCCCAGCACGATGGCAATCACCCCCAGGATCAGGACGGTGATTTTCGATACGCGCAGCTCTTCACGCTCGGTCGCGCCTTTGCGGAAGACGTTCGCGTACAGGTCGTGTGAGACCGCGGAAGCGCCCGCAAGCGTCAGCCCTGCAACAACCGCAAGGATGGTGGCAAAGGCCACAGCGGAGATAAAGCCGAGGAACAGGTTGCCGCCCACCGCGTTTGCCAGGTGAACCGCCGCCATGTTGTTGCCGCCAATCAGCGCGCCCGCCGCATCTTTATAGACCGGATTCGCCCCCACCAGCATGATGGCGCCAAAGCCGATGATAAAGGTCAGGATGTAGAAGTAACCCATAAAGCCGGTGGCGTAGAACACGCTTTTACGCGCTTCGCGGGCATCGCTGACCGTGAAGAAGCGCATCAGAATATGCGGTAGCCCTGCTGTACCGAACATCAGGCCAAGGCCCAGTGACAGCGCGGAAATGGGGTCTTTCACCAGCCCGCCAGGGCTCATAATGGCTTCACCTTTCGGGTGAACCGCCATCGCTTCAGTGAACAGGTTATTGAAGCTGAAGCCCACGTGTTTCATCACCATAAAGGCCATAAAACTCGCGCCGAACAGCAGCAGCACGGCTTTGATAATCTGTACCCATGTGGTGGCAAGCATGCCGCCAAACAGCACGTACATCATCATCAGCACGCCCACCAGCACCACCGCGATGTGGTAGTTCAGGCCGAATAACAGTTCTATCAGTTTACCTGCGCCCACCATCTGGGCGATGAGGTAGAGCGCAACTACCACCAGTGACCCACAGGCGGAAAGGATACGAATCGGCCCCTGTTTCAGGCGATAAGATGCCACGTCGGCAAAAGTGTAGCGGCCCAGGTTACGCAGGCGCTCGGCAATCAGAAACAGAATGATTGGCCAGCCCACCAGGAAGCCCAGCGAATAAATCAGACCGTCGTAGCCAGAGGTGAACACCAGCGCGGAGATCCCAAGAAATGAAGCGGCGGACATATAATCGCCTGCAATCGCCAGACCGTTCTGGAAACCGGTGATATTGCCGCCTGCGGTGTAGTAGTCATTACGCGAACGCACACGTTTAGAGGCCCAGTAAGTAATGCCGAGCGTAAACACGACGAAAATTAAAAACATAATAATCGCCTGCCAGTTGGTCGGCTGGCGCTGTACGGCGCCGCTGATTGCATCGGCTGCGTTCGCGGCGAAGGGTAGTGTGGCGGCAAGCGCCGTCAGGACTCTCTTCATGATGCTTTTACCTCGTGCAGTACGGCTTTGTTAAGACGATCGAACTCACCGTTCGCGCGCCAGATGTAGATACCGGTCAGGACGAAGGAGATAAGAATCACCCCAACACCTATTGGGATCCCACGGGTGACGCTGGTGCCCGCATGCAGCGGGGTACCGAGCCAGCCAGGCGCGAAAGCAATCAGAAGGATAAAGCTGATATAAACCACCAGCATGATAATCGACAGAATGGTGGCAAACCGTTGCCGTTTTTCGACTAACTCCCTGAAACGCGCACTGTCTTCTATCCGCTGATAAATGGTGTCATTCATCACAGAGTCTCCAGAGGTAAGGGGGATGTTTTAATTCCCTCTCCCTTAAGGGAGAGGGAGGAACGCGGTTATGAAGGCATGGTAATCGCCTGCTTCTCTTCGAGCAGTTTATCTACTACACCCGGATCGGCGAGCGTTGAAGTATCGCCAAGGTTGCTGGTATCGCCCGCGGCAATCTTGCGCAGAATACGGCGCATGATTTTACCCGAGCGGGTTTTTGGCAATGAGTCCGTCCAGTGCAGCACGTCCGGCGTTGCCAGCGGGCCAATCTCTTTACGCACCCAGTTGCGCACTTCGGTATACAGCGCAGGCGTCGGCTCTTCACCATGATTGAGCGTGACGTAGGCGTAAATCGCCTGGCCTTTGATATTGTGAGGAATACCGACCACGGCGGCTTCCGCCACTTTTGGATGTGACACCAGCGCCGACTCGATTTCCGCTGTTCCCAGGCGGTGACCGGAGACGTTCAGTACGTCATCCACACGCCCTGTTATCCAGTAATAGCCATCTTCGTCGCGACGCGCGCCATCACCGCTGAAATACATGTTTTTGAAGGTGGAGAAGTAGGTCTGCTCAAAGCGCTCGTGATCGCCAAATAATGTCCGCGCCTGTCCCGGCCAGGAGTCGGTGATCACCAGGTTACCCTCGGTTGCGCCTTCTTGCGGATTCCCTTCGTTATCCACCAGCGCTGGCTGTACGCCGAAGAACGGACGGCTGGCAGAACCGGCTTTCAGTTCGGTTGCCCCTGGCAGCGGGGTGATCATGAATCCCCCGGTTTCGGTCTGCCACCAGGTGTCGATCACCGGGCATTTCTCTTTGCCGATCTTTTTCCAGTACCACTCCCAGGCTTCCGGGTTAATCGGCTCGCCGACGGAACCGAGAATGCGCAGGGAGGAACGGTCAGTGCCTTCAATCGCCTTATCGCCTTCCGCCATCAGGGCACGAATCGCCGTCGGAGCTGTGTAGAGGATGTTTACTTTGTGTTTATCGACAACCTGGCACATACGCGCTGGCGTCGGAGAGTTGGGTACGCCCTCGAACATCAGCGTCGTCGCGCCGCAGGCCAGCGGCCCGTAGAGCAGATAGCTGTGGCCAGTTACCCAACCCACATCCGCGGTACACCAGTAGATATCACCCGGATGGTAATCGAAGGTATATTTGAACGTGGTGGCTGCGTAGACCAGGTAGCCGCCAGTGGTGTGCAGTACGCCTTTCGGTTTACCGGTCGAGCCTGAAGTGTAGAGGATAAACAGCGGGTCTTCTGCGTTCATCTCTTCCGGCTGATGTTGGTCGTTGGCGTTTTCAATCAGGTCGCTCCACCACAGGTCACGGCCTTCATGCCAGTCAACTTTGCCGCCGGTGCGCTTCAGCACGACCACGTTTTCGATGGTTTTAACATTCGGGTTTTTCAGCGCGTCATCGACGTTCTTTTTCAGTGGAATACCGCGTCCGGCACGCACACCTTCGTCGGCGGTGATCACTAAGCGCGAGCTGGAGTCAATAATACGCCCGGCGACCGCTTCCGGTGAGAAACCACCAAAGATGACGGAATGCACTGCGCCAATGCGGGCGCAGGCCAGCATGGCGACAGCGGCTTCCGGCACCATCGGCATATAGATAGCGACCACATCACCTTTTTTAATGCCCAGTGACAGCAGGACGTTGGCGAAGCGGCAGACGTCGCGATGCAGCTCTTTATAGGTAATATTTTTGTTCTGGCTGGCGTCGTCGCCTTCCCAGATAATAGCGGTCTGGTCGCCACGCTCTTTAAGATGACGATCCAGGCAGTTTGCCGCCAGGTTCAGGGTGCCATCCTCATACCATTTGATAGAGATATTGCCTGGCGCAAACGAGGTATTTTTGACCCTGGTGTAAGGCTTGATCCAGTCGAGAATTTTGCCCTCTTCCCCCCAGAACGCATCCGGGTCGGAGATGGAGAGCTGATATCTCTGCTGGTATTGCTCTGGGTTAATCAGGCAACGGTCTGCAATGTTCGCAGGAATCGAGTGTTTGTGTATTTGGCTCATGCTTTTTTTCTCCTTGTAAGATGTTAATAATATGTCGCAAAAAAGTTAATTGTAGGGTCTTTACAAGCTTTGTTTACTATTTGGGCGGCAGATCACGCATTACTTGTATTGTTCAAATAATGCGCATTCAATTCTTTGAAGGAATATAATTGCGGATCGTTATTTATGAAAATTGGCACTAAAAAATATTATTTATAACAAAAACTTATAATAGTTTATTGGTAGAAATTAATGAGAATATGCGTGTTTGCAGTGAAAAGCCCTGTTCTTAAAGGGTTGCGCGCGATGCCATCCAGATGATACTGATACTGCGCGTTAAAAAACCCCATAAACAAACGCAACACAAATCATCCCTTTCAAGTAGATGTCATTCCCTTTTGGAATGGTAGCTTTCATTGAGGAAGTCTGTTGTTATGAAAAAAACGAGAATCAGCCTCGCCTGGCAGATTTTGATTGCCCTTGTGCTGGGTATTCTGCTGGGCAGTTACCTGCATTATCAAAGTGATAGCCGTGAGTGGTTGATTGCTAACCTTTTATCACCGGCGGGTGATATCTTTATCCATCTGATTAAAATGATCGTCGTACCGATTGTTATCTCCACGCTCATCGTGGGGATCGCAGGTGTGGGCGATGCCAAACAGCTTGGCCGTATCGGCGCGAAAACCATTATCTATTTCGAAGTGATCACCACGGTGGCGATTATCCTCGGGATTACGCTGGCCAACGTCTTCCAGCCGGGTGCGGGCATTGATATGTCGCAACTGGCGACGGTGGATATTTCGAAATACCAGAGCACCACTGCGGATGTGCAGAGCCACGCCCACGGCCTGATGGGAACCATTCTTTCGCTGGTGCCGACCAATATCATTGCGTCGATGGCGAAGGGCGATATGCTGCCGATCATCTTCTTCTCGGTGCTGTTTGGTCTGGGGCTCTCTTCACTGCCAGCGACCCATCGTGAACCGCTGGTGACGGTGTTCCGTTCCATCTCCGAAACCATGTTTAAAGTCACCCATATGGTGATGCGATATGCGCCGGTGGGGGTTTTCGCGCTGATCTCAGTGACGGTGGCAAACTTTGGTTTTGCCTCCCTGTGGCCGCTGGCGAAGCTGGTTATCCTGGTATACGCCGCGATTCTGTTCTTCGCGCTGGTGGTGCTGGGTGCGGTGGCGAAGATGTGCAAACTGAGCATCTGGACGCTGATCCTCATCCTCAAAGATGAACTGATTCTCGCGTATTCCACCGCCAGCTCCGAGAGCGTGCTGCCGCGTATTATCGAGAAGATGGAAGCCTACGGTGCGCCGCCGGCGATCACCAGCTTCGTGGTTCCGACCGGTTACTCCTTCAACCTCGATGGCTCCACCCTGTATCAGAGTATTGCAGCTATCTTTATCGCGCAGCTTTACGGGATTGATCTCTCTATCTGGCAGGAAATCATTCTGGTGCTGACCCTGATGGTAACGTCGAAAGGGATTGCCGGTGTACCGGGCGTATCGTTCGTGGTACTGCTGGCAACGTTAGGCAGCGTCGGTATTCCACTGGAAGGCCTGGCGTTTATCGCCGGTGTTGACCGTATCCTCGACATGGCGCGTACTGCGCTGAATGTGGTGGGCAATGCGCTGGCGGTGCTGGTTATCGCCAAGTGGGAACACAAATTTGACCGTAAAAAAGCGCTGGCGTATGAGCGCGATGTGCTGGGTAAATTTGATAAGAAAGCGGATTTGTAACATTCGCCAATAAAAAAACGGGGATGATTTTCATCCCCGTTTTTTTTGGTTTGCCCCTCACCCTAACCCTCTCCCAAAGGGAGAGGGAACCGATGGTGCGCGTACTTAAATACAGCGCCGGTTTTCACCCTCTCCCTTTGGGAGAGGGCCGGGGTGAGGGGCTCAACATCATCAACCCAACGCGCTTTCGCGCAGACGGGATTTCAGCTTGTTGTACTCGTCAATCACATACTGCTCAGCCGCATGTTGATCCGCAATCGGCTCAACGTTGACCGCGCAGTACTTGTACTCCGGCGTCTTGGTAATCGGGCTTAAGTTTTCGCTCACCAGCTCGTTACACGCGCCAATCCACCACTGGTAGGTCATGTACACCGCGCCTTTGTTCGGGCGATCGCTCACCTGAGCGCGGGTAATGATTTTCCCTTTGCGTGAATTGACCCACACCAGCGCTTCATCTTCAATGCCGAGGCGAGCCGCGTCAGCCGTGTTGATTTGCGCATAGCCTGGTTCATCCGCCAGCGCCGCCAGCGCCGCACAGTTACCGGTCATCGAACGGCAGGAGTAGTGGCCCACTTCACGCACCGTGGAGAGCACCATCGGATACTCGTCGGTGAGTTTGTCAATCGGCGCAACCCAGTCGCAGGTGAAGAAATGCGCCAGCCCGTTCGGGGTGTCGAATTTCTCTTTGAAGAGATACGACGTACCCTGGTCGGCGTCAGATTCATCGCGGCACGGCCACATGACATAGCCCAGCTCGCCCATTTTTTCATAGGTCGCACCGAGGAAGTCCGGGCAGAGATGACGCAACTCATCCCAGATTTCCTGGGTGTTGTTGTAGTGCATCGGATAGCCCATGCGGGTGGCGATTTCACTGATGATCTGCCAGTCGGTTTTCAGATCCCATTTCGGCTCAACGGCCTTGAAGAAACGCTGGAAGCCACGGTCAGCCGCGGTGTAAACCCCTTCGTGCTCGCCCCAGGAGGTGGACGGCAGAATGACGTCGGCCGCCGAGGCGGTTTTGGTCATAAAGATATCCTGCACAATCACCAGTTCCAGTTCGTCGAACGCTTTACGCACGGCAGAGAGTTCAGCGTCAGTCTGGAGCGGATCTTCACCCATAATATAGGCGGCACGGACTTCACCATGCGCGACGCGGTGCGGCAGTTCGCTGATGCGATAACCGGTGTGTTCCGGCAGGCTGTCAACGCCCCAGGCTTTGGCGAACTTCTCGCGGTTTTCCGGGAATTTGACGTACTGATAACCCGGATAGGTATCCGGCAGTGCGCCCATATCGCACGCGCCCTGTACGTTGTTCTGACCACGAACCGGGTTGACGCCGACGCTCGGTTTCCCAAGGTTGCCGGTGAGCATCGCCAGGCTGGTCAGTGAACGCACGGTTTCCACGCCCTGATAGAACTGGGTTACACCCATGCCCCACAGGATCGCCGCGCTTTTGGCGGAAGCATACATGCGGGCGCACTGGCGAATTTCCTGCGCGCTCACGCCGGTAATCTCTTCGACGGACTCCGGTGTATAGCCTTCAACAATTTTACGGTACTCTTCGAAGCCCTCTGTGCGGCCTGCGACGAACGCCTGGTCATACAGATTTTCTTCGATAATGACATGCCCGATAGCATTGAGCAGCGCGATGTTCGAGCCGTTTTTCAATGCGATGTGCATATCAGCAATGCGCGCGGTTTCAATTTTGCGCGGATCGCAGACGATAATTTTTGCCCCATTGCGTTTGGCGTTAATCACGTGATTCGCCACAATCGGGTGTGAATCTGCCGGGTTATACCCGAAGATGAACACGAGATCCGTGTTATCAATTTCTGTGATGGCATTACTCATTGCGCCATTACCGACCGACTGGTGCAGACCTGCAACCGATGGGCCGTGTCAGACACGTGCGCAGCAATCGACGTTATTGGTACCAATAACGGCGCGCGCAAATTTTTGCATCACATAGTTGGTTTCATTCCCGGTGCCACGAGAGGAGCCGGTCGTTTGAATGGCGTCTGGGCCATATTTTGCTTTGATCGCGCTCAGGCGGTCAGCAACGTAATTCAGGGCTTCGTCCCAGGAGACGGCTTCCAGCTTGCCGCCGCGCTGGCGACGGATCATTGGGCTTTTCAGGCGCGGAGTCAGGATCTGGGTATCGTTGATAAAATCCCAGCCGTAATAACCCTTCAGGCACAGCGTACCCTGGTTGGTTTTCCCCATCGCCGCTTCAGCCTTAACGACTTTCCCGTTATCGACCACCAGGTTGATTTTGCAACCTGAGGCGCAATACGGGCAAACCGTGACGACTTTTTTCATCGGTCTTGCTCCAGTTATCAATCAGCGTAAACGCGCTTAACGGCATTTATTATGCAGGTTCTATGCCATGTTTTTATTGTGGGCATTCACGGATATTACGAGGCTTTTTTAGTCAAAACCCTGACGAAAAACAGTCTGTCGTCAGTTTTGACGTGTCGAAAGCGCGCCGTGTGACGGGACACACGGCGCGAGGGTTATTTCTGATTAATGGCCTGATAACCGCCGCCCAGCGATTTGATGAGCTGAATACTCTCAACCACGCGATGGGTATCAAGCATTACCAGCGACATCTGTTCCGCCAGCACCGGGAGCCGGGCTTCGGTTGCCTGCAGGCGGCTGCCGAGTCCTTGTTTATAGGCAGCCTGCGCGGCTGCCTGAGTATACTGCGCGGCGTCGATGCGCTCGGTCTGCATCACGCGCTGGTCGTTAAGCGTTTGCAGGCGCGAGCCGTTAATCGCCACATCGCGTACTGCGTTGAGCACCGACTGGTTGTAGCGCTCAATCAGCATATTGCTGCTGGCGCGCGTACTCGCCAGATTGGCGTTCAAACGCCCGCCGTCAAACAGTGGCAGGCGCAGGCCGGGGATGAAGTTGATCTGCTTGCTTGGGCTTTTGAACATGTCCTCAAGATGAATGGCGTCGAAGCCGAAGAACGCTTTGATATCGAAGCTGGGATAGAAGAGGGCGCGCGCTGCATCAACCTGGCTCAGCGAAGCCTGTACGTACCAGCGCATTGCCTGAAGATCCGGACGACGAGCCAGCAGTTCATAAGAGAGCGACCCCGGTAACCCGGTCTCGACCTGCGGCAGCGCCATCGGTTTGATGTCCGGCATATCCGCTGTGCCGACGATGGCGCGCAACGATTCCCGCGTCTCTTTGATTTGCCCCTTCACGGCGGCTATTTGCTTTTCCACCGCCAGCAACTGCGCGCGCGCGCCGTGCCACGGTACTTTTGCTTCCAGACCCCGGTTTACTTTGCTTTGATGCGCCTGAACCGCGTAATCAATGACATCTCGCGTCTGCTCCAGTAAATCAAGCATCTGGTAATTCGCCTGCTGGCTGTAATAAAGCTGGGCGACGCCCGTGGTCAACGACAGTTCGACGGCGGCTGTTTCTGCCAGCGCCGCGTTTTTTGCGCCTATCGCGGCCTCGACGGCTGAACGATGCACGCCCCACAAATCGAGATCAAACCCGGCGACCACGCCAACGGTCGCTTCCGTGTAATACGGCCCGTCCATGCCTAAACGCGGCGCGTCCATGGCGTAGGGGCTCAGAAAGCCGCTGGCCGAGACGCGTTGGCGGTTAAGCATGCCAATCGCGGCCATCTGCAGACGCGACCCCGCCTCCAGCAGTTCAGCCTGCGACTGCGCCTTTTCTTCATGTTGTTTTGCCTCAGCCAGGGTATGCGATCCCGCAAGGGTTTTCACAATCAATGCATCCAGTTGCGGATCGTTAAACTGTTTCCACCATTGCGCCTGCGGCCAGCCCTGACTTGCCAGATGAATGTCGTCGGCGAGCTTAATCTGCTCGGGGGCGATCTGCGGGCTCGGCGTTCCGTCTTTGCGGATCAACGCGCAGCCAGAGAGCAGCGTGGTGGTGCCGAGCAGGCTGCAAATCAGCAAGCGGGAAAAGTGTCGGGTCATCGTGGCATAGCTCCTTGCGCCCGCATGGCCTCTGGGGGCGGCGGGTTGCTCCAGTCGGGTAAAAGAGTGATGTGCTGCGCGGCAGGGTTTCCTCGCGCAGTTGGGCTCAATATGGGGGTGGGGCTGTTGCCCTGCGGCAGACTGCTGGCGTAGGCATCCAGCGCGTCAGCAAGCGCAGCGGCATGCGGTGCGTTGGGCTGGCTATCCCATGCGTAAAGTATTTCACGCCCCTGAAGGATCACCGCCTGGCTATGGCGGACTAACCTATCGCGTTCGTCGGCAGGAAGATGGCGCTCCAGCGCCACGCGTTCACACATCTCTTCGCTGGCGTTGAATGCGGCGTGGCAGCCGATACGCAATTGCACATAGCCACTCAACGCCGCGCCGCCCTGGGTATGCGGCAGGCGGATGGCTTTGGCGAGCAGCCCCAGCGCCCCTGCCAGTTTTTGCGGCAGCGTCCGGGCTTCGCTTTCGGGCCAGATAAAAGTGTAGATTACGGCAGAGACCGCGGTGCCAATCAGAATGCCGATGGCGCGGTCGCGGATCTCGACCAGGTCATAGGTGGGGCCGAAGACGTTCTCAAGCGTTGCCAGCGCAAAAGTGACCACCATTTGCGTACCGATGTATGAGGAACGTTCGGAACTGGTCGCCAGCCATGATCCGAGAAGGAAAATCGGTGCCAGTACACAAAGCAACTCAGCAATGTTATCCAGCCATGGCATGATCAGCAGAGTAAACAACAGCGCCAGAATGGCGCCGATGAATGCGCCGCCAAAACGCAGGCCCATCTTCTGATAAGAGGAGCCGATGCTGGGGTTCGCGACGATAACGCAGGTGAGCATGCAGGTGTGGATGCCTTCCCAGTCGACGCCGGAGTAAAAGATATAGCAAATCATGCAGGCCAGCAGCGTTTTCAGCGCATAGCGGATATAGTCGGGATTACTCCACGCGTCCGCAGCCATCGACGGCTGTTTTACCGCTGGCGCCGATGGCGTTTGCGGATCCATTTGGCCAAGCTGAATTAACGCCTGACAAACGCCGCCAAGGCCGCAGCGCTGTGCGGCGGTAAGCTCTTCAGCCGTTGGCTGCCAGCTTCCTTGCCATGGCTCGCCGATGCTGATTGCGTTGGACAGCGCGCGCATTTCTGTCGCCAGTTTCGGCAACATGCTCTGTACCGCCAAATCATCCGCCCAGGCAGTCGTGTCGAAGCGGTTAAGTGTGTTACGCAGGTAAGTTACGGTAGCGACGCAGGCTAGCCACCATGCGCTGTGATTTTTCCACTCTGCGTCATCCGCCAGGCAGAAAACATTCAGTTTTTGCAGCGCCAGCGCGTCGCGCTCAAGCTGTTTTTCGCCTGTTGGCGCGACAGATTGCGTTAAGCGATCGACGGCATCGCCCAGATGCGCACTCAGCGCGTCGTGCATCTGGCTAATCGCCCGCGACGGGAACCACAGCACCCCTATCAGCACCATCAATAGCGTCGGGTAAAGACCCACCACGATGCACCACAACGTCAGGCGCAGGACGATTTCCGGATAATCAAGCATACCGGGAAAGGTTTGCCCGTAAATCGCCACAATGGCCACTGCGAAGAACACCAGCCCCAGTTTGTGGGTACGCATCAGAAACATGCAGCCAATGAGGATCAGGCTGGCAATCACGATGCGGATCAACGGATAGCCATACGACCATTTATAGATCAGAAACAGGCTACCCATCTCCAGTACAGTGGCGCCGACGAAGAGGATCGCCACAAATTTGGTATAAAAGGCATTGGACTGAATGCCGTAAAACAGTACCGCCAACGAGATAGCCAGGAAGGGGATCTCGAAGGTCATGGAGATCAGCACCACAATCAGACAGCCTGCCCAGAGTTGCAGCGTCTGGGCCATACGGCCAGGACGCTGCTCGCTCAGTTCTTCATGAAAAAATGCCAGCAGCCTGGCCAGCGGCATCGGCAGAGCGTTGAGCGCATTCATCATTGCGGCTCAAGACTGGCGGTGGCCGACGCGCCGATGCGGAACATCTCGTCGTCCGGTTTATCTACTACGATTTTGACCGGGAAGCGCTGGGCGACGCGAACCCAGTTGATGGAGCGCGAGACGCGCGGCAGGCCGCCGAGTATAACCCCGCCATCGTCAGGCAGGACGCCATAGCCGATTGAGTCAACTTTCCCTGCAAAGGTTTTGCCCGTATCGCTCATCAGACGGATCGTCGCGGGTGTGCCGGGGTGAATATTTTTCAGATCCGTTTCGCGGAAGTTGGCGATAACGTACCAGTGACGCGTATCGATAAGGGTGAAAATGGGTTTCATCGCGGAGGCGAACTGGCCAACCGATGTTTTCAGCGCCACCACGCGGCCATCAAAAGGCGCGCGCACCGTCGCCATGTCGAGATGCAGTTTGGTGAGTGCTATCTCGGCCTGAATCACGTTGCGCTGGGCAACCAACGCGTCCACGCCGCTCACGGCGCTGGCGGCAGATTGCGCCTGTAACAGAACGGCGTTGAGATCGGCTTCGGCGGCGCGCTGCGCGGTACGAGCCCTGTCGACATCTTCCGCCGAGACGAAGCCTTGTGCCAGCAGCGGCTCAGTACGCCGCAGAGTATCTGTTGTCTGTTTTGCGGCAGCGCGAGCTTTTTCAACCGCAGCCTGGACGGAGTCCGCGCTAAATTTCTGGGCATCCACGCTGCGTTGGGTCAGCATAATTTGCTTCTCCAGCGCCACAAGAGAGGCTTCAGCCCTGGTCAGGTTAGCTTCATAGGGGCGCGGGTCGATACGAAATAGCAGATCGCCTTGTTTTACCTGCTGATTATCGGTAACTGCCAGTTCCACGATGCGACCGCTGACTTCGGGTACGACGTCGACGGTATCCGCTGAGGCGTAGGCATCATCCGTGACGGGCGAGCTGTCGACCCGCCAGATGACGTATATCAGAACGACAATTGCCAGCAGTACCAGCGCCAGCGCGGGTAATTTATTACGAGGAGCTTTCTTCGCGGAGCTTTCCATGAGCGCGTCTCAAAGTGAGTTAAAAAATACCAGCCAGAACAGCATGGAGTAGATGGCTAAGAGGGCGGTGTAAATGACGCCGGAAAATGCTGGCGCATCAAAAAAACGTAAGACTGCCCGTCGAGTGATGAGGGTAAAAATGACGCCCGCGATAATGCAAAAAAGCCAGCCTGGATAATAGGCGCCAATTAATGGGATGGAGGGGGATAATGAGCACCCTGCAAGCAGTAGAGCGGGCATGAGCCAACATATTTTTCTTAGCGTTATTACAATACTGGGTTTTACGGTCGGCATAATAAAATACATCCTTTTATCGCGAGCAATATCCCTGGGTGATGTCGTTTTCGCTGTAATAAAACGACAGTATGTCTGCTTTTGTCGAAGAGTAAATGGCTTTATTTCTTCACCGCATTCATAACTTATTTGTTGTGATTATTTATTTTCCTTTTATATGTTTTTAATTAATGGAATTACGTCCGGGCACATTATGCGCCCGGACGTTGAGAGGTTAATTAGGTGTGACAACGTTAGTCCACAGTTCAAAATTATCCATGCAAGAAATAATTTCATCCAATTTATTGGCGTTGCCGATAACTTTTACTTTTTTCGCTTTTACCAGATCGGCCATTTTCACCTGACCGACGAGTACATCATGCAGATCGCTACGGCTGATGTAGAAAGAGGCATCCACTTTCGGCTGTAACGCTTTGCGATAGTTCAATACGCTATTGTTAAGCGACAGATTCAGGTTATCGTTGTTGTCGAGGTTGAAGTTCAGGCTGATGTTTTTACCTGCTGATTTTTCGCTATCCAGACGGACAGCCAGATAATCAAACAGCATTTCTACGCTCATGCCTTTGATGGTGTCTGAAGAGGCGGTGCTGGAGTGGGCAAACTTATGCACACCTTCCCGTAGCTCTTTTGCGCCAGTCAGGTAGAAACCGCGCCAGGTGGCGGATTCCGCCTGGTAGCCCAACTGTTCGAAGGTATCGGCTTGCAGGTTTTTCGCTACCTGATCGCCTGGGTCGGCGGCAATGACCTGCTTAAGTAGTTCTGATGCCCAGCGATAATCGCCCTGGTTATAGGCGTCGCGAGCGAGGTTAATGGCGTGTGCGGAGCCACCCAGCGCTTTGACATAGCGTTTACCCATATCCACCTGGCCATACGGATTCAGGTTTGCTGGATTACCGTCATAATAGCCGAGATAGAAGTTATAGACCGCGCGGGCGTTATGACTGACGGAACCGTAGTAACCCCGGCTGGCCCAGTTGTGATCCAGCGTTTCTGGCAGGTGGATCATGTTGCCAATCTCATCCATGGTGTAACCCTGATTCGCTAAATGTAGCGTCTGGTCATGAATGTACTTGATGGTGTCGCGATATTTGCCGATGTAATCGTTAATGTGCTGATTACCCCAAACCGGCCAGGTGTGCGGCATAAACAAGACTTCTGCCTGTGAACCCCATTTATCCAGCGTCTCGTTGAGGTAGGTCGTCCACTTAGCCACATCACGCGTTTTCGCGCCGCGAAGGGTGTAGAAATTATGCAGAGTATGGGTACTGTTTTCCGCGGTGCAAAGCGCTTTCAACGCCGGAATGTAGAAATGCATTTCTGACGGCGCTTCGCTGCCCGGCGCCATCAGAAATTCGAAATCAAGGCCGTCGATATTCAGCTTCTGACCGGTTTTAGTGATGATGCGGGTAGGCGCAATGATGCTCGGGTCGCCGGTTGCCAGCGTCACGCCGAGCCCGTTGCCGATGTTTCCCTGGGCGTTATGCGGCAGCAGCAGGCCGTAGGAATAGAGTGCGCGGCGGCTCATGATATTACCCGCCAGCACGTTCTCGCTGATCGCCTCTTCCATGAACCCTTCCGGGGCGATGATTTGTACTTTGCCTGATTTCACATCAGCTTCAGAGACAAGCCCTTTCACGCCGCCATAGTGGTCGGTATGACTGTGAGTGTAAATCACCGCCACAATCGGTTTCTGCGGGCGGTGTTTGTAGTAGAGGTCGAGACTGTTTTTTGCCGCATTGGGCGTCACCAGCGGGTCGACGACGATAATACCGGTATCACCTTCGATAAAGGTAATATTCGAGATATCCTGGCTGCGCACCTGATACATGCGATTGGTGACTTTGAATAAACCCGAAATGCCATTGATCTGTGACTGGCGCCACAGACTTGGGTTGATGGTGTCCGGCGCTGGCGCATTGATATCAAACTGATAATCCAGCGCCCGATAATAGGTTTTCCCGTCCGGTGTTTTTAAAATGCCTTCATTTAACAGTGGTGCGATAAATCCGCGCTGGGCATCTTCGAAATCCTGACGGTCGTTAAAGGGAAGTGATTGTTGATACTGCTGGTTGACTGATTTGGTGTATGGCGTTGCATCTTTTACCGTTTCTGCTGCACCGACTGTATTTGTCATCAGGCCTAAAACGGTGGTCAATGCCAGACACATTCTGGTTAACTTAAAATTTCCATTCATAAAATATCTAATCTCCATTTAATTATTTGTTATCTAAATAACAAAAGAGGTAAAAATGAAGACCATTATAATAATAACTTTTTCATCAGGATATTTTCCCTGTGATCAAATTAACTATTATTGTTAGGTTATCGTGCGGTTTAAATTTGAGATTACTCCGCTGTTTTACTTTCTAACGTTTCATTAACGTCTTCTCACTCTGGCTGCGTGAGACTTTCCTGATGAAACGTTACCTTACTGTGTTGCTGTTTATGCTGATGAGCCCGCTTGCTCATGCCGATGTGATTGATGATGCGATTGGCAATATTCAGCAGGCGATTAACGATGCTTACAACCCTTCCAGCGAGCGCGTCAGTGACGATGACGATCGCGATTACGACGATGGGCGCTATCGGGATGATAACAGCCGTCGGCAGTATGACGACCGTCGCCGCCAACTGGAGGATCGTCGCAGACAACTGGATGACCGCCAGCGCCAGCTTGATCAGGAGCGGCGACAGTTAGAGGATGAGCAGCAAAGGCTGGAGGATGAGTACGAACGGTGACGCTTTCACTCTAACACTATCGCCATCCCATCAAACCCGGCCTCAACCCCTTGCGGCAGCGCATTCTCCATCAGCCACGCATCAAACTGGTGGCTGATATGCGTCAGAATCACCCGCGGCGAGCGGATGACGTCGTTCAGCGCCAGCACGGTGTTTAAATCACAGTGATTCCGTGGCGCATCCGTGCGCGGTGGGTGGCTGCAATCAATAACCATCACCTGCGGATGGTTATTGAGCAAAAACTTCACCGTTTTTTCCGGCAGGCCAGCGGTGTCAGAAAGCCACGCCACCCGGCTATGCGCCGTTTCCAGCAAATAGCCGAAAGTGAGTTTCGAATGGTTGAGCGGCAGCGGCGTTACCTGCAACCCCTGCAAATCAAACACCACAAACGGCTCCACCGTGTGGCTGAAATCGAGCAGCCCCGGATGTTTAAACAGATCGTCACAGCCCTGTTCATCCGGCGGGCCGTAGACCGGGATCGTGTCGCCCACTCCCCAGCGCAGTGGGAACAGCCCCTGTACGTGATCCATATGGTAGTGCGTCAGTAAAAATTGCTGGAAAGATCCGGGCGACCAGCGATCGCTGAGATCGTGCAGCCCGGCGTCGATCAGGGTGACAGCCTCGTTAAACTTCACCACGCCGCTGCATGGCTGGCGGCGATACTGCGGCGAGCGCCGCGCTCTGGCGCAGGCGGCGCAGTCGCAGCCCCACGCCGGAACGCCCTGCGCGCCGCCGGTGCCGGTGAGCGTCAGGGTCAGGCTCATGTTATAGCGCCTTCGTGAAGCGGAAATGGCTCTGCTCGTAGCCTTCGCGCAGGTAAAAACGGTGTGCGTCGTGGCGCTTCACGTTGGTGGAAAGCTCGGTCATTTCGGCTCCGGCCTGACGAGCTTCTTCTTCCGCCCACGCCAGTAATTTGCTGCCGACGTTCAGCCCACGCGCCTGCGGCATCACCACCAGTTCCTGAATTTCACCTATCCAGTTCACATGATGCAGATGAAACTGCAAATGCAGGCCGATCATGCCGACAACCTCACCATCCAGCAGCGCCAGATGGTAGCGCATGTTCGGGTCGTGCAGGTTGGCGTTAAAGCCCACGCGAAACGCGTGATGGTCAAACTCCGCCTGTTTTAGCTCACAAATCAGCGCATAAACCGCGTCGGTATCGTACTGCGTGGCAGGGCGAAGCTCACAGGCAGGCATACTTTTTCTCCTTCTGGTTTATCAACGCCAGCAGCATCTCAGCCGATTGATGCAGGCTGCCGTCATTATTGAGCGTATGGCAATCCTGTGGAGTATAGCGGGCGGCGCGCGCCAGGCGGGCGTTAATTTCGCTGGCATTTTCTCGCCCACGGCTTTCCAGCCGCTGGCGCAGGATCTCCGGTGAAACCTGTAAACAAACGGGGAGCAACGCGGATTCATAGCGTGCCCGCGCCTGCGGCAAATGCGCGCGCGAGCCGTTGACTACCACGTCAAACCCGGCGTGTAGCCAGAGGTCAATCTCCAGCCCGACGCCATAATAGTAGTTGTTGGCATGCCAGCTTAAGGCGAATAGCTGCTGCCCGGCGCGGGCAAAAAACTCCTGTTCGCTCAGGGCGATATGGTTTTCAGAACCCGCACTGGCATCGCGGGTGATGTAACGGTGCGCGATCAGCAGTTGCGTATGTTCTCGCTGGCGTAGCGCCGCCAGCAGGCTATCCTTTCCGGAGCCGGATGGCCCCATCAGCCAAATCAGTTTTCCCATCATCAGAACACCCTTTTTCCCTGACGCCAGACGTGGTCGATATGAATGTTTTCGCCCTTACGGTGCGCCAGCACCAGGTCGGCGCGTTTACCCTCGGCAATGACACCGCGATCCTGAAGATTAAGCGCCTGCGCCGGGTTTTTACTGACCAGCTTAATGGCTTCTGGCAGGGTGAAACGGTTACTGTCGTCGTCAGCCACGCGAAACGCCGCATCCAGCAGGCTGGCGGGGTAGTAGTCGGAAGAGAGGATATCCAGCAGGCCAAGCTGCGCCAGCTCGCTCGCCGCCACGTTGCCCGAGTGCGAACCGCCGCGCACGATATTTGGTGCGCCCATCAGCACGTTCATCCCGTGCTTGCGCGACGATTCCGCCGCTTCAAACGTGGTGGGAAATTCAGCGATCACGCTGCCAAGCTGGTGGGATTCAGCAACATGTGCGTGGGTGGCATCATCGTGGCTGGCGAGCGCAATACGGCGGGCGCGGCAGATGGCGGCAATGGTTTCGCGGTTCGGCTGCGACCAGCGCGCAGCAAGCGCCAGTTGCTCCTCTTCATACTGCTGCATCTGGACATCGGTAAGGGAGTATTTGCCCTGATAATATTCGCGATACTTCTCGCGGTTAGCGAACTGGCGCTGGCCCGGCGAGTGATCCATCAGGGAGACCAGCGTCACCGGCTCGCGCTGCACCAGTTTTTCAAACAGCGGCAGCGTGGTGTGGTGCGGCAGTTCGCAGCGCAGGTGCAGACGGTGCTCGGCGCGGTTGACCCCGCGTTTCTGCGTCTCTTCGATGGCGTTGATCATTTTTTCCAGATTCTCCAGCCGATCGCCGCCGTCGCGCACATCACCAATCGCCACCGCATCCAGCACGGTGGTGATGCCGCTTGCCACCATCAGCGCGTCGTGGCTGCTCATCGCCGAGTGGGCGGGCCAGTCCACTTTCGGGCGTGGGGTGAAGAATTTATCCAGATTATCTGTGTGCAGCTCAATCAGCCCCGGCAGCAGCCAGCCGCCTTCGCCGTCCATCGCCTCGGGCAGTCGGCTCTGGCTTTCAGCAAAGGCGCGGATTTCACCGTCCTGTACTTCCAGTGAGCCGTGTACTACTTCGTTTTCCAGCACCAGTTTGACGTTATTGATAATCATGAAGGGCTCCCATTGGGTGCAGGCGGTCGGCGACGTCATTACGCACGGCTTCGTCGTGGAAGATGCCGACGATGGCCGCGCCGCGAGCTTTCGCCTCAGCGATCAGTTCAACGACAGCGGCGCTGTTTTTAGCGTCCAGCGAGGCGGTAGGTTCATCGAGCAGCAGAATGGGATAGTCGACGATAAAACCGCGCGCGATGTTGACGCGCTGCTGTTCGCCGCCGGAGAACGTGGAGGGCGCAAGATGCCACAGACGTTCCGGTACGTTCAGGCGCGTGAGCAGACGCGCAGCTTTGGCGGCGCAGACTTCACGCGGCACGCCGGTATCGAGCAGTGGTTGCATCACTACTTCCAGCGCCGAAATGCGCGGAATAACGCGCAGGAACTGGCTCACCCAGCCGATGGTGGTTTTGCGGATCTCCACCACTTTACGCGCCGGGGCTGTCACCAGATCGACCCACTCGTCACCGTGTTTAATCTCAATCTGCCCTTCGTCGGGCAGATAGTTGGCGTAGAGTGAGCGCAGCAGGGTTGATTTCCCGCTGCCGGAGTGACCGTGCAGCACCACGCATTCGCCTGCGTTTACCGTGAGCGAGGCGCGCTGTAAGACGGGCAGATGTACACCGTTTTGCTGGTGCAGGATGAAGGTTTTACTGACGTTTTGTACGTTTATCATTTTTCGCCTCGTGGTTCGCATATTAGGGATCGGTGCACATTGCCCCCTCACCCTAACCCTCTCCCCGAAGGGGAGAGGGGACTGATCGTGCGTGGTGTTAAATACGGCACGTTTTTCTCCCTCTCCCCTTGGGGAGAGGGCCGGGGTGAGAGGACTGATCGTGCGCGGTGTTAAATACGGCACGTTTTTCGCCCTCTCCCCAAAGGGGAGAGGGCCGGGGTGAGGGGACTGATCGTGCGCGGTGTTAAATACGGCACGTTTTCTCCCTCTCCCCTTTGGGGAGAGGGCCGGGGTGAGGGGATCAGCGCGCACGATGTTGCAACTCAATTCTGCAAAACCGATGACACCAGCAACTGGGTATACGGGTGGTGCGGGTCGTCGAGCACGCGGTCGGTTAATCCACTCTCCACCACTTGCCCCTGCTTCATCACCAGCAAACGGTCTGCCAGCAGGCGGGCGACGCCCAAATCATGGGTGACAATCACCACCGCAAGGTTCAGCTCCACCACCAGCCCGCGCAGCAGGTCAAGCAGGCGCGCTTGCACTGACACATCCAGCCCGCCTGTGGGTTCATCCATAAACACCAGCTTCGGATGCGTCACCAGGTTGCGGGCAATCTGCAAACGCTGCTGCATGCCGCCGGAAAAGGTGGTCGGCAGGTCGTCGATACGGTTGGCGGGAATTTCCACCTCTTCCAGCCACTGCTGCGCGGTGGCGCGAATATCGCCGTAGTGACGCGCCCCGGTCGCCATCAGCCGCTCGCCGATATTGCCGCCTGCCGACACCTGACGGCGCAGGCCGTCGAGCGGATGCTGATGCACCACGCCCCATTCGGTGCGCAGCAGGCGGCGCCGGTCGGCCTCGCTCATGGCGTAGAGAGAACGATTTTCATACTGGATCTCCCCCTGCTGCGGTATCAGACGCGCTGAAATGGACTTCAGCAGCGTGGTTTTGCCGGAGCCGGATTCCCCGACGATGCCCAGCACTTCCCCCGGCCATAAATCAAAAGAGACATCGCTGAAGCCTTTGCCCGGAGCGTAAAGGTGGGTCAGGTTATTGACCGAAAGTAACGGCTGATTCATTGGTTTTTCGCCTCGCTCTGTTGGCGGCAGTAATCGGTATCGGAGCAGACAAACATGCGGTTTCCGGCGTCATCCAGCACCACTTCATCGAGGTAGCTGTGGGTCGATCCGCAGATGGCGCAGGGTTCATCCCACTGCTGGACGGTGAACGGGTGATCGTCGAAATCGAGGCTTTCCACGCGGGTAAACGGCGGCACCGCATAAATGCGCTTCTCGCGCCCCGCGCCGAACAGTTGCAGGGCAGGCATCATGTCCATTTTCGGGTTATCGAATTTCGGGATGGGCGACGGATCCATTACGTAGCGCCCGTTCACCTTCACCGGATAGGCGTAGGTGGTGGCGATATGACCGAAGCGGGCGATATCTTCATACAGCTTCACCTGCATCACGCCGTACTCCTCCAGCGCGTGCATGGTGCGGGTTTCCGTTTCGCGTGGTTCAATGAAGCGCAGCGGTTCCGGGATCGGCACCTGGAAGATAATGATCTGATCTTCGGTCAGCGGCGTTTCGGGGATCCGGTGACGCGTCTGGATAAGTGTCGCATCGTCCGTGCGCTCGGTCGTGTTCACCCCCGTCACGCGCTTAAAGAAGTTGCGAATCGACACGGCGTTGGTGGTGTCGTCCGCGCCCTGGTCAATCACCTTCAGTACGTCGCTTTCGCCAATCACGCTGGCGGTAAGCTGAATGCCGCCGGTTCCCCAGCCGTAAGGCATTGGCATCTCGCGCCCGCCAAACGGTACCTGATAACCGGGGATCGCCACTGCTTTTAAGATAGCGCGGCGGATCATGCGTTTGGTCTGCTCGTCGAGGTAAGCAAAGTTGTAGCCGCTCAGATTAGCCATGGTTCTGCTCCTGTTGCAGACGTTTGAGTAGCTCCAGTTCGGCCTGGAAATCGACGTAGTGCGGGAGTTTGAGGTGCGAGACAAAACCGGCGGCTTCGACGTTATCCGCATGCGCCAGCACGAACTCTTCATCCTGCGCCGGGCCTGTCGCGTGCTCGCCGTATTCCGGGGCCTGTAAGGCGCGATCAATCAGCGCCATCGCCATCGCTTTGCGCTCGCTCATGCCGAACACCAGCCCGTAGCCGCGCGTGAAGTGCGGCGGCTCATCCGGCGGGTCGATAAAACCGTTGACCATTTCGCATTCCGTCATCAGCAATTCGCCGATGTTCACCGCAAATCCCAGCTCTTCTGGCACAATTTCAACGTCGACATAACCGCTGCGGATTTCGCCTGCGAACGGGTGGTTACGCCCGTAACCGCGTTGGGTGGAGTAGGCCAGCGCCAGCAAATAGCCTTCATCGCCGCGCATTAACTGCTGCAAGCGGGAAGAACGTGAACAGGGATAGACTGGCGGCGTGCGGGTGATGTCATCGGGCGGCGTGCCGTTGTCCTCTTCAAATTTTGCCAGTCCCTGGCGCGCCAGCAGGCTGAAGACATGAGGCGCAGGCGCTTGCTCGTTATCGCTGATGTTCAGCGTCGGCGCGTCGCCATTGGCCAGCAGGGTGAAATCGAGCAGACGATGGGTATAGTCGTAGGTTGGGCCGAGCAGTTGCCCGCCGGGTATATCTTTATAGATGGCTGAAATTCGGCGTTCGAGGCGCATCTCTGTGGTGTCGATAGGCTCGCTGACCGCCAGTTTCGCCAGCGTCGTGCGGTAGGCGCGCAGCAGGAAAATCGCTTCGACGTTATCGCCGCTGGCCTGCTTCAGCGCCAGCGCCGCCAGTTCGCGGTCGGCAATGCCGCCTTCGGTCATCACGCGATCCACCGCGAGGTTAAGCTGCTGTTCAATCTGGGCGACGCTCAGTTCAGGCAAATCCGTATTGCCCCGGCGTCGGTTCTCTTGCAGGGCGTGGGCGGCGTCGATCGCCTTTTCTCCCCCTTTCACGGCTACGTACATCAGCACACCTCCACATGAGTGGTTCGCGGAATAGCCAGCAGGCGCTCGCCGCAGGTCAGGATCAGGTCAATCCCCAGCGGGAACGGGTGTGGGCGTTCGGTGAGTTCGTGAAGAACGCACTCCGGTAGCTGCGGGGCGATCATGCGCTCTTCGGCAATGCCCGCGCCGGTGAGGCGCAACATGCGCCCGCCGCTCAGGCTGGCGACCTGTAAAATCAGCGTCGCGCCCGCTTCCGGCGCAACGGCCGTTCCGGTGGAAAGGGCGTTAAGCTGTTCGCTGATAATCGACTCATCAGAGACCGCGAAGGTCGCCTGTTCCGGTTGATTGACCAGCGGCGCGTTGGTATGAAAACGCAGGCTCTGGCTGACGATATCATTGCAGAGTGAGGCGGAAAGCCACACCGGGGTGTCGTTATCCGTAAGCGTTAGCAGCACGCTGGTGGTGGCGATATTCAGCGGCTGCCAGCCGCGTCTGAGCTGATGCAGGGCGACAATCACCCCCGGCTCGCTCATGGCTTTTAACAGGCGACGAAAACTGTGCTGGGCATCCTGCACGGGAAGAACAAAAGCGGTTTCCAGGGTCATGCGTTGTCTCCGCGAACCATCGTAAAGAAGTCGACCCGGCTGGCGTTCACTTCAGACTGACGTGCGGCGATGCGCGCCATGCGGTCAGCGTCCAGCGGGGCGATAAGGGTTTCTGATAAGTTTTGAAAATGTGATGTTTGCTGGAGCAGAGCGTCGATTAATGCACAACGCTCGGCGTGCTGTTTATCCCGTCCCAGTACCCAGCTATAGCCGAGTGTGCCGTCGTTCAGGCGCACGGCGGCGCGGGTAAGGGTGGCGTCTGCGGTAAAAAAGCGTTCGCCGGTGCCGCCCATGCGAGCCTGTATTTGCACCAGGCCGGTTTCCGGGGGGCGGATCACGTCATATTCCGCCGCGATGTTCAGTGAACTTATGCGGGCAGCGAGCTCCGCCGGTTGGCTGTGCGCCAGCACGGACATCCAGTGCTGGCGGATGGCGGTATCTGTGTGCATTCAGTGCTCCATAGTAAATTCAATCATGTCGGCGCGGGTCAGGCTGACGGAATACTCCGCCGGGCTGCTTTCGCCGTCACGGTGGTTAAGGGTGCGCACGCACAGCAGCGGCGACAGATTAGGTATTTCCAGGCGCTGACACTCTTTGGCCTGGGCGCGGCGGGCGCTGATCCGCGTCTGAGTGCGGTGTAGCGCGATCCCCGTTTTCTCGCGCAGAAAATCGTGCAGCGAGCCGCTGTCGAAGTGTTGCAGTGTCGGCCAGAGGGTGAGGTCAGCGAAGTAGTGATCGATTAAACAGAGCGCGACGCCGTTAACCCGGCGCAGGGTGCGCAGGTGGATAACGTTCTCGCCTTCGGTGATCCCCAGCGCATCCGCGACGTGGCCGGAGGCGGGGCGTAGCACTGAGAGCAGTTTTTCGCTGGTGGGATGGCTACCCTGATCCAGCAGGTTCTGGCTAAAACGCGCCTGGGCGTTGAGCGGGTAATCGAACGGGCGCATCAATACCAGCACGCCGATGCCCTGACGGCGCTGTACCCAGCCTTTTTCCACCAGTTGGTCAATGGCGCGGCGCAGGGTGTGGCGGTTCACTTCAAAGCGCGCCGCCAGTTGATGCTCGGCGGGCAGGTAATCGCCACAGCGGTAGTGCTGACGAAGTTCCTGTTCAAGCTTTGCGGCTATCTCCTGATAGCGTGTTGGATAGCTGGTCGGATGTGTAGACAAGTGCATAGAAATCAATGCCTCGCTAATCAGATAAAGTGCTTACGCAACCGTTGGGAGAGGAAATCCAGCAGGCTGACCGTGACGATAATCAGCACCATCAGGGCGCAGGTTTGCTGGAACTGGAAACCGCGAATCGCTTCCCACAGGGTGACGCCGATACCGCCTGCGCCGACCATGCCGACCACGGTGGCCGAGCGGACGTTGGATTCGAAGCGATAGAGCGAATAGGAGATTAAAAGCGGCATCACCTGCGGCAGCACGCCGTAGAGGATCTCTTCCAGCTTGTTAGCGCCGGTAGCGCGGATGCCTTCCACCGGGCCGGGTTCAATCGCTTCCACCGCTTCGGAAAGCAGCTTGGAGAGCACGCCGGTGGTGTGGATAAACAGCGCCAGCACGCCAGCGAACGGGCCGAGACCGACGGCGACCACGAACAGCATGGCAAAGACCATTTCGTTAATGGCGCGGCAGGCGTCCATCAGACGGCGCACGGGCTGGTAGACCCACCAGGGCACCAGGTTTTCGGCGCTCATCAGGCCAAAGGGGATGGAGAGAACCACTGCCAGCGCGGTACCCCAGACGGCGATTTGCAGGGTGATGGCCATTTCAGCGAGGTAATCCTGCCACTGGCTGAAATCCGGCGGGAAGAAGTCGGCGGCGAAGGTCGCCATGTTGCCGCCGTCTTTAATCAGCGTGAGCGGGGCCATTTCAGCGCCCTGCCACGAGACGACCAGTACGGCGAGGACGATGGCCCAGCTAAATAGCGAAAACCAGTTACGCCTGGGTGGGGCAATGGTGATGGTTTGCATGTTTGGCTCCGTGTTTGTGTTTTCTCCCTCTCCCTGTGGGAGAGGGGACCGATCGAGCACATTACTGCACCGCTTTACTCACTGAACTCATCGCGCTCAGCGCATTGTTCAGGCGGTCTAAATCATCCAGTTGCGCCTGAATAGCGGTGGTTTTCGCCAGCTTGTCCTGCGCGTTCAGACCGTTGTTACCCTTCACGCCCTGCATCTCTTTAAACAGCGCGAGCTGACGAATCGGCACCAGTTGCAGGTCGCTGGAGGCGCGGAACGGCGCCCAGCCCAGGCGTTCCAGCACCGCTTTCTCTTCCGGCGTTTTGCCGTAGTTCATAAAGAAGTCGTAGATCTTGTCTTTGCTGGTTTCGGACAGATTTTTGCGCCAGACGATCGGATCGCCGGGGATCAGCGGCGACTTCCAGATCACTTTCAGTTCTTTCAGCTTCTCCGGCGCGGAGGTTTTCAGCTTGTCGAGGTTTTCGGTGTTGTTAGTCGCCACATCGACCTGCTTATTGGCGACGGCCAGGGCGTTGGTTTCATGGCTGGCGTTGACCGTGCGCTTGAAGTCACTGGCGGAGATATTGTTTTTAGCGAAGACGTAGTAGCCGGGAACGAGGAAGCCAGAGGTGGAGTTAGGATCGCCGTTACCGAAGGTGAGATCTTTACGCTTCGCCAGCAGATCGTTCAGGTTGTTGATCGGGCTGTCTTTGTTGACGATCAGCACGCTCCAGTATCCTGGCGATCCATCCGCCGCCACCGTCTGGGCGAAGACCTGGCCGTTGGCGCGATCCACCGCTTCCATCGCCGAAAGATTGCCGTACCAGGCGATATCCACTTTGTTGAAGCGCATACCCTGGATAATGCCCGCGTAGTCAGGCGCGAAGAAAGCATTCACTTTTACGCCCAGCTTTTTCTCCATATCCTGCAAGAACGGCGTCCATTGCGGTTTCAGGTTCTGCTGTGATTCCGTTGAAATAATGCCGAAATTCAGCGCTTTTTCCTGCTCTTCGGCATAAGCCGGGCTTAACAGGGTGCTGAGGCTGAACATGCTGGTGAAAGCCAGCGAGGCAATTATCTTCGCGTTCATTTCCTTTCCTCATTTATGGGGATGTCAGGCAGCCTGCGCGCTCTCTTCGACGCGGTTAATGCTGCGGTAGAGATGGTCAAAACGTTCGTTATCAAACTGCTGGCTGCTGCCGTCGTAGAAGACGTGTCCCTGGCGCAGAGCGACGATGCGTTCGCAGTAGCGCAGGGCGTAATCCACCTGATGTAGCGTCACCACGACGGTGATGCCGTCTTTCTGGTTGATGTCGCGCAGGGTGTCCATCACGATGCGCGCCGATTCCGGATCCAGCGAGGCGATAGGCTCATCGGCCAGAATCACCTTCGCCTGCTGCATCAATGCGCGGGCAATCGCCACACGCTGCTGCTGGCCGCCGGAAAGCGTGGAAACGCGCTGGTACGCAAAGTGCGCCATGCCGACGCGGGTCAGCGCCTGTAACGCCCGTTGTTTCTGCTCGCGGGTGAACCAGCTAAAACAGGTGCGCCAGAACGGCGTGCTGCCGAGCGCGCCAATCAGCACGTTCTCCAGTACGCTCAGGCGATTCACCAGGTTGAATTGTTGAAAGATGTAACCCGTGTGCGCGCGGCTTTTGCGGATATCACGCGCCAGGCGTCCACCCTGCTGAACAGTTCGGCCCAGCAGTTCAACCCGACATTCCGGCGCTTTATCGCCGACAATCAGGCCGCTTAAGTGACGTAAAAGGGTGGATTTGCCGGAACCGGACGGCCCAAGCAGAGCCACCATCTCACCGTGATGAATGTTCAGATCAACCGCATGCAGCGCCTGATGCTGATTGAAGGTTTTGCTCAGTTGTTCGACGCGGATAATCGTTTGCATGCTGGAGCCTCTCTGAAAAAGTGGCTCCATCGTGGCGAAGTTTTGTGACAGTTGAGTTAAGCGTGAGTGACGTGAAGATGAAGAGTTAAGGCGAAAATGATGACAACGGGAGGACGCGCCTCCCGCAGAGTTTATCCGCCAGGCTGTTTGACGACGTTGATCATCCAGGGCAGGCCGTAGCGGTCGGTGACTTTGCCGAAACCGTGCGCCCAGAAGGTCTCCTGCCAGGCCATCTCAATCTGGCCTTCTGCCGCCAGGCTATCGAACCAGCGTTTTCCTTCGTTGACGTCCTGGGTATCCAGCACCAGCGTAAAACCGCTGTAACCAGTATTTCCGCTTTGCGCGCCGTCGCTCATCATGATGTCGCTTCCCGCAACTTTCAGGTTAGCGTGGGCAATAGCGTTTTCAGGGTAGGTCTGGCCGGAGGGGCAGCCATCGCTGCTTTCCTGCGCATCTTTCGGCATTTCGCCAAAGGTGATTTTGTAGAGCAGCTCCGCACCCAGCGTCTGTTGATAGTAGGCGATGGCATCGGCGCAGTTTCCGGCGAAAGCAATGTAGGGACTTAACGGCATAATCGTTACCTCAGGTAAGAAGAGCTTGTTAAGTGTAGTGCGTGTCTGTGAAGGGGGCTAAGCGGGGCGGGTGTGGGGGAAGGTTGCCGGACAAGACGCATAGCGTCGTCATCCGGCAATCTGAATCAGTTCTTTTTCACAAACTCAGATTTCAGCTTCATCGGGCCGAAGCCGTCGATTTTGCAATCGATGTTGTGGTCACCTTCAACCAGGCGAATGTTTTTCACTTTGGTGCCGATCTTCAGCATCGAAGAGCTGCCTTTTACTTTCAGGTCTTTCACGACGGTGACGCTGTCGCCGTCGGCCAGCAGGTTGCCGTTGGCATCTTTCACAATCAGCTCGTCGTTATCTTGTGCGGGTTCGGCGTCGTTCCATTCGTGTGCGCATTCCGGGCAGATATACATGCCGTTATCTTCATAGGTGTATTCGGAATTGCATTTCGGGCAGTGGGGTAATGACATGGGGATTTCCTCAAAAGTGCGAAAGGGCAATAAGCCCCTAAAAACCGGCATAATGCCGCAAACAGTCGCTAATGATAGCGCAAAACCACACTTTTGTCGGCGTTATTCAGGAGAGGAAACAGAAACCCCCTCCGAAGAGGGGGTGGGACGTTAGTGGTGTGCAGCCTGAGAGAGGCTTGCTTTGGCGTTGTTCTCAACGGCGGGCACTTTTCCGAATCGTCTGGCGTACAGTGCGGTGATGATAGGCACCAGAATCGCGGTGACGATGACGCTCGCGGCGACCAGCGCCGTTGCCGAAGCGGCAACCGGGGCAAACGATGGGTTAATCTGGGCAATGATGACCGGGTTAGCGACCGCTGCGCCTGCCGCTGAGGAGGCCGCCACACCCGCCGTACCGTTACCGCCGCCGATAACGCGGTCGGCAATAATCAGTGGGATACCGGTGATGATGATAACCGCAACACCCAGGGCGATACCCAACAGGCCGGTATCCATAATTACGTTCAGATTGATGGTGTTGCCCAGAGCAAAACCGAAGAACGGAATCAGCACCGGTGTGGCTTTGCTAAAGAAGCTACGCAGGTCGTGGTCAAGGTTGCCGAGAGTGAAACCAATCAGGAACGGCAGGACGGCACCGATAAAGTGGTGTGGTTCGAAAGAGGCCAGACCGGCAGAGCCGAGGATTACCATGGTCATCAGCGGGCCTGATTCTAAAGACATCAGTACGAATGCGCCGGACTCTTCTTTTGTACCATATTGGTTCATCAGGCTGGCATACAGACCGCCGTTTGTCATATCCATGGCGGAAACAATCGCCAGCACCGAGAGACCTGCAAAGAAACCGGTTTGAATACCGTTTTCTGGAATAAACATCGCTGCAATCAGCGCCACAATCCAGGCTACGCCAATTTTGGTCAGCACCAGCGTACCGGATTTACGTAATACGGTTCCGGTTGCGCGTAAATCAATAGAGGCACCAATACAGAAGAACCAGACGGCAAGAATGGGCACCGTGCCGCCAATCATTCCCTTAGTGAAAGAACCAAAATATTCCCCGGTATTTGGCGCGAAGGTATTTAAAACTGCCCCCAGCAGTAAGGGGATTAGCATCATCCCGCCTGGGATTCTTTCCATTGTGGCTTTAATTTTCATATTGCATCCTCGCTTCTCATCTCCAGAAAGATGGAAGAGGTTAAGAATAATAATTTCAAGCAGTTACCCGCTTGTTTTCTGCGGGCGTCTCTGTCCATGCGGCCGGAGCGCGGTGGGTACAACGAGGGAGAATGTCTCCCTGAAAAGCCCAACAGTGCTGCTCCTGAAACTATGATGCATTTACTGGAATTATGATTCAATGAAAATAAAACAGTGTTTTAGTTATACAGATCACATATTTTGATGAAATCGTAGATTTCGAGGGCGAGGCCAAATTGGCTGTGAAATTTTTGTGAATTAGTTTGGTGAGAATTATCTTATGTAAATAATAATATCGGTAATTATTACCCTGGTTATTTGACATTTTTTAGAGTGTTTTCGGTAACAATGCGGGGAGATGATTTGACGTAAAAAACGAATAAGATTGAACTTATTTACGAATTTCTACTCAACTTAACAACAGTGGGTATTTATTTGCGAAGTTGATCACAAATTTAAACGCTGGTAGGGTAAAAGAGCTGAGTCCAAACCGGAACTGACAATTCGGGGATTTTTTAACCACCTGTATTTTGCCGATACAGGCGTCAACAGGTTTGATTGCACCGGAGGCTATCGCGAATGCGAGAGTCATGCCGAAGTGTGAGGCGGTACAAGCAAACCTGCTACGCTTGAATAACAGGAGTCTGCATTTTCCCGACTCCTCCGTACACCATCCGAACAGCACGCTGTTCGACCCCACAGGGTGTGCGTTTAAGGCGACAGTAAATGAGGAATACACATGCTTCGAAGGAAAAAAGTAAAGCCGATCACGCTCCGTGATGTCACGATTATCGATGATGCCAAGCTCCGTAAAGCCATCACCGCGGCCTCGCTCGGTAATGCTATGGAATGGTTCGACTTTGGTGTCTATGGCTTTGTGGCCTACGCCTTAGGTAAAGTCTTCTTCCCGGGAGCAGACCCGAGCGTACAGATGATTGCCGCACTGGCAACGTTCTCCGTACCCTTTTTGATTCGTCCGCTGGGGGGATTGTTCTTCGGCAGGCTTGGCGATAAATATGGCCGTCAGAAGATTCTGGCGATCACCATTGTGATTATGTCGATCAGTACCTTCTGTATCGGTCTGATTCCGTCATATGCTTCTATAGGTATCTGGGCGCCAGTGCTTCTGCTGTTATGTAAAATGGCGCAGGGCTTCTCGGTAGGCGGTGAGTACACCGGTGCTTCTATCTTCGTCGCGGAGTATTCACCAGACCGTAAGCGTGGCTTTATGGGAAGCTGGCTTGATTTCGGCTCCATTGCGGGCTTCGTGCTGGGCGCGGGCGTCGTGGTTCTGATTTCGACCGTCGTCGGTGAGGAAAACTTCCTTGAGTGGGGCTGGCGTATTCCGTTCTTTATTGCCTTGCCGTTAGGGATTATCGGCCTCTACCTGCGCCATGCGCTGGAAGAGACGCCAGCGTTCCAGCAGCACGTAGAGAAGCTGGAGCAGGGCGATCGTGAAGGGTTACAGGACGGGCCAAAAGTCTCCTTTAAGGAAATCGCCACGAAGCACTGGCGTAGTCTGCTGGCGTGTATCGGTCTGGTGATTGCCACCAACGTGACTTACTACATGCTTCTTACCTATATGCCGAGCTATCTGTCGCATAACCTTCATTATTCTGAAGATCACGGTGTGCTGATTATCATTGCCATCATGATTGGGATGCTGTTTGTGCAGCCGGTCATGGGATTGCTGAGTGACCGTTTTGGTCGTCGTCCATTTGTGGTTATCGGCAGTGTGGCGCTGTTGGTGTTTGCTATCCCGGCCTTTATCCTGATTAACAGTAACGTGATTGGCCTGATTTTCGCTGGCCTGCTATTGCTGGCGGTGATCCTGAACTGCTTCACTGGCGTGATGGCCTCGTCGCTTCCGGCGATGTTCCCGACACATATCCGTTATAGCGCGCTGGCTGCGGCGTTTAATATTTCCGTACTGATTGCCGGCCTGACGCCGACAATCGCCGCCTGGTTGGTGGAAACATCTCAAGACCTGATGATGCCGGCTTACTATCTGATGGTGATTGCGGTTATTGGTCTGATTACCGGTCTCACTATGAAAGAGACAGCCAACCGTCCGCTGAAAGGTGCGACGCCTGCGGCATCGGATATTGAAGAGGCGCGTGAAATTCTGCAGGAGCATCACGATAACATCGAGCATAAGATCGAAGATATCGACGCGGAAATCGCGACGCTTCAGGAGCAACGTTCTCGTTTGGTGCAGCAGCATCCGAAAATTAACGATTAACCGTTAGCGGTTCACCGAGCCGGGTAGACGTCAGTCTTACCCGGCTTTTTTATTTGCATAATTTATATAATTACATTTTTATTATTTCTTACATAATATAATTATTTATATGTGTGAGTTACCATTAATTATTTGTTTAATTTATATGTTCACGATGAAGGTAAATATTCCCCCTTTCGGGTTGTAAAATTAAACATTTCGCTTTGCCCGGATAAGAAAACTCACTGATAATGCGCCTGTTCATTATTTTAATATGGCGCATCTTATATATGTTAAATTTATTTATTGGCTTGGATATATACACCGGGCTTTTGTTATTGCTCGCTCTGGCCTTTGTGCTGTTTTATGAAGCAATCAATGGTTTTCACGATACGGCCAATGCGGTGGCGACGGTGATATACACCCGTGCAATGCGTCCACAATTGGCTGTTGTTATGGCGGCGTTGTTCAACTTTTTTGGTGTGTTGCTGGGCGGACTCAGCGTGGCATATGCCATCGTGCACATGTTGCCAACCGATCTGCTACTGAATATGGGCTCCACCCACGGCCTGGCAATGGTCTTTTCCATGCTGCTGGCGGCAATTATCTGGAATCTGGGAACATGGTTTTTCGGGCTCCCGGCATCCAGCTCACATACGCTTATCGGTGCAATTATTGGTATTGGGCTCACCAATGCCATGATGAATGGTGGGTCGGTGGTCGATGCGCTGAATTTGCGGGAGGTGACGAAAATTTTCACCTCTTTAATCGTGTCGCCTGTTGTTGGGCTGGTGCTGGCGGGAGGGCTTATTTTTCTGCTGCGCCGCTTCTGGAGCGGAACCAAAAAACGCGCGCGCATCCACCGCTCGCCAGAGGAGCGTAAAAAGAAAGGGGGAGTGAGGAAGCCGCCATTCTGGACTCGTACTTCCCTGATTGTTTCAGCGGCTGGGGTGGCCTTCTCTCACGGGGCTAACGATGGTCAAAAAGGTATTGGTCTGGTTATGCTGGTGCTGGTGGGAATTGCGCCGGCTGGGTTTGTGGTTAACATGAATGCCTCCGGCTATGACATCGCCCGCTCGCGCGACGCGGTCAGCAATTTTGAGACCTTCCTGGAGCAGCGGCCGGCACTGCTTAAATCAATCACCACATCGGAACAACCGCTCGCCACGGCGCAGACCGGCGCTGTGCAACCCGGCGCATTTCACTGCCACCCTGCGAATACAATAGACGCATTCGAGCGGGTGAAATCGATGCTCTCCGACAATGTGACAAGCTATGGCATGTTAGAAACTGCGCAACGCAGCCAGCTTCGCCGCATTATGCTTTGTATCTCCGATACGGCCGCGGCAGTGGCGAAGAGCGAGGGGATCAGCCGTAATGACCAGCAATTACTGAAGAAGCTGAGAACAGATATGCTCAGCACCATTGAGTACGCCCCGGTCTGGATCATTATGGCCGTTGCGCTGGCGCTGGGGATCGGCACCATGATTGGCTGGAAACGCGTAGCGATGACTATCGGTGAGAAGATTGGTAAGAAGGGTATGACCTACGCGCAGGGAATGTCTGCACAAATTACCGCTGCGATTTCGATAGGTCTTGCCAGCTACGTCGGGATGCCCGTCTCGACCACGCATGTGCTCTCTTCTGCTGTTGCGGGAACGATGCTCGTCGATGGCGGAGGTTTGCAGCGCAAAACAGTGACCAGCATTCTGATGGCCTGGATCTTCACGCTGCCTGCGGCTATCTGTTTGTCCGGTCTGCTTTACTGGATTTCACTTCAGCTTATCTGAGCCGCGAGTTTGTGACACTGCCCGATCTCTGGTCGGGCAGTGTAGAATATTACCTCCCGGAGAGCGGCAACGCCGCGTTAACGCAAGCGTATCCCCGGCTCTCCATAAAACGCACCACAGCCGTTTCAGCATCTATCAGAACTTCATCCAGCGGTTTATTTGCATCTATATCGACCAGTGGCGCCCCGCCAAACGTCAATTGCGGCGTAATGGCAATTTTTTGTGCAAGGGATTCACGCGTGTGGTCAGGTTTACGTGCGCAGGCCACGTCAAGATCAACATTCAGCTTGATAACTAAATCAGGCTTATGGCTCGCCATCCAGTGAAACGCAGAACGTTCAAGCTTCGCCAGCCAGCAGACAAAACGGCTTCCGGTCACATTGGGCGGAAAAACGGCGCCATCATAAGCGCCGGGAATTTGTTCCTGCGGATAGCGATCGGTTAAGACAATTAGCCCACGACGATGGCAGGCCAGCATATGCCGAAAACGGAGCAACCGACGAATGACGAAGGCGGTAACGACTAATGCCGGTACTGGGCCAGGCAGTTTTTTTGCCGTCTTGACCTGGTTGCGTTCAATCGTTTTATGCAAAGAACGCCCCATTAAAGGGAGTTTGGCTACCGCCCGCCCAACGTTTCCCGCCTGTTTTCCTAAATGTACCTGTTCGGCTGGGCCATATTTTTTTATGGTCGCCATAAGATGTTCGCAAATAGTCGATTTCCCTGAGCCATCACTGCCAATGACGGCAATGATTGGTGGTATTATTGGCTGCATTGATATATCCCTTGTTTAATATATTCGCGTTAAATATTATTTTAATGAATTTATTTTCTGGCCATGGGGTGTTTAGTCTGAATTGATATTTAATTATTGTCACATTCAGGCCGAAAAGATATTCTTGGCACAATTCACGGAGTATACAATAATTTCTTTAATAGCAGGTTTTTCATGGGTCAATATAACACGCGAAAGATTAATCCACCTTTCGTGAGAGTGATTGCAATCGTGGGGTGTGATGGTTCAGGGAAATCAACGCTGGCAACGGCTCTGGTTAATCATCTGGCGGAGAAAATCCCCACGCAATTACTTTACCTCGGGCAATCTTCCGGGCGTATTGGCGAATGGATAACGAAATTGCCGATAATCGGCGCGCCTTTCGGGCGCTATCTGCGTGGAAAAGCGGCTAAAGTGCATGACTCCCCCTCTTTACCGCCAGGCAACGTTAGCGCCTTTGTTATCTTTTTACTCTCCTGCTGGCGAGCCTGGAAATTCCGTAAAATGTTGCAAAAGAGCCGGCAGGGTTATTTGCTGGTCACTGACCGCTATCCACAGGTTGAAGTCCCCGGTTTCCGCTTCGATGGCCCACAGTTAGCTAAAACCGTTGGCGGGAACCGCTGGGTATGCCTGCTGCGAAAGTGGGAGCTCAGTCTGTATCGCTGGATGGCCTCTTATATCCCTTTGTTATTGATTCGGCTGGGGATTGATGAACAAACTGCATTCAGCCGCAAACCCGATCACTCACTGGTGGCGCTGCATGAGAAAACCACCGTGATCCCTCTTCTTAATTTTAATGGCGCGACAATCCTTGAGCTGGATGGGCGGCAGCCCGCTGATTTTATTTTTTCTGAATCGTTACGATCGATTCAGGCCGAACTTTCCTGATTGCGGCGGCCAGGCTGTGATGACTTTCAAGAGTGAATGCCATGCAAACAACTAACTTCACCGAATGTATTCCCGGGCTTATTGCCGTCGTGGGCTGTGATGGTACGGGGAAATCAACGCTGACTAACGATTTGGTTAAACGGCTACAGGCGCAGTGGGTCACTGAACGCCGCTACCTGGGGCTGCTCTCCGGTGAAGATGGCGATAAAATCAAGCGATTACCGATTATTGGCGTCTGGCTTGAGCGGCGTCTGGCCGCCAAATCATCGAAGACACAAAGTATGAAGAGCCGCTCGCCTGCGCTGTGGGCGGCGCTGATTATGTTTGGTTTTTCGCTTCGGCGGCGGGTGAATTTACGCAAGGTGCGACGATTGGCGCGAAGCGGCGTACTGGTGGTGAGCGACCGTTTTCCGCAGGCGGAGATTTCCGGGTTTTATTATGATGGCCCCGGCATTGGCGTTGAGCGCGCAACCGGAAAAATCAAAACGCGACTGGCCAGACGCGAGCAGCGGCTATATCAGCAGATGGCGCGCTATCGACCTGAACTAATTATTCGTCTGGTTATCGATGTTGATACCGCATTCTCCCGTAAGCCCGATCATGACTATGAAGAATTACGGGATAAAATCGGCGTGATGTCGAAAATTCACTATAACGGTTCCCATATTATTGAGCTGGATGCCAGAGCACCCTATAGCGACGTGCTGGAGAAAGCCCTGTCGGCGGCATCGATGGTGGCATTAGCCTCGCAGCGCCAGCGCGTCGCATCATAATAAAGACGCCATAAGGGTGAACTTATTATTTTTTGTATTTATATATGCAGAGAAAATTAACTCTTTGCTGAATTATTAATAGCCTCGTCTGGCTAAGTTGGCTGATTTTATAACGATGAAAAATTGGTTTTCAGATGGGGCATTTCGCACCATTATCCGCAATAGCGCCTATTTAGGTTCCAGTAATGTGGTGAGTGCTCTACTTGGGCTGCTGGCGCTATCCTGTGCGGGTCAGGGAATGACTCCCGCACTGTTTGGTGTATTGGTCGTCATTCAGTCATACGCCAAATCAATCAGCGACTTTATTAAATTCCAGACCTGGCAATTAGTTGTGCAGTACGGCACCCCCGCACTGGCGAATAATAATCCGCAGCAGTTTCGGGATGTGGTGTCGTTTTCCTTCGGTCTTGATATTGCCAGCGGGGCTGTCGCCATTGTCGGTGGCATGGCGCTGCTGCCGTTTCTTTCTGACTCTATGGGGTTGGATGCGCAGAGTTTTTGGTTAGCCATGCTCTATTGCACGCTGATCCCTTCGATGGCGTCGTCGACGCCGACCGGTATTTTACGGGCGGTGGATCGTTTTGATTTGATTGCGATTCAGCAGGCGACCCGGCCATTTTTACGCGCGGCAGGCAGTGTGATTGCCTGGTGGGGCGAATATGGTTTTGCCGGATTTGTGATTGCCTGGTATATCTCAAACCTGGTCGGCGGCACCATGTACTGGTGGTTTGCCGCGCGTGAGTTGAGACGCCGGAATATCCAGGGCGCTTTGCGTCCTCGCCTGTTTGCGTCTGCGCGTCGCATACCTGGAGCCTGGGGTTTTGTCTGGTCGACGAACATTGCCCACTCTATCTGGTCGGCTCGAAATTCCTGTAGCACGGTGTTAGTCGGTATTGTCCTTGGCCCCGCCGCCGCCGGGCTCTTTAAAATTGCGATGACCTTCTTCGATGCTGCTGGCACGCCTGCAGGCTTGTTAGGGAAAAGTTTTTATCCGGAAATTATGCGACTTGATCCCCGCAGTAAAAGACCGTGGCTGCTGGGTGTGAGGTCTGCATTGCTTGCCGGAGGCATCGGAATTGCGATTGCCCTGCTGGTGGTGGTGGTAGGAAAACCGCTGATTTCACTGGTGTTTGGGGCTAAATATCTTGAAGCGTATGACTTAATTCAGGTGATGTTAGCCGCCATCATCATTTCTATGTTGGGGTTTCCACAAGAGTCGCTGCTCTTAATGGCGGGTAAACAGCGCGCTTTCCTCGTTGCCCAAACGTTCGCCTCTGCCGGTTATCTCATCCTGTTGATTGCGCTCTCGCATATTTTTGGCGTTATGGGCGCTGCCTTTGCCTATTTTTTCGGCCAGTGCCTCGATGTGTTGTTTTCGCTGGGCCCCACGCTTAGGGCTTATTTTCAGCGCCATTTATTGGTGTTTAAGGAATCGACGGAGCGTAACCAATGACAGAGAAACGTTTTGCACCTGATGTACTTCAGCACCTGTTTATGGCGGTGGAAGAAGATGACTATGTCGACTCGCAGGTAAGCCTGCCGTCGGTGATTGATTTGTCCTGCTCGGCGGAAATCGTCCACAGCAACTATGCGCTGTGCCTGCAATTTTGGGAGGACGGTGTAGACCGGGAGGCGTTGTTGCGTCTCACACTGAAGCAGGCCGTCGGCGATGAACTTTCTCCGGTAGAACGCATGCAATACAAATATATGCGCGCACGGTTTAAGCATTTGCGTTTTGCCCAGCGGCTTTACCTGCGACAGCATCGGGCTGGTTTCCTTTTTGGCAAAACCACCGTTTATCTCGGCCGTTTCCAGGATGGGTTCCGAAATCAAAAGAAGGACATCATCACGTTTTATGCCCGGTTGTTGCGTATATGTTTGAGCGCGCCAGCATGGAGGCTGATGCGGTACAGCCTGAGCCATAGCCGTCTGGCGAGCGTAGAGGATTTTGTTGCTTATCGTCAGGGGCAAATACGCACCCTGAAAGCCTATGTCACCAAACCGGCGCTAACGGGCAGAGAGTTCCACGATGTACGAAAAATCATCAGTCAGCAGGTTTCTTACTACGATACCCTGAGGTCTATTGCTCCTGAACATAAAGAGGCGCGGCAAATTTCGCGTTTTCTGGCGGCAATCAATGGGTTAATGGGGGACAGGCATGATGTGATGGTCGCAGATGATATGCACAATCGCCTGTCCTACGACACACCCGTTGCGCTGGATGATGATATCCGTCAGCGCCTGGCGCTGCTTATTGAGCGTTTTCCTTTGTAAGGCGGACGGGAGGTATGATGACGGGGTACCGATGGCGTTATGCGCATATTCTGGCGCTAGTGGCCACGCTGCTGTTTTTCTCTGGCTCGGCCACTGCGCATAACTTTGTCGTTGGCAAAGCCGTTTCGCCCATTGCTGTTAGTGACGGTGGCGAATTGTTGCTGAGTGAGGATGGCAGCATTGTTTATCATCGCTGGAATAGCGCTCAGTTCGCGGGAAAGGTGCGCATCGTGCAGTACATCGCCGGAAGAAAATCGGCGAAAAAGAAAAATTCGTTGCTGATTAAAGCGGTAGAAAAGGCGGATTTCCCCGTCAGCGGTTTCCAGCCGACCACCATTGTGAATACGGATGATGCCATCTTTGGCAGCGGCTATTTCGTGCGTGGAAAAATTGAAAAAAATAAGCGGCGCTACCCATGGGCGCAATTCATTATCGATGCCGAGGGATTGGGGCGAAAAACCTGGCGGCTTCCGGAGGAGAGCTCCACTATTTTTGTACTGAATCAGAATGGCCAAATTGTCTGGGCCAAAGATGGCGCTCTGACAGAAAAAGAGGTGGATACGGTTATCGCGCTGGTGTGGAAACTCCTTGCCGGGTATGACAAGCCGGATCGCATTGAAAACAGCGTGGTGTTCAGTGATTAAGTTCTACAGTCGACTGAAAATGAACGTCATTGAACGCTATGTTGTGGGAGGCGCATGCCGCCTGATGTTCGCCATGGTTGGCTTCCTCATCTTCATTTTTACCTGCTATTGCGCGCAACGTTATCTGACAGAAGCCGCCAACGGTACGCTGGCGCTGGACGTTGTACTGGATGTTGTCTTTTATAAAGTATTGATTGCGCTTGAAATGCTACTGCCAGTGGGGCTGTATGTCGCGGTCGGCGTTACGCTGGGCCAGCTTTACACTGACTCAGAGATAACGGCAATATCTGCGGCCGGCGCCAGTCCGTTGTGTCTGTATAAAGCCGTCATGTATCAGGCGGTGCCGTTGAGTATTCTGGTGATGTTACTCTCTGTATATGGCAGGCCCTGGGCATATGCGCAAATTTATGCACTGGAACAGCAGTCGCAATCTGAGCTGGACGTTCGTCATCTGCAGGCGAAAAAATTCAATGTGAATGACAATGGTCGCATGATTATGGCCGAGCGGATTAACCCCACCACGAACCATCTTACTGAAGCGCTGATTTATACCTCCGCCGGGGGAAAAAGCAGTATTTTCCGGGCGCATTCCATCGACATCATTGACCCTTCTCCGCTTACGCCAACGGTCGCGTTACACACCGGAACGTCATACACCCTGAGTCATGAAGGTACAGATGATAACGAACAGATATATCGCAACCTGCAGTTACATCTGAATCCGCTGACACCGCGTATTGAAATCAGACGCAAGGCCAAATCAGCCGAAATGCTGACTCAATCCAGCGATCCGGCCGATCATGCCGAACTTCAATGGCGAGAAAGCCGTGGCATCACGGCGCTTTTGATGG
This sequence comes from Pseudocitrobacter cyperus, assembly GCF_039889165.1. Lineage (NCBI taxonomy): Bacteria > Pseudomonadati > Pseudomonadota > Gammaproteobacteria > Enterobacterales > Enterobacteriaceae > Pseudocitrobacter > Pseudocitrobacter cyperus. The sequence goes on along the minus strand of NZ_JAYMYY010000008.1, from coordinate 22,366 downwards.
CGCTGCTGGCAATTCCATTAAGCCGGGTGAAGCCCCGTCAGGGGCGATTTGCGACGTTACTTCCGCTAACGCTGATGTTTGTCGCGATTTTTTATGGTGGTAATGTCTGTCGCACACTGGTGGCGAATGGCGCCATACCCCTTATTCCTGGCGTATGGTCGGTTCCTGTCCTTATGCTCGCCGGTTTGCTGTTGTTGGCCGCGCGTGACTTTTCCTGGCGACAAAAATTCTCCCGATGAATATATTCAGCCGTTATTTGATTCGTTATCTCTTCACCGGGTTTGCCGCGGCGGCGGGCTTGTTGCTGCCGCTTTTCACGACCTTCAACCTGATCAATGAACTGGATGATGTGAGCCCTGGTGGCTATCACTGGACACAGGCCCTGCTGGTCGTATTGATGACGTTGCCGCGTTGCTTTATCGATCTCGGGCCCTTTATTGCCCTGCTTGGTGGGATTGTCGGGTTGGGGCTGCTGTCGAAAAACAGCGAGCTTACCGCCATTCGCAGTACCGGTTTCTCCGTATTCAGAATTGCAATGGTGGCGTTGACGGCGGGTATTGTCTGGGCGGCCTCGTTAGGGGCGATCGACGAGTGGCTGGCGTCACCTCTACAACAGCGCGCGTTGCAAATCAGGAATGTGGCAATGGCGACAGAGAATGGCGTTGATATCAGCGGGAATATATTGTGGGCCCGGCGCGATAATACTTTTATGACGGTGAAATCACTGAATGAACAGGGGCAGCCCACAGGTGTGGAGATCTTTCACTATCGCGACGACCTTTCTCTTGAGTTCTACATTTATGCCCGTAAGGCGACGATTGTGGAAGGCGATAAGTGGCTGCTTCAGGAAGTGAATAAAAAACAGTGGTTAAATGGCAAGGAATCCACTGAAATTAAAGATGTTTTACCCTGGGATGCATTTTTTACCCGTATGAGTCTGGATGTGCTCTCGCTGCCTGCTAATACTTTCTCCGTCGGCCAACTCAATCATTATATTGCGTATTTGCAACAGACTCGCCAGCCCAGCCTTGAGTACCACCTGGCGCTCTGGCAAAAACTGGGAAGGCCCATTTTAACGCTGGCGATGATTTTGCTGGCCGTCCCTTTTGCCTTTGTTGCGCCACGTTCGTCAGCTCTGGGTAGTCGTCTGGCAGTCGGTGGCATCGTGGGGCTGTTGCTTTACATCAGCTACCAAATTGTCGTCAACCTGGGGTTATTGTTTGCTTTGAGCGCACCGTTTATCGCACTCACGTTACCGACACTCTGCGTCATCGTCGCACTCATGTTGATCTGGCGATACGATAAGGTGCGGTGAGTGAATCAGCCATACGCTTTGAGGACGTATGGCTGTGGTGCTTACGCTTTCAGCGCGGCGAATGCCTGAATAATGGCATCGATTTGCGCATCGCTGTGCGCGGCATTCACGCTACAGCGCAGCAGGGTGATACCCGACGGCGCGGCGGGCGGCAGGATGAGGTTCACATAAACACCCAGCGTAATCAGCTCACGCCAGAATCTCAGCCCCTCATCTTTAGAATCCATGATAACCGGCACGACCGGGCTAATGTGTGAACCTAACTGATAGCCCAGTTTCTCCAGCCCGTCGTACAGACGGTGGGCGTTATCCCATAGTTTCTGACGTAGTTCGGGGTGGGTGGCAATTGTTTTTAGTGATGAGCGCACGGAAGCTATGCTTGAGGGGGAGGGCGACGCGGTGAAAATATACGGGCGACTGCTGTAGCGCAACACCTCCATCTCTTTTCCGCCGATGGCGAAGCCGCCAATCGAGGCCAGACTTTTGCTGAAGGTGCCGACAATGATATCAACGTCCTGTTCCACACCGACAGCTTCAGCCAACCCGCGCCCCGTAGCCCCCATCACCCCGAACGAGTGGGCTTCATCAACAATCAGAAAACCACCCAGACGACGTTTGATATCGACAATTTCAGCCAGCGGCGCGACATCGCCGAGCATGCTGTAGATGCCTTCGACGATGATGATCGCTTCGCGGGCGCGATCGCCCAGGCGAAGCATGCGGCGCTCCAGATCCTGCGCGTCGTTGTGACGAAAACGGATAATCTCCGCCCCGCCCAGAGCACAGGCGTCGTAGATACTGGCGTGACTGTCGGCATCCAGCAGGACGACGGCGTTGTGGTCTGCCAGTGTGCTGATAACCCCAAGATTAGCGGTATAGCCCGTTGAAAATACGATAGCCGTCGGGCGACCGAAGAAGTGGGCCAGCTCTTGTTCCAGCGCGAGGTGCGGGCCATAACTGCCATTCGCCATGCGTGAGCCGGTTGTCCCGGTTCCCTGGGCCGCCAGCGCGGACTGGCCCTGAGCGATTGCGTCGGCATTGAAGGTCAGCCCGAGGTAGTTATTGGTTCCCGCCAGAATGACTTTCTGCGCGCCAATACGCCCCTCCGTTGCGGAATATACCTCATCAATGCACGTGCCAAAGGGGGTAATGCCTGACGTGCAGAACTGTTCGCGATCGCCAACAAGACGCGCAAATTTTTCATAAATGCCCATTGTTGTTCTCCAGATAGGGGATTAAGGCTTCCACTAATTGCGCGGGGGTTCTGACATCAAGTAAGATATTGATAGGAATGGAAATATCATATTCGTCTTCCAGTTCCATCAGCAGATCCATTACTTTTATCGACTCGAGCCCCAGATCGTTGACCAGGTCACTGTCTGGTTTGATGTTCAGTCCTTTTGCGATCATCTCCCGTAAGCAGGAGAGAATGTATTCCATCACTCTTTCACGATTTACCATAGAAATGCTGCTACGCCTTTAATGTGAATAATCAAAATAGCCTGTGGTGAAATGCATGAGTCAGGCTAATCCCTGGAGACCAGTTGAAATCGTCGACTGCGTTGTTAATGTTTACCGACCAGTCCGCATGCGTGAGTTCACCGATTTTTTCACGGGTGAGCATCGGTTCTTTTCCTGCTAACTGGCTAAGTCGGGTGCTGATATCGGCAATCAATTGCAGCAAATAAAGCGGTACGCTGACTAAGCGGACTGGGCCATTACGGGCCTCTGTTGCTATTTCCTGTAGCTGTTTCCAGCTATAGCTCTCTGTGCCGTCACATAATTCGTAGATGCGCGCCTGGGGGGCTTCGCAGGATAACCATTGCGTGACGGCCAGTGCTAAATCGATCACATGGATAAATGAGAGTTTCGTTTCTGCGGTACTAAGCTGGGGAAGGATGCCCCTTAGCATCCAGTCAAACAGGGGCTTTAGCTCCTGGTCGCCTGGGCCATACACGGCAGTGGGGCGGAAAATGCCCAGAGAAATTCCCGAGGACATCGCTGCGAGTTTCTGTTCGGCAATATATTTTGAGTTGGCATACCAGGAGAGCTCTGGATGGCGAGCCGCCAGGGAAGAGATAAACAGAAAACGCTCGCAGCAGCCGCCTTCCTTTGCCGCCTGCAATAAACGCAGGCTGCCCATCACATTGCAACGGGTGAACACCTCTTCGGTATGCCCGCGAACCTGCCCTGCGCCATGAACGATGTAGCGCGCGCCTTTCACCAGTTCAGCCAGCGAGTTCCTGTCTTCCAGCGAACCGTGAACCCAGGTGATGTGCTGATCCGAATCAGAACGTGGGGTGCGAGTTAAGGCCCGAACCGTAAAGCCGCGGGAAAGCAGGTTGGCGAGAATATGTTTGCCAATAAAACCTGTGCCGCCCGTCACCGCGACCGTATTGTTCATTGTACGTAACCCACTATCGGCGTCTGTTGGGGAGCGATAGTGTCGGTAAACGGCGTAAGGTATCGACGTTTTGCCTCTGCACGCGCAGGCTTACCGGAAGAGGTACGCGGAATGCTGTGCGGCGGCACAAATTCTATGTCTACCGTGACGCCAAATTCACTTTGAATGTGCGCCGTCAGCGCATGCAGCATTTGCTGGCGGTGCTCTTCAGAGCTGATTCGGCACTGGATTTGTAAGACGATCCGCTCCTGAGCAGTGACAAACGCGATTGCATTACCGGAATGAATACCCAGTTCTTTTTCTACTGCATATTCAATGTCTTGCGGCCAGATATTTCGACCATGAATAATAATCAGATCTTTGATTCGCCCTGTGACGTAGAGATCGCCGTCCAGCAGATAGCCCAGGTCTCCCGTGTCCATCCAGCCGGTAGACTGAATTTCCTTTTGGGAGACGGGATCCTGAAAATAACCGCTCATCAGGCTTGGGCCTGAGATACAGATATGGCCGATCTCTCTTTCTGGCAGGCATTTCCCTTGTTCATTACGAATTTCAATGTAATGGCCAGGAAGCGCCTTGCCGCAGTTAGCAAAGGTAGAGACCGCACGTGTTTCCGGGGTAGGCGGTAGGGCTTTCCCCTGACGTTCGAGAATATCACGGTCAATTTCATTAACCTGAAGGCCAGCATCTTCGGCAGAAAAACTTACCGCCAGAGCGTTTTCGGCCAGACCGTAGCAGGGCATAAATGCGCGAGGGTTAAACTGCGCATGGCTGAATCGCTCGCCAAACTCTTTTAACTGCTGCGCAGGAATAGGCTCCGCGCCAATTCCTGCCACGCGCCAGCAGGCGAGATCGAGTTCAGCAAGATCTTTATCATTGACGCGACGCAGGCATAAATCGTAGCCAAACGGCGGTGCCACGGAGACGGTACAGCGGTTTTGAGTAATGAGCTTTAGCCACTGCAACGGGCGCATAGCGAAATCTTGTGTGCGCAGGTAATCGACGGAAAGCTGGGTTGCTACCGGTGTGAGCAGGAAACCCACTAATCCCATATCGTGATAGAACGGCAGCCAGGAGACGCAGCGATCATTTTCACGTAATTTTATGCCGTCGTGGCTAATGACCCGCAAATTAGACATCACTTCCCGGTGAGTAATAATGACTCCTCGCGGGAATCGCGTGCTGCCAGAGGTATATTGCAGGTAAGCAATATCATCCGGCGATGGGAGCGGAAGGTTCGTCTCTTTTTCCGGAAGAGCGTTAAAATCGTTGTGGCTGAGAATATGAACCGGAGGGATGTCGATATTCTCAACATCAATAAGTGATAGCCATTCATCACTACTGATAATTGCTGCTGGCTTACAACTGGTTAATAAACCCTGAAGTTTGGTGGTGTATGAGGCACGTTGCCCGACCCCCATAGGAATGGCGAGCGGAACGGCAACCAGCCCGGCATACTGGCAGGCAAAAAAGGCTTCGACAAAGCCAATGCTGGTTTCTGCAATAAGAGCGACGCGCTCGCCTTTGCGAATATTGAGGGACAGCAGTCGCCGTGCTCCTGCTTTTGCATGCTGTTGTAGCTGGCGATATTCCAGCGTGTGCTCAAGCTGGAGCCGCCGATCATAGAAGTGCATACCGTTGCAACCCTGGGCTGCATAGTCCAACGCTTCCGCCAGAGTGGGGAAGTCCGCATAGCGCATTGGCAGTGCATGGGGTAAGTTTTTGTTGGACATATATACCATGATAATATTTTAATTAAAAAGTTACAGGACAATACGGCGGGGCTAATATAAATTATATTGTCATGAAAGGTAAAGTTCAGGTTTGCGTTTATTTTTACTAATCATTGATATATTTGTTGGGCTTTTTGTTGTGTGTGTATATATAGTTGGTAATTATATTTGTTTCTTTTAAATGCTTGCTGATGTATTTGTTTTGAATATATCTTTCAGGTTATTCGGTATTTCTGAAATGTTCGGGTGGAAATATTTCGGTTAGTTATTTTTTTAAATATAAAATACAGGATGTATATGGTTAGCATTGAGAAAGTGGTGAGCAAGCCTGAACGCAAAGCTTTCATTTCTTTTCCTTCGTCATTATATCGTGGCGATCCTAACTGGATCCCCCCTTTGATGATGGAGCGTTTAGAGCATCTTTCCGGGAAGAACCCCGGTACCGAACACATTCAATGGCAGGCATGGGTTGCGAAGAAAAATGGCCGGATCGTCGGGCGGATAACCGCGCAAATCGACAGCCTTCATCGCGAACGATATGGCGATGATACCGGACATATTGGCATGCTCGATGCCATTGATGATGAGGAGGTTTTCAGCGCGCTGTTTGCCGCAGCAGAGTCCTGGCTGGCGGCTGGCGGGACGCGAAAAATTACTGGCCCCTTCAGCCTGAATATCAACCAGGAGAGCGGGTTGCTGATTGAGGGGTTTGAAACTCCGCCTTGCGCGCTGATGCCCCATGGGAAGCCCTGGTATGCCGCACAGGTAGAACAGCAGGGCTATGGGAAAGGTATCGATCTGCTGGCTTACTGGATGCAACGCACTGACTTGTCTTTCTCACCGGCGCTGACTCGTCTGATGGAGCAGACGCGTAAGAAAGTAACCATTCGTTGTATTAATCGAAAACGCTTCGCTGAAGAGATGCAGGTTCTGCGTGAAGTTTTTAACTCTGGTTGGCAGCATAACTGGGGATTCGTGCCTTTCACCGAGCGTGAATTTGCCGTTATGGGCGAGCAACTGAAGTATTTGGTTCCGGACGACCTGATTTACATTGCGGAGATTGATTCCGCGCCCTGCGGTTTTATCGTTGGTATGCCAAACATTAACGAAGCGATTGCGGATTTAAACGGAAGTCTGGTTCCCTTTGGCTGGGCGAAATTGCTCTGGCGCCTGAAAGTTAGTGGAGTACGCACGGCGCGCGTTCCGCTGATGGGGATTTGCAAAGAGCATCAGTTCAGTCGGATCGGCCCGGTGATTGCCCTGCTGCTGATTGAGGCGTTGCGCGAGCCATTTGCCAGACGCCACATCGATGCGCTGGAGATGTCCTGGATCCTCGAATCAAATACGGGGATGCGAACGATTCTGGAAAAAATTGGCGCGAAGCCCTATAAACGTTATCGGTTGTATGAAAAAGCGCTCTGATAAAACGCCACCTGCGGTTGCAGGCGGCGTTTGGGCGCGTTAACGCTCGCGGAAGGCTTCCGCTTTGGCGCGCAGAATAGGTTTTAGCAGGTAGGCGAGAATTGTTTTTCTGCCGGTAATAATATCTACCGATGCGACCATGCCTGGTATGATTAATAACGGTTTTTCGTCACTACCCAGGTGATTCTTGTCGGTACGCAGGCGCACGATATAGAAACTTTTACCCTCTTTATCCGTCACCGTATCCGGACTTATCTGTTCCAGTTTCGCCTTCAACCCTCCGTAGATGGTGTAATCATAAGCCGTGAATTTCACCATTGCTTCCTGGCCGGGATGAAGAAAGGCGATATCCTGCGGGCGAATTTTGGTTTCAATCAGCAGGGTGTCATCCAGCGGGACGATCTCCACCAGATCGCTACCCGGCTGAATGACGCCGCCGATGGTATTGACCATCAACTGTTGCACAATACCGCGCACCGGGGAAGTCACCAGCGTGCGGTTCACCCGGTCTTCAATGGCTTTGCCGGAGGCCGCGATTTTGCTGAGCTCGGTGCGGGCTTCATTGAGTTGAGAAAGTGCTTCGCCTCGGTAGCGGTCTCGTGTTTCGCCGATCTTGTTTTCTATCTCTTTAATGGCTGCCTCTGCCCGCGGGATGCCCAGCGTGACGGATTCCAGTTGACCACGGGTGTCAACTTCAGAGCGGCGCAAACGTAATACTTCTACGCGCGAAATTGCCCCTTTGGCCACCAGCGGTTCAGACATGCTGATCTCCTGTTGCAGCAGCCCCAGGCTTCGGCGGTACTGTCCCGCTTTCGCCTGGTAGTCCAGTAACTCCTGCTTTTTCTGCACCAGTTGTTCGTTCATCCCACCGATTTCACTCTGAATACGCTGTTTGACGCTGGTAAAAAGCGCCATCTCGCCGCTGGCGATATCCGGCGATTTCTCGATGATTTCTGAAGAGAGCGAGAGCGTTTCCTGGTCGGCAAGCTGAGCGGTGAGGCGCTGGACGCGAGCCTCCAGCGCCAGGCGATCCGCTTCAGATTCACCGGCATTAGAGCGGAAACGGGTGTCATCCAGTCGCAGCAGAGGTGCACCGGCCTTAACGACTTCACCTTCATGCACAAACACTTCGGAGACGATGCCGCCTTCGAGGTTCTGTACTTTTTGCAGGCGGGATGACGGAATTGCCCGGCCGTCGCCGCGCGTGACTTCGTCAATATTGGCAAGGGATGCCCAGACAATCATCACAATAAAGAAGGCGAGAATTGCCCACAGGGTTATACGTACCACGCGCGGTGAGTCATCAAGCAGCGCTTTGTTGACTTCGTTTGCGGTGAGCGTCGCGTGGTTTTTGTCACCAAAGAGCCATTTTGTCAGGCGATTGAGCAGGTTAGCGGTTTGCATGGATTTGCCCCTTCCTTAGTGCATTCATGACGCTCTCTTTCGGCCCGTCGGCAATGATTTTGCCGTTATCGAGGATAATTAAGCGATCAACCAGCGATAACAGCGATGCCCGGTGCGTGACCAGCAACAGCGTTTTGTTGCTCACGATCGGGGCGAGCGCTTTTTTAATCAAATCTTCGCTGGTGTTGTCCATTGAGCTGGTGGGCTCATCCATCAGCAGGATCGGGGGATCGAGCAACAACGATCGGGCCAGGGCGACAGCCTGACGCTGCCCTCCGGACAGGTTCATTCCTCGCTCACCAACCTGCATGTTGTAGCCAGAGGGGTGGCGACGGGCGAACTCATGAACGCCAGCAATGGTGGCTGCACGGATCATGGTGTCTTCATCAACGTAGCCAGCTCCGCTGAGCAGGTTGTCACGCAGCGTTCCGCTAAACAGATGGATATCCTGAGGCGCATAGCCGACGTTATGACGAACATCGTTGATATCGAGCTGGCGAGAGTCGATACCATCCACCAGGATAGTGCCGCCTTCTGGTTGATAAAAGCCGACAAGCAGTTTTGCGAGTGAACTTTTCCCCGAGCCGCTCCGCCCAATGATGCCTACTTTTTCACCGGGCTCGATTTTTAGCGAGATGCCGTTAAGAGACACATACTGATTTTGAGGATAACGAAAAACCACATCGCGGAACTCAATAGAGCCAGTGAGGGTTTCGCGTTTTAACGGCACTTCGCCGTCTTCCACTTCCTGTTCAAGATCCATCATTCGGTCGATGGTGGCTTTGGTCATCCGTGCGCGCTGGTAGCGCGTGATCAGGCCACAAAGTTGGCCAATCGGCATCATCGCACGGCGGTTAAGCAGGTAGCAGGCAATTAACCCGCCCATACTGAGATTGCCGGCGATAATGCTGTAAACGCCAGCGACAATCAGCACAACGCCGCCGAACTGCTGTATCCAGACGGTAAAATTAACGGCGATGTAGGAGAGCGATTTGACTCTGAGCTCCAGCTTGCTGAGCTGGCTGATAACTTGCTCCCACTGGTACTGGCGTTCGCTTTGGGCATTGTTCACCTTGATGGCATCAAGCCCGGTAACGGTCTCCACCAGCATTGCCTGCCGCTCGGTTGACAGGCGGTATGTTTTTTGTACCTCAGACAATAAAGGTTTCTGAATCAGAATGTTAACCAGTAAGGCGATGGGGTAACAAAGTAAGGGAACAAACGCCAGCGGCCCGCCAATAATGGCAATAACCAGTAAAATGAGCAGGGTGAACGGAAGGTCGATGAGGGCTGTTAGCGTCAGTGAGGAAAGGAAATCGCGAACCGATTGATACTCCTGGAAGTTCTGCGTAAAGCCGCCCACGCGTGCGGGGCGTTGCTTCATTTTCATTCCCAGTAGACGCTCAAACAGAGCCGCGGATACGATAAGATCCGTTTTTTTCCCCGCAAGATCGAGACAAATTCCTCGTAATATCTTCAGTATTAAATCAAAAATGAAAGCGACTGAGATGCCGATGGCCAGCACCCACAGCGTGGCGGTGGCGTGGTTTGGCACCACGCGATCGTAGACGTTCATGACGAATAACGGGGTGGCGATCGCGATGATGTTGATAATAAAACTGGCAACGATGGAGTCGAGATAGAGATATTTCGACAGTTTAAGCGTGTCTTTAAACCAGTTTTGGGTTTTGGGTATTGCGGCGGTTGGCTGACTATCAAACTCATGTTCTGGCTGCAGGAAAATGACCTTCCCGCTATAGTTTTCTGCCAGTTTATCGGCTTCCAGTACGATTTCACCGCCTTCCGTTTCCGTAGGCAGCAGACGGGCGCGTTGCTTCTCATCCCAGCCAATCAATACGGCAGCCTGTTCATTTTTTAATAACAGGATGGCGGGCAGTGAAAGGGTGGAAATTTTGTCCAGATCGCGATGCATTACGCGGGCTTTTAGCCCTGCACGCTTCGCGGCACGGGGGAATACACTCAGAGTGAGTTGGCTTGCCCGTAGAGGAAGCCCCGCAGTTAATACATTACGACTGGTGATGACATTATGCAGTTTACATACAATCATCAGCGAATCGAGAAGGGGATCGTCATGGCTTTGACGTGGGTCCTGTCTGAGTGCGTTTTCAGCATCGGCGGGGAGCACAGGATCAATCGAATATGTAGATGTGGCCATAATAAGACCCCTCAAATTCCAGCGAAAATTCGCTCAGGCACAAAGAAACGAAGGGCTAATCCATCAGAAGCGATGAAATAGCCCGTGAGCCCAGTATTAATTATTTCAATTCAGGCAGATTAACATGCGCGGTTTGCTGTTCTTCTTCCGGCTGTGCCGCTGAGGGCGCCTGGATTTTGAGTTGTTTTAGCAAATCGCCAATTCGCGCATTGATACGGTAGGCCGTGAACATTTCCACAAACTGCATCTCGACATAGCGGCGCTGGGCGGTGAAGACTTCATTTTCACTATCCAGCATGTCGAGCAAGCTACGTTCGCCGATGCTGAACTGCTCCTGGTACGCGGTGCGAACGGTGGCACTGCGTTCAGCGTAATCTTTGGCGATAGGCACCTGCTGTTTGGCATTTTCTCTGGCATTCCAGGAAAGGCGCAGTTCTTCATCCAGTTGGCGAAGAGCATTACGTTTTACATCCTGTGCTTCCTGCATTTTGTATGCATAGGAAGAGAGTTGGGCTTTGTCGCTGCCGCCATTGAATAAGTTGTAACGCATTCTGACCATGGCCTGCCACTCCTGGTCATGGCCGCGCGTTCCGTCGACATTGTTATCCATGCGACGACCCACATCGACGTCCACGCTCGGATAGAAACGGGATTTTGCGGCTTCATACTGTTGACGGGTGGCTTCTACATCTGCATCGGCTTGTTTCAGCAGCGGGCTGTTTTCCAGCATTTGTTTGCGCGCTTCCGCCTGGGTCGCCGGCACTGTCGTTGCGACGGGTAGCGAAAGATCCGTTGCCTCTTTCCCCACGACGCTGTAGTAATTCGCTTGTGCATCCTGCAGGTTAGTCTGTTCAGTCAGCAGATTATTTTGCGCCTGAGCGAGACGAGCCTGCGCCTGTTCGAAGTCCGCTGTCCGGCCAACACCCTGTTCTGTTCGCAGGCGAATTTGATCAAAAACGCGTTCATGGTTTCTGAGATTATCTTCTGCCAACTGCACCATTCTCTGGCGCATCAAAACATCCAGGTAGGTCTGGATAGCATTCAGGGCGGTGACTTCGCTGGTGTTCATCACCGCATGCGCGCGTGAGTTTACTGTTGCTTGTTGCCTGGCGACTTCACTGGTTGTCGCGAAGCCGTTAAACAGGTTTTGACTCAAATTAATGCTGGACTCACTGCGATGCAGATTACGGCGATGGTCGTTGGCTGCACGAGTCGTCGCATTATCCGTTTGTTCCCAGCCCGTCCCGGCAGTGACGTCCAGGGTAGGAAGATAGCCGCCTTTTGCCGCGCGTAAATCCTGGTCTGCGGAGTAACGGCTGTTTACCGAGGCGCTCACTTGTGGGTGCCACAATAAGCTGTCTTTTACCGCTTGTTCCAGTGTCGCTGCGCTAATGTTTTGCGCGAACAGCAGCGGCAGTGAGAGGCTTGTTAAAACGCGAATTGATTTATTCATGATGAGATCCTTTCCTTAAATTCTGTTCCCTTGCTGGTGAAACCGGCCACCAGAGGTAGTGCTGTGTAACAAATTCGATATCAATCGTTGTCAAACGCGGTTTGGTCGATGGATAACCTTTTTTTTATATTTGCTCTGTCGATAATCAAATGACGTTTAATGCGCGCCCTGACGGGCGCGCGGTTAAGATGATTATCAGGATTCAGCTTCAGGCTTCGCAATCAGATGCTCGACTTGTGATTCATCAGCGGCAGCCCAAACATCGCTATCTTCTGAGCCTCCCCCTTCAGCCGGCACATGTTGAACCTGACTGTTCTCTGCAACGTTCATCTGTTCTGGTGTCTGGATGAGGTCGCTGAGATTATTGTTCCCGTCGCTGTTTATCAGGTCGTTAAAGTCCAGAGGTTCCTCCTGGTTCAGCACGGTGTGCTCAGCAGGAGATGACTGCTGGTTTGCCTCTATCGGATTAGATTCTGTGTCACTCGTTTCTGGTTCGCCCTGGTCACCCAGTAGCGTTTTCAGTGAATCGTCTTCCTGAGCGACAGCCTTCGCGGTTTCGTAAACCACTGACTCAAGGGGCAGTTGTTCTGTGTCGACGAGCAGGTTTTCCTCGTTATCAAGCTGCGAGTCTGCATCTGGCTGATTTGCCAGCGTGTCATCGTCGTTTTCCTCTGCCTGCCACTCTGTTTCCACATCCAGCGAATCGGTGATATCAGCGAGTTGCGTCATGGGGGTATCGCTATCAGCATCGCTGTCGTAAGCCATACCCTCATCACCGTCGAAGACAAATTCGCTTTGGTGATCGCCATCGGCGGTCGTTTCAACATTCATGGTGACGTCGCCCAGATCCTGCTGCCCATCAGGTACGGTGACGGTCATTTTTCCGGTGTAACCTGTTGTGCCTTCGACGAAAGTCAGCGTATAGACACCATCCTGATAGGTTACATTTGCCAGCCCTGCTCCATCGAAGGTTGCATTTTCAGGAAGCCCGGCCAGGGTCACTTGCGTGAGAGTTTCAGCGTCATCGGTGCTCTCAAGCTGAATATCAAGCGTGAATTTTAGCGTCCATGTGGCTGTCGTTTCGCCTGGATGTTCAGAGAGGCCATCGCCATAAATGATGCCTTCAATATGGTTCGATGCCGGGCTCCCCAGAATTAACTTGTCGGACTCTTTGCCATAAACGGAAATCGCCGTGAGCTCGTTTATGTACCCGTTATTTGGGTCGGTCGCATCAATGCGGTAATCTTCACCGGCGCCGACCAGGAAGATGTAGTCCTTATAGCCCTCTCCACTGGTAGTCTTATTGCCCTGGACTTTTGCCACATTACCGCTGTTATTGACGTCCAGAACAAAGATATCGCTGTAGTTTTCTCCTGCTTTATCAGAGCTGGCGTTGCTTTTATCGTAAATAACGATTTGTTTGCCGGGATCTTTGCACGCGGGGGGAGTATCGCCTTCGGCTATCCAGACGCGCACGTTGTCGCCAATGGCGACGATTTTTCCATCAACAACGTCGAAGCCCAATCCACTCGGATCTTTACTGCCGCCATTCACTTCAAGCACTTTCTCGTCAGTCGGTTCGCCCGGATTCTCCTGCGGGGTGCCTGGTTTAACGTTTACGGTTAAGCGATAGTCGTCTTCATCGGTGTCTGTGTCTGTGTCTGTGTCTGTGTCTGTGTCGGTATCGGTATCCGTGTCGGTATCCGTATCGGTATCCGTGTCCGTATCTGTGTCGGTATCCGTATCCGTATCTGTGTCGGTATCCGTATCCGTATCCGTATCCGTGTCGGTATCCGTGTCGGTATCCGTGTCGGTATCCGTGTCGGTGTCCGTATCCGTGTCCGTATCGGTATCGGTGTCCGTGTCGGTATCCGTATCGGTATCCGTGTCCGTATCTGTGTCGGTATCCGTATCGGTATCCGTATCGGTATCGGTGTCCGTGTCTGTGTCGGTATCCGTATCGGTGTCCGTGTCTGTGTCCGTATCGGTATCCGTATCCGTATCAGTATCAGTATCGGTATCCGTATCCGTATCCGTATCCGTATCGGTGTCGGTGTCGGTGTCGGTATCCGTGTCGGTGTCAGTATCAGTATCCGTGTCGGTATCCGTGTCCGTATCGGTATCCGTGTCCGTATCGGTATCCGTATCGGTGTCAGTATCGGTATCGGTATCGGTATCGGTATCGGTATCGGTATCGGTATCGGTGTCCGTGTCCGTATCGGTGTCCGTGTCTGTGTCCGTATCGGTATCAGTATCAGTATCGGTATCCGTATCCGTATCCGTATCGGTGTCGGTGTCGGTATCCGTATCGGTGTCCGTGTCCGTGTCCGTATCGGTATCGGTGTCCGTGTCTGTGTCCGTATCGGTGTCGGTATCCGTATCGGTATCGGTGTCCGTATCGGTGTCGGTATCCGTGTCCGTGTCCGTGTCCGTGTCGGTATCGGTATCGGTATCGGTATCGGTATCGGTGTCCGTATCGGTATCGGTATCGGTGTCGGTATCCGTATCGGTATCGGTGTCGGTGTCGGTATCCGTATCGGTGTCCGTGTCTGTGTCCGTATCGGTGTCCGTGTCGGTATCGGTGTCGGTATCGGTATCGGTATCGGTGTCGGTATCCGTATCGGTGTCGGTATCCGTATCGGTGTCGGTATCCGTATCAGTATCAGTATCAGTATCCGTATCCGTATCCGTATCGGTGTCCGTATCGGTATCCGTATCAGTATCCGTGTCGGTATCCGTGTCGGTATCCGTGTCGGTATCTGTATCGGTGTCGGTATCCGTATCAGTATCCGTGTCGGTATCTGTATCTGTATCTGTATCTGTATCTGTATCTGTATCGGTATCGGTATCTGTATCTGTATCTGTGTCTGTGTCTGTGTCTGTGTCGGTGTCGGTGTCGGTGTCGGTGTCGGTGTCGGTGTCGGTGTCGGTGTCGGTGTCGGTATCCGTATCCGTATCCGTATCCGTATCCGTATCCGTATCCGTATCAGTATCCGTGTCGGTATCGGTATCGGTATCTGTATCTGTATCTGTATCTGTATCTGTATCTGTATCTGTATCTGTATCTGTATCGGTATCGGTATCAGTATCCGTGTCGGTATCTGTATCCGTGTCGGTATCCGTATCGGTATCTGTATCTGTATCGGTGTCGGTATCTGTATCCGTGTCGGTATCGGTGTCCGTATCCAGGATTGTCAGTTCTTCTTCAATTTCTGTATCAGGAAAGACCAGTCCGTCGGTAGGGTAGCCGGCAGTGGGATCAAGCATTTCACCGGTAAGATCAAGAACGACATGCGTATGGGCTCCCCCAGTTCCTGGAGCTCCGGTCTCGGTGACCGGTTGTGGGCCTGCAGCCGTAGCTTCGAGTATTTGAGTCGGATCCTGACCATCGGCAATCGCCTGCTGGATAGCGGCGATGTCTGTTGCGGTTGTTTCAGAGGAGGTAGTCGGCGTTATGCCTGCACTGTTCCAGTGGCTATCGCGACCGAGATCGAGCGTTTTGCCATCAGCCAGAGTGACGGATACCGCTCCGGTGGCGCTGGTTTCGATTTGTTCACCGGCAAAGATCTTATCCCCTTCCACCAGTAAACGTCTGCTTCCGTCAGGTGAAATAGCGAAAGCTTGTCCAATTATGGCCTTTATTGTTCCGACTACATCGCTCATAATACATTCCTCTTAATATTACGTGAACGTTTCCATTTGTTCATGGCGGTGAGTTTCCTGAATCGCTATATCAACATAATTAAATTCTGTTAAATAAGCGGAAAAGATGGTGCATTCACTCGAATGTATTAGTTCTAATAGTGCCAGATGCTATGACGAAGACATCTGGTGAATGAATGCTGTATAGAGTAATAAAATAATACGCTGAATATGTCGTTTCTTTGATTTAAATGTTGTTTTTTTAAAATTGATTTGTAAAGAAATCTATTGTGTTTTATCTGGCATAAAGAGTTATGTATTGCCTGGTCGTGATGGTTTGAAATTAAATATTGGATTAGTGGTGGTGTCCAGGGTTAGATGTGCATGTGATTGAATGTATGGGTTTTATATCTCGTAAGATTGATATAGAAAGGGAAGGGGGTATTCATTGATAGTATATATCATTTAATGATAATGATTAGTTTTTATTATGATTGTTATAGCAGGTAGCTAAGTCATTATACTTCCATGTCGTATGCCTCACTCTTTTTCCTGTCGTGCCATGCATCATGCTTAATATATCAATCTTCTTTAATAAATTGATTTTTTATATAATAAATAATGCTAATAGTGAATCGTCATATCGGTATTATCGGATGAAATACCGATATGAGGGATTATGAATCCTGATATGGTTCCGTCATGAGAGCGGCTGCCCTCTTTTGTTTACATCAAATCAGACCTTCATCTTCGTCCTGAATTAATCCTTCCAGCCCGCTTAATCTCTGGCGAGCCTGAGCGCGGTTAAGCAGTTTGCTTTGTGCTGCTGGAGGGAGGTCTGTAATACTGATAATCCCCTTGCTCATGAGAACCTCAATAAGATCTTCCAGTACGCGAACCATATCGAGATCGCTTTGCTGAAGCTGCTGTAAGGTAGCCGCCCGCAGTGTGTTAACCTTTAACCATTCCGCAATTTCGGGGGTTGTGTGTTCATATTGCTCGGTTGACGCCGGGAATGAAGAGGACTCAACACGAATAATTCGTCCGTCGTTATCCCGCTCGATAAAATGCATGGTAACTCTCCTGACAGTTATTTAGTGAGTGTGCTGGCGTCGCTAAAATAACGCCCCATCGCACCATACAAACCAATTTGTTCCAGTACGGCCAGTTCTCCTTCTGTTTCAACACGCTCTGCAATCAGAGGGAGATTGATCTGGCGGGTCGCCCAGTAAATGGCTTCGATAAACAGCTTTTTATCTTCTTCTTGATCAATATGACGAATATATCCGCCGTCGACTTTGATCCACGCCAGCCCCCATTGAGGCAGGTTGCCAATCAGATGAAAACGTCCGCCAAAGTGCTGAATACCCAGGCGACATCCCAGCGCATTGAGTTTCTGTACCAGCAGGTTAACCTGTTCCGGGTCGGGAAGTTCATTTTCGTCCAGCTCGAGCGTGAGTCGGCCAGAGAGATGGCGGGCATTTTTTAGCGGCTGAAGCAGGTTATTCATACTGGTTTCATCAGCGACACTTTCTCCGCTGATGCTGAGCGCAAATGGCTGAGTACTATTTTCCATGGCTTTCAGCGTCTGTTTTAACATGACGATATCCATACGACGGCTTAATGCCAGGCGATGGATCCATGGCATAAACCGACCTGCCGGAATGAGCTCTCCCTCTTCTGTTTTAATGCGAGCGAGGATCTTCTGATGGAGAATAATATTCTTATTGTTGCATTGATAAACGGGCTGAGAGAAGAGTTCAAACGCGTTGTTGTGCAGCACCGTTTCAAGTCGGGTGTGCCAGCGATGGTGGTCATCGTCGTTTTCTGTCTCTTGTGTTGCCTGTATATCGGCAAAGAAACTCATTTCCGTTTCCGCCATGGCTAAAGCCTGATCTGCCTGCAACAGTACTGCTGACGCGGTATCCCCAACGCTAAATGCTAACTGAGAAAAGTGTGCGACAGGCGTTACATCGCTCATGCCGGTCTCGTGTAAGGCTTTCAGTTGGGTACTGAGGGTGGCAACCAGGTTTTCCATTTCCTGAGGAAGGATCGTCGGGGCGATAATGGCAAATTCACCGCCGCGAACGCGCGCAAGAAAACCTTCATTATGGAAAAAGCGTCGTTGAAGCTGGTTAAGAATGTCAGCGACAGCGATTAATAGCCGATCGGTTTTCGCTCCGCCAAGCCGCTGATTTAGCCCGATGAGATCCTGCACACGCAGCAGAATCAGATGACCTGCGGGATGTTCTTCATCGCTAAGGCGAGATTGCAGTTGAATATCAAAGGCGCGACGGTTGTGTAGCCCTGTCAGGCTATCGTTGTAAGCTTCCTGACGAAGCTTTTCAGTGCGCGAGGCTTGTTCGCTAAACAGAGCCTTAAGCTGGGTTACCATCATATTCGTCGCTTCGACCACGCGACGCAGTTCCGGTGTTCTGGGGCGGGCAGGGAGGTTAAGAAATTCCCGACGGCTAATGGCCATGGCCTGCTCAACGATATAGTTTAGTGGGCGCAGGCTTCGGCGCAGCATTAACATCGCGCCAAAAACGCAGATTACGCTACAGGCGCTGAGTAGCATAAAGCTGGCGATCAGACTATCCCAGAGACGGTTCAACGCGAACATGGGATGGCTTATGACTTCAACGCGCGCCGCTTGCGTCCATCCTCTCATTACTGTGGCCTCGCCCTGACCGGGATTGAGCCTGACCAGTCGCACAAACCAGGCGGGAACACTGGCGCCTTGTGGCATATTTTGTCGCTCTATCAGCGGCTTGCCAGTATTAATGTCAATAACCCGGATACGATAGAAATAACCGCTGTCGAAGATGGAGTTAACCATCAACTCCGTCATGACCGGATCATCAATGTTTGCCGTCAGCGACAGGCCCAGTGCTGTTGCGCTGTCCTGCGCGTGGGCACTCAACTGGTTGTGATACTGTTCACGAGAGCTTTCAAGCGTCACATAAAAGCTGCCGCAGAAGATGATCAGCGTGAACAGACAAATACCAATGAGTAGCTGTTTATAAAGAGACATGGCTACTTCCTATTCATTAATTACAAATCCTTCTGCACGCATTTTGGTGAGAAGATCCTGCCAACGAGAAAGTTTTTTACTATCGCCAAC
Organism: Pseudocitrobacter cyperus; assembly: GCF_039889165.1. Classification (NCBI taxonomy): domain Bacteria; kingdom Pseudomonadati; phylum Pseudomonadota; class Gammaproteobacteria; order Enterobacterales; family Enterobacteriaceae; genus Pseudocitrobacter; species Pseudocitrobacter cyperus. Next base: position 3,693 of record NZ_JAYMYY010000008.1, on the reverse strand, counting down.
GCGCTTATTTTTTCCGGCTTGTGGAACCCATAGACCTTGCCCGTTAAAGGAGTAAACCGGAAGCAGGTCGTTACGCTGAGTTGCCGGAAGAATAGCGGTCTTTAAATTATCCAGAATTAATGGAACAGCATTGGGGGTGGCATACCAGGCTACAACCATATGTGCTTGATTCAACTGTAATGCCTTGACGTAAGTGATTCGTAACTGGCTGGCGGGTACGCCCATCTCACGCAATGTGAAATATTTCGCCAGCGCGTAGTCTTCACAATCCCCCGCCCCTTTACGTAAAAGTTCTATTGGCGTTGCCCAGTAATCCTGTTGCTTCCAGACGACAATGTCATCGCGAAAACGTACCCGGTTGTTAAAAAACTGATTTACGCGATTCAACTTATCTTTGATATCGCCCTGAGGAGGGTTTTTTATCAACCCTGCCCAGTCATTAATATTTCGTTGTGTCGCTGGCGTAGCCGGCCCATAAAGGCGCTGGGTTCGAAGGTTAATGGTGTCGAAATCCCAACCGGCTATTAACCCTGGTGTGGTGATGAGCAGTAACACCAGAACACAGCATAACCACCGTGACCGGAAAGTAATTTGCGCGACTTTTGCTACAAGCCCATTCATCTTTGCGTGGTTTACCGTAAAGGTTTATGCCGTGAAGTCATGCTGTTCCCGCCAGTATTTGCGATAAGCAACATAGCCTGAAAGATAGTGGCCGATATCGTCAATTCTGACATGTACCCGATGGTGACGAATAAAAAAGCTGCCCTCAATGCGATCTGGTTTTTTGAAAAACATAGCCAGTTCTGGCCAGAAAAAACCATTTGTCAGATAACGCGCACGAGCCTCCAGCGCAACCTCAAATTTCGCTGTGTCGAAGTCATCCAGTAAATACCGAAACTCTGAGTCGGCAAGCCTGGTTATCATACGTGAAGCCGCCATCATGAGTTCGAGCAGGGTAGGGTATGTCGTTACCCGATTAATAACGAAATCAAGATGATCGCGAACGTTGTCCAGGCCAAATTTATAGTAGCGTTCTTGTGGGCGATAAAGGGTCAGCTCGTTTACGCCGTAGCCCATCCAGTGATCGTGTGCCCGCCAGTGCTTATGTGCAATAAAGTGCTCTATTGCCCGCTCGACAATATCTAACCAGCGTGCTTCTTTTGTTAGCCCATAAAGACGCATCAGCGCAAAAGTTGCTTCTCCATCGTAGTAAATTGTGCGGTGTTGCGCTTTTAGCGAAAGATCTCCTGCGTGATAGACATGATTAAATCCACCCGTCTCCTCGATTTGCATAAAACTGATGCCATTCGCCAGCCGTTGCATTTGCGGCAAATAACGTTGGTCGCCTGAAATTTCGGTGTATTTAGCAAAAGCGAGGATACTGACAGCGTTACCGCCAAGTTTAATTTCTTCTCCGGTATCGATCAGGAAATCGGCTTCGCTGCCGTCAGGGAGGCGCCGGGTCTGAATCAACGCTGTTGATAAGTAGGCCAGCGCACGTTCGATAACGGTGAATTGCCCCGGATCCTGCGTTACTTCCCATCCCTCGAGTAGCGCATAGGTTGAACCCGCGTGCCGAACGGTGTTGTAGCCTTTAATCGGCTTATCAAAGCAGGGAAACCAGCCATAGTGATAACGGCCCGATTCTTGCGCCTGGCGTCGTAGATAATCCGCGGCTGAAAAAATCATGGGATCGAGCTCATCCTGCCAGCGGGAGAGCTGGCGGTAGCCTGCACGCTTACCGGAGGCTTCGATAGGGTAAACCTGCTTTCCATCCGTAAACAGGCTACGAGTGGTGAATCGCCACAATAGTTGTTCTGGCCGCGTGGGCCACCCGAGTTCCCGAGCGAATTTTTTACGTGAGTAGTTCGCAAGATTGATAGGATTGGGAGCCGCAACACCTTCTGTCTGCTGGTACAACATCGCGTTTGCAAGGAGTTCGTGTTCAAGAATTGCGTACTGGAAGCGATAATCGAAACTTAAACCAAAACGGAAATAATTACGCTTTGTTCTACTGAGCTTCTCTTGCAGTGTTTCCCAGTTCAGCGTTTCGATTTTGTCGACAGCATCCACACGTAACCAAATTGGCTCACGAGTTTGTGTTTCCTGCCACTCCCGCAGCGCCAGAATGCCTTTAAGCCAGGCCTTATCCAGAGTCTGACCCTGAACGCAAAGGGTGGAGGCTCGCTCCAGTCCATTACAGATACTGAAAAACAAAACGTATTCCGGAAATGGTGTCGGCTGAGGAGAGAGATGAAGTCGATTTAGCTCGGGGCGGGCCAGGGTAATTAAATGCGCCAGTGCCGTGTGATGAGGTGTTTCAGCATCATATTGCCCGGCAAAGAGGGTAAAGATGAAGTCTCTGGCGGCCTGGGAAAGAAATGGGTTATCAATTAAATCCAGAAGCGTGTCTTTCGTTTTACTATAAAAAAGACGAGGGGCATGTTTACCGCGCTGAATCATATTGGTAAAACGATTTAAATAGAGGGCCAGAATATCATGCTGTTCTGTTTGGCTCAGGTGATGTTGTGAATGTATGAAATCATAGGCAGAAAGATAGATTTCTACTGCATTAGCAGGACTGGTACCTTTTGCCGCCAGAGAGATATTATCCGCTTCGTTAATAAAATAATATTGCTTTCGGTTTCCGAGGATGGCGATGTTGCTGACGATGCAATACATCTTCATCATAAACCAGTTATCTTCCCGAACAGGGATATTATCAGGAAAGTTAATGCTATGTTTTCTGATTAAATCGGTTCTGAGGAGTTTGCCAAAAACGGTTAACGAGCGGTAGAGTTTCGTTTGTGTGAAGGTGAGGCCGCTCACATTGTCCTGATAGTGGAAGGCTGAACGGCTAATCGCTCTGCTGCTTCCTTCTGCTCTAAAATAGGGCATGCATACCATATCGATATGGGGATCTGACTGGGCGAGGGCCAGTGCATCGGTAAGTGCATGTGGGGTGATATAATCATCAGAGTCAATAAATAGTACCCATTTCCCGCTTGCAACCTGCAGCCCATTGTTTCGTGGCCGCGACGCCCCCCCTGAATTTACCCTTCTTCTTAGAATAATAATATTAGGGAAATCAGAGATGAAGCGTTGAAGAACATGATAACTATTATCTGTTGAGCAGTCATCAATCAGGATGAGTTCTATATTACGTTTGTCGTAGTGGCAATGCTTCAGTTTATTTAAACAATGATGAATAGCCTTTTCTCGATTATAAACAGGAATGATAATCGAAATGACAGGTTGCTGCGTCGTTTCTCTTTTAATTGTGTCTTGAGTAAAGTCGGCTGACTCCGCGTGCGGCATGATAATCTCCCTCATATCATTGTTTACTGATTTTCCATCCAGGAAGACATTAATCTCTCACGATTCATCCCGGAATGCTATTTTTCTTACGAATATTGACTCTCTAAGAAGCACTATGAGAACAGGCTTCCCCTTTTACGCGCCGTTGTGATCTGAAGTCTGCGACACGACGTCGGTGAGGAAGGGGGCGATGTTCGTCTGTTTCGGTTTTACATCTGTTCCTTCTTCTATCTATATAGAAGAGAAGAAATGGCTCGTTGATGCCAGTAAGCCATTTTTAGCATCAAAGTAGGAGGGCGAAGTGCGTTCAGCGCGTGGCTTCCTTACCACTTCTGATATTTATCGATGATTTTTGTGGATAACTCTGTGGGCAAG
>NZ_JAYMYY010000007.1:0-181483 GCF_039889165.1 Pseudocitrobacter cyperus | reverse complement strand
AAAGCAAAAGGCCATCCGCAAGGGTGGCCTTTTTGCGTTGCTGCGAAAAAAACTACCGGATGCGGTAGCGCCTTATCCGGTCATACAGCAGCATCACCTACCGGGCAACACAGCGCACACAACTGTCTTTCAGACGATCTCTGATCAATCCCTGCCAGAACAATACTCAGCAGATTAAAACGCTTCACGTTGATTACAGCGATGATTTAAAAGCGTAAGGGAGGAGAGCAGGAAGAGTGGAGTACAAACCCCGGAAAAGCAAAAACCCAGCCATAGGCTGGGTTCTTTGAATAGTGGTGCCCGGACTCGGAATCGAACCAAGGACACGGGGATTTTCAATCCCCTGCTCTACCGACTGAGCTATCCGGGCAACGGGGCGCATTAAACCGTAAAGGGCCGTTGGCGTCAATGGATTTCGACGAAATAAGTGATGAAAACGCGTTAACTGCATGCTTTTCATGCAAGGCGCCTGAAAAAAGCACAGTCAGGTTAAGGCACCACCCTGACGGCACTGCGCGAAGCGCAGAATATCTTCCGCCAGTCGGTGCGCTGTATCAACATCAACCTGGCTCCGATTCACCAGCATTCGGCTCAGGCAGCCTTCCAGCACCAGCTCCATCTGCTTGGCCACCATTGCCGGGTCATCGACTTCCAGTTGCGTCAGCAGTTCGTGGCTGAAGGCATAAGCCGCCTGTTTTTGTTGGTCTGCCAGTTGATGAATCGGATGGCCTGGATCGGGATAAAAGGTACAAGCCGCGATAAACAAGCAGCCAGGATAACGCTGGTTACTGACGCAGTCCGTCAGCGCGTTGTAGCGTGCCAGCAGTTTTTGTTCAGCGGTAAGCTCGTCGTCAAGCATCAGTTGACGACGCCAGATATCCACTTGCTGACTGAGATAGCGCAGTGCGTCATAAAGCAGCGCCTCGCTATCGGGCCAGTAACGTCTCAGTTCGTCGAGTGGACGATCGATACGTTCGGCAACCATCTCAAGCGTAGTGCTGGCTATCCCTCTGATCTCAAGTAAATGCAGGGCTTCTCCCAGGACATCTTCACGTTGCACGGTGTTCTCCTTCGTTCCCAACGGTTTTTCCCGTCTAAAGTGTTGTCTACGGTTGGCGATCGCGCAAATGCGCGTTGAATGCAGCAGCATCCATAAAGCCGGTTACCCGTTGTGTCGGCTGTTCCTGCCCCTCTTTATCGAAAAAGAGGATGGTGGGCAGGCCCAGTACGTTTAAATGTTTCAACAACGCGGCATTCTGTGCACTGTTGGCGGTGACATCCGCCTGCAACAATACCGTATTGCTCAGCGCCTGTTGAACCTGTGGATCGCTGAATGTGTATTTCTCAAACTCTTTGCAGGCCACGCACCAATCGGCGTAAAGATCTAACATCACCGGCCGGCCTTTGGCTTTCGCCAGCGCCTGGGTGAGTTCTTCAACACTGCTAACCGGAGTAAAGTTCAGATGCGAGCGCTCCTGTGCGGCCGCCGTGTTGCCGAAGACCCAGTCCTGTAACGGGCGTACGCTGATTAACGCGGCGGCAAGCAGGATGATCTGCCCAAGTCGCATCCACGGCTTTTGCGCGCCAAGGCTTGTGATGAAGGCCCAGCCAAAGAAGGCTACGCCGAGCAGTGACCACAAACGCAGTCCCCACGCGTCACCAATGACGCGTTCCAGCAGGAATACCGGCAATGCGAGGATCACAAAGCCAAACGCCGTTTTAACATGCGCCATCCATGGCCCACTTTTCGGTAACAGGCGGTTGCCAAAGACAGTGACCAGAATTAGCGGTAGACCCATTCCCAGCGCATACAGATAAAGCGTCCCGCCGCCCAACAGCAGGTTACCACTTTGCGCGATGTAGAGCAGGATGGCGCTCAGTGGCGCGGTGGTGCACGGCGAGCAGATTAGCCCGGCAATTGCGCCCATCGCGAAAACGCCGCCCAGAGAGCCGCCCTGCTGGCGGTTGCTCATCAGCGTTAATCGCGTCTGTACAGACGACGGCAGTTGCAGAGAGAACGCGCCAAACATCGATAACGCCAGCAGGATAAAGACCACAGAGAGGCCAATCAGTACGTATGGATGCTGCAACGCGGCCTGGAACTGCATGCCTGCGGCGGCGACAACCAGCCCCAGGGCGGTGTAGGTGAGCGCCATTCCCTGAACGTAGATAAACGCCAGCAGCAACGCCCGCGTTGTTGAAAGACGCTGTTTACCGCCCAGAACAATGCCGGAGATAAGTGGATACATCGGCAACACACAAGGGGTGAATGCGATGCCAATACCAATCAGCAGCGCCCAGAGCGCAGAGAAGGGTAAATCCGTGCTGGCGGGAGCAGATATTTCAGCAGGCGCGGAAGTCGCCGTCACGGCGCTTAGTGGTACGGTTCTGGTTTCTGGCGGGTAGCAGAAGCCCGCGTCAGCACAGCCCTGATAAGTCACCGTCAGCGTTGCGCCCTGCGAGGCCTGGTTGATGGTGACGGGCACAGTCAGTCGTTGACGGTAAATCTCGCTCCTGCCATAAAATTCATCTTCATGCCACTGCCCGGTAGGCAGTACCAGCGGCGATGTCTGTGCCTGATTGGGCACGACTTTTATTTGCTGGCGATAGAGGTAGTAGCCCTCTTTTACCTGCCAGGTGAGGTTGAGATCCTGTTTATTCTGTTGAAAATCGAATGCGAATGCCTGATCAGCAGGAACAAAGTTAGAACGGCCGGGGGCGTCAAACAGACCGGCAAAGGCTGATGTGCTGCACAGCAGCAGGATCAGCGTAAAGATGCGTTGAGCCATGAGAGGTAATCGCTGTCTCCGTGAGTAACGGGTAGAACCAATAATTCCGGGGTTTGATACGGGTGATGAGACTTCAGGCAATCGAGCAGCGCCTGCTGATGCGTCAGAGTGGTTTTGAGAACCATCTGCACTTCGTACTCCTGCTCCAGCTTCCCTTCCCAGTAATAGAGCGATGTCGCGCCGGGAATAATTGTTGCGCATGCAGCAAGTTTTTCCGCCAGCACTTTGGCTGCTAAATCCTGGGCAGTCGCTTCATCCGGGGCAGTACAGAGAACAACAACAGCGTCGGTAGTGCTCATCATCAACCTCGTATCGGTGAAAGAGGCAACTATAGCACGGTGTGGCAGGGGGGATGAGTGAATCGGGCCGCAGGGCGGCCCGGTTTAAGGTTTTTTACTTACAGCATAATCCCGCCGAAGATGAAACCTAAGATGACGCACAAAGCGATTGCGATAACGCCAGGCACCAGGAACGCATGGTTAAAGACGTATTTACCGATACGCGTGGAACCCGTATCGTCCATTTCAACCGCCGCCAGCAGAGTTGGGTAGGTAGGCAGAACGAACAGCGCGGAAACCGCGGCAAAAGAGGCAATCGCCGTCAGCGGGGTAACACCCAGCATCAACGCGGCAGGCATCAGGGCTTTGGTGGTTGCGGCCTGAGAGTAGAGCAGAGTCGCAGCAAAGAACAGCACCACGGCCAACAACCACGGATAGTTATGCAGCAGGTCACCCGCCACTTCCTGGATATCGGTGATGTGCGCCTTGACGAAAGTATCACCCAGCCAGGCCACGCCCAGTACGCAGACACAGGCACTCATACCCGATTTAAAGGTGCTGGCGTTGAGGATTTCACCGGTATCAATTTTACAGGTAAAGCAAATCAGCGTGGCGATAGTCAGCATGAAGACCACAATCGCTTCGTTACGCGGTAGTACCGGGTTCTGAATCAGGCCGACGGTATCGCTGATCGCGGTGGCATAGAACATCACCGCCACGATACCGATCAGGAACAGCAGAACGGAGCGTTTGGCGTGCGGTTTCAGTTTGAATACCTGGCTTCCGCGCAGCTTCACTTCACCTTTTGCCAGACGTTCCTGATAAACCGGGTCATCTTTCAGTTCGCAGCCAAGGAAGTTACACACGCAGGCGGTGATCATGACGGCGATCAGCGTGACCGGAATACAGATAGCCAGCAGAGTCAGATAGCTTACGCCCATCGGCTCCAGGATACCGGCAAAGAAAACGACGGCAGCGGAGATAGGGGAAGCGGTGATCGCGATCTGTGAGGCGACAACGGCGATAGAAAGTGGACGAGATGGGCGAATACCCTGCTCCTTCGCCACTTCAGTGATAACCGGCAACGTGGAGAACGCCGTATGGCCGGTACCCGCCAGAATAGTCATAAACCAGGTGACCAGCGGCGCGAGGAACGTAATGTATTTAGGATGACGACGCAGCATACGCTCCGCCAGGCTAACGAGGTAATCCATCCCCCCCGCAACCTGCATGGCGGCGATAGCTGCAATAACCGCCATGATGATTTCAATAACGTCGAACGGGATAGCTCCCGGGTTAATTTGAAAGATAAGGGTCAGGATAAGGACGCCGAAGCCACCGGCAAAACCAATGCCGATACCGCCGAGTCTTGCTCCGAGATAGATCGCAAGCAGGACAATAACGAGCTCTGCACCAAACATAGTAGCCTTCCTTGTGTTTACAAGTTGATATTAGAATGTTGTGAGTTAGTAAATCATAGAAAACAAAAAAGGCATGTCATTGCTGACATGCCTTTTAAAACTAGACCGAAGAATTACTGTTCGCTTTCATCGGTATAACGCTTCGCTTTGTAAGCCGGATGCATCAGGTTTTGCGCAGAGAAGATGTCATCAAGCTCAGCCTCCGTCAGCAAGCCGCGCTCCAGAACGACTTCACGCACACTCTTACCGGTTTCGGCGCAAATCTTGCCTACAATATCGCCGTTGTGGTGGCCGATGAATGGGTTCAGGTAGGTCACAATCCCGATCGAGTTGTAAACGTAACCTTCGCAAACCGATTTGTTGGCAGTAATGCCGTCGATGCATTTTTCCAGCAGGTTGTAGCATGCGTTAGTCAGAATATGGATAGACTCGAACATCGCCTGGCCAATCACTGGCTCCATGACGTTCAACTGCAACTGACCCGCTTCAGAAGCCATTGTGACGGTAATATCATTGCCGATCACTTTGAAGCACACCTGGTTTACCACTTCCGGCACTACCGGGTTTACTTTCGCTGGCATAATGGATGAGCCCGCCTGCAGTTCCGGCAGGTTGATTTCGTTCAGGCCGGCGCGTGGGCCTGAAGAGAGCAGGCGCAGGTCGTTACAAATTTTGGACATCTTCACAGCCAGGCGTTTCAGTGAGCTGTGAACCATTACGTAAGCACCGCAGTCAGAGGTTGCTTCAATCAGGTCTTCCGCCGGAACGACAGCCAGGTTGCTGACTTCCGCCAGTTTCTGTACCGCCAGTTGCTGATAGCCATCCGGGGTATTCAGGCGTGTACCGATAGCCGTCGCGCCGAGGTTGACTTCCAGCAGCAATTCAGCGGTGCGCAGCAGGTTTTTCGTTTCTTCATTAAGAAGCACGTTGAACGCGTGAAATTCCTGGCCGAGGGTCATCGGCACCGCATCCTGTAACTGGGTACGACCCATCTTCAGGATGTCCTGGAACTCAACCGCTTTACGCTGGAAGCCTTCGCCTAACTGATGAATTGCATCCACCAGTTTTACAATTGAGGTGTACACCGCGATGCGGAAGCCGGTAGGGTAAGCATCGTTGGTGGACTGGCATTTGTTAACGTGGTCGTTCGGATTCAGATACTGGTATTCGCCTTTCTGATGTCCCATCAGTTCCAGGCCAATGTTCGCCAGCACTTCGTTGGTGTTCATGTTAACGGATGTGCCCGCGCCGCCCTGGTAGACGTCAATCGGGAACTGATCCATGCATTTGCCGTTATTCAGGACTTCATCACAGGCCGCAATGATCGCGTTAGCTACGCTTTTGGGAATGGTCTGGAGCTCTTTGTTTGCCAACGCAGCGGCTTTCTTCACCATCACCATGCCGCGAACAAACTCAGGGATATCACTGATTTTACTGTTGCTGATGTAGAAGTTTTCAATCGCTCTCAGAGTATGAACGCCATAGTACGCGTCCGCAGGGACTTCCCTTGTACCTAACAGGTCTTCTTCGATACGAATGTTGTTTAGCATGTGAACCTTCTTTTGCAATCTGCCAATGAATTCACCAAATACGCAGAATTTACGAGGTTATGCGTATTTTCTGGCCGACGATTATGTCCTTAATCGACCCGGTGCCCGTGATCATATGCTGATGATAGCGAATTACAGTAATCTTGATCACTTATTCTGAGGCGTTTCTTATAAGATTTATTGATTTGTGAAATGGGTCACCGCTTGACTATTGCTGACAAAAATTTCTCGACTGTCTGATTGAAAAATGACAGGACGCCTCCATCTACACAGAATATCAGGAGCAAATTTTATACGCGGATGCAATGGCATCTACGATTGACAGGAGAGGCCAGTGCGCTGGATACCATTTATTGCTATTTTTCTCTATGTTTACATAGAGATATCGATTTTTATTCAGGTCGCCCACGTTTTTGGCGTCCTGCTTACGCTGGTGCTGGTCATCTTCACTTCCGTGATTGGTATGTCGCTGGTGCGTAATCAGGGGTTTAAAAACTTCGTGCTGATGCAGCAGAAAATGGAAGCGGGCGAAAGCCCGGCGGCGGAGATGGTGAAAAGTGTTTCACTGATTCTGGCGGGTATTCTGCTGCTGTTGCCGGGGTTCTTTACCGATTTCCTCGGACTGCTGCTTCTGCTGCCGCCGGTGCAGAAACATCTGACCTTAAAACTGCTGCCGCATCTGCACTTCTCACGTATGCCGGGCGGAGGGTTCAGCGCCGGTAACGATGGCGGCAATACCTTCGATGGTGAGTATCAGCGTAAAGATGAAGAACGCGATCGTCTCGACCATAAAGACGATCGTTAATTTCTCATATCGTGGCGCGGTTTACGCGCCACTTCTTTTTGGCAGAAACAACCAGAAAACACCCAGCATCACAATGGCATACAAGCTTTTCCAGCCCACCATCGCCAGTAGTAGCAGACAAAGTAAAGCACCGATGACCGCCAGTGCCTTATAACGCCCTTTCAGCAAGCGACATCCCGCCAGCATGCAAAGCAAATAGATAAGAATGAAGATACCATTGGCGTAGACGATCAGTGCATCAAGATTAATATCCAGCCAGAAGATAGCCAGCGCGCTGACCATACAGCAGCCCAGCACGGCATTCAGCGCATTAACCGGTAACTGCCGTTTCGACAGGCGGGAGAGCGTGCTCTCCGGCTTGCTTTGTGCCTGTGTCCAGACCAGGCGGGCGAAACTTTGAATGTAGATGTTCAGACTGGCAAAGCAGGCGAGATAGCCAATAACGCAAGCTACCCACAGCGCTTTCACGCCAAAAAGCTGCACCACGATGGTGGGCAGTGACGCGGCGGCGGCAAGCTCGCTATTAAAAGCGTTGAAGTGTAAAACCACGACCGTGCAGGCCCAGTAAACCGCACCGGCGAGCAGAAGGCCAATCATCAATGCCCGAGGGAAATCGCGCTCCGGGTTTTTAAACTCTGCAGCCAGGTGGGCGAACGCCTCAAGCCCGACAAAACACCAGAACATGACGGATAGCGCTGAAAAAAGATGGGCGGGAGCGATTTGCATGATCGGTGGAAAGGGGATTTCACGCACAGCAATATCGCCAAACCACCAGATGGCAGCGATCAGCGCAACAATTAATACCGCGACCAGCGTTTGAAGGTTGGCGCTGGAGCTGGCGCCGCGTGAGCCCAGCCACCAGATGATTGCCAGTGTACCTATCTCTGCCAGTAAAAGCTGGCTGTCGTGCCAGCCAAACAGAGCCTGGCCAAACCCGGTTGCAATGTGCAGCGCGGCCGGCAGGCCAACCGGAATGACCGAGAGAAACAGCCAGCCAGTGACTCGTGCCAGGCGCGGCCCAAAAGCCATATCAACAAAGTGCGCCACGCCGCCTGCGCTGGGGAAATGACGCCCCAGAATGGCGAACACAATGGCGATGGGGAACACAAGGATAATCAGAATCGGCCATGCCCACAGGCTATCGCCTCCGGCAACCAGCGCCGCCAGCGCAGGAACGGCGAAAACACCGGTTCCCAGCAATGAAGTTGAAAGTAAACCGACACCCTGAGCCAACCCCAGCTCTTGTTTCAAACCACTCATGACCGCGTCCAGGCATTCACAAAGAAAGGGATAGTAACACAACCATTATTGGCTGAAACGCCAGCTATTTTCGCCGTTTTGGATCCGGGGCCGCCGTTTCGTACCTTCCACAATTTTTTCTTAAATTTTTTTCTACCTCCCCCTTGAAGGGGGTTGCCCCCATCCCCATCTCTCTGGTCACTAGCCGGAAAACCGATTGCGGCCCGGCGTCACCCATAACTGATAAAGACTTTCTCAAAGGAGAGCTATCAATGAGTATTCGTCCGTTACATGATCGTGTGATCGTCAAACGCAAAGAAGTTGAAACTAAATCTGCGGGCGGCATCGTTCTGACCGGTTCTGCAGCAGCAAAATCAACTCGTGGCGAAATCATCGCTGTCGGTAAGGGTCGCATCCTGGAAAACGGGAATGTGCAGCCGCTGGACGTTAAAGTTGGTGACATCGTTATTTTCAACGATGGCTACGGCGTGAAATCTGAGAAGATCGACAACGAAGAAGTGTTGATCATGTCCGAAAGCGACATTCTGGCAATTGTTGAAGCGTAATCCGCGAACGACACTGAACATACGAATTTAAGGAATAAAGATAATGGCAGCTAAAGACGTAAAATTCGGTAACGACGCTCGTGTGAAAATGCTGCGCGGCGTAAACGTACTGGCAGACGCAGTTAAAGTAACCCTGGGCCCGAAAGGCCGTAACGTGGTTCTCGACAAATCCTTCGGTGCGCCGACCATCACTAAAGATGGTGTTTCTGTCGCGCGTGAAATCGAACTGGAAGACAAATTCGAAAACATGGGCGCGCAGATGGTGAAAGAAGTTGCCTCTAAAGCGAATGACGCTGCAGGCGACGGCACCACCACCGCGACCGTACTGGCTCAATCCATCATCACTGAAGGCCTGAAAGCTGTTGCTGCGGGCATGAACCCGATGGATCTGAAACGTGGTATCGACAAAGCAGTTACTGCGGCTGTTGAAGAGCTGAAAACGCTGTCTGTACCGTGCTCTGATTCCAAAGCTATCGCTCAGGTAGGCACCATCTCCGCTAACTCCGACGAAACCGTGGGTAAACTGATCGCTGAAGCGATGGATAAAGTCGGTAAAGAAGGCGTTATCACCGTTGAAGATGGCACCGGCCTGGAAGACGAGCTGGACGTGGTTGAAGGTATGCAGTTCGACCGCGGCTATCTGTCCCCGTACTTCATCAACAAACCGGAAACCGGTGCTGTTGAACTGGAAAGCCCGTTCATCCTGCTGGCTGACAAAAAAATCTCCAACATCCGCGAAATGCTGCCAGTTCTGGAAGCCGTTGCGAAAGCAGGCAAACCGCTGGTCATCATCGCTGAAGACGTGGAAGGCGAAGCGCTGGCGACGCTGGTGGTTAACACCATGCGCGGCATCGTGAAAGTAGCTGCTGTTAAAGCACCGGGCTTCGGCGACCGTCGTAAAGCTATGCTGCAGGACATCGCAACCCTGACTGGCGGTACCGTTATCTCTGAAGAGATCGGTATGGAGCTGGAAAAAACCACGCTGGAAGATCTGGGTCAGGCAAAACGCGTTGTTATCAACAAAGACACCACCACCATCATCGATGGCGTGGGTGAAGAATCTGCAATTCAGGGCCGTGTTACTCAGATCCGTAAACAGATCGAAGAAGCAACCTCTGACTACGATCGCGAAAAACTGCAGGAACGCGTTGCTAAACTGGCAGGCGGCGTTGCAGTTATCAAAGTCGGTGCCGCTACCGAAGTTGAAATGAAAGAGAAAAAAGCACGCGTTGACGATGCCCTGCACGCGACCCGTGCGGCGGTAGAAGAAGGCGTGGTTGCTGGTGGTGGTGTAGCGCTGGTTCGCGTTGCAGCGAAACTGAGCGCCCTGCGCGGCCAGAACGAAGATCAGAACGTGGGTATCAAAGTTGCGCTGCGCGCAATGGAAGCTCCTCTGCGTCAGATCGTTCTGAACTGCGGTGAAGAACCGTCTGTTGTCGCGAACGCAGTTAAAGCGGGTGAAGGTAACTACGGTTACAACGCCGCAACTGAAGAATACGGCAACATGATCGACTTCGGTATCCTGGACCCAACGAAAGTGACTCGTTCTGCTCTGCAGTACGCGGCATCCGTTGCTGGCCTGATGATCACCACCGAGTGCATGGTGACCGACCTGCCGAAAAGCGATGCGCCTGACTTAGGTGCTGCTGGTGGTATGGGTGGCATGGGTGGTATGGGCGGCATGATGTAATCGTGCGCTATACCCCATAGCAACAAAGAAACCCCTGGTCAGTAATGACCGGGGGTTTTTCTTTTGGTCATCTTTTTAGTATAAGATTTACACGCGGACGACGTGCGTCCAGCTCATTGATTGTGGGGAATAACATGCAGGTAAAATATTTAGCAGGGATCGTTGGCGCGGCGTTGCTGTTAGCAGGCTGTAGCACCAGCAATGAATTAAGCGCCGGTGGGCAGAATGTTCGTTTTGTTGAAGATAAACCGGGCGCAGAATGCCAGCTTTTAGGTACCGCTACAGGTCAACAGGGGAACTGGCTTTCTGGCCAGACCGGCGAAGAGGGCGGCTCGATGCGCGGTGCGGCGAATGCCCTGCGTAATCATGCAGCAGAGATGGGCGGCAACGTGATTTACGGTGTGAGTAGCCCAACCCAGGGGATGCTCTCAAGCTTTGTGCCGACCGATACCGAAATGAACGGCCAGGTTTATAAGTGCCCGAATTGATTTTGATGGTGCGGTAAGCCGGATGACGCTGTACTAGCCCGGCATACCGCCCGTAGGTCTGGAAGGCGTAATCGCCATCCGGAGTCGTTATTTTACCGACTGTACATGCAAATGGTGCAACGCCCGCAGACACTGCTCCTGGCTTAGTTGCTGCCCTTTATTCGCTGATAACGTTCTGACGTAAACCTGGCACGGTGTCCCTGTCAGTTTTTTCAGGCGTGGGCTAAAGTCGAGCAGACGGCGGGAAATTGCCTGCGCTTCTTTACTGCCGGATGGTGTACGCGTTTTCACGATGCTGCCGCTGAAACACTCTTTGCCATCTTTATCATTAAAGCGATAAAGCACCGCCAGATAATGGCTGAAAAGGTCGTGTTTCCATTGTGGCTGATTGTAGAAATCATATTCCAGATTGTCTTTTTCCTGACAATCCGCATCGTATAGCGGCAGGAAGTCCAGTAACGAAGAAATGCGTAATGCCAGTTCTCTCATTCCAGCGTTATTAATGGCGTGAATAATTGCTTTGACCAGAAGATCAATTTGTAGCTCATTAATAGTTAATTCGACGCTTTTGCCATTGTGCAATTTTAACGTAATCGTTAATTCATCTTCGCCATTGTGGGTAAGTTCCAGTTCATCGACGCGAAAGCTTATATCGGCATGGCGCAATTCCTCTTCCTGAAGCGCAGGAATATCTTCCAGCATCTTCTTACCGGTTTTATCACGCGCTTTTTCATATTTCTTTAATTCGTTGCCCTGCCGCATATGCAGCGCTGCGAGGCGACTTTCAAGAGCGATGAGCAGGTCTCTGAGGGGCAGTGCAGGGAAGAAGTAAAGAGACTCTTTGTCTTTTTGCTCTTTGATTTTAAAAGCCAATGCGACGAATGAATCTCCTTTACGAATGACTCCGGTATTAACACTTTTAATACGTAATGCCATATTGGTTCTCCATAACCATATTTCTGATATATGTATTATTAAAAATAATTGATGTGTTTTATTAATTGAGCGCTTGTCAGATGGGAAAGTAAAATATCACAGATGTCAGTGATGTCCAGAAAATCTCTATGGATATTATTATCTGTTTTGCGAATGTTTTTTTGGGGAAGAATAATGCCCCCTTGTAAGAGGGCATCGAAATTAATGCTGGCGAAGCTGCAGATCCAGAGGTGTTTTGCTTGGCTCACCGCCAATTTCACGCGCCAGTTTAGGCACCATATAACCGGAAATCAGCGTCAATAGCTCACGCATGATGGCGCGCGCGTCGTCATCGCTCACCAGAAAGTGAGCTGCGCCCTGTACTTTATCGAGTACGTGCAGGTAATAAGGCATAACGCCGGCATCAAAGAGCGCATTACTGAGCTCTGCGAGGGTTTGAGCACTATCGTTCACGCCGCGCAGCAGCACACTTTGGTTTAACAGCGTCACGCCCGCCTGGCGTAAACGCGCCATCGCAGCACGAAACTCATCGTCTATCTCTCTGGCGTGGTTGATGTGATTTACCAGCAGAATTTGCAGCCGACTTTGCGCAAAGCGCGTAACCAGCGCATCGGTGATGCGTGCCGGAATAACGATTGGTAAGCGACTATGAATGCGCAGACGCTTAACATGCGGAAGGGCTTCAAGGTGCGTTATCAACCACTCCAGCTCGTGATCTTTCGCCATCAGCGGGTCGCCACCGGAGAAAATAATTTCATCCAGCTCCGGATGCTGCGCGATATAGTCGAGCGCTGCCTGCCAGTTGCGCTTGTTACCCTGGTTTTCAGCATACGGGAAATGGCGACGGAAGCAGTAACGACAGTTCACCGCGCAGCCGCCTTTAACCAGCAGTAACGCCCGATTGCGGTATTTATGCAACAGCCCTGGCACTACGCTGTGCTGCTCTTCCAGTGGGTCGGTCGAGAAACCGGGGGCGGTGATAAACTCATCCTGCGCGGTTAAAACCTGACGCAACAGCGGGTCATCCGGGTTGCCTTTTTCCATGCGGGCGATGAATGCACGGGGAACGCGGAGTGGGAAAAGGCGTTTTGCTTCCCGACCTGCGAGCAATTTTTCATCAGCGTCTACATTTAAAAGACGTAATAGTTCATCCGGATCGGTCACAACATCGGCAAGTTGCGATAACCAATCTTCTCTGGATGGGGTGTTTAGGGTTACAATATGCGCCATTTTGTGGCTTAGCTACCATTTCACAATTTCAGAGGGCCTTATGGCGACTTACTATAGCAACGATTTTCGTGCTGGTCTTAAAATCATGTTGGACGGCGAACCTTATGCGGTTGAAGCCAGTGAATTTGTTAAACCAGGTAAAGGTCAGGCGTTCGCGCGCGTTAAACTGCGCCGTCTGCTGACCGGTACCCGTGTTGAGAAAACCTTCAAGTCTACTGACTCCGCTGAAGGCGCAGATGTTGTCGATATGAACCTGACTTACCTGTACAACGACGGTGAGTTCTGGCACTTCATGAACAACGAAACCTTCGAGCAGTTGTCTGCTGATGAAAAAGCGATTGGCGACAACGCTAAATGGCTGCTGGATCAGGCTGAATGCATCGTGACCCTGTGGAACGGTCAGCCTATCTCCGTTACTCCGCCGAACTTCGTCGAACTGGAAATCGTTGAAACCGATCCAGGTCTGAAAGGCGACACCGCAGGTACTGGCGGTAAGCCGGCGACTCTGTCCACTGGCGCAGTGGTTAAAGTTCCGCTGTTCGTTCAGATTGGCGAAGTGATCAAAGTGGATACCCGCTCTGGCGAGTATGTATCCCGCGTGAAGTAATCCATGTTATAAATGGATAAATGATGGCGCAGCACGCCGCTGCGCCTGAACAATTCAGGCAAGGATGATGACTCGTACTGTTAAAGCTCTACTTCTGTTGATTATCGCCAGCGCATTGCTTTCCGGGTGCAATACCACGCGTGGTGTTGGTGAAGACATCAAAGATCTCGGTAGCATCATTTCAAACGCTGCCAGCTAATCCTTCATAATTCTTAAATCGTTCTCCTTTTCCGCCACGGCGCGGGATTTTGTCTATGCTTAACAAGCTACATGCATAAAACATTGACCATTAAAGGACGACATGATGATTAAGAAAACAATTGCAGCGTTTTTTACCGTGGTAGTGCTTTCATCCGTGCTGACGGCGTGTAACACGACGCGTGGCGTTGGAGAGGATATTTCTGATGGTGGCAATGCGATTTCCGGTGCGGCCACCAAAGCTCAGCAGTAATTTACGCACTTAAACGGTACGGTAATCTCTCCGTACCGTTTTCACATTTGCCGCGCACACTTTCGATTGATAAAATATCCGCTCACATAGCCTTACGGGACGACCCGTAAGCGCCTCTTTCACCGGGGACGGCCCCATTTTTCTGGAGCCTGTTATGTCCTGGATTATTCTTCTTATTGCCGGTTTACTTGAAGTGGTGTGGGCCGTCGGCCTGAAATATACCCACGGATTCAGCCGCCTGACGCCAAGCGTTATCACCATTGCCGCGATGATTGTCAGTATGGCGTTGCTCTCATGGGCGATGAAAAGCCTGCCGGTCGGCACGGCTTACGCTGTCTGGACTGGCATTGGCGCGGTGGGCGCCGCCATTACCGGTATTCTTCTACTCGGCGAATCAGCAAGTCCGATGCGTCTGGCAAGCCTGGGGTTGATTGTCGCAGGGATTATTGGCCTGAAACTTAGCACCCATTAAAGGGGTTGTTTGACCCAAATTAGCTTACTGATATCAAACCCCTGCCGGGTCGCGACGTCCAGCATCTGTTGTTTCATCTCATCGGAAATGGTGGGGGTGCGTGAGAGTATCCACAGGTAGTCGCGGTCTGGCCCACAAACCAGGGCGTGACGATACGCTTTATCAAGCGCAATGACGTTGTAGCCGCCGTAGAACGGGCCGAAGAAAGACACTTTTAAGGCAGCGCGACTCGGATCGCCTGTGAAATACGCTTTTCCTTCGGCCTTCTGCCATATTCCCCGATCCGGGTTATAGCCTTTGTTGGTGACGTTTAACCCGCCGTCATCACGTAGTCGGTATGTTGCCGTGACCTGCTCGAGCCCACTTTCAAAACGGTGATCAAAGCGGGCGATTTCATACCAGGTTCCCAGGAAGCGGTTAGCGTCAAAACCGGTAATGACGGTGACGCCTTTCGGCGGCGTTGGAGAACTACAGGCCACCACCAGGAATGCCGCGGTGACAGCGGCGACAACGGGCAGAATGCGCATAAAAGTTTCCTTACTGTTTTTTTGTTAAGTGTAGATGACAGCAGGAAAAGCGAGAGGGAATGGCCTGTCGAAACAGGCCGGATATCACTTATTTCAATGAATTCAGAATTTGAAACGCCGCAGCCACGCGGGCCGGGTTGGGGTAGTTTTTATTTGCCAGCATGACGATGCCGAGTTCTTTCTCAGGAATAAAGGCGACGTAGCTGCCGAATCCACCCGTTGCACCGGTTTTATGTACCCAGGATGCGCGCACTACTGGTGTGGGTGGCGTAATGGCTTTTACCGGCAGTGCGGCGAGGGCGACTTTGCTATCGCTACCATCAATTATGGTTTTCGGATCTACCGGCCAGTTCAGCATCTCCCAGCCCAGCCCCTGATACATCTCGCCAATCTGCCAGTAGCGAGACTGCGCCAGCTCAATACCCTGTTGCAGCGTTTTCTCTTTGATTTCGCTGGCATTCATATTGACCTGCACCCAGTGCGCCATATCCTCAATACTGGATTTTACGCCATAAGCTTCGGCGTCCAGTTGGCCTGGCGAGACGTGCACGGCTTTCCCGTCGCGATATCCCCAGGCGTAGTGTTTCTGTTCTGCGGGCGGGACGGTTAGCCACGTATGGGTGAGCTTGAGCGGCTGCAACACGCGCTCGGTCATGGCCTTCTCAAAGCTCAGCCCGGACGGTTTCACCGCCATCGCGCCAAATAACCCAATGCTGGCGTTGGCATATAAGCGATGCGTTCCCGGCGCCCATTCCGGCTGCCAGTTTTGATAGTAGCGGCGCAGTTCAGCATCCGTCGTGACCTCGTCAGGTACCTGCAGCGGTAATCCGCCAGCGGTGTAAGTCGCGAGATGCAGTAACGTAATACCCTGCCACTGTTTACCGGTCAGCTCTGGCCAGTATTTTGTTGCCGGGTCGTTCAGGCTAATCTCTCCACGCGCAATAGCATCGCCACCCAGAACGCCTGTGAATGTTTTACTGACCGACCCCAGTTCGAACAGCGTCTGTTGTGTCACAGGCTGCTTTTTTGCAACGTCCGCTTCACCCCAGGTAAAATAATAAGGTTTACCCTGATAGATGACCGCAACAGCCATGCCGGGGATTGCCTGCTCTTTGATGAGCGGCGTAATCGTGCGGTTAACAATATCGGTTAACTGTTGTTCAGTGTGGGAGGCGGCAAATGCAGTGCAGGTTGCGCCGAGCAGCGTGATACAGAGAATCTTCTTGAACATGACCTGGCTTCCATACAAAACGGCCCGCCAGTGGCGGGCCGGATTAACATTGAGACTTCATCAGAGGGTGACGACACCAATCAGCGTCACCACCGTCAGAATAGCAGCCAGGCCGTAGAAAACCCACTTTCCGCTGGGAACGTGAATTTTCAGATCGTGCATTGCGTGGTGAATACGGTGTAAACCGCACCACAGCGGTAGCACAATCATCAGGAACAGAAATGCGCGGCCAATAAAGCTTTGTGCAAAGGCCAGTACGCGTTCATAGCTTAATGCATCGCCCGGAAACAGCCCCAGCGGCAGCATGATGCCGACCAGCAGGACGATCACCGGCGCGACGATTGCGCCCCACATCCCACCTGCGCCAAACAGGCCCCAGAATACCGGTTCGTCAGAACGTTTTGGATTTGGATTAATCACCTGGGCCTCCTTACCAGAACAGCGCTACAAACAGCACAACTACGGTGACGATAGCTGTCACCACCCAGAGCCCTTTGATGATCGGCTCCGGCCCCATTTTTGCGTCTTTCACGATAATATTGGCGGCTTTCGGCGCCAGCTCAAACCAGGTTTTGGTATGCAGCAGCGCGCCCGCGAGGGTGATAATGTTGAGGATCACCACAATTGGGTTTTGCAGAAAACCGACAAAACTGGCCCAGGACTCAGGCCCATGTTTCAGGGAAAACAGGCCGCAAATGAGCACGATGCTGAACCAGACAACAGTAACCGCCGTTCCTTCACGCAGCATATAGAAGCGATAAAACGGCAGATTTTTCCACCAGGTGGACGGCATCGGCCGCACATAGGGTTTGCGTTTAGTCGTCATAATGCACTCCTTAGCGTGGTTTCAGGGTAGCGATAAGAAAGTCTTTCGAACTTTCAACTTTACCCTGTTGAATGGCGGCTGCCGGGTCGACGTGTTTTGGACACACTTCGGAGCAGTAACCGACGAAGGTACAGCTCCAGACGCCATTCTGGCCGTTAAGCTGCGTCATACGCTCTTTCTTTCCATGGTCGCGGCTGTCTTCGTTATAGCGATGTGCAAGCGTAATTGCCGCCGGGCCGATAAACTCAGGGTTCAGACCGAACTGCGGGCAGGCGGCGTAGCACAGGCCACAGTTGATGCAGCCGGAGAACTGATGATACTTCGCCATCTGCGCAGGGGTCTGGTTATTCGGGCCCTGATCCGGCGTGCGCGGATTGCCAATGATGTACGGCTTAATGGCTTCCAGGCTCTCGATAAAGTGGGTCATATCGACCACCAGATCGCGCTCAATCGGGAAATTGCCCAGCGCTTCGACCTTGATGCCTTTGGTGTAATCACGCAGGAAGGTTTTGCAGGCCAGCTTCGGCACCTTGTTGACCATCATGCCGCAGGAACCGCAGATCGCCATACGGCAAGACCAGCGGTAGCTGAGATCCGGCGCCAGGTTATCTTTGATGTAGCCCAACGCATCCAGCAGCGAGGTGGTTTCATCATAAGGTACTTCATAAAATTCGCTGTGCGGCGCGGAGTCCACTTCCGGGTTGTAGCGCACCACTTCGATTTTCAGGTTATGCATCTCAGCCATTCGCTTTCTCCTTTTTATCGGCTGCTTCAGCTTCGCCGCCGTAGACACGTTTAGCTGGCGGCAGCGTTGTGATTTTCACATCGCTGTAGTCCAGACGCGTGGTGCCGTCGGCATCGCGGAAAGCAAGCGTATGCTTGAGGAAGTTGACGTCGTCACGCTCGGTGCAGCCTTCGTCCAGACGCTGATGCGCGCCGCGAGACTCTTTACGCGCCATGGCGGAGTGCGCCATACATTCGGCAACGTTCAGACCGTGGCCCAGCTCAATGGTGTAGAGCAGGTCAGTGTTGAACACGCTGGAGGTATCGGTGATGCGCACGCGTTTGAAGCGTTCCTGGAGTTCGGCCAGCTTATCGATGGTTTTCTGCATCAGCTCCGGTGTACGGTAGATGCCACAACCTTCTTCCATCGACAGACCCATTTCGTCGCGGATCTTCGACCAGTTTTCGCTG
Organism: Pseudocitrobacter cyperus; assembly: GCF_039889165.1. Taxonomy (NCBI): domain Bacteria; kingdom Pseudomonadati; phylum Pseudomonadota; class Gammaproteobacteria; order Enterobacterales; family Enterobacteriaceae; genus Pseudocitrobacter; species Pseudocitrobacter cyperus. Next base: position 163,183 of record NZ_JAYMYY010000007.1, on the reverse strand, counting down.
CCTTCCTGATTCACCAGCCCTTTCAGGCGGCTTTCAACGTCGGCAACCTGGGCGTCCAGCGCGGCGCTATTGGCTTCACCTGCCGTTGCGGCGCGTTCCATTGCCTGTTCGCCCGCCATGCGGCCAAAGACCACCAGTTCTGCCAGCGAGTTGGAACCCAGACGGTTCGCGCCGTGCAGGCCAACAGATGAGCATTCACCGACGGCGAACAGACCTTTGATACGGGTTTCACACTGCTGATCGGTTTCGATGCCGCCCATGGTGTAGTGCGCGGTTGGACGAACCGGAATCGGTTCTTTCACCGGATCAACGCCGACATAGGCTTTCGCCAGTTCGCAAATGAATGGCAGACGTTCGAGCAGTTTTTTCTCACCCAGGTGACGCAGATCGAGGTAAACCACATCGCCGCGCGGCGTGGAGATGGTGTTGCCTTTGCGCCACTCGTGCCAGAAGGCCTGAGAAACTTTGTCGCGCGGGCCCAGTTCCATATATTTGTTTTTCGGCTCGCCCAGCGGGGTTTCCGGGCCCATGCCGTAATCCTGCAAATAGCGATAGCCATTTTTGTTGACCAGAATACCGCCTTCACCGCGGCAGCCTTCGGTCATCAGGATGCCGGAACCCGGCAGGCCGGTTGGGTGATACTGAACAAATTCCATATCACGCAGCGGAATACCATGGCTGAGCGCCATACCCATTCCGTCGCCAGTAACGATGCCGCCGTTGGTGTTGTAGCGATAGACGCGGCCTGCGCCGCCAGTCGCCATCACTACCGCATTGGCACGAATTTGCACCAGCGTGCCTTCCATCATATTCATCGCTACCAGGCCGCGAGCCTGGCCGTCGTCCACGAGAATATCGAGGACGAAATGCTCATCGAAGCGTTGAATTTGTGGGAATTGCAGAGAAGTCTGGAAGAGGGTGTGGAGCATGTGGAAGCCGGTTTTATCGGCGGCGAACCAGGTGCGTTCGATTTTCATTCCACCGAAGCGGCGCACGTTAACGCTACCGTCCGGACGACGGCTCCACGGGCAGCCCCATTGCTCCAGTTGCGTCATTTCCGTTGGGCAATGATGGACGAAGTAGTCCACGACATCCTGTTCACAGAGCCAGTCGCCGCCGGCTACGGTATCGTGAAAATGGTATTCAAAGCTATCGTGATCCTGCGCGACGGCAGCGGAGCCACCTTCAGCCGCAACGGTGTGGCTGCGCATCGGGTAAACTTTTGATATTAAAGCTATTTTTGCATTTGGATTAGCCTGCGCTGCGGCGATGGCCGCTCGTAGACCAGCTCCGCCAGCGCCTATAATGGCAAGATCGGCTTGAAAGGTTTGCACGACATTCCTCCAGATTATTGTTATTCCGCAACAGCGTTAACCAAAAGGTAGTTCACCCTGTTATGGCTTGCTATGACGGAAACGTTTCCACTGCTCCTTTATGGGTAAAACAGTATACCCGCAGAAACCTGAGGGAAATTTGATGTGTTCGATTATTTTTGAGTCTGAACGCCCTGAATCATCACTAATTTTGATTAATTTAATTACTAAACTACCCCCAGCTACTCCCTTACGCCAACTCACCAGGCTAATAATTTCCGCACAAAATTTGTCTCGTAGACGGGTTACGAGTAGACTTCGTGCCCTTGTCTGAAACTGGAGAAAGTACCATGAGCGAGACGGCAACCTGGCAGCCGAGCGCATCCATCCCAAACCTGTTAAAACGCGCGGCTGTGATGACGGAAATCCGTCGTTTCTTTGCCGATCGCGGTGTGCTGGAGGTGGAAACGCCCTGTATGAGCCAGGCAACGGTAACTGATGTGCATCTGGTACCGTTTGAAACTCGCTTTGTGGGGCCGGGTCATTCTCAGGGGGTGAATCTCTACCTGATGACCAGCCCGGAATACCATATGAAGCGTCTGCTGGCTGCAGGCTGCGGCCCGGTATTCCAGCTTTGCAGAAGTTTCCGTAATGAAGAAATGGGACGTCATCACAACCCGGAATTTACCATGCTGGAGTGGTATCGCCCGCATTTTGATATGTATCGACTTATCAACGAGGTGGATGATTTACTGCAGCAGGTACTGGAGTGCCAGCCGGCGGAAAGTCTCTCTTATCAGCAGGCGTTTCAGCGCCATCTGGAAATTGACCCGCTTTCAGCCGATAAAACGCTGCTGCGAGAAGTCGCGGCGAAGCTGGATCTCAGCAACGTCGCTGATGAAGAAGAAGATCGGGATACCCTGTTACAGTTGCTGTTTGCCTTCGGCGTAGAGCCGCACATCGGCAAAGATCGCCCAACCTTCGTTTACCACTTCCCGGCAAGCCAGGCATCTCTGGCGCAGATCAGCACGGAAGATCACCGTGTAGCAGAGCGTTTCGAGGTGTACTTCAAAGGCATGGAGCTGGCGAACGGTTTCCACGAGCTGACTGACGCGCGTGAACAGCAGCAGCGTTTCGAGCAGGATAACCGCAAGCGTGCTGCGCGCGGTCTGCCGCAGCAGCCTATCGATCAGAATTTGCTGGACGCTTTAGCTGCAGGTCTGCCTGATTGTTCCGGTGTGGCGCTCGGCGTCGATCGTCTGGTGATGCTGGCGCTGGATGCGGAGCAAATTGCCGACGTTATCGCCTTTACGGTCGATCGCGCCTGATATCTTCGCGCGGCTAATATTGATGAAATATAGCTGCGCGTTATTTAAAACAATCGTAATATTCACCTCGCTTAGATAATGTAGCTATCCCACCTCTTTTTTGCAGTTTTTCATTCGTTATCCGCCAGTATTGTCACAATAATAATCTGGTTTTTTGCTACTATCCGCGCTTTCGTCCCTGCCAGTCGGCGTGGGATAACGTTATTTGCGTTATGACTCTTTTTGGAACGGCAAGATGAACCAGTCTCTAAAAAAGATGAGCCTCACCGGGCTTATTCTGATGATCTTTACGTCGGTGTTTGGCTTCGCCAATAGCCCGTCGGCATTCTATTTAATGGGCTACAGCGCAGCCCCTTTCTATATTCTCTCGGCACTCTTCTTCTTCATCCCTTTTGCCTTAATGATGGCGGAAATGGGATCGGCGTACCGCAAAGAAGAGGGCGGGATCTACTCATGGATGAATAACAGTGTTGGGCCACGCTTCGCCTTTATCGGCACCTTTATGTGGTTCTCCTCTTATATCATCTGGATGGTCAGCACCGCGGCGAAAGTATGGGTGCCGTTTTCCACTTTCTTGTGTGGCGCAGATCAAACGCAGGTGTGGGCCTTCGCTGGCCTGACGCCCACCCAGGCTGTCGGTATTCTGGCGGTATGCTGGATGCTGCTGGTGACGTTTGTTGCTTCCCGTGGGATCAATAAAATCGCCAAAATTACCGCCGTCGGCGGGATTTCAGTGATGTGCCTGAACCTGGTGCTGCTGGTGGTGAGCATCACGATTATGGCGCTGAACGGAGGAAATTTTGCCGAGCCGATTAATTTTGTTACCTCACCGAACCCGGGCTACCAGTCTGGCCTGGCGATGCTCTCGTTTGTGGTATTCGCCATTTTTGCCTATGGCGGCATTGAAGCGGTCGGTGGGCTGGTTGATAAAACCGAAAACCCGGAAAAGAACTTTGCGAAGGGAATTATCTTTGCGGCGATTGTTATCTCGATTGGTTACGCGCTGGCGATTGTCCTGTGGGGTGTGAGCACAAACTGGCAGGCCGTGCTGAGCGATCGTGCGACCAACCTTGGCAATATTACTTATGTGCTGATGCATAGCCTGGGCGAAACGCTGGGACATGCGTTGGGGCTATCGCCTGAGGCGACCACCTCGCTTGGTGTGTGGTTTGCGCGCATTACCGGCCTGTCGATGTTCCTTGCTTATACCGGCGCGTTCTTTACCCTGATCTACTCGCCGTTAAAGGCGATTGTGCAGGGCACGCCAAAAGCGCTGTGGCCAACATCCATCACGCGCCTGAACGCGAGCGGCATGCCAGAAACCGCGATGTGGGCGCAGTGTGGCCTGGTGTGTCTGTTTATTTTGCTGGTGTCGTTTGGCGGTGATACCGCTTCCGCGTTTTATAACAAGCTTACGCTGATGGCGAACGTCTCGATGACGCTACCGTACCTCTTTCTGGCGCTGGCGTTCCCGTTTTTTAAAGCGAAAACGGGCCTGGAAAGGCCGTTTGTTATCTTTAAAACGCGCGCTTCTGCGCTGGTCGCCACCGCCGTCGTGGTGCTGATCGTATCGTTTGCCAACATCTTCACCGTTATCCAACCGGTTATTGAAGCGAATGACTGGAGTAGCGCCCTGTGGATGATGGGTGGGCCGATCTTCTTCTCACTGATGGCGATGGGAATTTATGAGAACTATCGCCGCCGGACAGCGAATGCGCCTGAGCTGGCGATAGAGTAAGAAAAAGGATCGGTAGGCCTGATAAGCGCAGCGCCATCAGACAATGGCGCTGCGCTTGCCGTCCTATCGATCCCTTAAAGGCTTTACAAACTTCCCGCCTTACGCCCACGTCCCGCAGACGTTAATGTCCTTCCTGCCGGCGTTTTCGTCCCGCCCAGGCTTTCAAGACGCATCTGGAAAGGTGGGAATGGCATGTCGATACCGTGCTCGCGGAAGCCCGCCAGAATCAACTGATGGATTTCGTGGCGTAGCGGCATACGGTGTCCCATCTCTGCTGCGTAGATACGCAGTTCAAAGATTTGGATCCCTTGTTGCAGATCGACCAGGAAAGCTTCCGGCTGCGGGTTATCAATTACCAGCGAGCAGCGCTGTGCGGCGGTGAGCAGGATCTGCGTTACCTCTTCGCTGTCCGCATCTGACGGCGCCGGAATGCTCAACACCACGCGGGTAACGGAGTCCGACAGCGACCAGTTGATGAACTGTTCGGTGATAAAGGCCTTGTTCGGCACGATAATCTCTTTACGATCCCAGTCGCTGATGGTGGTGGCGCGGGTGTTGATTTTGGTCACGCTACCGGTCAAATCGCGGATGGTGACGGTATCGCCGATACGAATCGGTTTCTCAAACAGGATAATCAGGCCGGAGATAAAGTTGGCGAAAATTTCCTGTAACCCGAAACCTAACCCGACACCGAGTGCCGCGACCAGCCACTGCAATTTCGACCACTCAATACCAATCATCGAGAAGCCAATCAGCCCGCCAAACAGCATCAGCAGGTATTTGGTGATGGTGGTGATGGCGTAGCCGGTGCCTGGCGTCAGATTGAGATGTTGTAGCAGCGCCAGTTCCAGCAGCGCAGGCAGATTTCGCACCAGTTGGGTGGTGATGATAAACACCAGAATCGCAATCAGCACCGCGCCAAGCGTAATCGGCTCAATACTCTCCACACCCTGCACGGTTGAGGAGACGTCCCACAGGGAGATATTTTCCAGGAAGCCGAAGGCCGAGTGAATTTCTGACCACAGCACGATGACCGAAACCAGCGCGATCAGCATCAGAATCGAGCGCACCAGGCGCAGGGACTGGGCGCTGATGGTATCGAGATCAACCTCGCTGACTTCTGCCTCAGCAGAGCCCTCCAGGCTGGTGGAGTGGGTCTCTTCTTCACCACGCGCACGATGGGCCAGCATCTCCGCACGGCGGTGTTTGGCGCGGTCAAACGCCAGACGGCGACGTTGGATCAGCATCCAGCGGCGGATGACGTGATAAATCACCAGCAGCAGGAACCAGATAGCGACCGATGTTTCCAGACGCGCCAGTAGCGCCTGGGATGTCGCCAGATAGCCTACGGCCGCCGCCAGAATCGCAACCATCGGCGCGCCGGAAAGCAGGTTCCATAGCAGACGGTTAACCATGTTGTCACCGTCGCCCTCTTTATCGAGCCAGAGCGGAATGCCTGCGCGCTTCAGGCTGAGCGTCACCACCGCCAGCGCCCCGCAAATCAGGATAAAGCACAGCCTGCCTAATGAGGCGGAAAACTCGCGATCGTTGAGATTATCGAACATGATCAGCGCCATAATCAGCGGTACGATAAGCCCGATGCTCATCAGGTAGTAGCGCATCGCCCGTAATACGCGGTTGCGCGGCCAGCCGAAGTGAACGATAAACAAACCGTTCGGGCGGGCAAAGGCGGCGCAGATCATCACCACCCACAACAGCGGCACCGTGGCGGTCACGCCATCGCCGATGGCTACCGCAAGCGGATACGGCCAGGCCTCCTGGAGACCATACCCCAGCGTCGCCCACAGGACGGGCAGGGGAGAAGCAACCAGAATCGACCAGAAGACGGTGCGCATAGTCAGCCAGAAGTGATCCTGAGTGACTTTGCCAACGCGAGCGCTGGAACGCTCCAGAAAACGGGTGAAATGTTTGCGTGAACTGATGCTAAAACCGACCAGAATCAGCGCGGCAAAGAGCGGCAGCAGCGTTTGCTTGCTGGTCAGCATCATGACCGTAGCTTTGCCCAACTGGCTGAAGGTATCCAGCGAGATTAAACGGCGCAGATCCTGAACCACTTCCAGCGGCCAACTGAAGTCCATTGGACGCACATCTGATGTCCAGAACAGATAGCGGTGGGTAGCTTCATTCACCTCTTTTAGCGCATCTTCAAGCTGGCTATTGGAAACTTTAAGTTTAGTCAGTTCCAGAATCAGCGTATCGCCGCCCTGTAACAGCGAGTTGAGCAGTTCACGTTGAGTGCGCAACTGTGCTTCCAGAATACGATTTTGCTCGGCGGTAAGCGGTTTACCATCGGCCTGAAGGATCTGCCGCAACTGTGGCTGCTTGTTGAGCAGGTCTTCATAGCGCAGACGATGTACGCGCAACTGCGCCATTTCGGTATCAAGCTGCTGAGGCTTCGGCATTTCCGGCAGGCGGGCGACCTGGGCACGAAGCGCTTCGCCCAACAGGTTAGAGGAACCCAGCCATTGCGACTGTTCACGCAGTGTATTCAGCGCCTGGCGCACCTGCAATGTCTGGCTGGTGGCCTGACGTTGTTGCGAGGCGACCAGATCCATACGCTGTGCCTGCTGGTTCAGTGCCTGAGAAAGCTCACGGTTAACTTTGAATTGATTAACAATACCGGCGGGCAAATTGGCACTGTTTTCAGCCAGTAACTCTGTACTTTCCAGCGCCCGTTCGGCTTCGCGCTGGCGCTGACTGTTGAGCTGATTACGCAGCGCCTGAAGATAAGCGTCGAGCTGTTCTCCCTGCTTTTGCGCCAGTTCAGAGCGCATCCGCGACAGTTCCTGGCGGTTGTTGGCAGAAAGCTGTGCCAGTTCCAGTTCATCAACCAGCGCTTTCAGGCGCGCGGAGTCAGCCTGAAGCGCCAGGTTTTGCGCCTGTGCCTGCGGCGTATTCGCGGCCAGGGTACCGATGCGTCGCTCCACTTCATTTAACTGACGACGGGCATCGGTCTGCTGCTGGGGAAGCTGGTTCAGGGAGTCGGCGATTTCCCGGGCGCGTTCCTGTTCCTGCTGTGCCAGACGGCTCTTTTCCAGAAGCTGGCTACTGACCTGCAGGATCTCCTGGCTCAGCGCATCCGCACTCAGACCTTCGGGAGCCTGCCGTGGCTCTTCACGCAGGTTATTTAACTGGGAACGTAATGTTTGGGAGAGTTTTGGAAAGTTGTCGATAACATGCTGATACTGCGTCGCACGCTCAAGAGAGCCTTTACGCTCCTCAAGCGCGTTGAGCGCACCCTGCAAAGTTTCAACGGTTTCGGGCTGGGCAGGTTTGGCGGATTTCGCCTGCTCCAGCTCCTGGGCTATCTGTTTACTGTCGGGAGCGGTCGCTGCGAACGCCCCCTGGCTGAGGCACCAGGCCATCAGGAAAGTGATAATCAGGCGCACGTCAGAACCCTTTTTTAAAGTTAGCTTTCGTCTTTCTTATCATCGACCAGCGGGCTGGCCTCAATTTCAGCCGCCACTTCTTCTTCTGGCAGAACGTCCGGCTCTGGCATCACTACAGCTTCGGTTGATACCGCCAGCGGCTGGCCGAGTTTGGTCACGGAGAGGCTTTGCAGTTGTTCAATCAACTGAACTTTCCCCGGAGAGAAGAGGTTGATAACCGTTGAACCCAATTTAAAGCGGCCCATCTCCTGACCTTTCAGCAGGGCAACGGAGCCTTCGCTGTCGCCAGCAGGCCATGTCCAGCGTTTAATGACCCCTTCACGCGGTGGCGTAATGGTGCCAGCCCATACGGTTTCGATGCTGCCGACGATAGTTGCGCCGACCAGAATTTGCGCCATTGGGCCAAACTCGGTATCGAACAAGCAAATCACACGCTCATTACGGGCAAATAAGTTCGGGACGTTCTGCGCCGTCAGGTGGTTTACGGAGAAGAGATCGCCTGGCACGTAGATCATCTCGCGCAGAATGCCGTTGCACGGCATGTGAACGCGGTGATAGTCGCGCGGTGAGAGATAGGTTGTCGCGAAGGTACCGTTACGGAAGAGATCCGCCATCAGGTAGTTGCCTGCCAGCAGCGCCTCCAGCGAATAGTCATGGCCTTTGGCCTGCAAAATTTTATCTTCTTCGATGCGACCAAGCTGGCTGATTACGCCGTCTGCCGGCATAACCAGCACGTTCGGGTCGGTGTCGACAGGGCGCACATCGTCACGCAGAGGGCGCACAAAAAAGTCGTTGAAGGTGCGATAGCTGGCAGTGTCTGGTTTCTGCGCCTCTTGCATATCGACCTTGTAGTATTTCACAAACAGATCGATAACCAGTTTGGTCAGCCATCCTGCTCGCTTGCTCGCACCCCAGCCTGCGAGGCGGGTAAGCCACAGTTTAGGCAGAATGTATTGCAGTGAAAGTTTAAGATCGTTTAACAAAGTAGCCTCCAGGCCATGATGTGTCGTTCCTGAGCCCGTATTATGCGCGGGCTCCAAAAGAAAAGGTGGCGATTTTAGCGATGCCCGAGATAAATGTCAGTCGCTAAAGCATAATTCTCAGTTATCGCCATCAGAAAAGTTTTTACGCGTTTTTACCTGCGACATACTTTCCAGGATGCGGTGATAATTTTCGAATCGCGTCTCGGCAATTTTACCTTCTTCAACGGCTTCGCGGATGGCGCAACCAGGATCGGTGTCATGTTTGCAGTCGCGGTATTTGCATAACCCCAGATAATCATGAAATTCGACAAAGCCGTGGGTGATTTGTTCCGGCTCAAGATGCCACAGACCAAATTCCCGAACGCCTGGCGAATCAATCACATCGCCGCCGTGCGGGAAGTGATAAAGGCGTGCGGCGGTGGTGGTGTGCTGTCCAAGACCCGAGTTATCGGAAACATCGTTGGTGAGGATCCGCTCTTCGTTGAGGCCCAGCAGGGCATTGAGCAGGCTCGATTTTCCAACGCCAGACTGCCCGGCAAAAATACTGATGCGGTCGGTCAGCGCCTCTTCAAGCGGCTTCAGGCCGTCCTGGGTATGGCTGGAGACCATCAATACGCGATAGCCAATATTCCGGTAGATATCCATTTGCTCATTTACGAAAGCCAGGCTTTCGTCATCCAGCAGATCGATTTTGTTCAACACGATGATGGGCTCGACGTCCAGCGTTTCGCAGGCGACAAGATATCGGTCGATAATATTCAGCGACAGCTCCGGCAGGATGGCCGAGACGATAACGATTTGGTTTATATTGGCGGCAATGGGTTTCACGCCATCGTAAAAGTCCGGACGCGTCAACACAGAGGTACGTTCATGTACCGCTTCAACGATGCCTTTGACATTAACGCCTTCGGCAGCCGCTTTGCCCGGACGCCAGACAACACGGTCGCCAGTAACCAGCGAGCGAATGGTGCGGCGGATGTTGCAGCGGTGCGTCTCGCCGTCGGCGGACTCAACGTCAGCATGCATGCCAAAGCGGCTGATAACGGTGCCTTCAGCGGCTTCACCAAACAGGTTGTCATCGTAGTCGGGCTTCTCCGCAGTCGTTTTAAGACGGCGCTGGTGGTTAGCCGACACGCGACGTTGCTGACCTTTGGAGAGTTTATTTTTACTCAATCGTACAGACTCCTGGTCGCCCATGATGGGCAAAAGTTCTATGATACACGCTATTTTAGATGAATATAGTCACGATACTGGGGTGGAAAATAGCATGAGTGCAGATGAAAACAACCTGATTTGGATCGATCTGGAGATGACCGGTCTCGATCCCGAGCGCGATCGCATTATTGAAATCGCAACCCTGGTGACCGACGCGAATCTGAACATTCTGGCGGAAGGGCCAACTATCGCTGTGCATCAGTCTGATGAACAACTGGCGCTGATGGATGAGTGGAACGTGCGAACCCATACCGGCAGCGGGCTGGTTGACCGCGTGAAAGCCAGCACCATTGACGACCGCGCGGCGGAACTGGCAACCATTGAATTTCTGAAGCAGTGGGTACCGGCTGGCAAATCGCCTATCTGCGGGAACAGTATCGGCCAGGATCGTCGTTTCCTGTTTAAATATATGCCGGAGCTGGAATCCTACTTCCACTATCGTTATCTGGATGTCAGTACACTCAAAGAGCTGGCGCGTCGCTGGAAGCCGGAAATTTTGGCCGGATTTAAGAAGCAGGGGACGCATCAGGCGATGGACGATATTCGTGAGTCGGTGGCGGAACTGGCGTACTACCGCGAGAACTTTATTAAGCTGTAATTCTCGTCTTTGCCGGATGGCGCTTGCCATTCGGCGTTAAAAGCACCAGGATGATGAATTATTCGGCACTTGAACGAGATTTCAAAAAAAACGCGCCAAAGGGGGTTGCAGCAAAAAGGATTTCTCGTATAATGCGCCTCCCGTAACGACAGAGAAATCAACGTTACGACAGCTTCAAATTAGTCACCAGATTTCAGATTTAAACGTCAGAAATCATGATGATGCGGGAATAGCTCAGTTGGTAGAGCACGACCTTGCCAAGGTCGGGGTCGCGAGTTCGAGTCTCGTTTCCCGCTCCAAAATTTGAAAAGATGCTTTCTAAGCATGCACCACCCAAGCGGGAATAGCTCAGTTGGTAGAGCACGACCTTGCCAAGGTCGGGGTCGCGAGTTCGAGTCTCGTTTCCCGCTCCAAAATTTGAAAAGTGCTTCCTAAGCACGCACCACCCAAGCGGGAATAGCTCAGTTGGTAGAGCACGACCTTGCCAAGGTCGGGGTCGCGAGTTCGAGTCTCGTTTCCCGCTCCAAATTTTCTTTCTGATTATCAAAAACCACAGTGAAATGATTTGCTGAGGTGATTTCTCGTTTCTGAAACACTCTTGTAAACAGAGTTATCCACAGATCAAGACACAGCCACTGAAATACAAAATTCTTCGAACGGTGAATAATATATCCATATCTCACTGATAGATAAGATAAAAATAACATTTCAAAATGTTAATTCGATCACTTGACCTTACAGTGTGCTTTGAATCTCTTTGCTTTTTTATTTTTATTCACAGCCTGTGAATGTTTTATGCATCCCGCGGTAATCCTTTCTCAACGACCCTCACAAGACGCTGCTTTTGCGGTAACTGCACCTCAACGACGCAGTCATTTCGTTTCTTGATCTGCTGCGCAATCGCCCACTCTATGTGTTCGTCGAGAAGTGGGTGCTCACCTCGCCGTGTTTTAAGCGCCTCAATGACTGTTTCGCTCCAGGGGGCATTTCCCAGCGCGACGGCAATATTACGCAGCCAGCGTAGATGGCCTATACGACGGATGGGCGATCCTTCGGTGACTTTAAGAAACCAGGCCTCATCCCAGGCGAAGAGAGTAATCAGTTCAGGGGCATGCAATGCCTTACGCGGGCTGAAGTCCGCTTCGTCTGTCAGTTGCGAAAAACGATTCCATGGGCAAATCAACTGGCAATCGTCACAGCCGTAGATGCGGTTGCCCATCAGCGGGCGAAATTCTTCCGGGATGGCACCTTCCAGCTCAATGGTGAGATAGGAGATACAGCGGCGGGCATCGACGGTGTAAGGTTCAACAATAGCGCCCGTCGGGCAGATGGTCATGCAGGCGACACAGCGTCCGCACTCTTCCTCCACCGGTTTATCGGTGGGCAATGGCAGGTCAATCAGTAACTCACCGAGGAAAAAGAACGATCCGGCATCGCGATTGAGGATAAGTGAGTGCTTACCTGTCCAGCCAATTCCGGCTTTTTCGGCTAGCGGGCGCTCAAGGATGGGCGCAGAATCGACAAAAGGTCTAAAATTCAGCGAGACGCACTGTTCCTGAATCATTTCGCCGAGCTTTTTAAGGCGATTACGCAGCAGCTTATGATAATCGCGCCCAAGCGCGTAGCGGCTGATGTAACCGAGCGCAGGGTTTTTCAGGGTGCTGGCAAAGGCTGCATTGGCGGGCAGATAGTTCATTCGCACGCTGATGACGCGCAATGTGCCGGGATGCAGCTCGTGAGGGCGCGCGCGCATCATACCGTGGCGTGCCATCCACTCCATCTCGCCATGGTACTGTTTGTCCAGCCATGCCTGTAATTTGGGCTCGGAGGCGCTGAGGTCGGTATCGGTGATACCTACCTGCTGAAAGCCCAGTTCAGTGCCCCATTGTTTGATTTGTTGCGCTAACTGATTGAGATCGAGGGGCTGTGACATGACGGACCATACATTGACGAGAAACTCCACAAGTATACCACACTCCGTGTGGGCTGCGGAGGCGCTGCGTTGTGCGGAAAGAGAGGCGGCAGATAGTCTTGATATCACTCTTTATGAGTTGATGCAGCGGGCGGGAGAAGCCGCTTTTAGTCTGGCGCGGGAGATTTATCCCGATACCGCGCACTGGCTGATCCTTTGCGGTCATGGCAATAACGGTGGCGATGGTTATGTCGTCGCGCGGCTGGCACAGGCCGCGGGTATTTCCGTCACTCTGCTCGCCCAGGAGAGCGATAAACCGCTACCGGAAGAAGCCCACGCCGCGCGGGAAGCCTGGCTCAACGCGGGTGGGGTGATTCATTCGACGCAGACGGTGTGGCCCGAAGAGACGGAGTTGATTATTGATGCGCTGCTCGGTACGGGCTTACAAAGCGCGCCGCGCGAAAATATCGCTCGCCTGATTGAACTGGCGAACCTGCATTCTGCGCCTGTATTTGCTCTCGATATTCCTTCTGGTCTGAACGCACAAACCGGCACGACGCCGGGCGCAGTCATTCACGCCGCACACACCCTCACCTTTATAGCCCTGAAACCCGGTTTATTAACCGGCAAAGCGCGAGATGTCGTTGGACGCTTGCACCATCATGCGCTGGGGCTGGAGTCATGGCTTGCCGCGCAAACTACGGCGATTTCTCGCGCGGATGCCTCGCAGCTTGTGCATTGGTTACCGACTCGCCGCCCAACATCACACAAAGGCGATCACGGTAAGCTGGTTATTATCGGAGGCGACCACGGTACCGCCGGGGCCATACGCATGACCAGCGAAGCGGCGCTGCGTGCGGGGGCAGGGTTAGTGCGAGTACTTACTCACATGGAAAATATCGCCCCGATTATCACCGCCAGGCCGGAACTGATGGTGCATGAACTCACGCCGGAAACGCTGGACGAAAGCCTGCACTGGGCCGATGTGGTCGTGATAGGGCCAGGGCTTGGGCAAACCGCATGGGGGAAACAGGCGCTGCGTAAGGTCGAGAACATCAACAAACCGATGCTCTGGGATGCCGACGCACTGAACCTGCTGGCAATCAATCCCGATAAACGTCACAATCGCGTAATTACCCCGCACCCCGGTGAAGCCGCACGGTTGCTGAACTGCCGCACAACAGAAATTGAAGCCGATCGCTTACTTTCTGCGCAGCGTCTGGTAAAACGGTATGGTGGTGTCGTGGTGTTGAAAGGCGCAGGCACGGTTGTGGCTTGTGAGGCGGGGGCGATAACAATTATTGATGCCGGGAATGCCGGAATGGCCAGCGGCGGAATGGGTGATGTGCTCTCCGGCATCATTGGCGCATTGCTGGGACAGGCACTCTCGCTTTATGATGCTGCCTGTGCAGGCTGTGTCGCGCACGGTGCGGCGGCGGATAAACTCGCGGCGCGCTTCGGTACCCGCGGTATGCTGGCCACCGATCTCTTTTCCACGCTACGGCGTGTTGTTAACCCGGATGTGATTGACGTAGACCATGATTAATCGAGTGATTCCCTTACCCGACGAGCAGGCGACCTTAGACCTCGGTGAACGCGTGGCGAAAGCCTGCGACGGCGCGACGGTCATCTATCTTTACGGCGACTTGGGCGCCGGCAAAACCACCTTCAGCCGCGGTTTCCTGCAAGCGCTGGGCCACCGCGGCAACGTCAAAAGCCCAACCTATACGCTGGTCGAGCCTTATACCCTCGATAAACTGATGGTTTACCATTTTGACTTGTATCGCCTTGCGGATCCTGAGGAACTCGAATTTATGGGGATCCGCGATTATTTTTCTAACGATTCCATCTGCCTGGTGGAATGGCCGCAACAGGGCGCGGGTGTACTGCCTGAACCGGATATCGAAATACACTTAGATTACCAGGCGCAAGGGCGTGAGGCGCGCATAACCGCTGTCTCCTCATTGGGTGAGTCTCTGCTGGCGCGGTTCGCCGGTTAATTTTAGGGATCACGGGATGATTTTACGCGCAAAAAGTTGGCTGGCTGCGGCGCTGATGCTGTTTAGCGTCGGCGCAACAGCGGCAACATTATCCGATATTCAGGTTTCAAATGGCGATCAGCAGGCACGCATTACCTTCAGTTTTATGGGCGACCCTGAGTACGCATTCAGCCAGGATGACCCACGCAGCGTGGCGCTGGACATTAAACAGACGGGCGTGATCCAGGGGCTACCGCTGCGTTTTAGCGGTAACAATCTGGTGAAGGCGATTCATTCCGGTACGCCGAAAGACGATCAGTCTCTGCGTCTGGTGGTCGATCTCACGCAGAAAGGCAAAACGAAGGCCGTTAAGCAGCAGAACGGCGCGAGTTATACCGTAGTATTCACCATCAATGCCGATGTTCCACCGCCGCCACCTCCGCCGCCTGCGCCGGTCGTGGTTAAGCAGGTTGAAGCGCCGGTGGTTACGCCTGCGCCGCGTCCGGTTGAGCCTGCGCGTAATCCGTTTAAAGCGCAAAACGACCGCATCACCGCGGTGACTAACACCGATACGGCGATTTCACGTCCGGCCAGCCGCAAACGCGTCGCCTCGGGCGATAAAGTGATTATCGCTATTGATGCGGGCCACGGTGGCCAGGATCCAGGCGCTATCGGCCCTGGTGGTACGCGCGAGAAAAACGTGACAATTTCTATCGCCCGTAAACTGCGTTCGTTGTTGAACGACGATCCGATGTTTAAAGGCGTACTGACCCGCGATGGTGACTACTTTATTTCGGTGATGGGGCGTTCCGACGTGGCGCGTAAACAAAACGCACACTTCCTGGTCTCTATTCACGCCGATGCCGCGCCAAGCCGTTCAGCGAGCGGCGCATCCGTATGGGTGCTCTCTAACCGTCGCGCCAACAGTGAAATGGCCGGCTGGCTGGAACAGCACGAGAAGCAGTCTGAACTGTTAGGCGGCGCGGGTGACGTGCTGGCGAACAGCCAGGCAGACCCGTACCTGAGCCAGGCGGTGCTGGATTTGCAGTTCGGTCACTCACAGCGTGTGGGTTATGACGTGGCAACCAAAGTCATCAGCCAGCTACAGCGTATCGGTAACATCCACAAGCCCCGACCGGAACATGCCAGCCTGGGCGTGTTACGTTCGCCGGATATTCCGTCGATCCTGGTCGAGACCGGTTTTATCAGCAACACTTCAGAAGAGCGTCTGCTGGCCAGCGATGACTATCAGCAGAAACTGGCGGAAGCCATCTACAACGGCCTGCGTAACTATTTCCTGGCGCACCCTATGCAATCCGGGCCGAAAGAGGAGCAGGCGCAGACCGCCAGCGCGACCTCATCGACCGGAACGTTGATTAACTAAGGAGTTTTCATGCCGATTCAGGTTCTGCCGCCACAGCTTGCGAACCAGATTGCCGCGGGCGAGGTGGTAGAGCGACCTGCGTCGGTGGTGAAAGAGCTGGTAGAAAACAGCCTCGATGCGGGCGCAACCCGCATCGATATTGATATCGAACGCGGCGGCGCAAAGCTTATCCGTATTCGCGATAATGGCTGCGGTATTAAAAAAGATGAGCTGGCGCTGGCGCTGGCGCGTCACGCCACCAGTAAAATCGCCTCCCTCGACGATCTCGAAGCGATTATCAGCCTTGGCTTTCGCGGCGAAGCGCTGGCGAGTATTAGCTCCGTCGCCCGTCTGACGCTCACTTCCCGCACGGCGGATCAGCCAGAAGCCTGGCAGGCCTATGCGGAGGGGCGCGATCAGGATGTAACGGTTAAACCGGCTGCCCATCCCATCGGCACCACGCTGGAAGTGCTGGATCTGTTCTATAACACCCCCGCGCGCCGTAAGTTTATGCGTACCGAAAAAACCGAATTTAATCATATCGATGAGATCATTCGGCGTATAGCGTTGGCGCGGTTTGATGTGGCGATCACCCTCAATCACAACGGCAAGATGATCCGGCAATACCGTGCCGTGGCACAGGGCGCACCGCGTGAGCGTCGGCTTGGCGCGATTTGCGGCAGTGCGTTTCTGGAACATGCACTGGCGATTGAGTGGCAGCACGGCGATTTAACGCTTCGCGGCTGGGTTGCCGACCCAAACCACACCACCACGGCGCTGGCGGAAATTCAATATTGTTATGTGAACGGGCGTATGATGCGCGATCGCCTGATTAACCATGCTATCCGTCAGGCCTGTGAGGATAAACTGGGGGCGGATCAGCAACCGGCATTTGTGCTCTATCTGGAGATAGACCCGCATCAGGTGGATGTAAACGTCCATCCGGCGAAGCATGAAGTGCGTTTCCATCAGTCGCGGCTGGTGCATGATTTCATCTACCAGGGCGTGATCAGCGTGTTGCAACAGCAACTTGAGACGCCACTGACGCTGGAAGAGGATGATGATGAACTTGCGCCGCGTCCGATTGCGGAAAACCGTGCCGCAGCAGGCCGTAACCAGTTTGCGCAGCCTGCGGTAGCCCGCGAGCCCGAAGCGCCGCGTTTTAATCAGCCATCTTCCGGTGTCAGTACGCGCGGTGGCGCAAGCTGGCCGAATGCACAACCGGGATACCAAAAGCAGCAGGGCGCGCTCTATCGGCAGTTGCTGGACACGCCGAAAACTGCGGATAAACCGGCACAGCCGGTTCCTGAATCCCTTGCCGGACACAGCCAGAGCTTTGGCCGCGTCTTAACCATTGTGCCGCCATGTTATGCACTGCTGGAACGCGGCGGAAAACTCAGCTTGTTATCCCTGCCCGTTGCTGAACGTTGGTTGCGTCTGGCTCAGCTTACACCGGGCGAGACCGCGATTTGCGCGCAGCCGCTGTTGATCCCTCTGCGGCTGAAAGTCAGTGAGGCGGAAGGTCAGGCGTTGCAAACCGCGCAGCCGCTACTGGCGACGCTGGGCATCGACCTTCAGGCGGAAGGCCAGCACGTGACCGTTCGCGCCGTGCCTTTACCCTTACGCCAACAAAATTTACAAAACTTGATTCCTGAACTGATAGGCTATCTGGTGCAGCAAACTCAGGCTGATGCGGGCGATATCGCCCAATGGCTGGCCCGCAACCTGGCGAGCGAGCATGTCCAGTGGAACATGTCTCAGGCTATTGCGATGTTGGCGGATGTTGAACGACTCTGCCCACAACTGGTCAAAGCACCTCCAGGTGGTCTGTTACAACCTGTTGATTTAGATTCTGCGATGAACGCCCTGAGAAATGAGTGACGTGACTGAGGCTTGCCTGCCAAAGGCGATTTTTTTAATGGGGCCAACCGCTTCCGGTAAAACGGCGTTGGCTATCGAATTACGTAAAGTTTTACCTGTAGAGTTGATTAGTGTTGATTCCGCCCTCATTTATCGAGGGATGGATATCGGGACGGCGAAGCCGAATGCGGAAGAACTGAATGCCGCACCGCACCGATTGTTAGACATTCTCGACCCGGCACAGGCCTACTCCGCCGCGGATTTCCGCCGCGATGCGTTAGCCGAAATGGCCGAGATTACTGCCGCAGGGCGAATACCGCTACTTGTTGGCGGAACGATGTTATATTTCAAGGCGTTACTGGAAGGGTTGTCGCCGTTACCGTCGGCAGATCCGCAGATCAGAGCGCGAATTGAGCAACAGGCAGCAGAGCAGGGATGGGCCGCGTTACACGAGCAACTTACGTCAATTGACCCGGTTGCCGCCGCGCGAATTCATCCGAATGATCCGCAAAGACTTTCCCGGGCACTGGAAGTTTTTTTCATTTCGGGTAAAACTTTAACGGAACTGACGCAAACGTCAGGAGAGGCTCTGCCCTATAAGGTGCATCAGTTCGCCATCGCCCCGGCGAGCCGTGAACTGCTCCATCAGCGCATTGAGCAGCGTTTTCATCAGATGTTAGCTTCAGATTTTGAAGCAGAAGTGCGGGCGCTTTTTGCCCGTGGAGATTTGCATACGGATATGCCTTCCATTCGTTGTGTTGGATATCGCCAGATGTGGTCATACCTCGAAGGCGAGATCTCATACGATGAAATGGTTTATCGAGGAGTTTGCGCCACGAGGCAGCTTGCCAAACGCCAGGTGACCTGGTTGCGCGGTTGGGATGGGGTTCACTGGTTAGATAGCGAACAACCTGAACGAGCGTTCAACGAAGTATTAGAGGTTATTGGTGATTGTGTAGGCTGAATGTGTACAATTGAAACGTATTCGTGCGCAATTTTAAGAACCTGTAGGTTCTAAGTACAAATAAGCATATAAGGAAAAGAGAGAATGGCTAAGGGGCAATCTTTACAAGACCCGTTCCTGAACGCACTACGTCGGGAGCGTGTTCCGGTTTCTATTTATTTGGTGAATGGTATTAAGCTGCAAGGTCAAATTGAGTCTTTCGACCAGTTCGTGATCCTGTTGAAAAACACGGTCAGCCAGATGGTCTATAAGCACGCAATTTCCACTGTTGTTCCGTCCCGTCCGGTATCTCATCACAGCAATAACGCTGGCGGCGGCACCAGCAGTAACTACCATCATGGTAGCAACGCGCAGGGTTCTACCACTGCGCCGCAAGACAGCGACGACACAGAATAAGTTAACGCTGTTTCCCGGTCGGGGAGCCAGGTTTACCCGGTTCCCCGCTGGTATTTTATGAGGATTTACGCTTGTTTGACCGTTATGATGCCGGTGAGCAGGCGGTGCTGGTACACATCTATTTTTCGCAAGACAAAGATATGGAAGATCTCCAGGAGTTTGAATCTCTGGTCTCTTCCGCCGGTGTCGAAGCAATGCAGGTGATTACTGGTAGCCGTAAAGCACCGCACCCAAAGTATTTTGTTGGTGAAGGTAAGGCTGTCGAAATTGCGGAAGCCGTAAAAGCGACAGGCGCTTCTGTCGTTCTCTTTGACCATGCGCTGAGCCCAGCCCAGGAACGTAACCTGGAACAACTGTGCGAATGCCGGGTTATCGACCGCACTGGTCTGATATTGGATATTTTCGCCCAACGTGCGCGTACCCATGAGGGTAAACTGCAGGTTGAGCTGGCGCAGTTGCGCCATCTGGCGACGCGCCTGGTGCGTGGCTGGACCCACCTTGAAAGACAAAAAGGCGGTATCGGTTTGCGCGGCCCGGGTGAAACCCAGCTCGAAACTGACCGTCGTTTACTGCGTAATCGTATTATGCAAATCCTCTCGCGGCTTGAGAAAGTGGAAAAGCAGCGTGAGCAGGGACGTCGATCCCGAACAAAAGCGGATGTCCCGACGGTGTCGTTGGTGGGTTACACCAACGCCGGGAAATCGACGCTGTTTAACCAGATAACCGAAGCGAAGGTTTACGCGGCAGATCAGTTGTTTGCCACGCTGGATCCTACACTACGCCGTATTGATGTCGCCGATGTCGGTGAGACGGTGCTGGCGGACACGGTCGGCTTTATTCGCCACCTGCCGCATGACCTGGTGGCGGCGTTTAAAGCAACGTTGCAGGAAACCCGTCAGGCGACCCTGCTGCTGCATGTCATTGATGCTGCAGATGTTCGCGTGCAGGAAAATATTGATGCTGTAAATACAGTGCTGGAGGAGATCGATTCGCTTGAGATCCCCACGCTGCTCGTGATGAACAAAATCGACGTGCTGGACGATTTCGAACCGCGCATCGACCGAGATGAAGAAAACAAACCTGTCCGGGTCTGGCTTTCCGCGCAGACCGGGGTGGGTGTGCCACTGCTTTTCCAGGCTTTAACCGAACGGCTTTCCGGGGAAGTAGCGCAGCATACTCTGCGCCTACCGCCTGAGGAAGGGCGTTTAAGAAGCCGGTTTTATCAGCTTCAGGCGATAGAAAAAGAGTGGATGGAGGAGGACGGCAGTGTCAGTCTGCAAGTTCGTATGCCGATTGTTGACTGGCGTCGCCTCTGTAAACAAGAACCGGCGTTGACCGATTACGTGGTCTAGCCGGCAGCTTGCCTGGAGCATGGAGTCATTTCGCCTGTCCCCTGCCGTCGCAAGACATTGGGGATCACCGCATAACAAATATGGAGCACATACATGGCGTGGAATCAGCCCGGTAATAACGGACAAGACCGCGACCCGTGGGGAAGCAGCAAACCTGGCGGCAACTCTGAGGGAAATGGAAACAAAGGTGGTCGCGAACAGGGGCCGCCCGATCTGGATGATATCTTCCGCAAACTGAGCAAAAAGCTCGGTGGCCTTGGCGGCGGTAAGAGCGGTTCTGGTGGCGGTACAACTCAGGGGCCGCGCGCGCCTATGAGTGGCCGCATCGTCGGTATCGCAGCGGCAGCCGTTGTCATCATCTGGGCAGCCAGCGGGTTCTATACCATCAAAGAAGCCGAACGTGGCGTGGTGACTCGCTTTGGTAAGTTCAGCCATCTGGTTGAGCCTGGTCTGAACTGGAAACCGACGTTTATCGACGAAGTGACGCCGGTGAACGTCGAAGCGGTTCGTGAACTGGCCGCTTCCGGCGTGATGCTGACCTCTGACGAGAACGTGGTGCGCGTTGAGATGAACGTGCAGTACCGCGTGACCGATCCTCAGCGCTATCTGTTTAGCGTCACCAGCGCCGACGACAGTCTGCGTCAGGCGACCGACAGCGCCCTGCGTGGTGTCATCGGTAAATACACCATGGACCGTATTCTGACGGAAGGTCGTACCGTTATTCGTAGCGATACCCAGCGTGAGCTGGAAGAAACCATTCGTCCGTACAACATGGGTATTACCCTGCTGGACGTCAACTTCCAGGCCGCTCGTCCGCCGGAAGAAGTGAAGTCTTCCTTCGATGATGCGATTGCCGCGCGTGAAAACGAACAGCAATACATTCGTGAAGCAGAAGCTTACACCAACGAAGTTCAGCCGCGTGCGAACGGTCAGGCACAACGTATTCTGGAAGAGGCGCGTGCTTATAAGACGCAGACCGTTCTGGAAGCGCAGGGTGAGGTGGCTCGCTTTGCCAAGATCCTGCCGGAGTATAAAGCTGCACCGCAAATTACCCGTGAACGTCTCTACATTGAGACCATGGAAAAAGTCCTGAGCCATACGCGTAAAGTGCTGGTTAACGACAACAAAGGTGGCAACCTGATGGTTCTGCCGCTTGACCAGATGCTGAAAGGTGGGAACACCTCCGGTGCAAAGAGCGATAACAGCGGGGCCAACAACCTGCTGCGCCTGCCGCCGGCGTCTTCCTCCAGCAACAGCGGAGCGAGCAACTCATCGTCCACCAGTCAGGGCGATATCATGGACCAACGCCGCGCTAACGCGCAGCGTAACGACTACCAGCGTCAGGGGGAATAACGATGCGTAAGTCAGTTATCGCGATTATCATCATCGTGCTGGTAGTGCTGTACACCTCTATCTTTGTAGTAAAAGAGGGTGAGCGTGGGATTAAGTTCCAGTTCAGCAGCGTCGTGCGCGACAGCGACAAAAAACCGTTGATCTATGAGCCGGGCCTGCACTTTAAAGTCCCGTTCATTCAGTCGGTTAAGATGCTGGATGCGCGTATTCAAACCATGGATAACCAGGCCGATCGCTTTGTAACCAAAGAGAAAAAAGACCTGATCGTTGACTCCTACATCAAGTGGCGCATCAGCGATTTCAGCCGCTACTTCCTGGCAACAGGCGGTGGTGACGTTTCTCAGGCTGAAGTGCTGCTGAAACGTAAGTTCTCTGACCGTTTGCGTTCTGAAATTGGTCGTCTGGATGTGAAAGACATCGTCACCGATTCCCGTGGTCGTCTGACCCTGGAAGTGCGTGATGCGCTGAACTCCGGTTCTGCGGGTACCGAAGACGAAGTGGAAACGCCAGCCGCGGATAACGCGATTGCCGAAGCCGCTGAGCGCGTGACAGCAGAAACCAACGGTAAAGTGCCGGTCATCAACCCGAACAGTATGGCGGCGTTAGGTATTGAAGTGGTCGATGTGCGTATCAAGCAGATCAACCTGCCGACCGAAGTGTCCGAAGCGATTTACAACCGTATGCGCGCTGAGCGTGAAGCGGTTGCCCGTCGCCACCGTTCACAAGGTCAGGAAGAGGCTGAAAAGCTGCGCGCGGCGGCTGACTATGAAGTCACCAAAACGCTGGCGGAAGCTGAGCGTCAGGGTCGTATCCTGCGCGGTGAAGGCGATGCCGAAGCGGCGAAACTGTTTGCTGACGCCTTCAGTCAGGATCCGGATTTCTATGCCTTTATCCGTAGCCTGCGCGCTTACGAAAGCAGCTTCCAGAGCAATCAGGACGTGATGGTTCTGAGCCCGGATAGCGATTTCTTCCGCTATATGAAAACGCCGAACGCAACGGCGCGTTAATCGCCCCTAAAGCGTGAGTGCTTAAAAACCACCGCATCTTCGGATGCCGGTGGTTTTCTTTTATAAGGACGAAAAATGAACTCTACAATCTGGCTCGCGCTGGCGTTAGTTTTGGTGCTGGAAGGGCTTGGCCCGATGCTTTATCCGAAGACCTGGCGCAAGATGATCGCTACGATGACCCAATTACCCGATACGATGTTACGTCGATTTGGCGGCGGTCTTGTGGTTGCGGGTATTGTGATCTACTACATGTTGACGAAAACGATTAGCTGAACAAAAAACGGCCTTTTCAGCATGATTTTGAATATAAAAAGTGCTGTATATCTGAAAAAGCGATGGTAGAATCCATTTTTAAGCAAACGGTGATTTTGAAAAATGGGTAACAACGTCGTCGTACTGGGCACCCAATGGGGTGACGAAGGTAAAGGGAAGATCGTCGATCTCCTGACAGAACGGGCTAAATATGTTGTACGCTACCAGGGCGGTCACAACGCAGGCCATACTCTCGTAATCAACGGTGAAAAAACCGTCCTCCATCTTATTCCATCAGGTATTCTTCGCGAAAACGTCACCAGCATCATCGGTAACGGCGTTGTGCTGTCTCCTGCGGCGCTGATGAAAGAGATGAAAGAACTGGAAGACCGTGGTATCCCGGTTCGTGAACGTCTGCTGCTCTCTGAAGCATGTCCGCTGATCCTCGATTATCACGTTGCGCTGGATAACGCACGTGAGAAAGCGCGTGGCGCGAAAGCGATTGGTACCACCGGTCGTGGTATCGGCCCGGCTTACGAAGATAAAGTCGCGCGTCGCGGTCTGCGTGTTGGCGATCTGTTCGACAAAGAAACCTTCGCTGAAAAACTGAAAGAAGTGATGGAATATCACAACTTCCAGTTGGTGAATTACTACAAAGTTGACGCAGTTGACTACCAGAAAGTGCTGGACGATGTCATGGCGGTTGCCGACATCCTGACCGGTATGGTGGTTGATGTGTCTGACCTGCTGGACCAGGCGCGTAAACGTGGCGATTTCGTCATGTTCGAAGGCGCGCAGGGTACGCTGCTGGATATCGACCACGGTACCTATCCGTACGTAACGTCTTCCAACACCACTGCGGGTGGCGTGGCGACCGGCTCCGGCCTGGGCCCGCGTTATGTGGATTACGTACTGGGTATCATCAAAGCTTACTCCACTCGCGTGGGTGCGGGCCCGTTCCCGACTGAGCTGTTTGATGACACTGGCGAGTTCCTGTGCAAACAGGGTAACGAATACGGTGCAACCACTGGTCGTCGCCGTCGTACCGGTTGGCTGGATACCGTCGCGGTTCGCCGTGCGGTGCAGATCAACTCCCTGTCTGGCTTCTGCCTGACTAAACTGGACGTACTGGACGGCCTGAAAGAGGTTAAACTCTGCGTGGCTTACCGTATGCCGGATGGCCGCGAAGTGACGACCACTCCGCTGGCAGCAGACGACTGGGAAGGTATCGAACCGATTTACGAAACCATGCCTGGCTGGTCTGAATCCACTTTCGGTGTGAAAGAGCGTAGCGGCCTGCCACAGGCAGCGCTGAACTACATCAAGCGTATCGAAGAAGTGACCGGTGTGCCGATTGATATTATCTCTACCGGCCCGGATCGTACCGAAACGATGATCCTGCGCGACCCGTTCGACGCATAATTGATGGAAATGCCCGGTAACGATGGTTAACCGGGCTGATAAGCCGGATAACGCGCTCAGCGCTGCAATCCGGCTTAATATCTTGCAAGATCCGCGCTTTTTTCCTTCCCGCACCGAAAAAATTAGCGACCTGGCTGGTGGCTGGTTTATCATCAATATAAATATCCGAAATTATTCTTCCCGAGTTCCTGTTCCCCTGAGGTTGATGTGCAGTTAACAAGCTTTACCGATTATGGATTACGCGCGCTGATCTACATGGCGTCGTTGCCAGATGGCAAGATGACCAGTATCTCTGAAGTGACAGAGGTCTATGGCGTGTCACGTAACCATATGGTGAAAATTATCAACCAGCTAAGCCGTGCGGGCTACGTGACGGCAGTGCGGGGGAAAAATGGCGGGATCCGGCTGGGCAAGCCGGCGGAGACGATTCGCGTAGGCGACGTTGTCCGCGAACTGGAACCTCTCTCGCTGGTGAATTGCAGCAGTGAGTTCTGCCACATCACACCGGCCTGTCGATTGAAACAGGCGCTTTCTCAAGCCGTGCAAAGTTTTCTCAAGGAACTGGATAACTACACACTGGCCGATTTGGTTGAAGAGAATCAACCGCTTTATAAATTATTGTTGGTGGAGTAAAGACTATCGCCGACAACGATGACAACGGAGGAACCGATATGTCACAAGACCCTTTCCTGGACCGCGAAGCTGAAAAATACGCCAATCCTATCCCGAGCCGGGAATTTATCCTCGATCATTTAACCAAACGTGAAAAGCCAGCTAATCGCGAAGAGCTGGCGGTTGAACTGAACATTGAAGGCGAAGAGCAGATTGAAGCCCTTCGCCGTCGCCTGCGCGCCATGGAGCGTGACGGGCAACTCGTCTTTACCCGTCGTCAGTGCTACGCGCTGCCGGAACGTCTCGACCTGCTGAAGGGCATGGTTATCGGCCATCGCGATGGCTATGGCTTCCTGCGCGTAGAGGGGCGTAAAGACGACCTGTATCTCTCCAGCGAACAGATGAAAGTCTGCATGCATGGCGACCAGGTGCTGGCGCAACCGCTGGGCGCGGATCGTAAAGGCCGTCGCGAAGCGCGTATTGTACGCGTGCTGGAGCCGAGAACTGGGCAAATCGTTGGCCGCTACTTCACCGATGCGGGCGTCGGCTTTGTTGTGCCGGACGACAGCCGCCTGAGTTTTGATATTCTCATCCCGCCAGAAGCGGTGATGGGCGCGCGTATGGGCTTTGTGGTGGTGGTAGAACTGACCCAGCGCCCGACCCGTCGTACCAAGGCGATTGGTAAAATTGTCGAAGTGCTCGGCGATAACATGGGCACCGGCATGGCTGTCGACATGGCGCTGCGTACCCATGAGATCCCTTACGTCTGGCCGCCAGCGGTTGAAGCGCAGGTTGCCGGGCTGAAAGAGCAGGTGCCGGAAGAAGCGAAAATTGGCCGCGTCGATCTGCGTGATTTACCGTTGGTGACTATCGACGGCGAAGACGCTCGTGACTTTGACGATGCGGTTTACTGCGAGAAAAAACGCGGCGGTGGCTGGCGTCTGTGGGTGGCGATTGCTGACGTAAGCTATTACGTCCGCCCGCCAACCCCGCTGGACAAAGAAGCGCGCAACCGTGGCACCTCCGTTTACTTCCCGTCGCAGGTTGTCCCAATGCTGCCGGAAGTGCTCTCGAACGGCCTGTGCTCGCTGAACCCGCAGGTTGACCGCCTGTGTATGGTCTGCGAAATGACCGTCTCATCGAAAGGCCGCTTAACGGGCTATAAATTCTATGAAGCGGTGATGAGCTCTCACGCCCGTCTGACCTACACCAAAGTGTGGCATATGCTGCAGGGCGATCAGGATCTGCGTGAACAGTATGCGCCGCTGGTTAAGCACATCGAAGAGCTGCATAACCTCTATAAAGTGCTGGATGAAGCGCGTGGCGAACGTGGCGGGATCTCGTTCGAGAGCGAAGAGGCGAAGTTTATCTTTAACGCCGAACGTCGCATCGAGCGTATTGAGCAGACGCAGCGTAACGACGCGCACAAACTGATTGAAGAGTGCATGATTCTGGCGAACATCTCGGCGGCGCGTTTCGTTGAGAAAGCGAAAGAACCGGCGCTGTTCCGTATTCACGATAAACCAACGACTGAAGCGATTACCGCGTTCCGTTCCGTTCTGTCGGAGCTGGGCCTGGAACTGCCGGGCGGCAACAAGCCGGAGCCGCGCGACTACGCCGAGCTGCTGGAATCTGTTGCCGATCGTCCTGATGCTGAAATGCTGCAAACCATGCTGCTGCGTTCGATGAAGCAGGCGATTTACGACCCGGAAAACCGCGGCCACTTTGGCCTGGCGTTGCAGTCGTATGCGCACTTTACTTCGCCGATTCGCCGTTATCCTGACCTGTCGCTGCATCGCGCCATTAAGTATCTGCTGGCGAAAGAGCAGGGCCATAAAGGCAACACCACGGAAACCGGTGGCTATCACTACTCGATGGAAGAGATGCTGCAACTCGGTCAGCACTGTTCCATGGCCGAGCGCCGCGCTGATGAAGCCACGCGTGACGTCGCTGACTGGTTGAAGTGTGACTTCATGCAGGATCAGGTGGGTAACGTCTTTAAAGGCGTCATTGCCAGCGTGACCGGTTTTGGCTTCTTTGTCCGTCTCGATGAACTGTTTATCGACGGCCTGGTGCACGTTTCGTCGCTGGATAACGATTACTATCGTTTCGACCAGATTGGTCAGCGTTTGATTGGTGAATCCGGCGGGCAGACCTATCGTCTGGGCGACCGCGTGGAAGTTCGCGTGGAAGCGGTAAACATGGACGAGCGTAAGATTGACTTCTCGTTGATTTCCAGCGAACGTGCGCCGCGTAATGTCGGCAAAACTGAACGCGAAAAAGCGAAGAAAGGCCCGGCGAATAAAAACGGCAGTCGCCGTCGCCAGGTCGGCAAGAAAGTGAATTTTGAGCCGGACAGCGCTTTCCGCGGTGAGAAAAAGCAGAAACCTAAAGCCGCGAAGAAAGACGCGAGAAAAGCGAAGAGGCCGTCTGAGAAAACGCAGAAAATTGCTGCCGCAACCAAAGCGAAGCGCGCGGCGAAGAAGAAAGTGGCGGAGTAAAACCCGCCCCTCACCCTAACCCTCTCCCGCAGGGAGAGGGAACCGATCGAGCCGATGTTTGGTCCGGCGCCGGTTTTCTCCCTCTCCCTTAGGGAGAGGGTGGGGTGAGGGTGACCTGATAACAAAGTTAACAACGAGTCCATCAATGAGTGAAATGATTTACGGTATCCACGCAGTCCAGGCCCTGCTGGAGCGCGCTCCTGAACGTTTTCAGGAAGTCTTTATTTTAAAAGGCCGCGAAGATAAACGTTTGTTGCCGCTGATCCACGCGCTGGAAGCGCAGGGCGTGGTGATCCAACTGGCGAACCGCCAGTATCTGGATGAGAAAAGCGAAGGTGCCGTGCATCAGGGCATAATTGCGCGGGTGAAACCGGGCCGTCAGTATCAGGAAAACGATCTGCCGGATCTGATCGCTTCGCTGGAAAACCCGTTCCTGTTGATCCTCGATGGCGTCACCGATCCGCACAACCTCGGCGCCTGCCTGCGTAGCGCCGATGCGGCGGGCGTGCACGCGGTGATTGTTCCGCGCGACCGCTCTGCACAGTTGAACGCAACGGCGAAGAAAGTGGCCTGTGGCGCAGCAGAAAGCGTGCCGTTGATCCGCGTGACCAACCTGGCGCGCACTATGCGTCTGTTGCAGGAAGAGAACATCTGGATCGTCGGTACCGCTGGTGAAGCCGATCATACGCTCTATCAGAGCAAAATGACCGGCCGCATGGCGCTGGTGATGGGCGCAGAAGGCGAAGGCATGCGCCGTCTGACCCGCGAGCACTGCGACGAACTGATCAGCATCCCAATGGCGGGCAGCGTCTCTTCGCTGAACGTCTCCGTGGCGACGGGCATCTGCCTGTTTGAAGCGGTACGCCAGCGCGGGTAATTTTTCCCGTGTTGAAATCAGGCCATCCTGCGGGATGGCTTTTTTGTGACCGTAATCCAGCGCCAAATGTTTACCTCTGTCCATACTTAAGGCATTGCCGATTGATGGAGGGAGACACATGTCCTGGCAAACGCATACTGTTTTTAATCAGCCTGGCCCGTTAAATAACAGCAATCTTTTTTTGTCCGATGGCGCACTGCGCGAGGCGCTGGTACGCGAAGGCGCAGGCTGGGATAGCGACCTGCTGGCCAGTATTGGTCAGCAACTGGGCACCGCCGAATCGCTGGAGCTTGGGCGGCTCGCCAACACCAATCCCCCTGAGCTTCTGCGCTACGACGCCACCGGCTCGCGGCTGGACGACGTGCGTTTTCATCCCGCGTGGCATCTGCTGATGCAGGGGCTGTGCGCCAACCGGGTACACAATCTGCCGTGGGAAGAGGATGCGCGTGCGGGCTCGTTCGTTGCCCGCGCCGCGCGCTTTATGCTGCATGCTCAGGTGGAAGCCGGAACGCTGTGCCCGATTACCATGACCTTCGCGGCAACGCCGTTGCTGCAACAGGCCCTGCCTGCTGAATTTAACGAGTGGCTCACGCCGCTGTTAAGCGATCGCTACGATCCGCACCTGTTGCCCGCAGAGCAAAAGCGCGGCCTGCTACTGGGCATGGGGATGACTGAAAAGCAGGGTGGTTCGGATGTATTGAGTAACACCACGCGTGCGGAACGCTTAACTGATGGCAGCTATCGGCTGGTGGGGCATAAATGGTTTTTCTCCGTGCCGCAAAGCGACGCACATCTGGTGCTGGCGCAGGCCAAAGGCGGGCTCTCTTGTTTCTTTGTCCCACGACTGTTGCCGGACGGTCAGCGCAACGCCATTCGTATCGAACGGCTGAAGGATAAGCTCGGCAATCGCTCGAACGCCAGCAGTGAAGTAGAGTTTCAGGACGCCAGCGGCTGGCTGTTGGGCGAAGAGGGGGAAGGCGTGCGGCAAATTCTGCGTATGGGTGGATTGACGCGCTTTGACTGTGCGTTGGGTAGCCATAGCATGATGCGGCGGGCGCTGTCGGTCGCGCTCTATCATGCCTTCCAGCGACAGGCGTTCGGCAAAAACCTGGTCGATCTGCCGTTGATGCATCAGGTACTGGGGCGGATGGCGTTGCAGCTTGAAGGGCAAACGGCGTTTCTGTTCCGTCTTGCAGGCGCATGGGGACGTCCTCAACAGGAATCGGAACGGCTATGGGCACGGCTGTTTACCCCAGCGGCGAAGTTCGCCATCTGCAAAACGGGAGTGCCGTTTGTGGCCGAGGCGATGGAAGTGTTGGGGGGCTCCGGTTATTGCGAGGAGAATGAACTGCCGCGTCTTTATCGTGAAATGCCGGTCAACAGTATCTGGGAAGGTTCCGGGAATATCATGTGCCTGGATGTATTGCGGGTACTGACAAAACAACCGGATGCGCTTGAACTGCTGGCAGAGATGTGTGGCGAAGTGAAAGGTCGGGATCGGCACTACGATCGCCAGTGGCGACAGCTACAGCAGCGGTTACGTAAGCCGTCGGAAGCGCAGGGGCGTGAAATAGCCATGCAAATTTATCTGCTGGGCGCAGGGGCGCAAATGCTGAAGTATGCTTCTCCGCCAATAGCGCAGGCCTGGTGTCGGATGATGCTGGATACGCGCGGTGGGGCGTTACTCAGTGAGCAGGTTAGCAATGATGTACTGCTGAGGGCGACCGGGGGAGTATAGCGGGAGGGCGTGGAAGAGAGGTTACAGGAATCTACCCTTCCACGCTTTTTTTAGTTTCAGGCATAGATAATCGCCTGTGCTCGCCAGTTGTCCGGCTGCTGTTCTTCGTACATCTGAACAATGCGATACCAGGAAGCGCCTTGCTCATCGGCTTTATGCGCGATGGCATCCTCTACGTCTTGCTGACTACCAGAGATATTGTTCACGGAAATGAGTCCGATTTCATTAAGGCCGGTAACACAATCCGCGCTGGCAAATTCAGCCGATTGCGCTACTGCTGAGTTCGCACCACCAGAAAATAGCAGGGTAGATAAAGTAAGAGATCGTTTCATCGTCAGCTCCATATACAAAACCCAATTGGGCAGTCCATAGCAGACGTCAGGGCATACTTTCATTCGCTCCTTCGAATGAGTCGTTGATGACGCCATATTGCATCAGGGAAACGTGAATAAGGTACAAACCTGCGTAAATAAGATTCAACAATGTTGTCTACTATTTACGGTAAAGGATGGCCTGCGAATACCACTGCCCCGGAACCACCGTGCTGTCATCGATCATGATAATCACGTAGTAATCCGCTTTGGCCGCAATCGCTTTAGCTTTCAGGGCAGCTTCGACATCCATTGGCGAGCCATATATCATGACGCTAATGGTGCCCATCCGCTGTAAGCCTTCCGTCTGGTTACGACGAATTTCTTGTGGAGTATCCGTTGCCGCCGGAGGTGCCGTAGGCGTCCCTTCCAGTATGCTGCAACCACTCAACAATAACGCCAGTAACAGAGGAGTAAAGCGACGCATAACCATATCCCGTTTCCTGATATTTGTAGTGTAGTGGTATAAGGAAAATCCCATTAGGGGAATGTTCCCGATTTGTTATCTCAAACGCTATTTTCGAATGAAAATTTCACGAAAGTACAACCTGGTTCTCAATGTTAAAAATCAGATAAAGTGGTATCCACTTTTGTCTTACTTCTCAGTATGCCGTAAGGAGTCGCTCCATGATTGAACTTGAAATGCGTATGCTCGCGGGCAATGAAGTTTTACATGCTTTCCCGAAAGGCTGTGTAGAAAAACCGCTGCCTTGCATTGTGTTTTATCATGGTTTTACATCGTCAAATCTGGTGTATAGCTATTTTGCGGTCGCCCTGGCGCAGGCCGGATTCCGGGTAGTGATGCCCAGTGCGGCAGAACATGGCTCGCGTTTTCATGGTGATGAACAGGAACGATTACAGCATTTCTGGCAGATCCTGCTGCAAAATTTCAACGAGTTCCCGGCCCTGCAGGACGCGCTCTACCAGGAGCGGCTGATAAATGACGGGCGATTGGCCGTGGCGGGGGCGTCGATGGGCGGTATGACGGCATTGGGGATCATGACGCGCCATCCTGAACTTAAATGCGTTGCCAGCCTGATGGGTTCCGGTTATTTCAGTTCGCTTTCCACAACGCTGTTTCCCCCTGCCGCAGAACAACGCGGCCCTCTGGCGACGCCGCTTGCCGGGTGGGATGTGAGTCAACAACTTGCGCGCGTCGCGGACAGGCCGCTGCTGCTTTGGCACGGCGATGCCGATGATGTCGTGCCGCCGGGAGAGACATTCCGTCTTCAGCAGGCGCTGAAGCGTGAAGGGCTGGATGCCAACTTAACCTGCATCTGGCAGGCTGGTGTGCGCCATCGCATTACGCCGGAAGCGCTGGCGAGTACCGTGGCTTTCTTTAAACAGCATCTCTAAACGCGTAGCACCTGCACACCCTGCTCCTCAAGTTTGCTGAGGATCTCCGGGTCTGCCTGTTTTCCGGTGATCACCATTGCTATTTCATCGGCACGGCTGAACAGCATGCCTGCGCGTTCACCCACTTTGCTGCTATCAACCAGTACGGCGAGCTTACCGACGACATTAAGCATTTTTTGTTCGGCCATCGCGGTGAGCATGTCGGTTTTATACAACCCTTCCGCGGTGAGCCCTCTCCCGCTGGTGAACATCCAGTGGCCAGCGTAGAGACTATTTTCGCTGCCCTGCGGGCTGAGTGTAATGGCGTGACTTTTGTTGTACTGCCCACCCATGATGATCACGCTTTCATGCTCCTGGTCTATCAGATAGTTCGCCAGGGGCAAATAGTTGGTAATGATTTGCACCGGTTTGCCGCAGATCTCCTGGCCCAGCAGAAAAGCGGTCGATCCACAGTTAATTACCACGCTTTCACCAGGCATAACCAGTTGCGATGCCGCCCTGGCGATACGCACTTTCTCGTCGTGATTCAGCGCCTGATGAATATTCATCGGCGACCAGCGCGGGCGCGGTTGATTGATAGCTTCAGCACCGTTGCGCACTTTTTTCAGCTTCCCGCTCTCATCAAGCTTGTTGATATCCCGTCGGGCTGTCGCCGGAGAGATCCCCAGCCGGGTGATCACCTGCCCCACGGTAACAAAGCCGGTTTGTGCCAGGAGTTCCAGCAATATTTGATGTCTTTGCGCTTCGGTCATGAGCTAATCCGATAAAAAATGATGATCGAAGATGATATTTGAAATATCACGAAAATACTATGTCAGGAATATACCGGATAGGATCTATCCGGTAATTAAGAGCATGCAGGCCGGATGAGCAAAGGTCATCCGGCAACAAGGTGGATTACAGGAATGATTTGAACGGTAGGTCTGGCTCAATGGTAAAGCAATCGTCGAAACCGCGTGGGTAGTGATATTCGAAATTGTCTTTATCCAGAGGCCAGGTGAATTTGCCGCCAACCTGCCAGATAAACGGCTTGAAACCATACTTCAGGCGGTCTTTTTTCATCTCCCAGAGCACGCGAATCTCCTGCGGATCGGCCTGGAAGTTCGACCAGATATCGTGGTGGAACGGGATAACCACCTGGGTATTCAGCGCCTCGGCCATGCGCAGGATGTCGGCGCTGGTCATTTTATCGGTTATACCACGCGGGTTTTCGCCATAAGAGCCCAGCGCCACGTCAATTTTGTGCTCGTTGCCGTGCTTCGCGTAGTAGTTGGAGTAGTGGGAATCTCCGCTGTGGTAGAGCGTGCCGCCAGGGGTTTTGAACAGGTAGTTAACGGCGCGTTCATCCATGCCATCCGGTAGTACGCCTGCGGCTTTTTGATCGGCGGGAAGGGTGATCAGCGCCGTGCGGTCAAAGGCGTCCAGCGCATGGATTTCAATATCCTTCACTTTGACCACATCGCCAGGCTTGACTACGATGCAGCGATCTTTTGGAACCCCCCAGCCAATCCACAGATCGACGCAGGTTTTCGGCCCGATAAACGGCACGTCGCTGGCGCAATTTTGCATCACGGCTGCGGCAACGTTCACATCAATATGATCGTTATGATCGTGAGTGGCCAGCACGGCGTCGATCTGCCGAATGGCGAATGGATCGAGCACAAACGGCGTGGTGCGCAGGTTTGGCTGCAGTTTTTTCACACCGGCCATGCGCTGCATCTGATGCCCCTGCTTCATAAGCGGATTGCCGTGGCTTTGTTTGCCTGTACCACACCAGAAGTCGACGCAGATATTCGTCGCCCCCTGCGATTTCAGCCAGATCCCCGTACAACCCAGCCACCACATCGCGAAGGTTCCCGGAGCGACCTGCTCCTGTTCTATCTCTTCATTCAGCCAGCTTCCCCACTCCGGGAAGGTACTCAGGATCCAGGACTCACGGGTGATGGTTTCCACTTTACTCATGATCTCTTCCTCACTAATTATTCAAAATACGTCACACTTTGATTTGTTATGATTGATAGTGACGCTAAATTTTCAGGATTGCAATGGCCTTTTTTGTCTTCTTTTGTATGTGTATTTGACCAGATAAGTCTTTTGTAACGTGATGAATCAAAGTGTATTTTTTATATTTTATTGATTTAATTGAGCTATTTTTCTGTTTTGGCGTAAGTGAATAAACGCTTTAATTCTGTGTGATTATTATTGCGGCGCAAGTCACATTTAATCAGTTTGAATCTTGTTGTGATTACTTTTGATTATTAGAGTGAGCGGACTAACAGACTGATGCGCGCTGACCGCAGCGCCTTCATTTTCGGAGAGCGTTATGGATATCCTCTACAACATCTTTACCGTCTTTTTTAATCAGGTCATGACCAATGCTCCGCTGTTGCTGGGTATTGTGACCTGCCTGGGTTATATCCTGCTGCGCAAAAGCGTCAGCGTCATTATCAAAGGCACTATCAAAACCATTATCGGTTTTATGCTGCTGCAGGCCGGTTCCGGCATCCTGACCAGCACCTTTAAACCTGTTGTGGCGAAAATGTCGGAAGTCTACGGCATCAATGGTGCAATTTCAGATACTTACGCTTCAATGATGGCGACCATCGAGCGGATGGGCGATGCCTATAGCTGGGTGGGGTATGCGGTGCTGTTGGCGCTGGCGCTGAACATTTGTTACGTACTGCTGCGCCGTATCACCGGTATTCGCACGATCATGCTTACCGGCCACATTATGTTCCAGCAGGCGGGGCTGATTGCCGTCACGCTGTTCATCTTTGGCTACTCCATGTGGACGACCATTATCTGCACCGCAATTTTGGTTTCGCTCTACTGGGGCATCACCTCCAACATGATGTATAAGCCAACCCAGGAAGTCACCGACGGCTGCGGTTTCTCCATCGGTCACCAGCAGCAGTTTGCATCCTGGCTTGCCTATAAAGTTGCGCCGTTCCTCGGTAAAAAAGAGGAGAGTGTTGAAGACCTCAAGCTCCCTGGCTGGCTGAATATTTTCCACGACAACATCGTCTCCACGGCGATTGTTATGACCATCTTCTTTGGCGCCATTTTGCTCTCCTTCGGCATTGATACCGTGCAGGCCATGGCGGGAAAAGTGCACTGGACGGTCTACATCCTGCAAACCGGTTTCTCCTTTGCGGTGGCGATTTTCATCATCACTCAGGGTGTGCGCATGTTTGTGGCGGAACTCTCTGAAGCGTTTAACGGCATTTCCCAACGCCTGATCCCGGGTGCTGTTCTGGCGATTGACTGTGCGGCTATCTATAGCTTCGCGCCGAACGCCGTGGTCTGGGGCTTTATGTGGGGCACCATCGGTCAGTTGATTGCGGTTGGCATCCTGGTCGCCTGTGGCTCCTCCATTCTGATTATCCCGGGCTTTATCCCGATGTTCTTCTCCAACGCCACCATTGGCGTGTTCGCTAACCACTTCGGCGGCTGGCGGGCGGCTATCAAGATTTGTCTGGTGATGGGGATGATTGAAATCTTCGGCTGCGTCTGGGCGGTAAAACTCACCGGTATGAGCGCCTGGATGGGCATGGCGGACTGGTCAATTCTGGCCCCGCCGATGATGCAAGGCTTCTTCTCCATCGGCATCGCCTTTATGGCCGTCATCATCGTTATTGCACTGGTTTACATGTTCTTTGCCGGACGCGCGCTGCGCGCTGAAGAAGATGCGGAAAAACAACTGGCAGAAGCTTCTGCTCAATAAGGAGTTTTGATTATGACCGTTCGTATTCTGGCTGTATGTGGTAACGGGCAGGGCAGTTCCATGATCATGAAGATGAAAGTGGATCAGTTCTTAACCCAGTCAAACATCGATCACACGGTAAATAGCTGCGCAGTGGGTGAATATAAAAGTGAACTGAGTGGCGCGGATATCATCATCGCTTCCACGCATATCGCGGGCGAAATCAGCGTAACAGGCAATAAATATGTGGTTGGCGTGCGTAACATGCTGTCGCCTGCGGATTTTGGCCCCAAGCTGCTGGAGGTCATTAAAGAGCACTTCCCGCAGGACGTTAAATAAGGACGCGAAATGAAACTACGTGATTCGCTGGCGCAAAACCACTCCATCCTTTTACAGGCGGAAGCCAGCACCTGGCAGGAAGCGGTAAAGATCGGCGTCGACCTGCTGGTGGCGGCGGATGTCGTTGAGCCGCGCTACTACCAGGCGATTCTCGACGGCGTCGAGCAACATGGCCCCTACTTTGTGATTGCACCGGGGTTGGCGATGCCGCATGGCCGTCCGGAAGAGGGCGTGAAGAAAACCGGTTTTGCCCTGGTGACGCTGAAAAAGCCGCTGGTGTTCAATCACGAGGATAACGACCCGGTCGATATCCTCATCACCCTGGCGGCGGTCGATGCCAATACCCATCAGGAAGTGGGCATCATGCAGATCGTTAACCTGTTTGAAGATGAAGCCAACTTTGACCGTTTACGTGCCTGCCGTACCGAGCAGGAAGTACTGGATTTAATTGACCGCACCAACGCGGCAGCTTAAGAAGGAATTGCAGATGTCATTACCAATGTTGCAGGTCGCGCTGGACAACCAAACCATGGACAGCGCTTACGAAACGACTCGCCTGATCGCCGAAGAGGTCGACATCATTGAAGTGGGCACTATCCTGTGCGTGGGCGAAGGCGTCCGCGCGGTGCGCGATCTGAAAGCGCTCTATCCGAACAAAATTGTGCTGGCGGACGCTAAAATTGCTGATGCGGGCAAAATTCTTTCTCGCATGTGCTTTGAAGCTAACGCCGACTGGGTGACGGTTATCTGCTGTGCGGATATCAACACCGCCAAAGGCGCGCTGGATGTGGCAAAAGAGTTTAACGGCGACGTGCAGATTGAACTGACAGGCTACTGGACATGGGAACAGGCGCAGCAGTGGCGTGACGCAGGTATTCAGCAGGTGGTTTATCACCGCAGCCGTGACGCGCAGGCCGCGGGCGTAGCATGGGGCGAAGCGGACATCACCGCCATCAAACGTCTTTCCGATATGGGCTTTAAAGTGACCGTCACCGGTGGCCTGGCGTTGGAAGATCTGCCGCTGTTCAAAGGCATTCCAATTCATGTCTTTATCGCTGGCCGCAGCATCCGCGATGCCGCGTCTCCGGTCGAGGCTGCGCGTCAGTTCAAGCGTTCCATTGCCCAACTGTGGGGCTAAGGAGCGGATATGTTGTCCAAACAGATCCCGCTTGGCATCTATGAAAAAGCGCTCCCCGCCGGGGAGTGCTGGCTGGAACGTCTGCAACTGGCGAAAACGTTAGGCTTCGACTTTGTCGAGATGTCAGTTGATGAAACCGACGATCGCTTGTCGCGCCTCAACTGGAGCCGCGAGCAGCGTCTGGCGCTGGTCAATGCGGTAGTTGAAACCGGCGTTCGTGTGCCGTCCATGTGTCTTTCCGCCCATCGACGTTTCCCACTGGGTAGCGAAGATGACGCGGTGCGCGCGCAGGGGCTGGAGATTATGCGCAAAGCTATCCAGTTCGCTCAGGACGTTGGCATTCGCGTTATTCAGTTGGCGGGCTATGACGTCTACTATCAGGAAGCCAACAACGAGACGCGTCGTCGTTTTCGTGAAGGGCTGAAAGAGAGCGTTGAAATGGCCAGCCGCGCGCAGGTGACGCTGGCGATGGAGATCATGGATTACCCGTTGATGAACTCCATCAGCAAGGCGCTGGGTTACGCACACTACCTGAATAACCCGTGGTTCCAGCTCTATCCTGACATCGGCAATCTGTCAGCATGGGATAACGACGTGCAAATGGAACTCCAGGCAGGAATGGGGCATATCGTCGCGGTTCACGTCAAAGACACCAAACCGGGCGTCTTTAAAAATGTACCCTTTGGCGAAGGCGTGGTCGATTTCGAGCGCTGCTTCGAAACTCTCAAACAGAGTGGCTATTGCGGGCCCTATCTGATTGAGATGTGGAGCGAAACGTCGGATGACCCGGCGAGGGAAGTAGCGAAAGCGCGTGACTGGGTGAAAGCGCGTATGGCTAAAGCAGGCCTGGTGGAGGCAGCATAATGCAAAAGCTAAAGCAGCAGGTGTTTGAAGCCAATATGGATCTGCCGCGCTACGGGCTGGTGACTTTTACCTGGGGCAACGTCAGCGCTATTGACCGCGAACGTGGGCTGGTGGTGATCAAGCCGAGCGGCGTCGCCTACGAAACCATGAAAGCGGGCGATATGGTGGTGGTGGATATGAGCGGCAAGGTGGTGGACGGGCAGTATCGTCCTTCATCAGACACCGCAACCCATCTCGAACTCTACCGTCGCTACCCGTCACTCGGCGGCATCGTGCATACCCACTCCACCCATGCCACGGCGTGGGCGCAGGCAGGCATGGCGATCCCGGCATTGGGTACGACCCATGCGGACTACTTCTTCGGCGATATTCCCTGTACCAGGGCGTTAAGCGAAGAAGAGGTGCAGGGGGAGTATGAGCTGAATACCGGTAAAGTGATCATCGAAACGCTGGGTGACGTTGAGCCGCTGCATACGCCGGGTGTTGTGGTCTATCAACATGGGCCGTTCGCGTGGGGAAAAGATGCACATGATGCAGTGCATAACGCCGTGGTGATGGAAGAAGTTGCGCGAATGGCGTGGATTGCGCGCGGCATCAATCCGCAACTCCAACCTATCGACAGCTATCTGATGAACAAACACTTCATGCGTAAGCATGGGCCTGACGCCTACTACGGTCAGAAGTAACAAGGCACCCCGGATCTGATTCACCTCAGGGATGCTATCGGTCAGGATCCGGGGCCTTTCTGCATGCTTTAACGGTAAATATCGGCGCTGGCATGAATCGCGCCGTTGCTGCCTGGCTCATGCATAATGATGGGGCGGAAATAGGTCGCGCCCTGTGCATCGCTTTCTTCATTGAGTGCCAGTTCAGCCTCACTCAGGGTGGCGAGATTATGGTTAATATAAATGACCCCTAAGCTCTGCACATCGTCCATATTGCGGGCCTGGCGGGCATCTATTTTTATGGCGGCGGAGACGTTTGCACTGAGCAACAGCGCCGCGAGAATGGCAATGGTGATTTTTTTCATCCTGTACGCTCCACTTCAGTCTGATGCTTAGGGTAACGACCCCTCCTCTCAACACAGTTGTTCTCTGATTAAAGTGTAATCTTTTCTATTAGGTTTAATCGTGACCATTTTTGATGCGATTGTTCAAAAAAACCGCGACTCTTGTGTCGTCTAATTTTAAATCAACGGGTTAATCTGAGTTTGCGCTTTGTGCGAATTATTTGTGCAATCACCTTGAGTTTCACGGGGCATACCAGTATTATGACGCGTCAATTTTTCAGCCGCCCTTTAACACGTTCCTTGCCTCCATGGGCCGCGGCTGACCCAGACAGGAGGCTGAATAATCCGTAAGGAGCAATTCGATGCGTCATTACGAAATCGTTTTTATGGTCCATCCTGACCAGAGCGAACAGGTTCCGGGCATGATCGAGCGTTACTCTGCTGCTATCACTGGTGCAGAAGGTACGATCCACCGTCTGGAAGACTGGGGCCGCCGTCAGTTGGCTTATCCGAT
Organism: Pseudocitrobacter cyperus; assembly: GCF_039889165.1. Lineage (NCBI taxonomy): Bacteria > Pseudomonadati > Pseudomonadota > Gammaproteobacteria > Enterobacterales > Enterobacteriaceae > Pseudocitrobacter > Pseudocitrobacter cyperus. The sequence goes on along the minus strand of NZ_JAYMYY010000007.1, from coordinate 123,716 downwards.
CAACAAACTGCACAAAGCTCACTACGTTCTGCTGAACGTTGAAGCACCGCAGGAAGTTATCGATGAGCTGGAAACAACTTTCCGCTTCAACGATGCCGTTATCCGCAGCATGGTTATGCGTACTAAACACGCTGTTACCGAAGCATCTCCGATGGTTAAAGCGAAAGACGAGCGTCGTGAACGTCGCGATGATTTCGCAAACGAAACCGCAGATGATGCTGAAGCTGGGGATTCTGAAGAGTAATTTCTGATGACCAACCGTCTGGCGCTGTCCGGCACCGTGTGCAGGGCTCCCCTTCGAAAGGTCAGTCCATCAGGAATACCTCATTGCCAGTTCGTGCTTGAGCATCGTTCTGTGCAGGAGGAAGCCGGTTTTCACCGGCAGGCGTGGTGCCAAATGCCCGTTATTATTAGCGGACACCAAAACCAGGCCATTACTCACAGTATAACGGTCGGCAGTCGCATAACCGTTCAGGGCTTTATCTCTTGCCACAAAGCAAAGAATGGCCTGACAAAAATGGTTCTGCATGCCGAGCAGATTGAATTGATAGATTCTGGAGACTAGCCATATGGCACGTTATTTCCGTCGTCGCAAGTTCTGCCGTTTCACCGCGGAAGGCGTTCAAGAGATCGACTATAAAGATATCGCTACGCTGAAAAACTACATCACCGAAAGCGGTAAGATTGTCCCAAGCCGTATCACCGGTACCCGTGCAAAATACCAGCGTCAGTTGGCTCGCGCTATCAAACGCGCTCGTTACCTGTCCCTGCTGCCGTACACTGATCGTCATCAGTAATCGGTCACGGTCCATTAATACGACTTTGAGAGGATAAGGTAATGCAAGTTATTCTGCTTGATAAAGTAGCAAACCTGGGTAGCCTGGGTGATCAGGTTAACGTTAAAGCGGGCTATGCTCGTAACTTCCTGGTACCACAGGGTAAAGCTGTTCCTGCTACCAAGAAAAACGTTGAATTTTTCGAAGCACGCCGTGCTGAACTGGAAGCCAAACTGGCTGACGTTCTGGCCGCTGCGAATGCACGTGCTGAAGCAATCAATGCACTGGGCAACGTGACCATCGCGTCTAAAGCTGGCGACGAAGGTAAACTGTTCGGTTCCATCGGTACCCGCGATATCGCTGATGCAGTTTCTGCAGCAGGCGTTAAAGTGGCTAAGAGCGAAGTTCGTCTGCCGAACGGCGTTCTGCGTACCACTGGTGAGCACGAAGTTGACTTCCAGGTTCACAGCGAAGTCTTCGCTAAACTGGTTGTAAACGTTGTTGCTGAGTAATTAATTACTCATCACCACGACAAGACGCCGGCCCTGTGCCGGCGTTTTGCTTTTTATCGCACTCGCTTTAATGCTGGTATGGTAGCTATTTCTCATACGATCCATGATAATAAATGAAACGTCATTTTAACTCTGGTGTATGGAATGGAAACTGCCTGCCCGGCTCCCGTCTTTGCCCGTAAACATGTGGCTTATGCCTGCGCGACACTCTGCTGTTTATTATGGGGAAGTTCCTATCCCGCCATTAAGAATGGCTATGAGCTTTTTCATATCGCCACCGACGATATTCCGTCGAAAATAGTTTTCGCCGGCTACCGTTTTCTGCTTGCCGGGCTGGTGCTGCTGCTCTTTGCGCTGACGCAGCGTAAACCCATTGCGCGATTGAATAGCCGTCAGTTTGGCCAACTCACGCTGCTGGGGCTCACTCAGACGTCTATCCAGTATGCGTTCTTTTATATCGGCCTTGCATTCACCACGGGCGTAAAGGGCTCGATTATGAATGCGACAGGCACCTTCTTCAGCGTCCTGCTGGCGCACTTTATCTACCAGAACGACCGGCTGAGCTATAACAAAACCATCGGCTGCGTGCTGGGCTTTATCGGCGTGATGCTGGTGAACTTCAACCACTCGCTGGCCGATTTTAGCTTTGTCTGGCAGGGAGATGGCTTTGTGGTGCTGGCGGCTTTTATCCTCTCCGCATCAACGCTGTATGGTAAGCGGATATCGCAAACGGTAGACCCGACAGTCATGACCGGCTGGCAACTGGCTATTGGTGGTTTTGCGCTGGTCGTGGGGGGCTATCTGACGGGGGGACATCTGGCGATAGAGAGCACCACGGCACTGGCGGTTCTCGCGTATCTGGTGTTCCTCTCATCCGTCGCTTTCGCCCTGTGGAGCGTGATCCTTAAATACAACCGCGTCAGCATGATTGCGCCGTTTAATTTTGTTATTCCGGTAGCGGGGACGGTGCTGTCGGCGATTTTCCTCGGCGAGAATATTTTCGAGCTGAAGTACGCGGTGGCGCTGGTGCTGGTGTGTTCGGGGATCTGGTGGGTGAATAAGGTCAGCAAAAAGTAAGGTCAGCCCGATGATGTTATCATCGGGCTAATGCGTTAACGCACCCGGATAAAGCTCCCGTTCGGCTGGCGGGTAAACAGCACTTGTCCATTCCCGGTATCGATAGTCAGCCCGGTCACGACGCCGCTGGCGTTCTGACGAATTTGCACCATTTGGCCGTTTTGCAGATTGCTCAGCGGCTTGCCTGCGCCTTCAACCTGCGCCATGGCGTAAACATCGGTCGCCGGGAGGTTATGGTCGCGGAATAACTGTGCCAGCGTTTTCCCCGGCTCAACGCGGTAAGAGCGCCACTGCTGGTCAATCCCCTGATTTTCCTGGAACGGCTGCGTCTGCGGTTGGCTTTGCGCCTGTGGCTCTTCCTGCGGCTGCTCTTCAGGGATCGGTTCGGGTTCAATAGGCGCCACCTGACCGGGATCGTTATTCGGTGTAACCAGTTGCGGCTGGACAGGCGGGTTGTCCGGCTGTGGACGTGACTGAGACTGAACGTCGAGCTGCGCATTGCGGCTGACGGGATCAGGCGTGTTATCGTCAGCGGATGGCAACAGAAAACCGATAATCACTGCCAGGGCGGCAATAATAATGCCGCGACGGTGCGGGGTCGGTAGCGGATCCATGATGCGAAGATTATCCGGCGCATGCCAAATCTTCACCAGCGTAGGTTTTAACTCAAATCGCCCGGGCATGGTTTTCCTCCTGCTCCGCGTTTTTTATAATCCTCGTCACGAGTATAGCTGGCTAACTGCCTGAACGATGTGGCAAAGCGCGCTTTCGCGACATATCCATAGGTAAGATCATTCTTCCGGCCTATTGTTTCTTTTTCCCCGTGATTTGTCATCTTTCCTGACACAAAGTTTACCGTATCGGGCATGGCTGTTATGCTGCCCGCTACTTTATACCCGAAGAAAGGAAAGACAATGGCCACCCCGACTTTTGACACCATCGAAGCACAGGCAAGCTATGGCATCGGCCTGCAGGTAGGACAGCAACTGAGTGAATCCGGTTTAGAAGGCCTGCTGCCGGAAGCGCTGGTTGCAGGCATCTCTGATGCGCTGGAAGGCAAACAGCCTGCTGTGCCGGTTGAAGCTGTGCATCGCGCCCTGCGTGAAATCCACGAACGTGCTGATGCCGTGCGTAAAGAACGTTTTGCGGCGATGGCGGCTGACGGTGTGAAATACCTGGAAGAAAACCGTGAGAAAGAAGGCGTGAACAGCACCGAATCCGGTCTGCAATTCCGCGTACTGACTCAGGGCGAAGGCGCTATCCCGGCGCGTACCGACCATGTTCGTGTGCACTACACCGGTAAACTGATCGACGGCACGGTATTTGATAGCTCCGTCGCGCGCGGCGAACCGGCTGAGTTTCCGGTAAACGGCGTTATCGCAGGCTGGATCGAAGCACTGACCCTGATGCCAGTCGGCTCCAAATGGGAACTGACCATTCCTCACAACCTGGCCTACGGTGAGCGCGGCGCGGGTGCATCCATCCCGCCATTCAGCACCCTGGTCTTTGAAGTCGAGCTGCTGGAAATCCTGTAAGCCCGTATCATCCCCTCTCCTTATGGTGAGGGGATAACCAAAATCAGTGATTAATCCTTAAGTTAGACATTCGCTGGAGTTTTATCTTGCAAATACGTCTATTGCGTGTATTTTTGTGACGTGTTTCCCATACCTGGAGTGATATAACACTCACTTTCAACATATACTTAACATTATATTCAAATCATAGTATTCATCCCGCCGATTCTTACCTAATATCGAGTCATCCTATAATCGGGATCGTCTCACTAGATGAAATAAAGGCCACAAGAGCCTGCACAACACAGACAGAACCAACAGGAAGAAAATCACATGGTAGATCAGATAAAAGTCGCTGCCGACGAAGAACAGGCACCGGCTGAACAATCGCTGCGGCGAAACCTCACCAACCGGCATATTCAGCTTATCGCGATTGGCGGCGCGATTGGTACCGGGTTGTTTATGGGTTCCGGGAAAACGATTAGCCTTGCCGGGCCGTCGATTATTTTTGTTTATATGATAATCGGCTTCATGCTCTTCTTCGTGATGCGTGCGATGGGGGAGTTGCTGTTATCCAACCTCGAATATAAATCTTTCAGCGACTTCGCCGCCGACCTGCTCGGCCCGTGGGCGGGCTACTTCACCGGCTGGACTTACTGGTTCTGCTGGGTTGTCACCGGTATGGCTGACGTGGTGGCGATAACCGCCTATGCGCAGTTCTGGTTCCCGGGACTGTCGGACTGGGTGGCGTCGCTTGCTGTTGTCGTACTCCTGCTGAGCCTCAACCTTGCCACCGTGAAGATGTTTGGTGAGATGGAGTTCTGGTTTGCGATGATTAAAATCGTCGCCATCGTGGGGTTGATTGTCGTCGGCCTGGTGATGGTGCTGATGCACTTCCAGGCGCCAAACGGTACCGAAGCTTCGTTTGCGCATCTGTGGAATGACGGCGGCTGGTTCCCGAAAGGCATTAGCGGCTTCTTCGCAGGCTTCCAGATAGCGGTCTTCGCCTTCGTCGGTATTGAGCTGGTGGGCACTACCGCTGCGGAAACCAAAGATCCGGAGAAATCGCTGCCGCGCGCCATCAACTCGATTCCGATTCGTATCATCATGTTCTACGTCTTCGCGCTGATCATTATTATGTCGGTCACGCCGTGGAGCTCTGTGGTTCCGGAGAAAAGTCCGTTCGTTGAACTGTTTGTGCTGGTGGGGCTGCCAGCGGCGGCGAGTATCATCAACTTTGTGGTGCTGACGTCTGCGGCGTCTTCCGCAAACAGCGGTGTGTTCTCAACCAGCCGCATGCTGTTTGGTCTCGCACAAGATGGCGTGGCGCCGAAAGCCTTCGCTAAACTCTCCAAACGCGCAGTACCGGCAAAAGGGCTGACCTTCTCCTGTATCTGCCTGCTGGGCGGTGTAGTACTGCTGTATGTGAACCCAAGCGTGATCGCGGCGTTTACCATGATCACCACTGTCTCCGCGATTCTGTTTATGTTCGTGTGGACGATTATCCTGTGCTCTTACCTGGTGTACCGTAAACAGCGTCCGCATCTGCATGAGAAATCAATCTATAAGATGCCGCTGGGTAAAGTGATGTGCTGGGTGTGCATGGCGTTCTTCGCGTTCGTTATCGTTCTGCTGACGCTGGAAACCGATACCCGTCAGGCGCTGATCGTCACCCCGCTGTGGTTCGTGATTCTGGGGCTGGGCTGGATGTTCCTGAGAAAGAAAGCCATCGCCAGATAAGCGGATGAGAAATGTCAAAAAGGTGCTTAACGGCACCTTTTTTATGCCCGTCTAAACGTATTCCGAAAATTAAACTTTACTGTATAAACAAACAGTGTTTTGCGCGGCGAAGGGTATGATTGCTGGCGGGTGCCTGAGGCTTTCTGACTTCAGGCTACTGCGGAGGTCGGAGAGAGGAGGCCCCAGGAAGATGTTAATTATCAACCTGAGGCTGACTACCCGAACCAAACAATCGGATAGTAGCCTCTTCTTCGCATGGAGGCAACGCAATGCTGACAAAATACGCCCTTGTGGCAATCATAGTACTCTGTTTTACGGTGCTGGGATTGGCGTTGATGATGGGAGATTCGCTCTGCGAATTGAGCGTCAAGGAGCGCGGTATTGAGTTTAAGGCTGTTCTCGCTTGCGAAACGAAGAAATAGCCGTTATGCGGGGAGCAATCCCCGCATATTCGGATCCGATTCCTGGGAAAGGAACCTAAGGCACCCTTTTTATTCGCCCGCCAGCGCGCGCGGGAACAGCACGTTGTTTTCGAGACTGATGTGTTCCATCAGGTCGTCGATCATTTCGTTAATGCCGTTATACATCGCCTTCCAGGTGGTGCAGGCTTCGGGCGGAATCGTCACATTGTTGGTCGTGTGTTTAATGACTTCCAGCAGTTCGCCCGCTTCGTCATGTTCACTTTCCATCACGCTGATTGGCCCCATTGCCTGGCTGCCCATGCCCTGTTTGATCATCGGGAACAGAATCTGCTCCTCTTTCATCATGTGGCTGGAAAGCTCCTGGTGCAGCATGGTGAGGTATTTAGCCAGGCCTTTTGGTACGTTCGGCTTATCGGCGTGTACGCGTTCGACTTTGCTGGCCTGTAAAATCAATTCCGGTAGTTGTTCGCGGTGACGATCGTGGTAGCGTGGGATGATGTAATCGATGATTTCGGCCAGCGGAGCGGTACGCCAGTCTTTCTCAACCGGCTGTTCAGCCAGTTGCGCCAGTTCAGCCTCAATAATTTCAACGTCCAGTTCCTTGCGAGCCGCGGCGCGAGCCAGGGTTTGCTTACCGCCGCAGCAGTAGTCCATATCGTATTTACGAAACAGCGCGGATGCGCGTGGGATGGAGAGCGCCAGCTCGCCTAAAGGTTGGTCGCGGAAGGCCATAGTCGTTACCTCGTCATCGATAATATAAGATGCATTTTAAATGCATCTTTAAGTTGAAGATATACCCCTTTGGGGGTGTATCTTCAACTGTGCGGCCCGATCAGGTGTTTTTTACTTCTTCGCTCAACGTCTGAAGCGCTGGCTTCACAGGCTTTGCCCGCACGGCGATCACTACACCCAATACCAACAGAGTGATGCCGCTCAGCGTAAGCAGCGGTGGTACGCTGTGACGCAAAACAAAGGTATAAAGCAGCCCGGCAAGCGTCTCGAAAACGATCAGCGGCCCAAGGATCACCGTCGGTAAACGCTGGCTAGCAATGTTCCAGCACAATGCGCCTACCCAGGAGCAGAGCACCGCAATCACGATCATCAGGGTAATGAACACGACCGGGCGTGGGCCAAACGGTAGCGGAAAAACTTCCGGCTGTGTGCTCAACCAGCCGCAGGCGGCAAGATAGCCCAGCAGCGAGACCGGCAGCGTCACCAGCGCCTGGGCGGTAGCCCACATCATCGGATGTTTATCCGGATTTTCCCGCAGCCAGCGAGCATTACGCAGGGCATACCACGCCCAGCAGACGACCGAAACCAACGCCAGCGCGATGCCTGATGCGTAACGCACCCAGTTGAAATCCGGCAAGCCGTGGCTTAACTCGGCGATGTTTACGCAGGCCAGACCAATACCGATGCAGAGGAGCGCCGGTGCCAGTTTCGACCAGGCGAGTTTGCCGTCGCGCTGGCTGTAGAGCAGGTTTGCGAAAACAGGAATGACGACGGGCAGGGTGCCGATAATCATTGTCGACACAGGCGCGCCGGTGCGTTGTATGGCGCTTGCCAGGCAGACGTAATAAATCAGGTTGCCCATCATGGTCAACGCCAGCGCGGTTAACCAGTCCCGCCCGGTCAGGTGTTTAAGCCTCGCGCGGCCCAACCATGCCAGCGGCAGGGCGATCAGCCCCAGCGCCAGATAGCGCCCGGTCGATTGAAGCACCGCAGGATATTCCGGCACGATCAACGGCCCGACAAAAATTAAGCCCCACATCAGCCCCGCCAGCAGGGCATAAAGCACACCACTAATCATCTTCACATCCACATTGACCACCATTTGCCGCAGTGTAGGCGAGGTGGGGAAGGGAATATTGTACAGGATTGCGCATCAGCGCCGGTTTACCTGCTTTTGATAGCGCACCGGGGTGATCCCGTAACGTCGGGTAAACGCACGGGTGAGGTGTGATTGATCGGTGAGGCCGGTCGCGACCGCCACTTCTGCAGCTGGCATCCCGTGTGTGAGGAATGCTTTCGCGCGCCACAGGCGGATAGCCATCAGCATCTGGTGCGGTGTAACGTGAAAATGGGCTTTAAACTGGCGCTGAAAGTGATAGGGACTCAGGGAGACCACCTTCGCCAGCTCGTCGAGCATCACCGGGTGCATGTAGTTATCGTGCAGATAGTCGCGAACCTGGTCAAAACGATGGCTGGCTTCTGCTGCCTGCGGCGCATGGTGCGCGAAGGGGCGGAAGGTGTCGATCAGGTTGAGTAATAGACCCTGCTGCTCCAGCGGATCGTGGGTATTCCACAGTTGATAAATCTGCTGACCAAGAAGCCAGGAGCGCTGCGGATCATGACGCAGCACATCGCTAAACCACCAGTGACGTACACCCGTTACCTCTTCAAGCTGCGTTGGGTCGAGGTAAATCATCCGGTAACGCCAGCCGTCGGCGGTTTCTGCCTCGCCAGTGTGCAGTTCGTCGGGATTCATGGTGACAACCGAGTTTACCGACGCCACATATTGACTGCCGCGATAGCGAAAACGCTCTGCGCCCAGTTCGATGGTGCCAATACCAAAGGCTTCGTGAGTATGCGGTTCGAAAGCGTAGCGGGAGATATGCGCGTGGTATAGCTCCACGCCCGGCACCTGCGCCAGGTGTCGGAAATTGGCGCTATCTTTTTCATCTGTGAAGTAGTCAGGTACGCCCTGCACGGCTTGGCTCCTCCGGTGTCATCTTTTTATTATCGGAGATGACCCGGAGGGGCGCTACAAAAATTAACCAATTAGTAACAGTTACAGGATGCCTTTGACGCTTTCGGCAAGCGTCGTGCTCGGGCGGCCGATGAGTGTGCTGAGCGTTTTGCTGTCATCAAACAGGCCGCCTTTCGCTGCGCCAACGTCTGAGTCTGCCAGCATATCCGCCAGCCCGGCAGGCAGGCCAACACCTTTTAGCGCGGCGGCGAAATCGGCTTCGCTCAGGTTCTGATAGGTGACGGGTTTGCCACTCTGACGAGTCAGCTCTGCTACCAGTTGCGTCAGTGTCCAGGCGTTATCGCCCGCCAGTTCATAAACCTTGCCTGCGTGGCCCTCTTCGCTAATGACGCGCGCCGCAGCGGCTGCATAATCAGCACGGGTCGCTGAGGCGATTTTGCCATCGCCCGCCGCGCCGATGAACACGCCATGCTCCAGTGCCGCCGGGGCGCTGGCAAGGTAGTTTTCGCTGTACCAGCCATTACGCAGCAGGGCATAAGCGATGCCGGAATCAGCCAGCATTTTTTCGGTCTCGACATGTTCGGCGGCCAGACCAAGCGGAGAGGTATCCGCATGCAGCAGGCTGGTGTAAGCAATAAATTTCACGCCCGCGGCTTTCGCGGCATTGATTACGTTGCGGTGCTGAGGCGCGCGCTGGCCCACTTCGCTGGAGGAGATCAGCAGCAGTTTTTCTACGCCCTGAAGCGCTGCGGTCAATGCTGCTTCATCGCTGTAGTCACCCTGCCGTACATTAATGCCTTGTGCACTCAGCGCCTGCGCTTTCGTCGGGTTGCGAACGATAGCTACAAGCTGGCTGGCTGGAACGGTTTTCAGTAAGGATTCGATAACATGCTGGCCCAGTTGGCCGGTCGCACCGGTAATAGCGATCATGGGAAAGTCTTGTGAAGTGACAATAATGTTGTATATTTAAAATCAAAAAATGACATTAAAGTTGTATAGCTAAGCGGAGATAGTCCTTATTTTTGAACTGCTTAGCATTACGATTTTCCCACAATCCCAGTTACTTAATAAGCACATTTCTAGATGGAATTCATCCAGTTACTGGTGAATGCAAAGGATGATATATACCTTCGCCAACTTGTAGTGAGCATAGCGATCGTGCTCAATCATTATCTGATAGTATGTATCGTCACCATTTTTCTCGTCTGGCCGGAGAGCTGTCAAATTCGTTTTTCACTTCAGCTATAGGGGCTGAGTGTTGTATTGAAGATAAGTTAAGTTCAACACCTAAGACGCTAAAAACTCTAAATAAACGCTCAAAACTGGCGCTGACAGGATTGGATTCAAGTCTGGCATAGGCCTGCTGAGTTACTCCTAATCGTTGAGAAACCTCTTTCTGTGTGAGGCCATTTTCTTTGCGAAAACCAACCAACATGGGACGTAACTGGTTAAGGTGTTTTATCGGGTAAGTTGTATTCATATAAGATAGCCGCTGTGCTTGCGCCTGATAATTGCATCTGTAAACACATTTAACAACGTATAGGGTGTTAAAACAATAATACAGCCTATAAGTTGTTAAATGCGCATAAGGTCTGATCATAGGTTTGTAATCACAAAACTTACCTTCGGATAAAGAAGATGGCCTAACTCGCCGTCTGTAAACACTCTCAACGGAAGCCCTAGAAACAATTACCAAGTTTTCTTTCAAGTGAATACTGAATATGATGCCATAGAATAATTTTCTGTTTCAGGCATTATTGCATAGATATCATAACGTTGGCCTAGATTATTATCCTTGAGCAAGAGTATTTTATGTCGTCCAGAGTAACATAGCAAATGAAGAGGCTTATGGGCTGAATGTGTAAACGTCTACACTCTTTGCTACGGACCAGCAGGCGCAATGGAACTTTTAAGATTGCCAATATTCTCATGTGTTACAACGACCTGGCTGTAATTTATGCGGGTATTCATACATCGTGTGGGTATATACGGAGACGTAGCGGCGACATTCAAAATTTATCGAGGAGGATTCAGGATCTGAGACTGATTTACTAGGCTAGCAACAACATTTTGGTGCATGACACAGTTGGTTGTGGACAACATGCCTTAGTCTCGAACCTGAATATGCTCAAATTTATTTTTACATCAATGAATGTCGCTAACTCAATAATAAACAAGCACATAACCATACTAGTAAATTACCGGATGGCCGTTCCGGTGAGATCCGATTTTCTGGCGTATTAAAACTTTCCGGAAGTGTACCACGCACACGGAATAAGCATAGCGCCCTTTTAGGGTGGAAAGTGAGTGGACATGGGGCAGGGAGTGAACACAACATATAGCGTTACAGGCAGATGATAACACCGCTACATATTGGGATAATGGGCCGCTGCGCGCCGGAGGCCGGAAAGAAGATCCGGAACTACCTTTTTTCGGATCCTGGCAGAGGACAAGAAGGATCATTGCTGATGAGTCACCAGAAAGTAGAGTTGTTGTGATTAGGAGATTATTGAGCAGGACGCAGCTAAAAATGATTGTATACGTCATCAAATCAAAAAAAGTGTTCTTTGCTGTACGGCTGAAACACGGATCCGGGGACGGGTCAGGCGGAAAGGAGGTATCACGATTCTGCTTTTTGTGACAGGTTTTTTCTTTTTTTTCAAGTACATGACTCCAACATATTTACCGATCATCTCCGTCAGCGTCGCATACTGGTCTGCGTTATTGATCAGTTCGCCAAAAGAATAATTGATATTGTAGGGTTTACCCGACGTTTCTTTGTAATGATCCAGACTGGCACTCAGCGCGTGCAGTACATGATGCCTGAGCCGATCCGTCAGAAGTTAAGGTTGTTCGAAAGCGTCAGTAAAATTAAGAAATGAGCAGGGCCGGAACCGGCAAATTATTCAACAAGTCATTTCGGATGAGTTCGAAAAACACCAAGCCGATAACTATTACTCTATTGCTTTCAACAAAGATATGGCCACTCATGTCATGATAAGTAAAGATATCATTGATGCTATAATTGTAAAATTCAGGAACGTTATAGTCGACTATGGTGAGCTTCCGTACTTTTATGAGTAAGCCTGGCGCAGTAGGATTAATTTTTCCCGTTGCGGCCATATTTCTATGACCACAATCAGTGCCAATATTACTTTGTTTCCATAGCAGGACACTGCGCAGGATCAAATACCGTTTTCCAGTCCTTTTGCATATCCACCACCGTCCACCCTTTTTCTTTTGCGACCTGTAATCCCTCAACCAGTTTTCCACTGGCCGGAGGATGGCTGTCATAGGCATATTCACGTTGCGCATCAGTATGATGGACGATAAGACCGAATGTTTTCGCCCTCGGATTCGCCGCCGTATATTGCATCATGGCAAGATCGCCATCACTATTGCCAAAGGCCGCTACGGGCCGATGCCCCATAAACAGATGAATGGCGACCGGTTTATTGGTCGCATCATCGTTAAACGCGCCCTGCATAGTTTTCTTGATCTCTGTACCGTCCCCGGTGAGCGCAAATTCCCCGAGCGCAAAAGAGCCGACGACCTGTTCAGGCGGAATACCATACATCTTCTGCGAAAGCACCCGCATAAAGTCAATGCCACCGCCGGAGATAATCCAGGTTTTGAAGCCATTCTCGCGCAAATAGTCCAGCAGCTGGCGCATCGGCTGATAACCCAGGCGATCGTAACCGCAGCCGAAGCGCGGATCCTTTTTCGAAGAAATCCAGTTTGCCACGCGCTGATTAAATTCGGTGGTCGTAATATTGCTGTGCGTTAACGCCAGCAGCTTGATCAGTCCGGGTTCGCCTGCGGCGGCGACGGCTTTGATATCGTTGTTAAGAACCGACTGTACAAGGGGATCGTTCGCCCATTCAGGATGCTGCGGTGCCAGGCGGTTTACCTCATCAAGGGCAAACTGGATCTGGAACGTGAGCGGGGCTTCTGGCCATAAGGTTCCGTCATTATCGAAAACAACATACCTTTCTTCAGGCGGAATAAAGGTTGAACGATCGGCATCAGTTGCATTTTCCACCCACTTGACAATGGCCTTTTTGGCTGCGGTATCATTCCAGGCCGAAAGGGGCTCGGCTATTGCAGAACCGCACAGGCTGGTTAACACAAGACTAAGCAACACACGTTTCATAAATGACTCCTGTTTTAAGGGACCTGTCCCGGAAGTGCTGTGGGTTTCCAGAATCGACGGTACTGGTTACAGACAAAATAAAAGCTGCGGCGAAACGTGTGACGTAAAAACCAGAGCGTCGCACAACCCGCGATGGCCAGCACGATAAAAAGCGCAATGATGCCGGCAGGGGTGTTCGTTTTCCCCTTCAGCACTGATTCAGCACCGGCACGGGTTGCCGCGCTGACGGTATAGCGACTCCCGGGTAACTCGGCTAAGTGCCACTGAAGATGCGTTGTATCCCACCACCGCAATTTTATCGGTGGAAGCACTATCTCGCCTGCCGAGACCGGCAGGTAACGTAAAGTTTCAATACGTTGGGCACCATCAACTTCGCCTCGTCCGGAAGTGATAAAGCTATTCTGAGCCGTCAAACGCTGGGTATGTGAACCGGGTATGGCATACAGCAACTGAGGAATTTGTACAGGTGAAATATCGCCTGCGCGTATAGTCACTACACGTTCAATGACATCCCCGGCGCGAAGAACTTTAACATTAGTCGTGGTATGGATATTCACCTGCTGACTGAGCGTCAATCGGGAAGCCGGAAGGAAACGGTCGGGTTGCTGTACGTCCTTCGGCCAGGCCACGCGCTTTTCCAGAGGCGGAAGTTGGACGGTGACCGGTGCTTTTCCGGCTGCAGAAAAGGTGATTTCGTGGGCGGGTAATCGAAGTACGCCCTGATCCCACGCGGCAAGTTGCCGCTCCATGCGAATGCCGCTCCATGTGGTGGCGCCTTCACGCCGGGTCATAAGCTGATTAGGTATGGCGGTAGTGAGGAGGTCGCCGTTTTCCACAGGAAAATCGGGCCAGGACGGCGGCGGATTAAACCAGCCATCCGTCCAGAATGTGACGGCGACGCGCACGGGTTGACCCGGCACCACCTGCTCGGGCGCTATAAGTTCACGGGTAATCGTCATGGCAGCATGGCAGGGTAACGCCAGCAACAGGAATAGCCACAGGAATCTCATTCCGCTTCTCCCGGTTGCGTGCGATAAAGATTTTCCAGCAGGCCGGAAGGCGAAACGGTCAGGTTTTCGTACCACTGATTAACCTGCGGGTTAGCGCCAGCGACGGGCTGAATGTCTTTTTGATTCACCCCCTGGCCCGGCTTCAGGTCGTGTTTGATCTCATCCGGTTTGTAATCCTGCTCTTCACCCTGAGCAGACTGGCGATCTCGCTCTTTTTGCCGAAGCTGCATGATAATCGCGGCTATTTTTGCCCGATTTCCCTGGGCGAGCTGCCAGTCGGGGCGCAGGCTTAATGCCCGGTCGTAGCTGTTTAACGCCTGTTGCCACTGTTTTTGCTGAGCGTAGCTATTGCCCGTCCATACCAGCACCTCAGGGGTTTGCTGCGCCTGACGAAATGCGGCGGTAGCCGCCGGAAAATTCCCGGCCCGGTACCATGCGATACCCTGACGAAGCGGGTCAGTGTAATGCTGTGCCGCTGAATTAAAATCACCGCGCGAAAAGGCGTGTTGCCCCTGAATGTCCGGACTTATCCATGCATCCAGCCAGGCGGCATGTCCGGCAGGTTGCCAGAGCAGCAGCGGGGCGATAAGTACCCAGCAGAACAGCTGTCGCCGCCAGAAGAACAGCATACCTAACAGTGGAATTACCAGCATCCAGCCGTCGTTTCGCCAGTGCAGATCGTTACGGGCGTTATTTTGCGCCGTTACGCCCTGTTCTATATGACTCATAATAACGGGCAGGTCGTCATCTTCAGTCGTAACCAGGGTAACGGGAATGCCATCGCTGCGGACCTGTTCAAAGCGCGATACGTTCAGGCGGGTGTCGATGCCGGTCACCGCTAGCTTTTCAGGCAGTATGCCCCCTCTGGCGGTGCCGGGCACCCAGACCTGAAGCGGAAGATTTTGCTGGCCCAGCCAGGCGGCATCTTCCGCGCTGAGGTTGTCTGCGACCAGAATCATGCTGCGCGGCGCGTCAGGCATATTCTTCATCGCCAGCGATACCGCCTTCTGTAAACCAGAACCTTCCCCCTCCGGCATTAACCCCGGATTCTGTGCATGCAGAAACAGGGAATAAAAAGAGGGATCGACAGTCAGCGGCGTGGTCAGCCAGGCCCCGGCCTGATACACCACAAGGCCAAATCGCGTGCCGGGCATACGTTCCATTAATGTCATTATTTTTGTCTGCATCCGTTCATGTCGGCTGGGAGCAAGATCGCCCGCGAGCATGGCGCCGTCCTGCTGCAAAATGACCATTACGTTGCTTTGCGGCGTCAGTGCGGCAGGCAGCTGTCGCTGCCATGACGGGCCTGCAAGCGCAATAACGCCCAACATGGCTATCCACGGCAGTGCCTGCCCGACTTTACGCTGACGCCCGATGATTAACGCTTTCGCCAGCGGCTTATCCATTATCTGTGACCAGGCGCTGCGGCCTGCTGCCGGGAGCCACCAGAGCGCAATGCACAGAACCAGTAACAGTAGCCTCCAGGGATGAATAAAGTGGATGTCGCTCATGCCTTGTTCTCCCTGACGATACGATAGATCTGAAAAGCCAGTAGCAGAAGCAGCGCAGCGGCGAGAGGCCATGCAAAGAGCGGCACCCGCCAGGACCAGCCGATGCTTTTGACCTGTACCGGTGTGATGGCGTCAATCTCCTTCCAGACCGCGTCAAGAGAGGCGCCGCTGTTATCCGCCGTCCAGGAACGTCCTCCTGTCATACGGGCAATGTCCTGAAGCAGAGGTAAATCAACCTTGTCATCGCCGCTGCTTTTTACATCACCGAAGGCAATCGTATGGAGCTGCACATGGTGGCTGGTCGCCAGCTGTGCGGCGAGGCGTGGGGTTAGTTGTGATGCGGTGTCATTACCGTCCGTCAGCAGAATCGCCAGTTTACTGGCATCCTTATCGCCGGTTGAATCAAGCAACTTTACCGTTACGCCCAGCGCATCGCCAATGGCGGTTTGCTGGCCTGCCATGCCGGGCGCAAGCTGGTCGATGCGCATTTCCAGCGCCAGTTTGTCCTCGCTTACGGGGGCAAATGGCCAGGCACTATTGGCAAATATCACCAGTCCAATGCGATCTGATTTACGCGCCGCAACGAATTTTTTAACCGAGTTCTGCACCGCCTGTAGTCGGGTCAGGCCACCGGCAACGTCGTTTTTTTCCATCGATCCGGATACATCCAGGATCAGCATGATATTACGCATTGGCTTATCAATATGCTGGGGTGGAGTCAGCAGTTCCGGACGGGCAAGCGCGCAGACCAACAGGGCCCACACCAGCCAGAACATGCACGTCGCGCCCTTGCTGCTGCGCTCAGGTTGCTGATTAAGCTGTAACGCCTCGATCAACCCCGGCAAGAAGGGGACGCGAACGTACTCTTTTACGGTGCGCTCGTGGGTAAATAAAAACCGACCGATAAGGGGCACGAAAAGCGCCAGCCAGGCCCATGGCCAAGCGAAGTCGAACCGGGTGAGGTATTCAGACATAAGGGAGTCCCTCGATCCACGTGCGAAGCTGTTGACGGAGCCGCAGGGTCTCTCCCTCATTCAGGTCGTTTTCTGGCTGGCAATAGCGCAGACAGAGTTGCTCGCGTATATCCCGATCGAGAGGCACTTCTGACAAAAGGAGAGCAGGGTCAAGTGACGCGCTAACAGCTTGCCGGGAATGGTGAACCAGTAAAATCCGTTTGATCAGTACAATCCAGCTATCAACGGAGTGAGACTGCGTTATTGCTGCAAGGGCCTGGCGACGCCAGAGGTTTCGCCGCCAGCGGGCCAGGCGAATAACCGCGAAAATAAGCAGGGCAACAAGGAGCACGCCGCCCAGAATAAACCAGCCGGGCGGGAGTGGAAACCATGAGGGGGGCGCTGGCAGGAGCGGCTCGGCCAGCTCAGGTATGGAAAATCCCTTCTCTAACATTCAGACTCCTTTTTGCAGCTGCCTGAGCAGATCGCCTGCAACAACAATCTGATTAACCCTTACGCCAAGCTGCGTAAGATGTGTTTCCTGGCCGGAGAGCCGTTTGGTGATGTTCTGTTTGATGCCGTCCTGCAAGTGAGGCGAAAGCGAAAAGTCGGCCTCATGCCCTTCATAGCGTGCAGCAAGGCGCCCGCGGGAAGGTAAACGTAAATGCAGGTCGTCCAGCATAACGAACGCGCTGACTTCACCGCGTCGACGTAGCGCCGTCAGCAGGGCGTTGCATTCGTGGTCCAGATCGTGAAAATCACCGATCAATGCCACCCAGCTTCCCGCGGGAATTAACGGGATAGCGTGACGCAGCATGGCGCCAAGTGAGAGAGGATTGGGTGTTTCCCGGGGGTAATCATCGGCGACCTGATGATTGAAACGCACGATGTCGTCCAGCAACGCCGGTAACGTGCTTCCCGGGTTTCGGCATTTACGCAGTGAAAATGCGTTATCACCGAAAACCAGCCCCCCGAGCCGGTCTCCATCGTGATAGCTTCGCCAGGCCAGAATGGCGGCGACTTTGGCGGCGGCAACGGACTTGGTCTGCACCCGGGTTGAAAAGAACATATCGCGTCGCTGATCGACCAGTAAAAAGACTGGGCGCTCTTTCTCTTCGTTATAAAGCCTTATCCAGGGCGTACGCATGCGTGCTGTGGCCTGCCAGTCGATCAGCCGGACATCGTCCCCGGGTTGATACCGACGCAGGCTGTCAAAATTCATCCCCCGACCTTGCTGACGCGAGACACGCTCTCCCGCCAGCGCGCCGGGAGGAATTTGACCGGGAGGATTGGCTATGGCTCGTGCATCCGTTGCGAGTTTCATTAACGCATCGCGTTCAATCCGTACCGCGCTGCTCATCACGCCACCACTGCGTCTAACAACATTTGTACAGCATCATCCGGGGTGCAGTTATCAGCATTTGCCTGATAGCTGAGCATCAAACGATGGCGTAGCACCGCGGGGGCAACCCTTTTTATGTCTTCCGGCAATACTGCATCACGTCCTTCAAGCCAGGCCTGAGCGCGGCCACAGCGTTCCAGCGCCAGCGTTCCGCGCGGGCTGATACCGAAGGAGAGATAACCGGCCAGCGTATCGCTGATTTTCTGCGGATGACGGCTCAAATCCACGATGTTAACAATGTAATTTTCAACCGCTGGCGCGACGTATATAGCAGAAATGGCCTGCCAGCAGGCGGCAATGTCCTGCTGGCTCAGCATTAAGGTTTCCAGAGTGGGCACCTGCGCCTTTTGTGGGTCGGCCAGCTGGCGATATTTTTGCTGCTGTTCGCTGCGCACCAGCTGCATCACTTTGAGTTCGTTCTCTTTCGTCGGATAGTCTACCAGCACCTTCATCAGGAAGCGGTCAAGCTGCGCTTCAGGCAGGGGCCAGGTGCCTTCCTGATCCACTGGGTTTTGCGTGGCAAGAACCATAAACACACCCGGCAATGGCCAGGTTTTTCCTGCAACCGTGACGTGACGCTCTTCCATTGCTTCCAGAAGCGCAGACTGAACGCGCGCTGAAGCTCGGTTGATTTCATCCGCGAGGATAATATTGCCAAACACCGGACCGGGACGAAAACGGAACTGGTCTTCTTCACGCGTCGCATTTTGCTGATAGATTTCACTGCCGGTGATATCAGAAGGCAGCAGATCCGGGGTAAACTGAATGCGACGGTAATCGCCCTCAACGTGATGCGCCAGCTCGCGTACCGCACGCGTTTTCGCGAGGCCTGGCAGGCCTTCAAGCAGTACGTGGCCATCACAGAGCAGGGCAATGATCAGCATGCGCACCAGCTCCTGCTGACCAATAACCTGTTCGTTCATCCGTTGCTCGAGCTGAAGCAATTTTTCACGTTCTGTCATCGTTTCAATCCTGCAAAGTCACGTTTAACCAAGGTGGCGATCCCCACCAGAATAGGCTCGGCGTAATTGAAGAAGGCTTTAATGCCGGGGCAGAGATAGTTGAGGCCCGCTTCGCCGTCCGGAGCACGAACAATGCGGTTTTTTGGGCACTCGCCCCAGCACATCTTCAGGTAAGGGCAGGCCTTGCAATACTTCGGCAGGGTGTCGCGTTTGCCCAATCCAAACGCTTTTTGACGCTCGGAAAAGGCCAGATGTGCCAGCTGGGTATTTTCAATATTGCCAATCTGGTATTCCGGGTAAACGTAGTGATCGCAGGAGTAGATATCCCCGTTCTTTTCTATCGCCAGCCCTTTACCGCAGAACTCAGAGTGGGTACAAATCTGTGCCGGCAGCCCCATTGTCTGGGCAACCGCCGTTTCGAAGAGATTGACCTGTACGCGGCCCAAATCGTTATTAACCCACTCTTCAAAGACAGCAATTAAAAATTTACCCCAGTCGTCCGGATCAACCGACCACTCTGTAACGATAGAGTCGAGATCGCCCGGATGCGCACGGCGGCTTCCCGTGACCGGAATGACATCATCGCGCCAGAACTGCGGTGCGGTCTGCTTAAAATCGACCGGTTCTACGCACGGGTTAAACTGAACATAAGTCGTGCCAAGTTCGCGAGTGACAAAGCGATAGACCTCAAGCGGGAAGCGGGCGTTAGTCCGGTTAACCGTGACGAGGGCATTGAAGGGTACGTCGTGGCGTTTCAGCGCGTCCACACCGGTCATCACTTTATCAAATGTTGGTTTGCCGCTTCGGGTTACGCGGTAACGGTCGTGCAGTTCCCGTGGGCCATCAATTGACAGACCCACCAGGAATTTATGTTCTTTGAGGAATGCTGCCCATTTGTCGTTCAGCAAAACGCCATTTGTTTGTAAATCGTTTTCGACTCGCTGACCGGGTTTTTGATACTGTTTTTGAAATTTGACGACTTTCTCGAAAAATTCGAGCCCCATTAATGTGGGTTCACCACCTTGCCAGGAGAAGACCACCTGGTCGCCGTCCTGACCGTCTATATACTGGCGAATAAAATTTTCCAGCACCTCATCGCTCATGCCGCTGTGGCGGTCCTGATGCAGCAACTCTTCTTTGTGCAGATAAAAACAGTAGGAGCAATCGAGGTTACAGGTTGAGCCGGTCGGCTTGGCCATGACATGGAAGCGGCGCTTGTATGCTGGGCCATTGCCGTCATATTTCTCGGCGGAGGGTAACGCTTTAACGGGTAATGTGGTGCTGTACTTCATAGCATGCCCCTGAGAAGTCATATCCAACAATTGCGCACGGGTATTATAAAAAACGGGCGGATTGCGCACGCAATCCGCCTGACACAGGGTATTACTTGTTAATACCCGAGCCTTGCTCCAGCATGGCTGACGCATCGGAAATGGTGAACGAGCCCGGTTTCTGGCGCGGCGGGAACTCTTTAAACGTCGCCAGCATCTCTTTCGCGTACTTCTGCGCGCCGCCTAACAGGAAGAGACGGTCATAGAACCAAGAGTTGTAGCCCATACCATCGCTGCCTTTCTCAAGCGGATCGATCTCCAGGTCGAAGATCAGCGGCGTGCGCAGTTTGGTAAACGGATATTTCCAAAGATCCAGACCAGTGTGCTCCTGAATCATAAAATGCGCTTTCCAGCGGCCGTAACGCATGGCCAGCAGGTCGCCGTCATCACTCCAGTAGAAGAACTCTTTTCGCTGGTTTTCGCCTTTACCTTGCAGGAAGTCGAGCTGGTTGTACCCGTCCAGATGAACTTTGTAGGTCATGGCGGAGGTTTTATATCCTTTCAGCAGCTCCTGTTTGATATTCGGATCGCCCGCAGCGGCAACAAGCGTCGGGAACCAGTCATAGCTGGCAAACATGCTATCGACAATGGTGCCTGGCTTGATATGGCCAGGCCAGCGGATCATGGCCGGTACGCGGAAACCACCTTCCCAGCCGGTATTCTTCTCGCCACGGAACGGCGTCTCACCCGCATCTGGCCAGGTTGCCGTCATCGGACCGTTATCAGTGGTGTAAATGAGGATAGTGTTGTCTTCAATGCCGAGATCTTTAATTTTCTGAAGCACTTCACCAATCATCTTATCATGTTCAACCATGCCGTCGGCATACGTCCCCAAACCCGTCGCACCAATGCTGCCGTCTTTCAGATGGGTTTTGTTATGCATGCGCGTGGTATTGAACCAGGTAAAGAAAGGCTTACCGGCTTTGACCTGACGTTCCATAAAGTCGTTGTTGGCCGCCAGCGTCTCTTCATCCACGGTGCCCATGCGCTTCACGGTCAGTGGACCGGTATCTTCGATCTTGCCATCAGCGGTACTCTTAATCACGCCGCGTGGTCCAAACTCTTTACGGAAGGCCGGATCTTTCGGATAGTCCGGATTTTCAGGCTCTTCTTCAGCGTTCAGGTGATACAGGTTACCCAGGAACTCATCGAAACCGTGGGCGGTAGGGAGGAATTCATCGCGGTCGCCCAGGTGGTTTTTACCAAACTGACCGGTCGCATAACCCAGCTGTTTAAGTGCAGTGGCTATCGTAATATCTTCTTTTTGCAGGCCCTGTGGCGCACCAGGCATACCCACTTTACTCATACCCGTGCGAAATGGCATCTGGCCGGTGATAAAGGCTGAACGGCCTGCGGTAGAACTTTGCTCAGCGTAATAGGAGGTGAATTTCGCACCTTCAGCGGCAATGCTATCGATATTTGGGGTCTTGTATCCCATGGTTCCCTGATTATACGTACTCAGGTTCCAGTAGCCGATATCATCACCAAAGATGACGACGATGTTGGGTTTTGACGTGTCTTGCTTAGGGGCATTTTCAGGCGCGGTTGTGGTCGCCGGTGCGGCGTAAACACTGGATGCAGCGCCAGCTGCAAGGGTAAACAGGCTGGCAAGCATTGTCCTTTTGAAAGGCACACTCTTTTGCATGGGGAAAGCTCCGATCGTTAGTATGGCAAAATGAGTATAGCCAGGAAAAAAGTTTACCGGATTTTCTGAATGAAATTAGGCTCTTCAGCACTGTTCCTGGCATATGAACATTCGAATTCGTGACGAATGTAGAATATCTTTCGGCTCTATACAAAAGTGAAGAGTAATTACGAAATGGATTCCGAACAAAAACAAAAAAATCCAATAATAAATTTTTGAAATAGCACGTCATAAAACTGAGAAGCGAAACGCTGGCTTCACAGCAGTAATACTGCATGCTTTCGTTGTGAGGTTTTTACGCCGTTTTATTAGCTACCTGTGCAGGATGAACTATTTTTAATTAAAACATCTCTAGTTGCATCATATTGTTTCATTAAACATCTTGTTATTTCAAACAGTTAAAGCTAGCAGGATAACCTATGAACAGAGTTTACCGTCTGGTATGGAGTCATGTGGCTGGCAGCTTTGTTGCCGTTGGCGAACACGCAAAATCTCATGTTTCAGGGGGGGGCCGGGTCAGGCGTCAGCGAGCGCTGAAACTGTTATTTTTAAGCCTTACTCTCCATCCCTTTTACGCTTCAGCTGATGATGTTAACTGGTCGAGCACTTATCCTGATTACCTCTTTTCAACCGATCCCACATACAACTATGACACTGTTATTGAAACGGGTGTTGCGTTTAGCATTGATGGTCAAAACTTACCTAATCATTACGCAGCGGGCACCACGCTTAATATACTTGGACCTTTGCCGCAGTTTCCTGATGTGACGTCAGGAAGTGGCGTCACGAGCCGGGCGGTCACCCTAACCAACGCGTTACCCGGCGCGGCCGCTCCGGAGGGAAGCCGCATATTAACCATTAGCGCAACGGATTCGCAGGGCATAGTTACACCATTAACCGCTGATAATATTTCCGAATATACCTACTCACCAAATCCGGCAAATCCGCAGCAGAATCAGGAGTTGAACGTTGAGATTCCGGGCCTGGATGGCAGCTACCAGGTAATCAGTATTTATGATTCAGCTACTTTCGTTTCCGGGGATGATGTTCCTGTTGGAAACATGGAGTTGCCGGTTTACGATCCGGATTCGGTGCGGATTATGAATCAGTTTGGCATTGCCGAAGTGGATTCCCTTGGCGGCTCGGCGAATATTAACGTCGGGGCAGATACCACTGCCGCCACGCCAATTGCGGCGCCAGAAAACACTCTCGATCTACTAACCAAAAATTCTACGCTGGCAAGGGCTGACGCATCAGGCGCTGCCAGTGTCATCAACTGGCTTTCTGACAACTATATCCGTTTCCGCCCTGCGGCTGTCATCAGTGGACAGACCCAGAGCGTCGGGGCGCAAAGCACGCAATACAATTACACCCTGACATTACCAAACTATACGGCATTACCGGGCGGTAGAGTGGTGCAAGTCGGGGAACGTACGTTTGATATAACATCCTCTGCTGATATTGCTGATGTGAATGATTATCTAACCGGACAGGGGGCCTATGAGGATAAGCCACAGGTCCAGTACTGGCTAACCGCAGGCGCGCAGGTTCAGGGCGAAACCATCGATTCCGCAGTGGAAGCGCAGGCCGTTTATAACAACATCATTTCCGGGTTGCTGAATCAGGCGCAGAGCACATCCATTAATCTGACCTATAACGTATGGGAAGATAGCACGGCACACAGCAATAACGCTACGTTGGGCACGGGGGATCTCAGGGTTATTTATGCTAACGGCACAGGGGCCACTGGCACGGTGACCGAAACCAGCAGTCTGGCAGTGGATGGTGCCTCGGCGGTGATGGATGCCTTTGATGGCGGTGTGATCACGAATAATGGTGCTATCAATGCCTGGCGAAGCAGTGCCAGTAGCCCTCTGACCGTGGGTATGCAGGCGGAATACGCTACCGCAATAAACAATGGCGTGTTGAATGCCGGACTCTTCCTCGAAAAAGATGGCAGTAATCAAAATGTCAGTAACTATGGCGGCGCAGGAATGGTCGGGTTGACCAACGCCTCCCTAACCAACAACGGACTGATTAACGTTGCAGTTACCAACAACGCCACCCATAACGCCTGGGGGATGCTTGTCGGGGATAACGGCTCCATCCTGAATGCCGCAACAGGAACCATCACCGTAACAGGTAATGCCACTAATCCGGATGGTCGTGCGGGGGCATATGCTATCTACAGCGACTCGACCGGCACGGTCACCAACGATGGCCGTATTTTTATTGGCGGATCGCCCGTTACTTCATCAATGGCTGAGCCTGATCCTGTTAACCTTGTCGGCAGCGGCGATCTTAGCGCGGCTATGTACAGCACCGGTAAAGGGGACATGGTTAACAGCACGTCTGGTGTGATAACTCTGCTCGATAACACCCGCAATGCGGCTGGCATGATGATTAACGGGGGGACAGAAAACGCGACCAACAACGGTCAGATTAACGTCCTGGGTGTATTGACCTCTGCCTCCAGCGGTGATGTTTATGCAGCGGCCAATTACGGCATGTATGTGAAAGATAACGGCGGGGCGGTGACCAATAG
Source organism: Pseudocitrobacter cyperus (assembly GCF_039889165.1). Classification (NCBI taxonomy): domain Bacteria; kingdom Pseudomonadati; phylum Pseudomonadota; class Gammaproteobacteria; order Enterobacterales; family Enterobacteriaceae; genus Pseudocitrobacter; species Pseudocitrobacter cyperus. Next base: position 99,453 of record NZ_JAYMYY010000007.1, on the reverse strand, counting down.
CGGCGATATTTTTGTCGATGGTGATAACAATATTGCTCTTAACGTGCTGGCTCAAACGGCCAATGCGTCATTGACCTCAACCGACGCCAGCACCATTACCGTGGGGAGCGCGGGCGATACCGGCGGTACAGATAACCAACCCTATACCTATCGTAATTACGCTGTCTATGCCGAAGGACTCAACGGGCGTGCAGCTTCCGTATCGCTCGATTCCGATATCAGGCTGCTCTCCGCCGGGGCCATTGGTGTGCATGCGCGGGGTAACGCAACCATTGATATCGGATCCCAGGCCTCGCTCTCTTTTGAAAATACACAACAGATTGGGTATTACGCCTGGGGGCAGGGTGCCAGCATCAACATTACTAACGCCACCATTACAGATAACGCGCAAGCACAGTCAATTTTGTTTGCGGTTGATCACGGAGCGACCTTCACCGGCGATACCGGTACGGGCAGCAGCTACGATCTGATCGTATCAGGCCAGGGAGCAACGGGTGTTTTCGCCAACGGAGTTGACGATCTCAACAATACAGATATTTCAGATGATGTTGCCACGCAGCTCACAACAGGTGCAGCCTCTGTTACTGTCTCAGGCAATAATGCGATCGGCGTTAAGGTGACCGGAGGGGCCGAAGGGGCTATCACCGATGGCGCTATCACCCTGGCGGGAGACAACACCACCGCAGTGATGGTGGATGGGCGCAATTATAATATCGATGCCACCATCGATCCTGAACCGCGTGAAACACGCGTGGTTTCAGACGCAGTGATCGCGTCGAATGCAGGACAGTCAGGGATTGTCGGATATAACGTCGGCTATCTGGGTAACCTGACGCTGAATGCCGGAGCGGCAATTAACCTTCTTGGCAACAGCAGTACCGGAATTGTACTGCATAACAATGGGCAGGCCACGGTTACGGCGCCGGTGAGTGTCGCCGGAACCGACAATATTGGCGTTGATATCCAGAATGCCGGGCTGCTGAATAACGATGGCATTATTACCGTTTCTGGGGCAGCGGGTAGCGGAAATATTGGTCTGCGGGTGCAGGGCGCAGGAGCCACGGTGAGCCAGTTGGGCACCGTTTCCGCCAACGGGGGGCTGGCCGCTGTTCAACTTGCAGGGGACGGCGCAACGCTTACGGTTAACGGTTCAGGGAATCAAATAACCGCCAGTAACGGCGCAGACGGTGTGCGCATTGACAGTACGGGGGCTTCCTCGTTCGATGCCAGCAATACCACGATTGATGTAACGGGAACTGGCGCTGGCATTAATAATAACGCCAGTTCAAGCGACATTAACCTCAACAACGTGACCATTAATTCAGGCGATGGCCCGGCGATACGTACTGCCGTAACCTTTACCGCTGAGGGCAGCGGCAACACGCTCAACGTTTCAGGTAGTGGAAGTGGCTTTGCCTTTATGCAGGCTGATGGCTCGCAAACCTCCGGCAACCTTACCATCGGAACCGGTTACACCATCAATGGTAATGGGGCAGACAGTACGGGGATACTGGCGCGAACGACCGGCACTGTAAACTCCGGTTCTGCCATTACGATGGGTACAACCGCGGGTGCGGCAATAGAAGCGACCAATGCGACCAGTCTGACGAATGCCGGGGTGATTACGACCAGCAGCGATACGGGCAGTACGATCCTCGCGCAAAATGTTGCCGCGTTCAGTAACAACGGAACCATTACTTCATCCAGCACCACGAACGCGCAGTCGCTGATTGCGTTGAATGGCTCAACGACAAGCCGTTCTATCAATAATTCCGGGATAATCATCAGCAGCAGCCAGGATGCCACGGTTATCGACGCATCGGGTACGGCAAATAACACTGTAACCAATACCGGCAGTCTGCGTGCCGCAAGCGATACGGCACAGGTCGTTCTTACCGGTAGTGGCAACGATGTCATGCAAATTTCAGCCGGCACGACGCAGGGGGAAATTACCCTTGGCGGCGGTAACGATCGATTTCGCTTTACGGCAGGTGACTTTGCCGGAGGAGTGACTTTCACCGGAGTAGATGGAAATGATACCGCAACCTTTGGGGATGTTAACTTGTCGGCAGTAGGACATGTTCTGAGTGAAGGCGGTACCAACAGCACACTGACATTCAACGGGACGCACAGCAGCTCGGGATCGGCAACGATTGGCTCGCTTGCCACAGATGACCTGCTGACAGCGACCAATATTGGAACAGGGTGGAGCACACTAACCCTGGATGGCGATCCTACAGATATACGCATTATGCAGGATCTTGCTCTCTCTGGTGCCGCAGATATCAACGTCAACAATGGCGCGACGTTGCGTACAGGTGATAATGGTGTCACCAGCGGCATGGCGAGTATTCGTCAGTATGATATTGCCACCGTGGGTGCAACCAGCCTGGTCTCGTTCGATGGTGCAGGCATTCAAACCTATGGCGGTATTATTTCTGGCACTGGCAGTATCGAGCGTACTGGTGGAGGAAGTACGATCCTGCTCGGGGAGAATACCTTTACCGGGAGTACGCTGATTGGCACAGGGTCGGAAGTGGCGCTGGGCAACGGCGGCACCACGGGCAGTTTATCCGGAACCACGGATATCACCGATAACGGTTTGCTGACGGTTAACCGTTCCGATGAGGTCAATCTGAATAGCGTGATTTCGGGGACAGGAGCATTCCGTCAGTCAGGGAGCGGATTGACACGCCTGAGCGGCGATAATAGCTACGCCGGGAACACCAACGTAGAGCAAGGCACGTTGATCATCAATGGTGTGCAAACCGGAACGGGCCAGACGACGGTTCAGAGTGGGGCAACTTTGGGAGGATACGGCACGCTGGGCGGCGATGTGGTGTTCAACACCGATAGCGTGCTGCGCCCTGGCGACGACAATCGCGGCAACGGTACGGGCATTCTCTCCATCAACGGTGATTTAACGCTGGCAAGTAATACTGACAGCCAGTTCCAGCTTGGCGAAGCCTATACCCCTGGCGGAGCGTTGAATGATCTCGTCTCTGTCGCGGGGGATTTAACACTGGATGGCGTGTTGAATGTCGCGCTAACCAACGGAGGGAGCTTCCTGCCGGGAGTTTATCGCCTGTTTAACTACGGCGGAAGCCTGATTAACAATGTCATGACCATTGGCTCTCTGCCTCCAAACGATGCCGAGCTTTACAACATCCAGACCAACATTGCCAGTCAGGTCAACCTGGTCCTTGACTTTGTGGACCCCACTAACCAGCTACAGTTCTGGGACGGCGATCTGAACGGCAGTAACCATGGTGATGGTTCATCAGGAAATGGGGTCGTTGACGGTGGATTTGGTTACTGGACGGCACTGATTTCGGGAGCCAGCAATAACTGGACCCAAAGCGATGGGGTGGGCAACGCTCCCTGGTCCCAGTCTGCGTTTGCAGTCTTCCAGGGCGCATCGAACGATGTGCTGGTCAGTAATGCTTTTGGTGACGTCCGCACGTCTGGTATGCAGTTTACCACTGATGGTTATGAGTTGATGGCCGATCCCGCTAATTCGGACTCTCAACTGCACATCGTGGCGACCAATCCCCCGGATTCATCGGCGATTGATAACAGCTACGATACGGTGGGTGGGACACACGCGGACAGTTATTTCCTGATCCGTGTGGGCGACGGAGCCGCCGGCGAAGATATCACGACCACAGTAAATGTCGATCTTGTTCAGGACAGCAATGCCGATGGGGCGATTCGCCTGGTTAAAACTGACCCGGGACGTCTGATCCTTAACGGGAATAATCAGTATTCAGGCGGGACATCCGTACTAAACGGGACATTGCAGGTTTCCAGAGACAGCAGCCTGGGCGATGCAGATACGTTTGTGATGCTGAAAAACGGTGCCACGTTCCAGACGGGGGCAGATTACACCACTAAGCGCTTGTTTATTCTCGACGGCACGGCCGGAGGCACGTTTGACGTGTACGGCAACGCGTTTACGTCACAGGGCGGGATCGGCGGTGATGGTCCGCTGAAAGTAATAGATTCGTCGCTGGGTACGGATGAGGGCGTACTGAATCTGGATGTCGCCAATAGCTATCAGGGTGATACGACGCTGGAAGGTAAAAACGGCACCGGTTCATTAACGGTAAACGCAAACGTGACCGGTGCGCTGGGGAGGTCTGACAGTGATATTACCCTGACCGATGCGGCAAAACTGAATCTCAGTAATGAAAGCTCGGCAGAAGCGCATAATTTTGCCGTGACCAATGCCACCCTGGCTTTTAATGACAATGCCAGTGCGGATAACAGCACTATCGCGCTGGGCAACGGTACGCTGGAATTGAATGATACCAGTACCGGCGGAAATGCCATTATTAGCGTTAATGCTAATAGCAGAATGTTGCTTGCGGATAACGCCGATGCAGGGGCGAGCGTAACCACGAACAGCGGCACGGTTGCCTTTGCAGACAATGCGCAGGCTGCATCCGGGCGAGTCATTAACCAGACAGGAGGGACGGTAACGCTTTCGGACTCCGCAGGCAACACCTCCATCGGCTCGCTTTCTGGGGCAGGCAACGTCACGCTTGCCAGCGCCACGTTAACCGAAGGCAGCCTGAGTCTGGATGATACCATCAGCGGTATTATCAGCAGCAGCGGTGGCGGTCTGACCAAAACCGGTAACGGCACGCTGACCTTAACGGGCGCCAATAGCTATACCGGGGCGACCTCGGTATCGCAGGGCGTTCTGTTAGTGAATGGCGATCAGCGTGCGGCGACCGGAGCAGTATCCGTTACCGCCAATGCAACTCTGGGTGGGGCGGGAACGCTCGGTGGACTTGTTGATGTGGCAGATGACGGTCACTTGACCCCAGGCGCTACTGTCGGCAGCGTGGGCGAGCTCACAATGGCTGGCCTGAACCTTATGCAAAACGCCCAACTCGATTTCCAGTTTGGACAATCCGGTACGCCCGGCGGTGCGCTGAATGATCTGCTTACCGTCAATGGCGCTCTGATCCTTGATGGTCAGCTCAACATCACCCAAACCCCGGGCGGCAGTTTTGATGTGGGCGTGTATCGCGTGATTGATTACAGCGGTTCACTCACCAATAACATCCTTGAAATAGGCACTGCGCCCCAGGCCGCAGACGATCTCTATGTACAGACCTCCATTGACGGGCAGGTGAATCTTGTCAATCGCACCGGCTATACCATGCGCTTCTGGGATGGGTTTGGAGGCGACGGCGGTTCACTCAAGAATAATAGCGTGATCGATGGCGGAAACGGCGTCTGGCAGAACAGTAACGGCAACGATAACTGGACTACGGACCAGACCGATCCTGACGGGGTATTCAATACGCCATTCAGTGATGCAGCCTTCGCGGTATTTGGCGGTGAAGCGGGCACCGTCACCGTCGATAACAGCCTCGGGGATGTGACCATCAGCGGCGCGCAGTTTGCAACGAATGGTTATGTAATTAACGAGGGGGTCATCACCACCGATACTGCCGATACGCTTGTCCGCGTTGGGGATGGTACGGCGCGCGGCGCAGCCTATACTGCCACGATCAATTCGCAAATTGCTGGAAGCGGCGGTCTGAATAAAACGGATCTCGGTACGCTGATCCTCAATGGGAATAACGGCTATCAGGGAGGGACGACCATCAGCGGTGGTGTTTTACAGGTATCGCGCGACATTAACCTTGGTGCGGCAGACTCCGTGATTACCCTGGCGGGGGGAACATTGCGCTATGGCGCAGCCTTCGACACCACCCGCGATGTGGTTCTTTCTGGTGAAGGTGGAGGCGTTGATACCAATGGAAATAATGTCTCATTACTGAGTGCGGTAAGCGGCAGCGGCAATCTGAGCAAACAAGGGGAGGGGACGCTGACATTGACGCAGGACAGTACTTTCGAGGGCACAACCACTATCCGCAACGGAACATTGCAACTGGGTAACGGGGGGGAAACAGGAAATGTGCTGGGCGACATCGTTAACCTCGCCACGCTGGTCGTTGATCGTGTTGATAGTGTCGATTTAAACGGGATCATCACCGGCACCGGGGATTTCATTCAGCGTGGTCAGGGCACCACCGTGCTGAATGGGCTGAATAAGTGGTCCGGGTATACGCTTGTTGAAAACGGTACGCTACTGGCAGGCGGAATAAACAGGTTGAGCAGCGCTTCCAGCCATATTGTCAGCAGTAATGGCACCCTGGATACCGGTGGGTACAACCAGACGGTCGCAGACCTGGTAAACCAGGGAATCGTAAATCTGCGGGGGGAAAATGTCGGGTCAACCCTGACGGTCAAAGGCGATTACGTTGGGCTTGACGGCACGCTGAAAATCGCCGCTCAGCAGCACAGCCCCGGTGTAGCAGACCGCCTGGTGATAAATGGCGGCTCAGCCAGTGGAACGACCTTGCTGGATATTGACGTCAGCCGGCTCGGCGAACCAACTGAAGGTGACGGCATTATGGTGGTCGAAGCCGTTAACGGCGGCGTGACCACGGCGCAAACCACCAGGGATGCGTTCACGATCGGTTCTGACTACCTGACGGCGGGCGCCTGGGAGTACCAGCTCTTTGCGGGCGACCAGAATGGGGCCGGTGAGGACTGGTTCCTGCGAGCCGGTTATCGTCCGGATGTGCCCGGTTTCGACACCCTGCCATCCATCATTCGCCAGGCGGATCTTTTTGTACTGGGCACGCTGCACCTGCGTCAGGGTGACGAACAGCCCTATCGGGCAGATAACCCAGCCGATCAGGAAGGGCGTTTTTGGGCGCGCTACCTGACCAAAACGGTTGACCAGACCCTGGATGATGCCACCAACAGTACCAGCCACACTAACTATAACGGCATGCAGATGGGGCTGGATCTCTGGCAAAACGAGACGTGGCGTTCTGGCCTGTATACCACCTTCCTGGATACAGACAGTTCGATTGACGGTAATACAGGTATGAGTGGCGGGGCGGCGTACAACTCAACGTTTTCAACCTATCTTGGCGGTTATGCCACCTGGACGAGCACCGATGGGTTTTACGTGGACAACGTACTCCAGTATGGCTATCACTCGGTCGATCTGAAAAACCTGACCGATCATGAAACTTACCATCCGGACGGAAACTCTGTCACCGCCTCGGTGGAAGTGGGGAAACCCTGGTACTTCGGTGATACGGGCTGGGCTTTTGAACCTCAGGCTCAGTTGATCTGGCAGTGGAGCGATTTTGATGATGTCACACTCAACGACGAGGCGAAAACCCACGTCAGCGTGAAGGCCGACAACGCGGTAATAGGCCGTCTTGGGGCACGTATCACAGCGGAATACGATACCAACTACGGTAAAGTGAAACCTTACTTACGTGTAAACTACTGGCAGGAGTTAACCGACGGGCAGGATGAGGTGACTTACCGTAATACCGCCAACAGCGACGGCAAAACTACGCTGAAGGCGAACCAGCAGTTTGCCGCTACTGAAGCCGCGGTGGGTGCCACCTGGACCGTAACGGACAACGTTCAGGCCTATACCGAAGTCGGAAAGACCTGGGATAATAGCGGCAAAACCAGCCTGGATGCGGATATCTCGGCTTCGCTGGGGATGAAAATACGGTTCTGACGCGCATTGCAGAAGCGAAAGGCTGGTCTATGCTCAAAACGGTGACCGCCTTTCGCTACTCACTGAAAAATAATAGTATTCCTTACCTGTATTCGTGAGGATGAAAATGGTGCCTGAACAAAAAGCGTACAACACCCCTTCCAGTGCTCCTCAGGTCGGGACCTGATGCGCCGGCTTTTACTGGCGCTCGCCTTGCTGGCCTTTAACGCCGGTGCGGCAGGTATGATCGATCCAGAAGATGGCATGGTGGATATGAGCCATTATCTTCAGGATAATCCTTATGGATTCCTGCCGATACCGGTAGTGATTACTGAACCTGCTGTAGGTTACGGCGGTGGCCTGTTTGGGCTTTTTCTACATGGTAAGGGTAAGGAGATCGGCCACCGTTTTATTCCACCCGCGATGACCGCCTTTGGCGGCGGCGGCACGCAGAACGGCACCCGGTTTGTCGGGGGGGGGCACCGCCATACGTGGCAGGACGATCGAATACGCTACCTTGTCGCGGGTGGCTACGCCAATATCAATCTGGACATCTACTCGGGCGACATCGCCGGATTTGGCAGCAACCGCTCGGTTGAAGCCGAAACCCGCGGCTATGGCGGGATGCAAAAACTCCTGTTTCGCGTGGGCAATACGCCGTTCTTCGTTGGTGCATCGCAGTTTTGGGCGGAGATGTCGATCTCCGCCCCCAGCAATCCGGTTATCGATAAAACATGGAAACGGGTACTGGGGGAGACCAGCACCTCGTCGGGGTTGGGGATCCTGGTTGAGTATGATACTACCGATAATTTCTTCTGGCCTGGTCGGGGCGTCTCCCTCAGCGGTGAATATCAGTTTTACGGTCACTATTTTGGGGGCGATTATCGCTACGACCTAATGACCCTCGACGGTAAATATTTTATTCCCCTCTCACCACGCTGGTCCCTCTCCATTGCGGCTAACTACCAGAAACTGTCTCACTCGCAGCAGCACCTGCCGCCGATGGCACGGCCCTACATTGCACTTCGCGGAATCTCCCGCTATCGCTATCAGGGCGAGAATGTCAGTACAGTGCAAACACAGCTTGCCTGGCAGGCAACGCCGCGCTGGGTGGTTCTGGGTTTTGCTGGAGCTGGAAGCGCAGCAGACAGCGCGAGCGATCTCTATAATACGGCGGAAGTCGCCTGGGGAGCAGGTTTCCGCTATTTAATCGCTAAAGAGTACGGTCTGCATACAGGTATTGATGTTGCCTTTAGCGACCATGAGCAGGCGGTTTATTTCAACGTTGGTTCCGGGCTGTAGCCGGAGCATTTTGATCGGGAGTAAGAATGATAAGGGCTTATAGTTTCTTGCCGCTGTTATTGGCATCGGGGTTAGCCCTGGCTGAAGAGAGTGATTCGCGGACGTTTCCCATCTGGGGAGATGAGGCCAAAGCACGCGGTTATTCGATACCTTTACCCTTCGGCGTGAATGTCAGCTACATGAACATGCGTCAGAACATTGACGTCGACAGCATGAGTTTTTCCGGACTGGCCCTGGGAAACCATGCCATACCTACCGATATGTTCAATATTGATGCTGGCAGCACCCGCGAAAGGAGTAAAACAGAAAATTTACGCCTCGATATGTGGGTGTTTCCTTTCCTGAATATTTATGGGCTGGTAGGCCACACGCGTGGCTCATCGGTGTCGAAGGTGTCTGTGGATGCGGACCCCTCGCGCTATACGGGAGTCGATCGTCTTATCGCGTCATCTGTGCATCAGCTCAACAAGAGAGGTGACCTTAAAGATATTGATTTTATTCTCGATTTCAAAGGCAGACGTGGGGGAGTGGGATCACGCTGGCTGGCGGCTATGAAAACTGGTTCGCACTGGTCGACACAAACTATACCCGTACCGATTTCGATATTCTCGACGGTAAAATTTCGGCCCTGACGGTCTCGCCGCGAGTGGGATACCGTTTTCGCTTCCAGGGACCGGTTGGGGAATCTCACCTGAGTCTCTGGGTCGGCAGTATGTACCAGAACGTTCAGCAGGAGTTCCGGGGTAGTCTTTCTGACCTCCACATGCCAGCAGAGCTGCAACCGCTCATCAATACCGTGAACCAGAATGATAACGGGCGTTTCGATGTTAAACAGAAGCTGACCGCGCCCTGGAACATGTTGCTCGGCTCCCAGTATGAAATAACACCTCAATTCAACGTGCTGACGGAGATTGGTTTTAATGAACGTAACAGCTTCTTTATCGCGGGCGAATACCGATTCTGATGAAAAGTTCGGGTTTCTATTATCAGATAGCAGAGGCGTTCTGAATGGCAAAATGGTTCATTTTTATTTTACTTCTTTCCGGCATGGCCCATGCTGAAGAACATATTCTCCCAGTTAAACATGCACGTAAGGTGTATCCGGTGGTCAGCCATCTCAGCGCTCCAGAATCGCTGCGCCCGTGCTGCGCGTTTGGCTATGATCTCCGCGTCCGGGCGATGGGAGTACCCATTCCGGTCTATCAAATCGGCAATGTCTTATCGCTGGAAACGCTGGGGCGTCACCACTATAACGACAGCGCGCTGGGGGCGGTGAAAAATATCGTTGGTCTGAGTGAAGAAAAAAATGGTCTGATTTACACCCATCGCGGTGGATTTATCGATATCGCCCATGTACGCGATACGGCGGATAACACCTTCTACCTTTTCACGCGCCTTTACCCAAAACTTGGGCGGCCGTGGCGGTTTTTTTATAGCGAAGAACTTGGCGTAAGACGTATCCAGCTCCTGGACTTTACGCCCCCCGCGTCCATGGTTCAGCGCTATACTCTGGCAGCCTGGCTGGCAGGCCATCTTGCGTTTCAACTGGCCCAGTGGCATGAAATAGCGCAGTGGTATGGATTCCAGTCTGTCCCCGGATTTTCAGAAGAAATCTCCGCCTTTTCACCGGAAGATCTCTACTCCAACCTGCTGGGTGCGCGAATTGCTATTAACGTGATATTGCAGGGCGAAACGGATTCCGTAGATAGCTATAACGCTGCAATGGAAAAAGAGTTAAAACAAGCACTGCTTCAACTCGGCGTAGCCACACAAACTGAAACTGAAAGGAAATTTCGCGAACTGGACGGTGACTGGTGGAACAGCCAACGCAGAGTACCGGATAAATTCCTTGTTTTAAAAAGAAATTATAACCTGGCGCATAATCGCCTGCCGACGCCGGTCTCTTATGAGAGATCGAAACCCTTCATGCTCACGTTTCCTGCCGTCGTGACAGGGCATTTATTGTCACGCTTAGGGGAATTGCAACTCTATCCCGGGGCATCAATGCAGTCCCTCCCCAGACCGAAAAACTATTATGATCCTGCTCTATTCCAGATGCTGGCGAATAAGGCCAGTGAGGCTGACAAAACTCAACTCGAAAGGATAGAAAAATAAAGAGTTCAGGCTTGTTTTCAGTGGTTATTTGAACGTCGCATTCTATTCTTGTAGTGACAATAAATATTTCGATAATGATGATAATAAGCAGGTGGCAAATGAATAAACCTATTTTAGTCTGTCTGGGCCTGTTCGTTTCGCAGTCAGCCCACTCCAGTGGTCTCTATTTTTATGAAATTGCAACAGAGGATACCGCTCTGGCGGGGGCGGGCCAGGCTGCACGCGCGCAGGATGCTTCTACCATTGTGACTAACCCTGCGGGCATGACACGATTGCCGGATCGCATGTTCACGGGGGGACTACAGGCGATGGACGGCGATATCTCCTATCAGCTTGATGATGAAAATGGTCGAAAAAGCCCTGGGGATGTCATGCGTTTTTTCCCCAACGCCAGTGCATTCTATACCCAGAAAATGAATGACGCGCTCTATGCGGGTATTGGTCTTTACGGCAACTATGGGCTGGGCATTGATTTTGGCGACTGGACTGGGGATCGTCTCATCACCAAAAGCACCATGGTTGGCATGACTTTAAGCCCGTCGCTGGCCTATAAACTCAATGACAGGCTCTCCTTGGGTGGTTCTGTCAACGTAAACTACGGTTTTCTTTCCCTGACACGAGACGTAGGAGGCAATAACGAAAAAGAGAAGGATCACGACTGGGCCATGAGCTACCGTATTGGCCTGTTACTTGATGTCACTGACCAGACCCGTGCGGGTATCACCTGGACCAGTGAAACCAAATACGATTTTGATATTGACGGTAAAGCACGCTTCCCGAATTTACCAAACGTTGAATATGATCTTCCCATTTCCGCTCAGGTGCGTGCGCCGCAACAGATCATGTTGAGTCTGGTGCATGACCTGAATAAACAATGGTCAGTGATGGGCGATCTTGGCTGGCAGGACTGGAGTCAGTTCGGCGCGCCGCAAATCACCGTTAACGGCAAGGAACTCGATAAAAAGAGTCGCCTGAAAGACTCCTGGCATAGCGCGCTTGGCGTTCAGTACCGTCCTACAGAACAATGGCGTTTAAACGCGGGTGTAGCCTTTGACAGTACTATTTATGATTCCCAGAGTGACGTGGCACTTACTCTACCGACTGGCGATGAATGGCGCTTCGCCACTGGCGCGCAGTATCAGGTTACGCCGCAAAGTAATATTGGTTTCGCCGTCTCTTATTTACATATGCAGTCCTCTCGCGTCCAGTCGCCCGAGAGCTTAAAAGGCCATTACGATGATCCCTATCTGTGGTTTGCGAGCATAAACTACAGTTACCAGTTCTGATTTCAGGCCACAGCCAGGGAAGGCGGTATCGGGGCGTCAGAAATGGCCATACAGCGGCTACAAAATTGGAAAACAGAGATATGATCAAATACGTTTCAGCTGATTGGTTTTACCCTAGATAATTTATTGTTGTCTGCTAATAATAATGAAATTACTAACCATCAACATGGTTTGAAACAAGATAGATTGCGCGAACAAACTTTGTGACAGAAAATTTGTAACGTCCGCACCTCCACCTCCTCATAGCTCATTAGGAATATCCAGATTTACATGCCAAGTCAACAATCAATTGTCCGCTGAGGAATTTTCTGTAGGTCTATATAAATCTGGGATGTGTAACGTGAATGAAATTAAGTTTCGACTGCGGTGCCAAAACCGATGTAGTGCTGAATAGCATTTATATTCTATCAAGGATTGCTACGGTGCTGAATCTGTTTAAAGTTACTTTTCTATCCAGTAAGAGAAATAAGGCCAACATAATCAGTAGGAAATCAGGTTCCCGTCACGGTGAGTAGGCAGTGATGGGGTCTAATGAGATATAACGAATGTGCGATTGTGCCGTCTGAATTAGAAGAGACAGTCACGGCTCGCTTTTAGGTGCCTTTACCGGGCAGTTCAGGGAACTACATGTACCGCATTTGTCCGTCCCTTTATAAATATAAAGCGTTTCTGATACCTCTTTATATTCGAAAATCCCGCCATAGAGGGTTGTTGCTTTTGCATTTTCATGCCAAAAGTCAAGGAATAACCTGTTTCTTTCGTTAAATAAAGCCTTTATCATAACCGCAACCTCATATTCTTCGATATTATAAATATTTCTGTAAGGCCGCCATTTGCCTCTTTCCCTGTAGAAATCAAGTAAATAAAATATGTGTAAACTACATTTGGATGTATGGTTTATGAAATTTCGGATGGCATTTTTTAGGCAAATAGCCAGGTGTATGTAATCAGCTTTTTTGTATTCGCTTGAATTAACCTCATTTATCATTACGTAGTTTAAAGGTGGGGTTTCTTCTAGAATCTGGCTACGGTAAAGCTCACTAAAGCTGCCCTGAGGATATTCTCCTCTCAAAATTTGTTTTATTACTTCATGCGAATATCTGGCCGGTATGGCCGGGCAGAATGTTAGAGGTTTATTATGGATATCGCAAAAATTGGTCCATTTCCGCATCCATGCTGCCTTGAAAAAGCCATATCCGTTGACCCTTAACGAATCTCTGATGCAGTCGATACAAAAATTGACGGGATGACTACCGGAAATATTGTTATAGTCTCCTTTAATGGAATATAGTTTTTTTATAACTAACATATATTCCAACGGATTACCGAAAGTGTTTGTGTTTTTTCTGATGAGACCGGAGTTTTGACCAAGCGTAAGTATATCCCGGTCGCTATAACTCATAAAGTATTGTCTTATTTGTTCGCTAAGCTTTAGGTTAAATCTCCAGTGACCTTTATTGTCAGTCAAATCGGCATATTGTTCGACACCGTTAACCATGCAGACTCTGAAGATGAAACTGTGCAGCGTTTCATCTGGCTGATATGCTGTCCTTAATAACATTTAAACCTCACGTGTATTTCAGAGCAATGTCATTAACTATATCAAAAAACCTCCTTGCTTTGTAAGTATTTACATATAGATAGTTGCCTGTTTACAGGTAGGGGAAATGTTTGTGAAGCGTTGCATGTCTGTTGTTATTAACCTTGGGATAATTTACTCATGTGCATTTTTAATGCTGGGGTTGTGAGTATTAGGCACCTTCTGTAATAGCTCAGCCCGTTAGGATTGTTATTTACTTCTGGTTTCTCCCGGCGTTAACCTGAGGCCAGCATACATTATGTGGGTGCCAGATTTCAGGATACAGTCAGCTTAGCTTTAACTGATGAAGGCAATATAAAAGGAGTAAGGTTCTGGCAGGCGGCTGCGGTGAAGGGTTGTAAAGTAAGGCTTTCCACTGACTAACCATGTTTGTCCGAACAGGAAAAAGGGCTTTACAGGTATTTCCTGACCGGCTGGCCAGATGATTGATCTTCTCAAAGAGCGTTGGGGCGTTTTTTGCTGAGAGACGGTGTAAAAATCCTGCAATCAGTGGGGAATCATCATAGCTGACAAAGCCAGGCGCTGACTGACATATCAGGCTCAGCGCAGAAGCGGTGAATTTCGCAAATTCAAAATCATCATGCCCACTGAGTGAAATCATTTTTTCCCTGTTGTATGGGAAATGCAGATGCAGTGAAGAAAGTCTGGGGTCAGCGATATGATTTAAATTGACCTGATGATGATGGCAGGATGTTACGCCTGATATCTGATGCTGTCGGTGCCAGTATGCCACACCATATTTCCTGATATCAGCGTGCACACACACCGGACAGTGCTTTAACACGGCAGTGTAATGCTCTGTAAAACGGCATAATTTACACAGCGTATGTAACCTGGCGGCTGAAATGGTCAGGTCCTCAAGCTCAGCTCGGTATTCTGGTAAGGCCCATGCGTAGAGCGGGACCAGCGTCTGGTTTAACCATAGTTCGTGCCCGGTCTCTGCTGTACTCTCAGTAAGAATATTCAGCGATGTGGTTAATGAGGGATGTAGAGAATGCGCGATGTTGTTGAGAAATGACCTGAAAAAATGCTCCGCCGTCATGCCATTAACGTCCCGCGTTCTTACGCAGCGGCTGAAAAGCGTTTCCTCCGGCAGGGCGGGCAAAATGCGCATAGAACACCGTGGAAATGACTGTGACTATTTACATTATAGCTTTTACTCCAGCGAAGGGTCAGTGCACAGTAAGCCGTAAGCGGTTAAGCGGCCGAAATTTTCCTGTTCTGCAGAAAGGCTTCGAAATACCGAACGGTATTTTATACGGGTGATTTTATCCTCGAATGATTTGAGTGCATCCATCGTCTTATCATACAGCTCAGTATGCTGGGGCCGGGTCAAATCCCCTGTAATCAATAAGCATGATGACTCACTACCGTCGTCATTTATCGCTTCTGAAACAGAGTTTATCCTGTGTGTGTCAGGCTTACCGGGAACAGGATCAGGGGCTGAGAGAAAAGTTGTTATATCGGTAAAATCCTCTGCGCGTGCTGACAGGGGGGGAACGGCCGCCCTGAGCACGGCTTTATTGATGACCTCATTACCGCTTCCAATAACCTGCATTTGCGCCCTTCTGTAAATAAGTTGTGCGACGGAAAGATTGCCTCTGGAAAGCAAAAAGAGCTCTTCGTTGAGTTCCCGGGTTAACGGTGTCTCCACGTTCGTCCACTGGAGCGGCCAGAGATAGGTAATAAAAGACTGCCAGTCTGGGGTATTGTAGCCCGGCGCTGAAATTATCATAAAGCCTCCGGATTCAGCCCTTCTTGCTATCCTGAGTTTTTTAGAGAGGGTTTCTTCAAACGGGTGATTGCCACAAAAAACCAGCGAAACGCCTAGCGAATCAACAATCTCGTGCAGGAAATCAATCAGTGTGGCTTCACCTCCTGTGCGTGAGAACTTCAGCCGCTGCATTTCATCAATAACCAGAACACCGAGAAAAGAGGATTTAATCTTTTGAGCTATCTGCCGTGCCAGCGATCCGTTTCTGGTTGCCGGTTTCGTTGTGTCTGAACCCAGAACATTATCAAGCATCGCAAGGATGGATTCGCATAGGTCACGGACGCTGGCATTATAGGGACAATTAACCTTTATCCAGATGACCTGATGAGAGACACCGGGAATAGTACCCTTGTACTCTGTATGCTCAATAACCTGAGGAAAATAACCAAGAACCTGTTCCAGCATCGTCGTTTTGCCCGAACCACTGTTCCCGACAATAGTTACAGTATCGGCACTGGGATGGAAATAGCCATCCTCAGGCTCGATATCTGGTCGTTCATCCGCGTAGTAATGCAGGTATTGCTGAGTGCTGCTTTTAAGAGGGTTTCTTGCGGCGTATCCGTCCCGGATTACTCTCTCAAGATATCTATAACATTCTGTGTAGCACGTCTGGGGGCAGCGAAAATTTTTAATACGGTCAACATAATGCCTCCTGACAGAAGCTGAGCCACTCCATCGGATATGTTCATCAGGCGGAGGAAAATGGCTGAAAGCCAGCAAAATTTCCTGTTCATCAAGCATCGGGGGTAACGCTTCGATTAACGGGTTACCTCTGTGCTCGGGAAGAATGGCCTCACGATACTGTGCGATGACTTTTTTCATTTTTTATCTTCCTGAGCGTCCTTGTGACCTTTTTGCCTTGCCAGCCACTGTTCCTTTTCTTTTGGGCCCGGGAGCAGAGAGATGTTTTCGACTGTAGTCAGATGAACTCTTTGAGTTTCAGGTTTCAAAGCGTCAGTGTTTCTCCTGAGCTCCTCCTTTTTATTATTGGAAATGTTCTTCGTTCGGCTTCTGTTCTGCTCCCTGAGAGAACTGAGCCGCTGCAGCCCTGTCTCGTTTAATTTTTCAGCATAGTCATTTACGAGGTGGGTGACCGGCGTCACGGGCGATTTTTCATACTGCAGGTCAATCCAGTCGGCGAGCACATCAGATTCAAGATGAGGCATTCCTTTAAAAATATTCCGTTTCTCAAGCAGTCGGTGCTTAGAAAACGGTTTGTTTTTATCGAGACGTACATAGATATGGTCAACGCAATTATCATCGATGCGGGCATCGCAACGGGATTGACCAAACACCCGTGCAGCTGAAGCCAGGTCGTCATCACACTCATAATAAAGATTACCGTACTGTAATCCGCCGGGGGTGATGCTGACTTGTTCCGGCGGTAAAAGTCGCGAAATGACTTCATCTTCATTAATCGTATGGGCACTAAACCTGCTTTTTTTAAGGCTGATTTTCCAACTGTTCAACGGGGACATCACAAGGTCATGCTCGATCAGGAGAGGGTTTATGTACGCCAGCTCTTTAAAGATGGACTGATTATGCTCAAGAATAGCCAGAATTATTGTTCTGGTGACTTCCTGCAACGTCAAACAGGCTCGCGATGCGGGTAACGGCTCTCCTTTGATAATTTTACCGCCCCGTGTTGAGCCCAGCAGGGGATGGATTGCCTTCTGATTTAAAATCCCGAATCGCCTCTCAACCACACTTTTTCTGTCAGCCCGGTAGACAGGTGCAATTTCAAGCGCAGTCATCGGCGTGACCTTATCCTGGGGCTGGAGACCTATCATTTCACCGTTGTCACATATCAGCTTTACCGGGACGTGCGAGCATGGCCATAGCCTTTCAGAAATATTGATGTCGAACAGTTTGCAAAAATTCTTTTTGGGCATGAAACAGTTAGCCAGAGCCTGCCTGGCCGCCCTCCATGAGGCATGGTAGAGCGAGACATGGACGCCGGTAATCATTCTTGTTGCGCGGTCTACTACCGTATAAATGGTAGGTCGGCCAATCACGCTTGTCTTGTTAAGAGCAGAGACAAGATGCACATCGGCAACAGTGGCGTCGATTTCAAATACGTCTCCTGGCAGCGTACCTGTGTTCGCTGCGGAGCCTGTGCGGGCGCGCTGATTCTGTAAGAAATTCGATACGGTAGATTTTGAGCGGATCCGCGTTCCGGTGGAGATGAGTTTTTTTGACCAGTACTGAAACTGCCGCAGAGAGGGGATGTGGGGAGCTTCGTTTGCCAGCCTGGCTCTGTCAGTTTCGTCCCTGAAAAAGTCACTGGTATATTTTTTATAGGTTTCAGTAAGTGAATATCCGTTGACCTTCAGATAGTACTTCCTGAGAGACTTAACAATATTCTTTTTATCAGTATCTTTCATTAAGAACGTACTTGCGCGTTGCATCGGCAATACCCGATTTTTTTTCTTACTGCCGAGAGGCAAGGCCGTAGTTTTACGTTCTTTTCCAGGTGCTCCGCTTTTAGAGTAGGCGGGGAGAAGGCTATAAATGTTCTGACCATAACGCCAGTAAAGAACCAGTAACATTCGGAGATGAAGTGAATTTACGCCCTTCTCAGACGCGTACTTTACCAGCGCCGCCGAGCGCTTAGACAGGGCGTATTCGAAGAGGAACGTGTTATCGCTGATGAGAGGTAAAATCATTTGATAATTTTCATCCCGCTTTCTTTTACTTAGCGGGTCGATATCTCCTTCATCAACAAGCATGTAAGACGGAAGAACGAAACGGGTGCGTCCGACGGTCCGCGTTTCTACCATGTTGCGAAAGCGCTGGAATGAAAATATGAAGGGTTTGCTTATACGTCTTTCCTGAAGCTCAAAAAGAATTATGGCATCCCGATCAACATCGATGTGCAGAACCCGGTATAAGCCACGCTTCAGCTCATAAGGCCTGTTACTTTCCCAGACGCTGTTTTTTGTTATACCCATCGTTCATTCACCTTCTGATGATAGCTGTTGCTTAATACACGAAGAACGCCGAGTTCAGGTATGGGGGTGGTTAAATCAACCAGAATGAGCTTTTTGGCGATAACCACCTGAATGATGGTCATAATGTCGCTGCCTTCGACATTCAGTCTCCGGGCCTGAGACGAGCAGAGGGCTTCTAAAGCATAGTCACCTGGCTGCAATGCCTGGACAACGTCATCGAAGGGCAGGTGTTCATAGTGTGCCGTATCAATTCTTATGGCTGATGTTATCCATGCAATATTTTTACTCCTGATCCTGTTTAATTCAGAGCCAACGTACACCTTGAATTCAATGTCATGCAGAGCCCAGAAAAGGCGTTCTATTTCTAATTTTTCTGCCATCCGAAGGGTAGGGATACAGTCAGGTTTTACCGCAAAGGCTTTGTATTTAATGCCTCCGGCAGGGTCCTTAACCGTTAAAAGAAAGTCGGTAGTCATCACGTAGAGAACCGGAGGGCCTTTTACCCCTCTGACGAGAGGATGCTTTACACCGATGTGTCCGGCTATCTGTTCGGTGAGATTAAGGGGAAGGAGGGGGAACTGCTCGCGGATATCAATGACAGAATCGTTGAATTCAGCCTGGTAGAAGAAATCACTTTCAATAGAGGACATGACGTGGTGATTTCGCAGGGTTTTCAGGCCAAAGATCAAAGAACGATTACCGTGGGATTTTACATCCTGAACCCTCAGCCAGGGCTGGTAATCCTGGAGTTGACCCGAACCGACACCTTTGCTGAGTGCTTTTTCGTAATCCTCATAAGACCTAAGCCTTCGTTGACGACTCATGATAAGTATTACCGCGAAAATTATAAAAGTTGCATGAAGTGAGCCTAACTCAAATTTAAGTATACAACTTTAGTGTCATTTTTGCCCCATTGATTTACAACTTTGGCGCTTAATATACAACTTTATTGTCTCTGTACAAGTCTCCATTGGTTTGTCTTGTGTTTGAATACGCTAACACCTAAACTTACTTTTAGTAAGTACGCACAAAAAGGTAAGTGTAAAGTGAGTCAGATTAGCCTGTCGCAACAACTCAAAGAGGGGAATCTCTTCGCCGAACAGTGTCCGTCGCGTGATGTGCTGAAACACGTCACCAGCCGCTGGGGTGTATTGATTCTGGTTGCGCTGCGCGAGGGTACCCACCGGTTTAGCGATCTGCGCCGTAAGATGGGCGGGGTGAGTGAAAAGATGCTCGCCCAG
This sequence comes from Pseudocitrobacter cyperus, assembly GCF_039889165.1. NCBI lineage: Bacteria > Pseudomonadati > Pseudomonadota > Gammaproteobacteria > Enterobacterales > Enterobacteriaceae > Pseudocitrobacter > Pseudocitrobacter cyperus. The sequence goes on along the minus strand of NZ_JAYMYY010000007.1, from coordinate 79,632 downwards.
TCGTTACAGGCGCTGGAACAGGATGGTTTTCTCAACCGCATCGCCTATCCGGTCGTGCCGCCGCATGTGGAGTATAGCCTCACCCCGCTGGGGGAGCAGGTGAGTGAGAAGGTCGCCGCGCTGGCGGACTGGATTGAGCTGAATTTGCCAGAAGTGCTGGCGGTGCGGGATGAGCGTGCGGCATAAATGCCCCTCACCCTACCCCTCTCCCACAGGGAGAGGGAACCGATAGTGCGGTATAAACGCTCTGCGCCGGTTTTCTCCCTCTCCCTGTGGGAGAGGGCCGGGGTGAGGGGGCATTACTTCCTCAAATCCACCTGATAAATCGCAAAACCGATATTATCCGTCTCGACCTGTTTCATTGGATACTGCGCCTTCTCTTTAATAAATGCCGCGGCTTTCTCCGATGGTGAGGTTTCAAAACGAATATCCAGCGGGGCTTTGCTGGCAATCGGCGCTAAACGCCAGTTGTTATCCGCCGCCGGATGCACCTCTCCTGCCCGTTTTGATTCGGCGCTAATCCAGTTTGCCAGCACAGAACGGTTCTCATCCGGCGAGGCAAAGGCAATATGCCCGTCGCCCGTCCCGGCAAATTTGCCGCCGTATGCGCGATAATTATTGGTCGCCACCAGGAACGTTGCGTTCGGGTCGATCGGTTTCCCGTTAAATTTCAGATCCTTCACACGTTCCGCTTTCGGGTTCACCGTCTGGCATTCGCCGTCGTAGCGGGCGGGTTGCGTAACATCAATCTGATAGGTCACGCCGTCGATAACGTCAAAATTATAGGTGCGGAAGCCATCCCAGTTGATGAGCGACTGCGGTTTTGTGCTGGTCGGGTCGATCTGATTAAACTGCCCTGCAGAGCACTCCAGCCACTCCTTCACCTCTTTACCGCTCGCTTTCACGACAACAAGCGTATTCGGGTAGAGATAAAGATCGGCGGCGTTGCGAAAGGTGAGCTGGCCTTTTTCCACTTCGACATAGCTCGCCGGGTCATTCTTACGTCCACCGGCTTTAAACGGTGCGGCGGCCGAGAGTACAGGCAGTTTCGCCAGATCCGGGTCGCCCTGAATATAGCGCTCGACGTAGGCTTTCTGCGCCATATTGACGATTTGTACGGTCGGGTCGTCCTGCACCAGCGAGAGGAAGCTGTACATATTGTCGGAGGATTTACCGATTGGTTTGCTGACAAACTCGCGGGTGGCGTCGTGATCGGCTTTTAAGATCCCGACCAGTTTGCTGTCTTCCGCCGCCAGCGATTTTTTGGCCGCTGCGTCGTAAATAGGGCGGGCTTGCGCTTTTGAGGAGGCAACCTGCCATTTCCCGCTGTCGTTATTCAGCACCAGATCCACCACGCCGAGGTGATCGCCCCACATGCCCGGCATTACCGCTGGCACGCCGTTCAGTGTGCCTTGATCAATATTCGCCCCTTTGATATTGGCAAAATCTTTCCCCGGAAACACCGCGTGAGCGTGGCCGAACATAATGGCATCCACGCCCGGTACATCGCTGAGGTAGTACACCGAGTTTTCCGCCATCGCCTGATACGGGTCGGCAGAGAGCCCGGAGTGAGCAATCACTATCACCACGTCAGCACCGTTTTTACGCATCTCCGGCACATAACGGCGGGCGGTTTCGGTGATGTCGTTGACCGTGACTTTGCCCTCAAGATTCGCTTTGTCCCAGGTCATGATTTGCGGCGGCACAAAGCCGATATAACCGATACGCAGCTTATGCGTTGCGCCATCTTTATCTTTCACCGGGGTATCTTTAATGAGGTAAGGCGTAAAAAGCGGCTTTTTGCTCTTAACGTCGATGATATTGGCATTAATATACGGAAATTTCGCACCTGCGATGGCTTTATGCAGGAAATCCAGCCCGTAATTAAACTCATGATTGCCGAGGTTTCCCACGGTGTAATCGAGCGTGTTCATGGCCTTGTATACCGGGTGCGTATCACCGGTTTTCATCCCTTTTGCCGCGGCATAATCGCCCATCGGGCTACCCTGAATCACATCACCGTTATCAACCAACACACTATTGGTACTCTCGGCTCGCGCGGCATTGATCAGGCTGGCGGTGCGAACCAGTCCGAATTTTTCGGTTGCAGAATCTTTGTAGTAGTCGAAATCCATCATATTGCTGTGCAAATCAGTGGTTTCCATAATACGGAGATCGACGGTGGCGGCATTAACGCTGGCTGCAATCAGCGTGGCCAGGAGCGTTGCGCTAAACTTAATCATCAGGAAGCGTCCTTTTCAGATCCGGGGCACAAAAGAAAATGTATATACATTCTGTTGCTTACAGGAATGTGAATCATGCCAGAAAAGACGGTGCGGAAACCGGCAGCGCTTCACAGATATCCTGGCCGTAAGGCGATGATGGGAATGGCGCAATGACTGACGATGCGATATAAATAAAACAACGAGTTAACACCGCTGCAATTTCAACGAGGTGGAGAATGTTAGAACAAGTATGTCAGCTTGCACGGAACGCGGGCGATGCCATTATGCAGGTTTATGATGGAGCGCTACCGATGGATGTTGCCAGCAAGAAAGACGATTCTCCCGTCACGGCAGCGGATATTGCAGCGCACCATGTCATTATTAAAGGTCTTCAGGCGCTGGCGCCCGATGTCCCGATTTTATCGGAAGAAGATCCGCCGGGCTGGGAGGTTCGTCAGCACTGGCAGCGTTACTGGCTGGTCGATCCGCTGGATGGCACCAAAGAATTTATCAAACGCAACGGTGAGTTTACGGTTAACATCGCGCTGATTGAGAAAGGTAAGCCGGTACTGGGTGTGGTGTATGCGCCGGTCACGAAAGTGATGTACAGCGCGGCAGAGGGGAAAGCCTGGAAAGAAGAGTGCGGCGTGCGTAAGCAGATCCACGCCCGCGATGCGCGCCCGCCGCTGGTGGTCATTAGCCGCTCGCACAGTAACGATCCAGAACTTGCTGAGTATCTACAACAACTCGGCGAGCATCAGACCACGTCTATCGGTTCATCGCTGAAGTTCTGCCTGGTGGCGGAGGGGCAGGCGCAGCTCTACCCGCGCTTCGGGCCGACCAACGTCTGGGATACCGCCGCTGGTCATGCGGTGGCCGTTGCCGCCGGGGCGCGAGTTCACGACTGGGAGGGGAAAACCCTCGATTACTCGCCGCGAGAATCTTTCCTTAACCCCGGCTTTCGGGTCTCTATTTTTTAAGTAATGTATGCAGCAGGGCTATCACCTGCTGCACCTCATCCTGCGTCAGCGCGCCGTCTTTCGCCCACTTTACGCGCCCGTCTTTATCCAGTACCGCAATCGCCGAACTCTCTTCTTCCAGTTGCCAGGCTTTCCTCACCACGCCGTTGCTGTCGACGATAATCTGTGACCATGGGAAGAGCTTTTTATTGCTCTCCAGGCTATTACGCACAAACATCCCGGTGCCGGGAATGGCGTCGTCGGTGTTGACGATGGTGGTGGTTTGATAGCGGTCATGGGGCAGGTTCGCCGCTTTAATGGCTTCAATCAGGCCGGCATTCTTCTCTTTGGCGGAAGTGCGCCCGGCAATATGTTGCACCACTCGCACTTTTCCAGGAAGCTGCGCGCTATTCCAGCTTTTGTAGCTAAACTTATCATTGTCGAGTATCAATTCACCGCGATCGGCGACGCCCACCGCGGGGACGCGCTCCCCCTCCTTCAGAGAGTGGGCGGATGCCATTAAGGGCATTAACAGGCATGAGATGGCCAACAGAGAACGTAAGGTCATGGTGTGTCCTTCTTTTTATGCAGGTGATCCGACCACTTGGCCGATGCTTTTAAGCATAAGTGCTATTGATATGTTTTTCCCGCAAGGTTAATGCCACTTTGTGGGGGAACGCACATAACCGCAGTAAATCGAAGGCTTATACTGTATTCATCGTATAGCTGAAAAGAAAATTCTCAATTATTGTAATAAAAAGGTAAATAAAGCTCCCTATACTAGGGTAGCTCTGTGGTTATGGACTATAGTTAACGGGTATTTAACATTGCGCCCCGGAGCGTTGAACCAAATTTGGAATCAACAAGGGCGTTATACTCGCAGGAGATAAGAATGAAAATTTTCCAACGCTACAACCCGCTTCAGGTGGCAAAGTACGTGAAAATCCTGTTTCGTGGACGGTTGTACATCAAGGACGTTGGTGCTTTCGAGTTTGATAAGGGGAAAATTCTACTCCCTAAGATTAAGGACAAGCAGCACTATTCTGTGATGTCCGAGGTCAACCGCCACGTTATGCGTCTGCAAACAGAGATGGCTTAACGGCAGCTAGCGGCAGAAAAGCAAACGGCTCCCGATGGGAGCCGTTGATGTTTTCAGGGCAGCTTTTTTTACGCAGCCGTTCCTTTCTCTTCGATGTCTGCCTGTTTCGGCACCAGCATCGTCGGCTTGTTATCGATACGCGTTACCAGCAACTGGTCGATGCGATAGTTATCGATATCCACCACTTCGAATTTGTAGCCTGAGAACTTCACCGCATCGGTGCGTTTCGGGATTTTGCGCAGCATAAACATCATGAAGCCGCCGATGGTTTCATAGTTGCCAGACTGCGGGAAATCGTCGATGTCCAGTACACGCATCACATCGTCAATCGGTGTGCCACCGTCGATCAGCCACGAGTTTTCATCACGCGCGACAATCTGCTCTTCCAGCCCCTGGCCGACTAAATCGCCCATTAGCGTGGTCATAACATCGTTGAGGGTGATAATACCCACCACCAACGCATATTCGTTCATGATCACCGCGAAATCTTCACCCGCGGTTTTGAAACTTTCCAGCGCTTCAGAGAGGGTTAAGGTATCCGGCACAATCAGGGTGTTACGAATCTGTACGCCGCTGTTCAGCGCCATGCTCTGATTCGCCAGCACACGGTTCAACAGGTCTTTGGAATCGACATAACCGATGATGTGGTCAATGTCTTCGTTACACACCAGGAACTTCGAGTGCGGATGTTCAGCCACTTTGTTTTTCAGGCTCTGCTCGTCTTCATGCAGATCGAACCAAATCACGTTTTCGCGCGACGTCATTGAAGACGGCACGGTACGCGATTCCAGCTCAAACACATTTTCAATCAGCTCGTGTTCTTGTTTACGCAGTACGCCTGCCAGCGCACCGGCTTCCACCACGGCATAGATATCATCAGACGTAATGTCGTCTTTGCGCACCATCGGCAGTTTGAAAATGCGAAAGATATTGTTGGCGAGGCCGTTAAAGAACCAAACCAGCGGACGGAAGACCAGAAGACAGAAGCGCATCGGGTTGATGATGCGTAAAGCCACGGCTTCCGGGGAAATCATACCGATGCGCTTCGGGGTGAGGTCAGCGAACAGAATAAACAGGCCAGTCACCAGCGAGAAGGAGAGGATAAAACTCAACTGCTCTGCCAGTTCAGGCGACATGTAGTTTAAAAACAAACTGTGGAACGCCGGTGAGAATGCCGCATCGCCCACGATACCGCCCAGAATGGCGACCGCGTTAAGGCCAATTTGCACCACGGTGAAGAACATACCGGGGTTTTCCTGCATTTTCAGGATGCGTTGCGCATTCACATTGCCTTCATCGGCCAGCAGCTTGAGTTTGATTTTACGGGAGGCGGCCAGCGAGATCTCGGATATCGAGAAAAAGGCGCTGACGGCAATCAGGCAAAGTATTACTAAAATACTGTTTAACATATCTTATCCGACCGTTAAGGCCAGATCCTCGGAAGGGAAGTTGAACGTTCGTGTGGAATACACTAAAAACCAGCCCGAAGGCACTGGGCCGGTAAATTCGCAGCTAGTATAGCGTAAAAGCGTGTAAATTCGCCAGTGGGGTGCGTTTGGCGTCGCGGGAGGGCTATTCAGCGGCGTTATTGAACCGGGCAGCGAGGCGCTACGTCGGTTGCAAAACCGCCTGAAACACCCGCGGGGGCTGGCGTTTAATTGAGTGCTTCAGGGCGGGCTATTTGAACGCCGCTTTCCGGGTGCAGGAGAGCGGCGGCAAATTTTATTGCGGCGGCAGGCAAACGCCAATTCCACCGATCCCGCAGTAGCCATACGGGTTTTTATGCAGATATTGCTGGTGGTCATCTTCCGCATAATAGAACGGTTTAGCGGCGGCGATTTCCGTTGTGATGCGGCGATCGTCGCCTGCGCTTTTCATCGCAGCCTGAAATCGTTCGGCGCTGGCGTGTGCTTCACGCTCCTGTTCTGGCGTCAGCACATAAATTGCCGAGCGATATTGCGTGCCGTGGTCGTTCCCCTGCTGCATGCCCTGTGCCGGGTCGTGGTTTTCCCAGAACACCTGCAACAGTTGCGCATAGCTAATGACGGAGGGATCATAAACGACACGTACCGCCTCGGCATGTCCGGTCTGGCCGGAGCACACTTCGCGGTAGGTCGGATTTGGCGTATAACCGCCACAGTAGCCTGCCGCGGTGCTGTAGACGCCAGGCAACTGCCAGAAGAGGCGTTCTACCCCCCAGAAGCATCCCATCGCGAAAATCGCGACTTCCATTCCGTCCGGGATGTTGGTCATCGAGTGGCCGTTAACGGCATGTAATGTAGTAATGGGCATCGGTGTATTGCGTCCTGGTAACGCATCCGACTGAGACACAAGGTGATTTTTCTCAAATAAGCTCATAGGACGGTCTCCAGATTACGAGATGTGCAGTTAAGGTTGTAACCAGGCGTGTCTTTTAACACAATAAACACGCTGAATACGACTAGATTTAAACATAAGAATAATTTGGGGTGTTGTCTCTTTTTCAACCCTTTAACTTTCAGGGTTGTTGAAAAACAGAGCGTCATACGTATGAGCAGGGAATTGGTTGATACGTTTCCGACGCCGTTATTGCCGTGGAAAGGCTTTCGTTTCCATTGGGGTGGAAACAGAATATTCAGGAGAAAATGTGCGACAAATCCGCCAGTTATGTTTGGTCAGCCTGCTGCTGACCAGCGGTGTTGCCGATGCAGCGAATATCCGTTTGCAGGTTGAAGGACTTTCAGGGCAACTGGAAAAAAACGTTCGAGCGCAGCTCTCGACCATTCAGGGTGACGAGGTAACGCCGGATCGCCGCTTTCGTGCGCGCGTCGATGATGCCATCCGCGAAGGGCTGAAAGCGCTCGGTTACTACGAACCGACCATCGATTTTGAACTTAAACCACCGCCGGCAAAAGGGCGCCAGGTGTTACTGGCAAAAGTCACACCCGGTGAACCGGTGCGCATTGGTGGCACCGATGTTGTCCTGCGCGGCGGCGCGCGCACCGATAAAGATTACCTCGCGTTGCTGAAAACGCGTCCGGCGATTGGCACCATTCTCGATCACAGCGATTACGACGATTTCAAAAAAGGCTTAACCAGCGTTGCGCTGCGTCGCGGCTATTTTGATAGCGAATTTAAAAAGAGCCAGCTCGGCATCGCCCTTGACCGACATCAGGCATTCTGGGATATCGATTACGACAGCGGCGAGCGTTATCGCTTTGGCGAGGTGACTTTTGAAGGATCGCAGATCCGCGAAGAGTACCTGCAAAATCTCGTGCCGTTTAAGCAGGGTGATTACTACCAGTCCAGCGACCTGGCTGAACTGAATCGACGCCTGTCGGCCACCGGTTGGTTTAAATCGGTGATTGTGGCGCCGGAGTTCGAAAAATCACGCGAGACCAAGATATTACCGCTGCATGGCGTGGTTTCGCCGCGCAGTGAAAACACCATCGAAACCGGTATAGGCTATTCGACGGACGTGGGCCCGCGCGTGAAGGCGACGTGGAAAAAACCGTGGATCAACTCTTATGGGCACAGCCTGACGACCAGCGCCAGCCTCTCCTCGCCCGAGCAGATCCTCGATTTCAGCTACAAGATGCCGCTTCTGAAGAACCCGCTTGAGCAGTACTACCTGGTGCAGGGGGGCTTTAAACGTACCGATCTCAACGATACCGAAGCCGACTCCACCACGCTTGCGCTGTCGCGCTACTGGGATCTCTCCAGCGGCTGGCAGCGGGCGATTAACCTGCGCTGGAGCTTCGATCACTTTACCCAGGGTAATGTGACCAACACCACCATGCTGCTTTATCCGGGCGTGATGATTAGCCGTACCCGTTCGCGCGGCGGCCTGATGCCGACCTGGGGCGATTCCCAACGTTACTCCATCGACTACTCCAACACGGCCTGGGGGTCAGATGTCGACTTCAGCGTCTGGCAGGCGCAGAACGTCTGGATCAGAACGCTGTACGATAAACACCGCTTTGTCATGCGTGGCAACCTTGGCTGGATTGAAACCGGCGACTTCGACAAAGTGCCGCCGGATCTGCGTTTCTTCGCCGGGGGCGACCGCAGTATTCGTGGCTATAAGTACAAATCGATCTCCCCGGAATACGACGACGGAAAACTGAAAGGGGCTTCTAAACTGGCGACGGGCTCGGTGGAGTACCAGTACAACGTCACCGGGAAATGGTGGGGCGCTGTGTTTATGGATGGTGGCGAAGCGGTGAGTGATATCCGCCGCAGCGACTGGAAAACCGGTGCAGGCGTTGGCGTTCGCTGGCAGTCGCCCGTGGGCCCGGTCAAGCTCGACGTTGCCGCCCCGGTGGGCGACAAAGACGAGCATGGATTACAGTTCTACATCGGTCTGGGGCCTGAATTATGAGTTTATGGAAGAAAATAAGCCTCGGCGTACTGATTTTTATCGTGCTGCTTTTGGGGGCGGTGGCGTTCCTGATTGGCACCACCAAAGGGTTGCATCTGCTGTTTAACGCCGCGAACCGCTGGGTGCCTGGGCTGGAAATTGGTCAGGTGACGGGTGGATGGCGTGACCTGACGCTGAAAAATGTGCGTTACACGCAGCCGGGCGTGGCGGTAAACGCGGGAGAGTTCCATCTGGCGGTAAAAACAGCCTGTCTGTGGGACAGCAGCCTGTGTGTGAACGATATCGCCCTGCGTGATGTTAATGTCGCCATCGACAGCAGCAAAATGCCGCCAGCGGCAGCAGCGCCGGAAGAAGAGGAGAGCGGCCCGCTCAATCTCTCCACGCCTTATCCCATCACCCTGAGCCGTGTGGCGCTCAATAATGTGAATATCAAAATTGACGATACGACCGTGTCGGTGATGGATTTCACTACCGGGATGAACTGGCAGGAGAAAAACCTGACCCTGACGCCAACCACGCTGGAAGGATTGCTGATAGCCCTGCCGAAAGTAGCGGACGTCGCGCAGAAAGAGGTCGTCGAGCCGAAAATCGACAACCCGCAGCCGGAAGAGAAACCGCTTGGCGAGACGATGAAAGACCTCTTCGCAAGGCCGGTGCTGCCAGAAATGACCGATGTTCATCTGCCGCTCAATCTGAATATCGAATCTTTCAGCGGCGAACAACTGCGCATCACGGGTGATACGGATCTGACGGTTTATAAAATGCTGCTGAAGGTAAGCAGCATCGACGGCAACATGAAGCTGGACGCGCTCGATATCGACTCCAGTCAGGGGACGGTAAACGCCACCGGTACGGCACAGCTTACCAACGACTGGCCGGTTGATATTACCCTGAACAGTACGCTTAACATCGACCCGCTAAAGGGCGAGAAAATTAAGCTCAAGCTGGGCGGCGACGTGCGTAAGCAACTGGAACTGGGCGTGAATCTCTCCGGCCCGGTCGATATGTCACTGCGTGCGCAAACCCAACTGGCGGAGGCCGGGTTGCCGCTGAATCTGGAAGTGACCAGCAAACAGGTTTACTGGCCGTTTACCGGCGAGAAGCAGTTCCAGGCTGATGATCTGAAGCTGAAGCTCAGCGGTAAAATGACGGACTACACCCTGTCATTCGCCACTGCGGTGAAAGGCCAGGGGGTACCACCCGCCAATATTAAGCTGGATGCGAAAGGCAACGAACTGCAGGTTAATCTCGATAAGCTGACGGTGGCGGCGCTGGAAGGCACGACTGAACTAAAAGCGCTGCTGGACTGGCAGCAAGCGATAAGCTGGCGCGGCGAGCTGTCCTTGCACGGTATCAATACGGCGAAAGAGGTGCCGGACTGGCCATCGAAGCTTGATGGTCTGATTAAAACCCAGGGCAGTCTCTATGGTGGTAGCTGGCAGATGGATGTGCCCTCGCTCAAGCTGACCGGTAACGTGAAGCAGAATCGGGTAAACGTCGAAGGCTCCCTGAAGGGCAATAGCTACATGCAGTGGATAATCCCTGGTCTGCATCTGGAACTGGGGCAGAACAGCGCCGACGTGAAGGGTGAGCTGGGGGTTAAAGATCTTAATCTCGATGCCACCATTGATGCGCCGAATCTGGATAACGCTTTGCCAGGGCTTGGCGGGACGGCGAAAGGCCTGGTGAAAGTGCGCGGTACGGTGGACGCGCCGCAGCTTCTGGCGGATATCACCGCGCGTGGCCTTCGCTGGCAGGAGCTTACCGTCGGTCAGGTGCGCGTGGAAGGCGATGTGAAATCCACTGACCAGATTGCCGGTAATCTTGATGTGCGCGTTGAGCGTATCGCCCAGCCGGGCGTGGATATCAACCTGGTGGATCTCAGCGCCAAAGGTAGCGAGAAACAGCATACCCTGAATCTGCGCATTAACGGTGAACCGGTCTCCGGGCAACTGGCGCTGGCAGGCAGTTTTGATCGTAAAGAGGAGCGCTGGAAAGGCTCGCTAAGCGATACGCGTTTCCAGACCCCGGTTGGCCCGTGGTCGCTCACGCGCGCAATCGCGCTGGATTATCGCAACAAAGAGCAGAAAATCAGCGTTGGCCCGCACTGCTGGACTAACCCGGACGCCGAACTCTGCGTGCCGCAGACCATCGACGCCGGGGCGGCAGGCCGCGCGCAGGTTAACCTCAACCGCTTCGACCTGGCGATGCTCAAGCCATTTATGCCGGAAGAGACGCAGGCCAGCGGCGTGTTCAGTGGTAACGCCGACGTAAGCTGGGACACCACCAAAGAGGGGCTGCCGCAGGGCAAAGTGACGCTTAACGGGCGCAACGTGAAGGTTACGCAAATCGTGAACGACGCGCCGCTGCCGGTGGCCTTCGACACCCTGAATCTGAATGCGGACTTGCATAACAACCGCGCCGAACTGGGCTGGATGATCCGCCTGACCAACAATGGTCAACTGGATGGCCAGATACAGGTTACTGACCCGCAGGGGCGGCGTAATCTCGGCGGCAACGTCAACATCCGCAATTTCTCGCTGGCGATGATTAACCCTATCTTCGCCAAAGGCGAGAAAGCGGCGGGCACACTGAACGCCAATCTGCGCCTGGGAGGTGACGTTCAGGGGCCGCAACTCTTCGGTCAGTTGCAACTGAACGGTGTGGATATTGACGGTAACTTCATGCCGTTCGATATGCAGCCGAGCCAGATTGCGATGAATTTCAACGGCACGCGTTCCACTCTGCAAGGGGAAGTGTTGACCCAGCAGGGAAGTATTAACCTCAGTGGTAACGCCGACTGGACGCAAATCGACAACTGGCGCGCCAGCGTCGCGGCGAAAGGCAGCCGGGTGCGCATCACCGTGCCGCCGATGGTGCGCCTTGATGTCTCACCGGATGTGGTCTTCAACGCCACGCCGAGCCTCTTCACGCTCGACGGCAGTGTCGATGTACCGTGGGCGCGCATCGTGGTGCATGACGTACCGGAAAGCGCGGTCGGTGTTTCCAGTGATGAAGTGATGCTTAACGACCAGTTGCAACCGGAGAACCCGAAAACCGCGTCGATCCCGATCAACAGCAACCTGACCATTCACGTCGGCAACAACGTGCGTCTGGATGCCTTCGGCCTGAAAGCGCGCCTGACCGGCGATCTCAAAGTGGCGCAGGATAAGCAGGGACTGGGTCTGAACGGACAGATCAACATCCCGGAAGGGCGTTTCCACGCCTACGGGCAGGATCTGATCGTGCGTAAAGGTGAACTGCTCTTCTCCGGGCCGCCGGATCAACCGTTGCTGAATATCGAAGCGATTCGTAACCCGGACGCCACCGAAGATGATGTCACCGCCGGTATTCGCGTCACCGGCCCGGCTGACCAGCCGAAAGCCGAGGTCTTCTCCGACCCGGCGATGTCGCAGCAGCAGGCACTCTCTTACCTGGTTCGTGGACAGGGGCTGGACAGCGATCAGAGCGACAGTGCCGCGATGACATCCATGCTTATTGGCCTGGGGGTTGCACAAAGTGGTCAGGTTGTGGGTAAAATCGGCGAGACATTTGGCGTAAGCAATCTGGCGCTGGACACACAAGGGGTGGGGGACTCCTCCCAGGTGGTGGTCAGTGGCTACGTACTGCCAGGTCTGCAGGTGAAATATGGTGTAGGGATCTTTGACTCCTTAGCGACTCTCACGTTACGCTATCGCCTGATGCCTAAGCTATATCTGGAAGCGGTGTCTGGGATCGACCAGGCGCTTGATTTGCTCTATCAGTTTGAGTTTTAGCAATGCGAATATTTGTATACGGCAGTTTGCGGCGTAAACAAGGCAACAGCCACTGGATGACTAACGCCCAGTTGCTTGGCCAGCACAGCGTCGACGACTATCAACTGTACAGCCTGGGCCACTATCCAGGCGCGGTGCCGGGAAAAGGCACAGTACACGGTGAAGTTTACCGGGTTGATGCGGCGACGATGTCTGAACTTGACGAGCTGCGTACCAAAGCGGGTGAATATGCTCGCCACCTTATCCAAACGCCTTACGGTAGTGCCTGGATGTACGTCTATCAGCGCCCGGTCGATGGGCTGACGCTGATAGAAAGCGGAGACTGGTTAGACAAAGACCGCTATTAATACGCATAACGCCACCTTCGGGTGGCGTTGTTTTTTGTGCGTCATACCGCGTTTATTCTGCAATCTGTTCCCGTTTTCTCTTCACGCTACGTTCCTCTTTCCAGATTAAAGAAAACCTTAAAAAGGACGCTGGCGCGTTTTACCCCAAAAAGGCAAACTCGACGGTGAACTGCTGAGTTATACTTTGTATAACCTCAGGAGGGCGCTATGCACGTTACCATCAAAAAATGGGGAAACAGTATGGGGATGGTCATTCCAGGTACCGTCGTCAAAGAGCTGAATCTGTCCGCCGGGCAGAACATGGAGGTCAATGTGAAAGAAAACCAAATTATCCTGACGCCGCTGAAGCGGCACTACTCGCTGGATGCGCTGCTGGCCCAGTGTGATATCAATGCGCCCGCGTTAAGCGAAGATGACATTTGGGGTAAGAGCGGCCCGCAGGGCGATGAAGTATGGTGAAAAGCTCGGAATTTGCACGTGGAGATATCGTGCTGGTGGGCTTTGAACCCGCGACCGGACACGAACAAAAAGGTGTGGGGCGTCCAGCACTCGTGCTGTCTGTCAGCGCCTTTAACCGGTTCGGAATGGTGCTGGTAGCACCCATTACGCAGGGGGGAAACTACGCGCGTTATGCCGGTTTTACTGTTCCACTGAGCTGCAAAACCGGCGACGTTAGCGGTGTTGTGCTGGTTAATCAGTTTCGCATGATGGATTTACGCGCGCGCGGCGCGAAGAAACTGGGCGAGGTGAGCGCGGAAGTGATGGAGGATGTGTTACTTCGGGCGCAGGCAATTCTTGATTAGTGCAGAGAGCACCAGGCTAGATTAGGCGTTAGCCGCTATCTTCAGGCATAAAAAAACACCGCCGAAGCGGTGTCTTTTATCACGCAAAAAGAAATCTTATTTCTTCGCACGCTCGAAGGAAGCAATGATTTCAGCTTTAGCCGCTTCAGCATTGTCCCAGCCGTCAACTTTAACCCATTTGCCTTTTTCGAGGTCTTTGTAGTGCTCGAAGAAGTGGGTGATCTGCGCTTTCAGCAGTTCTGGCAGGTCGTTCACATCTTTGATGTGATCGTACTCTTTGCTCAGTTTGGTGTGCGGTACGGCAACCAGTTTAGCGTCTTCGCCAGACTCGTCGGTCATCTTCAGCACGCCAACCGGACGGCAGCGAATAACAGAGCCTGGCTCCAGCGGATACGGCGTTGGAACCAGTACGTCAACCGGGTCACCGTCCAGAGACAGGGTGTGGTTGATGTAACCGTAGTTGCACGGATAGAACATCGCGGTGGACATGAAGCGGTCAACGAACAGTGCGCCGCTCTCTTTGTCGACTTCGTATTTAATAGGATCCGCATTCGCCGGGATCTCGATAACAACGTAGATATCTTCCGGCAGATCTTTACCCGCAGGGACGTTGAGTAAGCTCATGTCTGTTTCCTTTAAAATGTATGGCAAACAAGTGGCGGGTATTATAGCCAACTCAACACGAAAGTCTTGACCTGTTTTATCTCTTCTCTTACCTGCTACGCCTTTTTCAGCCCCTTCTGATAACTCTAAAATCCATAAAGTTAGCCGCATTCTGTATAATTTTATGAAAGCGCTTACATCTGCGCTTTCATGGCCTCTGAAACGGAGAAAAATTCTGCAATATCAATCATCGCCTGACCCCTGATTCCTCCTCAACTCCCGCCAATACTGACAATTAACATTGCATTCACTTTCCTGAATTGTGATGTAACGCATTCTGTTACATTTGTCATTGTCTATAGTTTGTCCGCAGGCGTGTTTTTCACCAACAATAACCCTACGAGGATAACTTTATGTGGAAGCGCTTACTTCTTGTCACAGCAGTTTCCGCAGCCATGACGTCTATGGTCATGGCTGCCCCTTTAACAGTGGGATTTTCGCAGGTAGGTTCTGAATCCGGCTGGCGCGCAGCGGAAACCAACGTTGCGAAGAGTGAAGCGCAGAAACGCGGCATCACCCTGAAAATCGCCGATGGTCAGCAAAAACAAGAGAACCAAATCAAAGCGGTACGCTCGTTCATCGCTCAGGGCGTTGACGCGATTTTCATTGCGCCAGTGGTGGCGACAGGCTGGGAACCTGTGCTGAAAGAAGCGAAAGACGCGCAAATTCCGGTGTTCCTGCTCGACCGATCCATTGATGTGAAAGATAAATCGCTCTATATGACCACCGTCACCGCCAACAACGTACTGGAAGGGCAGTTGATTGGCGACTGGCTGGTGAAAACCGTCGACGGCAAACAGTGTAATGTCGTTGAACTGCAAGGCACCGTGGGCGCGAGTGTGGCGATTGACCGTAAGAAAGGCTTCGCAGAAGCCATCGCCAAAGCGCCAAACATCAAGATCATCCGTTCCCAGTCTGGCGACTTTACCCGCAGCAAGGGTAAAGAGGTGATGGAGAGCTTTATCAAGGCCGAGAACAACGGCAAGAATATCTGCATGGTTTACGCCCATAACGACGACATGGTGATCGGCGCGATTCAGGCGATTAAAGAAGCGGGTCTGAAACCAGGTAAAGATATCCTCACTGGCTCTATTGATGGCGTACCAGATATCTATAAAGCGATGATTGCCGGTGAAGCAAACGCCAGCGTCGAGCTGACGCCAAACATGGCTGGCCCGGCGTTTGATGCGCTGGAGAAATTCAAAAAAGACGGCACGATGCCGGAGAAAGTGACCGTCACCAAATCAACGCTTTACCTGCCTGATACGGCAAAAGAAGAGTTAGAGAAGAAGAAAAATATGGGGTATTGAGTTTGGCCCCTCACCCCGACCCTCTCCCGCAGGGAGAGGGAGAAAACCGGGGAAGAATCTAACCATTTGCACAAGCCATCCCCTCTCCCCTCTGGGGAGAGGGTTAGGGTGAGGGGGGAAACCATGACCACCAACCAACATCAGGAAATCCTCCGCACCGAAGGATTGAGCAAACTCTTCCCCGGCGTCAAAGCGCTGGATAACGTCGATTTCAGCCTGCGGCGCGGTGAGATCATGGCGCTGCTCGGTGAAAATGGTGCAGGGAAATCGACGCTTATCAAAGCGTTAACCGGCGTTTACCATGCCGATCGCGGCACGATCTGGCTCGATGGCAAAATTATCTCGCCAAAAAATACCGCTCATGCCCAGCAACTGGGGATCGGCACGGTGTATCAGGAAGTGAATCTGCTGCCCAATATGTCGGTGGCGGATAATCTTTTCATTGGCCGCGAGCCGAGACGCTTCGGATTCCTGTGTCGCAAAGAGATGGAAAAGCGCGCCACCGCGCTGATGGGATCCTACGGTTTTTCGCTGGATGTGCGCGAGCCGCTCAACCGCTTCTCGGTGGCGATGCAGCAAATTGTGGCGATCTGTCGTGCCATCGATCTCTCCGCCAAAGTGTTGATCCTTGATGAACCTACCGCCAGCCTCGATACCAAAGAGGTGGAGATGTTATTCACCCTGATGCGTCAATTACGCGATCAGGGGGTTAGCCTGATCTTCGTCACCCACTTTCTCGATCAGGTGTATGCGGTGAGCGATCGCATCACCGTGCTGCGCAACGGCGCGTTTGTCGGCTGTCGGGAAACGCGCGAGCTTCCGCAGATCGAACTGGTAAAAATGATGCTGGGCCGCGAACTGGACACCCACGCATTGCAGCGTGCAGGGCGTACTTTGCTGAGCGATAAACCTATCGCTGCGTTTGAAGGATTTGGCAAAAAGGGCACTATCGAACCGTTCGATCTCCAGGTGCGGCCCGGTGAGATCGTAGGCCTCGCCGGGCTGCTCGGTTCCGGGCGAACCGAAACGGCGGAAGTGATCTTCGGTATCAAACCCGCCGACAGCGGCACGGCGACGATCAAAGGTAAACAGCAAACCCTGCGCTCTCCGCACCAGGCCTCCTGCCTGGGGATCGGCTTCTGCCCGGAAGATCGCAAAACCGACGGTATCATCGCTGCCGCTTCTGTGCGGGAAAATATCATTCTGGCATTGCAGGCGCAGCGCGGCTGGCTGCGGCCGATTCCGCGCAAAGAACAAAATGAGATTGCCGGGCGTTTTATCCGCCAGCTTGGTATTCGCACGCCGAGCGCTGAACAGCCAATCGAATTTCTCTCCGGCGGCAATCAGCAAAAAGTGCTGCTCTCGCGCTGGCTGCTGACGCGCCCGCAGTTCCTGATCCTCGATGAACCCACGCGCGGGATCGACGTCGGCGCGCATGCGGAGATCATCCGCCTGATCGAAACCCTGTGTGCCGATGGGCTGGCGCTGCTGGTGATTTCATCTGAACTGGAAGAGCTGGTGGGCTATGCCGACCGGATAATCATCATGCGCGATCGCCGACAGGTGGCGGAGATCCCTCTCGATAAGCTCTCCGTTCCGGCCATTATGAATGCTATTGCGGCATAAGGAGTAAATCGTGATGCCACAATCTGTTCCCCAGCCAGGCCAGCCCAAACGCCGCTTCAAATGGCCGACGGGCATGCCGCAAATCATTGCGCTTCTTCTGGTGCTGCTGGTCGATAGCCTCGTCTCGCCGCACTTTTTACAGGTGGTGTTGCAGGACGGGCGCTTGTTCGGCAGCCCGATTGATATTCTCAACCGCGCGGCTCCCGTTGCGTTGCTGGCTATCGGCATGACGCTGGTGATCGCTACCGGAGGGATTGACCTTTCCGTTGGCGCGGTAATGGCGATTGCCGGGGCGACGGCGGCCTCGATGACCGTCGCCGGGCATAGCCTGCCCGTCGTGCTGCTGGCGGCACTCGGTTCCGGCGTGCTGGCGGGATTATGGAACGGCATCCTGGTTGCCATCCTCAAAATCCAGCCCTTTGTGGCCACGCTGATTCTGATGGTTGCCGGACGCGGCGTGGCGCAACTGATCACCACCGGGCAAATCGTCACCTTTGATTCGCCGCATCTGGCGTGGCTGGGCAGCGGCTCGCTGCTGCTGTTCCCGACTCCGGTGATTATCGCGCTGGTGACGCTGCTGATTTTCTGGCTGTTTACCCGTAAAACGGCGCTGGGGATGTTTATTGAAGCAGTGGGCATCAACATCCGTGCGGCGAAAAATGCCGGGGTAAATACGCGCATTGTGGTGATGCTGACCTATGTGCTGAGCGGTGTCTGTGCGGCCATCGCCGGGGTGATTGTCGCGGCGGATATTCGCGGCGCGGACGCCAATAACGCCGGGTTATGGCTGGAGCTGGACGCCATTCTGGCGGTGGTGATTGGCGGCGGCTCGCTGATGGGCGGGCGCTTTAATCTTCTGCTCTCGGTGGTGGGGGCGTTGATTATCCAGGGGATGAATACCGGGATCCTGCTTTCGGGTTTTCCGCCGGAGCTGAATCAGGTAGTCAAAGCGGTGGTGGTGATGTGTGTGCTGATTGTCCAGTCGCCACGCTTTATTAGCATACTGAAGGGGATGCGCGGCCATGATAAAACGTAACCTACCGCTGATGATCACGCTCGGCGTGTTCATCCTCGGTTATCTCTACTGCCTGACGCAGTTTCCCGGCTTCGCCTCAACGCGGGTGATTTGCAACATTCTTACCGATAACGCGTTTCTGGGGATCATTGCGGTCGGCATGACCTTTGTGATCCTCTCCGGCGGGATCGATCTCTCAGTGGGTTCGGTGATCGCCTTCACCGGCGTGTTCCTCGCTAAAGCGATCGGCTTCTGGGGGATCTCGCCGCTGCTGGCCTTCCCGCTGGTGCTGGTGATGGGCTGCGCGTTCGGCGCATTTATGGGGCTGCTGATTGATGCGCTGAAAATCCCGGCATTCATCATTACGCTTGCGGGGATGTTTTTCCTGCGCGGCGTCAGTTATCTGGTCTCCGAAGAGTCGATTCCGATTAACCACCCGATTTACGACACGCTTTCTAGCCTGGCGTGGATGATCCCCGGCGGTGGGCGTCTGAGCGCGATGGGGCTGTTGATGCTGATGGTGGTGGTGATTGGCATTTTCCTCGCTCATCGCACCCGCTTTGGTAATCAGGTCTATGCTATCGGCGGTAGCGCCACGTCAGCGAACCTGATGGGGATTTCAACCCGTAGCACGACGATTCGAATTTACATGCTCTCTACGGGTCTGGCGACGCTTGCCGGGATCGTTTTCTCTGTCTACACCCAGGCCGGTTATGCGCTGGCGGGTGTTGGCGTCGAGCTGGATGCGATTGCCTCGGTGGTGATTGGCGGGACGTTGCTGAGCGGTGGGGTCGGGACGGTGCTGGGCACGCTGTTTGGCGTAGGGATTCAGGGGTTGATTCAAACCTACATCAACTTTGACGGTACGCTCAGTTCATGGTGGACGAAGATTGCGATTGGTATCCTGCTGTTTATCTTTATCGCCCTGCAACGTGCGCTGACGGTGCTGTGGGAGAATCGGCAGAATGCATCTGTAACGCGGATAGCAACGAACAAACTGTAAGCCCGGCCAGCAAAGCGCCGCCGGGCTTTCCATCAACGGTATTACGCGTCCGGGAACTCGCGAATAAAGCGCTCGACCTCTTCCACCATATGGTCGTTACCCACGAAGAAGGAACGACGCTGGTGCAGGGTTTCCGGCATGATATCCAGAATACGCTGTTTACCATCGCTGGCTTTACCACCCGCTTGTTCCGCGAGGAACGCCATCGGGTTGCATTCGTATAGCAGGCGCAGTTTCCCTTCCGGGTGGCTGGCGGTGCTTGGATAGAGGTAGATGCCGCCCTTCAGCAGGTTGCGGTGGAAATCTGCCACCAGAGAACCGATGTAGCGCGAGGTGTACGGGCGCTGCGTCGATTTATCTTCTTCCTGGCAGAATTTGATGTATTTCTTCACGCCCATCGGGAAACGAATATAGTTGCCTTCGTTGATGGAGTAAGTGCTGCCTTTGGCCGGGAAGCGCATGCGCTCCTGACTCAGGCAGAACACGCCCAGCGACGGGTCGTAGGTGAAGGCGTGGACGCCGCAACCGGTGGTGTAGACCAGCATGGTTGAGGAGCCGTAAACCACGTAACCGGCAGCAACCTGTTTGTTGCCCGGCTGCAGGAAATCTTCTTCAGTGACCGGCGTGCCGACAGGCGTCACGCGGCGATAGATAGAGAATATCGTCCCGACGGAGACGTTCACGTCGATGTTAGAGGAGCCGTCCAGTGGATCCATTAACACCACATATTTTGCATGTTCACACCCTTCAAAGACCACAATCTCGTCTTCTTCTTCGGATGCGATGCCTGCGACGATATCGCGGGCGCGCAGTGCGGCTTTCAGTTTTTCGTTGGCGAACAGATCGAGTTTTTGCTGCACCTCGCCCTGAACATTTTCAGCACCGCTGGCACCCAGGATATCGACCAGACCCGCTTTGTTGATATCGCGATGGATGATTTTGGCACCTAACTTTATTGCCGACAGCAGAGCGGTAAGCTCACCGGTCGCATGAGAAAACTCATGCTGTTTCTCGACAATAAATTCACCTAACGTTTTCATAACACTTTCCCTGCAGTTAATGTGGAGTAAAGCGACTGCAACAATCTTAACAAAGAATAAAAAGAATGCGCACAGGTGAATCGCGCCAGCAAAGTACGGAATATCCTGAAATGCATTTCGCTGGTGGCGAACATATGGGTAAAATGTGCGGCATATTAGAGAAGGATAGTGACGTATGCGCATTCATATTTTGGGAATTTGTGGCACTTTCATGGGCGGCCTGGCAATGCTGGCCCGCTCCCTCGGCCATGAAGTAACGGGCTCGGATGCGAATGTGTATCCGCCGATGAGCACGCTGCTTGAGAACCAGGGCATTGATTTAATTCAGGGTTATGACGCCAGTCAGCTCGACCCGCAGCCGGATCTGGTGATCATCGGCAACGCGATGACGCGCGGTAATCCGTGTGTTGAGGCGGTACTGGAAAAGAACATTCCGTACATGTCCGGCCCGCAGTGGCTGCATGATTTCGTCCTGCGCGACCGCTGGGTACTGGCCGTTTCCGGTACGCACGGTAAAACCACCACCGCCGGGATGGCGACCTGGATCCTCGAAGCCTGCGGCTATAAGCCTGGCTTTGTAATTGGCGGTGTGCCGGGGAACTTCGACGTCTCCGCGCGTCTGGGCGACAGCCCGTTCTTCGTCATTGAAGCCGATGAGTACGACTGCGCCTTCTTCGATAAGCGTTCTAAATTTGTGCATTACTGCCCGCGCACCTTGATCCTCAACAACCTTGAGTTTGACCACGCGGATATCTTTGACGATCTAAAAGCGATTCAGAAACAGTTCCATCACCTGGTGCGCATTGTTCCGGGACAGGGACGCATTATCTGGCCGGAAAACGACATCAACCTGAAGCAGACGATGGCGATGGGTTGCTGGAGCGAGCAGGAGCTGGTGGGCGAACAGGGCCACTGGCAGGCGAAAAAACTGAACGCCGATGCCTCCGAGTGGGAAGTGCTGCTGGATGGCGACGTCGTCGGTCAGGTGAAATGGGGCCTGGTGGGCGAGCACAACATGCACAACGGCCTGATGGCGATTGCTGCTGCGCGTCACGTGGGTGTTACCCCTGCGGATGCGGCCAACGCGCTGGGTACGTTCATCAACGCCCGTCGTCGCCTTGAACTGCGCGGTGAAGCCAACGGCGTCAGCGTCTACGATGACTTTGCGCACCATCCGACGGCCATCCTCGCCACGCTTCAGGCGCTGCGCGGCAAAGTCGGCGGTACGGCGCGTATTCTGGCAGTGCTGGAACCGCGTTCAAACACCATGAAAATGGGTGTCTGCAAAGACGATCTCGCCCCGTCACTGGGTCGCGCGGATGAAGTGTTCCTGCTTCAGCCGCAGCACATTCCGTGGCAGGTGGCGGAAGTGGCGGAAGCCTGCGTGCAGCCGGCGCACTGGAGTGCTGACGTCGATACGCTGGTGGACATGGTGCTGAAAACCGCGCACCCGGGCGACCACATTCTGGTGATGAGCAACGGCGGTTTCGGCGGTATCCATCAGAAACTGCTGGACGGCCTGGCGAAAAAAGCGGAACAGCAACAACAGTAACCTCACTCAGGTCAGGTTTCTGCGCAGCCAACCGGGAAACCGGTTGGCTTTTTTATTGGTAAATTTCCGCGGAGAACACGGATGCTTTCGACACATAAACTTACTTCAACAGACTCGGCGCTTTTTGCGCGCGTCGATGCGCTCTACGCGCAGGCTTTTCCGTGGCATGAACAGCGCGAAGCAGCGGCGAAAGTTCAGGCACTTAACGACCCGCGCTATGCGCTGGAAGCGTGGTTCGACGGTGAGCAATTTGTGGGGATGAGCGGTAGCTGGCGGCTGGGAAAGATGCTTTACATTGAGCATCTGGCGGTTGATAGCGCTTTACGCTCAAAAGGTTACGGCAAGATTTTGCTGGCTGAACTTCTGACCCGCGCTCCGTTAACGGTGCTGGAGATTGACCCGCTTACCACTGAGGTTGCCCATCGGCGGCTACGGTTTTATGAATCAATGGGATTTATAGCGAACCCGTGGGCGCACGCGCACCCGACCTATCATCAGGGGATTGCCGATCATGAACTGGTGGTGCTGAGCTATCCGCAGGGGCTCGATGCGGTGGGGTATCAGCGGTTTAATGAGGGGTTGTGCGGGGTGGTGATGGGGTAGACACATTCCCCTCACCCCGGCCCTCTCCCCAAAGGGGCGAGGGAGAAAATCAGCACCGGTCTGAATAACGAGTGCTTACCATCCCCTCTCCCCTTTGGGGAGAGGGTTAGGGTGAGGGGGCAAAACCTGCTCCCGCCTTACCCTTTGTTCTCCGCCAGTTCGCGCAGATACTGGAAAATCAGACGCGCAGATTTCGGCGGCTTATTCCCTTCTTTCTCTTTCTTCGCGTTGCGGATCAGTGAGCGCAGTTGCTGACGGTCAGCATTCGGCCACAGATTCAGCACTTCATCCATCGCTTCATCACCGTTATCAATCAGACGATCGCGTAACTGCTCCAGTTTATGGAACAGGGCAACCTGCTGGTTATGGCGGTTCTTCAGCTTATCCAGCGCCTGGCGAATCGGCTCGACGTCGCGGCTACGCAACATTTTACCGATCAACTGCATCTGGCGGCGGCGACCCTCTTTCTTGATACGCTGCGCCAGTTCAATGGCGGCGCGCAGGTCATCATCGAGCGGGATTTTATCCAGCGCGTTTTTACCCAGGTCGACGATCTCACCGCCAAGCTGCTTCAGCTCTTCGGCGTCACGTTTAATTTCACTTTTACTGACCCAGATAATTTCATCATCTTCGTCTTCGATATCATCACCGGGGACGTCGTCGAGCCAGTCTTCGGGCTGCTTTGTCATTTCAGGCTCCTTAAAAAAGAGGCTAATACTAACAGCTTGGGCGCACACTGAGAAAGGGTTCTCTGTTAGACTTCAGGTAACTTTACCTAACATTATGGCATTGGCGATGAAAGTAATCACACAAGTTGCAGAGCAGCGCATTGCGCTGGAAAAAGCTGTCTCCACCGCGCTGGAACTGGCATCCGGCAAATCCGATGGTGCAGAAGTCGCAGTGAGTAAGACCACGGGCATTGGCGTCAGCACCCGTTATGGTGAAGTGGAAAACGTTGAATTTAATAGCGATGGTGCGCTTGGCATCACCGTTTATCACCAGAATCGCAAGGGCAGCGCGTCCTCAACCGACCTTAGCCCGGATGCGATTGCGCGTACCGTTCAGGCGGCGCTGGATATCGCCCGTTATACCTCGCCAGACCCATGTGCGGGCGTTGCAGAAAAAGATCTGCTGGCCTTCGATGCGCCGGATCTCGATCTGTTCCACCCGGCTGAAGTCACGCCGGATGAAGCAATTGACTATGCCGCCCGCGCAGAACAGGCATCCCTGAAGGCGGACAAACGCATTACCAATACCGAAGGCGGTAGTTTTAACAGTCACTACGGCATCAAAGTGTTTGGCAACAGCCACGGCATGCTGCAAAGCTACTGCTCGACGCGCCACTCGCTCTCCAGTTGCGTGATTGCTGAAGCCAACGGCGACATGGAGCGTGATTACGCCTACACCATTGGCCGCGCGTTAGGCGATCTGCAAACGCCGGAAGCGGTGGGGGAAGAGTGTGCCCGCCGCACGCTGGCTCGCCTGTCGCCGCGCAAACTCTCCACCATGAAAGCGCCGGTGATTTTCGCCAATGAAGTGGCGACCGGGCTGTTTGGTCATCTGGTTGGCGCGATTGCTGGTGGTTCGGTGTATCGCAAATCGACCTTCCTGCTCGACTCGCTCGGTAAGCAGATCCTGCCGGAGTGGCTGACCATTGAAGAGCATCCGCATCTGCTGAAAGGGCTGGCCTCAACGCCGTTCGATAGCGAAGGCGTGCGCACTGAGCGTCGCGATATCATCAAAGATGGCGTGCTGATGCAGTGGCTGCTGACGAATTACTCTGCGCGGAAACTGGGCCTGAAGAGTACTGGTCATGCGGGCGGCATTCACAACTGGCGCATCGCCGGACGTGGGTTGAGTTTTGAAAAGTTGCTTAAAGAGATGGGAACAGGTCTTGTCGTCACCGAACTGATGGGACAAGGTGTCAGCGGCATTACCGGCGACTATTCTCGCGGTGCATCCGGTTTCTGGGTCGAAAACGGCGAGATCCAGTATCCGGTCAGTGAGATTACGATCGCAGGAAATCTCAAAGATATGTGGCGTAATATCGTCACGATTGCTGACGACATCGAAACGCGCAGCAATATCCAGTGTGGCTCCGTGCTTCTGCCGGAGATGAAAATCGCCGGGCAATAACGCCCGGTTTTTACGGACGCGCCCTGCGGCGTCTGATTGCTTAATAATAAAAAAGGAAGTGAGCAATGCGTAAAAAACTCTTAGCAATGTTGGCCGTTTCTTCTCTCGCGTTGGGCGCGGCAGCACCTGCGTTCGCCGATCTCGAAGAGGATATGGAAACGCTGGCGAAAAACCTCAAAGTGGTGGAAAGCACCTCGGATGCGACCGAACTGAAAGCGGCGCTTACCGAAATGCGTACCGCGGCGCTGGACGCCAAGAAAGAGACACCACCGAAGCTGGAAAGCAAAGCGGCTGACAGCGCCGAGATGAAAGATTATCGCCACGGCTTTGACGTGCTGGTCAGTCAAATCGACGGTGCGCTGAAGCTGGCGAACGAAGGTAAAGTTCAGGAAGCCAAAGCGGCGGCGGAAGCGTTTAAAACCACCCGCAACGAGAACCACAAGAAGTTTCGTTGATTATTAGCGAGCACCGGATGGCGGCCACGACTCGCCATCCGGCACCTCCACGCATATAAGCAAACCTTATCCACCTCACATTTCCGCACAAATCCTCAATACTGTTTCTGCCGCTGAATTTCCGTTTCAGGGCATATCCGTGTGATTAGTGTCACGCTTTTCCGCCGATAAATCGTCAAAACCGCTAATTTTGTGGCACAGATCACTGGCCTCCTTCACCTTTCCACTTCGAAGTGGAAAACAACTCGCTACAAACCCGCAACGCGCACCGTTACTTTGAACCCAGAGCCATTAACGGGGTAAGACGAGTGATGAATGCAGCGGTATTGAACAATGATGTGGCACCGGCAGCGCAAACAGAACAGCTTGCCGACACCATGCTGAAGCAGGTTTTCGCCCTGTTACGCAGCCACAACATTATCCCCAACGACGTACAGGAACAGATGTTGACCTCTCACCTGCGCGCAATGGCGCATCGGTCTGTGACCGGTGAGCCGCTGCCGGAAGTGGATGCCAGCCTGTTCGACGAAATTTCACCAGAATCAATGCAACTTGCCCGCGAAGTGGTCGCGCAGTTTGGCAATCTTCCTGAAGAAGAGTCCTGGCTGCTTTCCGTTCACTTCGAAGTCGCAAAAGAAAACCTTTAAGGAGCAAAACATGGAACAGATTACCGTTGTGATTGGCGATCGTTTAGGCAAAGGCCAGAAAGTGGCCGCAGGCGTTGAAAAAGCGGGTGGTCGTGCCGTGGTCGTACCGGGTGTCGCCGCAGACATGAAGCTGGGCGACATGATGAAAGCGGAAAACGCCACCTTCGGCATCTCCTTCTGCGGCAGCGGCGGCGCGGGTGCCATTACCGCACAGACCAAATATGGCTACAAAGCCAAATACGGCATGCGTTCCGTCGACGAAGGCGTTACCGCGATTAACGAAGGCTGCAACGTACTGGGCTTCGGCTTTATGGATAAAGAAGAGCTGGGCGAGCGTCTGGTACAGGCGTGGCAGAAGAAGTACGGCGCGTGAGTATGAAACAACAGTTCACCACCACGGTGAGAGTTAAAGGGAAAGGCGACGCCAAAGCGCGCGCCTTTGCCGACGCGCTAAATCATGTCCAGGCGGCGGTGATGAAAGGTACGCCGCATATCTTACTGCGTATTGAGCCACAGGATGTGCAGGTTGTTCATGCGTATGAAGCGGTGCGCAAAGAAGCATTCTTGTTCTTCTTTTTGCGCCGGGAACGACGCACCTACAGCGTGGAGCTGGACGTGACCGTCAACGTGACCGCCATCAATCTCGATAACGTGGATTTCGTCACGCAGAGCTAAATCACACAGAAGGGCAGACTGATGTTCTTAATTATATTAATAAAATCGCTCATTATCGGCGGCCTGGTCGGCGTCGGTGTAGGAGCCGGTGCTGCACGCATGTTCCATGCGCCTACCACGCAAGGTATGGGCGCGTTTCGTACGTTGGGGGAGCTGAACTCCTGTGAGGGCGACCCGGCATCACACTTCTCCTTTGGCCTTGGCTTCTTCTTTAACGCCTGGGCCTCTTCCGTTGCAGCAGGTTCATTTACCCAGGACGTTGACCACCGCATTATCCCGAACTGGGGCGCGGCGGCGCTGATGATCAAAAACCGTAACGTCGGCGAGACGCTGCACGATCCGAAGAAAATGGCGATTGCCTGCGGCGTGATCGGCATGCTGGTCGTCACCTTCCTCAACTTAACCGCTTCCTCCGTCCCTGAATCATTGCAGGTTACTGCGGTTAAGGTGCTGGTTCCGGCGGCAAACCTGCTGGTGAACACCGTGATGCCAGTGATTTTCTGGCTGGCGGCAATTGACGCGGGCAAGAAATCGGGCTTCTGGGCCACCGTTTTTGGCGGCGCAGCGCAGATGATCATGGGCAACGCCGTACCGGGTCTGGTGCTGGGTATCCTGATTGGTAAGGGCGTTGAAGAGAGCGGCTGGAACCGCATCACCAAAGTGATGATGAGCGCCATCGTGGTGCTGTTTGTCCTGAGCGCCTTCTTCCGCGGCTTCGACATGAAGATGATCGAATCCTTCCACCTGACCGTGCCGAACTGGCTCGATCTGATCCACAGTTCGCTCAGCGGCAAATAACGGGAGCCCCGAAATGGAACAGAATAAAGGTTTTTGGTATGCCGACTGGTCGTTCCCGATCTTCGTTGGCCTGCTCTCATCCGGCGTGTTCGCCGGGACGCACATGTACTACCTCTACGGCATCGGCGCATTTAACGAAGTGGCGTTTGTCTCGATGCTGCGCGCCGGGATTGATACCGGCGCTTACGGCGCGGTGGCGGCGTTTGGCGCAAGCTTCCTGTTTGCCCGCATCATCGAAGGTTCGCTGGTGGGGATTCTGGATATCGGCGGCGCAATTCAAACCGGCGTCGGCCTCGGCGTTCCGGCGCTGTTGCTCGGTGCGGGCATCATGTTCCCGGTGACTAACTTCATCGCGTCTCTGATTACCGGCCTGGTGATTGGCCTGGCGATTGGCTACGTCATTATTCTGGCGCGTAAGTTCACCATCAATCAGAGCGACTCGACCTACGGGGCGGACGTGATGATGGGCGCGGGTAACGCCTCCGGCCGCTTCCTCGGGCCATTGATTATTCTCAGCGCGATGACCGCTTCCATTCCAATCGGTATCGGTTCCCTGCTTGGCGCGCTGCTGTTCTACCTCTGGCAGAAGCCGATTACCGGCGGTGCGATTCTGGGCGCGATGCTGTTTGGCGCGCTGTTCCCAATCGCGATTAGCTAACTCCCCCGCGGGCGTGAATACGCCCGCACTTACAGGAGAACGAGATGTTTGATTTACTCCTGCGCGGTGCGCGCCTCGTCGACGATACCCTCACCGATATCGCCATTCAGGATGGCGTCATCCACGCGCTGGGCGACCTGACGTCACCTGCAAAAAAAACCATCGATCTTCACGGCGACTACTACGTCAGCGCGGGCTGGATTGACTCCCACGTTCACTGCTATCCGAAATCACCGATTTACCACGATGAGCCCGACAGCGTGGGTATCGCCACGGGCGTAACCACCGTTATTGATGCGGGCAGCACCGGCGCAGACGATGTTGACGAGTTTTATAACCTCACACGCCAGGCGGCGACTGACGTGTACGCGCTGCTGAATATCTCCCGCGTCGGGCTGATCGCCCAGAACGAACTGGCCAATATGGCCAATATCGACGCCGACGCGGTGCAACAGGCGGTGAAACGTCACCCTGATTTTATCGTCGGCCTGAAGGCGCGGATGAGCAGCAGCGTGGTGGGTGAGAACGGCATCACGCCGCTGGAACATGCGAAAGCTATGCAGCAAGCCAACGGCGACCTGCCGCTGATGGTGCATATTGGCAATAACCCGCCGAATCTGGATGAGATTGCCGACCTGCTGAGTTCCGGCGACATCATTACCCACTGCTATAACGGCAAACCGAACCGCATCCTGACCCCGGAAGGCGAACTGCGCGCCTCGATTACGCGCGCGCTGAAGCGTGGCGTGCGTCTTGATGTCGGCCACGGTACCGCCAGCTTCAGCTTTGAGGTAGCGAAACGCGCCATCGCGATGGGCATTCTGCCGCACACCATCAGTTCCGATATCTACTGTCGCAACCGCATCGATGGCCCGGTGCGCTCGCTGGCGCTGGTAATGTCCAAATTCCTCGCCATCGGCCTGTCGCTGCCGCAGGTCATTGCCTGCGTCACCGCGCATGCCGCAGAAGGCTTGCGCCTGACCCGTAAAGGCCACCTGGCGCCGGGGATGGACGCCGATCTGACGATTTTCACCGTAAAAGATCAACCGATGAGCCTGACCGATGCGGAAAACGTTTCGCTTCAGGCTGACAAAATTCTGGTGCCGTTGGCTGCCGTTCGCGCAGGCAAGGGCTATATGACCGAACAAGGGAGTGCAGAAAATGCCTTCGATTTTTGAGAAATACAATTTAAAACAAGTGATTAATACATCCGGTCGCATGACCGCGCTAGGTGTTTCGACGCCGCGTCCGGAAGTGGTGCAGGCGGCGATGGACGGCATGAACCAGTATTTTGAGATGAAAGATCTGGTCAATAAAACCGGCGAGTACATCGCAAATTTACTGGATGTGGAAGGGGCGACCGTTGTCTCCTGCGCATCGGCTGGCATTGCGCAGTCCGTGGCGGCGGTGCTGGTGAAAGAGAGCGACTGGCTGCTGGAAAACCTGCACGTCACGCCGATTGAAAATAATGAAATCGTGCTGCCGAAAGGCCATAACGTCAACTTCGGCGCACCGGTCGGCACCATGGTGGCGCTGGGCGGCGGCAAGCTGGTGGAAGCGGGCTATGCTAACGAATGCTCCGCAGCGCAACTGGCGGCGGCAATCACCCCGCGCACGGCGGCGATCCTCTACATCAAATCTCACCACTGCGTACAGAAGAGCATGCTCAGCGTTGAGCAGGCGGTTGTGGTGGCGCGCAAACATAATCTGCCGCTGATCGTTGATGCCGCGGCGGAAGAAGATCTCCAGTGCTACTACCGCTCCGGCGCGGATCTGGTTATCTACAGTGGCGCAAAAGCGATTGAAGGGCCGACCAGCGGGCTGGTGATTGGCAAAACGCAATATGTTGAATGGGTTAAACGTCAGTCGGCGGGTATCGGCCGGGCGATGAAAGTGGGCAAAGAGGGCATTCTCGGCCTGACCTGCGCCATCGAACACTACCTTACCGCCACCAAAGAGAGCGGTGCTGAGATGGTGGCGAAGATGACGCCGTTTATTGACGCACTGAATACGCTCAACGGCGTGTCCGCTCGCGTGGTCTGGGACAGCGCCGGGCGCGACATTGCGCGCACTGAAATTAAATTTGATGAAGCCGTCACCGGTATTGGCACGGGCGAGCTGGTCGATGCGCTCAAGCAGGGGCAATACGCCATCTACTTCCGTGGCTACAAAGCCAACGAAGGCATTATCGAAGCCGATGTGCGCAGCGTCGACCAGGCGCAACTGGAGATTGTGGCTCGCCGCATTGCTGAAGTGATCAAACAGGAGATTAACGCATGAAACTGACCCCAAACTTTTACCGTGACCGCGTCTGCCTGAACGTACTGGCAGGCAGCAAAGAGAACGCCAGCGAAATTTATGAAGCGGCGGAAGGTCATGTGCTGGTGGGCGTGCTCTCCAAAAACTACCCGGATGTGGCAAGTGCGGTAGCGGATATGCGCGACTACGCGGCGCGGATTGATAACGCGCTCTCCGTGGGGCTGGGTGCGGGCGACCCGAACCAGTCGGCGATGGTCAGTGCGATTTCCGCTGAAGTGCAGCCGCAGCACGTCAACCAGGTCTTTACCGGCGTCGCCACCAGCCGTGCGCTACTGGGGCAGAATGACACCGTGGTGAACGGTCTGGTCTCGCCAACCGGCACGCCGGGAATGGTGAAAATTTCCACCGGGCCGCTGAGTAGCGCTGCGCCGGACGGCATCGTGCCGGTTGAAACGGCGATTGCCCTGCTGAAAGATATGGGCGGCAGCTCAATTAAATACTTCCCGATGGGCGGCCTGAAGTGCCGCGATGAGTATAAAGCGGTGGCAGAAGCCTGTGCGCGCCACGATTTCTGGCTGGAGCCAACCGGGGGCATCGATCTGGAAAACTTTAGCGAGATCCTGCAAATCGCCCTCGACGCCGGGGTAAGCAAAATTATCCCGCACATCTACAGTTCTATTATTGATAAAGCCAGTGGTAACACTCGCCCGGATGACGTGCGCGCGCTGCTGGAGATGACGAAGGCGTTAGTGAAGTAATAAGGGTACCCCTCACCCTAACCCTCTCCCCAAAGGGGAGAGGGGATGCTTGTGCTCCCTCTCCCCTTTGGGGAGAGGGCCGGGGTGAGGGGAAACCAACCGCACCATTCCCAAGGAGCCAACATGCATGCATCTTGCCACCTGCTTATCGCTTCACTCTCTCTTCTCGCGACCACTGCCATCGCCCAAACGCAGTATGCGTGGGTTGGGACATACAACCCGAATGGCGAAGGGGTTTATCGCTTTACCATCGACAGTAAAACCGGTGAGTTGAAAGACAAAACCCTGGTCAGCACGTTGCCCAACGCTGCGCAGCTTACCGTCTCCACCGATGGCAAAACGCTGTATGTGGCGAGCGAAGAAGAGAAGGGCGTAGTGCAGGCGCTTCGGGTAGATGAGAAGGGCGCGCTGCATGAGTTAAATCAGGTTTCATCCGGCGGCGCGGGCCCGGTGTATCTCTCACTGACGCCGGGTGGAAAACATCTGCTGGTGGCGAATTATGTCAGCGGTTCCGTGGCGATGTTGCCGGTAAAAGCTGATGGCAGTCTGGCGGAGGCCAGCGATTTTCATCAGGATACGGGTGAACCCGGAGCGGCAAAACCCGCAGCCGCAGTGTCCGGCAGCTTTGCCGCCAGCGACCACAACGGCCCCCATGCCCATATGATCGCCGCCGATCCCAGCGGGAAATACGTTTTCTCGACCGATCTCGGCCTCGATCGGATCTACCAGTATCGTCTGGATGAAAAGAACGGCAAGTTGATCCCCAACACGCCGCCGTTTATTCAGGCCTCTTCCGCAGGTGCCGGGCCCCGTCATTTTGTCTTTACAGCGAAGGGCGACGGGCTGTGGCTGATTAACGAAGAATCTTCCACGCTCACCCACTACCGCCTCGATGCGGCGAGCGGTCGGTTACAGGAAGGGAAGACGATTTCCGCATTGCCAAAAGAGTATCAGGGCACCAGTTTTGCCGCCGGGCTGGCAATCAGCGAGGACGGTAAACAGCTCTATGTTGCCAATCGGTTGCACAACAGTATTGCCCACTTTACCGTAATGAATGATGGCTCATTGATTCATAATGATAATATATGGACGCGAGGCGATTACCCGCGCAGCCTGACGCTTGATAGCAAGGGCCGCTGGCTGTACGTGATGAATCAGCGCAGCGATAACATCACCCGTTTCAGCGTTGCACCTGACGACGGCAAGCTGACTTTTGTCCCCGAGTACACGCCCGTGGGGAGCCCATCTCAAATGGTGATTTCTTTTAACCCCTGAGGCGTAATGAGGAAACTGACGTGCGATTCCCCAACCAGCGTTTAGCGCAGTTATTTAATTTACTGCAAAACGAAATTTTACCGCAGGATGAGCTGGCCGCGAGGTTGTCCGTTTCCACACGCACCGTTCGGGCCGATATCACGGCGCTCAATGCTTTGCTGCTGCGCTACGGAGCGCAGTTTGTTCTGACCCGCGGCAGCGGTTATCAGCTTAAAGTGAGCGACCCGGGGAGTTTTAAAACGCTGGAAGAGAGCACGCCGGGCGCGCTGCGTATCCCGCGCACGGCGGCCGAGCGCGAGCATTCGCTGGCGGTACGTTTTCTGACCTCCGCGTTTTCGCTGAAGCTGGAAGACCTGGCCGATGAGTGGTTTGTCAGCCGCGCGACGCTGCAAAACGACATGATCGCAGTACGAGAGCGCTTCCAGCGCTATCAGCTTACGCTTGAGACACGCCCACGCCATGGCATGAAGCTGTTTGGCAGTGAAGTCTCTATTCGCGCCTGTTTGACGGATATCCTGTGGGAATTGCCGCAGCAGGAGGGATCCAACGGCGGATTAATGGACGAGGCGCTGAACGCCGGGGCGCTGAGCGCGCTAACGGCGACGCTCCAGGAGACCTTCAGCCGCCACGCGATTCGTCTTACCGACGAAGGTGAACGGTTTATCCGCCTTTACTGCGCGGTTGCGGTGCGCCGCATCAGCGAAGGTTATCCGCTGGCAGAGTTCGCCGCAGAAGAAGAGGTGTCGCAGAATGTGCGTGATGCGGCGCGGGATATCGCGGCGGCGATTCAAACGCTGGCCGGAAAGCCGCTGGCGGAGCCTGAAAAAGCGTGGCTGTGTGTGCATATTTCCGCACGCCAGACGCAGCAGGTTTCACCCAGCGCCATCAGCGCTGACGATGCTGAAGCGTTGGTGAACTACATCCTCAGCTATATCAACAGCCACTATAACTACAATCTGCAAAACGACGACCAGCTACACGCGGATCTGCTCACCCATATCAAAACCATGATCACCCGCGTGCGCTATCAAATCATGATCCCCAACCCGCTGCTGGATAACATCAAACAGCACTATCCGATGGCGTGGGATATGACCCTGGCGGCGGTTTCAAGCTGGGGGAAATACACCCCGTATACCATCAACGAAAATGAAGTGGGGTTCCTGGTGCTGCATATCGGCGTCGGACTGGAGCGGCACTATAACATTGGCTATCAGCGTCAGCCGCGCGTGCTGCTGGTGTGCGATACCAGTACGGCGATGGTGCGCATGATTGAAGCGGTGTTACAGCGCAAATACCCGCAGATTGACGTGACCGATGTGCTCTCGCTGCGTGACTACGAACAGCGGGAGAGCATTAGCGAGGACTTCGTCATTTCCACTGCGCGTATCAATGAAAAAGATAAACCGGTCGTCACTATTGCTCCTTTCCCGACGGAGTTCCAGCTTGAACAAATCGGCAAGCTGGTGCTGGTGGATCGCACCCGTCCGTGGATGCTGAACAAATACTTCGATGCCGCACATTTTCGTATTATCGACGGCGATATCGACCAACAGACGTTATTTAGCGAACTTTGCGCTCAGCTTCATGATGAAGGCTTTGTTGATGCCGAGTTCCACTCTTCAGTTGTGGAGCGTGAAGCCATCGTCAGCACCATGCTCGGCGACGGCATCGCGCTGCCTCACGCCCTGGGGCTGCTGGCGCAAAAAACGGTGGTCTACACGGTGCTGGCGCCGCAAGGAATTGCCTGGGGTGACGAAACCGCGCATGTCATCTTCCTGCTCGCGATCAGCAAACGTGAATATGAAGAGGCGATGGCGATCTACGATATTTTTGTCACCTTCCTGCGCGAACGCGCAATGGCGCGGCTGTGTACCTGTCGGGATTTCGAGGCGTTTAAAGCGGTGGCGATGGAGTGTGTGAGCCGGTTTTGAAGAGGGGCGGGCGACGCCCCATCATTAACGCAGGTGATGCACCACCTGATTACTGCTGCCACG
This sequence comes from Pseudocitrobacter cyperus, assembly GCF_039889165.1. Lineage (NCBI taxonomy): Bacteria > Pseudomonadati > Pseudomonadota > Gammaproteobacteria > Enterobacterales > Enterobacteriaceae > Pseudocitrobacter > Pseudocitrobacter cyperus. The sequence goes on along the minus strand of NZ_JAYMYY010000007.1, from coordinate 45,593 downwards.
CCAGATAAGCGATGGGTCTTTTAAGTCCTGCACAAACTTACCGTCGACCAGCACGTTGATGAGATCAACGACTTCCATCTGCGCAGCGTTGAGCTCGTCCAGCTTGTAGCCAGTCCACACCCAGATATCTTTCCCCGGGCATTCGGCGTGGATGCGTTGCACCAGTTTTAGAATTTCCGGCACGTTTTGCGGATGCAGTGGGTCGCCGCCGGAGAGCGAAATCCCCTGGCGTTTTACGCGCGTATCGTTGAGATCGGCAATGATGCGGTCGGCCATTTCGCTGGTAAACGGCTGGCCGGAGTTCACGCGCCAGGTGCTTTTGTTATAGCAGCCGGGGCATTCGTGAACGCAGCCTGCCACAAACAGTGTGCAGCGGGTGCCGGGGCCATTAACAATATCGACGGGGTAGTACTGATGGTAATTCATGATTGTTCTTCTTGAGTATTGTGCGGGCTGGAGCCCCTCACCCTAACCCTCTCCCACAGGGAGAGGGGACCGACTGAGCAGAACATTTAGGCCGGCGTGGTTTTCTCCCTCTCCCTGTGGGAGAGGGCGGGGTGAGGGGCAGTCGTTTAACCGATCTGCCCGTTGCCGAGGTGTTTCACGCGGCGTTTCACTTCTTCCTGCTTACCGGCGTTAAACGGACGTGCATCGGGGCTGCCTAAGTAACCGCACACGCGGCGGGTGACAGACACGCGGGAGGCGTCGTGGTTGCCGCATTTCGGGCAGGTAAAGCCTTTGCTGGTGCACTCAAACTCACCGGTAAAACCGCACTCATAGCACTCATCAATCGGCGTGTTGGTGCCGTAGTACGGCACGTGCTTGTAGCTGTAATCCCAGACATCTTCCAGCGCTTTCAGGTTGTGCTGGATGTTCGGGTATTCGCCGTAGCAAATGAAACCGCCGTTCGCCAGCGGCGGGTACGGGGCTTCAAAGTCGATTTTGTCGTACGGGTTAACTTTTTTCTCAACGTCTAAGTGGAAGCTGTTGGTGTAGTAGCCCTTGTCGGTCACGCCCGGAACCACGCCAAATTCGGCGGTATCGAGACGGCAGAAGCGGTCACACAGGTTTTCACTTGGGGTGCTGTAGAGGCTGAAGCCGTAGCCGGTTTCCTCTTTCCACTGGTCAACGGCCTGACGCAGGCGCTCAACAATCGCCACGCCTTTTTCACGCAGTGCCGCGTTATCATAGACGTGCTGATTACCGAACAGGGCATTGATCGTTTCATGAATACCGATGTAGCCCAGTGAAATTGATGCGCGGCCGTTTTTGAAGATTTCGGAGACGTCATCGTCAGCCTGCAAACGCACGCCGCATGCGCCTTCCATATACAGGATAGGGGCCACGCGCGCTTTTACGCCTTCCAGGCGCGCGATACGGGTCATCAGCGCTTTACGCGCCAGTTGCAGACGTTCGTCCAGCAGTTTCCAGAACGCAGCTTCGTCGCCTTTGGCTTCCAGCGCGATGCGCGGCAGGTTCAGGCTAATGACGCCCAGGTTGTTACGGCCATCGTGGATCTGTTCGCCGTCTTCGTTTTCCCATACACCGAGGAAGCTGCGGCAGCCCATCGGCGTCTTGAACGAACCGGTCACTTTCACCACCTGATCGTAGTTCAGGATGTCCGGATACATGCGCTTGCTCGCGCACTCCAGCGCCAGTTGCTTGATGTCGTAGTTAGCATCGCCCGGTTTATGGTTCAGGCCATCGCGGATGGCGAACACCAGTTTCGGGAACACGGCGGTTTTACGATTTTTGCCAAGGCCCGCAATACGATTACGCAGAATGGACTGCTGAATCAGGCGAGATTCCCAGCTTGTGCCAAGGCCAAAGCCGAAGGTAACGAACGGGGTCTGACCGTTCGCGGTATGCAGCGTGTTGACTTCATATTCCAGCGACTGGAAGGCGTCATAGCACTCTTTCTCGGTACGGGAATGCGCATAGCCTTCGGCGTCCGGGATCTGCCACTCTTCCGCGGTCTGACGGTGCTTATTGAAACTGGCGGTCACAAATGGAGCCAGCACTTCATCAATACGGTTAATGGTGGTGCCGCCATAAATGTGGCTGGCAACCTGCGCGATGATCTGCGCAGTAACGGCCGTGGCGGTAGAAATGGATTTCGGCGGTTCGATTTCCGCGTTACCCATTTTAAAGCCCTGCGTCAGCATCCCTTTCAGGTCGATCAACATGCAGTTGAACATCGGGAAGAACGGAGAGTAATCAAGATCGTGATAGTGGATAACGCCGCGTTCGTGCGCCATCACCACGTCGTGCGGCAGCAGGTGCTGACGCGCGTAGTGCTTCGCCACGATGCCTGCCAGCAGGTCGCGCTGGGTTGGGATCACTTTACTGTCTTTATTAGCGTTTTCGTTCAGCAGCGCCGAGTTGGTCTGCTCAACCAGGCCGCGGATCTCCTGATTCAGACGGCCGCGTTTTTCACGCTGACTGTCACGATCGTGGCGATATTCGATATAAGCGCGCGCCAGTTGCTTGTACGGGCCAGACATTAACTGGTTTTCAACCGCGGTCTGGATCTCGTTGATATCAACCTGGCTGCGACCCTGCATCTGCTCGCTTACGATTGCCGCGACGGTGGCGCAATAGTCTGCGTCATCGACTCCCGCTGCTTTAGCAGCACGCAGGATAGCTTCCTGGATGCGCTCTGATTTGAACGGCACTTTACAGCCATCGCGTTTCATCACATGCGGTGTCATGATCACTCCATTATAAAAACAGGTTATCCACAGAACTGAAGTCGGGGCGGCGGCGTGATTTACAAAGTCTTCCCGCGAGTTAGCGCTTCTCCAGTCAATTTTATCCACATATCATCCCCTTTCTTCACTGGAAGGGTATGGTGATATTATAGACGGTAAACCCAATATGTTGGGTTGGGATGCATTCTAAGTTCTATATGTAGTGATTTGCATCAAACAAGTTTGCGATTTTATTGATATAGAACAAAGTAAAAATAGAAGCGTACAGATGACGGGCACTACGGCTAATGTAAATTTTGCAGGATTGACAAGTGCTTAAATAGCAAACAAAAACGGTAGGGTTTACATGGAAACTGGCGGCGTTACACCGCCAGTTTAGAGGCGTTATTCCTGCAGCCACCAGATGGCCTCAAAGGGCCGTAGCGTTATTTCCGCAGGCGCGCCTGCGACCTCATCGTAGTTACTCATTAACGTGCGCCACTCGCCGGGGAAGGCCTCTGGCTGCCAGCGCTGCAATGCCGCGCTGAGGTTGGCGGCGACGATTAGGGTCTGTCCCTGCCACTGGCGACGATAGCACCACAGTGAAGGGTGATTCGGCAGCAGATCCTGATAATCACCCCAGATCAGGATCGGCGTGGTTTTACGCAACGCGATCAGTTGTTGATAGGTATAGAAAACGGAATGTGGATCGTTAAGCGCCGCATCGACGTTGATCGTCTCAAAGTTATCGCACAGGGCGATCCACGGCGTGCCGGTGGTGAATCCGCCGTGCTCGTCGCGGTTCCACTGCATGGGGGTGCGGCTGTTATCGCGTGATTTACTGGCAAGGATTGCCAGCAATGTCTGTGCATCATCGCCCTGCGCCAGCCGCTCGGCGAACATATTATGGCTTTCCACGTCGCGATAATCAGTGATCTGCGTGAAATGCGGGTTGGTCATGCCGATCTCTTCACCCTGGTAGATGTAGGGCGTCCCCTGCATGCCATGTAGCACCATCGCCAACATTTTGGCAGCGGGCAGGCGATACTCGCCTTCATCGCCAAAGCGCGAAACAATACGCGGCTGATCGTGATTACACCAGAACAGCGCATTCCACGCGCGATTGTGCATACCCTGCTGCCAGTGGCTGAACAGCGCTTTCAGGGCGACGTAGTCCGGCTTCGCCAGCGTCCATTTCTCGCCACCGGGGTAGTCCACTTTCAGATGGTGGAAGTTAAAAGTCATCGACAGTTCGCGGCCATCCAGGGCGGCATACTGCTGGCAGTTCTCCAGCGAGGTCGAGGACATTTCACCCACCGTCATCAGCCCCCGCGGGGTAAAGACGTCGCGGCTCATTTCCTGCAAAAATTCGTGAGCGCGCGGGCCATCGGTATAAAAACGACGACCGTCACCGTCCGGGTCGGAAGGGAATGCCTGATCTTTTGAAATCAGGTTCACGACATCAAGACGCAGACCATCGACGCCGCGATCGGCCCAAAATTCGCACACTTTTTTCAACTCGGCGCGCACTGCCGGGTTTTCCCAGTTGAGATCCGCCTGTTCTGGTGCGAATAGATGGAGATAGTACTGCTCGCTCTCCGCGTGCCACTGCCAGGCGTTACCGCCAAACTTAGAACGCCAGTTATTCGGTGGTGTACCCGGCTCGCCGTCGCGCCAGATATAAAACTGACGGTATGGGCTCTCTTTATTCAACGACTCGCGAAACCACGCATGCTGCGTGGAAGAGTGGTTGAGCACCATATCCAGTACGATGCGAATACCGCGGGCTTTGGCTTCGGCCATCAGTTCATCAAAGTCATCCAGCGTACCGTAAGCGGGGTCGATGGCGGTGTAGTTCGCCACGTCGTAGCCGTTGTCCACCTGTGGCGACACATAGAACGGCGTCAGCCAGATGGCGTCCACGCCCAATTTTTTCAGGTAGTCGAGGCGGTAGGTCACGCCGCGCAGATCGCCCGTGCCGCTACCGGAGGTGTCCTGAAAACTCTTCGGATAAATTTGATAAATAACGCCGTTCTGCCACCAGTGGGGAAGGATATTCATAGTGCTGTCCTGAAATGCGAAGGGGCGCAAAGGCGCCCCAAAATGAAAATATTAAACAATCTGCAAGGTGCCCTGACGGAACTTACGCTGGTAAACCACAGTGGTGAGGACGATTGGGATGATGATAGCAATCAGCATCGCCAGGCTGAAAACCTGCCAATAGGTTGGCTGAATGGAGAGGATGCCCGGTAAACCACCGACACCAATGCCGTTCGCCATGACACCGCTCAGGCCGCACAGCAGGCCAGCGAGGCCGGAGCCCACCATCGCGCAGAGCATCGGGAAGCGGTACTTCAGGTTGATACCGTACATAGCCGGTTCGGTCACGCCGAGGAAGGCGGAGATTGCAGCAGGCACCGAAATTTCACGTTCGTTTTGTTTGCGGCTGCAAATAATGATGCCGACGACGGCAGACGCCTGCGCGATGTTAGAGAGCGCAATCAGCGGCCAAACCGGCGTGCCGCCCATGCTCTGAATCATCTGCATGTCGATAGCAAGCGTAGTCTGGTGCACACCGGTGATCACCAGCGGGGCATACAGGAAGCCGAACAGTGCCGCGCCGACTGGCGCGAAGCTGCCGGTCATCAGGTGACGCACGGCAAAGGCGACGCCGTCGCCAATCATGCGGCCAAAGGGGCCGATAAAGGCGTGGGCAAGGAACACCGCCAGAATCAGTGAACAAACCGGAACGACGACCAGGTAAAGATAATCAGGCACAATCCGCTTCAGTCGCGTTTCAATCATGCCCAGCGCCAGACCCGCCAACAGTGCCGGGATAACCTGCGCCTGATAACCGACTTTGGCGATAGTAAACAGGCCGAAGTTCCACACTTCCGGCACCTGCTGGCCCAGCAGATAAGCGTTCATTAACTGTGGAGAAACCAGCGTCACCCCGAGCACAATACCCAGAATCGGCGTGCCGCCCATTTTGCGCACCGCCGACCAGCAGATACCCACAGGCAAATAGAAGAAGATTGCCTCGCCAATCAGCCACAGGAAATCGTAGATGGATTGCAGTGAGGGATACATTTGCGCCAGCGTCTGGCCGTTGCTCATCGGCAGGTCGCCGATAACGTTACGGAAACCGAGGATCAAACCCCCGCTGATCAGCGCCGGCAGCAGCGGGAAGAAGATCTCCGCAAAGTGGGAGATCATGCGCTCATGCCATTTCATGTTCTGACGCGCCGCCAGTTTAGCCTGCTCTTTATCCGCCGCGGCCTGACCTGTGGAGGCAATCAACGCCTGATAGTAATCGCCCACTTCGGTGCCAATCACCACCTGGAACTGCCCGGCGTTGGTAAAGCAACCTTTCACCATCGGCAGTTCTTCAATCGCCTTCGGGTCGGCTTTTGCCGGGTTGTTGAGGACAAAGCGTAAGCGGGTAATGCAGTGGCTGACGGTGGCGATGTTATCGCGTCCGCCGACCAGCTCGATAAGTTTATCGATGTTCTGCTGATTTATTTTACTCATTATGAAAACCTCAGTGCAGAGGAGAGATGTTGTGTGTATGACCTGAGCAATAGCCTATCTGCTAACCGATTTTGGGAGAATGGGAACGTTCCCGAAACGCAGCGAGGATCACATAATTAACGCATTTGGGTTTAGATGAGGTTGGCGGGAATAACTATCTGACGCGGTTCAGCGCGGCCGGTTATCTGGCCTATCAACTGTTCTGCCGCCTGGCGTCCTGCTTCCGCATAGCCAGGATCAACGGTGATAATTTCCGGGTGCAGGAACTTCATCAACGGTGTATTCCCGACGCTCGCAAGTTGTACGGAATCCATGCGTTGCTGCTGAAAATATTTGCTCGCTCCCAGCGCCAGTGTATCGGTGGCGCACAAGAGCGCGGTGGTTTCCGGTGTCATGACTTTGCTGGCGTATTCAAAGCCCTGCTTCATGGCGAGGCCGGGGAGGGCGGCGACCGGGTTGAGTTTATGTTTCTTACAGAAGGCAAGATAGGCGTCGTGACGGCGCTGGCCGGTGGTGACATCGCTGTGAGGCACGCCGAGGTAGCTGATGTGGCGGTGGCCCTGATCGTAAAGACGCTGCATTAACACGCTGATAGCGCCTTTATCGTCATAACACACGGAAGCAAAACCTTTGGCATCGCGCGCCACCATCACCAGCGAAGAGCGCCAGTTTGTCAGCATCGCTTCTGTAACGCCGGTGAAGCCAAATAGCACCACGCCATCGATATTGCGCCGTTTCAGCATGCCCAGATGCTCTTCCACTTTCTCCGGCGAAAACTGGCTTTCCATCATAATCGGGTCATAGCCCTGCTCATAAAAAACGGGCAGCATGGTTTGTACGGCAAGGTTTTCCGACAATGAATCAAGACGCGTGACGATAATAGCGACCACTTTGTCACTCTGCCCACGCATCGCACGCGCGGAGCGGGAAGGGGAAAAACCGTGCTGATTCATCACTTCTTCAACACGTTCACGGGTACGATCGCTGACACCGCTTTCATTATTCAGCACGCGGGACACGGTCGATTTCCCCACTCCACTCAGGCGCGCAATATCTTTAATGGTCAGCCGGTTCTGCATCTCGTTTCCCGTGTTAACAAAATGTTATTTAAATTGAGGGTCTCATCCTACGCAAACAATACGCAATGAGCAAAGTCTGGTTTACGTTCGGTTTAGTTGCTGACAGGTATTATACCGCCCGAACTGCCACGAACATTATGGTTTTATACGTATAATGTGCGGCGTTGTTAATCTTTCATCTTACCGGAGGCCGTATGGATCCCGATCCCACCCCTCTCCCGCATGGGAGCATAATTTTCCGGTAAGTCAGTTTTCACTGCCTTACCGAATACGTGAGGCAGTGACATCCCCGATGTCCCTGTAAAAAATTAAGTGCCTGACAGGTACTGCTTTGTTGCGCCTGTCAGCCGAGCTGTGTCCGCACGTTGCGGATGCGGGGGACGTTTTATGTTGAAAAATATGACCCGGCAGTTGCTTGCACAACTTAGCCGCCACCTGCCACGCCGTTTAGTCCAGCGCGACCCGATGCCGGATGGCAAAAATCTCTCGTCCGTACCGATGCCCGACTCTTTGAGCCAGCACTGCCTGAACGTGGCAATGATGGACGAGCCGGCTGTTTGGCAAACTTTTGCCACTCACCCGGAAGGGCTAAACGATGCTGAAGTCGCCGCGAAACGCGAGCGTTTTGGCGATAACCAAATCCCGGCGCAGAAGCCTGCGCCGTGGTGGGTTCACCTGTGGAGCTGCTATCGCAACCCGTTTAACCTGCTGCTGACGGTGCTTGGTATCGTCTCCTACTCGACGGAAGATCTCTTCGCCGCCGGGGTGATTGCGTTGATGGTAGCGATCTCCACGCTGCTCAATTTTGTGCAGGAAGCGCGCTCCACCAAAGCGGCCGATGCGCTGAAAGCGATGGTGAGCAACACCGCAACCGTTCTGCGCGTAGTGAATATTCAGGGCGAAAGCCGCTGGTGTGAAATCCCTCTCGACCAGCTTGTCCCCGGCGATATTGTCAAACTGTCGGCAGGCGACATGATCCCAGCAGACCTGCGGGTTGTGCAGGCGCGCGATCTTTTCGTCGCTCAGGCATCGCTCACCGGCGAGTCGCTACCCGTTGAAAAAGTCGCTCGCAGCCGTGACCCACAGCAGGTGAACCCGCTTGAGTGCGATACCCTCTGCTTTATGGGCACCACCGTGGTGAGCGGCTCGGCGCAGGCGATCGTCACGGCGACGGGCGGAAATACCTGGTTTGGACAACTTGCCGGGCGCGTCAGCGAGCAGGAGAGCGAGCCGAACGCGTTTCAGAAAGGCATCAGCCGCGTCAGTATGTTGCTGATTCGCTTTATGCTGGTGATGACGCCAATCGTGCTGCTGATCAACGGCTACACCAAAGGCGACTGGTGGGAAGCGGCGCTGTTTGCGTTGTCGGTTGCCGTCGGCTTAACGCCGGAAATGCTGCCGATGATCGTCACCTCGACGCTGGCGCGCGGGGCGGTGAAACTCTCCAAACAGAAAGTCATCGTCAAGCATCTCGACGCGATTCAGAACTTTGGTGCGATGGATATTCTCTGCACCGATAAAACCGGCACCCTGACGCAGGATAAAATCGTGCTGGAAAATCATACGGATATCTCCGGCAAAGTGAGCGAGCGTGTGCTGCATACCGCCTGGCTCAACAGCCATTACCAGACCGGGCTGAAAAACCTGCTCGATACCGCCGTGCTGGAAGGTGTAGAGGAAAATGCCGCGCGTGCCCTTTCAACACAGTGGCAGAAAGTGGATGAGATCCCGTTTGATTTCGAACGCCGCCGCATGTCGGTGGTGGTGAGTGAGCAGCCGTCGGTGCACAAACTCATTTGCAAAGGTGCGTTGCAGGAGATCCTTAATGTCTCTGCGCAGGTGCGTTATAACGGCGAAATCGTCCCGCTGGATGAAACCATGCTGCGCCGCATTAAACGCGTTACCGACACGCTGAACCGTCAGGGGCTGCGTGTGGTGGCGGTGGCGAGTAAATATCTGCCCGCACGCGAAGGGGACTACCAGCGTATTGATGAGTCCGACCTGATTCTGGAAGGCTACATCGCGTTTCTCGACCCGCCGAAAGAGACCACTGCACCGGCGCTGAAAGCGCTGAAAGAGAGCGGTATCACCGTGAAAATTCTCACCGGCGACAGCGAGCTGGTGGCCGCGAAAGTGTGCCATGAAGTGGGGCTGGATGTGGGCGATGTGGTTGTGGGGAGCGATATTGAAACCCTGAGCGATGACGAGCTTGCAGCGCTGGCGCTGCGCACCACGCTGTTTGCTCGTCTGACGCCGATGCATAAAGAGCGCATCGTGACGCTGCTGCGCCGCGAAGGCCATGTGGTTGGTTTTATGGGCGACGGCATCAACGATGCGCCCGCGCTGCGTGCGGCCGATATTGGTATTTCTGTCGATGGCGCAGTGGACATCGCCCGTGAAGCCGCTGACATCATCCTGCTGGAAAAGAGCCTGATGGTGCTGGAAGAGGGGGTTATCGAAGGCCGCCGGACGTTTGCCAATATGTTGAAATACATCAAGATGACGGCCAGTTCTAACTTCGGTAACGTCTTCAGCGTCCTGGTGGCGAGCGCGTTCCTGCCGTTCCTGCCGATGCTGCCGTTGCATCTGTTGATTCAGAACCTGCTGTACGATGTATCCCAGGTGGCGATCCCGTTTGATAACGTCGACGATGAGCAGATCCAGAAACCGCAGCGCTGGCAGCCGTCTGAACTGGGGCGCTTTATGATCTTCTTCGGGCCGATTAGCTCCATCTTCGACATTCTGACCTTCTGCGTGATGTGGTTCGTCTTCCACGCCAATGTGCCGGAAGCACAGACGCTGTTCCAGTCCGGCTGGTTCGTGGTGGGGTTACTGTCGCAGACGCTGATTGTGCATATGATCCGCACACGGCGTATTCCATTCATCCAGAGCCGTGCCGCCTGGCCGCTGATTATCATGACGCTGGTGGTGATGGTCGTCGGTATCGCGCTGCCGTTCTCGCCGCTGGCGGAGTATCTCCAGTTACAGGCGCTGCCACTCTCTTACTTCCCGTGGCTGGTCGCGATTCTGGCGGGATATATGACGCTGACGCAGATGGTGAAAGGGTTCTTTAGCCGTCGGTATGGCTGGCAGTAATCATATTACAAGGTGGCGCTGAACTTACCCGGCCTACAGGAGATGCTCTCGTAGGAGTGATAAGCGAAGCGCCATCGGGCGATAGCGCTTAGCGACGCACCGCAATTGCTTCGATTTCAATCTTCACGTCTTTCGGCAGACGCGCGACTTCTACACAAGAACGTGCCGGGAAGGTGGCGTTATGCTCGGTGAAGAAGGCTTCGTAGGTGGCGTTAACGGTCGCGAAATCATTCAGATCTTTCACAAAAACGGTAGTTTTCACGATGTCGCCCACCTTCAGGCCCGCGGATTCAACGATCGCTTTTACGTTATCCAGCGACTGACGCGCCTGAGCGGAGACATCTTCCGGCACTTCGCCGGTTTTTGGGTTCACCGGGATCTGACCGGAGGTGATGATCATGCTACCCAGATCAACGCCCTGAACGTATGGGCCGATAGCGGCTGGTGCATTTTCCGTCGCGAGTACTTTGCTCATGTTTTCTCCAGAATTACAGCGTTAAGAATGTTCCCGGCCATTATAACAGCCGGGATTTCTTTACCAACCTCAATTAGTTGGCCAGCACCACATAATGGGAAAACTCTTTTTCGCAATATTTACATTTGAGTGCGATGTCATCGACACGTTTTTTCACTGCAAAACTCGATGAGACCGGCTCGGCGTGGCTGATGCAGTTGCTGTTTGGGCACACCAGCACGTTATCGATGCGTTCCGGCAGGCTGGGGCGTGATTTCCCGACCACTTCATACTCTTCAATGCGGTTTACCGTTGCCTGCGGCGCATAGAGTGAAAGCTGGTTGACTTGTTCATCAGTCAGGAAGGTGTTTTCGATTTTAATCAGATCCTTACGCCCCATCTCGCCGGAAGGCAGGTTCAGGCCGATGGTGATGCGCTGATCCGTCTCGGTCAGTTTGAACAGGGTCAGTAATTTAAAGCCCACCTGCGCCGGGATATGATCGATTACCGTGCCACGTTTGATGGCTTCTACCTGAAGTTTATTGTCGTGTGTCATAGTCATTTCCCCTTACAGATCCAGGTCGCGAGTCAGAACCAGTGCCAGTAACGCCTGGCGGGCGAAGATACCGTTGCCGGCCTGCTGGAAGTACCAGGCGTGCGGCGTTTTATCGACATCGGTGGTGATTTCATCAATACGCGGTAGCGGGTGCAGCACTTTCATATTGTTGCGCGAGCCTTCCAGATCCGCGGCGCGCAGCACGAACTGCGCTTTGACGTTGGCATATTCAGATGGATCAAGACGTTCTTTTTGTACGCGGGTCATATAAAGGATATCGACTTCCGCCATCACTTCTTCAATCGCGCTGTGCAGGCTCCAGGCAATCCCTTTTTCATCGAGCATATCCAGGATGTACTGCGGCATCGCCAGCGCATCCGGGGCGATGAAGTAGAAGCGGTTGCCGTTAAATTTCGCCAGCGCCTGCGTGAGAGAGTGAACGGTGCGGCCATATTTCAGGTCGCCGACCATCGCCACGTTGAGATTTTCCAGACGACCCTGCGTTTCCTGGATGGTGAAGAGATCGAGCAGCGTCTGCGTCGGATGCTGGTTGGCGCCGTCACCGGCGTTCAGTACCGGAATGCCGCCGGAAAATTCAGTTGCCAGACGTGAAGCGCCTTCCTGCGGGTGACGCATTACGATAGCGTCGACGTAAGTGCTAATCACCGAAATGGTGTCCGCCAGCGTCTCGCCTTTTTTACCCAGCGAAGTGTTGTTGCTGTCAGAAAAACCCACCACGCTCGCGCCCAGGCGATGCATCGAGGTTTCAAACGATAAACGGGTACGGGTTGACGCTTCGAAGAAACAACTGGCAATCACTTTGTGCTTCAGCAGCTCCGGTTGCGGGTTTGCTTTCAGCTTTGCAGCGGTAGCCAGTACCAGTTCCAGATCGTCGCGACTCAGGTCGTTGATGGAAATGATATGTTTTTGATACAGCGGATTAGCCATGTTTTTCTCCTGACGCCTGCGCAAAAAAAAAGCCCCTTAAATAAGGGGCTTCGAGAATGAGTGAGCAACGGAAAGAAAACGGCAGGCCAGCGTCTGTTTTCAGACGCGGTAAGACGCGATGTCGTACACACTGAACCATAATTCCTCCCGGCAAACGGGACGGGATTATACGCAGGTCTGTTGTTGAATCAAGTATCAGATTCATAATTTACGCGACGAAAACGATTCTATTTGAATATAAATGCACATGATCGCCATTGCTATGCAGTTGAAAACCCATCGCTGCCATCATCATTCAATAACTATGCGCCAGCGCAAATCCCCAGCACAAAGTAGTGGTATGGCAGTCGAAATTCTCGTATAACAGCTAAAATGAAACAATGTTTTAATTGAGGTATAACCATGATTGTTGGCAACATCCATAATGTGCAGCCGTGGCTGCCAGAAGCCCTGCGCCAGGCGATCGCGCATGTCAAAGCTGAAGTGACCGACGCCACTGCGTTGGGCAAGCACCCCATTGACGGCGACCGCGCTTTTTATCTGGTATCGGAAGATATGACTGAACCGTTTGAAAAGCGCCGTGCCGAGTATCACGCACGTTACCTGGATATCCAGATCGTCGTGAAAGGGCAGGAAGGCATGACCTTCAGCACGCTGCCTGCGGGCACACCGGAAACCGACTGGCTGGCGGATAAAGACATCGCCTTCCTGCCGGAAGGAAAAGAAGAGAAAACGGTTATTCTCAATGAGGGTGATTTTGTCGTTTTCTATCCAGGCGAAGTACACAAGCCGCTGTGCGCAGTGGGCGCGCCGGCGAAGGTGCGTAAGATTGTGGTGAAAATGCTGGTGGCGTAATGCCATTGTGCCGCCGGATGGCGCAAGCCATCCGGTTCATCAACAGACTATTGGCTTAACGTCGCCACCATCACCGCTTTGATGGTATGCATACGGTTTTCTGCCTGGTCGAACACCACGCTTGCCGGAGATTCAAACACCTCATCGGTAACTTCCATTCCGCCGTGCATCCCATACTCTTCGGCCATTTGTTTACCGAGCGTGGTCTGGTCGTCATGAAATGCGGGCAGGCAGTGGAGGAATTTCACCTGCGGGTTGCCGGTCAGTGACATCATCGTGCTATTTACCTGATAATCACGCAGCAGCGCAATGCGCTCCGCCCATTTCTCTTTGGCTTCACCCATCGATACCCACACGTCGGTGTAGATAAAGTCCGCATCTTTCACGCCAGCCGCGATATCTTCAGTCAGAGTGATGTTGCCGCCGTTCTTTTGCGCCAGCGCTTTGCACTCGGTGACAAGGCTCTCTTCCGGCCAGCAGGCCTGCGGGGCGACCAGACGCAAATCCAGCCCGGTTAACGCGGCGGCTTCCAGCATCGAATTGCCCATGTTATTACGCGCGTCGCCTGCATAAACCAGCGTCATCTCATTGAACGCTTTACCCGGCAAATGTTCCTGCATGGTGAGCAGATCCGCCAGCAACTGTGTCGGGTGAAATTCATTGGTTAAACCGTTCCACACCGGCACACCCGCATACTCTGCCAGCGTTTCGACAATCTCCTGGCCGTAGCCGCGATACTGAATACCGTCATACATGCGGCCCAGCACGCGAGCGGTGTCTTTTATCGACTCTTTATGGCCAATCTGGCTGCCGCTTGGGCCGAGATAGGTGACGCGAGCGCCTTGATCGTATGCGGCAACTTCGAAAGAGCATCGTGTGCGGGTCGAGTCTTTTTCGAAGATGAGCGCGATGTTTTTACCGGTCAGTTTTGGTGTCTCGTGGCCGCTTTTTTTATCGGCTTTCAGTTGGGCGGCGAGTTGCAGCAGTGCGTTCAACTCGGCAGGGGTGAAATCGAGTAATTTTAAAAAGTGCTTTTGATAAAAATTCGGCATCTTGTCCTCGCATGGCTCAAGCCACTTATTGAATTAAAATTCAATTTATATGTATGAATATGCAATTGCAACCCCGGAATATAAATCTTTATCGGAAAGGTGGAGGCAATGCTTGCTGTATGTGACAATAAGAGTAACGCCACATTACGAGGAACGAGCCATGGCAAACCCGGAATTACTGGAAGAGCAGCGTGAAGAGACGCGCCTGATCATTGAAGAACTGCTGGAAGATGGCAGCGATCCTGACGCGCTGTATACCATTGAACATCACCTCTCCGCTGACGATTTTGAAGCGCTGGAGAAGTTTGCGGTTGAAGCTTTCAAAATGGGCTATGAAGTCACCGAGCCGGAAGAGCTGGAAGTGGAAGAGGGCGACACGGTCATCTGCTGCGATATCCTCAGCGAATCCGCGCTGAACGCCGATCTGATCGACGCGCAGGTTGAGCAACTGATGACGCTGGCCGAGAAATTCGACGTCGAGTATGACGGTTGGGGCACCTACTACGAAGATCCTAACGGCGAAGAAGGCGACGACGACGAAGATTACGTCGATGAAGAAGATGATGGTGTGCGTCACTAAGCATCACTCTCCCACGGCAGCGCTCGCTGTCGTGGGGCAAGGATAAGGTATGGATTACCCGCAAATTCTCTCTCCTGTTCTCAATTTTCTCCACTGCGCTACGCCGCAGGCCTGGCTCGAAAAGGCGCGCGATCCAGCGAATCTGCCACTTTTGTTAACTGACCATCTGGTGTGCGAACTCAAAGCCGCGCAAACCGCCATGCTGCTGGTGCGTAAATATGTCGCCGATAAACAGGGGGCAGAACCGTTGCTGGCGTGGCTGCAGCCGTATGAGGTCTTTGCCTTCCGCGAAGGGCCGGAGCCGGATTTTGTCGCGCTGCATAAGCAGATCGGAAAAAGCGTCATGCCGCAGACCGACGACCCGTGGGGGCAGGCGTTGATCGACAGCATGGTGCTGTTGATCAAAGAGGAACTGCATCACTTCTGGCAGGTACGCGAAGCCATGACCGCGCGCCAAATCCCGTATGTGAAGATAACCGCCAGCCGCTATGCGAAAGGCATGCTCAAAGAGGTGCGCACCCACGAGCCACTGACGCTGATTGATAAACTGATTTGCGGGGCGTACATCGAAGCGCGCTCCTGCGAACGCTTTGCTGCGCTGGCGCCCTATCTCGATGAGCCATTGCAGAAGTTTTATCTCTCGCTGCTGCGTTCTGAAGCCCGCCATTATCAGGATTACCTGGTGCTGGCGCAGCAGGCGTCGAAAGTGGATATTACCCCGCGCGTGCGCTTCTTTGGTGAAGTGGAAGCCGCATTAATTAGCACGCCGGATGCGGAGTTTCGTTTTCATAGTGGGGTGCCGATGTGAGGGATAATCTTACAAAGCTTTCAGCATCCGCACTTCGCAATCCACATGCCCGGTGCAGCCCAACGGTTCGCTGATGTGCTCGAAGCCTAAGTGTTCATACAGACCAATGGCTTCGCGCAGAAACTCGGTGGTTTCGAGATAGCAGTGCCTGAATCCCTGTTCACGCGCGTAATCGAGCGCCATCAGCGCGAGCTTCTTCGCCAGCCCCTGGCCGCGCGCAGACGGGAGAAAATACATCTTCTGCAATTCACAGATATCCGGCTCACTACAGCCTAATGGGGCGACGCCGCCGCCGCCAACCACCTGACCATCCTGCTCAACCACCCAATATGCGGCACCTGGCTGGCTGTAAAGCTGGTACAGCTCGTCCAGATTCGGATCGGCAACGGTGTAGCCTTTGTCGGCGGTCAGGCCATATTCGGCAGAGACCTGGCGGATAACGCTGGCAATAGCAGCGTTATGTTCCGGCATGATACGACGTAACGTGAGCGTTTGGGGGGCGGCAACATTCATAGCTCTACTCAATTTACTGATGTTCAATAATATATTTATTTAATACCACTCTCCGTAACCCGGTGCAAGAAGAATATTTGGAGTTGAAATATATTCACGCATACGAAATAACCGTGTATTTTAATTAACGCAATTAAATTGCTTTATTTTTATGGATTATAATAAATGGTTAGGGATTCCGTATATGAATGATATTGTGAATGGTAAACATGCTGAACGGCATAAGTTTGTATTTACCGGAAAGGGATGGCAGTTTTTTATTATTTCTCTCGTAAATGTGTTGCTGGTATGTATTACACTCGGAATTTATTTGCCATGGGCTGTTGTGAAGTGCCGTCGTTATGTGTATTCACACATGTCGTTAAATGGACAAGTATTTAGCTATAAAGCCACTGGCGGGGCTATACTGGCAAGTTTTCTTTTAGTGATTGTTGTATATGCTTTGAGTTTTTATTTTATTAGTCGTGAACAATTTGTCATTGGTTCTATCATCTTAGGAATGTTGATTTTGTCCATTCCATTTATGATAGTTAAAAGTTTGCAGTATCAGGCAATGATGACATCGCTTAACGGCATAAATTTTAGCTTCGAATGTTCAATGCTCAAAGCGTGGTTATACCTTTTTGCATTACCATTCATTATTGAAGTCATATTAGGTGTTGTACTTTATTTTGTTTTCAGTGTGACGGGATTTCTGGGCGTTATTCCAAGACTGATCTTGCTTGGCCTGGTAATGATTTTGGGGTTAGGTGTGGTTAATGGCGTCGTATATGGGAAGTGGATGACGTTAATGGGGAATGGTGGGCATTTTGGTATTCACCGTTTTTCTATTCAAATCAGTATCAAACAATGTATTAAAGGTTGTGTGCTGGCACTGTCAACATTATTACCCTTTATCGTGGTAATTGGCTATTTGATTAGCCCTGTATTTATGCAGTTGCTGCAGATGTCAATAATGGGCGGGGAGCCTGATACGATAACAAGTGCTATTATCATGGAGAACTATAGCCGTATCATGACAGGCTATGCGCTCTATTTTATCGCAATCCTGGTGGTAGTGAGTTATATGTATTCGACACTGCGTAATCTCTTTTTGAACCACTTAACTCTGGCCAACGAGACGTTACATTTCCACTCTTCAATAACCGGCTCTGGTATGTTTTTAAGAATGTTGATGGTTATGGTGGTCAGCAGTATCACACTGGGCCTGGCTTATCCCTGGTTAAAAATGTATTTGGTTGGCTGGATGGCACGCAATACGTATGTGATCGGCGATTTAGATGCGCTTGAGTTGGTGAATGGTGAAACCCCGCAAA
Source organism: Pseudocitrobacter cyperus (assembly GCF_039889165.1). Taxonomy (NCBI): domain Bacteria; kingdom Pseudomonadati; phylum Pseudomonadota; class Gammaproteobacteria; order Enterobacterales; family Enterobacteriaceae; genus Pseudocitrobacter; species Pseudocitrobacter cyperus. The sequence continues at coordinate 28,115 of NZ_JAYMYY010000007.1, read as the reverse complement.
ACGGTGGCTTCCTGATGTGGATATCGCGTGGCATTATGCCATACGTTCCTTTCATCTGATGATGTAAAAGAGGCCGGAGCAAGCTCCGGCCTTTCTCACAAAGCGTGTACAACACGCATTACAGCGCGGCGATGACCGCCTGCTGTTCAATCAGCTTCGCTTTCGCTTCTGCGTAACCATCCAGCTTCTCACGCTCTTTAGCGATCACCGCTTCCGGTGCGCGCGCCACAAAGCCTTCGTTAGACAGTTTGCTTTCGATACGGCTGATTTCACCTTCAATCTTCGCCACTTCTTTCGCCAGACGTGCCAGCTCATCTTCTTTGTTGATGAGGCCAGCCATCGGGATCAGCAGCTCAGCGCCGTCGATGATTTTGGTCACGGATACCGGGCCTTTGTCATCGGCTGGCAGCACGGTGATGCTTTCCAGACGCGCCAGGTTCAGCAGGAAGCTACGGTTATCGTTTACACGACGCTCCGCATCCTTACTGCAACCACGCAGCAGCAGTTCCAGCGGTTTGCCCGGTGCAATGTTCATTTCCGCGCGGATGTTACGTACCGCAACGATCGCCTGTTTCAGCCACTCGGTGTCAGCAAGCGCCGCTTCATCAACCTGAGACGCATCGTATTCCGGGAACGGCTGCAGCATGATGGTGTCGGCGGTGATACCGCAAATCACTTTCACACGCTGCCAGATGGTTTCGGTGATGAACGGGATGATCGGATGCGCCAGGCGCAGCAGACCTTCCAGAACCGTAACCAGCGTATGGCGAGTACCACGCAGTTCAGACTCAGAACCCCCGGTCATAACTGGCTTGGTCAGCTCCAGATACCAGTCGCAGAACTGGTTCCACGTGAACTCATACAGAATGCCCGCGGCGATATCGAAGCGGTAGCTGTCCAGCGCTTCGCGGTACGCTTTCACCGTCTGGTTAAATTCCGCCAGAATCCAGCGGTCTGCCAGCGACAGCGTCATTTCGCCGCCGTTAAAGCCGCAATCCTGCTCTTCGGTGTTCATCAGCACAAAGCGGCTGGCGTTCCACAGCTTGTTACAGAAGTTACGATAGCCTTCCAGACGCTTCATATCCCAGTTGATGTCGCGGCCGGTGGAGGCGAGTGCGGCCAGGGTGAAGCGCAGGGCGTCAGTACCGTGCGGCTCAATACCGTTCGGGAACTGCTTCTCGGTACGCTTGCGGATTTTCTCCGCCATCTGCGGCTGCATCATGTTGCCGGTGCGTTTCTCCAGCAGGTCTGCCAGTGAAATACCGTCAACCATATCCAGCGGGTCAATGACGTTACCCTTGGATTTAGACATCTTCTGGCCTTCGTCGTCACGAATCAGGCCGGTCATGTAGACGGTGTGGAACGGCACCTGAGGCTTGCCGTTTTCATCTTTGATGAAGTGCATGGTCATCATGATCATGCGGGCAATCCAGAAGAAGATGATGTCGAAGCCGGAGACCATCACGCTGGTTGGATGGAACTGACGCAGGGCGTCGGTGTTTTCCGGCCAGCCGAGGGTGGAGAAAGTCCACAGCGCGGAGGAGAACCAGGTATCGAGTACGTCTTCGTCCTGACGCAGCGCAACGTCCGCGCTCAGGTTATTTTCCTGACGCACTTCTTCTTCGGTACGGCCAACGTAGACGTTACCCGCTTCGTCGTACCATGCCGGGATACGGTGGCCCCACCACAGTTGACGAGAGATACACCAGTCCTGAATATCACGCATCCAGGAGAAGTACATGTTTTCGTACTGCTTCGGCACAAACTGAATGTCGCCGTTCTCGACTGCTTCAACCGCTGGTTTTGCCAGCACATCGGCGCGCACGTACCACTGGTCGGTCAGCATCGGTTCGATAACCACGCCGCCACGGTCGCCGTAAGGTACGGTCAGGTCGTGTGGTTTGATCTCCTCAAGCAGGCCAAGAGCGTCGATAGCCGCAACCACCGCTTTACGCGCGGCAAAGCGCTCCAGTTTCTGGAACTCCGCCGGGATATCGCTGGAATAGATATCAGACTCGTTGCCTTTGGTGTCGTACACTTCCGCGCTTTCACGGATATCACCGTCAAAGGTCAGAATATTGATCATCGGAAGCTGATGACGACGGCCGACTTCGTAGTCATTGAAGTCATGCGCCGGGGTGATTTTCACGCAGCCGGTGCCTTTTTCCATATCGGCATGCTCATCGCCCACGATCGGAATGCGGCGGTTAACCAGCGGCAGGACAACGAATTTGCCTATCAGATCTTTATAACGTGGATCTTCCGGGTTCACCGCCACGCCGGTATCGCCCAGCAGGGTTTCCGGACGCGTGGTGGCGACCACCAGATAATCTTTACCGTCAGCGGTTTTCGCGCCGTCGGCAAGCGGATAGCGGATGTGCCACATCGAGCCTTTTGACTCGCGGTTTTCCACTTCCAGGTCAGAGATAGCGGTGCGCAGTTTTGGATCCCAGTTTACCAGGCGTTTGCCACGGTAAATCAGGTCTTCTTTGTAGAGGCGCACGAAGACTTCTTTCACGGCATTGGAAAGCCCTTCATCCATGGTGAAGCGCTCGCGCTCCCAGTCCACGGAGTTGCCAAGGCGGCGCATCTGGCGAGTAATGGTACCGCCGGATTCCGCTTTCCACTGCCAGATTTTGTCGATGAACGCATCGCGTCCATAGTCGTGACGGGTTTTACCTTCTTCAGCGGCAATTTTGCGCTCAACCACCATCTGGGTGGCGATACCGGCATGGTCGGTTCCCGCCTGCCAGAGGGTGTTTTTACCCTGCATGCGCTGGTAGCGGATCATGGTATCCATGATGGTTTGCTGGAAGGCGTGACCCATATGCAAACTGCCGGTGACGTTCGGCGGCGGGATCATGATGCAGAAACTTTCCTGGCTTTCATCGCCATTCGGTTTGAAATAGCCCTGCTTTTCCCAGTGCTCGTAAAGCGGCTGTTCGATATCGTTTGGGTTGTATGTCTTTTCCATTATTTCCAGGTTGCCGTGTTCAGGTTGAAACCAGCCACGCGGTAAGCTTTGTATCGTTCGCGCGCCAGTTGTTTAAGCGAATCTTCGTAAGGGACGAAGTCTATCACTTCTGTGAAAGCGGTGGCAAAATCTGCGAAATTGAGTCGCAGACTGATCAGTATATCGCGTGGGCTGCTGTTACGCTTTTGCGGCCAGGCGATCTCGACCGGCGCACCACCCCGCGGGCCTTCGCCTGCGAGATTATGCGGCACGAAGCTCTCCGCCGGACGCGCCCACAGCGCTTCATCCAGGCGAATAGCCTGCTGCTCATCCTCACAGGCAATCAGCACGCGCTTACCGCTGCGCCAACGTTCTGCGGCAACGTCGCACACCAGTTGCTCGACGGCGCTTAAGCCATCAACGGTGGTTTCGTTGTCCAGAAGATAGAACGTCGCATTCTTCATATATGGGGCTTCTTGTGGTGGATTTAAATGTATTGACCCCTCACCCTAACCCTCTCCCTTAGGGAGAGGGGACTGACAGCGCAAAATTGAAAGACCTGCTCTGGTTTTCTCCCTCTCCCTAAGGGAGAGGGCGGGGTGAGGGTGTTTCCCTTAAAGCCTTAACTTACTCTTCGCCGTTAAACCCGGCGCGGTTCAGCAGGAACTGAGACAGCAGCGCCACTGGGCGTCCGGTTGCGCCTTTCGCTTTGCCGGAGCGCCATGCGGTACCGGCGATATCCAGGTGTGCCCAGTTGTACTTACGCGTAAAGCGCGACAGGAAGCATCCCGCCGTGATCGCCCCACCAGGGCGGCCACCGATGTTTGCCATATCGGCAAAGTTAGACTCCAGTTGATCCTGGAACTCATCGGCCAGCGGCAGTCGCCAGGCGCGGTCGCCCGCCTGCTCGGATGCGCCAATCAGTTCATGCGCCAGCGGGTTGTGATTCGACATCAGGCCGGTGACGTGATGACCAAGGGCAATCACGCACGCGCCGGTCAGGGTTGCCACATCGATAACGGCTTCCGGCTCGAAGCGCTCAACATAGGTGAGTACGTCGCACAGCACCAGGCGGCCTTCAGCATCGGTATTCAGCACTTCAACGGTCTGGCCGGACATGGTGGTCAACACATCGCCCGGGCGATAGGCGCGCCCGCCAGGCATGTTTTCACAGCCAGCCAGCACGCCAACCACGTTAATCGGTAACTGAAGTTCCGCCACCATGCGCATCACGCCGTACACTGCCGCCGCGCCGCACATGTCGTACTTCATCTCGTCCATGCCTTCGGCAGGCTTGATAGAGATGCCGCCGGAGTCGAAGGTCAACCCTTTACCGACCAGCACGATCGGGCGGGCCTCTTCGGAGGCGTTACCTTTATACTCAATCACCGACATCAGCGATTCGTTCTGTGAACCGTGGCCGACCGCCAGATAAGAGTGCATGCCCAGTTCTTTCATCTGCTGCTCGCCAATCACGCGAGTAACGACATTTTTGCTGTAGCTGTCTGCCAGTTGACGCGCCTGAGACGCGAGGTAGGCGGCATTACAGATATTCGGCGGCATGTTGCCGAGGTCTTTTGCTGCTTTAATCCCGGCAGCAATCGCCAGGCCGTGCTGAATCGCGCGCTCGCCGCTGGTCAGTTCACGGCGGGTCGGCACGTTGAAGACCATTTTACGCAGTGGGCGACGAGGTTCGGTTTTATTGGTTTTCAACTGGTCGAAGCTGTACAGCGTCTCTTTAGCCGTTTCAACAGCCTGACGCACTTTCCAGTAGTTATTGCGGCCTTTGACGTGCAGTTCCGTCAGGAAGCAAACGGCTTCCATCGACCCGGTGTCATTCAGGGTGTTGATGGTTTTCTGGATAACCTGCTTGTACTGACGCTCATCTAATTCCCGCTCTTTACCGCAGCCAATCAGCAGAATGCGCTCTGACAGCACGTTCGGAACGTGGTGTAACAGTAGCGTCTGGCCCGGTTTCCCCTCCAGTTCACCGCGGCGCAGCAGGGCGCTGATATAGCCGTCGCTGATTTTATCGAGCTGTTCGGCAATCGGGGAGAGACGGCGCGGTTCAAAAACGCCGACCACGATGCAGGCACTCCGCTGTTTTTCCGGGCTACCGCTTTTTACACTGAACTCCATGGACTACGCTCCTGAATCTTAAAGACAACGGCGGTGGCTACAGTTAGAATTGCAAGCTTTCGTAACTCATTTCCGCTGTTGCGGTGACTTCGTGTTAATCTTAACGTTATTACGGTGTTGGTACGTCAGAACCGAGTCCTGAACGTGAAACCGCTGAGTCATATAATCTTAGCGATGTTTTCGACGACTCAAGAGAATAAATGACGTTTAAGCCATGAAACAAGCTATTTTCCTGCAATAAGACGGGTTTTTACGGGCGTATTTATAGTGATAATCATAAGATATCTGGTGCGGGAGACGCTAAAAAGCCAGCTTGCGATCCTCTTCATCCTGCTTCTGATCTTCTTTTGTCAGAAACTGGTGAGGATACTCGGCGCGGCGGTAGACGGCGAGATCCCGACAAATCTGGTGCTCTCATTACTGGGGCTGGGCGTGCCTGAAATGGCGCAATTAATCCTCCCCTTGAGCCTGTTCCTTGGCTTATTGATGACGCTTGGCAAACTGTACACCGAAAGTGAAATTACGGTGATGCATGCCTGCGGCCTGAGTAAAGCGGTGCTTATTAAAGCCGCAATGATACTGGCTCTATTTACCAGCATTATTGCTGCAGTCAATGTCATGTGGGCGGGGCCATGGTCGTCTCGCCATCAGGACGAAGTGCTGGCTGAGGCAAAAGCCAACCCTGGTCTCGCGGCGCTGGCGGCGGGTCAGTTCCAGCAGGCGACGAACGGCAGCGCGGTGCTGTTTATTGAAAGCGTCGATGGCAGCAGTTTCAAAGATGTTTTCCTTGCGCAGTTGCGCCCTAAAGGCAACGCGCGTCCTTCCGTGGTCGTAGCGGATTCCGGCCATCTTTCGCAGTTGAAGGATGGTTCTCAGGTGGTGACTTTAAACGAAGGCACCCGCTTCGAAGGCACTGCGATGCTGCGTGACTTCCGCATCACCGATTTTAAAGATTATCAGGCAATTGTCGGCCACCAGGCGGTAACGCTGGATCCTAACGATACTGACCAAATGGATATGCGTACCCTGTGGAACACCAATAGTGACCGCGCGCGCGCCGAACTCCACTGGCGTATCACGCTTGTTCTGACCGTGGCGATTATGGCGCTGATGGTGGTTCCACTGAGCGTGGTGAACCCGCGCCAGGGACGTGTGCTGTCGATGCTGCCAGCCATGCTGCTTTATCTCGTCTTCTTCCTGTTGCAAACCTCGCTCAAATCGAACGGCGGGAAGGGCAAGCTCGACCCGGCAATCTGGATGTGGGTGGTGAACCTGGCATATCTGGCGTTGGCGATTGCGCTGAACCTGTGGGATACCATTCCGATGCGCCGTCTCCGTGCGCGTTTCTCGGCTAAAGGAGCGGTGTGATGCAGCCATTTGGTGTACTTGACCGCTATATCGGTAAAACCATTTTCACCACCATCATGATGACCCTGTTCATGCTGGTGTCGCTATCCGGCATCATTAAGTTTGTCGATCAGTTGAAGAAGTCCGGGCAGGGGAATTATGACGCGCTGGGGGCCGGGGTTTATACCCTGCTCAGTATGCCGAAAGATGTTCAAATCTTCTTCCCGATGGCGGCTCTGCTGGGCGCGCTGCTGGGGCTGGGGATGCTGGCTCAGCGTAGTGAACTGGTGGTGATGCAGGCTTCTGGTTTTACCCGTATGCAGGTGGCCTTGTCAGTGATGAAAACGGCTATTCCGCTGGTGCTGCTGACCATGGCAATGGGTGAGTGGATTGCACCGCAGGGTGAACAGATGGCGCGTAACTATCGTGCGCAGGCAATGTATGGCGGTTCGCTGCTCTCAACCCAGGAGGGGATGTGGGCGAAAGATGGCCATAACTTTGTCTATATAGAACGCGTCAAAGGCAGTGATGAACTGGGTGGTGTAAGCATTTACTCCTTCAACCAGGAAAAACGTCTGCAATCCGTTCGCTATGCGGCTTCCGCAAAGTTTGACGCGGAAAACAAGGTGTGGCGTCTGTCGCAGGTGGATGAATCTAATCTGACGGACAGTAAGCAAATCACCGGCGCGCAAACCGTCAGTGGCACCTGGAAAACCAACCTGACGCCGGACAAACTCGGCGTGGTGGCGTTAGATCCGGATGCGCTCTCCATTAGCGGCCTGCATAACTACGTGAAGTACCTGAAGTCGAGCGGTCAGGATTCCGGCCGTTACCAGCTCAACATGTGGAGCAAAGTCTTCCAGCCACTCTCTGTGGCGGTGATGATGCTGATGGCGCTGTCGTTCATCTTCGGCCCGTTGCGTAGCGTGGCGATGGGCGTTCGTGTCGTGACCGGTATCAGCTTTGGTTTTGTGTTTTACGTGCTTGACCAAATCTTCGGGCCGCTGACTCTGGTTTACGGCATCCCGCCGGTGATTGGCGCGCTGTTACCAAGCGCCAGCTTCTTCCTTATTAGCCTCTGGCTGATGATGCGAAGAGCGTAGGTGATGGAAAAGGGAGCGAAAGCTCCCTTTTTTACGCCATCAGGCAAGCGGCCTTTAACGTCGTCTTCCCCCCAGCAAACTTCCCAGCATCCCGCGTACTATTTGATTGGTCACCTGACGCACCGCGCTTTTCGCCGCCGTCTGGACAATGCCATCTTTCTTGCCGCCGCGTGGCCCGGTGGTGCCGAACAGAATATCCTTCAGCCCGCCTAAAATGCCGTCATCTACCTCAACCGCTTTCCCTTTTGCCGCTGGCGCATTGGCCTGCTCTGCGCTGGCTTGCACGCCTTTTTGCAGCATCTCGAACGCGGATTCGCGGTCGACTGCATCTTCATATTTTCCGTACAGTGATGAGTTATTAATCAGACCATTACGTTCGTCGTCGGTCACAGGCCCCATCCGCGAGCAGGGCGCAATGACCATCGCACGCTCGACCACCGAAGGGCTGCCTTTGGCATCGAGGAAGGAGATAAGCGCCTCGCCCGTACCCAGCTCCTGAATGGCTTTCTCCGTATCGAAGGCCGGATTTGCCCGCATAGTCTGTGCCGCTGTTTTCACCGCTTTTTGATCCTTTGGCGTGAAGGCGCGCAGCGCATGCTGGACACGGTTCCCTAACTGACCCAGCACCGCATCAGGAATATCCGACGGGTTCTGTGAAACAAAGTACACGCCCACGCCCTTTGAGCGAATCAGGCGGATCACCTGCTCGATTTTATCCAGCAGCACCTGTGGCGCATCGTTAAACAGCAGGTGCGCCTCATCGAAGAAGAACACCAGCTTCGGTTTTTCGAGATCGCCCGCTTCCGGCAGTTGTTCATAAAGTTCAGAGAGCATCCACAGCAGGCTGGCCGCGTAGAGCTTGGGCATCTGATACAGTTTCTCGGCGCTGAGAATATTGATTATCCCTTTGCCGTTACTGTCGGTACGCATCCAGTCTTTGATATCCAGCATCGGCTCGCCGAAGAAATGCTCGGCGCCCTGTTGCTCCAGGGTCAACAGCCCGCGCTGAATCGCCCCAACCGACGCGCTGCTGATATTGCCGTACTGATTCTGGAACGACTTCGCGTTATCGCCAATGTACTGGGTGATGGCGCGGAGATCTTTAAAGTCCAGCAGTAACAGACCCTGGTCATCGGCAATGCGGAAGATAATGTTCAGCACGCCGCTCTGCACTTCGTTCAGGTTGAGCAAGCGCGCCAGCAGCAGCGGGCCGAGATCTGACACTGTTGCGCGTACCGGGTGACCCTTCTCAGCGAAGATATCCCATACTACCACCGGGTTGGCATGTGGCTCCCAGTCGGTGACGCCAATCTTGTTCAGGCGTTCCTGAAGCTTCTCTGATGCCTGGCCTGCCTGTGCAACCCCCGTCAGGTCACCTTTCACATCCGCCATAAACACCGGCACGCCAATCTCTGAGAACGATTCGGCCATCTTTTGCAGGGTGACGGTCTTCCCGGTACCGGTCGCGCCGGTAATCAGCCCATGACGGTTAGCCATACCCGGCAAGAGATGCAGTTCTTTATCCTGCGTGCGTGCAATTAGCAAAGGTGCGCTCATTTTTTTCCTCCATTTATCTGCGTCGAGTATAGGCAAATTGTCAGCAAAAGGCGGCAGGAAATTCCTGGCTTTGCGGCGCTTTATCCAGTGCGGACTATGCTTTGCATACGGTTTGCATATTTTTGGAACGCTATGTCCAGATTCTTTTTTAACGATCGCAAACAACTGGTCAACGATGCGATTGAAGGTTTAGTGTTATCTGCACCGCATGGCAATCTGATGCGGCTCGATATCGACCCGGCAATTCGGATTGTCGCGCGCAGCGACTGGGATAAAAGCCGGGTGGCGGTGATCTCCGGCGGCGGCTCTGGCCATGAACCTGCACATGCCGGCTTTGTTGGTAAAGGGATGCTCACGGCGGCGGTGTGCGGCGATCTCTTCGCCTCGCCAGGCGTCGATGCCATATTAAACGCCATCGTGGCGGTCACGGGCGATCGCGGTTGTCTGCTGATAGTAAAAAATTACACCGGCGACCGACTCAACTTCGGCCTGGCGGCGGAGAAAGCCAAACGTTATGGGCTGAAGGTCGAGATGGTCATTGTCGCCGACGACATCGCGCTGCCGGACAACAAACAGCCTCGGGGTATCGCGGGAACCGTGCTGGTGCACAAAATCGCTGGCTATGCCGCCGAGCACGGCAAATCCCTCAGTGAAGTGCGCGACATTGCCCAGCAGGCATGTGACAGCGTCTTCAGTCTCGGCGTGGCGATGGAGAGCTGTAATTTGCCGGGTAGTGACGACGCAGAAGGGCGCATCAAGCCGGGAATGGTGGAGCTGGGCCTTGGCATTCATGGCGAGCCGGGCGCATCGGTGGTGGAGAGCCATAACAGCAAAGCGCTTATTGACAGGCTGGTTCAACCGCTCAAAGAACAGGTTGGCGACGCCCGCGTGGCGGTACTGATCAACAACCTGGGCGGCGTATCGGCGCTGGAGATGGCGTTGCTCACCAAAGAGCTGGCGCATTCGGCGCTACAGGCACAGATTGCATGGCTGATTGGCCCGGCGCCGCTGGTGAGTTCGCTGGATATGAAAGGTTTCTCCCTGTCGGTTTTAAAACTGAACCCGGATTTTGAACGGGCCTTACAGGCGGATGTGGAAACGGCGGGCTGGTTAAAACCGGTCGTATTCGGCCCGGTAAAAACCGTTAAACACAGCAGAGTATATGATGGCCTGGAGATTCAACCTTCCGATAACCCTGAGGTTGCCGCTCGCGTTGAACAGATAACCCGGACGCTTATCCAGCTAGAGAACCGCCTGAACGCGCTGGATGCCAAAGTGGGCGACGGCGATACCGGCTCAACGTTTGCGTTGGGCGCACGCGATATCGCCGAACTACTCGACAAGGGCGAACTGCCGCTCAACAACGGCGTGCAGTTGTTGCAACTGGTGGGAGAGCGCCTGGCGACGGTGATGGGCGGCTCCAGCGGCGTGCTGATGTCTATCTTTTTCACTGCCTCCGGGCAGTCGCTGCAGCGCGGAGATACCTTACCGAATGCTTTACTGAAAGGGCTGACGCAAATGAAACACTACGGTGGCGCCGATCTCGGCGATCGCACGATGATCGATGCCCTGCAACCGGCGCTGGAAGCGCTGCGCGATGACAACCTGCAATCTGCGGCTCGTGCCGCGAAAGCTGGCGCAGAGAGCACCGCCGCAATGCAAAAAGCCGGAGCGGGGCGCGCATCGTATGTGAACAGTCAGCACCTGGCTGGGGTTACTGACCCGGGGGCGCTGGCTGTTGCTGAAGTATTCGCCGCGCTGGCAAAAGGCTAGCCTGGAGAACCGGCGGCAGAACGCCGCCGGAATAACATTAAAAATCAGCCTTCAGCACCACGCGGTAGCGGGCTTTGCCATCGCGCAGATGCTGCAACGCATCATTGATTTTTGACATTGGGAACAACTCAGTTGTTGGCGTCACACCGCTGCGGCCAGCGAACTTCATTAGCTTACGTAGTTCGAACGGGTTACCCGTCGCCGAACCGGAGATACTGCGATCGCCGCCAATCAGCGTAAAGGCCGGAACCGGAAGCGGCTTCAGCACCGCGCCAACCGTATGGAAATTACCGCCATAGGACAGCGCTTCGAAGTACGGCTGCCAGTCGAGGTCGACGCTTACGGTGTTGATAATCAGGTCGAACTGACCTGCCAGCGCTGTTAGCGCTTCCGGATCGCGGCTGTTCACCACGTTATCTGCGCCCATCGCCCTAACTTCCTGCTCTTTCGACGGATTTGAACTGAACGCCGTCACTTCCGCCCCCATCGCGCGCAGCAGTTTGATGGCAATATGCCCCAGCCCGCCAATACCGATCACCCCGACGCGGCTGGTGGCCGTAACGTGATGCATCAGAAGCGGTTTGAAAACGGTGATACCGCCACACAACAGCGGGCCTGCGGTTTCAATATCGATATTCTCAGGCAGTGGGATCACCCATTGCCAGTCGGCACGAAGTTTCTCGGCAAAGCCGCCGCGATTCAGAATGGTCGGCAGCGACCCTTCGGTACAGTTAACCTGATTGCCGCTGATGCAGGCATCGCAGTGCCCGCAGCTACGTGCTGTCCAGCCAATGCCCACGCGTTGACCCACTTTCAGGCCTTTATTCTGCGCAGCGCTACCCAGCGCCACCACATGACCAATCACCTCATGACCCGCAACCAGCGGATACTGAGACATCCCCCATTCGTTATCGATCATCGACAAATCGGAATGGCAAACCCCGCAGTAATCAACCTGAACTTCCACATCCTCCGGCAGAAGTTCCCCTGCGCCATACTCCCAGAGTTCCAGAGTATCGCCTGCATTTTTCGCGGCGTAGCTTTTGATGATGGACATCGTACTTCCCTCACTATGGTGTTGAACTGTCAGTGTAGAGCAAGCGAAAGGGGGATGCTTAGCGGAACTCGCCGGGAAAAATGTTTTGACGGGGAAAAGAGTGTGATGGTGTTCAGGGAACGCTGGTTTTTTCGACACTTAGCGAGAAGAACGCGCGGTGTTGCTTGCAAGGTGACGTATGACAGGTATAATTCACCCGTTTTCCGCATACCCTTCAGTGCCGAAGTGGCGAAATCGGTAGACGCAGTTGATTCAAAATCAACCGTAGAAATACGTGCCGGTTCGAGTCCGGCCTTCGGCACCATCGGAACATCAATAGACGTCAACGGACGTCTTTTTTTGTGCCTGAAATCCAGTATCCGCAAGGCTTTCCTCGCTTTTTCACTCAACCTAAGTCAACCTGATTCAATCTACATCAACTTACTGATGCGGGTACAATTGCGGGTATATCCCGGTTCGATAATGTTTGTACCCACACAGAACCCTTGAAAGGATACTCATCATGGCTCTGAGTGATGTGAAGGTTCGTTCGGCAAAGCCTGAAGCAAAAGCCTACAAACTGACTGACGGTGATGGCATGGTTTTGCTGGTTCACCCTAACGGCTCCAAATACTGGCGACTGCGTTATCGCTTCGGTGGTAAAGAGAAGATGCTGGCGCTGGGGAAATACCCTGAAGTGTCGTTGGCGGATGCCCGGGCTCGTCGCGATAAAGCCCGTAAGCTGTTAGCTAATGGCGTCGATCCCAGTGAGAACAAGAAAGCCGTTAAGGTAGAGCAGGAGCAAGAGGCGATAACGTTTGAAGTGGTTGCCAGAGACTGGCACGCCAGCAATCAGAAGTGGTCTGCATCGCATAGCGCTCGTGTACTGAAAAGCCTCGAAGATAATCTCTTTACTGCCATCGGTAAGCGGAACATTGCTGAATTGAAGACTCGGGATCTGCTTGTACCCATCAAAGCTGTGGAGTCATCCGGGCGTCTTGAAGTCGCCGCCCGTTTACAGCAGCGGACTACCGCGATTATGCGCTTTGCCGTGCAGAGTGGCTTAATCGACTATAACCCCGCACAAGAGATTGCCGGTGCGGTTGCTACGGCGAAAAGAAAGCACCGTGCGGCTCTGGATCTTGAACGTATTCCCGAATTACTTCACCGCATTGATCACTACTCTGGCAGACCGTTAACTCGACTTGCTGTCGAACTTACCTTGTTAGTCTTTATCCGCTCGAGCGAACTGCGATTTGCCCGTTGGTCAGAAGTAGATTTTGAAACGGCCATGTGGACGATCCCCGGTGAGCGTGAACCGCTGGAAGGCGTTAAATATTCTCAGCGTGGTTCAAAGATGCGGACACCTCATCTTGTTCCTTTGTCACGGCAAGCCTTAGCTATTCTGGAAAAGATCAAAAGCATGAATGGGAACCGAGAGCTGATCATCGTTGGCGATCACGATCCGCGTAAACCCATGAGTGAGAACACGGTGAACAAGGCTCTACGAGTCATGGGCTATGACACGAAAACGGAAGTATGTGGGCATGGTTTCAGGACTATGGCGTGTAGTTCGTTAATTGAGTCTGGATTATGGTCGAGGGATGCGGTTGAGCGGCAAATGAGTCACCAGGAGCGTAACTCTGTGCGTGCAGCTTATATTCATAAGGCCGAGCACTTGGGTGAACGCAGGCTAATGCTGCAGTGGTGGGCGGACTATCTGGATGCAAATCGGGGAAAAGGAGTAAGTCCGTTTGATTTTGTAAAAGTTAAAGATTTTTAAAAAGTACTACACAATAGAAAATGAGAATGCTAAAATAAGAAAAATCATATCCTTAATGTACATGAAAATTCATGAAAAGTGATCTTAAAAGTTCTCCTGCGATGAATGAGCTCCTACGTGAGTTACATCACTTAATTGAAGCAGGGGAACGGCAACGCATTAGTCAAGCAATGATGGCAGAGAGGCTTGGGATTTCCACGCGAACTTATCTTGAGTATTTGCGGGGGAAAAATTCGCCTGTCGGAATGAGAGTTGTTCTTGAGCTTTTATGCATGCTTGAAGATCACGCGATAATTCAAGTTGTTCAACATTGGCGTGAAGCCAAGCAAATTAATAAACCAACGGCTTCAGAGGCTAAAATATGAAGGTTGATGTATCTATGAATCAAGCTATCGAAGACGATATTGTTACGTCGGACGGATTGTCTGAGCAAGTTACACAAGTTAAAAAGCGTGGGCGGCCTCGTAAAACCTCTGTAGTAGCTACCGAAGTGAATGCAGCAGTAATCAAAGATGAACCTGCCCAACCTAAAACAGTTGACCCACGTAATGCAATGAATGAACTTACATCAACTGAATGGTTGCCTGAAACCGTTTCGGTTTGGAATCAACGTGGTTTAGGTGCTAATCATCCCGATGCTCAGATTGAGCGTCAACATCCAGCACCATTTTCTTTCACAGATGTTGGGCGATTAGTTCGATTTTTCACCAAAAGCAAAGAAGTTATTTTGGATCCATTTGTAGGAGTAGGATCTACATTGAAAGCTTGTGCTGTTGAGGGTAGAAATGGTATTGGATTCGAATTAAATCCTCGTTATGCTGAGTTAGCACAAGAACGTTTACTTGTTGAAGTAAAAGATATTTCTTCTAGTGAGGTAACTCAGGATGTTCGTGTTGGAGATGCCCGAGAGCTGATCAAAGGGCTACCTGACGATTCTCTGGATCTCATTATTACTAGTCCTCCTTATTGGAATATTCTCCATAAGGTAGATCATAAAGCCAAGCAGGAACGCGAAAAACATGATTTAGATACTAAATACAGTGATGACAATCGCGATTTAGGAAATATTGACGATTATAATGTATTTCTCGAGGAATTAGCTTCAATACTTGGGGCTTGTGGACGTGCATTAAAGCCAAAAAAATATATGGCTGTAGTTGTCAGTGACTTTAGAGATAAATCAAAATTTGTTATGTTTCATGCTGACTTAGCAAATTCACTTGAAAAGTACAAATTAGAATTACGAGGATTGACAGTTCTTTATCAGCGTCATAAAAGAGTATTTCCTTACGGATATCCATATGCATATGTCCCTAATATTCATCATCAATACATATTAATTTTACAAAATATGAAACATAAATAATATGAAAATTAATTTTTCAGATAGCATCGATACAATTCTAAATAAAGATTGTATCGATGGAATAAGGAGTTTGCCGGACAGCTGTGTAGACTTAATCGTTGCGGATCCTCCCTATAATCTAAATAAAGATTTTGGTGAATGGAAGGAGTCGCTTAAGAAGCATGAATGGTTGGAATGGACAAAATGCTGGCTTGATGAATGTAACCGAGTGTTACGCCCTGGCGGAAGCATTTTTGTGTATGGAATCCACCATCATCTTTGCTGGGTTCAATGTCATCTATACGAGCTAGGCTTAAACTATAGACGTCAAATTATTTGGCATTACGAAAATGGTTTTGCTGGTTATACTAAATCATTAGCAGCGCATTACGAACCACTATTATGGTTTTCAAAAGGTAAAGATTATACTTATCATCCCATTAGAGAACCATATAAGAGTACTGAGCGCTTAAAACATAAGGTTATTAAGAATGGAAAGGTATGGCAGCCTCATCCTGATGGTCGATTAGCAGGGGATGTCTGGCGTTTTCCCGTTTTAGCTGGACGTCGTTTTAAAGCGGAAAAAGTTGATCATCCAACTCAAAAACCGCTTTCTATATCTAATCGAATAATTCAGCATTTTTCAAATCCTGAAGAACTGGTATTAATTCCATTTGCTGGTAGCGGTTCTGAATGTGTTGCAGCTAAAGCTTCGGGACGTCACTTTCTAGCATATGAACTAAATGCAACTTATATTGCTATTGCTGAATCTAGATTAGCTGATACTGAGTTTGGTTCAGAGTGTAAAGTTCAGGATGTAATTTCTGATTTAAAAACTACAGAATAAAATATTGTAATATTCTGGAGTTTTTTTCATTTATTGCCTTATTGTTATATAAGATTTATCTATCCCCGTATCAAATAATTTTGTTAATACATTTATGTTACGGGGATATCTTATCATTTATAATTTCCATAAAAGATATCGATAGTAATTTAACCGTATCTTATTGAAAAATAAAGTATTCTTGCTATTTTGCAGGTGTAAATGCTCCTGGATAAGGCTCTGGTAATTTTTTACCGTTCATTGCTAAAGAGTTTGTAAGGTCAATAATTTCATTATTGATAGCAAAGTTATCTCCATCAAATCCTTGTAATTTATGAAAGTTCCAGAGCATAGCGATAAGTGCACCAATCGTTAATGTCCGGCAACGTATCCCTAATACTTTTTCGATATCACGAATAACTTGATAGTATTCCGAACGGATGTTAGGAAATGCCAGGATTATACTTACAGGATCTATTTCCTCTATCGCATAACCATATCTCGAGTGAAGAATTGCAATATCTTCTAAAAGTGCACGTGGGGATTCTAATACTCCAACGCTTGTCTCAATCTCAGCAACAAATGGCCTCTCACGCCGAGAAAAACCAACAACATCTATACGCATGTTAGTATCTCCTCTACGTCTTGTACGCGCATTTAGCCCAACTTCATTAAGAAGATTTCTGACTAACAGAGTTGTTTGTATATCTCGCAAAGATCCCACATTTGATAAAATATTTGCCGCAGCTGGTGCATCTAACGTTGCTATATGCCCTTTTCTAATAACTGTTGGATGTTCAGTGATAGTTTTTCCCACAACGGTTAATTTATCAGGATCATTTATTTCGACATTTGCAAACAGTCCATTAACCAAGCTAATTGCGCCATATGGGCATCTACTAATACATAAACCGCATCCTATACATTCGTCGGAAGTGACAACTGCAACAGATTTTTCTTTGTTCCATTTAATTGCTCTAGTTGGGCAAACCTCTCGGCTAGGATCTCCAGGAAAAGCATCTAGGGAACCAAATAGAGCGAGTTCAGTTATATTTTTTTCCATACATGGGGCGTTACCACAGCCTAAACAGCTCCCAGCTCCTGATCGACCATCGGCTAACATTACTGCAGTATTTTCTCCATGTTCATAGTGAACATCAGTAACTTGCGAACCGTAATGTCTTACAAATGAACCTTGTTCTCGTTGACCTTTGTGAACGACAAAATCAGACATCGAGAAATCCTCTTAGATGACTTAGCTGATCGGCATGAATCGTTACTTCGTCCCGTATGGCACATAAAGCAAGGTGAGCGAGAGTTGTTAAATCAATCACACCAAGATTCAAATTATAGGTATTATATACATCGTCAATTAAATTTGACATTTCTCCTCGTTCATTCGGTAGGCGAAATCCAACAACTAAACTTGTTAATTCTCGCTGTGTATTTAAACCACCACGCGAAAGAAGAACTACTTTATTTTCTAATGCTTGTCTAACTGCTTTAGTAGAGAGCATTTTTTCTTCTGTAGGCGATTTTATCTCCACTGGAATTGCATAATCGCCAACCCATACACAGGCATCCCATCGCTGGTAATTAACACCTGCTCGAGAATAGTCGCTTTTGAAACCTAATATTTTAAATAGATGGGTAACTAAAGGATAGAAGGATGTTTGGGTGTCTTTTGAATGATTCTCGGAAAATACAGCTGCAGCAACTTCAATCTTTTCGAAATTTTTGAGCAGTATTTCCAGTTCGTTACGGGTGATATCTGAACCGTCAGAGCCAGATTCTCCAATAGCCACCATTTTGGGGGGGATGAAAAGATGTGAGCGATCATCACGTCCATTAAGTGTTTCCAACATTGGCGCCACGAGCTCATCTTTTTCAATTTTTGATTTTTGCTCGGTGTATGGAAATATTGTTTCAATGTCTTTTAACGATATCGATTGAAAAGGTGAAAATAATAGAGAATCCCAGTCTTGATCTTTTATATTAATAGTTGAGCTTCCTACTTTCTCAGCTTCTTCTATACGTTCTAAAACTGGCGTAATATCGAATCCTGCACGCTCAAGCATCCGATAATGAGCAACTAATGCAAGTGCATTAAGTTGTTCAAATGTAAATTTTTCAAGATCACTAACTCGCAAATCAATTGCTTCTTCAAGTCTCTTAACCAGAGCGTGGCCTGTATCACTTAGTTGAAATGTCTTATATTTTCGACCGTCTTTAAAGCTTGCTCTCCCTTGGAGCACCCAGCCTGAATCCCGAAGAATAGCTATTGGCCAGCGAGTATAATTATATAATGTATTTATCTTTATTGCGCGAGTCTGTGACACTGCAGCCATATATTTTTCAGTTGATATTTTACTTGCGCGAGCGGAGTGAATTAATTCTACAACTGCATCAAGTTTATCGTCGCCACGATCACTGGCGGCGCTTAAAGGACCAATAATCATCTCATCTCGCGAGAGGTGTCCATCGCAAGCAGCCATCACTCGAAGGATGAAAGCAAAGGGCCTAAGATCAAAATCACCCTTAATAGTAATAGTTGGCGTAGGGTATACTATTCCTAATACACACTCTTCGAGAAGAGGCCAAAAATCACGACCTGCAGCTACTATCTGTTTTCCTAGTAACGTAAATGTATAATTAAGTGCTTTATCTTGTGTTGGGTGAAGCCAACCCAATGTTCGAAACAATTCAGCATACATTTTTAGCTGATTATAAAGCTGATCGCGGCTTCGATCGGCCCTTGTGGAACGAGCAATGGCTTCGTCACCAATATATCCTGATGAAGTAGCAAGATTATCTGCAACGACTGCACGAACTAGATCGTCGAGATCAATGACTTGACCATTGAGACGTTCAAAAGCGGCACTGTATACTCTTACAAAGTTTTCTATTGTCGAACCGGGGTTTGGGAAGCGTAGCACTGTTCAATGTTCCATTTATTAGTATGGCAAAATTGTTCTGGCAATGAAGGCTCCGCTATGAGCCCTTCTATATGATTTTATTGTGAAAACTACATAACATCTATTGATTTTTATCATTATAATACACAAATACTTGCGTGAAATTGAGCTCTTCTTTCAGCTGGGCCATACGAGAAAAGGTGTTGAAGCCGGTTTCTCTGTCTGACTACACCACATTGGGCTGACCTGCTCCCCGTTGATTAATACACATGATTGTTAATCAATGGAGCAGTATCTATGAGATTGAAAATACGATCCTTTGTACATTTTTTAAATATGAATTAGTGCATAACTATTTTCAGAACTAAATCATTTTCATGAGCAACAGATATTCTCTTTCTAACAATACAGAATACGACAGGTTATGTCATTTTTTGATAATGACTTTACTTTAAATTCTAGTAATTGAATTAAATTTCAATGGCTTACATGATGACAGTTGCCCCGCAATTTTTTCAATCCACCTCCCTTTGGTACGACATAACGTGTCGTACCAGTACGTCATAATCTCCCATATCAATATCAGGTTATTATGGGTGTTCAGGACTGTTCTCACCATGAAAACACAACATGATCATTATGACCGCCTGTCCGTCAGATTATCGGTCATTATCAGCCGATTATTGGCTGGTCAATCCTTGGAGTTGAAAGCGCTGGCAAATGAGTTTGGTGTTTCAGAGCGCACTCTACAGCGGGATTTTCAGCAGCGTCTAATCCATTTGGATCTTGAACATTCCAGTGGCTGCTATCGACTTATGAGGCGAACGGGTCGAGAGCACTTACCTAATACCTTTGCGTTTATTCTTAACTCTGGCATTTCGGGGATCATTCCGGCTCAGAACCGCAGACTAATCCGGCTGATTACCAGCAGTTCTGGCGGCTCTCCATGCCTTATTGGGCATGGAGGGCTGCCATCGCCAATCACCCAGACTACCTACTTTTTGGAGCTGGCCGAAGCTATCCGTGACTACCGGGCCGTCACGCTATTAGTCAATGGTAAGAGTTACGAAGGAGTGGCTCCTCGCCGCCTGATCTTCCAGTCCAGAAACTGGTTCCTTGTGGCTACTCGAGCGAGAAAGCTACAGGTGTTTCGGATGGAAGACGTTAACGCTGTGACTGTTCTTGACACCTCTTTTCGCAGAAAGCCTGAACTTGATGCACTTACCGCCAGTGAGGAGTTTATTTCGGCTCTTCCTCACTTTCGTTTCATCAGCGACGTTATTCACACCTTCAAAGAGTAATTGGCAACGTTCATTTCAACATAAGCAAGGAGACCTTTATGGATGACCCAATAAAGGGCGAAGGCCGGATGATTACTGATGCTAATGGCATCACCAGAAGAGAAGGGGGGATTTCAGGGATATGGAACAATATGTTTA
Source organism: Pseudocitrobacter cyperus (assembly GCF_039889165.1). NCBI lineage: Bacteria > Pseudomonadati > Pseudomonadota > Gammaproteobacteria > Enterobacterales > Enterobacteriaceae > Pseudocitrobacter > Pseudocitrobacter cyperus. Next base: position 7,899 of record NZ_JAYMYY010000007.1, on the reverse strand, counting down.
ATGATAGCAATGCGATAAAAGCTGACAGCCCGCCACTCATACCTGACATCAGGGATATTCTCGAGGTTTTCCCGCAGTCACTGCGGGAAAACCTGGTTAACAAAATCAGTGAAGCTATCGACTATGAACCTGTTATTGGTGTTATGGGTAAGACCGGTGCAGGTAAATCAAGCGTGTGTAATGCGTTATTTCAAGGCGAAGTGTGTGCAGTCAGTGACGTTGAAGCCTGTACGCGGGAGGCTCAGGAGCTGCGCATCCGCTTCGGCAAACGTTCGCTGAAGATAATCGATATCCCCGGCGTCGGTGAGAATGCTTTACGGGATAAAGAGTACGAAGATCTTTACCGTACTTTGCTTCCCTCACTGGATCTCATCCTTTGGGTGATAAAAGGCGATGATCGAGCTTTTTCTGCAGATGAGCATTTCTACAATAATGTCCTGCTCCCAGCAGGTGGTGGTGAGCGCGTTTTGTTCGTCCTCAACCAGGTTGATAAAATCGAGCCCTTCCGTGAGTGGAATACATACCTGCATCAGCCGTCCCCAGCACAGCGCATCAACATCGAAAAGAAAGAATCTTACATTACTGAACGTTTTGGCTTTACGCGATATCCGGTAATCCCAATCTCAGCCGATGAGGGCTACAACATCCTTCGTCTGGTGGAAACGATGATCCGTGCTTTGCCTGATCGAGCTAAAAGCAGCACAGCCTCGCAGTTTAAGGAAGAGTATAAAACCGATGACGTAAAGACGGAGGCGAAAGGCGGCTTTGCCAGCGTGCTCTCCGGGATACTTGACGACGTTATTGATTCTGTTCCGTTACCAAAGCCCGTCAAAGAGCTTGCCCGTAAGGGGAAAGATAAGGTTATCGAGTGGGCGGGTAACGTATGGGACCATTTTTTTTGGATAAGGAAAATATGTAATGAAACCACTGATTATTCCTGCACTGCTGATAGCGTTATTTGCTGCTCAGTCTGCTCATGCAGGTGGCGGTTACGACCTGCAATGCCTGCTTGAAAACGGCGAGCAAATGACGCTCAGCCATGCCAGTGATACCGTTTATATCAGTTTTGAAAAGCCAGGCGGTGACGCCGAAGAGGGCGGCTCCGTCATTAAACTGGACATCCCCTCCGGTGAGGCGAAGCAAAATGTAATCCCTAAATCAGATGCGGGAACCGCTTCTTTCACGTTGCGCGGAGAAAGTGACGATATTGAAGGCGCTATCGCACTTAATTATTCGGAATATGACGGTGCAGGTGATGCTTATTACACGGTCATGAATTCAATGGGTCAGGAAACCAGCACCGTATCCTGCAAGCCGGGTGCCATTAAAGTTTCCAAGAGCCTCCTCCAGAATGGTATTAATGGCGTTGGTAGCCAGCAGACTAATAAACCTACACCCTCTCAGCAACAGCAACAGCAAGTGCAGCAATCTACGACACCACCGTTTAAAGTACAGTTTGGCAGCTCAGTCAGCAATGAAGGCTGGAATACTAAATATGGCGTTATTCAGCTCACTATCACTGATGACAATGTGGTACTAAAATCCATCCGGGTTAACAGAGGGAACTGTAAAATGGAGAGTGTCGGTAACAGAACCTTGCCTGCAACTTATAAATTCGGTGATGTAGCCACATTCAAATATATGAAATGTGACCGTATAATAGAAGCCAATATTGCGACCGATTCCGGTAGCTGGACCTTCAATAATTAAATTTAACTATGGTGAGACCGGGGAGTAAGTGTCAGTCAATTATCCGACACTTCCCCTTTTAATTATATTTAACCCCGCTGGGATTTCATTCATTTCATCCCTACATTGCCCCTTAACAAATAACGTGCAGCAACAGCCCAGCCAGACGTTTACTGACATAGCGCTTGTGTCGGTTACTGTTTACGGATAAGGCGCGTGGAAGTGGCCTCAAGGGCATTATTTGCGGGATTCTTCTATGCGCTCCATCAGCCAGCGCCTGACATCACTTTCCCGCCAGCGGGAACTGCGACCAAACTTGATGGGGCTCGGAAACAGACCGTCCTTAATCAGCTTGTAGAACCACTTATCGGTTAGGCCCGTAAATGTGGTGATAAACACCATGTCCACTAGCTTATCGTTCATCAGGTCGGTCTCGGGTGTCGGAAGATTGTTCATGACGATTGTCCTTCTGTCTTTGAATGGGTAAAAGACAGGAGCCGCAGAACTAACCTGTTGATTTAAGGCCATGTTGCGTGCTCCGTCATTACAATCACTTCTCCGGTAATAAATTACTTTTCGCTTTGGCCTTAAACTGACTACAGCCAAAATTACGCTCACCGTCGTCATTTTCTTTGGAGCGTTTTTTGGCGAGATAGCAGATACGGTTCAGGTAATTCATATAATCCGGGGAGTCAGTTCCCTCTCTGCGGTTTAACTCGAAAACCCCGGGCAGCCAAAAGCGAACGTTTTCTTGTGTTCCAGCCCGTAGCTTCAAAGCATGGTGCCATGCTTTGACAGCCATCATCAGCAGAAATCCTCTCGCCTTTCCATTCATGTCCCTTGCCAACATCGACTTAGTGAACACCTCACGGTTAACCAGCAGCACCAGGTGATAATGTTTATTGCCATTAATTTCACCGAACTCTCTGGCCCATGCGTAATACACCGGGCAAGGGTATAGGCGTTTACCTACCCTGCTGCGTTTTTTCAGATAAGCGGCAATCTGCGCTTTCAGTGAGGCAATAAAACGGGTTATCACCGCAGATTCGTGGCCCTTATGTTGGTTATGCTGCGGCAGGTATAGATCCAGCCCGAAGGCTAATACACGGGCATGCTTATTCATCACGAAGGCTGTCAGCGCTTCCAGACGCTGCATATGGTAGGCATTCTTCTCGCGGTTACTTTCTTTGAGTATCATTTCCGGACTCTCATGTAGTTGGAGACATATCCATGAGTGCCTCAGTAACTTTTAATGCAGGTACAGGACGAGCAAAGAAAAAACTTCCTCACTCTACTACTGGCTTTAGCCTCTGATGGTAGCAAACTCCCTTTCTTGACGGTGCTATACCCCCTTTCCGATGATTCTCTGTATACCCTATATCTGTAAGGTTCTGTTCATACTGTAGAGAGCAACTATAAACATATAATTGGTACCGGCAGTAAAGAATCACTGATATCGCCACCTGTCACCCCGTATACCCCTGCGGTATCGGGTTTCTGGCTGTTATTACTCCCCTTCATTCGGTCTAAAACCACTCTTAAGTTATCCCGGCACGCTGACTACGGGCTATTTCTTGCTCCGGTTTGCGGATGAACATTTTACTGCCACTCATGTCACCATGCCGGGTATTGCCGAAAACGGTTGTTTTTGCATGGAATATTCACTTGATTTAAATCAGTTTTTAAAAAGGTGCAGCACTGTTAAAATCTAAAAAGTGCTGCACCTTATAAGGAATGTGTGATGGTAAGTAAAAAAAGGATAACGGTTAATCTTTCCTATCCTGAACTTCATCAGATGATAGTGAGTCTGGCGAAAAGGACGGGTAGTAGTAGTTCAGCTGTTATTCAGGACATGATTTTGGATGCCTTGAAGTACAGGATGGAAAACGAAGCACTTTTACCTTCAGGTAAACTGGTGGCGAATAAAAATCTGGTGCCGGAAAGGGTTTTTAATGCGGGTTTTGAAATCAATAACCTGACTATTGATGGAATGGTCAGGGGAACAACCGATGCGTTTCATCGTTTATTTCAAAGAGATAGTTTTATCGAAACGCTTCCTTACATCATGTTTAGTGACGTGCCAAAGCCTGCGGAAGCAATAAACAAGAATGATATACTCAGAAGAGTAATTGCATACCTGCAGACAAAACTTTATGTCCCTGATAATAGTGAATTCAAACCAGCGTTATTTTTATTTTTTATCGGGAAAGTAACAGTAAAATATAGACAGCACACCGCTGATGGCCTCGAAGTGAAAATTGATTTTTCAAGTAAAGTGATTCCTGTGCACACTAACAGATCAAGCGGCGATGAAGCGCTTTTGTTCGATCTGAACAACATTAAGTACAGAACATTTCATGACATGGCCAAAAATGGATGGAACAGAAAAAAACATTCACACCAGTTGTATATTAATGGTCTGGAAGGCATGCGTGGGGGCGGTTTTTTTGTCGGGGTTTTGTATGAGCCACAATCACCAGATGAATTGGTAACCCCATCAGAGGGAGACTTTATTAGCAGTACAGGTCTCAGATATCGATTTTTTAGACACCCATCAGCTGTTAAAATCATAAAGAATCATTTTCCGAAATCAGTCACTATTGACCCGAATGGCACCACCTATACAGTAAAAGAAAAAACTATACATGATTTGGACACGCTCAACCGGGCTATCAGGAAGCAGAATGCTGGCTGGTAATGTTTAAATTACAGTCGTTTTTATCTCTGTACTATCCGTGTGATCTTACCCGAATTTTACACAATCTTTTTTCATCGTTCACTTTCAGAAAAGACCATGCCTCACTCTTAGGCATGGTCTTTTTTTCATATCTCAATAAGGAACTAATAATGACACGTTTAGCCAGCCGCTTCGGTGCGGTCAATCTCGTTCGACGCGACCGCCCGCTAACCCGCGATGAATTGGCGCATCATGTGCCGAGTGTATTCAGCGAAGAAAAGCATGAATCCCGCAGTGATCGGTACACATACATTCCGACCATAACCCTGCTTGATAACCTGCAACGTGAAGGCTTTCAGCCATTCTTTGCGTGCCAGACTAGAGTCCGAGACCAGAGCAAACGCGAACATACTAAGCACATGCTACGTCTGCGTCGCGAAGGCCAGATCACTGGCAAGCAGGTGCCTGAGATTATACTGCTTAATAGCCACGACGGCTCCAGCTCATATCAGATGCTACCGGGGTTATTCAGATCGGTTTGCCAGAATGGACTAATTTGCGGTGAGAGTTTTGGAGAAGTACGTGTGCCACACAAAGGCAACGTGGTGGAGAAAGTCATTGAAGGAGCTTACGAAGTGCTGGGGATTTTTGATCGCGTAGAAGAGAAACGCGATGCCATGCAGTCGCTGATGTTACCGCCACCTGCTCAGCAGGCGATGGCAAAAGCGGCATTAACTTATCGCTTTGGTGAAGAGCATCAACCGGTGACGGAATTGCAAATCCTATCCCCGCGCCGCTGGCAGGATGAAAGTAATGACCTGTGGACCACTTATCAGCGCATTCAGGAAAACCTGATTAAAGGCGGTCTGTCTGGACGAACGAGCAAAGGTAAACGCGCCCATACACGCGCTGTAAAAGGTATCGACGGTGATGTGAAGCTTAACCGCGCTCTGTGGGTGATGGCTGAGAATATGCTGCAGCTTGCCTCCTGAACCTTTTTTATTCTCCCTTCCCTCAGGCCTCATTAATAAACTGGCGAGCCTTTTTGTTTCAAGGAGCAATTATGTCTGTGTTCAATTTATCCCCGGTATTTCCTGCAAACGAGCAACGCGTCATTCGTCGGGCATTACGACTTCTGGAGAAGTATCAGCGTCAACCGAGTGAGCCATTTACCTCCACCAGCTTCACTAAGACCTGGCTGCAATTACAGATGGCTCATCATGAGCGTGAAGTTTTTATTGTGATGTATCTCGACAATCAGCACTGCCTGCTGGGATGTGAAACACTGTTTACCGGCACACTCAGCCATACCGAAGTGCATCCCCGCGAAGTGGTTAAATTGGCTCTGAAATATAATGCCGCTGCGGTAATTCTGGCGCACAACCATCCATCCGGTACGACAGAAATCAGTCAGCAGGATAAACACATCACTCAGCGGATAGTGAAAGCGTTAGCACTGGTAGAAGTGCGAGTGCTGGATCATTTGGTTGTTGGGAATGAAGTGATTTCTTTTGCTGAGCAGGGTTTGCTTTAAATGGAGGTTTTCATGTCAATCACACCACCTCATGAATGGGGGCTACAAAGCGATATCACCCCTCGATTTGGCGCAAGATTGATTCAGGAAGGCAACCGGCTGTATTACTTGGCTGACAGAGCTGGATTGACGGGGGTCTTTACCCCGAAGCAACTGCAGAAATTGGATCAATTTTTCCCTTTATTTATCAGCCAACTAGAAGCAATGCTGTGTTCCGGTAAGCTAAATCCACAGCAGCAACAGCAGGGGACCATTCAGCTTATGGGGTTAACCTGCATAGCTGATACCCGTGGTAGCTGCGGCTACGTTTACATTTCTATTTATCCAACCCCGTAACACCTTCTCTCTTCTTCTTTTCTCAGGATTCTACTCATGCACATTTCATCTGTACCGGCCACGGTGCCAGTTTCGTCACGTCTATCGCCCGTGCGGGTCTGGCAGCAACTTTTAACGTATCTGTTGGAGCATCATTACGGCCTGACTCTCAACGACACACCATTTCATGACGACGCGGCCATTGAGGAGCATATCGACGCGGGAATAACGCTTGCGGATGCGGTTAATTTCCTCGTGGAACGTTATGAACTGGTACGTATCGACCGTTATGAGCAGACATCATTCTTGACCGCTACCGATATTCTCAAAGCCAGGCGAGCTACCAGATTAATAAATACCTGAATTCTTCGAGCCTCATTCCTGATTTTTACGTCTGAACTTCCCACCTTTTGTATTCATCGCATGATGCGCCTGCCACTCCCGGCAGGCGTGTTTGCTCTAATGGACGATTAACGATGCAAACAGAACCCGACGTGTATCGGCGGTCGCCATAAAGACGATCGCGGGCTTTATGTTAGTACAGGGGGTTTTACGAAAGATGCTCGATATGAAGCCGACCGTTCGACAATACCACTGACGCTCCGGACACTTGATGATCTCGTCCGTGCGCTTATTGAGAACTACGAACAAGTTGATATCGAGACTAGACTTTTGGTGCCTCTGAAGAAAACGTTCCTGCCTGCCTGAATCTTGCTTTGACAGCCATATCGGTGTTCTACTGGTATGGCTTTATACCCGCTAGTAATGTCTATTTTTTGTACGGATTTTAACTTGTGGGTACAAGTGCGGGTATAACTAATTATTCCTGATAATAAAATATATTGATATCAGTCTATTGGGTGTGAAATTCGAGTCCGGCCTTCGCACCATTAGTACTTCCAAGACCATCCGAGAAAGTCCAATTATCCCTTAAAAATCAATGCTTTCCGCGATTTTTCCTTCCTGAGTTGTCCGAGATTGTCCGTTGAAATCCGGATGTCATTGGGGGCATAATTGGGGGCATCTTAACTTCGATTAGAAATGTGCCCCCAAATGAAGCGCAACGCCAGACAGGTCGAGACCGCAAAACCAAAATCAAGCAAGAGCAAAGCGCGATGAAGCCAAAAAGCTGTTAGTGCAGGGTATTGACCCAAAAGCCGAACAGAAAGAAGCTCAGGCAGAGAATTCGGGGGCATATACATTCGAAACTATCGCTCGTGAATGGCATACCAGCAACAAGCGCTGGAGCGAAGACCATCGATCGCGCGTTCTTCGCTATCTTGAGCTTTATATCTTCCCTCATATAGGTTCGTCCGACATTCGCCAGCTCAAAACCAGCCACCTGTTAGCCCCGATTAAAAAAGTTGATGCGAGTGGTAAACACGACGTCGCTCAGCGCCTGCAACAGCGCGTCACGGCCATTATGCGGTATGCCGTACAGAACGATTACATCGACTCAAATCCAGCCAGTGATATGGCCGGTGCGCTATCGACAACTAAAGCGCGACATTACCCCGCTTTGCCATCAAGCCGGTTCCCTGAGTTTCTTGCTCGTATTGCTGCTTATCGTGGCCGTGTAATTGTAAGCATCCCGGTAAACCGAACCATTCACTTTTAGAGATCTTCCGACATACTGATTATGTCCTGTGAGGAGATCACCATGCGTAAAGCCCGATTCACCGAA
>NZ_JAYMYY010000006.1:0-252444 GCF_039889165.1 Pseudocitrobacter cyperus | reverse complement strand
GGTCTGAAATCACCATCCAGATTGGTGATAAAGACGGCGATACCATCGATATCAAACTGAACAAACTGGATATGCAGACCCTGGGTCTGGATTCGTTTATGAAAGACTTCGAAGATATCGGTATTACTGTGAATGGTGCAGGAATGACTACCGGTAGCCAGTACGATAAAGCTGCAAAATCTCAACCTGTAGGGGCTGATACGGGTCTGGTGACGAACACGGGTGAAAACTGGAAGGTCAACAGTGACGACGCCGCACTGATTGCCGCAGCAATCGGTGGCAGTATTCCTGCGGATAAATTGTTTATTTACGTCCATGAAGATACTGACGAAGCGTTTGCTTATTATCCCGAAGGAAACAAACTCTTCAAATTAGATACGACTCAAATGACGTTTCAGAATGACGGGGGTACCACGGCTAAGATTCAGACTGTCACCAATGCTCATCTGCAGGAAATTACCGATATCGCCGACATCGATATGATAACGGCGGGCCCAACGTCGCTGGAATCCCCTAAAATTCTTACAGAAGGGGACACATTCGAGTCGGTGAGTGGTGCTCGGGTTACGCTGGATAAAACCACGCTGGAAAATATTTCTCAGCGGATCTTCGGGCAAGACGCGGACTCTTCAGACATGCATATTGTCTCTGTATATGACAGAGCCTGGGGCGTGAACAGATTTTTTGCTTACGGTGATGATGGTAGCGACTCGCTGGTAAAAGAGATTGAGTTTACCAGCCCGACAAATTTCACTGTTCACCCAACACGATACCATGACGTTATATTTGTCAAAGATGTGGTCTCCGATGCCCGCACAGATGACCTGTTGGCCAAACTGGATAACGCCATCACCCAGATCGCCGACTTCCGTGCCGACCTGGGTGCCGTTCAGAACCGCTTTAGCTCCATCATTGCTAACCTGAACACCAACATCATCAACACCACCGAAGCGCGCTCCCGTGTTCAGGATGCGGACTTCTCTGTTGAAGTATCTGCCATGAGCCGCGCCAACATTCTGCAACAGGCTGGCGTCTCCGTACTGGCGCAGGCCAACCAGGTTCCTCAGAACGTCCTGTCCCTGCTGCGTTAATCCGCACTACCGCTTCAACCTGTAGTTACACGTGTTCGTTACGTGTTGCCCTCTCCCCGGAGGGCTTTTTTTTGTCTGCGGATTAGACAAAGATGACGCCGGGTAAGGTGTAATAAACAACACCTTACCCGGCATTCACCATTACACCTTAAAGCGGTTAACCACGCTTTCCAGTTCAGCGGACTGCTCTTCCATCGCCCTGGCCGACTGGGAAACATCCGCCACCAGCACGGCGTTCTGCTGGGTTGCCCCTTCAAGCTGGCAGACAGCAACATTCACCTGTTGAATACCGACACTCTGTTCACGGCTGGCGGTCTTCACCTCTTCCATCAGAGTGGAGACCTCATTCACCGCCATCACCAGGGTATTCATGGTTTCTCCGGCGTCCTGCACCAGGCGGCTGCCCTCCTGCACCCCCGTCACCGCATCGTTAATCAGTTCGCGGATCTCTTTCGCCGAACTGGATGAGCGCAGCGCCAGGTTGCGCACTTCGGTTGCCACCACCGCAAACCCGCGCCCCTGCTCTCCGGCTCGCGCGGCTTCAACCGCCGCATTCAGCGCAAGGATGTTAGTCTGATAGGCGATACCGTCAATAACGCCCACAATATCGGATACCCGACGTGAAGAGGATTCGATATAACTCATTTTTTCAACGGCCTCCTCCATCAATGCGGCACCCTGCCCGGCGACGGTCGCAGCCTGCGTCGCCAGCCGGTCGGCATGCTCGGCGTTATCGGCGTTGTTGGCCACAATACCGGCAATCTGTTCCATAGAAGCGGCGGTTTCAGTCAGCGATGCGGACTGCTCTTCGGTGCGCACTGATAACGACTGGTTGCCTTCTGCAATCTGGTGCGAGGCCTCGGCGATGGTTCGCGTGCTGCCCCGTACCTGCTGCAACAGCCCCTGTAAATAGGCCATAAACGTATTCACGTTGTGGGCAATCGCGTTCAGTTCCTGGCTGCCGCTTTCAGGAAGGCGGCGCGTCAGGTCAGCTCCACCAGAAGAGAGCGCGGCAAGACGGTCACTCACGCTGCGCAGGTTGCCCATCACCAGTCGCACGGTCAGGATCAGCACCGCCGCCAGCAGCAGCAACAGCGGGATTTGCACCGCACCGAGACGCCACAAAATATTGTCCGTTTGTTTACTCAGCAGGCTGCTGCGGGTATCCGTCGCCACAAACCAGGGGCTACCGGCAATAGGGAAAACGAAAATGGTGTGCTCTCCGTCGTCGGCGTTGTAAAGCCGCTCCCGCGTGTTGTTGCCCGCCTCGGCGAGCATCTCCTGCAGGATAGCGATTTCAGGCCCCGGCAGTTCACTGATGTTTTTAAGCGCCGGCGTTTTATCCGTGGCGCGGCTGTATCCCACGATGTTGCCGTTGGCCTCAACAATCAACACGCCGCCTTCCAGCGGCTCGGCAATTTTTTGCGCAAGCTGATTAAAAAAGCCCAGCGTCACGTCAAGCGTTGCCACGCCCCACAACTGCCCATCGCGCCAGACGGGCATCGCGCAGTTGGTTCTTGGCTGCGGGCTTGCGGCATCAATATAAGCCGCCGCCCAGGCACACTGCCCTTTTGCCGCATTGAGCCCGGCTTTAAACCACGGCTGCTGCCAGTAGTCAGGCGCATCCGGCTGATTCCAGGTCGTGTTAAGGCGTAGCTGGTGCTGGTTATCCCGGGCAAAAAAGGTGCTGAATTTTGCGATACCGGGTTCACGCTTTCCGGGTAACGGCCAGACGCCGCCGCCAAACAGGTTTGCGTCGCCGTACTGATTAACCAGCCCCGGCAGCAAGCGGTCGATATCCATGCTGTCCAGTTGCGCGACGGTTTCAGTCAGCCCGCGCTGCTGCGCCTGTACGCGCGCCATCAACTGCGAGATAGCGGCGGCCTGTTCGCCAATCTGATAGTGCACCCGGCGATACTCATCACTGAGCAACGACGGCGCAACGAAACGCATCACCACCCAAAGGGTTAGCGAGATAAGCAATAAAAAGAATGCAGAGACCAGCAAAATGGCTCTGCTTTGAAGGGATTTAAACATAACTATCAACTCTAAAAGGAAAAAAAGAATGTCATCCCCCACCCGCAGGTGAGGGATAAATTGGCTTAATGGTTTGAGCGCTGCAGCAGCGTATTGGCGACGGTATAGACCTCTTCAATCAGGACGCTGTTATTGTGGGCAACGGACGGCGCGCCGTTTTGCGCCTGCATCATCGCGTCCTCAATCAGCGCCCTTAGCTCTTTCGATGAGCGTGCGCAACGGCTGGCCAGATTGCGTGACTCGACGGCGAAAATGCCCTCTTCGTTATGCAGGGAATAGCTATAGGCGCGGCTCGCCAACTGCACCAACGTGCCGCTGCTGCTGGCTATTTTTTGTGCGGCGTCGTGCAGAGTATTCATGGCCAGCACCACGTTGGTGGCGCTGTCGGTTAAGGTTGCCAGCAGGTTGGCGCTCGCCTCTGGTACGTGCAGCAGGCGTTCATTTTCCTGAGCAATGGCGGTGGCGGCTTTGGCAATCTCACTCACCTGCTCGCCCAGTTCCTTCATCAACGGCGGCAAATGCGCGCCCTGCTCGCTTTTCAACTGTGACGGCAGTTCTTCATTAAGGCGGGAAAGGTGCAGATTAAGGCTGCGTAACAGGGTGAGAGTGGAGACCAGCAGCAGCGCCGCCAGCGGCCAGGGTTTGTGTAACAGGATACCGGGGCGCTCCCCCATGCGGCGGGTGGGGACGTCGATGGCGATAAGCCACAAGGTCTCCGCCACCGGCTGCACCACCAGCGTATGTTCACCGCTGGCGCTGCGAAAACGGGTGTGGCGCAGCCCCTCGCCGGACTGTGACAGCAGTGCGCGCAGGGGGACGGCCATCGGCAGGTCGCTATCATTGAGTGATTGCACATTGGGAGCCCCGGCGGCATCACCGATGATGCGCCCGGTGTTTTCAACAATCCATACGCGCCCGCCGAGACGCTCTCCCATCTCTTTAACGAGAGAGTTGAAAAACTGACGGCTACTGCCTGTCTCTTCGCTAATATCCGTATCGCCCGGCGCGCTTTTATCCAGCGCGAAGCTTTTCAGCGTTACCACGCTTTCGGTCATGGAGCGCTGCTGCGCTTCAACACGATCTAACTGCTCGCGCAACTGTGCGGCCAGCGTATCGACCTGCGAACGCAGACGCTGCCCCTCCGTGCGAATAAACCACGGCATAACGCCGGACTGCACCAGAATAAGTAAGGTGATAAAAATTATGACCAGTGTGACTGCATAAATCATGACATCAGCGCCCGTAAAAAACGGCAGCACCGCGCTGCCTTTAAGGGGCTATTTTATTATGCAGGGGGGAGGAAATATGCCCTTCAAACCGTTGATAACAGCGCATTCCTGTTATCCTTCGATAAAAACAATTCTGCGCATGTTCTGCCAGCGTTTGACCAGCCAGCCGTCAAGACTGTAGAGCGTTCCCCCCCAGGCGATCAGCAGCAAACTCAGCACCATGTAGAGCGTCTCCGGCAGATAAAAAAGCCAGCTTAACCATGCCATGAGCGGCAAACCGTGCGGAATGGTATAAACACCGATAGTCACCAGCGCCACGCTGCTGATAATAAACAGCGTCAGGGCGCTTAAACGGCTGAACAAGCCTAACGTGAGTAACATCCCCATGCTGCATTCCAGAAAAGAGACCACTACCGCCATCACCGCCGGAAAAGGGATTCCCGCATCCTGCATGGTATCCGCCATCAGCAACTGATTTTCGGTCACGAATAATTTATTGAAACCGGCAGTAAAGAAAAATACCCCCAGTACCAGACGGGCGATAAAAACGGGAAACATGGCCGGCGCGCCGGACGTTTGCATACAACGTTTTAAAGTTAACATCTGCCATCCTTGTAAAATACGGATTAATAAATTCAACGACATGCGTTAAAGCAGTATAAATCCCCTTGCTCACTGCGCAACCGCTGGCGCGGCATTATCCATACAATTAATAATTCTTTGCGTATTAAAATTTATTAATTACCAATAATTGTTGCGAGTTATTATCACTACCACAGACATAACCCTGCCATGCGCAATAAACTAACTGATTGGTTTTAATAAGATTAAACTTAAATATCGTTAAGTAACATGAATAACAAGGTTATTTCCGCAACAATTAATAACCTTAATCGATCCGTGGTTGATATTACATAGTGGTTGCAAAAAGGCGAGCTAAGACATAAAAAGCATATCGCTTAGCCCCTCCGGCTAGCAATAAATTGTATTCATTACTATTAATTACAATAAGCAGTAGCAATACCCATTTCACCAGAAGAATCACATAATTATGATTAATAACATTGCGATTGGATCGTTAATCACGCTGGATCTCCAGACACGCGTCCTCGCCCGCACCGACAATGAAGCGTCCGTCACTCTGCCGCAAAGCGCATGTCTGTGTCTTGCCGCACTGATCGATGCGGGCGGAGAGGTACTCTCTCAGGAACAGTTGATGGATATCGGCTGGCGCAGCGCCGGCGTTGAAGTGACAGATAATAGCGTCCGGGTCATGATAACCAAACTACGGCGCGCATTCGTCCAACTGGATATGCAGGACGCCATTACACTGCTCGCCGTCACGCGCAGCGGCTATCGTCTTATCGTGCGCGATGCCGACAGTGACCCCCTGCCAGCCCCCACAGTACCGCCAACAGCGCCGCCGGAAGCCGAGGAACGCCCCACGCCTGCTGAAGAAATAACGCCGCCCGCGCGCCCGCACAGCAAGATAGCGCCACGGATACTCATCACGCTGGGCGGGCTGTTAACGGGCATCGCGCTGGCGATGGTTCTGCGCAGCGTTTTCGATTTAAGCCCCCAGCCCATAAACTTCGTGCGCTGGGATGGGCCGGGTATTCCGCCCAACACCGTGGTGATGGTGCAAACGGATAAACAGGAGCAACGGGCGCTGATTGAATCCACGCTGCAAACCTACACCCAACACGTACTGGCAAAACGCCCCTCTGAAAAACCGGCAGGTGTGCTGTACGTAACAACCGGGTCAGAGAAAATGAGTAAATTCCAGGGCCTTATCGCCTGCCAGCAACTCTTTAAGGATTCAGGGAATGACTGCGAATCGTTCTATTTTCGCCATTATTAAATCCCCGCTGACCCTGCTGTTTCTTGGCGGTATGGCGATCGGGCTGGGCGGGATGGCGTTTTATGCCTTCTCTACCTCGCCGTACAAGGCGGTGTGCATTGCGCCGACCTCCTATTACACCATTGTGGATGATAACAATGCGACGCTTGCCCGCGGCATCTACCGCTCTTACCGCGACGATATGTTCAACGGCCATTCAACCTATATCGGCAGCATCAGTCATTTTAAAGACGGTAAGCTTGAGGGTCGCCCAACGGCGGTGAATCGCGAAGTGCGCTTTGGCGTCGATTTTAGCGGTAAACGGATCCAACTGACGGTCGAAAGCCAGCATCGTAAACTGGGCGATCAGAGCAGCGATCGGGACATCAGGGACTATATCTTCCCGCAAATCCTGCCTGGCGAAGTGGCCACCAGCACGCTCTATCTGCTGGACAACCGCGTGCTGGCCTCGGGCACGGAGACCGTCGCCCGTATTGCCTGCACCAATTAACCCTCGCTACACCAGCGCCTGAAGCAGCCCGGCCAGGTTATCAAACCCCAGGGCCATCAGGCGCTCAAAGAATGGTGCCAGCGTTTGGGCAATCAGGAATAGCGCCAGCATGCCGAAGGTAAGCGTAAGCGGGAAGCCGATAACAAAGACGGAAAGCTGCGGCGTCAGGCGGTTTAACAACCCGAGGATGAAGTTGATGCACAGCAGCAGCGCAATGATAGGTAGCCCCAGCATCAGCCCCTGGCTGAAGATAATCCCTGCGTGAGTCACCAGATAGAGAAAACCGCCCGCATGCAGCGGCGTGGCGTTAATCGGCAGGGTCTGGAATGATTCAGCCAGCAGCGCCAGCAGCCAGAGATGACCGTTAAACGCCAGAAACAGCAGCGTTACCAACAGATTGAGAAAACGGGAAATGACGGGGCTATTACCGGCGCCGGGATCGAAGAAGGTAGCGAACGACAGCCCCATCTGCATGCCAATAATCTCGCCGGACATACGCACGGCGGCAAAGAGCAACTGCAGCGTCAGCCCCATCGCCGCGCCGATAATAACCTGCTTCGCTGTGACCCACACCCCTTCCCAGGAGTAGAGCCCGACCTGCGCATCCGGCAGCGTACCGCCGATGAGGATAGCCGTCAGCAGCGCAAGGCACATCCGCAACCGGGTGCTGATGCTTTTCTCACCGAAGATCGGCGCCACATGCAACAACGCGCCCAGACGCACCAGGATAAAGAAATAGTGACTGACCAGCCCGTAGAGCTGATCGAGGGGAAGTCCAAAGGCCATCAGCCGATCACATAAGGCAGGCTGGCAAAGACCGAGCGGGTATATTCAATAAAGATCTTCATCATCCACGGGCCAAGCGCCACCGCGATGCCGACGATCATCAGGATTTTCGGGATGAAGGTCATGGTCATTTCGTTGACCTGCGTCGCGGCCTGCAAAATACTGATAATCAGGCCCGTCACCAGCGCCGCCAGCAACAGCGGGCCCGAAACCATCAGCCCCACTTTAATGGCCTGCATGCCAATGACCATTACGCTTTCAGGGGTCATGTGAATCTCCTAACTGTAAAAACTCTGGGCCAGCGAGCCCACGAGCAGTTGCCAGCCGTCGACCAGCACAAACAACATCAGCTTGAACGGTAGTGCAATGGTGGTTGGCGGAACCATCATCATCCCCAGCGCCATCAAAATGCTCGCCACCACCAGATCGATAATCAGGAACGGAATAAAGATGGTAAAGCCAATCTGAAAAGCGGTTTTCAGTTCGCTGGTAATAAACGCGGGCACCAGAATACTGAGCGGCACCTCTTCCGGTGAGGCGATGTCCGGCGTTTTTGCAATGCGGGCAAACATCGCCAGATCGCTTTCGCGGGTCTGGTCGAGCATAAAGGCGCGTAGCGGCTTCACCCCTTCCGCCAGCGCGGCCTCCATGGTGATTTTATTTTCCTGCAACGGCTGCCAGGCTTTTTCGTAGATCTGGCTGAACACCGGCGCCATCACAAAGAAGGTCAAAAACAGCGACAGGCCTACCAACACCTGGTTCGGCGGCGCGGTCGGCGTGCCGAGCGCGTTACGCATTAAGCCCAGTACAATGATGATGCGGGTAAACCCGGTCATCATCAGCAGTACGGCAGGGATAAAGGTAAATCCGCTGAGCAGCAGCAGGGTTTGCACCGGCAGCGTCCAGCCGCCGTCACCCGCTGGCTGGCCGAGCGTAATGTCCGCGTTTGCCGCCATCGCGCAGGCGGCAGGCAGCATCAGGCTGATGGCGAGAAGCAGCCGCAGCATCCGACGACTCACTGTTCACCTCCCGGACGGTACTTCTGGCGCAGCTTGTCGAGCATCAGCGGGAAGGCCGTCGGAGCCGTTTCCTGCACTGCGTTCTCCGGGCGAGCCTGAGTGGCGAGACAGGTTATCTGCGAAGCGGTGACGCCCAGCACTAAACGCTGTTCACCGACATCGACAAGCACCAGGCGCTCACGCGGCCCCAGCGACTGGGTCGCCACCAGCGTCATGTTTCCCCGGGCGTCATTCAGCCGACGCGCCAGGCCGCTGCGACGTGTCACCCACGCCAGCACCACCAGCAGCAAAACAATCAGCGCCAGCGCGCCGCTGACCGTCATAAATACCGAGCTTGTAGCCGGAAGTGAATCAGTGGCGTTCATTAGCGGCTCAGACGGTGCATGCGTTCAGATGGGGTAATGATATCCGTAATACGGATGCCGAATTTATCGGAGACCACCACCACTTCACCCTGAGCAATCAGATAACCGTTGATCAGAATATCCAGCGGTTCACCCGCCAGCCCGTCCAGTGACACAACTGACCCCTGGCTTAAGCGCAGCAGTTCTTTAATGGTCATCTTGGTGCGTCCCAGCTCCACGGTCATTTTGACCGGAATATCCAGGATCAGATTCATCTCGTCAGAAAATTGTGGTGCAGCCGTTGTGTCGGTAATTCCCGCCGCGTGCTGTTCGGTCATTGCATCGCCCCAAAGATTATCGATGGACTGATCGCCAGAACCCGATGAGGTGTTATTGTCGCTCATGGGGAAATTACTCCTTGTTTAATGATAGTAATGAAGGCTGCATGATTTGCTCGACCTTCAGGGCATATTGATTGTTAACGGCACCGTATTTGGCCGTGAAGACCGGGACGCCACCCACGCTTGCTTCGATAAACTCCTGCTTATCAAGCGTAATGACATCGCCTTTTTTCATCTGCATCACATTCGACAGCCGGGTGCCGATATCGGCAAAACGCGCCGTCAGCTCCAGCTCCGTTTCGCGCATCTGACTGGCCAGCAGACCACGCCACTGGGAGTCTTCCTGCCGGGAGTTATCCATCGGCGGGTTACTCAGCAACTCGCGCAATGGCTCGATGGTGCTGAAAGGGATACAGATATTGAACTCCCCGCGATGTGAACCAATTTCGACGGAGAACGGCGTCGTCACCACCACATCATTAGGCGATGAGGTGATATTGGTAAATTTCACCTGGATTTCTGAACGGATATATTCCGTTTTGATTTTATAAATCGAGCTCCAGGCAAATTCATATGCTTCGCGCGCCATCGATAGCATGCGGTGAATTACGCGCTGTTCGGTGGGAGTAAATTCCCGGCCATCGGCTTTCGTCGGAAAACGACCATCGCCGCCAAACAGGTTATCCACGGCCATAAACACCAGCCCCGGCGAAAGCGCCATCAGCGAAGTGCCGCGCAGCGGGTTAAGGTGCAGCAGGTTCAGGTTTGTCGGCACCGGCAGGTTACGGGCAAACTCGTGATACGGCTGAATCTTAATATTTCCCGCGGTAATATCCGGGCTACGGCGCAGCAAATTAAAAAGCCCCATACGGAACTGACGTGCAAAGCGTTCGTTGATAATTTCCAGCGAGTGCAGACGTTCGCGGATCACCCGACGCTGCGTATGCGGATCGTAGGGTTTTATTCCGGCATCGCTGCGGTTGTTCTGGAGATCGCTATTGCTGTCGGCATCTGCATTCAGCAACCGATCGATCTCATCCTGTGATAAAAAGCTGTCAGCCATAATAATTACCGCAGAATAAATTCGTTAATAAGGACATCAGTGACACGAATAGACTGGTTAAATGCCAGCGGTTTATCCAGTTCACCCTGAATAGCGTTAATCAGGCGACGTTTTCCTTCATCTGTCGCTAAATCTTCATAGGTCTGGTGAGTCAGCAACATAAAAAGACGGCTGCGATATTCCGGTAAATATTTTTCCAGAATCGCCAGCGACTGTGCTTCCGCAACCCGAATCGATAAGCCGAGATATAAAACGCGGTCGGCTTCATTTGCCGTCGGTTTCAGGCTGACGGTAAAGGTACTCATCGACGCATACAGCGGTTCAACCTGCACTGGCGCGGCCAGAGGTTTAACGTCGCCTTCTACAGCCACTTCTGCTGGTTTGGCAAATTTCATTTCCCAGAACAGGTAGCCCGAAAATCCGCACGCTACAACCGCAGTCAAAAACATGAACGTCATCAGAAGCGAGCGAGACCCTCCGCCACCGGCGACCTTTTTATTTTTATTACTCATTGAACGTACACCTGATAAATAAGTGAGGGTACTCAATTACCCTCTGACCAATATGGCGGACATTGTAGTCCATTTAATCACCCGGATAATCAGGCGATAAAATTTCATTCCTGAAGGCAATTCCGGGTTTCAGGCAAACGTGTTAATGCCGTATATATTTCCGGGAGTGGTTGTTAATAAGGTTGGCACATTGTCATCAACATCCTGTAGTTCGTCATTTTCGCCGCTCGCCTGCTGCTCAGAAGGCGCGTTTTCTCCTTTCTCGCCCGACGCCCCCGGCTGCGCATCCGCGCTGACGTTTGCCTCGCCGAGCTGAATACCCGACTCCGCCATGGCGGCGCGCAGTTGCGGCAGAGCCTGCTCCATGGCGTGGCGCACATGAGCATGTTCGCTGACGATATGGATCTGCGCCTGCTCCTGCTGGACGCGCAGGGTAATTTGCAGCGCCCCCAAATCTTCAGGATGCAGGCGGATCTCCGCGCTGTGCAGCCCGTTGCGGCTAAAGATAGCGATATGCTGGCTGACCGATTGTTTCCACTCCGGCGTTTCCGGCGGGTGATTGACGGTGACGACCTGCTGCGGTGCATGGGCGACGCTGGTACGCACCGCCGCGGGCAGCGCTATCGCGCTGGCCGTTGGGCTGGCTGGCATCTCCGCGGTTGCGATAGTCTCGCTGGCGACGGGCGTAGATTGCGCGCTCAACGCGCCAGAGGTTGCCAGCGGCGTTTTATCCGCCATCGTCAGCGGCGAGGCCAGTTTTCCCGTTTGCCCGGCTGGTTTTTCCGCGTTCACCTGTCCGGCTGCCGCCTGCACTCTGGGTTCACCGCCCGCCACGTTGCGGGCAACCAGTTGCTGCAACTGCCACTGCGGGCTCTCTTCCCCCTCGCCCTCGGTAAGCGTCACACCCTGCAGCGCTTCCGCCAGCCCCGGCATCGCCGTCAGTAGCAGAGCGGTGCCCTCTTCCTCGTCAGCCACGACCACGTCATCGGTTGGCTGCTCGGGCAACAGGTTCGCGGGTAAAGCGATGTCTGGTAGCGCCGTTTCCGGCAAGTCTGCCAGTGCCGTTTCGGGCAAGGCTGCCAGTGCCGTTTCGGGCAAGGCTGCCAGCACCTCGGGCTCGAGGCCAGGAAAGAGCGCGCTCAGGGACGCCAGTTTCTCATCCAGCGCCAGGCTGAAGCCCTCATCATTAAGCAGCCCCGCCTTCCCTTTGCCCTGCGTTCCACCCAGTAGCAGGGTGGCAAGATCAATATTCATAGTCTTTCTCTCTTCTGTCCTGCGCGCTGGGCAAATTCATCCATCAGCTTCTGTTCATGTCGGCTTTGCACCAGCGCCTGCGCCGCTGCGCGTCGGTCAATTAACGTTTCAAATGCATTCAGGCGCTGCTTGTTTTGCAGCCAGTTCTCTTTGACCTGATCAACCGCTTTCCCGCAGGCGTCAACATGGCCTTCCTGCTGCTTCACCACCTGTTTCAGCGACAAAATAAACGACTGATGATTCACCAGATCCGCCACCGACATCCCGCTGTCCATCATTCCCTGACGCAGGGATTGCTGGTACTCCTGCTCGTAGTGCTGAAGCTGTTCATGCTGCGCCACCGCCTGCTGAAGCTGCTGCTGTGCGCCCCCCAGCGCGCGCGTGGTTTCCGTCAGTTGCTCTTCCGCCATATCGCGAAGCAACGTCATGGGGTTTTTCACCTTCATCCTGCCTCCGTGGTTACGCTTTTATGTCCGGGAACAGCCCGGAAAGCTGGCGGATGCCGTCCTCATAGCCGCTGCGCTCGTGTATCGCCTGATGAAGAAACGCCTCCAGCGACGGATATTTTTCAATAGCCTGATCCAGCGTCGCATCGCTACCTTTGACATACGCCCCCACGCTCACCAGATCGCGGTTGCGCTGCCAAGCAGAAAGCAACTGCTTAAAACGCTGAACTTTGCGGTACTGAGCATGCGGGATCAGTTCAGTCATGGCACGGCTGATGGAGGCTTCAATATCGATGGCCGGATAATGCCCGGCCTCGGCGAGGCGTCGCGACAGCACGATATGGCCGTCGAGGATCGCTCGAGCCGAATCGGCAATCGGATCCTGCTGATCGTCGCCCTCCGTCAGCACCGTATAAAACGCGGTGATCGATCCCCCGCCCTTCACGCCATTACCGGTTCGCTCCACCAGCGCTGGCAGGCGGGCAAAGACGGAAGGCGGATACCCTTTGGTTGCTGGCGGTTCGCCAATGGCTAACGCCACCTCGCGCTGCGCCATGGCGTAGCGGGTCAGGGAATCCATAATCAGCAACACATTCAGGCCGCGGTCGCGAAAATCTTCCGCAATGCGGGTGGCGTATACCGCGCCCTGCATGCGCAGAATTGGCGAAACGTCGGCGGGCGCGGCCACCACCACCGCGCGCGACAGCCCCTCTTCACCGAGGATATTCTCGATAAAATCCTTCACCTCGCGCCCACGCTCGCCAATCAGGCCCACCACAATCACATCAGCGGTGGTGAAACGCGCCATCATGCCGAGCAGCACGCTTTTGCCGACGCCGGAACCGGCGAACAGCCCCATACGCTGCCCACGCCCCACCGTCAGCAGGCCATTGATCGCCCGAACGCCCACATCAAGCACCGATTTTATCGGGTCACGGTGGAGCGGGTTTAACGTGGGGGTAAACAGCCCGGCGACCGGGCTTCCCGGCGCCGGACGGCCATCCAGCGGCCGCCCCTGAGCATCGAGTACGCGCCCCAGCAGATGCGGCCCGACGGGAAGCTGTTTGCCGTTATGGCTGTCCGTTTGCAGCGCGTAAATGCGTGCCCCCGGTAAGATCCCATCGACATGTTCCAGCGGCATCAGGTAGAGGGTCTGGCCGTTGAAGCCGACCACTTCGCTCTCCACCGGTATGATGCCGTCATCGGTCTGGCGCTCCACGATACACAGCGAGCCGATGGGCAGCCTGAGCCCCACCGCCTCCATCACCAGCCCCGTTGCGCGCGTCAGCTTGCCGTACTGGCGAAAGTCGGGCACCTGCGAGAGTTTCGCCTCCACGCGGTCGATTGCCGCCAGCCACTTTTTTAACTGCTGGCTCATTGCGACAGTTCCTCACGCGCCAACTGACACAGCGCCTGCCAGCGCGTCTCCATACTGGCATCCACTTCAACATCCGGTGAGACCGCGCGACAGCCGCCTGCGGCCAGTTGCGGATCCTGATGCAACTCCCAGTTCATCGCACGCAGCGTCTCGCCCAGCGCTTGTTCAATCGCCTCATACTCGCCGGGGCTTACGTAGAGCTGGATGGCGCCATGCAGCAGAGGCTCCTGCTTCAGCAGGGTGCGGATCTGCGTCACCAGTGTATGGTTGTCCGTCGCAACAGGAGAGCCATATAGCTGCTGAACCGCCGTCAGCGAAAGCTGCACCAGACGCCCTGGGATCAGCCCTTCAAGGTTTTCCAGCGCCAGCCTGAAGTGGCTCACCCACTCTCCGGCCTGGCGCAGCAGCGCCTGCTGCTCCTGACGCGCCTGCTCAATGCCCTGCTTCATTCCCGCCGCGCGGCCTTCCTGGAGCCCGGCCTCATAGCCCTGTTTACGCCCCTCTTCCTGGCCCTGCTGCTGCCCCTGAGAAAACCCCTGCTGCTCCGCTTGTTTGCGCAGTCTCGCCAGTTCAGCCTTCAGTTGCGCCTCAGACTGGGTGTTATCCAGCGTCGGCAATGGCGTTTCGACCGCATCGCCGAGCAAATTTTCAGGCTGCCAGCTCCGCCACTCCGGGTGATTATCAGGATTAAACGTAGGCATCGTCGCTGCCTCCAATCAGGATCTCGCCAGACTCCGCCAGGCGACGCACCACGTTGAGGATGGTCTTCTGCTCGGCTTCGACCTGCGACAGACGCACCGGCCCACGGGAGGCCAGATCGTCGGTCATCAGTTCCGCCTGACGACGCGACATGTTGCGGAAGAACTTCATCCGCAGCGGTTCGTCCGCCCCTTTCAGCGCAATAATCAGCGTTTCGCTCTCGATCTCCTGCAACAGACGCTGGATGCTGCGATCTTCGACATCCACCAGATTTTCGAACAGGAACATCTCGTCGATGATCTTCTGCGCCAGTTCGCCGTCGAAGTCGCGCACGGCTTCAATCGCCGCCTCTTCCTGATGCGATTTCATCAGGTTGAGAATTTCGGCTGCCGGACGCACGCCGCCCATTTTGCTGCGTTTCAGATTCTGACCATGCAGCAGGTTGTTCAGCACTTCCGTCAGTTCCTGCAGCGCGGCAGGCTGTACGCCGCCGAAGGTGGCGATACGCAACATAATGTCGTTACGTTCCCGATCCTCAAATTTGCCCAGCACGTCTGCCGCCTGGTTACGCTTAAGGTGAACCAGAATGGTCGCGATAATCTGCGGGTGCTCTTCGCGAATAAGATCGAAGACCGCCTGCGGCTCCATAAAGTTAAGCGTTTCAATCCCGTTGGTACCCTGATGCGTATCCAGCAGATCTTCCAGCAACGACGACGCGCGCTCTTCGCCCAGCGCCTTCACCAGCACGCTGCGCAGATAGTCATTGGTGTTGAGGCTCAGCGCCGCGTACTCACTGGAATCTTTCTTAAACTCTTCCAGCACGGCGGCCATCTGGTCGTGAGTGAAGCCCGCCATGTTGACCATCGAACCACTGATCTGCTTGACCTCGTGGGCATTGAGGTGTTTGAACACCTCAGCCGCCAGGACATCGCCCAGCGTCAGCATGACGATGGCGCTTTTTTCTGAGGCATTCATTACTTTTGCTCCTTACTCATCCACTGGCGGATCACCAGGGCGATAACGCGCGGTTCCTGCTCGGCCAGTTCACGCAACTGTTGACCATTGAGTTCCGTATCCACTCGCTGCTGCGCACGATCCCGGCTGCTTTTCTCTGCGGCGCGTTTCTTCGCCGCGTCCTGCTCTTCGCGGGCCTCTTTTTCCATCTCCAGGCGACGGATAGTGGTCTCCTGGTGACGCTGCCAGGCCGGTTGCACCAGCTTGCGCCACATCACCCAGGCAATAATCGCGATGACCAGATAGCGGGCAATCGCCATTAACAGGGCGTAGAAGCGATCCTGTTCCCAGAACGGCGGTACAACCTCTGCCACCACGCCGTTAAACGCCGAGTTAAGAATATTGACGCTGTCACCGCGCGCGGCGTTGTAGCCAATCGCCTCTTTGACCAGCGCATTGATACGGGTGAGTTCCGCTTCGCTAATTGGCCCTGGCTTGCCCTCTTCGCCCTGCGGAAGGTGGTTAATCACCACCGCAACCGACAGACGCTGAATACGGCCTGCGTTAGATTTGGTATGGGTCAGGGTACGATCCACCTCAAAGTTAGTGGTTTCATCGCTACGGTTGTTGTAGGGCTGAGAAGTCTCACGGTTGCTGTCCGTTCCGGTGGTCTTCTCTTTTTTGTCATCCGCAGGCGTGTTCAGCGGCTGGGTGACAGGCGCGGTAGCAGGCGCAGGCGGCGTATTGCTCAGCGCCCCCGGCACACCGCTTGCTCCACGGCGATTGCCCTGCTCTGTGAGACTCGCCTGACGGCTGCGAATGGCCATTTTTTCCGGGTCAGCGTTGGGCTGGTACTGCTCCTGAGTCTTCTCTTGTTCGGTGAAATCAATCTGCGCCGTGACCTGGGCACGGATATTCTCGTTACCCACCAGCGGCGCCAGAATGCGCTGAATACGCTGCTGGTAGTCAGTTTCAATTTCGCTGGTATATTTCAGATGCGCCGTTTGCAGGCCACGAACACCGCTCTGGGTCAGCAGATTTCCCCGCTGATCGACAATGGTGACGCTCTCAGCCGCAAGCCCGGTGACGGCACTGGAGATCAGATGGGTAATCGCCACCACCTGCGCGTCATCCAGCGTCCGCCCTTGTAACAGATTTACAGTGACTGAAGCCGTCGGTTTTTTCTGCTCACGCACGAACATCGACGGTTTTGGCGTCGCCAGATGAACGCGGGCGCTTTGGATAGGGCCGAGGTTCTCGATGGTGCGCGACAGTTCGCCTTCCAGCGCGCGCTGGTAGTTAACCTGCTCGGTAAACTGGCTGACGCCAAACTTCTCCTGATCCAGAAGCTCGAAACCCACCGCACCGCCTTTCGGCAGCCCCTGCTGCGCCAGTTTCATGCGCACTTCATGCACCTGCGAGCCTGGCACCATAATGACGCCGCCCGGCGTATCGATGCGGTAAGGCACGTTGAGCTGGGAGAGCTGCGCGACAATCGCCCCGCCTTCTTCATCGCTAATGTTGCTGAACAGCACGCGGTAGTCCGGCTCTTTGGCCCAGAACAATAAGGCGATAATGACGGAAAGCGCCGCTGCGCCGCAAATCACCAGCAATAGCTTGGGGCTTGCGCGAAGTGAGGACAGCATCGATTTAATTCGCTCTGCCGGGTTATTCATTAAGTCATTTTGTGTGGCACTCATGCCGTATTCCTGTATGAAATAGCACGCACCATCAGCGATGCGCGTCAGCTCACGAAATTCGCGAGAGTGATATCGACGATTTCAAAAATAGAAGAATTTTCAGGCGGGCATTATCGTCTGAAAGGCGTTTTTTTTAAGGATAAATAAGCCCAAAGTTCTGTCGGCTTATTGGATTTTCTGCCGTTTTTATTCGCGTGTTAAGCTGTCAACGTTTAAAAGATATGCAATAAACAGCGGTTTTTATCTCATTAACAGGAATACTAAAAATGTCAGCGACATTAATGCGTGGCGTCATTGAGCAAATACAGACTCAGGCGCAACAGGTCAGCGGCCCGTCTAACCGGCTGCATACGTCTCGCAGCGACGGCCTCTCATTTTCCGATGCGTTACTTAATAGTATTAACGAAATAAATAAAACACAGGTTGAGTCGAAAGAAAAGACCCAGCAGTGGATGTCCGGCAGCAGTGATATTGGTCTGAACGATGTCATGCTGGCGATGCAGAAATCCTCAATTTCATTTAGTTTTGGTATGCAGGCCCGTAATAAAATGATCGGCGCTTACCAGGAAATAATGAATACTCCTGTTTAAGGTCTCCCTCTTTCAATGAGTGAAATTAATAGCATTTCTGCACGCAAATCTCAGCATACACTTTCTTTGACCGACAGCGAATTACAGCGGGTCGGGAAATTAATTTATAAACGTGCGGGAATTGTCGTCAATGATCAGAAGCGAGAGATGATTTTTAATCGTCTCTCTCGCCGTGTGCGCTCGCTGGCCTTTACCCGCTTTAGCGAATATATCGATCTGCTGGAGTCGCATTCTGAACATCCGGAATGGCAGAACTTTATTAACGCCCTGACGACCAACCTGACCTCTTTCTTTCGCGAGTCTTACCACTTTCCGGTGCTCGCGGAACATGCTCGTCTGCGCGGCAGCGGCTATCGCGTCTGGTGCACGGCGGCATCGACGGGCGAAGAGCCCTGCTCCATCGCGATGACGCTGGACGAAGTGCTGGGCGCATCGGTTGCCGGGCCGCGCGTTTGGGCATCGGACATTGACACCAATGTGCTGGCCAAAGCGGAAGCTGGCGTGTACCGCCTGAGCGATCTGGAGTCGCTGACGCTTGCGCAAAAGCGCCGCTATTTTCTGCGCGGCACCGGTGATAACAGCGAATCGGTGAAAGCCCGTCGCGAATTGTTATCCGCGATCCACTATCAGCACCTGAACCTGCTGGATGAGAAGTGGTCAGTGCCAGCGCCGTTCGACGCCATTTTTTGCCGTAACGTCATGATCTACTTTGACGCGCCAACCCAGCAGCGGCTGTTGCAACGCTTTTCGCGCCTGCTAAAGCCGGGCGGTTTGCTGTTTGTTGGCCATTCGGAACATTTTAATTATTCACATATTCCGCTGCGCCTGCGTGGTCAGTCGGTCTATGAACTGACGGAGACAACACGGTGAACCCGATTCGCGTGCTGGCAGTCGATGATTCAGCGCTGATGCGTAACATGCTCAGCGCGGTGGTCGATCAGCAGCCAGATATGGAAATGGTGGGGACAGCCCCGGACGCATTCATCGCGCGTGAGCTGATCAAACAGCTTAATCCGGACGTGCTGACGCTGGATATCGATATGCCGCGCATGGACGGGCTGGAGTTTCTCTCTCGCCTGATGCGCCTGCGCCCTATGCCGGTC
The DNA here is from genome assembly GCF_039889165.1 of Pseudocitrobacter cyperus. Lineage (NCBI taxonomy): Bacteria > Pseudomonadati > Pseudomonadota > Gammaproteobacteria > Enterobacterales > Enterobacteriaceae > Pseudocitrobacter > Pseudocitrobacter cyperus. The sequence continues at coordinate 233,547 of NZ_JAYMYY010000006.1, read as the reverse complement.
ATTATGATCTCCTCCCTGACCACGCGCGGTTCAAAAGCGACCATGGCCGCGCTGGAACTGGGCGCGGTGGATTTCCTGCCTAAACCAGAGCATCGCGGGTCAGACAATCTCGAATCCTGGCGTCAGCAGGTTGTGGAGAAAATCCAGGTCGCCGCACGGGCAAGATTGACGCCACGCAACCCGGGCGACAGGCCTATCCTCTCCGGTATTACCGTCCGCCAGCAGAGCATCATCGCCATTGGCTCTTCAACGGGCGGTACGGAGGCGCTGCGGCGGGTATTGACGCCGCTGCCCGTCAGCACGCCGGGGATTGTCATCGCCCAGCATATGCCGGCGGGCTTCACCCACTCTTTCTCACAGCGTCTCGACTCCCTGTGTCAGATAGCCGTGCGCGAAGCCCAGGATGGCGAACCGGTTCTGCCGGGCACCGCCCTGATAGCGCCTGGCGATCGCCATATGGAAATCTTCAGCCAGGACAACGGCTACCGGATAAGACTCAGCGACGCGCCGCCGGTGAACCGTCACCGCCCGTCCGTCGATGTGCTTTTCGATTCAGTGGCTCGCCAGGCCGGGAAACACGCCAGCGCCGCCATCCTGACCGGAATGGGCAGCGACGGCGCGCGTGGCCTGTTACATCTGCGGCAGACCGGCGCATTTACGCTCGCCCAGAGCGAAGCGACCTGCGTGGTCTTCGGCATGCCGCGGGAGGCCATTGCGCTCGATGCGGCGAAAAAAGTGGTCGACCTTGACGATATAAGCCAATGCCTGCTGAACAGCTTTAACTATAAAAACTCACCTAAAACCGACTCACGACGTTAAGGAGACTTTCTCATGTCGGATAAAAATCTGCGTTTTCTGGTGGTGGACGATTTCGCCACCATGCGACGCATTGTACGAAACCTGCTGCAGGATCTGGGCTACAAGCACATCGATGAAGCCGAAGATGGCCAGGATGCCTTCAACAAGCTGCGCGAAAGCAAATTCGATTTCGTGGTCAGCGACTGGAACATGCCGAATATGGATGGCCTGCAACTGCTGAAAACCATTCGCAGCGAAGCCGCGATGGCAAAGCTCCCGGTACTGATGGTGACGGCCGAAGCGAAGAAAGAGAACATCATCGCCGCCGCACAGGCTGGGGCGAATGGTTACATCGTCAAGCCTTTCACTGCCGCGACGCTGGAAGAAAAGCTGGGCAAAATTTTTGAAAAACTCGGGTAACGCTTATGAACTCCCCGTTAAACATGCAGGCGGATAACGCCAAAGAGATCTTTGTACGCATCGGGCAACTGACGCGTCTGTTACGTGACAGCATGGCCAACCTGGGCCTGGAACAGGCGATTATGGAAGTGGCGGATGCCTTTCCGAATACCCGCGATCGCCTGAACTATGTGGTCGGCAAAACCTCACAGGCTGCCGATCGTGCGCTGACCAGCGTCGAAGTTGCGCGCCCGCTTCAGGAAGGCCTGAGCGAAAACGCCAGCGCATTGAGCACGCGCTGGGATGCCTGGTTCCAGGAGCCACAGCCTCTCGATGACGCCCGCGAACTGGTGAAAGCGACGCGTGCCTTTCTGCACGACGTGCCGAACGTCACTCAGCAGACCAATCGCCAGTTAACCGAAATCATGATGGCGCAGGATTTCCAGGATCTGACCGGCCAGGTGCTGCAAAGCCTGATGCACGTTATCGAGACGGTAGAAAAAGAGCTTATCAGCGTGCTGGTTGAAAACATGAGCGAGCGCGACGCCGATACCAAAGACAACGACGCGCACCTGAAAAACGGCCCGCAGATCGATACCCGCGCCGAAGGGATTGTCGCCTCTCAGGAGCAGGTGGACGATCTGCTGGAGTCACTCGGCTTCTGATAAAGCCGGGCGAATGCCATGTCAGAACAAAACGATAGCGAAAAAACAGAAGACCCCACACCCCACCGAAAGCAAAAAGCGCGAGAAGAGGGACAGGTTCCCCGATCGCGTGAGCTGACGAGCCTCTCCATGCTGCTGGCCGGCTGGGGATTGATGATGGTGGCCGGGGGTTATCTGGCAAAACAGTTGCAGCATCTGCTGCACAACGGTTTGACCTTCGACCGACTGTTAGTCAGCGACCCGCAGCAGATGCTGCACCATGCCGGGTCACTGTTGGGCCTCGCATTTATGGCGATCCTGCCCTTTGTCGGCGGGCTGTTCATTACCGCAGTCGCCACGCCGTCCATTATTGGCGGCCTGAATATCAGCGCCAAAGCGATCAAATTTAACCTGAAGAAGCTCAATCCATTGAGCGGCCTCAAGCGCCTGGTCTCCGGGCAAATGGTGTCGGAGATGGTGAAGAGCATTCTGAAAATTTTGCTGGCGGGCATCGGGGGCGGGCTGTTTTTGTGGTTCAACAAAGATCGGTTTATCAACCTGGTGTTCGAGCCGCTGCGCATGGCGCTGGGCGATATCGCCGTGCTGCTGACGGGCTGCATGCTGGTCATTATTTTATCGCTCATTCCGATGGTGGCGTTCGACGTGGTTTACCAGCTCTGGAGCAACTTTAAAAAGCTGCGCATGAGCATGAAAGAGATCAAGGACGAATACAAAAATCAGGAAGGCGACCCGCAGATTAAAAGCCGCGTCCGCCAACTGCAGCGTCAGATGGCGCAGCGGCGAATGATGGGCGACGTCCCCACCGCCGACGTGGTGGTGAATAACCCGACCCACTATTCGGTCGCCCTGAAGTATCAGGAAGGCGCAATGGGCGCCCCTCTGGTTGTGGCCAGCGGCAGCGGGCTCATTGCGCTGCGCATCCGCGAACTGGCCGAAGAAAATCGGGTTCCGATGCTTGAGGCGCCGCCGCTGGCGCGCGCCCTGTACCGCCATTGTGAACCAGGCACCCCCGTCCCCGCCGAACTCTACAGCGCGGTTGCGGAAGTACTGGCCTGGGTTTATGGCCTTAAGCGCTGGCGTAAGGGCTACGGCTCACGTCCGCTGACACCTAAAGACCTTCCCGTTCCGGCGGGGATGGATATTGCACAAGAGAGTAAAGAGTGATGGCTAATATCGCCACCAAGTTACGATTACCCAACATGAAGGAAACCCAGTGGCAGGTACTGGCCGGCCCGGTGCTGATCATGACCATCCTTGCGATGATGATCCTGCCGCTGCCGACCTTCGTGCTGGATCTGCTGTTTACCTTCAACATCGTCCTGTCGATCATGATTTTGCTGGTCGCCATGTTTACCCAGAACACGCTGGAGTTTTCCGCGTTCCCGACGGTGCTGCTGTTTTCTACCCTGCTGCGGCTGGCGCTGAACGTCGCCTCGACGCGTGTGATCCTGATGAACGGCCATACGGGTTCCGAAGCGGCAGGTCAGGTGGTTGAAGCCTTTGGTCATTTCCTGGTCGGCGGTAACTTCGCCATCGGTATCATTGTGTTTGTCATTCTGATCATCATCAACTTTATGGTTATCACCAAGGGTGCCGGACGTATCGCCGAAGTGGGCGCTCGCTTCTCTCTCGACGGGATGCCGGGCAAGCAAATGGCCATCGACGCTGACCTCAACGCCGGACTGATTGGCGAAGAAGAAGCGAAGCGCCGCCGTAAAGAGGTGACGCAGGAGGCGGACTTTTACGGCTCAATGGACGGTGCGAGTAAGTTTGTTCGCGGCGATGCCATCGCCGGGTTGCTTATCATGGCTATCAATATTATTGGCGGGCTGGTGATTGGCGTGATGCAGCACGACATGTCGGCGGGCGTGGCGGGTGAAACCTATACCCTGCTCACCATCGGCGATGGCCTGGTCGCTCAGATCCCCGGTTTGGTTATCTCGACGGCGGCAGGTGTGGTTGTCACCCGCGTCGCCAACGATCAGGACGTCGGCGAGCAGATGGTCGGCCAGTTGTTTACCTCTCCGCGCGTCATAGTGCTGGCGGCGGGCGTCATCGGCCTGCTGGGGCTGATCCCCGGTATGCCGAACTTTGTCTTCCTGCTGTTTACCACCGTGCTGCTGGGGATTGCCTGGTGGCTGCGCGGGCGCGAAGGCGAAACGAAAAAACCGGGCAGCGTCCAGGCTGATTCCGCCATGGATGAAGCTGAAATGGCGCAGGTGAATGAAGCGACCTGGTCTGACGTTCATATGGAAGATACGCTGGGGCTGGAAGTGGGTTATCGCCTGATCCCAATGGTGGATCAGGAACAACAGGGCCAGTTGCTGACGCGTATCCGCGGCATCCGCAAAAAATTCGCCCAGCAGATGGGGTTCCTCCCTCCTGCCGTACATATTCGCGACAACCTGGAGATGGCGCCCACGCACTACCGCATTCTGCTTAAGGGCGTCAGTATCGGCCAGGGCGAAGTGCAGCCCGACCGCTGGATGGCGATTAACCCCGGCTGCGCGGAGGGCGAGGTTCCCGGCACGCCTTGTACGGAACCTACCTTTGGTTTGCCTGCGCTGTGGATTGACGAAGTGCATCGTGAACTGGCGCAAACGCTGGGCTACACGGTTGTTGACCCCAGTTCTGTGGTAGCGACGCATCTGAATCATCTCATCAGCACCCACACCGACGAACTGTTCGGTCGCCAGGAAGCGCAACAGTTGCTGGATCAACTGACCAAACAGTCGCCGAAACTGGTTGAAGATTTAATCCCGGCGGTGATTAGCCTCACGACGCTGCACAAGGTTCTGCAAAATCTGCTGTCCGAGCGCGTACCGATCCGCGATATGCGCACCATTATTGACACCCTGGCAGAGTTCGCCACCGCCCAGAGCGACGCCGATGAACTGACGACTCGCGTGCGCGCACGTCTTTCCCGTGCCATCACTCAGCAGTGGTTCCCGGGTGACGACGATATTCAGTTGATTGGCCTGGATCTCTCCCTGGAGCAACTGCTGGTGCAGGCAACCCAGAGCGGCAGCGCGATTGAACCGGGCATTGCGGAAAACCTGATGAAACAGACTGAACTGGCGCTACAGCACCAGGAAGGTTTAGGCGCGCCGCCGGTGCTGCTGGTCAACCCGGCTCTGCGTCTGATGCTGTCGCGCTATTTGCGCCGCATCTTCCCGCAACTGGCGGTGTTGTCCAGCCAGGAGCTGAATACCCCACGGAACGTGCGTATGACCTATCTGATTGGAGGAAAAGCATGATGAGAAAATGGCTGGCGGGGCTGCTGCTGGTCTCGCCTCTGTCGCTTGCGGCTGATGGCTCCTGGAGCAATCACAGCTTCGGCGGCACATTGACGCACGGGAAGCAGGTTCTGAAAAGCAAACCCGTGCAAAGCCCCTCCCCTCTGCCTTCCGGGGCGGTGGCATCGCGGGTGTATTGGGCAATCGCCACCACAGGTTATACCCCTGACGGGTTTCGCATTCGACTGTGCAGCGCCACGCGCTGCCTGCCGTTACCGGGGTTCAATGGTGAAATGCCGCTGCCTGCGGGCTTTCCGGCGGCCGGGCCTTTTCGTTTTGAGTACCACTCGATGGGGGGCGGTCGACTCGACTCCCCGATGACCATCCTGAGAAATCAGCTCACAATCAGTTACCGTCACCTTCGTTGAAAGCGTGCTTTACCGGCAAACCGGTAAAGCACCTGTTCCCCTTAGAAATCTATCCGCAGGCCAACATTGCCGATAATGGGCGACTCCGTGTGCTCACTTTTCGCATAGCTCGCATCGACCCATACGCTCGTTGACGGCGTGATATTCACGCTGATACCGCCCGACACCTTGCCGCCAGTGCCGGTAAAGTCATTGGTAAAGTCATAGGTATCGTTGATTCGCGTGCTGCCATTTTTCACCAGCGCCTGGCTGAGAGAAGCCGTTACGTATGGCGTAACCCGCATATCCGCCACGCTGAGGTTGGTATTCACCCGAATACCCGCTTGCGCCTGAACGGAACGCCCGTCACCGGTTTCCGCCGTCATGCCGTTATTCAGTTTGACGTGCTCAGACGGGGTCAGCCAGCCGTTGAGGCCGGCAAATGGCGTCAGTTGCGTGGCATCGTTCAGCGCGATTTGGCGACCCGCTTCCAGCCCCAGACCGTAACCCCAACTGTTCCAGTCTGCCCGCGCCGTGCCGCCGTCGCTCATACGCGCGCTCATTTTGTTGTCAAAATGGTTAATCTGCGCTGAACCGCTGGCATACCAGCCGTTATCCGCATTCAGCGTAGCGTACAGGCCGCCGCCGTAGCTGGTTACGCGACTCTTTCCACCGCGAGCATGTTTAAGCTGGCCGGTCGACTGGCTCAAATAGGCGCCGGTCGTCAACGCGCCCGCGTTCAGCTCCGTAACCTTGTCGCCGCCCAGCATCATACCGTTCTGCTCCAGTCGGTAGGCGGAGCCCCAGGCGCCATCAACGTCACTGCGGTTATACAGCACGCTTCCCCACATACCCGACTGCTGCCCGGCGCGGCTGTTATCAAGACGCGCACGCAGTACGTTTAGCTCGCCTTCATGCATAAACTGCGGCGCAGAAGCCATGGAGAGCATCGCGTCGGTGGAGGCCGATGTTGAACCCGCAGCCTGAACCAGTTCCCACTGATTACCATTGCGCACCAGTTCATGCTGCCAGGCGCCAAGGTCAAGGCGTCCGCCATTGAGGACAAATTCAGCATCACCGCCGCCGGTGCGTACCAGCGTCAGCGCATCGCTGCTCCCGGCTTCGCGCCCGCTTGCCGCCAGATGCAGAGTGTGTTCTCCGCTCGCGCTGCCGGTAATATCCAGCAGATCGCCCTGCCAGCCTGCCGTATCCATATTCATCAGGAAATGACCGTTGCCGGAGAGCGTTCCGACCGTCAATGTTCCAGGCTCTACCGTCGCAAACTTCACCGTTCCGCCTGTCAGAGAAAGTGCGTTGATATCGGAGTCACGCGTCATTTCATAGTGCGAGGTGCCGTCGATGGCGAGGGAATTTACGTTGCTCATGCCGCCGGAAAGGGTACTGCCACGGGTGAGCACGACGTCAACCAATGAGGAGTCTTGCGCGACGATATCACCCGCCGCCTGGCTGGCGTCGAGCGTCAGGGCAACATCGCTGCCGTTTTTGGCCGTCAGCAGTTCACCCGTTTGTGAACCGGCGCTGCTGCCATTTTCCAGACGGATATCATGTTTACCGCGGGCAACCAGCAACGCCGGCCCCTCAAGCGCCCAGACGCTGGAGCGGGACAGATGGGTTTGATATCGCGTGTCGCCTAATCCTTCAAGATAGAATGCAGATTCCTTGCCGCGGATAACGCTTTCCGTCAATGAGGTGTCGCTGCTATAGGTAACAATGGCCCCGAGGGTGTTATAGGGATCGGTGGTGTTATCGAAATGGCCTTTTGCAATAGTGCTTTGCGCATTATAGGCGACGAACTGTTGCGCACTGACTTCTGTCGCGGAAAGATGGGCGTCGGACAGGATAAGCTGCGTTTCAATGGCCGTTTTGCTGAGCTGGGTATCCCCCATCAGGACAGCTACTTTGATTGCCGCATCCTGGATATCCGCCGTGCCGTTGAACCCCACCTGCAGGTAGTCATTAATCAGCCCGCCCTTCATGGCTAAATGGCCGGAGGAAATATCAATGAACCCGACATTTGCCCCTGAAGCGGTTAACGTCGCACCGCCGTAGACCTGATAGTTTTCATTTTCAGGAGAGCTGCCGTCAATAACGGTATCTTTTTCGATAATCGTATCGGCATAAGCGCCGTGAACAGTGCCCAGTGTGGCAATAAGAATTGCGCGTTGCAGCAGAGAGTATTGAAATTGTTTTTTCATTATTTGCCTTACGAAAAGAGAAAAGTGGGGGGAGAGATCCCCCACTATTTCTTATCGGTGAAAAGGCAATTTGCTGAAATTTAGATCAGAAATAGAAAGTGAATTGCGCGACGCCGCCGATAGTGCGATCCCGCCCGGCGATTGCCGTTAAGTCAAACTGCATCGCTTCCCCGGCGGAAAGCCCCACGCCGCCGGTCACAACGCGGCGATCGTTACCGCGCATATCGAGGCGATAGCCCGCACGTAGCTGCATCCAGTCCGTTGCGCGCAACTCGCCGCCCACCGCTGCATACTGATTTTTATCGATATACTGGAAATTACTGACCGGCGTCAGGTCGATATCGGCAGACAGCGTCATGCGCCCGCTCTGCCAGGCGGTACCTGCCGTAACCTGAGGTCGAATGACGAAAGCGGGTTGATAACCGTTAACTTCGCGGGTTTTAACCTGATTTTCGATGAGGTTTTGTGCCGAAAGCGCAATCATCCAGCCCGGCGTTGGCGAGGCAAAAAAACCGGCATCGATGTTTGCACTCATGGTCTGGCGCTGCCAGTTGCCGTCGCGCAGATCAGAAGAGTCATAATTATTGATAGCAACATTATAATTCCAGGTTTCGATACGCTGTAATTTTGGCGTAATCCCCACACCCGCTGACATAGTGCCGATGGTGAACGGATGCGCCAGCGAGACGCCATATTCCGTCACCAGCGCGGCCATCCCCTCCGCCCGGGAGGTTAATTTATCCAGATCCTCTTCTACCGGAATAATTGTCCCGTTGGCGACGCCTTCCAGATATTCCAGGTCGCTTTGGCTGACTAACGCACGCGCATTACCTTTCGCCCAACTGTTTATCGTTAACGCGATGGGCAGAGTTTCATCTGGAATAGCTAACATCATGGCGAGCCCAATATTTGCCGAGGCATTTTCACCGGCAATACCGGCAACCACATTCCCCAGTTTTGCGGCGGCGTCAGCTTCATTGCCGGTGCCAATGGCGCTCTCCAGGTTATCCCAGGCGCTGGTGACATTATCAAAACCATCGATGAGATTTGCCGGGTCGCTGGCATACGCGCCAAGCGATGGCGCAACCAGGCTCACTTTATCCGTGCTGCGGGACGTGGCAAGCAGCGCAGGGTTGACTAACGGCGCGGCGCTAAAATGTGCCGAGGCAACGCCCACGCTACCCATCGCGGCGCTGCGTGCATCAAAGCCATTATACGATGCGGCAGCATGTGGAATAGCCGCAATCAGGCCTGCCATCAGCAGACATTGTGTTATTAATTTTTTTTTCATAATTCCCAGAGAGATAAGTGTGTCAGCAAGTCGAAGGGTCAAATAAAGCCCGCAAATAGTACTAAAAAGTTCATTATTTCTAATGCCAGATAACCTCATACATCTATGCGCTTTTGAGCGTTTCAAAACGAAGAAATCCCGTAAAATAAAACACGTTGAATTACTGAAGATAGTGCGCGCTTATATGGCTATAAATTCACCGTTCGCTCATGTTAGCTTTGCCGTTTTCAGTGACAAATAAACTTTATGAAAATCCATAAAACAGTAAAGCCGGTATTCGTGAGTAAATTCCAGTGCGTGGGGCCTGACTGCTTAATGTCCTGCTGTCGGGGCTGGAGTATCTTTATTGATAAGAAAACCCACCATAAATATCTTACGGCCGATAACAAAGAGATCGCCACTATCGCGAAAGAGAATCTGATTCTTCTGCGTAAAGGTAAAAACCAGTACTCCAGAATTAAGCTGGATCAACATGGCGATTGCCCTTTTATGGCGGAGAATAAACTCTGTACAGTGCATCGTGAAATGGGCGAAAGCGCGCTATCAAGAACCTGTTCGATCTATCCCCGTTTAGAGCAAAAATATGAGGATGAAACGCGCCACTGTATGACGCTTTCATGTCCGGAGGTGGTGCGTCTGGCGCTGTTCGACCCGGAAGGGATGATGCTACACGAGCAGGAAGAGCTGCTGGCGCATCACAAAACCAATCTTATCGGTAAGCGCCAGTCGGCGGGACAGGTTCAACAGGTGATTCACCTGTTTAGCTGGCACTTATTACAGTCCGACAGCCTGAATGTAGAAGAAAATCTGATGGCGCTGGCGCAGTTTATTCTCTGTCTGCAAAAGTACAATTTTGATCTGCATAATCACTTTACTCAGGTTGAAGATTTTTATCATGCGCTGTTAAATGAATTACACAGCGGCCGCACGTTAATCGATAAGCGTCACTCCGCTAGCGCCACGAAATTAAAATTACAGGCACTGGCGGTCATGGGTACCCATGTTGCATCAGATTCCCAACGTGACAATTTTACGCTGGAAGGCCATCGGCTCATTTCTGACTGGTTTGATATCACCAACCAGAATGACCTGAATCTGCAGGGCGAAAAGTTTGCGGCCATTAACCTTCAATGGGAAAAAGTGTGTGCGACCTCATGCCTTGCCGAACCGCACGTATTACGTAATTATCTGTTATATAAAATTTATAACGGCTATTTCCCGGGCAAAGACACGGCAACTATTTTGCGCCAGTTTTATCGTATCGTCCTCGATTTTTACTACATCAAGGTTTTCCTTAGCGTCAAATCGATGCACCAGGAGGTCGATCAGACCATGGTCATGAAAACCATTGCCAGTTTTTCACAACGAACTATGCACAATACTGCCATTGATGCGAGGCTCAATCACATTATCAATAAAATCAATGGGGGTGACGACCTCTCTGCGCTGTTATTGATAGGTTAGCCAACTGTACGCGTATGAGTCGCCTGACGAAGCCCGCTGATGCTTAATATCAGCGGGCTTTTTCATATTCAACACACTAAAAATTTCTAACAACTCATTTAATTTTTCTGCCTTTTTTCCGCCACAATCCTTTGCCACTATGTCATCCGGCTTTCTTTGCCCAAATTTCTGCTGCCCCCTGCCATCAGGGTTAACTTAATAAGGACTGTTTTATGCTCAAGGCGTTAACTCAACGGTTTGACCATCCGGACGGCGCTAAGCTCTTGCTGCGCCTGACGTTCAGTGGATTACTCCTGTTTCACGGTATTCATAAAGCCCTTCCCGGCGGCGATCTGGGATTTATTCAGGATTTACTGATAAAAGCCGGGCTGCCGGGTTTTATTGCCTGGGGCGTGTTTATTGGTGAAATTCTCTGCCCGATTCTGATTATTCTCGGAATATTCACCCGCTGGGCAGCCATTATTGTGTCGTTCACCATGTTAATGGCGGTGGCGCTGGCCAATGGCACGCAAATATTTACGCTGGCACCGACAGGGGCGTGGATTATTGAAAGCGCGGCGTTCTATTTCCTGCTGGGTATTGTGTTATTTCTGCTGGGCGGTGGGCGCTATAGCGTGATGTCCAATCCAGATTATCGTTAAGCAACAGGGCCGCAATGCGGCCCTGTTCTATTCTACTCCTTCACGCGTAAGCGCTTCCCGCGTTCTTCCTCACCATTCTGCGTCGCCGCCACCAGCGTAAAGTCAAAATTCACTTCCGTATGCGGCTGATGAATACCCCGCTCATAAGCTACCGCTTCATCATCCACTTTTATCGGGTCAGCAATCAGCCCATCGCGCGTGGCGAAGGCAAAATCATCCCACAGATACGCATCGCCATTGAGGTTGATTTGCGTGGTGAGATGCTTATAACCCGGCGCGGAGACAAAGAAGTGAATATGCGCCGGGCGGTTGCCGTGACGGCCTAAACCGTTCAGCAGCTTTTGCGTCGGGCCATCCGGCGGGCAGCCGTAACCGCATGGCACAATGCTGCGTACCGCATAGCGCCCGCTGGCGTCGGTCAGTACGCGGCGGCGCAGGTTGTATTCGCTCTGGGATTGATCAAAGAACGAGTACCCGCCCATCGTGTTGGCGTGCCAGATATCGACAATGGCGTTCGCCACGGGTTTGCCCTGCTTATCTTTCACCACGCCCTGTAGCCACATGATCTCGCCCTGCTCTTCACCATCATCCATGCGAGCATAGCCTTCAGCCAGCGGCGCATTCGCCACATACAGCGGCCCCTCAATGGTGCGTGGCGTGCCTGTTTCATGGCCTGCGGCCGCCTCTTTTTCATCGGCGCGGATATCCAGGTAGTGCTCAAGCCCCAGCCCCGCCGCCAGCAGCGCCGCTTCTTTGCGCTCGCCCAGCTCGTTGAGATAGTTCACTGCCAGCCAGAACTCTTCATCGCTGATATCAAACTTTTTAATCGTCTGAAAAATATCGCCCAGCAGATGATGCATGATCTCTTTAAAGCGCTCGTTCCCCTGTTGCGAGAGAAAACCGCTGCTGACGGCGAGCAATTTTTCCACTTCAGATGTCGTAACCGGATTCACTGACATTGCTTAGACCTCATTGTAGGGTAAGGTTTTTGTAGGTTTACTCAGGGCTGATGTTTCCTGCGAAGGCAGGCTCCACAACGCAATCCACGCCAGCAACGCATAAGCCATCAGCAGCAGCGAAACCGGCCAGAAAGCGTCAAATTCAATCAACATGGCGACGGCGAGCATCGGCCCCAGCCCGCCGGAAAAAATAGATCCCACTTCATGCCCCAGCGCCAGGCCGGAGTAGCGCACACGCACCGGGAACAGGTCGCTCATTATGCAGGGCTGCGTGCCCGTCATCGCCCCATGGCACACCGGCAGGCCGAGGAACATCGCCACCATGATCCAGCTAAATTCTCCGCTGGAAAGTAGCCAGAAGAACGGAAAAGCCATCACCAGCAGGCCGATAACGCCGATGTAGTAGACGCGTTTCAGGCCGATGCGATCGGAAAGCGCTCCCCAGAACAGAATCGAGAAGAACTCCACCACCATCGCAAGCGTTACCGCGCTGATAATGATGTCGGTTGAGATACCAATATGTTTGGCATAGACCACTGAAAAGGTGAAGAAAATATAGGACGCGCCATTCTCCGGCAGGCGCAACGCAATCGCCTGCATCAGCGCTTTTGGATGCTCACGCAGCAGCACCATTAATGGAATTTTTTCATGTTTATCTTCTGGTTTCGCCTGACGAAACGCCTCGCTTTCACGAATATTTTTACGGATATAGACGCCCACCAGGAAAATCAGCAGGCTGAGCAGGAACGGTACCCGCCAGCCCCATTGCATAAAGTCGGACTCGGGTAATTTCTGCACCAGATAAAAGGCAAAGGCAGAGAGGACAAACCCGCCAGCCACGCCCATCTGACTCCAGGCGGTAAAGAAGCCGCGCCGTGATGTCGGCGCATTTTCACTCAGCATCAACACGCCGCCGCCCCACTCGCCGCCCGAGGCCACGCCCTGCAAAAAGCGTAGCGTAATCAGGCAAATCGGCGCCCAGATGCCAATCTGGCTGTAAACCGGCAGCAGGCCGATGACAAACGTCGTCGCCCCCATCAGCGTTAACGTCATGATTAACGTCATCTTACGACTGTAGCGATCGCCTAAATGACCAAAGACGATGCCGCCAAGCGGACGCGCCAGAAAGCCGACCGCAAAGCCGGAAAACGCCAGTAATGTGCCCTGTAGCGGATCGCCGCCCACCGGGAAGAAGAGCGGGCCAAACACCAACGCCGCCGCCGTGCCATAAAGAAAGAAGTCGTACCATTCCAGCGCATTGCCCAGAACGGAGGCGATCACCAGTTTGCGCATTTGCTTCGGGTCGTGCGGTGCTGCTGCGGTATTGCTCATAAGCCGGGCTCCTCAATGGGTTAGGCTTTCACCTCAATATCGCCGCCTACCGTATGGTAACGACGGTTGAAATAGACCAGCCCACGCGGCTGTTCGCTGATGCGAATCGCCTGTACCTGGCAATAAAATACCGTATGACTGCCCACTTCGTGGCAGTCGTCAATCAGGCAGTCGAAGCTGGCGACGGCGGAACTGAGCACCGGCGCGCCGCTCGCCATCACCTGCCAGCGGTCGTAAGCGAAACGCTCTTCGGAACGCAGGGTGGCATTGGCGAAAATACCCGATAGCTCCTGATGTGCGCCGGAAAGCACGTTCACGCACAGGGCGCCGTTTTGCTTAAAGTGCGCGTTGGCAAACGAGTTGCGATTCATACACACCAGCAGGGTCGGCGGCTGGTCAGTCACGCTACACACGGCAGAGGCGGTAAAGCCAAATTTCCCTGCCGGGCCATCGGTGGTGATCACCGACACCGCACTACCCAGTTGCGCCATCGCATTACGAAACTCGGTCTGCAAATTCATGCTGAAATCCTCAGAGATCGATAATCAGACGGGCGCTTTTCGCCCGGGAACAACAGAGCAGGATCTGGTCGCCATCGGCTTTCTCCTCGTCTGTCAGATAGCTGTCGCGGTGATCCGGCTCGCCCTCAATCACATCTGTCAGGCAACTGCCGCAAATCCCCTGCTTGCAGGAAACGCACACCTTCAATCCCGCCTGCGCCAGCGCCTCGACAATGGTCTGGTTTTCCAGCACCTGCACGGTAATGCCGCTGGTGGCGGCGACCACTTCAAACGCCTTTCCGCTCACTTCAACTTCCGCGCTGAAGCACTCCTGATGGACGTTTTCCGCCGCATAACCGACGGCGTTTGCCTGTTCGTTCACCGCCTCCATCAGACGCGTGGGGCCGCAAACATAAACATGGGTGTTCGCCGGTACATCACTCAGTACCGCTGGCAAATCAATGCGTTGTTCATCGCTGAAATGCAGCCATACGCGATCCGCCCACGGCGCTTTTTCCAGTTCAGCAACAAACGCCGCCTGCGAGCGCGAACGGGCGCAGTAGTGCAGCGAAAACGCGCGCCCGGCGGCGTGCAGCTCCGCTGCCATCGCCAGCATCGGCGTGATACCAATCCCGCCGCCAATCAGCAGGCTGTGCGGCGCATCATCCTGCAGGGCAAACAGATTGCGCGGCAGGCTCACCGTCACTGATTCGCCCTCCTGAAGCGCATGTGCCGCCAGCGATCCGCCTTTCGACTGGCTATCTTTGAGAATGCCCAGTTGATAGCAGTGGCGATCTGCCGGATCGCCGCAGAGCGAATACGGACGCACCAGATCGTCAGTCAGATGCAGGTCGATGTGCGCCCCGGCGGTGAACGCAGGCAGTTCAGCGCCGGTTGCGTCGGCAAGCGTCAGCAGAACAACATCTCCCTGAAGCTCGCGTTTCAAAATCTGTAGTGTCAGCATGGCAACTCCTTAACGCATGAACAGACCGCCGTTGATGTCCCAGGTCGCCCCGGTGACAAACGCCGCCTGCGGCGAGGCCAGCAGCGCCACGGCCTGTGCGACAAATTCGGCATCGCCCAACTTACCCACCGGGATCATCTGTAACAGCCCGGCCATTTTCTCTTCCGGCACCAGCGCGTGAACGGACGGGAGATCCATCGGCCCCGGCGCGATGGCATTGACCGTTACGCCAGATTTCCCCAGTTCGCGGGCGAAGATTTTGGTCAGCGTCAGGATGCCGCCTTTCGATGCCGCGTAATGCGCCCCCGATGCCGTGCCGCCGTTCTGCCCGGCGAGCGACGCCAGGTTGATAATTCGCCCGTAGCCTTTTTTGGCGAAGTAGCGTCCAAGCGTCTGGCAGCCAACGAACGTGCCGCGCAGATTGGTGGAGATAACCCGGTCAAACTCTTCAACATCGATCTCCATCACCGGCGTTGCCAGGGTCAGCGCGGCATTGTTCACCAGCACCTCCAGGCTGCCGAAGCGGGTTTCAATCGCCTTTAGCGCCTGCTCAAACGCCTGCGGCTGGCGGATATCCAGTTCCAGCGCCAGCACGCGGCCTGCGCCGTTATCGAGTTTGTCCGCCGCCTGCTGCGCCCGCTCAAGGTTCACATCCGAGAGCACCACCTGATACCCCTGCGCGAGCAAATGCGTGGCGATGACGTTGCCCAGCCCGGCGGCCGCGCCGGTGACTAATACTGTTTGCGTCATAACGCGCTCCTTACAGGATGTAGCCGATGCTGTGCAGCACATCGTCGCTGTTGATAAGACGAATCACCTTTTGCTTAATCAACAACTTGTCGCCCTGCGGCTGCAGGTGCCAGGTGATATCCGCCGCGTAGTGTCGGCTGTAGCCTTTGCGGTGTTCCCACAGCGACTGCGCGCCGCGCACCACAATTTCGTCACCCTCGCCTTCCAGCAAACGGAAGCGCGAGAGCGTGCGCAGCGTGCGGGCGCGCGGGGTGGTGGAGATGGACTCACCGCTGTAAAGGCGCTTCACCCGACGCTCGCGCATTTCGTGATCGTCGCAGGCGTAGTTGAGGGTATTTTTGAAATCGGTCTCCTGTGAGTCGATTGGCACGATGTACAGGCCATCGCGCTGCCACAGTTCCAGCCAGGCATTGAACTCGCCCTGATCGAGCAAGTCGCCTTCGAGATTGATAATTTCCATTGCGGAAATCAGAATCGTATCGGGCGTCATTATTCCGCCTCCGTCATCAGTTTTTTCCACTGTTGATACGCCGCGCGCATCCCCGTTTCGGCGCTCACGTCGCTGCGCAGGCCGTCATCGCTGCGGTATTCCCCCGCCAGCCCGCGGTTGAGCATGATCCACAGGTCGTTGCCCGCCGTTGCCCCGCGCTGCACGCGCTCCCATGCTTCGGAGTCATCCGGCGTGCCGAAGCCCATCGGCCCCTGGAAATGTTCATGCAGACGCAGCCGTGCCTGGTTGGCAATTGCCGGACCGCCGTCCATGGTGATCACCGCATGGTGAATTTCGGTTTCGTTCACCGAGACGGGTTGCAGCACGCGGAAGAAGGCCATTGAACAGGCAATATTGGGGAAAATGTTGAGGTTAAAGCCGGAACCGCCGACGGCACGCACAATGCGACGTACCTGATCTTCATCGTGGTCTTTACGCAATTCGTCGGCCAGTGCAATAAAGCGCTCCGGAATTGGCGCATCAAGATTGGCTTCCAGATCCACCAGTTCCGGGATCATCACCATCACACTGTGGCCGTTGCCGAGATCTTCCACATAGCCGCTGCCGTCAACGAAGTTGAGCATCTCTTCGGTCTGCTTATCGACCGAGTTTAAAAACGAGCGGTGAACGACCGGGAAGTGGTAGCCATCGGTGGTATTTTCCAGTTGGATCTTCCAGTTGCCGGGGAAGCGGAAACGGTGCGCCGAGCCGGTTTTAATCGGATACCCCGCGCCCTGCTTCATAAACAGATCCATCCACTTCTTCGCCGCGCCGAGGAAATCTTCCAGCGGTTCGATGTGCTCATTGAAGGTGGCGAAGATCATCCCGGCATACTGTTCGGTGCGCAGAGACACCAGCCCCAGTTCGCCTTTTTCCAGTTGATCGGCATAGCTTTCCGGGTGCGGCACGCCGCGCAGGCTGCCATCCAGGGCATAGCCCCAGCCGTGGTATGGGCAGACAAAACTGTTGGTTTTACCGCTGCGGTGCTCGCACACGGTGGCGGCGCGGTGGCGACAGCGGTTGAGCAACGTGTGTACGTTGCCTTTGCGGTCGCGCACGACGATCACTGGCTGGGTGCCGATCTCGGTGGTTTTGAAACTGCCGGTTTCCGGAATTTCGCTGGTATGCGCCACCCATACCCAGGTTTTGCTGAAGATCCTGTCCAGCTCAAGGTTGAACAGGGTCTCGGAATTATAAAGTGAGGTATGCACCCGATCAGGCTGCACCAGCGCGGCGATCTCCGCGTGGTCGGGAACATGGGCTTCGATATTTTTTACGGGGATCTGGTTGTCACACTGCATCGCTCGACTCTCTATTTATTGTCAGGTACAGGCAGAACATCTGCGGCGTGCCAGTGGTCAACTGGCCTGCTGAACAGATTGCGCGTCGTGAAATGGTGCATCCGCATCACACCGGCTTCGCGGCGAAACTCCACGTTCAGTTCCGCCGCGTTCAGATGCGATCCTCCGGCGGTAAAACTGGAGGTTTGCAGCATCAGCCAGCGCCCGAAAAGCAGGCCATCCGGCTGCTGGATAAGCGCTTCTGAACAGAGAAAGTGGGCGTTCATCGCAAAATGCGCGGGCGTTTTGACGTATCCGGTCATCATGCTTTCAATGGCGTTGCGTCCGACATGCCTGCCAAGGCGTGTGGCATAGGGTTCGCCCACGCCCTCCCAACAGGCATTAGTGGTAAACAGCGCGCCAATCGCCCGCACGGTTTCCGGGGTTTCAAGCTGGTCGCACAGGCGCATATAGTTGCTGATGCAGACCCGTGCGGCCTGCTGGTCTTCAAGCTGTTGCAAACGCTGCGCATCCTGTGAGTTCATCGCCCGCTCCTTTAGCTCTGGATAATCAGTTCACGCCCGACGCGCGCTTCAATTTTGCAGTACTTCCACAGTTTGCTTTCGCCCACCGGCGTGGTGCGGAACAGGTTGCAGACCGCCGCCACGTTTTCCAGGGTGTCGGCATCCGCCAGTACATAAGTCGTCCACGGTGCGGTGGTGGACGGGCCGACCATCAACTGGTCATCATCCATGTTGCCGATGACGCGGATGCCCGGCGTCTCTTCCATGCCTTTCATCATCACGCCGAACGCGCCCCATACCTGTTTGGCTTCCGCCGGGGTGGCGTCGAAAAAGTTCTGGTTCACACCAATACAAAACAGCACGCGTAATTTGTTCTGGCTCATTTGTTGCTCCTTACAGAAATTCAGAGATAACCCGGCAGCGGTTTGCCGCCGAAAAAGAGCGTACCGGCGTTCAGGTACGAGAGGTCGCCCATAAAGGCATGTTGGGTGATCACCATCGTGTCGCGCACATAACGCTGCAGCGGGCTGGTCATGGTGACGCCGCCCATCCCGTTGAGCGCCAGCGCCTGGCGGGCAACATCTGCCGCCACGCGGGTAACGTGCGTGGAGGAAAGGCGCAGGGCGTTGACCTGCTGCTGGCCCGCGTCGTCACCCACCAGCAGGCGCTGCCAGACGTCATCAATGGCCTCGTAAAACCAGGCGCGCGCCGAGCGGAGTTCTGCTTCACAACGGGCGATTTGCATCTGCGCCTGCGGTCGGTCGGCCAGGCGCGGCGCACCGGTGACGGACTGCTGACGATGGGCAATCTGATAGATTTCATTCAGTGCCGCGCGAGCCACCCCCAGCGCCACTACGGAAAGCACCTGGGTGGCGAGCGACAGCACCGGATAGCGATACAGCGCCCCTTCCAGGTTCAGCGCCCCGCCGCGAATAAATGTCCACTCCTGCGGCACATACGCGTCATCAACCAGTAAATCGTGGCTGCCGGTTCCCGCCAGCCCGACCGTATCCCATACCGGGTCGATATGAATGCTTTCACGCGGCAGCACCGCCATACGCGGAAGTGTGTTCTCCCCTTCCGGCTGAATGCCGACGCCAAACACCGATGCACCCATACTGCCGCTGGCAAAGCACCAGCGTCCGCTTACGCGATAGCCGCCGTCGGCGAGTTGCGCTTTGTGGGTCGGGTAGATGCCCCCTGCAAACACCACATCGGGGCCATCGCGGTAGAGTTCTTTCAGAGTGTCCGGCGGCAGCGCGCCGAGATAAAACGGGCTCATGCCGAAGCTGGCGACCCAGCCTGCGGAGCCATCAGCGGTGGCAATTTGCTCAATCAGTTCGCAAAACTGCGCCGGAGAACACTCATCGCCGCCGTAGATTTTTGGCACCAGCGCCCGGTAAACCCCCACCTGCTTAAAACGGCTGATGATGTCGTCGGAAACATGGCGCTGACCTTCAAATTCGGCGCTGCGCGCGGCAACTTCAGTTAACAATGGAACAAGCTCTTCACGGACGTGTACGACGGACATAGCTGACTCCCGAATAACGTTAGCGCGCGGCAAAAAGGTGCACGATGCCGCAACGCCTGAAAGGCATTGTGTAGTGGATCTCTCTTTCAGGTGATAACAGGCGTCAGATGCGCCGACGCATCAGCCACTCAGCAGCCTGGACTAACAGCCCCTCTTCGCCCATCCCGGCCACCAGTTGCAGCGCGATGGGTCGGCCGTTAAGCTCCCCCATCGGCAGCGACAATGCCGGGTGGCCACTGAGGTTGAAAGGGCGTACCAGACGGGTCAGGTTCACAACGCTTAGCGGATCTTCCGCCTCTTCCAGCGTCGGCGGCAGTTCGGGCAGCGTCGCCAGCGCCAGCAGAGGCGTCGCTTCCAGCAGGGCGTTTACCTGTTGTGTAAACTGCGCGCGCACGTTTTCCGCACTGGCAAGCTGCTCGCTGGTGATGGATTCTCCGGCCTGAATGCGGCTGGCGACGTCCGGTGAGACGGCATGGCTTGCCAGCAGCGTATTGAATGCCAGCCAGTTTTCGCGGCTGATGATGGTGAGTCCGGCAAGATGAGCTTGTTCAAGCAGCGGCAGCGTGACGCTGTTCGCCGCAACGCCCCGCGCTTCCAGCGCATCAACCAGCCGTGCGTCAATCTCCGGCTGTGCGGCGAAGATAAAGCTTATCGAAGGCAAAGCGTGCAGCGGCTCATCAACCGGAATGGCGACGTGCTCAAGGACGGTGCGCAAAACCTGCGGTTCGCGGGCAAAAATCCCGACGCAATCCAGCGAACTGTAGGCAGGCAATACGCCCTGGCGGCTGAGCGCGCCATAACCGGGCTTTAGCCCCAGCACGCCACAGCAGGCGGCAGGCATACGCACAGAGCCGCCCGTGTCGGTACCGAGGGCGAAATCAACCTCTCCGGCAGCGACCACGGTGGCAGAACCGCTCGATGAGCCGCCGGGGATAAGCGAAGGGTAATGCGGATTCAGCGGCGTGCCGCTCCAGGGGTTGATCCCGGTGACGCCAAAAGCGAGTTCATGCAGCGTCGTTTTGCCCATCAGCGTACAACCGCTGTTCAGCAATACCTTCACGATACGTGCATGCTGTTTCGCCTTCGGCGCATCGGCCAACGCCGGGCATCCGGCGCGGGTCGGATGACCGGCGATATCCAGCGTATCTTTGACGGCGAACCGTAGCTCGCCGCTGCCGAGCGTGAACTGCTCAACGTAACCATTGCTCTCGAAAACTGGCTTCATGATTGACACCTTGACCAGAAAAAATGAATCACATTCAGGCGAGCAGTCATCGCTGCTTTTTTATCCTGAGTGGCGATAAATCAATCATGAAAGATTTATGTGAATATTCAAGTAATATTTCACGTTAATTTCACAATAACGCAACGCAAACATAACCTTTTATTGATTAAGGCTATTGAACTATGTTGATGAATTGACGCAGAAAAAAATGAGGGAAAGCAAAAAGTCGCCATGAGAAGCCAGGGCGACAGATAAGAATTAACTATTGAATTTACAGCGAGTTATAAGAAAAGTGTAGCGCGATCACAAATCTCGACGATCGCCATTTTGCGATCACAATTCGTTAAGGTTGCTCAACACTTTCGACAGCGAGAGATTCATTTTTTCAAGCTGTGCGGCTGTCATTCCCTTGAAGCCCTTCTCAAAAACCTTTTGCGCCAGACGATGCGCCTCTTCAATTTTTTCCCTTCCGGCCGGGGTCAGCATCACTTCGGTGACGCGCGCATCCTGTTCGCTACTGGCTGTCGTCACCAGCCCGTCATCACGCAAACGACCGACTATTTTGGTCACGGTGGGCATTTTAGCCATCGCATATTCAGAAATTTGCGAAATGCTGGCTTTGCCGTACTGGTGAGTAATCATCATCACCCGAAAGCGCGAGACATCAAGCTGAACCTTTTTCAACGTCACTTCCATTACCTGGGTGTAGCGCGCGTAGACGTTAACAATCCAGTAGAACGGGAACTCTTCACGGTGAAAAGCCGCATCCGCGCTCTGAACATCCTCTGTTTTTTTGATTGAACTCATGGGCTTCCTAAGTCAAAAGACGTCGATAGAGTGAGTATACCGGGTTATAAGGGCGCGCTATAGCATCATCACGAAAACCCTCTTGCATGAATGTTCTAAAAGCCGATTGTGATTCACAAAACGCCACACAGGTAACATTTCCGTCTCATTTTTTCAGGATTCCATTGACACTTTATCGGGCTGTTACCTATACGTTAGCGCACATGTCCGGATAGCCCGATTAAATAAAATATCCTGAGCATGATAAACATTCGCCTGCTAACAAAATAATAGCCATAATTGCAATGTGGAGCCCAACATGAATGACTCATCGAGCGTATTATCGCCGTCTTCCGGGGCGCAAGATACGCTAGACCCTCGGCAACAAGCGGTCATAAAAAAGTTATTTCGCCGCTTAATCGTTTTTTTATTTATCTTATTTGTTTTCTCCTACCTCGACAGAATTAATATTGGTTTCGCTGGTTTAACCATGGGCAAAGATTTAGGCCTTACCAGCACGATGTTTGGCCTGGCAACCACGCTGTTTTATGTGATGTATGTTATTTGCGGAATACCCAGTAATATTATGTTGGGTATTGTCGGCGCCCGCCGCTGGATTGCGATATTAATGGTGGTGTGGGGAATTGCCTCAACAGCAACAATGTTTGCCAGCGGGCCAAATAGCCTGTACGTTCTGCGCATGCTGGTCGGCATTGCCGAAGCGGGCTTTCTTCCGGGGCTTCTTCTCTATTTAACCTACTGGTTTCCCTCGCATTACCGTGCCCGCGCTAACGCGTTATTTATGATTGCGATGCCCGTCACTATGGCGCTGGGGTCGCTGGCGTCAGGGTATATTCTGAATATGGACGGGTTATTAAACCTGAAGGGCTGGCAGTGGTTATTTTTGCTGGAAGGTTTTCCCTCCGTATTATTAGGGCTGGTAGTGTGGTTCTGGCTGGATGATTCTCCGGCGAAAGCTAAATGGCTCACCGATGATGACAAAGCCTGTCTGAATGAAATGCTGGAAGCCGATAAACGTGCTGTTGCCCATTCCCGGCAGGGAGTCAGCGTGGGCATGACATCGCATCGCAGCATGCTACGGGAATTATTTACCCCGGTCATTATGCTCTACACGCTGGCCTATTTCTGCCTGACCAATACCCTGAGCGCATTAAGTGTCTGGACGCCGCTTATTTTGCGCAGTTTTAATCAGGAGAGTAACAATATTACTATCGGGCTGTTAAGTGCGATCCCACAGGTTTGTACTATTGTCGGGATGATCTGGTGGAGTAAACGCTCAGACCGTTTGAATGAGCGCAAAATTCACACCCTGCTGCCCTATCTTTTTGCCGCCGCGGGCTGGATATTAACCGCGTCAAGCCACAACCCGCTGCTGCAATTCAGCGGTATTGTGATGGCTTCTGCCGGGGCATTCGCCGCTATGGTTATCTTCTGGACAACACCTGACCAGTCGATTTCAGTTCAGGCGCGAGCGCTGGGTATCGCCGTTATCAACGCCACCGGGATGACCGGTGCGGCGCTGGGGCCGCTACTGATGGGCTGGATGAAAGACATCACCGGTAGCTTCAACGCCGGTATCTATATGGTCGCCGCCTTCCTGGTGCTCGGCGCGGTGGTGATTGCCTTTATTCCAATGAAGAAACGGCTGGCGCAGTAAAAAACATCTGATGCCGGGAGGCGCTGGCCCGGCATCAGGTTTTTGCTTTCCGTCGGAAGATCACCCACACACCCGCCACAATCGCGACGACGCCCGCGAGCGATCGCCAGGAGAAAGCCTCATGCCAGCCAGGTAAGGCGATGGCGGCAGCCCAGACCAAAATATAGCTCAGACTCATCAGCGCATAGGCTCTGGCAAGCGGCAGACGCCGAAGCGCAAAAAACCAGCACACCATCGAGAGCAGATAACCGAACAAACCGCAGAACAGCGCCAGCGTGCCAGCCTGCCCCGTCAGCAGATAATGCGCCAGTAGTTGAAGAGAGGAGACTGGCGGCAGCAATACCATTGCGTGGCGTAGCGCCAGTTGTGAAGCCGTCACAATAATCACGCTCAGCAACGCCCAAAATACGCCCATTACAGGTTCCCTCCCAGTAACACAATACCGAGAATAATCAACGCGACGCCCAGCCAGTGGCGGGCAGTCACCCTCTCCCGCCAGATAAAGCGCGCCGCAAGTGTTACCCAGACGAAGTTCAGACTCAGCATCGGATAGGCCAGACTTACCGGAATACGTTGCAGTACCGCCAGCCATACCGCCATTCCCGCAGCCAGCATCCCCACGGCGAGCGCCAGCCAGAGCCAGAGCTTGCGCTTGTCTGAAAGGAGCGCCGCCTGTTTCTGGCAAAGCTGCCCGCCGCTACTCAGCAGACTCGCCAGCAACAACAGGATAACGTTGGTCACTTCGGAAGGTACTCCACGTAAATGATGCGCGGCATCACGTAGACGTTATCGGGCTTAGGCAGGTCAAATGCGCTCAGGCCTTGATCCTCACCCACCTGTAATACCAGGGAGATAACGCCCTGCTGGCGATGCGCCGCCAGCCAGTCATTAAAGGCTTCCTGTGTAATAAAACGCCCTTTCGCGTCCGGGTAGGTTAGCCCATAGCGTAACTCACCTCTGCCGCCATAAAGCAGCACATCGGGGCGCTTCAGTTCCCAGGCTAACCCCGCAGCCAGCCCCACGTTATTGGTGATGATATAGCGGCTGGGCTGGAGATCTTCACTCAGGATATCAATCATAAACTGCGGCTGCTTGCTGGCGACAATACGATCGGGGATCGCATAACCGCAAAGCAACGCCAGCGCCAGCGGACAAAAGGCGGCCAACAGCCCGCTCTTCGGCCCGTTTTTCAGCGAGAACCACCCTACCAGCGCCCAGAAGCCAAAAGCTACCAGCGCCAGTATGCTTTTATAGAGTTCAATCCACGGCCAGATGGGGTGGCGCATCCATCCCCACGGCGAAACCGCCATGGCCGCCACCGCGCCAGCCAGCCCCACCGCCAGGTTAATTCCCCCGTTAATCCGCAGTACGCCGCTGTTTTGCCGGATGGCGTCACGCACATAGCGCGCCATCAGCAGCGCCAGAGGCGCAAAACAGAGCAGAATGTAGGTGGGGAGTTTTCCTTTGGCGATACTGAAAAACAGAAATGGCATAACCACCCAGCCCAGCAGGTAGAACATCCCTTTTTCGCTTTTGCGGCGCGTCCACCCCTGTTTCAGCGCCCCCGGCAGAAAAGCCAGCCAGGGTAAGGCTCCGGCAATGACAAACGGCAGGTAATACCAGAAGGGCGCTTTATGCTGCGCATCGCTGCGGGCGAAGCGTTGAATATGTTCCACCCAGAAGAAATAGCGCCAGAAATCGGGCTCCCGCGAGGCTATCGCCAGCCCCCAGGGCAGCACGGTAAGCACACAAACAACGACGGACAACCCGCCCCAGGTCAGCACTTCCCGCCAGCGTTTTTCGGCAATCACCCACGGCAGGATCCCCAGCACCGGCACCGCCAGCGCCAGAAAACCTTTGGTCATCACGCCCATCCCGCAGGCAAACCCCAGCAGCATATAGCCGCCGATTTTTTCGGCGCGGATCCTCGCATTCGCCCCATACCAGAAAGCGCACATGGCAAGAACCAGCCAGAGCGTGATCATGGGATCCAGCACCGCATAGGTGCCAATACCATAAACCAGGAACATCGTCAGGAAGATAACCGCCGAGAGAACGGCGACACGTTTCTCCCGCCACAGCATCCACGCCATCCAGCCTACCAGCAGCCCGGTCAGGGTGATGGAGAGTACGCTACCAAAACGCACTGCAAAATTGTTGTGCCCAAATAGCCACTGACCCAGGTTGTTGACCCAGTATCCGACAACCGGTTTTTCAAAATAGCGCAGCCCGAGAAAATGCGGCACGATCCAGTCGCCGGAGGCCAGCATCTCGCGGCTGATTTCCGCATAACGCGTCTCATCCGGCTGCCACAGCAGGCGTCCATTGAGCGGTATGAGGTAGTAAAGCGCATAGAGGCATGCCAGCGCCGCAGCATAAAAACGGGACTTCATAGAGGCGATTCCATAATCTGTTCAATACCCAACCAGCCTTCCCGGCCAGCCAACTCGCCGCGCACAATTCGCCCCACCGGCAGGCTGTTGAAGTCCTCCGGCAGAAGCTCGCTGAGGGGGCAAAAATGAATGCCGCTGGCGCGAGCAAGCGTCAACAAGGCATCGAATTGCGCCGCACAGGCGATGCCTTCCACTTCCGCATGAATGGTGTAGACCGGTACGCCTTTATCCTGATGCATACGCGCAATCAGGTAGTCGTTGAATGCGTCCGCGCTCACTTCACGTCCGACGACTTCATCCCAGGTGGGTAACGTCACCGGTATCTGCACCGTTCCCAACGCGCCGTTCTCCAGCCGCGTTCGGAACGGGCGATGGCCGCGACAGTCGCTGTTATAGCGAAAATTAAAGGGCTCTTTCGCCTGAACAACGCGCGTGTCTGCCCGCCAGCCCGCCACCGCCGAGCACGAAACCGACGTGCCAAGAATGCGTTCCAGTTCAACCAGCCCGCGCCCAATCTCCTGCATCAGTTGCTTATTACCCCACCTGCCGCTGCGCGCCTGCCAGGCATGGTGATCCCAGGCGTGCAGCCCCACTTCATGATGGCGCGCCGTCTGGCGAATAATGGCTTCGTTGCCCGCGCCAATCTCGCGCCCCGGCCAGGCGGTTCCCGCCAGTAAAATATCCCAGCCGTACAGCGAGGCCGCTCGCGAGCGCACCATTTTCCACAAAAACCGGGGCTTGATTAGCCGCCAGAGATGACGGCCCATATTGTCCGGCCCGACGCTGAAGAAGAAACTTGCCCGGATACCGTGCCGGGCGAGAGTGGAAAGCAGTTGAGGAACCCCGTCACGGGTTCCTCTGAAGGTATCGACATCGATGCGTAAGCCGACGTTTTTCATGATGGTTCATCACCCGTCAACTCCACGGTGCGCAGGAAAAAGTCCAGCGTCTCTTCCACCGTTTGTTGCATCGTGATGCCAGGTTGCCAGTTGAGGCAGCGTCGGGCGTTACGAATACTGGGTTTGCGATGCTCTACGTCCTGATACCCCTTGCCATAGTAATCGCTACTTTCCACTTCACGGAATCCGGCAAACGGCGGGAAGTGCTGGCGCAGGGGATGACGTTCAAAGCTATCGAGCAGCATCTCCGCCAGCTCCCTGATGCTGGCTTCATTATCGGGGTTGCCGATATTAATAATCTGCCCATCACAGCGGTTATCTTCGTTTTCGATGATGCGGAACAGCGCCTCAATCCCATCGCTGATATCCGTAAAGCAGCGTTTCTGGCTGCCGCCTTCAATCAGTTTAATTGGCGACCCTTCCACCAGATTGAGGATCAGTTGCGTGATGGCGCGCGAACTGCCGATGCGGGCGGCATTGAGGTTATCAAGCCGTGGCCCCATCCAGTTAAACGGACGAAACAGGGTAAATTTCAGCCCGGATTTTTCGCCGTAGGCCCAGATAACGCGATCGAGCAACTGTTTCGACACCGAGTAGATCCAGCGCGGGCGGTTAATCGGCCCCACCACCAGATTCGAGCTGTCCTCGTCAAAATCGTTATCTGTACACATGCCGTACACCTCGGAGGTGGACGGGAAGACGATGCGTTTGTTGTATTTCACACAGTCGCGCACAATCTTCAGATTCTCTTCAAAGTCGAGTTCAAACACGCGCAGCGGGTTACGGGTGTACTCAATCGGCGTGGCAATCGCCACCAGCGGCAGCACGACGTCACATTTTTTGATGTGATACTCAAGCCATTCAGAGTGTATGCTGATATCGCCTTCCACAAAGTGAAAACGCGGGCAATCGAGAAAACGGCTGACGGCGTCGGCACTAATATCCAGGCCGTAAATTTCGTAGCGATCGTCCTTCAGCAGGCGTTCGGTGAGGTGATTACCGATAAACCCGTTCACGCCGAGGATCAATACGCGGGTGCGGCGCTTCAGTGCCGCCGCCGGTTTGCTGTTCAGCAACGCGCCTGTCACCAGCCCCAAAGACTGCGCCAGTTGCGCGCCCTGCATATAGACACCCTTTTCCGTTTGCCCGGTCAGGATCTCCAGCACACCTTCCCCACAGGCCACCCGCAGCGGTGAAACGGATAAAACCGTGCCCGGTTTCGCCTCAGCGCTTTCCCTGTGGACTCGCGATTTCCAGACAATAAATTTGTTCTGCCCGACAAAACTGAAGGCACCGGGCCAGGGGTCTGAGACCGCACGAATCAGGTTATGCAGCGTGGATGCCGGTTTTTCCCATTCAAGACGCCCATCTTCCGGGGTGCGGCGGCCAACATAGGTGGCCTGGCGCTCATCCTGCGGATATTCACGGGTCTGCCGGTTGCGGATTTGCGCAAGCGCATCGCCCAGTAATGTTTGCGAGGCCGCACAGAGCTTACGGTGCAGGCTCAACGCGCTGTCGTTTTCGGCGATGGTCACTCGCTGTTGCGCCACAATATCGCCCGCGTCCGCACGTTTCACCATGCGATGCAGCGTCACGCCCGTTTCTGTTTCGCCATTCACCAGTACCCAGTTCAGCGGCGCCCGACCACGGTATTTTGGCAACAGCGAACCGTGCAGGTTAAACGCCCCCTGCGGCGCAAGATTGAGGATCGCGTCACTTAACAGGTGGCGATAGTAGAAAGAGAAAATCACCTCCGGGGCAATCGTGCGGATACGGTCGACCCACAGCGGATGATTGACATCGTCGGGCGCATACACCGCGATACCCTGCTCAGCCGCCAGTCGCGCCACTGAACCAAAAAAGTGATTTTCCTGCGCGCTGTCCGGATGCGTAAAAATCGCCGCGATGTCGTAACCCGCGTCCAGCAACGCCTGCACACCCGTACAGCCCATATCATGATAGGCAAAGACCACTGCTTTCATTGCTGATTTTCCTCTTCTGTCGCCGTCTGCGGCTGGCGTATAACACGTTGAATAAAGTAGCGAGGGCGGGCACGGACATCGTTATAGATGCGACCGATGTATTCACCCAGCAGCCCCATACCGACAAACTGCGCGCCAATAAACATGAACAGGACGGCGAAAAGCATAAACACCCCTTCCGCCGCCCACTGCGGGCCGAAGATCAAACGTAACGCAACCAGCAGAACGGAAAAGGCAAAGCCCAGGAGCGCAATCACGCTGCCCACCACGCTCAGCAAACGTAGCGGTGTGGTGGTCAGGCAGGTCACCAGGTCGTACATCAGGTTAATCAGCCGCATAAAGCTGTACTTCGAATCGCCAAACTCGCGCTCGGCGTGATGAACGGGGATTTCAACGGCCCGACGGGCAAAGGTATTCGCCAGAATGGGAATAAACGTGCTGCGCTCATGACAGTTGAGCATCGCATCCACGATGTGGCGGCGATAGGCGCGCAGCATGCAGCCGTAGTCGCCCATCGCTTTCCCGGTGGTACGCTGAATCAGGCGGTTGATCATTTTTGAGGCGGTTTTGCGAAAAACGCTGTCCTGGCGGTTTTGCCGCACCGTGCCGACGACGTCATAGCCCTCATCCGCTTTTTCGACCAGACGAGGGATCTCCTCCGGCGGGTTTTGGAGGTCAGCATCCAGGGTGATGATGAGATCGCCGGTTACATGGCTGAAGCCCGCCATAATCGCCGAGTGCTGGCCATAGTTGCGGTTGAGTAGCACCGCGACCACATGGCTGTCGGGCTGTTCCGCCGCCTCACTTAGCATGCGCGCGGAATCATCGCTGCTGCCGTCGTCCACCAGCAAAATTTCATATTCGCGATGAAGTAAAGCGCAGGCCGCGTCGGTACGGCGAATAAGCTCGGGCAGGCTCTCCTGTTCGTTATAAACCGGGATAACCACCGACACCTTTTTTATTTTCGCTGTTTCAAACATCTCAACGTCTCGCCAGTTGATGGAGTGCCGCCAGAACGCGGGTCGTGTCGTCATGAGTCATATCCGGGAAAAGAGGGAGGGAACACATTCGCTCGCTATTCCATTCGCTGTTCGGCAATACAAGGCCGGGATAACGTTCGCGGTAATATTTCTGTGTATGCGCAGCGCGAAAATGGAGCCCGGTGCCAATGCCCATGGCTTTTAGTTGCTCCATTAATTCATCGCGATTAATTCCGCATAAGGTTTCATCGACCCGAATAATAAATAAATGCCAGGCATGCTGGTGCGGCCATGCCGGAAGAGCAAGCGGCTGGAAAGGCGTATCGGCCAGTTCATATAAATAACGCTGAGCAATTTCCCGGCGCTTTTGATTCGCCTGCGGTAATTTCGTCAATTGCACTCGCGCCAGCGCCGCGTTGATATCCGCGAGGTTATATTTGAAGCCCGGAGTTATTACCTCTGCCTGTGGCGCGCGGCCATGGGTTTGCCTGTCGAACGCATCAACAGCGAGGCCGTGGAATTTCAGGCTGCGGATCTTCCGCGCCAGTGTTTCATCGTCGGTGACAACCAGCCCGCCCTCTGCGCAGGTCATATTTTTGATGGCGTGGAACGAGAAAATTGCCGTCCCCGCACAGCCCACCGGCTGGCCTTTGTAGACCGTGCCAGCGGCATGAGCCGCATCTTCAATCACCGTAATGCCGTGGCGGCGCGCCACCGAATGGATGGCGTCGATATCAACGGGCGCGCCGGCATAATGCACGGGGATAATCGCTTTGGTGCGCGGCGTGATCGCGGCTTCAATCGCCTGCGGCGTCACCATCAGGGTATCGCGGTCAACGTCGATCATCACCGGCGTTGCGCCCAGCAGCACAATCATATTGAGGGTAGAAACCCAGGTCAGCGATGGAGTGATCACTTCATCGCCAGGCCCGATGCCAAGCGCCATCAGGGTGACGTGCATGCCTGCAGTGGCTGAGCTGACCGCTATCGCAAAGCGGTTCCCCGTTAACGTACAGAATGCCTCTTCAAGCGCCTGGTTTTGCGGCCCGGTGGTGATCCAGCCTGACTGCAACACGGCCTTTATCGCCTGAAACTCTTCCTCCCCCATTGAGGGGCGAGAAAACGGTAAAAATTCATCCATTCTGAACACTCGCTGACATCGCTCTGCTGAGCCGGATAAGTGAGGCTCAGGATAGAGCGCTTGTATTAGCGCAACATTAAGAAGGCAAAATCTTCGCAGAAATAGTTTGCAGTTAAGTTAACCTCACTTAAACACTTTAAAATAAATATGATTACTTTCACTCGAAACAATTTGCAGGCTTAGTTTCCAGTGAGAAATATAAAAAGTGATTTTTGTCACCTTTTCTCCGGATAGGAAACATAGATTCTCCTTTTCATTTACAGTATGTTTATACTTCCGCGCAGTGAGATTTGTTATTCTTTAAATACACATTCTCCAGAGGGCAAGCTATGGAATGGCAGGTTATTGATATTGTCAAAACGCCACAACCTGATGTATTTTCGGTTATTACGCAAAGCGGTAAAATAAAAACCATTACCACCATAGAATCAGCATGGTTAATTCAGAAAGGTGATATTATATCGCCGACGCTTAATGCTACTTACTATATTAATAACAACCGAAGCCATACGATTAAAATCCTCTCCTGTATCTGTTTTTCCCCTGAAGCATGGGGTGCCAGCAAGAGGGGCGGCATCAGATGATAACCATTCCCAAATAACCATCATCACATATTGACGATTTTTGTTATATTCTGCAGATCAATCAGTAATTCCTTTCCCTCTCTCTGCCACGACACGCTATGATTAGCACAGCCAGTACTATTATTTGAATTGAGGCAATGTCATGGACAAAGAACTTCTGGACGCGGGATACCGGATCTATACCGGTGAAAAAATCGACGTCTATTTCAACACCAACCTGTGTCAGCACTCGGGCAACTGCGTGCGTGGCAACAGTAAACTCTTCAATCTGAAGCGCAAACCGTGGATTATGCCGGATAATGTTGACACGACTATCGTTCAACAGGTCATTGACACCTGCCCCAGCGGCGCACTGAAATACCGAATCAAATAACCCAAAGCGAGAAAATCATGGACATTCTGGAAGGTAACAACCGTTTTTACGTTAACGATGCCGACGGGAATCTACTGGCGGAGGTCGTTTTTGTGCCGACAGGCGAACATTTGGCCATTATTGAGCACACCGATGTCGACCCCGCTCTTAAGGGTCAGGGCGTTGGCAAGAAACTGGTGGCAAAAGTGGTAGAAAAAATGCGCCAGCAAAACCGCAAAATTATCCCCCTGTGCCCCTTCGCCAAACACGAGTTTGATACCACCCCGGAATACGCCGATATTCGCGCTTGATGCCAGCGCTCTGCGGAGCGCTTCTCTTTTCTGCCCACGACACAGATCCCAAAACAACAAAAAAACCGCCCTCCCAAAATCAAAACCCTGTTTTAGTTGACTGACATCAATTTTGTAAACTTTCCGTTACGGTAAAAAACGCCCCCAACATAAGAAAAACCTTACTCAAGACCATGAAAAAACTGTTTTTTATTACCGTACTGCTTGCACTTTCGTCACCCGCCGTGGCGCTTAACTTCAACTCCACCGTACTGAAACTGAAATGCCCTTCGCGCGGTCTGATAGAAATCACACTGCATGCCTTTGGTCATATCTCGGAACTGTGGAAGGGGCACTATTACGTGGGGTCGGGGCACGAGATGCATAACGGAATGGAGTATTTTAAATTCAGCAATGGCGATACCTTAATGCATCACCCGGAGACGGATAAATTCACGTTTTATTTTGCGAAAAGCCACAAATTAAAGGCCTGTAAAAAATTATCTGAGCATCCCATAAAGGTCGCTTTTAATTAAGAGAAAAGCGACGAAACGGCAGCGGAAATTTCCGCCGTTTCGCCACTCGTTTCTACACTATCGCCGATGCCGGATGGCGGCATAAATGCCTTATCCGGCCAAAAGCGCTCTACTCTTTTAGGCTTTGCTCTCTTTGAGTAGCGTTGCGATTGCCGCTTCCTGTTGGTCGTAATTCCCCTCGCCAAAAAAGGTATAGCGGAGCTGACCATGGGCATCGAACAGGTAGTGCGCAGGCCAGTAGCGATTACCAAAAGCGCTCCAGATGCGGTAGTTGTTATCCATCACCACCGGATAATCGATTCCCCATTTTTTTACCGCCGCTTTCACCGCATCCGGTTGTTTTTCATGGGGATACTCTGGCGTGTGAACGCCTATGACCGTCAGCCCCGGATATTTCCGCGCCCACTCGCGCACGTGCGGCAGAGTGTGCTGGCAGTTGATGCAGTCGAAAGTCCAGAAATCAACCAGCACCACTTTCCCCTGCAGCGCATCTGGCGACAACGGTGTGCTGTTGATCCATGCAGTGCCGCCCACAAGCGGCGGCAACTGGCTGCTCGGCGCACGGTCAACCGCGGGTTGTAAGCGAACAGGCGTTTCTGGCAGATACCCCACCAGCCGTTGTTCCAGTTGTTGCGAGAAGGCCGTTGCGCCCTGGATCACGCTGGTCGTGCAGGTGGCTATCAGCGCCACCGAAGCCAGCATCGCTACTCCCGCCCCCTGACGCAGACGTTCAACGACGGCCGTTTTCGCTCGCAGCCAGTGCATAATGCGTTTGCCACTTAGCCACAGCAACGCCAGCATCGCCGCACAACCGCTGCCATAAGCCGCCAGCAGCACGCTGCCGGAGACCGCGCTCCCCTGCAACAGACTCACGCTGAGAATGGCCCCCAACACCGGCCCGGCGCAGGGTGCCCACAGCAGCCCGGTGGCAAAGCCGGCCAGCAACGCAGCAGTCAGGCCACGGTTCTGGTTGCTTTTATCATTCACCTGATTGCCCAGGCGAACCAGCGGATCGGCCAGCCACTGGGCCACTCTCGGTGAAATCAGCGACAGCGCCACAACCGTCATAAAGATCAGCGCCAGCCAGCGCCCCGCTGTTGCCACCTGCGCGACCCAAACGCTGGTAACGGCGACCAGAGAAGAGACCAGAGTAAACATCAGCACCATGCCGGTTAGCATCGCCGCCAGATGACGTTTCTGCCCTTTTACGCTGGCAAATAAGAATGGGATAACGGGCAACGTACAGGGGCTTAGAAGCGTCAGCATGCCGCCGACAAACGCAATGAGAATCGCCATTTTACACCTCACCTTTTGATGGCCTGAATATCAGGCAGTGAAGTGATTTAAGCGCAGAGATGTATACCGGGTATGTCGCCCACGCGCCGTTTTGTCAGCCTATTTATCAGCGCCCACAGGAGATACAGAAGGATACAGAGACAGCGGTAAGGACAGCGTCACCGCCAGCCCGCCACAGGGACGGTTAGCCAGGTTCAGCCGTCCGTGAAGCTGCGCCGCCAGTTGCGCGGCAATCGCCAGCCCCAGCCCGGTTCCGCCCGTATGGCGATTGCGCGAGTTTTCGATGCGATAAAAGGGTTGCAGCACCGCCTCCTGCTCATCCTCGGGGATACCGGGGCCATTATCCAGCACGCGAATTGCCAGCCACTGCCCGTCATCAGGCAACAGATGTAGCTCGGCTTCACCGCCATACTTCAGCGCGTTATCCAGCAGATTAGTCAGAATGCGCCGCAGCGCCTGGGGGCGAGTCTCCAGCAACGGCGAGGCCTGTGCGGGGAAAAAGGCGACAGCCCTGCCCGTGTCCGTATAGTCACAGACGAGGCTATCGAGGAAAGCGTTGAGATCGAGGCGATGCTGCGGCTCCAGCAGCGGCTCAGCGCTGCGGGCATACGCAATGCCCTCGCGCACCAGCCGCGTCATATTATCCAGATCCAGAAACAGCTTCTCACGCAAAGCGGGCTCCTGCGCCGTCTCCACGCGCAGCTTCATCCGGGTGATGGGCGTTTGCAGGTCGTGAGAGATGGCGGCAAGGATCTGCGTGCGCTCCCGAAGATAGTGCTGGATACGCGCTTGCATCGCATTAAAAGCACGCGCAGCCTGCTGTACCTCTTGTGGGCCCTGCTCGCTCATCGCCTGAGGCTCTGCCGCCGCAGGCTCCAGCGTTTCTACTGCGCGGGTAAAGCGCGAAAGCGGACGCACCACCTGACGCACCGCAAGCCAGGCGCACAGCAGCAGTAACAGTGGCTGGACAATCAGCACCACCGGCAGCCAGCGCGCCAGCGCAGGCAACTGCGGGCGCATATCGATGGTCAGCGGCGAGCCGTCGCTTAAGCGTAAATGCGCCTGGATATGCTCGCGTGGGCCAGCAATTTCGCTCATCGTTATGTGATACCGCTCGCCCAGCGCTTCCTGTAACGAGGCCACAATGCTCCTGGAGCGCCAGCTATCGGGGACAGGGCCGGGCTCTCCAGCATCGGTCTGATAATGGTAATTCCCCCGCGCCAGACGCGGCAGCCAGGCGGCGCGTTCATTTGCCGGAAGACGATCGAGGATCGCCACGCTGGTCGCTACATCGTAGCCAAGGTTAGAGAGCATCACGCTGCGCGCGCTGCTCATCCGTTCATAAAGCAGGAGCGCAAGCGTGAGGCCGTTAGCCAGCAGTAGCCCGGCCAGCACCAGCAGCACCAAACGGTAGAGTAATGTTTTTGGCCATAATTTCACTGGCGAATTTCCACCGGCATCGCCAGCACATAGCCTTCACTGCGCACGGTTTTGATATAGGCGGGTTCACGCGCATCATCGTTCAGCCGCTGGCGCAGGCGGCTTACCAGCAGGTCTATCGAACGTTCAAACAGCTCCGCATCGCGTCCCTGAGTCAGGCTCAGTAACTGGTCACGGTTGAGCACCCGCTGCGGGTGATCGAGAAAAACCCGCAGCAGGCGATACTCCGCTCCGCTCAGCGCCACAATCAGCCCCTCATCATCAAGAAGATGACGGGCCGCTGTATCCAGTTGCCAGCGTCCAAAGGCGATGAGCCGCCCGGCATCAGTGACTTGCAGATTCGGCGGCAGCGCACGGTAGCGCCGTAAAATGGCTTTAATGCGCGCCAGCAGTTCCCGGGCGACGAAGGGCTTCACCAGATAGTCATCAGCCCCCATTTCCAGCCCAAGAATACGATCCGCATCATCGCTGCGCGCCGTCAACATGAGCACCGGCAGGTTTTTATGACGGTCGCTGCGCAATTCACGACACAACGTGAGCCCGTCATCGCCCGGCATCATGATATCCAGCACCACCAGATCCACCTGGTGGTGGGTAAGGTACGCGCGCATCTCTTTGCCATTCGCCGCCCCTGTTGCGCGGTAGCCCGCACTATTGAGATAGTCGACGACCAGCTCGCGGATATCGCGGTCGTCGTCCACCACCAGCACCGAGTCGATATGATCCATTCGCGCTCCGTTACAGTTTGTCGGCGTCGATAACCGCCTGGGTGAACGCCGCCGGGTCTTCCTGCGGCGGGTTATGACCAACATTGGCACTGAAAGTGCGGTGCTCATATTTACCGGTAAATCGGGCGGCGTAAGTTTTCGGATCCGGGTGCGGCGCGCCGTTTTTCCCGCCCTCGATGGTAATGGTCGGCACGGTGATGGCAGGCAGCGTCGCCAGCTTCTGTTCATACTGGTCATATTTTGCTTCGCCCTTCTCCAGCCCCAGACGCCAGCGATAATTACTGATGGTGATGGCGACGTGATCCGGGTTATCCAGCGATGCCGCGCTGGTATTGAAGGTTTTATCGCTAAACTTCCAGCCCGGCGAGGCCTGTTGCCAGATGAGTTTGGCGAAATCGTGAGTGTTTTTCGCATAACCCGCTTCCCCGCGCGGCGTGGCGAAATAGAACTGATACCACCACAGCAGCTCTGCCTGCGGCGGCAGCGGCTGCTGGCCGAGTTTCTGGCTACTTATCAGATAACCGCTCACCGAAACCAGCGATTTCACCCGCTCCGGCCACAACGCAGCCACGATATCCGCCGTCCGTGCCCCCCAGTCAAACCCGGCAAAATCCGCTTGTTTAATTTTCAGCGCGTCCATCAATGCCACAATATCCGCCGCCATGGCTGACGGCTGGCCGTTACGCGGCGTGGTTGCGGATATAAAGCGTGTGGTGCCATAGCCGCGCAGATGCGGAACGATCACCCGAAACCCCTTACTGGCAAGCGCAGGCGCGACTTCCGCATAGCTATGAATATCGTAGGGCCAGCCGTGAAGCAAAATCACCACCTGCCCGTCACGCGGGCCGATGTCGACATAGCCAATATTGAGGTCGCCTGCGTTAACCTGCTGTATTTTATTAAATTCGCTGGCGTAATCCTCCGCTGCCAGCGCCGGAAGCGCAGGAGCGAGCAACGCCGCAAACAGAAGAGCTGATTTTACCGTTTTGTTTTTTAACAACCGAACTGGGGTGGCCGACGTATTCATTTTTTTCTCCTGCACACGGGCATGGATGGGAGTGGGAAAAAAAAGCAAAAACGATAGTGAGCGAAGGAATTATAGTGACTAAATTTCAACCAACCGGGAAACACTGGAACTATTTTTATTTCGCCTTATCGC
The DNA here is from genome assembly GCF_039889165.1 of Pseudocitrobacter cyperus. NCBI lineage: Bacteria > Pseudomonadati > Pseudomonadota > Gammaproteobacteria > Enterobacterales > Enterobacteriaceae > Pseudocitrobacter > Pseudocitrobacter cyperus. The sequence goes on along the minus strand of NZ_JAYMYY010000006.1, from coordinate 196,631 downwards.
CTGACTATAAAAACAGCCGCATGTGTCGCAGTTATTCCACCGTATCCCCTTTTTTGCCTGCCGCTGTATCCTGCCCTGCGCCAGATACAGTGTGATACAAAGTGGCGGCAGTTCACGTCAGCCGTCGCCGGTTGCGGAATTTGTCGCATAAAGGGCAACTGTCAGCAGGCGGGAGACGCCCTATCGCCCCCTCTTTTCCTTCAGGAATTAACCATTAAATCAATAGGGTTTACTTAGATTACATCTGAAAAAAAGCCCGTCGCCGAAAACGAATATATTACCCTGAGAAATTAATGTGTCGTCGATTCACGACAGTTATAAGTAACTAAAAATTAATAAGAAAAGTGCAACTTGCCACCCTTAAAAATTAAGCGTACATTAGCGCCATCTGGAGCAGAAATGCACCGAATTCAGGGGTGATGCCAGTGTGCGTCAGCTCACAAGTCAAAGCAGGTCATATTTTCGTTAAAGCGTATAAACGTGAAATACGCGGAGAGATGAGTCGTGAAATATCTATTTATGGGTGTGTCGTTTATGGTCATCGTTTGGGCCGGTACATTTGCCCTGATGATTTAGTAAAAAAACAGGAGCCAAAAGGCTCCTGTTTTTTTATGTCTGTTCGCGCTTTATGATTCCGCGCTTTCAGCACCGTGCTTTGCGCCTGAAGGCAGCAGGCCGTCAGCGCGGAACATGGCTTTAATCCCCCGCACCGCCTGACGAATACGATCGCGGTTTTCAATCAGCGCAAAGCGCACGTGAGTGTCGCCGTAGTCGCCGAAGCCGATCCCCGGCGAAACGCAGACTTTAGCCTCCTGCAGCAGCTTTTTCGCAAACTCCAGCGAGCCCATCGCGGCATACGGTTCCGGGATTTTCGCCCACACGTACATGGACGCTTTCGGGCATTCAACCATCCAACCGGCTTCATGCAGCCCTTTCACCAGCACATCGCGACGGCGCTTATACTGAGCGGCAATATCGTGGACACACTGTTGATCGCCCTCTAACGCGGCGATAGCCGCTACCTGCAACGGCGTAAATGTACCGTAGTCGTGATAGCTTTTGATACGCGCCAGTGCGTTCACCAGCGTTTTGTTGCCGACCATAAAGCCGATGCGCCAGCCCGCCATGTTGTAACTTTTCGACAGGGTAAAGAACTCTACCGCCACATCGCGTGCGCCCGGCACCTGCATAATCGATGGCGCTTTCCAGCCGTCATAAACGATATCGGCATAGGCCAGATCATGCACCACCAGCACATCATAGCGTTTCGCCAGCGCGACCACTTTCTCGAAAAATTCCAGTTCGACACACTGCGCTGTCGGGTTTGACGGGAAGCCGAGGATCATCATCTTCGGTTTCGGGTAGCTTTCGCGAATGGCGCGTTCCAGTTCGTTAAAGAAATCGACACCTTCAACCAGCGGCACGGAACGCACCTGTGCACCGGCAATCACCGCGCCATAGATATGAATGGGGTAGCTAGGGTTCGGCACCAGTACGGTGTCGCCATGATCGAGCGTTGCCAGCATCAGGTGCGCCAGCCCCTCTTTTGAACCAATGGTGACGATCGCTTCGCTTTCCGGGTCGATCCCGACGTTATAGCGATCCTGATACCAGCGCGAAATAGCACGACGCAGGCGCGGTATCCCGCGCGAGGTGGAATAGCCATGCGTATCCGGCCGCTGGGCGACGGTACAGAGCTTTTCAACGATGTGCGGCGGGGTCGCACCGTCCGGGTTCCCCATGCTGAAATCGATAATATCTTCGCCGCGCCGACGCGCAGCCATTTTTAGTTCAGCGGTGATGTTGAAAACATAAGGGGGTAAACGATCGATACGCGTAAAACGGCGTTCAGGACTGGATTCAGCCATAGGTTCCTCAGATTCACGTTAGCGCCCGGACCGTCCGAGCGACGCTGCCACGACAGTGGCGTGTTTAGAAAATAACCTGAAAAAAAACAGTCTGTCGAGAGGCTGGAGAAAAAATAGTTTTCGCGGCTAAATGAGGAAGGTTAAAAAAATCATTAAAACACCAGGTACCCATCCCGATATCTTAAAAACAATAATTTAACTTTTATGTATCTTGCTGTTTTCATAAGAGCGCATTAACTGTCAGCCTTTGCCCATTATTTAGCATGCTAATCGATTATCCCCTTTTAAAAGCAGGGTTTTTCCTATTTCCCGTTTCCGGGCTTTCAACTGGTCATCTGTCCCCGGGTTTCTTATCATAAGACTTTCCTGACAAACCCGGCGTCCCCATGCACGAAATATTCAATATGCTGATGGCGGTTTTCGACCGCGCAGCGCTGATGCTGATCTGCCTTTTTTTCCTGATCCGCATCCGTCTTTTCCGCGAACTACTGCATAAGACGGCTCATACGCCGAAAGAGTTGCTGGCCGTTACCGCGATCTTCTCAATGTTTGCCCTCTTCAGTACCTGGTCTGGTGTGCCGGTGGAGGGCTCGCTGGTCAACGTGCGTATTATTGCGGTGATGTCCGGCGGTATTCTGTTCGGCCCGTGGGTCGGCGCTATCGTGGGACTTATCGCCGGGGTACATCGTTATCTGATTGATATTGGCGGCGTTACCGCCATTCCCTGCTTTATTACCAGTATTATCGCCGGGCTGCTTTCCGGCTGGATCAGTGTGAAAACACCGAAGGCGCAGCGCTGGAAAGTCGGTATTCTCGCCGGAATGCTGTGCGAAACCCTGACCATGATTCTGGTGATCGTCTGGGCGCCGAGTACCGCGCTGGGCATCGATATTGTATCGAAAATCGGTCTGCCGATGATTTTAGGCAGCGTGTGTATTGGGTTTATCGTTCTGCTGGTGCAGAGCGTCGAAGGGGAAAAAGAGGCCAGCGCCGCGCGCCAGGCCAAGCTGGCGCTCGATATCGCCAACAAAACCCTGCCGCTTTTTCGCCATGTAGACAGCGAATCGCTGCGCCAGGTGTGCGACATTATTCGTCAGGATATTCACGCCGATGCGGTCGCCATAACCAATACCGATCACGTACTGGCCTATGTTGGCGTTGGGGAGCACAACTACAAAGACAGTAGCGATATCATCAGCCCCACGACCTATGAAGCGATCCGCAGTGAAAAGATCATCATCAAAAACAATGATGAAGCTTATCGAACCCCGGAAATCCACTCTATGCTGGTGATCCCCTTGTGGGAGAAAGGCGTCGTGACCGGAACGCTGAAAATCTACTATTGCCATGCGCACCAGATCACCTCGTCATTGCAGGAGATGGCCGTCGGGCTGTCGCAGATTATCTCCACGCAGCTCGAGGTTTCACGCGCGGAGCAACTGCGTGAAATGGCAAATAAGGCAGAGCTACGAGCCCTGCAAAGTAAGATCAATCCCCATTTCCTGTTCAACGCCCTGAATGCTATCTCTTCTTCAATTCGCATGAACCCGGACACCGCCCGACAGTTGATTTTTAATTTGTCGCGCTATCTGCGCTATAACATTGAATTGAAAGATGATGAGCATATCGACATCCGTAAAGAGTTGTATCAAATCAAAGATTACATCGCTATTGAGCAGGCGCGTTTTGGCGACAAGCTGACGGTCATCTATGACATCGACGACGAAGTCAACTGCGTGATCCCAAGCCTGCTGATTCAGCCGCTGGTGGAGAACGCCATCGTCCACGGTATCCAGCCCTGCAAAGGCAAAGGCGTGGTGACCATCAGTATCACCGAAAGTGGAAACCGGGTGCGTATTAGCGTGCGCGATACCGGCCATGGGATCGACCCGAAGGTGATTGCCCGTGTCGAAGCCAACGAGATGCCGGGAAATAAAATTGGCCTGTTGAATGTCCATCACCGGGTAACATTATTGTATGGCGAAGGGTTGCACATCCGCCGCCTGGAGCCGGGCACCGAAATCGCGTTTTACGTTCCTAATGCGCGCACGCCAGTGACCGCCCCCGCAACCCTGCTGCCGTAACAGGAGAAAATATGAAAGTCATCATTGTCGAAGATGAGATCCTGGCGCAACAGGAGCTGACCTGGCTGATTAAAGAACACAGCCAGATGGAGATTGTCGGGACGTTTGACGACGGCCTCGATGTGCTGCGTTTTTTACAGCACAACAAAGTGGACGCGATTTTCCTCGACATTAATATTCCCTCGCTGGATGGCGTGCTGCTGGCGCAAAGCATCAGCCAGTTCGCCCATAAACCTTTTATCGTGTTTATCACCGCGTGGAAGGAGCATGCGGTGGAAGCCTTCGAGCTGGAAGCATTTGACTACATCCTGAAACCCTACCAGGAGTCGCGCATTATCAGCATGCTGCAAAAGCTGGAGAACGCCTGGCAGCAGCAGGCAGGAGGAGGCGCCAGCGCGCCGGGTAACGCCGCCCGCGAAAATGACACCATCAATCTGATTAAAGATGAGCGCATTATCGTTACCAGCATCAGCGATATTTACTACGCCGAAGCGCACGAAAAAATGACCTTCGTGTACACCAAACGCGAGTCTTACGTGATGCCCATGAACATCACTGAGTTTTGCAGCAAGCTTCCGGCAACTCACTTTTTCCGCTGCCACCGTTCCTATTGCGTAAATCTGGATAAAATCCGCGAAATCGAGCCATGGTTTAATAACACCTATATTCTGCGCCTGCGCGACCTCGATTTTGAGGTGCCCGTTAGTCGCAGCAAGGTAAAGGAATTTCGCCAGTTGATGCATTTGTAAGGCACCACAGAATGGCCTAACCGGGCGGCGAAACCCACCCGGCGGCAGAACGGAGAATTACAGAATGTGCCCCAGCGTCTGGCGCAGGTGTGCCCCAGAGCCCAGCAGACCAGGGTTGTCGTGGACGATCAGGTAAACCGGAATGTCCTGCACGTAGGCTTTAAAGCGCCCTTTATCTTCAAAACCGCCGCGGAAACCAGAGGCTTTAAAAAATTCAAGGAAGCGCGGCACAATGCCGCCCGCAATGTAGACGCCGCCAAACGTGCCCAGCGTCAGCGCCAGGTTGCCGCCAAAGCGACCCATAATGACGCAGAAGAGCGACAGCGCGCGGCGACAGTCGATGCAGCTATCATCGAGCGCGCGTTGCGTGATGTCCTTCGGCTGTAAGTTTTCCGGCAGTCGGCCATCCGATTTCACTATCGCCCGGTAGAGATTAACCAGCCCCGGCCCGGAAAGTACGCGCTCAGCGGAGATGTGGCCGATTTCACCACGCAGCTCTTCAAGGATAATCCCCTCTTCTTCGCTGTTTGGCGCGAAATCGACGTGGCCGCCCTCACCCGGCAGGCTCACCCAGCGCTTGTCGACGTGAACCAGATGCGCCACACCGAGCCCCGTCCCCGCGCCGTAAACGGCAATCGGTTTGCCCTCAATGGGTTGCACCCCGCCGAACTGGATCAGATGCTCTTTTTTCAGCATCGGGATCGCCATCGAAACGGCGGTGAAGTCGTTGATAATCTCCAGATGGGTGAAGCCGAGATTTTTTTTCATTTCGGCAATGGAGAAAGCCCAGGTGTGGTTGGTCATCGCCACCCAGTCGCCGGTAATTGGACAAGCAATAGCGATACACCCGTCTTTCACCTCAACCTGCTGCTCGTCGAGATAAACGCGAACCACCGCTTCGAGGCTGGGATAATCAAGGCCCGAGTAGGTTTTCGCCCGGGAGATTTCGCCGCTGGTGATATCACACAATGCCAGGCGGGCATTGGTGCCTCCAACGTCTCCTGTTAATGCAAACTTTGTCATTCCGTTACGGCTCCGCTAAAGTCAGAATAATTCTTTATTACAGAGTAAATTCATGGCGCTTTAACAACAATGACGATTGTGTGAGCGCCCCAGGATTATCGATCTCCGTCACATAATTTGCCCCCTGCGCCGTCATTCGCCGTATCGTTTCAGCACCAATTGCGCTGAAGATGTACGCAGAACCCGGCAAAGTGATACTCGCTTTTAGCCAAAAGGAAATCATTATGCTCCACCCGCGAGCCCGAACGATGCTGTTACTCGCCTTTCCGGCGGTGATTATTGGTATCGTCGCCAGTCTGATTTTGATTGCGGTGATGAAAATCGCCTCTGTGTTACAGCATCTGCTGTGGAGCAGTCTGCCGGGCGCACTCGGCGTCTCCTGGGATTCACCGTGGTGGATAGTTTCCATCCTTACTCTGACGGGCGTCGCCGTGGGGCTGGTGATCCGCTTCAGTCCAGGGCACGCGGGGCCAGATCCTGCCACTGAGCCGCTCATCGGCGCACCCGTTCCCTCTCATTGTTTGCCAGGGCTGATTATCGCCCTGGTGCTCGGCCTGGCGGGCGGGGTAAGCCTCGGGCCGGAACATCCCATTATGTCAGTCAATATCGCGCTGGCAGTGGTGCTGGGGGCGCGCTTTTTCCCGCGCGTTAAATCCCTTGAGTGGACGATCCTCGCTGCCGCCGCAACTATCGGCGCGCTGTTCGGGACGCCCGTCGCCGCGGCGCTGATTTTCTCGCAAACCCTGAATGGCAATAACGATGCCCCGCTGTGGGATCGCCTGTTTGCCCCGCTGCTTGCCGCCGCGGCCGGTGCGCTGACCACCAGTCTCTTTTTCCAGCCGCACTTCTCTTTGCCCATTCCTCATTATCAGCAGATGCGGCTCCTCGATATCTTCAGCGGCGCGGTCGTCGCCGCCATCGCCATCGCCGTCGGGATGGTGGCGGTGTGGTGTTTGCCACGTCTGCATGCGCTGATGCATCGCTTAAAACATCCGGTGCTTATCCTCGGCGCGGGGGGATTTTTGCTCGGGCTGCTCGGGATAGCAGGCGGCCCGGTGACGCTGTTTAAAGGGCTCGATGAGATGCAGCAACTTGCCTTCAGCCAGACGCTGACCAGTAGCGATTTTATGCTGATTGCGGCGGTGAAACTGGCGGCGCTGGTGATTGCCTCCGCCAGCGGCTTTCGCGGTGGGCGCATCTTCCCGGCCGTATTTGTCGCCGTGGCACTGGGGTTGATGCTTCATGCCCATGTTGACGCCGTTCCGGCGGCGATCACCGTCTCCTGTGCGATTCTGGGGCTGGTGCTGGTGGTGACGCGCGATGGCTGGCTGAGTCTGTTTATGGCCGCCGTGGTGGTACCGGATACCACGCTTCTGCCGCTGCTCTGTATTGTGATGCTGCCCGCCTGGCTCCTGCTGGCGGGCAAGCCGGTGATGATGGTTCAGCGCAACAGCAAGTCTTAACCCTTGCTGTTGCGCGTCTCCAGCGCCTGTGTCACCGCGCGAAGCAGGTCAGGAATGTCCTGCTTCGGCAATACAACTTCCACCAGCGTTAAACGCTCACAGCGGGTGGCCTGAGCTAACACATCATCCAGTTGTACGCTCTGCGTCACCCGCCAGCACTGCGCCTGACTATCAAGGTTCAACGCCTGCGGCAGTTGAGTCCAGTTCCACAAACTAATATCGTTATACCGTTCTTCCGGGCCGTGGATCGCCCTCTCCACCGTGTAGCCATCATTATTGAGTAGCAGGATCAGCGGCCGCTGTCCGTCACGCAGCATTGACCCCAGTTCCTGAATCGTAAGCTGGGCCGCGCCATCGCCGATAATCAGCACCACGCGGCGCTCCGGACGCGCAGTCTGTGCGCCAAAAGCCGCGGGTAGCGTAAAGCCGATAGAGCCCCACAGGGGTTGTACAATGAGTGACGCATCGCTGGGAAGTTTTAGCGCCGCCACGCCAAACGCTGCCGTTCCCTGATCGCCCAACAGAATGTCACCGGGCTGAAGATGTTTTTGTAAGGTTTGCCAGAAACGCGCCTGGGTGAGGTCGCCCCCCTTTCCGGCGGCAAGCGGCGCCACCGTGCGCGTTTCGGTTTGCCACTTCGCCGAGAGTTCATGACTCACGGCAATCAACGCCTGCGTCGCCTGGGCGATGGGGATGCCGCTGAACCAGCGCTCCCCCACACGAGCGGCAAACGGTTGAAGGGAGATGGATTTTTTATCAGGGATTTTGTGGGTAAACCCGGCGGTGGTGGTATCCGTAAAGCGTGTGCCGATACAGATAATCGCCTCAGCCTCTTCAATCGATTCCCGCGTTTGCGACAAACTCGCCGCACCGCTGTAGATCCCCATAAAGCCCGGCTGCTGTTCATCGAACAGGCCTTTTCCCATCAACAACGAAGCATGAGGGATCGGCGTTTGCGCCATCCAGTCACGCAAGGTTTTTTGCAGGCCAAAGCGCAGTGCGAGAAAATCCGCCAACAGAGCGACCCGATGGCAGGGCTGTAGCAGTTCCCGAACGGCCTGAGTAAAGCGGTTAATCTGGCCGTCATTGATTGCCGTTTCGTTGAAAGTGAGAGCGTTTACAGGACGGCTGGTCGGCGCTTTTGCCACATCCGCTGGCAGCATCAGATATCCGGGGCGACGATGCCTGATCATTTCCGTTAATACGCGGTCGATCTCGTCGGTGGCATTACGCACCGTCAATCCCCCCTGCGCCACGGAGATGGGGGCGCTCATCTGGCGGAAGTGATCAAATTTGCCATCGCCCAGCGTGTGGTGCAATAGCTCCTGATTTCGCTGCGCCCCGGTACAGGGCGCGCCGACGATGTGCAGCACGGGGACATACTCTGCAAAGCTTCCTGCCACACCATTTAGCGCACTTAACTCCCCCACGCCATAGGTGGTCAGCAGCGCCCCACAGCCCTGTACGCGGGCATAGCCATCGGCGGCATAGGCCGCGTTGAGTTCATTCGCGCAACCAACCCAGCGTAATGCAGGATGCGCAATCACATGGTCGAGGAACTGTAAGTTGTAATCCCCCGGCACACCAAACAGATGGCTCACGCCGCAATCCGCGAGGCGATCCAGTAGATAGTCCGCAACAGTGTAAGACGTTTGCATGATAAGCACCCTTTCGTCACTAACCCTCATCTGAGTATTGAAGAAGCGCTTCGGCTGTCCAGATGAATACGAAAATGCTATTGGAAAGTTAATTTTACAGGCGGCAGGCATATACGGCAGCGTGAACTTTGCGTAGTGTAAACGTATACACCCCTGACTAATGCGGAGGAATTATGGTTTACCAGGCAAATCCCGCGCGCTATCAAAAGATGGAATACCGTCGCTGCGGCGCGAGCGGGCTCAAACTTCCGGCTATCTCTTTAGGTTTATGGCACAACTTTGGCGATGCCACGTTGATTGAGACCAGCAGGCAACTGCTGCGCCACGCCTTCGATCTGGGTATTACCCATTTTGATTTAGCCAATAATTACGGGCCGCCGCCGGGCTCCGCAGAAAGCAACTTTGGCCGCCTTTTACGGGAAGATTTTTTGCCTTATCGCGATGAGTTGATTATCTCCAGCAAAGCGGGCTACACCATGTGGGATGGCCCTTACGGCGACTGGGGCTCGCGAAAATATCTGATTGCCAGTCTCGACCAGAGCCTTAAACGCATGGGGCTGGAATATGTCGATATCTTTTACCATCATCGCCCGGATCCCGACACGCCGCTGGCCGAAACGATGCGCGCGCTGGATCACATTGTGCGTCAGGGCAAAGCACTGTACATCGGGCTTTCCAATTATCCGGCGGAGCGTGCGAAAGAGGCGCTTGCGATCCTCAACGATCTGGGCACCCCCTGCCTGATTCACCAGCCAAAGTATTCGATGTTTGAGCGCTGGGTTGAGGAAGATCTGCTCGATTTGCTGCAACGGGAAGGTGTTGGCAGTATCGCCTTCTCACCGCTGGCAGGCGGGCAACTCACCGACCGCTATCTGAACGGTATTCCGGCCGATTCCCGCGCCGCCAGCGGTAGCCGCTTCCTTAACCCGGAACAGCTAACGGCAGAGAAGCTCGCAAAAGTGCGCCAGTTAAATGAGATAGCCGAACAGCGCGGGCAGAAACTGTCGCAAATGGCGCTGGCCTGGGTTTTGCGTGACGAGAAAGTGACGTCGGTGCTGATTGGCGCCAGCAAAACCGCGCAACTGGACGATGCCGAAGGCATGCTGAATAACCGGCAGTTCAGCCCCGAGGAACGTGCCGCCATAGACGCTATTTTAGGTTAGCGCAAATTAACAGCACTTTTAGCAAAAAGTGCTGTGCCTTCTGATTTAGGAGTTACCCCGATGATACGGATATTTACTTGTTCGTAATATAGGGTTAACAGGCCGCATACGGCCCCGATCGTGAAGGAGATAAAGTATGTTCAGGTCACTGATTCTGGCGGCAGTGTTGATGTTTTCAGCAGCCCCGCTGATTGCCAACGCTGGCGAAATCACCCTGCTGCCATCAATAAAATTACAAATTGGCGATCGTGACAATTACGGTAACTACTGGGATGGCGGCCACTGGCGCGACCGTGGCTACTGGCATCGTCACTATCAATGGCGTGACCGCGGCTGGCATCGCCATGATAATGGCCGACATCGCGGCTGGGATAATCGTAAAGCTTACGAGCGCGGTTATCACGATGGTCGCCACGATGGGCGTGGCCGGGGCCATGGGCACGGCGGACGCGGTCATCGTCATTAAACCTCGAATTAAAAAAAAGGGTTTCTGCTATGCAGAAACCCTTTTTTCTAGAGCCCCAGCAGCGTTCCTGCCAGCAGCCAACCATTCAGCGCAACCACCAGGCCCACAATCACCCACCCGGTACGTTTGACCAGCGTCGAGTTGACCAGATCCCCCATCAGTTGGGCATTGCTGGTAAAGACCAGCAACGGCACCAGCGCCAGCGCAATCCCGAAGCTCAGCAGCACCTGGCTCATCACCAGAATGCGGGTTGGATCCATGCCCATCAGGATCACAATGAACGATGGCAGCATCGTCACAGTACGGCGTACCCACAGCGGAATATGGAAGCGAATAAAGCCCTGCATGACCACCTGCCCTGCCAGCGTCCCTACCACGGTGGAAGAGAGCCCGGCGGCAATCAGACTCAGGCCAAAGATGGTGGCGGCAGCATGGCTCAGCAACGGCTCCAGCGTCAGGTAAGCCTGATCAAGATCGGCAATTCCCGTGTGTCCATTGAAATGAAACGCCGCTGCGGCAGTGGCCATCATCGCCAGGTTGACGAATCCGGCGATGGTCATGGCGATAGCCACATCCCAGCGCGTGGCGTTATAGCGTTCACGCGCGCTTCCGCCATGCAAATTTTGCGTCAGCGAGGAGTGCAGATAAATAACGTGCGGCATGATGGTCGCACCCAGTACGCCCGCCGCAAGGAAAACGGCTTCTGAGGTGGGCAGCGAAGGGATGATCATCCCTTTAGCGAGCGGCGCCAGCGCAGGCTGGGAAAAAATCAGTTCGACAATATACGCCGCGGCAACAAACAGCAGCAGCCCGCCGATAACTTTCTCCAGCGGTTTTTGCCCGCGACGTTGCAGCATCAGAATCAGGAAGGTCGCAATCCCGGTTAATATGGCCCCCTGAAGCAGGGAGATACCGAGGATCAGCTTAAAACCAATCGCCGCACCAATAAACTCCGCAAGGTCGGTTGCCATGGCGATAATTTCCGCCTGTACCCAGTAAAACCACACCACCGGCCTTGGGTAGTGATCGCGAATTTGTTCCGCGAGGTTTTTCCCCGTGGCGATACCGAGTTTTGCAGAGAGCACCTGAATCAGCATCGCCATCAGGTTAGCCCAGACCACAACCCACAGCAGTTGATAGCCGAAGCTGGCCCCAGCCTGAATATTGGTCGCAAAGTTACCCGGATCGATATACCCAATGGCGGCAATAAATGCGGGCCCCATCAGCGCAAGCCTCATCCGGCGCGCTGTACGACTGCTGTTGTTACTTGCCACGCGACTGTTCGTCATTCTCTGCCTCAAAAACATAGCCTTTGCTATGTTTCATGCTATCAAAATGCGAATGATTATCAAGTTCATTTGTGACGGTGATAATAATTGCTCTGATAGCTCGAACCAATAGCCGGACTGGAGGATGGGGGGGTTTGGTATACGCTTAGTAAAGGTTAGTACATCCAACAAACTTTTAACACATTTACTTAACATAACAAAAATGTATGTTCGATCACTAATTTTGAGTTTGCTCACAGGTTCTGAATATAGTGCGACGTTGATCTCGTTTTATTTACTTACGTTACATAGAATGTGCAAGAAAATTAAACCTGCCTCATATTTGGAGCAAATATGGACCGCGTTCTTCATTTTGTCCTGGCGCTTGGCGTTGTGGCGATTTTAGCGTTGCTGGTCAGCCATGACCGCAAACAAATTCGTATTCGTTATGTAATTCAGTTACTTGTCATCGAAGTTTTACTGGCCTGGTTCTTCCTGAACTCCAACGTGGGCCTGGGCTTTGTGAAAGGCTTCTCCGAAATGTTTGAAAAACTGCTCGGGTTTGCCAACGAAGGGACTAACTTCGTCTTCGGCAGCATGAACGATCAAGGCCTCGCCTTCTTCTTCCTGAAAGTGCTGTGCCCAATCGTATTCATCTCCGCGCTGATTGGTATTCTGCAACACATTCGCGTACTGCCGATTGTCATCCGCGCGATTGGCTTCCTGCTCTCCAAAGTCAATGGCATGGGTAAACTGGAATCTTTTAACGCCGTTAGTTCGCTGATCCTGGGTCAGTCTGAGAACTTTATCGCCTATAAAGATATCCTCGGCAAAATGTCCCGCAACCGTATGTACACCATGGCGGCGACCGCAATGTCTACCGTGTCGATGTCCATCGTCGGCGCATACATGACCATGCTGGATCCGAAATATGTGGTGGCGGCGCTGGTTCTGAACATGTTCAGCACCTTTATCGTCCTGTCTATCATCAACCCCTACCGCGTTGATGCGAGCGAAGAAAACATTCAAATGTCTAACCTGCACGAAGGCCAGAGCTTCTTCGAAATGCTGGGTGAATACATTCTGGCTGGTTTTAAAGTGGCGATTATCGTTGCCGCCATGCTGATTGGCTTCATCGCCCTGATTGCCGCATTGAATGCGCTGTTTGCTGCGGTGCTGGGCATCTCCTTCCAGGGCATCCTGGGCTACATCTTCTATCCGATTGCCTGGGTGATGGGTGTTCCGGCCAGCGAAGCGTTGCAGGTGGGCAGTATCATGGCGACCAAACTGGTTTCCAACGAATTTGTGGCGATGATGGATCTGCAGAAAGTGGCCTCAACGCTCTCTCCGCGTGCCGTCGGTATCATCTCCGTATTCCTGGTCTCCTTCGCTAACTTCTCCTCTATCGGCATCATCGCGGGTGCGATTAAAGGTCTGAACGAAGAGCAAGGCAATGTGGTTTCCCGTTTTGGCCTGAAACTGGTTTATGGTTCTACGCTGGTGAGTGTCCTGTCGGCGTCGATTGCAGCGCTGGTGCTGTAACGACAACAGGGTATTTCCGCTTTATCAACCGGGGCAATTGCCCCGGCTTTTTTATTTCTTCAGTTCACTGAGCGGCGCAGGTTTGCCAATCAAATAGCCCTGCAAATAGTCGACGCCGAGAGCGAAAAGCATCGATTTCTGTTCTTCTGTTTCGACATACTCCGCAACCAGCGTCAGGTTCTTCACCTTCGCCATATCGCAAATCGACTTGACGATGAGTTGATCCATTTTCTCAGCCACAATATCTCGCACGAAGCAGCCGTCAATCTTCACAATATCCGCCTCCAGCCGTTTCAGACGCTCGTAGTTGGCGTAACCGGTACCGAAGTCATCAATGGCAATGAGGAAACCGTAGTCGCTAAGCTGCCGGATATTGTGCAGACTATTTTCCGAATCGGAGAAGGCTTGCTCTTCCGTCACTTCGATGGTGATTTTCTGCGCAGCGACATGATAGCGTTTCAACAGCGCGATGATTTCATCAGCCGCCCCCTTCTGCATCAGCGTAAATGGCATCAGATTGAGAGAGAAACGCTGTCCAGGGTAGTGTTTCATCTTGCTAAACAGCGTTTCTACGACCCGCATATCAAAGCGATAGCTGAGGTTAAACTGAGTAATAATCGGAATAAATTTATCCGGCATAATCAGTTCGCCGTCGCACTGCAGGCGACTCAGAATTTCGTGATACCCCTTCCCTTCTTTATCCACGATAGGCTGGGCGTAGAGCAGGATACCGCCGTGCGCCAGCGCACGCTTAACTCGGTTGAGCATCATGACCCGTTCCGTAGTAAATCCAGAGATAGCCTCCTCGCGGCTATCCAGCGCCAGCACCTGATGCGAACTGCAGGCCTGTTCAGAGAGCCAGCTCAATTGCCCCAACGTATGGTGCAACTGGTTCTCTTCTTTACCGTCAATCACCCCCCATGAGGCGCCAAACTCAAGATCCATCACATGATTGTTCCAGTTAATCTTATGATTATTGAGGAACTCAACGATATGGGTCAGGCGCGCTTCCGTTTCCGGGCCAGTAAGAACCAACAACAGCTCATTACCCGGGATCTGGAAGAGCTTCTCGTCGCTGGTCAGTAGGGGTTGCAGATTCCGCGTAATTGCGCGCTTGCAGTAAATCCGCATCATCATGCCGTAATGGCGGCTCAAAAATTCGAGATTATCAATACGCAGGCAGCATACGGTGGCCTGCTGATGCTCTTTCAAATAGAGTTCAAATTCTCGCAGGTTGGGCAGCCCGGTTAGGGGATCAATTAAGGCCTGATCATGCCATTTACGCTTCAGCGCCTCGCCACGGGCGTAAATCTGCACCATGTAGAGAATGCAAATGGTGAAGGAAATCAGCACCGACAGCACAAAAGCGACCGAGTAAGCACTCAAAACGCCAAACAGGAAGTGTTTATTATTCAATACCAGCAGGAACGCGGAAACAGACCAGATCAGGACGATCAACACACTGCTCAGGCGGCTAATCCCTGCGAAAAACAGAATAAATATAATGGGAACCAGATAACCGGCAATGTACTTATTTTCATAAGGAGAGCACAGAACACTGAGTATCGTAACCAGCCCCAATAGCCAGTAGAGTACAAAGGTGCGGTTGCCTGATGTCAAAATAGTCGTAACGTGGCGATGCCAGAAGCCAATGGCATAACGATAGTTCAGGAGCATCCGTAGCGGATAGTAGAACAGCGGCGTAAATATCAGCGATGCGCAAATTAAACTTTGAACATCCACAACGCCATAAACCAGCGAGCTGGTCGAAAAATAGTTGGCGACGTTAAGCGGAAAGTGCAGATAGCAGCCCATTAGATACATCGCGCCTTTGATAAGCGCCGGGGCGATAAAGCCAATCCAGAAAACCACCATCCCCATATGAAATTTTGGCAGTCCATAGCGCCAGCGTTTGCCGATAATCCAGCGTAACATTGAGCAGGAAACGGTGACACCCAGCATCTGACAGAACAGCAGCACGCTTGCCTGGAATGATGTGAGTTCTACCACTACGCTGTTGACCACCATAAAACTGATAATCAACGGCAGTATGGCATGACGACCAAAAAGCAACGTTATAGCGAAACTGGCGCTCAGCGGCAGCCAGGCCAGATAGACAGCCGCTCCATCAACCACAGTTTTAGGCGAGACATAGCGAGCAAACGGAATTGCGATTAAAGAGAGCGCTAATGCAACGAAAAACTTGCGCGATAAAATATCGATTTTAAATCTCATTAGTTGTCAGAACTGCATCCTTGTCATCCGAACTATAACCCTGAGTGATACTATGGGCATTATTCGAGCGAATCAAGGTTGAGGAGCAGGAAATCCCGTCTTATTTGGGCGGAATACGACAATATTAGTAGATGGTTTAGGAAGGGTATAAACAAAAAACCCCCGCCACAGGCGAGGGTTTAAATTTGGTGGAGCTAAGCGGGATCGAACCGCTGACCTCTTGCATGCCATGCAAGCGCTCTCCCAGCTGAGCTATAGCCCCGACGGTGCTTTTACGTTCCAAACCTGATGGGAGCAGGATTTGGTGGAGCTAAGCGGGATCGAACCGCTGACCTCTTGCATGCCATGCAAGCGCTCTCCCAGCTGAGCTATAGCCCCAACGTAAAGCGTGTCGTGTTGACGGGCGGCATAATATGAATTCCGCCGCAAAGTGTCAACGGCAAAATGCCGGGCTCGCAGCTAATCGCTGAAAAAGCAAACAGATGAACAACATTTCGAGCACGCTCGCAGAGAGAAGTTAAACCTGTCACGCTTTCTTTTAAAATGATGCTATAACATGAACTCGTAATTTCCACACTGCGATTCAGGAAATAGCATGCTCAAGGAACGAATGACACCGGAAGAAATCGCCAATGTGACCGGTTATAGCCGGCAAACCATTAATAAGTGGGTGCGCAAGGAAGGCTGGCAAACATCGCCGCGCCCTGGCGTTCAGGGTGGAAAAGCGCGCCTGATTCACATCAACGATCAGGTTCGGGAATTTATCTACAGCGCACAACGCGCTTCCGACACAACCGCAACCTCCACCGCGCAGAGTGTGCACGATAACGTGTTTCACGGGCTGTTACTGAATCTGGCGCAAGAGATGACGCCTGAAGAACAGAAACAACTCACCTCGCTTCTGCTGCGTGAAGGGATCAGCGGCCTGCTGCAACGTTTGGGTATTCGTGGCTAATGATCGTGATGAAAAAACTTAAAGATAAAATGTCTACCGACGAACTGGCGCGTTGTCTGGGAATGACTCGTCAGACGATTAATCGTTGGATCCGCGAACAAAGCTGGCAAACCGAACCGATGCCGGGCGTAAAAGGTGGCCGGGCGAGACTGGTGCATATCACGCCACAGGTTCGCGCGTATCTGGCGAACACGCCTGCCCTGCTCGAAGATGATGATTTTAATACACAGATTGCAGAACCGGCCAAAACCTATTCAGCTAAAGAGTCGGATGTACTCTGGCAGCAAATTAGCGATACCTTGCAGGTAATGACGCCGGCGGAGATGGAAAGGCTGAATGTTCTGCTACGTCGGGAAGGTATTTGCGGGTTCTTGTCGCGACTAGGGATCGCATCCGGAAAGACCGCATAACAACGGTGTTGATACTCATACAAAAAAACGGGCTTTCGCCCGTTTTTTTGTTTTGCGGCAATTACTGCTGGCTTTCACGCTCAGCAATAAAGCCCAGCGCTTTGTTAATACGCTCAATACTGCGGGCTTTACCAATCGCGTGAACGGTAACGTCCAGCGCCGGTGACTGCCCTGCGCCGGTCACCGCAACGCGTAGCGGCATACCGACTTTACCCATACCGACTTCCAGTTCATCAGCGGTTGCCTGAATAGCGTGGTGAACGTTTTCCGCGCTCCAGTCGCTGATAGCGGCCAGTTTATCACGCACAACTTCCAGCGGCTGACGCGCTACCGGACGCAGATGTTTCTTCGCGGCATCCGCGTCAAACTCGGCGAAATCTTCATAGAAATAGCGGCAGCTCTGCGCCATCTCTTTCAACGTCTTGCAACGCTCGCCCAGCAGTTTCACCAGTTCAGCAAGCTGAGGCCCCACGCGGGTATCAATATTTTCCTGCTCAATATGCCATTGCAGATGTGTTGCAACATATTCCGCCGGGAGATTGTTAATGTAGTGGTGGTTCAGCCACTGCAGTTTTTCAGTATTAAAGGCGCTGGCCGATTTGCTGACCGCGTTCAGGGTGAAGAATTTAATCATCTCTTCACGGGTGAAGATTTCCTGATCGCCATGAGACCAACCTAAACGCACCAGATAGTTCAGTAACGCTTCCGGCAGATAGCCGTCGTCGCGATACTGCATAACGCTTACCGCACCGTGGCGTTTGGAGAGTTTTTTACCATCGTCGCCGTTAATCATCGACACGTGTGCGTAAACCGGCACCGGCGCATTGAGCGCTTTCAGGATGTTGATTTGACGCGGCGTGTTGTTGATATGGTCTTCGCCACGAATAACGTGGGTAATTTCCATATCCCAGTCATCAACCACAACACAGAAGTTATAGGTTGGGGAGCCATCGGTACGGCGGATGATCAGATCGTCGAGCTCCTGGTTGCTGAACTCGATAGGGCCACGGATCTGGTCATCGAAGATAACGGAACCTTCCTGTGGGTTAGCAAAACGCACGACACACGGTTCGTCATCTGCATGATGCTCATAGCTGTGGCGGCAGCGGCCGTCGTAGCGCGGTTTTTCGCCTTTGGCCATCTGCTCTTCACGCAGCGCTTCCAGGCGCTCTTTGGAGCAGTAGCATTTATACGCCGTGCCTGTTTCCAGCATTTCATCAATCACATTGTTATAGCGATCGAAACGTTTAGTCTGATAGTAAGGGCCTTCATCCCATTCCAGATTCAACCAGTTCATACCATCCATGATGGCTTCGATAGCTTCCGGCGTGGAGCGCTCGAGATCGGTGTCTTCAATACGCAGCACAAACTCACCATCGTGGTTACGTGCAAAAAGCC
The DNA here is from genome assembly GCF_039889165.1 of Pseudocitrobacter cyperus. Classification (NCBI taxonomy): domain Bacteria; kingdom Pseudomonadati; phylum Pseudomonadota; class Gammaproteobacteria; order Enterobacterales; family Enterobacteriaceae; genus Pseudocitrobacter; species Pseudocitrobacter cyperus. Next base: position 178,349 of record NZ_JAYMYY010000006.1, on the reverse strand, counting down.
AGGAGTAAAGAGCAGTACGAGCACCGCCGACGTGCAGATAGCCTGTCGGGCTGGGCGCGAAGCGAGTTTTGATTTTCATTAAATGGCCTTACGTTTATTAAAGATGCCGACAACCGGCAAAACCTGAAACTAAGAAGGGCAATATTCTACCACTCCCGGACGAATCCTCAATGTTGATCCCTTATCACAGACGAAGTTAGCCGTTTTTGTTTAGAAATCATGCGTAAACGCATAAACCTTCCCCGCATTGCTTAATTTTACGACGAACGAACAAATTCTTTTGAAAAGGCGTTGACTCATTTTCAACTCTCCCTATAATGCGACTCCACACAGCGGGGGTGATTAGCTCAGCTGGGAGAGCACCTCCCTTACAAGGAGGGGGTCGGCGGTTCGATCCCGTCATCACCCACCAACTACTTTATGTAGTCTCCGCCGTGTAGCAAGAAATTGAGAAGTGGGTGATTAGCTCAGCTGGGAGAGCACCTCCCTTACAAGGAGGGGGTCGGCGGTTCGATCCCGTCATCACCCACCACTTTCTCGCCAGCTAAGTTTCTTGTTAAAATGTGAAGTACCGAAGTGGGTGATTAGCTCAGCTGGGAGAGCACCTCCCTTACAAGGAGGGGGTCGGCGGTTCGATCCCGTCATCACCCACCACTTCGGGTCGTTAGCTCAGTTGGTAGAGCAGTTGACTTTTAATCAATTGGTCGCAGGTTCGAATCCTGCACGACCCACCAATGTAAAAAGGCGCCCTAAAGGCGCCTTTTTGCTATGCGCAGAAATCAACGATTCGAACCTGCTGCAGGTTCGGTGTTGAGCGTAGCGAAACAACGGAGCCGCCCTGCGGCGACGGCCCGAAGGGCGAGCGAAGCGAGTCATCCTGCACGACCCACCAATGTAAAAAGGCGCCCTAAAGGCGCCTTTTTGCTATGCGCAGAAATCAACGATTCGAACCTGCTGCAGGTTCGGTGTTGAGCGTAGCGAAACAACGGAGCCGCCCTGCGGCGACGACCCGAAGGGCGAGCGAAGCGAGTCATCCTGCACGACCCACCAATGTAAAAAGGCGCCCTAAAGGCGCCTTTTTGCTTTCTGCGGCAACGGGTTTTGATCCTCTCCAGGCGGAAAGATCAGGCTAAATACAATCAGCGCCGAAGGCGGCTGTGAGAAGCATTGTGCCCGAACCTCACCACCATGCAGGGTCATAATCGCGCGCACAATCGATAACCCCAGGCCACTGGCATGGCTACTGCGTGCTGCATCAACCCGATAAAAACGTTCAAACAATTTATCCAGATGTGTTTCAGCAATCATGGCGCCCTGGTTTATCACCTGAATAACCTGACGACCTTTCTCAGTGCTGACGCGCAGGATGATATGACTCTCCTCATCGGCATAACGTACTGCGTTAGCAACCAGATTGCTTAAGGCTCGCTGAAAAAGCATAGCATCGGCACGTAGCTGCCCGCCCCCTTCGCAACTCAGGCAAATTCCCCGCTCTTCAGCCACCCCTTCGAAGTAATCAGCGACACGCTGCAGCTCCACCGCAATATCCAGGTTGCGATAGATCAGCACCGATTGTGCATTGCTGGCGCGCGCCAGAAACAGAATATTTTCCACCATGCGCGAGATGCGCTCCAGCTCCTCCATGTTGCTGGTGAGCAATGTTTCATACTCTTCAACGCTACGCGACTGATACAAAGCTACCTGGCACTGGCCCATTAGTGCCCCCACCGGCGTGCGGATCTCATGGGCCAGGTCTGCGGAAAACTGTGTCAGGCGCTGATAACCTTCATTGAGTCTATCAAGCATGGCATTGAACGAAACGATCAGTTGCTGTAGTTCCTGCGGCGCGTCCTGCTCGCTTAAACGGGTTGCCAGCGTGTTGGGGGCAATCGCCGCCGCTTCAGTCGCCATACGCCTTAACGGCCGCAGCTCGCGACGCATCACCCAGTACCCGAGAAGCGCGATAACCAGAAAAGCTGCCACCACGGCTGCAATAACGCGCCACAAATAACGCGCCAGCATTTTTTGTTCGTTTACCATGACGTGTGCGACTGAAATTTGCAGAACACGCCCATCTTCCAGCGTCACCAGTCCCGAAGCCCCGCGCAGCGGTACGCCCTGTTCGGTCATACCGGCCTGCACCTCGCTAAGGCGCTGAGGATGATCACCTGATGTTGGCGTCATGGGCGGCAGTGTATAGTTCGCGGGATTAACATTAATTAAAGGCGCCTGCCCCTGGATCTGAAAGATTAAAATATCCTGCTCGTTACCCAGCATATTTTCAAACATCCCGGTATTGGCCACCAGCCTGTCGAGTGGAAAACGCTTACTCAGTACATTTCGGTAATATTCGATTCGTCCGATCACCTGCAGGTCGCTACGGTAGATCATCTCCTGACGCATCGCGTTGTAGAGGTAGCCCCCTGCCGCGCTTACCACCAATGCGGCGATCAGAGCAAATAATATGGCACTACGCAGTGTCAGCGATATCCGCTGCCATCGCCGGGAGAGCAGGCTCATGGGCGAACCTCACAGACATAGCCGATGCCGCGCACAGTATGGATGAGCTTAGGCTCAAACGGCCGATCCACTTTCGCCCGTAGGCGCTTAATCGCCACATCCACGACATTGGTGTCGCTATCAAAATTCATATCCCATACCTGCGAGGCGATCATAGTACGCGACAGGACTTCCCCCTCGCGTCGCGCCAGAAGATGCAACAGCATAAACTCTTTATTTGTCAAAGTGATAACTGTATCCTGGCGCGTAACTTTACGTCGCAGCACATCGATATGCATATCGGCAATGGTATAACGATCGGATTCACGCACAGTACCGCGACGTAACAGCGTTCGCAGCCGTAGCACCAGTTCCGTGAATGAGAAAGGTTTGACCAGGTAATCATCGGCACCCAGTTCAAGGCCATGAATACGATCCTGAACCTCATCACGGGCGGTCAGAAACAGGATTGGTACATCGCTTTTCTTGCGTAAAACATCAATGATCTGCCAGCCATCGAGCCCCGGCAGCATGACATCCAGCACAATGGCATCATATTGATGCTCCAGCGCCCGAAACAAACCATCAGTACCATCACGCGCCAAATCGACGCCGTATCCCGCCTCCGTAAGCCCCTTCTTCAGGTAATTACCGGTTCCGGTATCATCTTCCACCACTAATATGCGCATTTTCACCACCTTGATGACATCTGCAAACAGATTACCAGTTTGTGCAGCATCGATTGATGACATTAATGTCATCAATCGGACATGGTGCTGCCCTGATCAACTGTCATGCTTAATTGACAAACAAACACAGGAGAATGTTATGCACACACACCAACGTATTGCCGGTTTACTGCTGTCCACCCTGATGATGTGTAGCGGCATTGCCAGTGCACAAACAGCAAGCAAAGCCATCGCCCCTCTGCGAGGGACGATAGATCAGGTGACAGATAGCCGTCTCGAACTCACCGACAGGAAAGGTGAAAAAGTCGAGGTCAAACTAAATGATAAAACCCAGGTATTTAGCGTATCTAAGGGCTCCCCGGAAGATATTAAAGCGGACAGTTTTATCGGTACCGCTGCGGTTCCCCAGGCTGACGGTAGTCTGAAGGCGCTGGAAGTGCATGTGTTCGCCCCAAGCCTGCGTGGAACAGGTGAAGGACATTCTCCCTGGGAATCCGCTGATGGCAAAACCAATACCATGACTAACGGCACCATCGGGAAACTGGTCAATACCAATGGACGTACCCTGACCGTCAATTACGGGAATCAGCAAAAAAATGTCATCGTACCGGACGACACGCCAATCGTGACGATTGATCCCGGCGATCGCAGCCTGCTGAAACCCGGCACCCATATTGTTCTCTTCTCCGCCGCTGACGATAAGGGCGAACGCGTCGCCACCCGTATTTCTGCCGGAAAAAATGGAACAGTACCGCCAATGTAAGCCAGGAGGCCAGCATGAAAACCAATACATCACGGCCGGTGCATCGCTGGCCCGTCAGGCTCACCCACTGGGTAAACGTGTTTGCGATGGTCTGCATGTTCATGAGTGGCTGGGAAATTTATAACGCCGCACCGCTGTTCGCCTTCACCTTCCCCCCCGTTGCAACATTAGGCGGCTGGCTTGGCGGCGCGATTGGCTGGCATCTGGCGGTGATGTGGCTGTTAGTGTTCAACGCCTGTTGTTATCTGCTGTGGAGCCTGTTCAGCGAGCACTTTCGCCGCGACCTGCTGCCGCTGAGCTTTGCCGCGCTATGGCGTGATATTGGTCTGACATTCACCCTGCGCTTACGCCATCGCCACGGCCATTACAACGCGATTCAAAAATTGATGTATTTGGGCGTTCTGGTACCGAGCCTGCTGCTGGTTCTTTCCGGGCTGGCTATCTGGAAACCCGTACAACTGTACTGGCTGGTAGCGCTATTCGGCGGTTTTGCTATCGCGCGCTACGTCCACTTTTTCGCTATGGCGGGCGTAGGGCTGTTTGTCATCATCCACGTTCTGATGGTGATTATTGTGCCATCCACCTTATGGAGCATGCTCACTGGGGGTAAACGTGAAGAATAAAATTTCCCGCCGGAGTGCGCCGGTTCTGGAGCCGGATCAGAAAAAGCAGTTAGTGAATTTACAGCGTCGACTCCTGCTCCGTTCAGGATTGACCCTGGGTGGCGTGGCGATGCTGACCGGCTGCGATATGCAGAGTGGCGATCAGGTCGATAAAGTCCTCTGGGCGATGTCTCGCTGGAACGATCGCGTTCAGTCCTGGTTATTCAGCGGCCAGCGTCTGGTGCAAACTTATCGTCCGGATCAGATAACCGATCCCTTTCCGTTTAACGCCTTTTATCCGGCGTACAATGCGCCGATCGTGGATCTGGCCGACTATCGGCTGGAAGTCTCTGGCATGGTGGAAAAAAAAGCGCCGTGGACGCTGGAGCAATTACAACGCCTGCCCCGGCAAAGCCAGATTACGCGGTTGATCTGCATTGAAGGCTGGAGCGCGATTGGCCAGTGGGGAGGCATTCCGCTGAAACTCTTCCTGCAGCATATCGGTGCCGATCTCACCGCCCGTTACGTGGGTTTTAAATGTGCGGATCGTTACTACTCCAGTATTGATATGGCCACCGCGCTACATCCGCAAACCATTCTGGCACTGGATTTCGCAGGTAAGGCATTACCGGAAGAGTATGGTTTCCCCCTGCGACTCAGGGTTCCCACCAAGCTGGGGTTCAAAAACGCCAAACATATCGCGGCCATATTTGTCAGCGATACCAACCCTGGCGGTTACTGGGAGGATCAAGGCTACAACTGGTTCAGTGGTATTTAATCTCATCAGAAAAAGCCGGCGTGTCGCACTGACGCGCCGGCTCGTAAAGGTTAAATCTGGTAATCCAGGGCCAGCTCATCAGGTTCCATCGCCTGCCGCTTAATCTCCTCCAGCGACAACCCGGCATTGCAGAGCTCGATAAAGCGCCAGACATAGTTGCGCTGCAATTGCCCACGCTTAAGCCCGAGCCACACGGTATTAGCATCAAACAGATGATGCGTATCCAGGCGAACCAGCTTTCCGGATTCCTGCACATCTCCGGACTGTTCCGCCACCAGGCCAATACCCAGCCCCAGCTCGACGTAGGTTTTGATAACATCAGAATCCTGCGCACTCAGCACAATATCAGGCAGTAGCCCTTTACGATTAAATGCCTCATCGATGCGCGAGCGACCGGTGATCCCCTGGCGATAAGTAATGAGCGGCCAGCGGGCGATAGCTTCCAGCGTTAGCGGCGTGATTTGCGTCAGAGGGTGATCCTGCGGCACCAGCACATGATGGTGCCAGCGGAACCAGGGGAAAGCCACCAGCGTGCTGTCATTGCTCAGGCGTTCACTGGCAATGCCGATATCCGCGCCGCCGTTGTGCAGCAGCGCTTCTATTTCCTGCGGTGTGCCCTGCACCAGCTCCAGACGAACATCCGGGAAGATTTCCCGAAATGCCTTTATTACCGGAGGCAGACTGTATCGCGCCTGAGTGTGTGTCGTGGCGATGGTTAATACACCTGAACCATCGTTCGTGAAGAGATCGGCAAGGCGACGGACATTGCTTGCCTCATTTAGAATGCGCTCGGCAATCACTAAGAGCGCTTTACCCGGTTCAGTCATCCCCAGCAGCCGCTTACCGCGGCGGATGAAGATCTCAATCCCCAGTTCTTCTTCCAGCTCGCGGATATGACGGCTCACACCCGACTGCGATGTATAAAGCATATTGGCAACTTCGGTCAGGTTGTAATCCTGCCTTGCTGCTTCACGAATAATTTTCAGTTGCTGGAAGTTCACCTTCCCCTCCGGGTCGATCAGACATTGCACTATTGTTAAAGTCTGACGCGTCCGCTAACAAATAATAAAAACCAGCAACTTATTACTTAAAAGAATATACGTTAGCTAACCAACTGCAATTCACGGTTATCCAGCGCCGGGCGACTTACCAGAGAAATCAAAATTTCTTTCACCGCCTGAGCCTGTGGAGAGAGCGAGCCCCGCGCCGACATATTCAGCGACAGAGGCAGGCTCATTGATGGCGTGGTAATACGCGCCATCCAGCCATTTGCCGCCTGCGATAACGAACGCGCCGCGGATTCTGGCAGCACCGTCACCCCCATTCCACTTGCGATTGCCGCTGTCAGGGTGGAAAGGGATTCAATCTCGCCGATAATTTTGGCGGTCAGGCGACGCAGAGAAAAAGCTTCATCCACGCGAGCACGGACGGCGCTGTAATCACGCGGCAGGAATAAATTCATCTCCGCGACGGCGGTTAAATCGATACTCTGTCCCGGGCAATCCCGTGTACCGACCAGATAGAGATCTTCTTTCAGCAGCGGCTGGCTATTAACGCCAGCGACAGGCGAACGATCGTACAATACCGCCATGTCCAGTTGTCCACTTAGCAGCTTATCATTCAGCGCAGACCCGCTGTTTTCATGGAGATAAATCAGAACATCGGGTAATTCATTACGCACTGCCTGCAGTAACGGCATGGTGATGGATGATGCGGCAGTTCCTGGCGCCAGGCCTATTGAAACCGGGCCGCTGAGCGTTTGCCCGACATTATTAACCGCTAGCTGCGCCTGCTCACACTGGCGGAGGATGGTGCGGGCATGGGTATAGAGCACTTTACCCGCTTCGGTTGGCGTTACGCCGCGCTTGGTACGGATCAACAATTGTTGATCGAGTTCGCCTTCCAGCGTGGCGACCTGCTGGCTCAGTGCGGGCTGTGCGATATGTAACACTTCAGCGGCCTGAGTCAGGCTACCGATATCGACGATTTTCACAAAGTACTTCAGTCGTCTTAAGTTCATTTTGCCTCCTGTACTGCCAACAATGGCGTTTAGATATCGGAGGAGTTGCAAGATGCTTGCCAGCTTTTGCGATCGCGATTCAACAGGCGTGTAACAGGGCTTTCCAATCGCTGGACTCTTTTTCACACTCAGTCAGAAGATATTGATCTGCCCCATTAGGGGTAAATCCGCACCACATCGGTGCAGATCGGCAAAAAAATCGCCACTCAGGCGTATGTTGCTGAAATTGTCAGCAAACGAACGCACAGGGGCCATACAACCTTTGACAAGCCGCAGGCACCCCGTTAATATGCGCCCCGTTCACACGATTCCTCTGTAGTTCAGTCGGTAGAACGGCGGACTGTTAATCCGTATGTCACTGGTTCGAGTCCAGTCAGAGGAGCCAAATTTCTGTTTTCAGGCGTACTTCTAAACCTATATTAATTTAGGTTTCAATAAGTTAGCGTGAAAATCTTTCCTAATGCGTGTCTTGTTTTCTCACCGCATCCTGAATATTTGGTGGTCAGTTCAATTCTGTCGCGCCACCAAATGTCTTTAAACGATTCCAAAATTCGCAATTTAAAACCTGATTGGCCATCCTCCCTATAGCCGATATAACGAATCTCCTTGCCGCTCGGTCATCAGCGCACAGCCTTCATCGCGTACCACTTCCCACAGCGCCTCCGCGGCGGTAGAAAGCGAACGATTTTTTCTACGTGCGAGCATCAACTGCCTCTCCACCACGGGCGTAATACGTTTCACGACCAGAGGGCTCCCCTGCGGCAATGGCAGCGCCAGCGCGGGAAGAATGCTGATGCCAATGCCAGCCGCAACCATCGGAAATAGCGTCGCGGGATGACCAATCTCCTGCACAATATCCGCCTGGATACCATGACGTGCCAGCGCCGCATCAATCAGCGGTCGACTACCGGAGGCGTAATCCTGCAACACCAGTTTTGCTCCCTGCAGCGCCTGCCAGGACACATGATCCTGCGCCGCGAACGGGTGGTCACGATGGCAAAGCATGAAAAAGGGTTCAGAGAGGATCGCCTCGCACTGAAGATCGCCCACCGCTCCGGGATCGATAACGATACCAAAATCCACATCCCCCTGACGGATGCTCTCCATCACCCACTGCTGCGGGCGATCGTGCAGAACAAACTGAATATCAGGATAGCGGCGCTGACTTTCCGCGATGCACTGGGGAATAAGATGCGCTGAAATCGTCTGGCTGGCGGCAACCCGAACTTTCCCGCTCAGTTGCTGCCCCATGCGCCCGGCATCACGCAGCGTACTGTTCAGTTCATCCAGCAAACGTTCAAGCCGGACGGCAAGCTGCTGGCCGGCCTCTGTTAACACCACTTCGCGCGTAGTCCGGTCAAGAAGGCGCACCCCGGTGTGGTGCTCCAGCTCTTTCACGCTGTGGCTCACTGCCGACTGGCTCAGGCCGATACGCTCCCCTGCCCGGCTAAAACTTTTTTCCTGCGCAACAGTGACGAAAACTTTTAATTGCCGTAAGGAGTAATTCATCGATTTTCTTCATAAATAGATGCAATAAATCAATTTTATTTCTCAAACTGAAAGAAGCACAATAGCGCCATCGATTTTCAGGAGTCTTTATGAAACTTTTTCGTATTCTTGACCCGTTCACGCTAACGCTGATCACCGTGGTGCTGCTGGCGTCTTTCTTCCCGGCGCGCGGGGATTTCATTCCTTTCTTTGAACATCTCACCACTGCCGCGATTGCGCTGTTGTTCTTTATGCACGGCGCGAAGCTGTCTCGCGAGGCGATTATTGCCGGGGGAAGTCACTGGCGATTGCATCTGTGGGTGATGTGCAGCACCTTTATTCTCTTCCCGACGCTCGGCGTACTGCTGGTATGGTGGTCGCCAGTGGCGGTTGATCCTGCGCTATATACCGGGTTTCTCTATCTGTGCATTTTGCCTGCGACAGTGCAGTCGGCTATTGCGTTTACCTCGCTCGCGGGCGGCAACGTCGCGGCTGCGGTCTGTTCCGCTTCGGCTTCCAGCCTGCTGGGTATTTTCCTGTCACCGCTGCTGGTCGGGCTGTTGATGAATATGCACGGCGCGGAAGGTAATCTGGATCAGGTCGGCAAGATTATGCTCCAGTTGTTGCTGCCCTTTGTACTTGGCCATCTCTCTCGTCCCTGGACGGGCGCATTTGTGGCAAAACACAAAAAGTGGATTGGTAAAACAGACCAGACTTCAATTCTGCTGGTGGTTTACTCTGCGTTCAGCGAAGCGGTAGTCAACGGCATCTGGCATAAAGTCGGGCTCGGGTCACTGCTGTTTATTGTGGTGGTGAGTATTATTCTGCTGGCGATTGTCATTGCGATAAATATCGTGGTAGCGCGTAAAGCCGGGTTCAATAAAGCGGATGAAATTACGATTGTCTTCTGTGGCTCGAAAAAGAGCCTGGCGAATGGAATACCGATGGCGAACATTCTGTTTCCGACATCGGTTATCGGCATGATGGTGCTGCCGCTGATGATTTTCCATCAGATTCAGCTAATGGTGTGCGCCGTAATGGCTCGTCGTTACAAACGACAGGCCGAAGAGCAGGCTCGCACGGCGAATGCGGCCGACGCTTAACGTTTCAGGGGCTGCACAAGCTGCGTCAGCCCTTCGGTCTTAATCAACAACGTTAAGGCCATCAGCTCACCAAGATGCCCGGCAGGGAATTGATCCTTACGGGCAAACCAGAGCAAATACTCTTCCGGGACGTCAATCAGCCGACGTCCCTTGTATTTGCCAAATGGCATTTCCGTATTGGCGATTTCAATGAGCTGTTCCTTATCCATTTCAGACTCCCAGTAACCGCAGCATTTCGGCTTCGTCGATCACCTCAATGCCCAGTTCCTGCGCTTTGGCAAGCTTAGAGCCCGCGGCTTCTCCGGCGATCACCAGATCGGTTTTCTTCGAGACGCTACCCGCTACTTTCGCGCCCAGCGCTACCAGGCGCGCTTTAGCGTCATCGCGTGACATCTGGCTCAGACTTCCGGTCAGAACAACCGTTTTTCCGGCAAATGGGCTGTCTATCTCTTCAGCATTAATCATCACCGCCGCGGGCCAGTAGATGCCCTCTTTCAGCAGTTGCTGGATCACCTCACGGTTACTCTCTTCGGCAAAGAAGTTAAAAACGTGCGTGGCAACCACAATGCCGACATCCGGCACTTTTTGCAACTCTTCAATCGACGCGGCTTCCAGTGCCTCCAGCGTGCCAAAATAGCCCGCCAGGCCAGCCGCCGTGGCTTCACCCACTTCACGGATACCGAGTGCGTAGAGGAAGCGTGCAAAGGTGGTGTCTTTCGCTTTTTCGAGCGCGTTGACCACATTTTGCGCCGATTTCGGCCCCATGCGATCGAGCCCGGTCAGCTTGCCTGCGGTTAACGTGAACAGATCGGCAGGCGTATGGACGTACTCTTTTTCCACCAACTGGTCGATGATTTTATCGCCCATGCCGTCAACATCCAGCGCGCGGCGCGAGACAAAGTGCTTCAGCGACTCTTTACGCTGCGCCCCACAAATCAGGCCGCCGGTACAGCGCGCCACCGCTTCGCCTTCCACACGCTCGACGTCAGACTGACAAACCGGGCAATGGGTCGGGAACACAATTTCCTGCGTCCCTTCCGGGCGCTCAGAGAGCACCACATTTACCACCTGCGGGATAACATCCCCGGCTCGGCGTATCACCACTTTATCGCCAATACGTAACCCAAGACGCTCGATTTCATCGGCGTTGTGCAATGTTGCGTTACTCACCAGCACACCCGCGACCTGCACCGGTTCAAGGCGTGCAACCGGGGTGATTGCCCCGGTACGGCCCACCTGAAATTCTACGTCACGCACAAAGGTCATTTGCTCCTGCGCCGGGAATTTAAAGGCCACGGCCCAGCGCGGGGCACGGGCAACGAAACCCAACTGCTCCTGCAATTCCAGCGAATCGACTTTGATCACCACACCATCGATATCAAAACCGAGCGTTGGGCGGTCTTCCTCAACCTTGTGATAGTAAGCGAGTACTTCCTCCGGGGAGTTGCAGAGTTTCACCCGGTCGCTCACTGGCAGTCCCCACGTTTTAAACTGTTGCAGACGACCCATATGGCTGGCGGGCAGTTCGCCGCCCTCCAGAATACCGACGCCGTAGCAGAAGAAAGTAAGTGGTCGCTTTGCTGTAATGCGCGGGTCAAGCTGACGCAGGGAACCCGCAGCCGCGTTACGCGGGTTAGCAAATAATTTGCCCCCGGTGCGGCGCGCATCATCATTAATTTTTTCAAACCCGGCTTGTGGCAGGAACACTTCTCCACGCACTTCCAGTCGCGCCGGAATATTGTCGCCACGCAGCTTCAGCGGAATCGCGCGAATGGTACGCACGTTAGCGGTAATGTCTTCTCCGGTTGTACCATCACCACGTGTAGCCGCCCGCACCAGCACGCCATTCTCATAAAGGATGCTCACCGCCAGGCCATCGAGCTTCAGCTCACAGCAGTAAACCAGCGCATCGCTGTTTTTCAGACGATCCTGCACGCGTTTGTTAAATGCCACAAAGCTCTCTTCATCAAACACGTTATCCAGTGACAGCATCGGTACTTCATGGCGCACCTGGCTAAATGAGGCCAGAGGTGCCGCACCAACGCGCTGGGTTGGCGAGTCGGGAGTGATCAGATCCGGATGTTGGGCTTCCAGCTCACGCAGTTCGCGCATCAGACGGTCATATTCCGCGTCCGGAACTTCCGGAGCATCCATAACGTGATAGAGGTATTCATGATGGCGAAGCGTGGTTCGCAGTTCAGTCAGTTGTTGTTCGATCGGTTCCATATCACACCATCAATGATAAAAAACCCCCGACAGGCGGGGGTTCAGGGAGAGTTGATACAACGCCAGCCGTTATCAGGCGTTCGCGTCCAGCACTTCGCGGATGCGATCCTGATATTCGCGCAGTTTCTGCGGCGTCATCATCCGACGCTGATCGTCGAGCACAACACCGCCAACTTCATCAGCGATGTACTGTGCAGATTGCAACATCAGTTTGAAGTTTTGCAGTGCATCACCGTAAGACGGCACCTGCATGAAGATAGTCACGCCAGGCGTAGCCATGTCAGCCATATTTTCAGGATCGAAGGTGCCAGGTTTCAGCATGTTCGCCAGGCTGAAGAGCGATGGGCCGCTGCCGTCCGGGCTTAAATGACGATGGAAAATATTCATATCGCCAAATTTGAACCCGGCCTGCTGAATGCTGTTCAGCAGCAGTTCGCCATTAATTTGCGTCCCCTGATGCGCGGAGACGTTCATGACGATCACCGTCTCTTTACGCTCAGGTTTCGCAGGCGCTTCTTCGACTACCGGCTCTGGCTCTGGCGCAGCGACAGGCGCGGGTTGCGCTACCTGAGGTTCCGGCGCGGCAGGCTGTGGCGGAGCAACCGGTTGAGGCTGCGGCGCAACAGGCTGCACGGGTTGAGGTGCGACGACAGGCTGCTGCGGCTGAGAATGAGGTTGATGAACCGGCTGCTGCATATGCGGCGGCTGGGCAGGCGGTTGCTGCACCGGCGGCTGTTGAGGCTGCGGTGCGGACGGCCGGGCTGGCTCCTCCTGGCGTACAGGTTGCTGAACCTGGCGCTCATAAGGGGGCTGGTACTGGTGCGAAGGCGCCTGACGAGGTGCTTCATGCTCCCCTGCTACGCCCGGAGCGTGATTGACCTTGTGAACCCGAACTTCGCCCACGCCTTCATCACTTTCATCAAAGTCATCATCAGACTCATCGTCACGATGAGACTTCATGCGTTTCAGTGGGCGATCGCGGAACATTGACGAACGCTCTTTTCGGCTGGTCCAAAAACCATGAACCAGGAGAGCGAGTATGGCGATCGCGCCAACAATGATTAATATCAGACGCAAATCCTGCATCATTATATTCTCTGTTGTTCTAACACCTTGCCACCACGGCAAACATTTACTCCCTAAGAGTATTTGCCCAACACGTCAAGTGCAAGTGCGCTAACGACTTTCACCACAGAAAGATAAGCGAAATCGTGCTTTTTGCTGTTTTTTCGAACATTTCCGAACTGGTCATTCGCTGATAACCCGATAATATAGGCGCGTTATTTCGTCGTTGTCAGGCACAGGAGCTTTCTCTGACTATGGTTTCATCATCCTCCCCTTCCCCGCGCAGCGGCCTCTATTATTTCTCGCAGGGCTGGAAACTGATCGGATTACCCGGCATCCGCCGGTTCGTTATTTTACCTTTGCTGGTCAACATTGTGCTGATGGGGGGCGCGTTCTGGTGGCTATTCAGCAGGCTGGGTGAGTGGATCCCCTCACTGTTAAGCCGCATTCCTGACTGGTTGCAGTGGCTGAGCTATCTGCTTTGGCCAGTCGCGGTAATTTCTATTTTACTGGTCTTCGGCTACTTCTTCTCAACGATTGCCAACTGGATTGCCGCGCCCTTCAACGGGTTACTGGCGGAACAACTGGAAGCGCGTCTGACCGGCGCCACGCCCCCGGATACAGGCGTTTTGGGCGTAGTAAAAGACGTGCCGCGCATCATGAAGCGCGAATGGCAAAAACTGGCGTGGTATCTGCCGCGCGCGCTGGTGCTGCTGGTGTTGTATTTTATTCCTGGCATTGGGCAGACGGTCGCACCGGTTTTATGGTTCCTGTTCAGCGCCTGGATGCTGGCGATTCAATATTGTGACTATCCGTTCGACAACCATAAAGTGCCGTTCAAAACGATGCGCACCGCCCTGCGCGAGCGCAAAGTGCTGAATATGCAGTTCGGCGCCCTGGCCAGTCTGTTCACCATGATCCCGGTGTTAAACCTGGTCATCATCCCGGTCGCCATCTGCGGCGCAACGGCGATGTGGGTTGACTGCTACCGCGACAAACACGCGATGTGGAAGTAACGCCTTCAGGCGCTCACGCTCGTGAGCGCCGTTATAATTTCCTTATTCCATCCTGGTAGCCATTATTTCCCTTCTGCATATAGATATGCTAATTACTTACTTCCGCAGAATCTTTAAGCAGGTATGCTGGGGCAGTACCCCAAATTTCATACAGTTAAGGACAGGCCATGAGTAAGATTTTTGAAGATAACTCGCTGACTATCGGTCACACGCCGCTGGTTCGACTGAACCGCATCGGTAACGGACGCATTCTGGCGAAGGTAGAATCACGCAACCCAAGCTTCAGCGTTAAGTGCCGTATTGGTGCCAACATGATTTGGGATGCAGAAAAACGTGGCGTGTTAAAACCAGGCGTTGAGCTGGTTGAGCCTACCAGCGGTAATACCGGTATCGCGCTGGCCTATGTCGCCGCTGCTCGTGGCTACAAACTGACGCTGACCATGCCGGAAACCATGAGTATTGAACGCCGTAAACTGCTTAAGGCACTGGGCGCGAATCTGGTGCTGACAGAAGGCGCGAAAGGTATGAAAGGCGCGATTCAAAAAGCAGAAGAAATTGTCGCCAGCGATCCGGAAAAATTCCTGCTGCTGCAGCAATTCAGCAACCCGGCGAACCCGGAAATTCACGAAAAAACCACTGGCCCGGAAATCTGGGAAGATACCGATGGTCAGGTAGACGTGTTTATCGCCGGTGTCGGTACCGGCGGTACGCTGACCGGTGTGTCTCGTTATATTAAAGGCACAAAAGGTAAAACTGACCTGATTTCCGTCGCGGTAGAGCCGACTGACTCGCCGGTTATTGCCCAGGCGCTGGCTGGCGAAGAGATCAAACCAGGCCCGCACAAAATTCAGGGTATCGGCGCAGGTTTCATTCCTGGCAACCTCGACCTGAAGCTGGTTGATAAAGTTGTCGCTATCACCAACGAAGAAGCCATCTCTACCGCACGTCGCCTGATGGAAGAAGAAGGCATTCTGGCAGGTATCTCCTCCGGCGCGGCCGTCGCTGCAGCGCTGAAATTGCAGGAAGATGAAACCTTTACCAATAAGAATATTGTGGTTATCCTACCGTCGTCGGGTGAACGCTATCTGAGCACAGCACTGTTTGCCGATCTCTTCACTGAGAAAGAACTGCAACAGTAATGCCAGCTTGTTAAAAGCGCGTAAAAAAGCACCTTTTCAGGTGCTTTTTTGTGGCATACCTCAAACTTTTACCCCCCCTGCCATTGCTTCAGTGCATCAGGTCTGGTATTTAACCAACAGATTTATTTTGATGCGCGAAATTATTCATTACATGATTTGCTCAAGCTGAATCGATTTTATGATTTGGTTCAAATCCTGCTTTCGCGGCATAATGTTTAATGATAAGCGAAGCGCCGAAGGCCAGAAGCGTACTTATCGGAATCTGATGTACCGATTCCGGCGCTCCGAATCGTGAACATCGCTGATTACTACAGGCTAAAGTGTAGTCGCCAGGCTAGACTTTAGTTCCACAACACTAAACCTATAAGTTGGGGAAATATAATGTTCCAGCAAGAAGTTACCATTACCGCTCCGAACGGTCTGCACACCCGCCCTGCTGCTCAGTTTGTTAAAGAAGCGAAAGGCTTCACTTCTGAGATCACTGTGACCTCCAACGGCAAAAGCGCCAGCGCAAAAAGCCTGTTCAAACTGCAGACTCTGGGCCTGACTCAAGGCACCGTTGTCACGCTTTCCGCGGAAGGTGAAGACGAACAAAAAGCAGTTGAGCATCTCGTTAAGCTGATGGCTGAACTCGAGTAAGTTCCAGAGTTCTTTTCAATATCAGTCACAAGTAAGGTAGGGTTATGATTTCAGGCATTTTAGCATCCCCGGGTATCGCTTTCGGTAAAGCATTGCTGCTGAAAGAAGATGAGATTGTCATCGACCGGAAGAAAATTTCTGCCGATAAGGTTGATCAGGAAGTTGAGCGTTTTCTGGCAGGCCGTGCCAAAGCGTCTGCACAGTTAGAAGCTATCAAGACTAAAGCTGGCGAAACTTTCGGTGAAGAAAAAGAAGCTATCTTCGAAGGGCATATCATGCTGCTCGAAGATGAGGAGCTGGAGCAGGAAATCATAGCCCTGGTTAAAGATAAACACATGACGGCTGATGCAGCGGCTCATGAAGTTATCGAGGGTCAGGCGACTGCCCTGGAAGAACTGGATGATGAGTACCTGAAAGAACGTGCGGCTGACGTGCGTGACATCGGTAAGCGCCTGCTGCGCAACATCCTGGGTCTGGCCATCATCGACCTGAGCGCAATTCAGGACGAAGTTATCCTGGTTGCCGCAGACCTGACACCGTCTGAAACCGCACAGTTAAACCTGAACAAGGTACTGGGCTTTATCACTGACGTCGGCGGCCGTACTTCTCACACCTCTATCATGGCGCGTTCTCTGGAACTGCCAGCCATTGTGGGTACTGGCAACGTCACCACTCAGGTGAAAAACGACGACTATCTGATTCTGGATGCCGTAAACAACCAGGTTTACGTCAACCCGACCAACGAAGAGATCGAAAAACTGCGCGCTGTTCAGGAGCAGGTTGCTTCTGAAAAAGCTGAACTGGCGAAACTGAAAGATCTGCCGGCTATCACCCTTGATGGTCACCAGGTTGAAGTGTGCGCCAACATCGGCACCGTGCGTGACGTAGAAGGCGCTGAGCGCAATGGCGCGGAAGGTGTTGGTCTCTATCGTACTGAATTTCTGTTCATGGATCGTGACGCGCTGCCGACTGAAGAAGAACAGTTCGCCGCGTACAAAGCCGTTGCTGAAGCCTGTGGCTCTCAGGCGGTTATCGTCCGTACCATGGACATCGGCGGCGACAAAGAGCTGCCGTACATGAACTTCCCGAAAGAAGAGAACCCGTTCCTGGGCTGGCGTGCCGTGCGTATCGCAATGGATCGTAAAGAGATCCTCCGCGATCAGGTTCGCGCCATCCTGCGCGCCTCTGCTTTCGGTAAACTGCGCATCATGTTCCCGATGATCATCTCTGTTGAAGAAGTACGCGCCCTGCGCAAAGAGATCGAAATCTACAAACAGGAACTGCGCGACGAAGGTAAAGCGTTTGATGAGTCCATCGAGATTGGCGTAATGGTGGAAACACCGGCTGCGGCAACGATTGCTCGTCATTTAGCCAAAGAAGTTGATTTCTTTAGTATCGGAACCAATGATTTAACGCAGTACACTCTGGCAGTTGACCGTGGTAATGATATGATTTCACATCTTTACCAACCAATGTCACCATCCGTCCTGACGCTTATCAAGCAGGTTATTGATGCTTCTCATGCGGAAGGTAAATGGACTGGCATGTGTGGTGAGCTTGCAGGCGACGAACGTGCTACACTTCTGTTGCTGGGTATGGGTCTGGACGAATTTTCAATGAGCGCCATTTCTATCCCACGCATTAAGAAGATCATTCGTAACACGAACTTCGAAGATGCGAAGGTATTAGCAGAGCAAGCTCTTGCTCAACCGACAACGGACGAGTTAATGGCGCTGGTTAACAAGTTCATTGAAGAAAAAACAATCTGCTAATCCACGAGTTCGGCCCAATTACTGCTTAGGAGAAGATCATGGGTTTGTTCGACAAATTGAAATCTCTGGTTTCTGACGACAAAAAAGACACCGGTACTATTGAGATTATTGCACCGCTCTCTGGCGAGATCGTTAACATTGAAGATGTGCCGGATGTAGTTTTTGCTGAAAAAATCGTTGGCGACGGTATTGCTATCAAACCAACTGGCAACAAAATGGTTGCACCGGTTGATGGCACCATCGGTAAGATTTTTGAAACCAACCATGCTTTCTCTATCGAATCCGATAGCGGCATTGAGCTGTTTGTTCACTTCGGTATCGACACCGTTGAACTGAAAGGCGAAGGTTTCAAACGTATTGCTGAAGAAGGCCAGCGCGTTAAAGTCGGCGACCCGGTAATCGAATTTGATCTGCCGCTGCTGGAAGAGAAAGCCAAGTCTACCCTGACTCCGGTTGTTATCTCCAACATGGACGAGATCAAAGAGCTGATCAAACTGTCCGGTAGCGTAACTGTGGGTGAAACCCCGGTTATCCGCATCAAGAAGTAATTCTTGCTGAATGAAAAAAGGCGCCGAAAGGCGCCTTTTTTGTCACGGTTATCCCTTTACTGGCTCGCTGACGTATACTTCCAGTTCATCAGACAAAAATGGATGGCAGATGAAAGCGGTCGGTACAAAACTCAGAACATTCACCACCCTTTTCTGCGTACTGACAATCCTTGTGGGTGGCGCGACGTTAACCTGGTTTCAGGTGATTGGCGCGGAGCTTGAGCAGACCTCTTTGGTGGCGAGAAAGACCGTGCAAAAAATCGATACGCTGCTGAATACCTCCCGACAGGCCGCCGCAAAAGCCCATCCTCTGCTTTCGCAACCCTGCACCACCCAAACGCGTACCGAGCTTGAACGGTTGGTGGTTTCTGTTCCGCATATCCGCATCATCAATCTTTATAAAGATAAGACCCTGTTCTGCTCTTCCTATGATGATGCCAGCGCTATCAATATGAACTATGCGGCGCATATCGCGCAGGAACTGACCCTCATTGATGATAAGAGCATCTCACCTGGCGATAAGGTGATTGTGCTACAAACGGCATATCCGGAAGGGATGATTACCTCGAGCTTCAGCAGCCAGTGGCTGACCGGGGTACTGGAACTGTTGAGCAATCAGCGACCACTGACTTTGCATATTGGCGATACGGTGATGCAGCAAAACGCAAAAATGGTTCCGCACGATAATGCCGGGCATGTCATTGTGCAGTCAGATAAATTCCCCTATTCCGTCGACTATCCGGCCTGGAAGACGGTTCCCGTTTCGTTGTATCTGCAACAGGGCTGGCTGTCATTGCTGCTGACGCTGTGCCTGGCGCTGATCGTCGGGGTTGTGCTGTGGCGACATATTCTTCATCGTCCTACCCTGTATGAAAACCTTGAACGCGCCATCTCTGAAGGGGAAATCGTCCCGTGGTACCAGCCGGTCATCCACAGTGGCTCCGGGAAATTCTACGGCGTGGAAGTGCTTGCGCGCTGGGTGACGCCTTCTGGCGAAATCATCTCGCCCGACAGCTTTATTCCGCTTGCTGAAGAGAGCGGGCTTATTGTGCCATTGACACGCAAATTAATGGCGCTGGCCGGTGATGAACTGCCTTCCCTGCTTGAGGCGCGGCCCCAGCCTTTTCACGTGAGTTTCAATTTCACCGCATCACATATTCAGACGCCAACCTTTATCGACGAGTGTCGTGCATTTCTGGAACGCTTCCCGGAAAACAGTATTCGCCTCACCGCAGAAATCACCGAGCGTGAGCCGTTTGAAAAGGTGAGTGAGCTAAAAGAAACGCTGAGGTTTCTCGAAAGCCGCAGCGTGACCATCGCGCTGGATGATTTCGGCACCGGTTATTCCAATCTGAATTTACTCACCGGGTTGCCGGTCGGGCTGATTAAAATCGATAAGCTGTTTGTGAACGGGATTGCCAGCACCACGGACTCCACCAAACTGATTGACTGTGTTATCGACATGGCAAAATCGCTGGGGATGAAAATTATCGTTGAAGGCGTGGAAACAGAGTATCAGGTGGCATATCTGACGCATAAACAGGTCGACTACTTTCAGGGCTACTACTTCTCAAAACCCCTGCCCGTCAGCGAACTGGCTACCGTGGTGAAAAAAACGTATCGCATACCGCAACCTGAAGAGATTTCCCACGCCTGACGACGTGGGATACGATTTACAGTGGGGGGAGCATCAGCTCATGACACTCGTGCTCGTGGGTCCAGGTCATGACCTGCAATACGCGATTAGCCGCACGTTCCGCCGCATCGCCAAGCGTTGCGCCTTCCAGCAGGCGACTCACCAACTCAGCACAGAACAGGTCGCCAGTGCCTTTAAGGTCAGTAACGATTCTCGGATGTTCGATAACGCGAATATCATCTGCCGTCACCGCCACCACCGAGATAGCCTCAGGATTTTTCGACGGCGCACTGGTGATAATCACCCATTTTAAGGTATCTGAAAGCAGACTGCGCGCCGCCAGAATCGCCTCCTCCAGGGTATGACACGGCATATCGCTCAACATCTGCAACTCGAACAGATTCGGCGTAATGCCCTGCGCCTGGGGCAATAAATGCTGGCGATACGCGAGTGGAATCTCCGCCTTCACATACATCCCGCTGTCGATGTCGCCGATAACCGGGTCGACCAACACAAAAATATCAGGGTGTGTTTGGCGAATCGTCGCCAGCCAATCGGCCAGCAGGGCAATCTGTTCCGCGCTCCCCATATAGCCGGTGGTTACCGCTTTTAGCGTTTGCAGCGCATTACGCTCTTCCAGCGCCAGCAAATACCCCCGGAACCACTCAGCCGGGATCACCCCGCCATAGAACGTGTCGTAATGCGGCGTATTGCTGAACAAAACCGTCGGCACCGCCATCACCTGCCAGCCGTGCTGCTTAATGGCCGGAACCGCAATACTGTTGCCTACGCTGCCGTAAATAACCTGAGACTGCACAGCAACGATATCCGCCTGCAGCGCCTGGCGCGTGTCGCTAAACAGCACCGATTGAATGTCGTCTTGCTGGCCCATTCTTTCTCCTCCCGCTGGACGGCGGGTCATGCACTATCCATTATTGGCCCTATGTTATGCCAGCCCGCAGCAAAGGTCGATTACCCGAAGGGGCTTTCGCGCAAAAAGACTAAAACTCAAAAATGAAGAAACCATCACAAATTCAATGAGAAACCGTCCAATCACCCCACGTTTTTCAGTAACCCATTTATACTGAATATCGCTACGATTAATACGGTGAACCACTCCTAACCCACGAGGCCCATCGCGATGACCCAGGTACAGACCCAAATCAAGGCCGTTATCGAAGCCTGTGACCAGGCCATTTCGCAGGAAGATTACGACACGTTGATGAACTACTACGCTGAGGATGCCACTCTGGTAGTCAAACCCGGAATGATCGTGAAGGGCAGAGTAAATATTCACAAAGCTTTTATCGCCATCTCTGATTTCTTCCAGCACCGGCTGGTGGTGACGCAGGGCAAAATGGAAATTATTGAAGGTGGCAACAATGCACTGGTGATTATGGAAACCCGACTGGATATTCCTACCGAAGATGGCGGAAGTTCGCAAGTAACGCGGCGGGCAACCTATGTGTTTGCCTGGAGAGACGATCGCTGGCTTTGTACGATTGATAATTCCTACGGTACCGATTTACTGAGCAGTAAAACCGCCTGAGACCTCATTTTCGGAATTTATTGCCCCGCCAATCGCTCGCAAAGCTAAATTTTGCCGCGCTTTCGCGAGCACACTAGCGCCAGATTTGTCACTCACATGGAACGTTATCTTGATGAAAAAACTTCTCTGCGCGCTGGTCGCTTTGCTGCTCACCCTTCCCGCGTGGGCAAAACTCAATGCCCATGAAGAAGCCCGCATTAATGCCATGCTCGAAGCGCTGTCGCAGCAAAAAACGTTGGTATTTGTCCGCAACGGTGATGAACACACCTGTGATGAAGCGGTATCGCACCTGCGGTTAAAGCTGAGTAATACACGTAATCGCATCGATACTGCCGAGCAGTTTATCGATAAGGTGGCCTCGTCGTCATCGATTACCGGAAAACCCTACATTGTGAAGATCCCCGGTAAGAGCGATGAAAATGCGCAGCCTTATCTGCATGCGCTGATTGCGCAGACAGATAAAACAGTGCCATCAAATCCCTGATCCCTGGCTGAAATGCTCTTCGCCAAACACCCCGGTGGAAAGGTAGCGATCGCCGCGATCGCAGATGATCGCGACCACCACTGCGCCGGGGTTAGCTTTTGCCACACGTATCGCGCCAGCGACCGCGCCGCCGGAGCTCACGCCGCAGAAAATCCCTTCGCGCACCGCCAGTTCACGCATGGTGTTTTCGGCGTCACGTTGGTGAATATCCACCACCTCATCCACCAGCGAAGCATTAAAAATACCCGGCATATACTCCGCCGGCCAGCGGCGAATCCCCGGAATGCTACTGCCCTCTTCCGGTTGTAAACCGACAATCGTCACCGGTTTGGATTGCTCGCGCATAAAGCGCGACACGCCGGTAATGGTGCCGGTCGTGCCCATGCTGGAGACAAAATGCGTAATGCGCCCGTCGGTCTGCCGCCAGATTTCCGGCCCGGTGGTGGTGTAATGGGCATAAGGGTTATCCGGGTTGTTGAACTGGTCGAGCAACTTGCCTTCGCCGCGATTCGCCATCTCCAGCGCTAAATCACGCGCCCCTTCCATGCCCTGCTCTTTTGTCACCAGAATCAGCTCTGCGCCGTAGGCGCGCATTGCGGCGCGGCGCTCCTGGCTCATGTTGTCCGGCATCAGCAATTTCATGCGATAACCTTTCAGCGCGGCGATCATCGCCAGCGCAATGCCAGTGTTACCACTGGTGGCTTCAATCAGCACATCACCCGGTTTAATTTCCCCGCGCTTCTCCGCCTCGACAATCATCGATAGCGCCGCACGATCTTTCACCGAACCTGCCGGGTTATTGCCTTCCAGCTTCACCCACACTTCACTGCCGTTATCCGGCCCCAGACGTTGTAATTTGACCAGCGGTGTATTGCCGATGGTTTGTTCTAATGTGTTCACGACAGCAATCCAGTAAAAAGCCCGGTTGCGTTAGCTTACCGGGCAGACAGATATCTATTTGTAGGCCGGGTTAGCGCAGCGCCACCCGGCGAAACCACGTGCAATTAAGCTATCAGGCCGTTTCCGCCAGAGCAAGCGTCTCATGCGCCTCGATGCGCTCATCGCCGTTATACAGCCGCGCATGTTGCAGGCCGACGAACAAGCGATCGCCGCGCACTGGCGCATCATCGCCGCGCATCACCACCGTCAGCGGCTCGTCATACCACCCCAGCGGCTGCACCACCAATTGGGTGTAGTGTCCTTTCGGGCTGGCTTCCAGCACCTGCACCGGCAGCGGCGAATCCAGGCTGGTACGGCGGCTAACATCCACTTCCCACGGACGCAGGAAAAGATCGACCGCGCCCTGATACGCCGGGGTATAGCCCAGCGGCCAGCGGTGCGCGCCAACGTGGAACTGCCCGCCGCGAATCGTACCGCGCAGACGGTTCACTTCGCCCATAAACTCCAGCACAAAACGGGTTGCCGGTTCGCGCCAGACCTGATCCGGCTCATCGGCCTGTTCAATGTTGCCCTGGCTCATCACCACCACGCGGTTAGCGACTTCCATTGCCTCTTCCTGGTCATGAGTCACGAACACGCTGGTGAATTTCAGTTCTTCATGCAGTTGGCGCAGCCAACGACGCAGCTCTTTACGCACCTGGGCATCCAGCGCGCCAAACGGTTCATCGAGCAGCAGAATTTGCGGTTCCACAGCCAGCGCGCGCGCCAGCGCCACACGCTGTTTCTGGCCGCCGGAAAGTTGCGCCGGGTAACGATCCGCCAGATGGGCCAACTGCACCATTTCCAGCAATTTTGTCACTTTCGCTTTAATGGTCGCCGCATTCGGGCGCTCGCGACGCGGCAGCACGGTCAGGCCAAAGGCGATATTGTCGAACACCGTCATATGACGGAACAGCGCATAATGCTGGAACACAAAACCCACTTTACGGTCGCGCGCGTGCAGGCGGCTGACATCGGTGCCGTGGAAGCGAATATGCCCGCTGGTTTGATGCTCCAGCCCGGCGATAATGCGCAGCAGCGTGGTTTTACCGGAACCTGACGGCCCCAGCAGCGCCACCATCTGGCCGGAAGGAATATCCAGTGAGATATCGTTCAGCACCTGGGTGCGACCAAAAGACTTCTTAATATTGGCAATCTCAATGCTCATGATTTTCCTCCTGCTGCGCGCGTTTTTCCTGATTCTCCAGGCGCCATTGCAACATGCTCTTCAAAAACAGGGTAATAATCGCCATCAGCGTCAACAACGCGGCAGCGGTAAAGGAGCCGACGGTATTGTAGTCCTGCTCCAGCAATTCAATCTGTAACGGCAGCGACAGGGTTTCGCCGCGAATCGAGCCGGAAACTACCGACACCGCGCCGAACTCGCCAATCGCGCGGGCATTGGTCAGCACCACGCCGTAAAGCAGCGCCCAGCGAATATTAGGCAGCGTGACGCGGCGGAACATCTGCCAGCCGGAAGCACCAAGTAAAATCGCCGCTTCATCTTCCTGGCTGCCCTGGCTTAACATCACCGGCACCAGCTCGCGTACCACAAACGGGCAGGTAACGAAGATAGTGACCAGCACCATCCCCGGCCAGGAGAACATGATTTGCAGGTTATGTTCGTCCAGCCAGCCGCCGAGCGGGCCGTTCGAGCCGTAGAACAACAGATAGACCAGCCCCGCCACCACCGGCGACACGGCAAACGGAATATCCAGCAGCGTCAGTAACAACTGGCGGCCGGGGAAATTAAAGCGCGTCACCAGCCAGGCCATCAGAATGCCGAACACCAGGTTTACCGGCACGGCAATCAACGCAATCATCACCGTCAGCCAGATAGCGTGCAGCATGTCCGGGTCGGCCAGGTTCTGCAGAACCGGCATCAGCCCTTTGCTGAAGGCCTGCACGAAGATGTAAATCATCGGCACCAGCAGAATCAGCGCCGATACCAGCATCCCGGTGCCAATCAGAAACCATTTGCCCCAGTTAATCGGGCGCGCGTCATAACGCTTCAATTGAGTCACTTCCGCCATTAATGACCTACCACACGCCGACCAAAGCGACTTTGCAGAGTGTTAATTGAGAACAGCAGCAGCAGAGAAGCCGCGAGGATCACCGAGGCAACCGCACTCGCCGCCGGGTAGTCAAACTCCTGCAAACGAATGAAAATCATCAGCGACGTCACTTCCGTTTTCCAGGCGATGTTACCGGCGATAAAAATCACCGCGCCAAACTCGCCGAGGCTACGGGTAAACGACAGCGCCACACCCGCCACCAGCGCCGGAGAAAGCTCCGGCAGCACCACTTTACGGAAGCTCTGCCAGCGCGTGGCGCCGAGCGTTTCCGCTGCTTCTTCATATTCCGGGCCTAACTCTTCCAGCACCGGCTGCACGGTACGCACCACAAACGGGATGCTGGTAAAGGCCATCGCTACGGCAATACCGAGCCAGGTATACGTGACTTTGATATCAAACTTCGCCAGCCACTCGCCGTACAGCCCGTTTACCGAGAACAGCGAGGCCAGGGTTAAACCCGCCACCGCTGTCGGCAACGCAAAGGGTAAATCCATCAGCGCATCCAGCAGCGTGCGGCCTGGAAAACGGTAGCGGGTTAAAATCCACGCCATCAGCAGGCCGAAAACGCCGTTAAAAACGGATGCCACAAACGCTGACAGCAGCGTCACTTTGTAAGCCGCCACCACCTGCGGGTTGGTGATCACCTCCCAGTACTGCGCCCAGCTCATCTGAGCCAGTTGCATCACCAGCGCCGAAAGCGGCAACAGCAGGATCAGGCAGACAAACAGCAGACTGGTGCCGAGGCTTAAGGTAAAGCCCGGCAGCACGCGTCTTGAAGAAACTGCAAACATTACTTACGCCCCGCCGCTAACAACTTGTCGAGCTCGCCGCCGCTGTTGAAATGGGTTTTCATTACGTCCGGCCAGGCGCCAAACTTATCTTCTACGCGGAACAGCTCGGTCTGCGGGAATTTATCTTTCAGTTTGTCCATCACTTCCGGGTTATTCACACGGTAGTAGTAATCAGTGATGATGGTCTGCGCCTGCGGGCTGTAGAGCCAGTTCAGGTAGGCTTTGGCTGCTTTTTCCGTACCATTGGCCTGCACATTTTTATCGACCCAGGCGACCGGGAACTCCGCCAGAATATTGGTTTTCGGAATCACCACTTCAAAGCCCTGCGCTTCGTACTGTTTGCGGATGTTGTTCACTTCCGATTCAAAGCTAATCAGCACGTCGCCCAGACCGCGCTCGGCAAAGGTGGTGGTCGCGCCACGGCCGCCGGTATCGAACACTTCGACGTTTTTCAGAAACTGGGTCATAAACTGTTCAGTTTTGGCTTTATCGCCACCGTCCGCTTTATCCGCTGCGCCCCATGCTGCTAAGTAGGTGTAACGCGCGTTACCGGAGGTTTTCGGGTTCGGGAAAATCAGCTTCACATCAGAACGCACCAGGTCGTTCCAGTCGTGGATATTCTTCGGGTTGCCCTTGCGCACCAGGAAGCCCATCGTCGAGTAGAACGGCGAGCTGTTATTCGGCAGGCGCGACTGCCAGTCCGCCGGGATCAGCTTGCCCTTATCGTGCAGGATCTGCACATCAGTCACCTGGTTATAAGTTACAACGTCTGCTTTTAAGCCCTGCAAAATCGCCAGCGCCTGTTTTGATGACCCGGCATGAGATTGTTTTATCGTCAGTTTGTCGCCGCCGTTATCTTTTGCCCATTGTTGCTCAAACGGCGGGTTCAGGGCGGCGAACAGCTCGCGGGAGACGTCATAAGAACTGTTCAGCAACTCAGTTGCCTGCGCCTGCGCGACCAGCAGCACAGAAGCTGCCAGCGTCAGGTATCCTTTTTTCAGTAAGTTAACGGCCATTGCGCACCCTTGTTGTGTGATGATTCTCTAAGCATCAGTGTATTTATAACGGGTGTGAAAGGAGTAACGGTTTTATATACCGTTTGGTGATTTGGAAGTTTAAAAGGGAATAAGGCTTTTAGCCTCTCCACAGAATGTGAAGAGGCGAGTAGTCAGACTCAGATACCGACGCTGACGCTTTCCGGCAGCGTGCTGCCGCCGTCGATGACGTTTTGCGTACCGGTCAGGTAGCTCGACTCATCAGAGGCGAGGAATGCCGCCAGTTCCCCCACCTCCAGCGGGTTCGCCAGACGGCGCAGCGGAATCGCTTTCGCCATCTCCGTCAGCACCGATTCAGGATCTTCGGGGTTTGACTGACGGGCGATGCTTTCCGCCATTGGGGTGCGCACATAGCCCGGGCAAATAGCGTTAACGCGGATGCCTGACTGCGCATACTCCACCGCCAGCGATTTCGTTAACCCGATGATCGCCGCTTTCGACATGGCATACGCCGTTTCGCCAGGGTCAGCCACCATATCGCCTGTCACCGAAGACATCATCACGATACGCCCATCGCCGCGCGCCACCATATCAGGCAATACGGCTCGCGTGACGTTCCAGGCGCCTTTGATATTCACATCAATATGGAAATCACGATCTTCTTCACTCATCTCAAGGAAGTTGCCTAAGCGGCAGATACCTGCGTTATTGACCAGAATATCGATTTTATTTTCCCGCTCTTTGGCCTGCGCAATGGCCGCCTGAACAGCCGCAAAATCACGCACGTCGGCTTTCACGGCCGTACAGCGATAGCCGCGTCCGGCCAAATCATAGGCCAGTTTTTCAAGCTCATCGGAAATATCCAGCAGGATCAGGTTGGCGCCGTGGCGGGCAAAGGTTCTGGCGATCCCCTCGCCGATTCCCTGGTATGCACCCGTAATCAATGCTGTTTTGCCCGTGAGTTTACCCATTTCAATGTTCTCCCTTTTGCAGATAGAGCCTTACACTCCATTAACAATGAA
Organism: Pseudocitrobacter cyperus; assembly: GCF_039889165.1. NCBI lineage: Bacteria > Pseudomonadati > Pseudomonadota > Gammaproteobacteria > Enterobacterales > Enterobacteriaceae > Pseudocitrobacter > Pseudocitrobacter cyperus. Next base: position 150,511 of record NZ_JAYMYY010000006.1, on the reverse strand, counting down.
AATACATTAAAAACAAATGAATACTGCGTAATAGCTCACTAATTAGGGTAAATCTCAGGTAAAAAAAATCCCCGCAGATACGGGGATGAGCAGGTAGGCCTGATAAGCGTAGCGCCATCAGGCAACTGTTACAGTGCCAGCAAACGATCCAGCGACGGCGCGAAGTAGTAGCCGCCGGTAACCGGTTTGGTGAAGCGCAGCATCGCGTCACGCTTACCATCGGTATCGCCAAACATGCTCAGCAGTTGCTGTTCGATGTTGTGCAGACGCGCGCAGTAAGCGCAAAAGTAGAGGCCGTGCGTACCGCTGGCCGTGCCATATGGCAGGCTCTGACGAACAATTTTTAGCCCGTTGCCATCTTCTTTCAGGTCGACGCGGCTCAGGTGTGAAGTCACCGGGCGATCGTCGCCGTCAATCTCTTCGTTGGCTTCTTTGGTGCGGCCAATCATCATTTCCTGATCCGGAATGCTCATGCGGTTCAGTTGTTTGAGGTTATGCTCCCAACGCTGAACAAACACATAGCTGCCGCCCGCATCAACACCGTCTTTAATCACCGCCACTTCGCGACGTGTTTCCTCGCCTGCCGGGTTTTCGGTACCGTCGACAAAGCCGCTCAGATCACGCTCTTCCACCCAACGGAAACCGTGGATCTCTTCCTGCACATCGATGCTGTCGCCGAAGGCTTCCACCGCCGCCTGCGCCACGGTGAAATTGACATCCTGACGTAAAGAAAGGATGTGGATCAGCACATCGAACTGGGTCGCGGGGGCAAGGCCTTTGCCGTAGCCCGGAAAATCTTTCAGCTCTTCCGCACCCACGCCGCCGCTCAGTTCGCGCCACACTTTCGGGCCGAAAGCGACTACCGCGCCTAAATGCGCATCCGGGAATTTGGCCTGAAAACCAGCCAGTTTATCGGCAAAAATTTTGCTGCTCTGACGAAGGGCGTTTACATCCCCTTTTACATTGGCTTCAATCCAAATCGCCGCGCGGCAATGTTCCGGCAAAATGCCGCTCTGAACCTGAGACATCGCTCCTCCTTCACAAAAATGCCACGACATCGTGGCATTCAATTTATGGCGCTATTGTACGCGTTTTTTCAGCGTGAAGGATTAACCTTGCGCAAAATTAACGATGCCAGACGATCTTCTTCAGCGTCCAGTTTTTCAGCGCGTCGTCTGATGGCATTAAGTCCTGCGGGCCGCTCCATTCACCGGTGAAAAGATAGCTAATGTGCTGGCTACCTTCGGCTTTACATTCAACGCCCGCACTGTCATCACCGGTCGCTTTCTGGCAGTGACCGTAGGCTTTGTTATAAATGTCGCTGAACGTCGCGCCAATCTCGACGCCGCTGTCCGTTTTGATGGCGCTATCCAGCACATCAATGCGACTGACGGTACCGTTTTCTCCGTTTACCACCAGCGCCAGCTTATCGCCACTCAACGCTTCAAAGTAACGCACGATAGTACCGTTATCGGTTTTCATCCCGCTGCGCAGACGATAGTCACCACCCAGCGCATCGTTAATCGCCTGCTCATCCAGCGCGGTGGTACTGGTTATGCCGCCGACGCCCTGCTCCGTGACTTCCACGGAAGAGCCAAACCAGTTCCACGGATTCGCCGCAGACCAGTTCACCGAAGAGAGCGTAGAACAGCCGGTTACAGCCAGCGGCAGAGCACATACAAGTAAACGCAGCGATTTCATCTCTAAGTCCTTTCTTATTTGTTTAACGCCAGTTGGAGTGCGCTCACGGCAAAAAGTGCACTTTATTCTGTGATTTCACGAAAACAGGCGCGTAAAAGAGGGTTGGTCAGCAGCCACCAGAGCGCAAACAAGTCGATAATCACCAGGCTCAGGCCAATGCCGGAAAGTGGTTCGCCCTGTAGCCACAGCCAGGGTTGCCAGACCAGCAGAACGCCCTGGGCAATAATCAACAGCGGACGCAGCGCACGCCACAGACGGGGAAAATGCTGCCGCCTGCCGCTCAGCAGGAAGGCCAGCACCGCAGGCACGCCGGGCAACAGGCTAATCCAGAAATTATCGTGATCGGGATAAAACAGCCCCAGCAGCGTCGCGCCCTGATCGCGCGATGCACCCGCAATCACAAACAGCACCCACGTCCGGGCCTGCAACAGCAGCAGGCACCAGAAGAGAAGCGGTAATCGCAAACGGCCATGATGGTCGAAATCGGAAGGGAAAAACTCAGTACTCTTCATCTTCAATCAGGCGCTTACCCAAATTCAGCACGTCGCTGTGCTCGTAGCCCAGGCGTTCATACATACCCAGCACGACGTCATTATCTTCACGGATCATGATCTGAATTTTCGGGCAGCCGCGCGCAATAAGTTTTTTCTCAAGGCGATTAAGCAGCGCATTGGCGATGCCGCGCCCACGAAACTCGGGATGCACACCCAGATAATAAGCCGAGCCGCGATGACCATCGTAACCGCCCATGACGGTACCGACCACTTCGCCGTTCACTTCCGCCACCAGGAACAGGCTGACGTCGTGATGCACTTTGCGTTCGATATCCATTTCAGGATCGTTCCATGGGCGCAGCAGATCGCATCGCTCCCACAGGGTGATGACCTCTTCGAAATCGGCCTGGCGAAAAACGCGTATCTCCATGGTATCTCTGCCCCTTTTCGGGTTTAAAAACTGTGATTATGGCGTGATCATCCGAATTAGCCAATATCTGACGAAAATAGCGCAAAAAAATGGCATAATGCCGCTTCGTCACGTATTGAAATGAAAAGTAAAACAATTCCAATCTTGAGTAGTCGTAACGGAAAACGCGATACGATATAACATATGGAACACTAATTTTTACAACTCAGGCCGAATGAGCAATTTTAAACCGATAAAAACACTTGCTTCGCGCCGCCAGGTGCTGAAAGCCGGGCTGGCTGCACTGACGTTGTCAGGTATGTCCAGTGCCATCGCAAAAGATGCCCCGTTAAAAACCAGCAATGGGCACAGCAAGCCTGCCGCGAAGAAATCAGGTAAGCGTATTGTGGTTCTCGACCCTGGTCACGGCGGTATTGATACCGGCGCAATTGGCCGCAACGGGTCGAAAGAGAAACATGTGGTGCTGGCGATAGCCAAAAATGTGCGTTCAATTTTGCGCAGTCAGGGCATCGACGCCCGCTTAACCCGTACCGGAGACACCTTTATTCCGTTATACGATCGCGTAGAGATTGCCCACAAACACGGCGCGGATCTCTTTATGTCGATTCATGCGGACGGCTTTACCAATCCATCCGCGGCGGGCGCGTCGGTATTTGCGCTTTCCAATCGTGGCGCAAGTAGCGCAATGGCAAAATATCTTTCTGATCGTGAAAACCGGGCGGATGAAGTCGCCGGGAAAAAAGCCACTAACAAAGATCATCTGCTTCAGCAGGTACTGTTCGATTTAGTGCAAACCGACACCATCAAAAACAGCCTGACGCTCGGTTCACATATCCTGAAAAAGATTAAGCCGGTGCACAGACTCCACAGCAAAGGCACCGAACAGGCCGCATTTGTGGTGCTGAAATCGCCATCAATTCCGTCGGTGCTGGTGGAAACCTCGTTTATCACCAATCCGGAAGAAGAGCGTCTGCTGGGCACCGCCGCGTTTCGTCAGAAAATTGCCAACGCCATTGCGTCGGGGATTATCAGCTATTTCCACTGGTTCGATAACCAGAAAGCCCACGCGAAGAGACACTAATGAACGTTGATGCAGGCCAGGTCAAAACCTTTTTACTTCAGTTGCAGGACGATATCTGTCAGCGACTTTCTCATCTTGATGGCAGCGCTTTTATTGAAGATAGCTGGCAGCGCGACGCGGGCGGCGGCGGTCGTAGCCGCGTAATGCGCGACGGCGCTATCTTCGAGCAAGCGGGCGTCAACTTTTCCCACGTCTACGGTAACGCGATGCCCGCGTCAGCCACCGCCCATCGCCCGGAGCTTGCCGGGCGCAGCTTTGAAGCGATGGGTGTGTCGTTAGTCGTCCATCCGCGTAACCCCTACATCCCCACCAGCCACGCCAACGTGCGTTTCTTTATCGCCGAAAAACCCGGCACAGACCCGGTATGGTGGTTTGGCGGCGGGTTTGATTTAACGCCGTATTACGGCTTTGAAGAAGACGCGATTCACTGGCACCGCACGGCGCGTGATTTATGTCTGCCATTTGGCGATGATGTTTATCCACGCTATAAAAAATGGTGCGATGACTACTTCTTTTTGAAACATCGTAACGAACAACGCGGCATCGGTGGTCTGTTCTTTGACGATCTGAACACGCCGGATTTCGCGCACTGCTTTGCATTTATGCAGGCAGTAGGGACAGGCTATTGTGATGCATATCTCCCCATCGTTGAACGTCGTAAGGCAATGATTTACGGCGAACGCGAACGTAACTTCCAGCTCTATCGTCGTGGGCGCTACGTGGAATTTAACCTGGTGTGGGATCGCGGTACGCTATTTGGTCTACAAACCGGTGGACGCACCGAATCTATTTTAATGTCGATGCCGCCGCTGGTGCGCTGGGAATATGATTACCAGCCGGAAGCGGGCAGCCCGGAAGCGGCACTGAGCGAGTTTATAAAAATCCGTGAGTGGATTTAAGGTTTCAGTTATCTAAAAAGCGCGGGTTGATTCCCGCGCTTTTTATTTTTAGCCCTTACAGCGGCTGAGTCTGCGCCTCTACCACCGCCAGCGCCACCATATTCACAATGCGACGCACAGAGGCAATCGGCGTCAGAATATGAACAGGTTTCGCCACGCCCATTAATACCGGGCCGACGGTCACGCCTTCAGAACTGGATACGCGCAGCAGGTTGTAGCTGATACGCGCGGCTTCCATATTTGGCATCACCAGAATATTGGCTGAGCCTTTAAGTGGGCTGTCAGGCATACGATCGCTGCGAATGCTCTCCACCAGCGCGGCGTCGCCGTGCATCTCACCGTCAATCATCAATTCTGGCGCACGTTCTCTGACCAGTGCCAGCGCTTCGCGCATTTTGCTGGCTGACGGGCAGTCAGACGAACCAAAGTTAGAGTGGGACAACAGCGCCACGCGCGGTTCGATACCAAAACGGCGCACGCTCTCCGCCGCCATCAGGGCGATTTCCGCCAGTTGCTCCGGCGTGGGATCGTTATTGACATAGGTATCGGCAATAAAGGTATTGCCACTCGGCAGCAGCAGCGCGTTCATTGCGCCCGCGGTGTGAACGCCATCGCGATAACCAAACAGCGGCTGAATCACCCCGTAATGTTCGTGATAGTCACCGATAGTGCCGCAAATCATCGCATCCGCTTCCCCACGATGCACCATGATAGCGCCAATCACCGTAGTGTTGCTTATCACCGCACGCTGCGCCTGCTCCGGGCTGATGCCGCGGCGTTTCATCAGGTTATAGTACTCATTCCAGTACTCTTTAAAGCGCGGGTCGGATTCATTGTTAACGATTTCGAAATCGACGCCCGGTTTGATTTGCAGGCCCAGTTTCTGGATACGCATTTCGATAACGCTCGGACGGCCGATCAGAATCGGTTTCGCCAGCCCCAGCGTAATCAGCTCCTGCGTAGCATGGAGCACACGGGTATCTTCCCCTTCCGCCAGTACCACACGCTTCGGCTCTTTGCGCGCCTGAGAGAAAATCGGTTTCATGAACAGGTTGGTTTTATAGACAAACTCGCTCAGTTTTTCGACGTAGGCATCGAAATCAGCAATCGGGCGCGTCGCCACGCCGGAGTCCATCGCCGCCTTCGCCACCGCAGGGGCGATCTTAACGATCAGCCGCGGATCGAACGGTTTCGGAATGATGTACTCTGCGCCAAAGCTCAGATCCTGATCGCCATAGGCGGAGGCCACGACTTCACTCTGTTCAGCATGCGCCAGTTCGGCAATCGCATGTACCGCCGCCAGCTTCATCTCTTCATTAATCGCCGTCGCACCAACGTCCAGCGCGCCACGGAAAATGAACGGGAAGCAGAGCACGTTGTTGACCTGGTTCGGGTAATCCGAACGGCCGGTACAGATGATCGCATCCGGGCGTACTTCTTTTGCCAGCGGCGGCAGAATTTCCGGTTCCGGGTTTGCCAGCGCAAGGATCATCGGTGCCCGCGCCATTTTCTTCACCATCTCCTGGGTCAGTACTTTTGGCCCGGAGCAGCCGAGGAAAATGTCCGCATCGGCAATCACATCATCAAGCGTGCGCTTACCATCGTCATCCACGGCATATGCCGCTTTGGTTTCCGCCATATTGGCTTCGCGATTTTTGTAGATAACGCCTTTTGAGTCGCAGACAACAATGTTGTGCTTCTGCATCCCCAGCGCCACCAGCAGGTTCATACAGGCAATCGCTGCCGCACCTGCGCCGGAAACCACCATGCGCACGTCAGAGATATTTTTCTCCACCACGCGTAAACCGTTCAGAATCGCCGCAGTACTGATAATCGCCGTGCCGTGCTGATCGTCGTGGAACACAGGGATGTTCATACGCTCACGCAGCTTCTGCTCGATGTAGAAACATTCGGGAGCTTTGATGTCTTCGAGGTTAATACCGCCGAAAGTCGGTTCCAGCGCGGCAACTACGTCGATAAATTTGTCTGGATCGAGTTCGTCCACTTCAATGTCGAAGACATCAATACCGGCGAATTTTTTGAACAGCACGCCTTTGCCTTCCATTACCGGTTTACCGGCCAGCGCACCAATGTTACCGAGGCCAAGCACGGCCGTGCCGTTAGAGACCACCGCCACCAGATTGCCACGGGCGGTGTATTTGTAAGCGGCCAGGGGATCCTTCTCGATTTCCAGACACGGCGCGGCAACGCCGGGTGAATAGGCCAGCGCCAGATCGCGCTGCGTCGCCAGCGGCTTTGTCGGGGAGACCTGAATTTTCCCCGGAACCGGAAATTCGTGGAAATCGAGGGCACTTTGTTTTAACTGCTCGTCCATTTGGGGTTCCTTTCACGTATCGAACTAAAAAGTGATGCGCAGCGGTTGGGCCTGTGCGCTCACATTGTTATTGGTATATGAGGAACATGTTACCAAGTATCGAAAACAATGCTATGCCTCTCTGCTATGCTTTTTTGTTATGCGTCTCATAACTTATCAAGATCGCCACTTTTGCTAAGGAGCTATCAATGTCACGAAGAGATCTCGCTAATGCAATCCGCGCCCTGAGTATGGATGCTGTACAAAAAGCCAATTCCGGGCATCCCGGCGCGCCGATGGGCATGGCGGATATTGCCGAAGTCCTGTGGAATGATTTCATGAAACATAACCCCACAGACCCCACATGGTATGACCGGGATCGCTTCATTCTCTCTAACGGCCACGCCTCGATGTTGCTCTACAGCCTGCTGCATCTGAGCGGCTATGATTTACCGATTGAAGAGCTGAAAAATTTCCGCCAGCTCCATTCGAAAACCCCCGGCCACCCGGAGCTGGGCTATACGCCAGGCGTTGAAACCACCACCGGGCCGCTCGGTCAGGGACTGGCGAATGCCGTGGGTTTAGCCATTGCCGAGCGCACGCTGGCAGCACAGTTTAACCAGCCAGGGCATGAGATTGTCGATCACTATACTTACGTATTTATGGGCGATGGTTGCCTGATGGAGGGGATTTCGCATGAAGTAAGCTCACTTGCCGGGACGCTGGGGCTGGGAAAACTGATCGGTTTTTACGATCACAACGGTATTTCGATTGATGGTGAAACCAAAGGCTGGTTTACCGATGACACGGCGAAGCGCTTTGAAGCTTATCACTGGCATGTGATACATGAAATTGACGGTCACGATCCGCAGGCGGTGAAAAAGGCGATTGAAGAGGCGCAGAGCGTCAAAGATAAACCGTCGCTGATTATCTGCCGTACCGTTATTGGTTTCGGCTCGCCGAATAAAGCGGGTAAAGAGGAAGCACACGGCGCGGCGCTGGGTGTCGAAGAGGTGGCGCTGGCGCGTAAACAGCTCGGCTGGAATCACCCGCCATTTGAGATCCCAAAGGAGATCTACAAAAAATGGGACGCCCGCGAACGCGGGGAAAAGGCGCAGCAGAGCTGGAAAGAGAAACTCGCCGCCTATCAAAAAGCACACCCTGAACTGGCGGCTGAGTTTGTGCGCAGGATGAGCGGTGAGTTGCCACAGAACTGGTCTGCTACCGTGCAGGCGTACATCGAGAAGATGCAGTCAGAACCGGCAAAAATCGCCAGCCGTAAAGCCTCGCAAAATACCCTCAATGCCTATGGCCCGATTCTGCCGGAACTGCTGGGTGGTTCGGCTGACCTCGCGCCAAGCAACCTGACAATCTGGTCAGGGTCAAAATCGCTAAAAGAAGATCATTCCGGCAACTACATTCACTACGGCGTGCGTGAATTTGGCATGACCGCCATCGCCAACGGGATTGCCCATCACGGCGGCTTTGTCCCCTACACCGCCACCTTCCTGATGTTTGTCGAATATGCGCGTAACGCCGCGCGTATGGCGGCGCTGATGAAGGCACGGCAGATTATGGTCTATACCCACGACTCCATCGGCCTTGGCGAGGATGGCCCAACGCACCAAGCAGTGGAACAGCTTGCCAGCCTGCGTTTGACGCCAAACTTCAGCACCTGGCGTCCGTGCGATCAGGTCGAAACGGCCGTCGCCTGGAAGGCTGCCGTCGAACGCCACCACGGCCCTACGGCGCTGATCCTTTCTCGTCAAAATCTGGCGCAGATGGAGCGCACCCCGGATCAGGTGCGGGAAATATCGCGCGGCGGTTACGTGCTGAAAGATGCGGGCGGTAAGCCGGATCTCATTCTGATTGCCACCGGTTCAGAAGTGGAAATCACCGTGCTGGCGGCGGAAAAACTACGCGCTGAGGGGGTGAATGTTCGGGTGGTTTCTCTGCCTTCGACAGATACCTTTGATGCGCAGGATGAGGAATACCGTGAATCGGTGCTACCGTCAGGCGTCAGCGCACGCGTGGCGGTAGAAGCAGGGATTGCCGATTACTGGTACAAATATGTCGGCCTGAAAGGCGCCATTGTCGGGATGACCGGCTACGGCGAATCCGCGCCTGCGGAGAAACTGTTCCCGTACTTTGGCTTTACGGTCGAGAATATTGTCGAGAAGGCAAAAGCGGTACTGAAAAAACGTTAACTTTTCGCGCAATGCCTACCCGGTGATCCACTGGGTAGGCCAGGCGTCAGCCCCCTGCCAGTTATCACACTCCGGCTGCCCGGCGTAGCGCACCAGGCGAAAACGTTGCCCGTCATAGCGCCAGCGGGTCTGCACGCCACAATCGCCCAGGCCACGCCCTTTTTCCAGCGTGACTAATTCCCGGGTGTTTTCATTAAAGGTGAGATTCATCAGTTCAACGTCGCGGCTGTCATGCCCGGAAGGCAAAAATGGCAGGCGCAGGCGTATCGGGCTGGAAACGTGCGGCTTTTTACGCGAAACCAGCCAGGCGCGATAAATCGTGTTATAGGCGCCGGATTCGCAGCTTATCATCATCAGCGCTTTATCATCCGTCAGTGCCGTTACCCATACCTCCCGGCGCAGCGGATCCAGCGAACAGGGGGTGTTATTCATTCGCCAGGAGCCATAATCCAGCAGATCATCATATTCATCGCGGCTTAACGGCGTCGGCGTCGGATTCACTTTCGCCACCGCTTTCAGCGGCGGTGCAGGCGGAACGCTCAGCGGCGGCTCATCTCCTTTACGCACCCACGCGGTTTCACTCCCCAGGCGTTTTTGCTGCGAGTCGATAAACAGTAGTGCTGCTTTTAGCCCCTTCAGCGACAGCACCTGTACCCCTTTTTTCAGGGTAATGGCGTCGCTATCCTGAATTTGCTGCAGGAACGCATCAATGGCGGCGCTGTCTTCTGTTGCCAGCAGCTTGGGCTGAATTTTCCAGTGTTCTGCGCCAGGCTGGAGCGGCTTGTCATCCAGCAATAAACGCGGGGCTATCGGCGGCACAGCGGCGACCGGGTTCACCAGGCCGCCCAGTTCTATACGTAACGAGGCATCCATGTGCGCACCTGCGCTACGGCTAAGGGTCATCACCAGCCCATGATGCAGGCCAACGTTACGCGTGACGCAAAAGTTCTGATTGTTGCAGGTAACCAGCCAGTCGGAAAAGACCTGCTGGACAGGAGACGCCCACGTCAACGACGTTGGGAGTAGCCCCAAAAGCAAGAAGAGGAGAACGCGGTAGCGCATGAACGGTACAACCCCAGAAGAAAAAAACATCAATTAACCGGGGGTATCTTCAACGCCATGAGCGCCGCGCTCAATCGGATTTGTCGGATTGATTCATATAAAATACATAATTATTTCTTTAGTAAAATCAATCCATTAAACCTGAATTTTGCAAATACTGTAGTAAGATCACCGTCTTACCGTCACAGATTTCGCCGCGATTCACCATCGCCTGCGCTTCTGTGAACGGGATCTCCAGCACTTCGATATCTTCGTCTTCGACCCCACCACCGGCATTACGACGCTGGCTATCGTCATATTCGCCAATAAAGAAGTGAATGAGTTCCGTCACGCCGCCCGGCGACATGTATAACTGGAACAGTTTGCGCACCTTACCAACCTGATAGCCGGTCTCTTCAATAGCTTCTTTACGGACGCAGACTTCCGGCTCATCGTCATCAAGCAGGCCCGCACAGGTTTCAATCAGGCGACCAGTTTCATTGCCATTGACCCAGGTGGCGACGCGAAACTGGCGCACCAGCACGACGGTTTTTTTGCGGGAATTGTAGAGCAGGATGGTCGCGCCGTTGCCGCGATCGTAGACTTCGCGTTTATGCCGGATAACGTCGCCGTTTTTTCGCGTTAAATCGTAGGTGATATTGCGCAGGATAAAGTAGTTTTCGCTGAGAACTTTATCTTTAATCACTTCAATCTTAAATGACATACGGGCTCCACAACGTAATTCGAAGCGAACCATACTACGCTTTGAAGCCCGTTTTGTCGTTAATGAGCGTGCTGCGTTTTAACGCCCAGCCAGTCGAGCATTCCCTGTGCGGCATGGCGTCCTTCTGCCATCGCGGTCACAACCAAATCCGCGCCGCGCACCGCATCACCGCCGGCAAATACTTTCGGATTTGTCGTCTGATAGCGGTAGCGGCTCTCCACATTCGCCCGAATACGACCCCAGTCATCCACCTCAACACCCTGCGCACTCAGCCACGGCATGCTGTGCGGATGGAAACCAAACGCCATGATCACCGCATCGGCAGGCATGACAAACTCGCTGCCTTCAATCGGTACCGGGCGGCGTCGCCCCTGGCTGTCCGGCTCACCCAGCGCGGTGCGGATAAAGCAGATGCCATTCACGCGGCCTTTGCTGTCCAGCTCAAGCGTCAGCGGCTGAACGTTAAATTCAAATTCCGCGCCCTCTTCCCGCGCGTTTTTCACCTCTTTTTTCGAACCGGGCATATTGGCTTCATCGCGACGATAGGCACAGGTAACTTTCGTCGCCCCATGACGCAGCGCGGTGCGAACGCAATCCATCGCCGTATCGCCCCCCCCCAACACCACCACATTCAATCCGGCGGTGTTGATAAATGGTTCCTCAGCCTGTTCACTCAGCCCCATCACATTTTTGGTGTTGGCAATCAGGAACGGCAGCGCGTCATAAACGCCCGGCGCCCCTTCGTTGGGTAAATTTGCTTTCATAGAGCGGTAAGTCCCCACGCCGACAAACACTGCATCGTACTCCTCCAGCAGTGCGTTCATGGTAACGTCTTTACCGATTTCGCAGTTCAGTTCGAAACGAATCCCCATGGCAGTAAAAATTTCCCGCCGGCGTGCCAGCAGCGATTTGTCCAGTTTGAAAGAGGGAATACCAAAGGTCAGCAGGCCACCAATTTCCGGGTGACGATCGAACACCACCGGCTCGACGCCCTGACGCACGAGGACATCTGCACAGGCCAGCCCGGCGGGGCCTGCGCCAATAATCGCCACACGTTTGCCGCTGGCAACCATCGGGGTCACTTCAGGACGCCAGCCCTTCGCCAGCGCCTGATCGGTAATATAACGTTCGAGATTGCCGATGGTCACAGCGCCATGTTCATCACGCACGGTGCAGGCCCCTTCGCAGAGTCGGTCTTGCGGACAGACACGGCCGGTAATTTCCGGTAGCGGGTTCGTCTGATGCGACAGCTCGGCAGCCGCTTCAATATCGCCGGATTTTACACGATCAATCCATTGCGGGATGTGGTTATGCAGCGGGCAAGTCCACTCACAGACGCTGTGTTCGCCACAGGTCAGGCAACGCGCGGAAGCCTGCTGCGCCTGATTATCACTAAGCGGCAGGTAGATTTCCGCAAAGCCGGTTTTACGTGCCTCAATAGCCAGTTTATCGGCTTCAGCGCGCGCGGGCGTTTGCGCCATCTGCTGCACTTTGCTGAGGGTAATGGGGTTCTGGCTGGCGCTTTCGCTGTGCCAGGGCTGCGCATCGCGACAGGCAGCCTGCATCCGGCGGTTTTTCGACATCTCAGCAAGATGCTGCGGGCTTACCAGCGCCAGCGCATCCGCCGGGCAGTTTTCCACACAAGCGGGGCCAGCGTCACGTTGCTCACAGAGGTCACATTTCTGCGCATTCGCTTTTACATGACCCTCGGCGGCGGGCGTAAGGACAATCTGCATGGTGCCAAACGGACATGCCACAGCACAGGATTTACAGCCGATACATTTGCTTTGGTCAACCTGAATAGCGTCATCACGCTGACTGATTGCGCCATTCGGGCAGCTTCGTGCGCACGGCGCATCTTCGCAGTGGCGGCAGGTGACTGCGCTACGCTGGGCACGGTTTTTGAATACGGTGATGCGCGGTTGAAAACGCGCAGGCGTTAAGACATGCTGTTCATGGTTATGCGACATTACACAGGCAACTTCACATGCCCGACAGCCAATGCATTTTTGGCTGTCAGCCATAATAAAACGGTTCATAGCGTCCCTCGGTTCGGGTTATATAAGTTTTATATTTATAAGGTCTATTTATTAGCCGAGGAGCTATGCAGCAGGCAATGTCCATTTGCCCAGGAATGACGACTATTTATCACTATGCTGTGGCAGATCAAAAAATTTCATCTTAAATGAAATTACGTTTCATTCAGTTAATGGCAAGATCCCCGCCGAAAACTTCTTGTAACGTGACCGTAATAATCTTGACGAAATGCCTGTCTATGCAGAAAAGCGGCATGATAATTTACACTATCTCCTTAATTTCTCCACGATTGCCGGGAGCCTTGCGGCTAGAGTGTTTCAAGCATTGGCGTCATTAAAAATACGTATAACGAGGTCTCTTCCTGATGGCGAATTTCTTCATCGATCGCCCCATTTTTGCCTGGGTACTGGCAATCCTGTTATGTCTGACGGGAACCCTGGCTATTTTTTCATTGCCAGTTGAGCAATATCCCGATCTTGCGCCGCCGAACGTGCGCATCACCGCGAACTATCCGGGGGCGTCCGCACAGACGCTGGAGAACACCGTCACCCAGGTTATCGAGCAGAACATGACCGGCCTCGATAACCTGATGTACATGTCATCACAAAGCAGCGCGACGGGTCAGGCAACCGTAACGCTGAGTTTTATTGCCGGAACCGACCCGGACGAAGCCGTTCAGCAGGTGCAAAACCAACTTCAGTCGGCACTGCGTAAACTGCCTCAGGCGGTGCAAACCCAGGGCGTCACCGTGCGTAAAACCGGCGACACCAACATCCTGACCATCGCTTTTGTTTCCACCGATGGCAGCATGGATAAACAGGATATTGCTGACTATGTTGCCAGTAATATTCAGGAGCCACTCAGCCGTGTAAACGGCGTGGGCGATATCGATGCCTACGGCTCGCAGTATTCGATGCGTATCTGGCTTGACCCGGCTAAACTGAATAGCTTCCAGCTCACCACCAAAGATGTCACGGACGCCATTTCCTCACAGAACGCCCAGGTGGCGGTCGGCCAATTGGGCGGAACGCCTTCCGTCGATAAGCAGGCGCTGAATGCCACCATCAACGCGCAGTCGCTGTTACAAACACCAGAGCAGTTCCGCGATATCACGCTGCGCGTCAATCAGGACGGCTCCGTCGTCACCCTGGGCGATGTCGCCGAAGTGGAAATGGGTGCGGAAAAATATGATTACCTCAGCCGTTTTAACCGCAATGCCGCTTCGGGGCTTGGGGTAAAACTGGCTTCCGGGGCGAATGAAATGGCGACCGCGGAACGGGTTATTGCACGGCTGGATGAACTGAAAGAGTACTTTCCGCGCGGGCTGGAGTATAAGGTCGCCTACGAAACTACCTCCTTCGTTAAAGCGTCTATCACCGACGTGGTGAAAACCCTGCTGGAAGCTATCCTGCTGGTGTTCCTGGTGATGTATCTGTTCCTGCAAAACTTCCGCGCGACGCTTATCCCAACGATTGCCGTACCGGTGGTTCTGATGGGGACTTTCGCGACGCTCTACGCCTTCGGCTACAGTATCAACACCCTCACCATGTTTGCGATGGTGCTGGCTATCGGCCTGTTGGTGGATGACGCCATCGTGGTGGTTGAAAACGTCGAGCGTATTATGAGCGAGGAAGGGCTTACACCCCGGCAGGCCACGCGCAAATCGATGGGGCAGATTCAGGGAGCGCTGGTCGGTATTGCGATGGTGCTTTCCGCCGTGTTTATCCCGATGGCCTTTTTTGGCGGCACCACCGGGGCAATCTACCGTCAGTTCTCGATAACCATTGTCGCGGCGATGGTGCTGTCAGTACTGGTGGCAATGATCCTGACCCCTGCCCTGTGCGCTACTCTGCTGAAGCCCATCCACAAAGGGGAATCCCAGCATACGAAGAAAGGCTTTTTCGGCTGGTTTAACCGCGTCTTTGATAGCAGCTCACGCCGTTATGAATCAGGCGTGGCGAAAATTCTCCATCGCAGCCTGCGCTGGATTGTGATTTATGTCCTGTTGCTGGGCGGCATGGTGTTCCTGTTCCTGCGCCTGCCCACCTCCTTCCTGCCGCAGGAAGATCGCGGCATGTTTACCACCTCAGTGCAGTTGCCCAGCGGGGCGACGCAACAGCAAACCCTTAAAGTGGTGCAGAAAGTTGAAGATTACTTCTTCGCCAATGAGAAGGATAACGTTACCTCGATTTTCGCCACTATAGGCTCCGGCCCTGGCGGTAACGGGCAGAACGTGGCGCGTATGTTCGTGCGCCTGAAAGACTGGGACGAGCGAGACAGCAAAACCGGCACCTCATTTGCCATTATCGAGCGCGCGACCAAAGCGTTTAATAAAATTAATGAGGCGCGCGTCTTTGCCAGCAGCCCGCCTGCTATCAGCGGCCTGGGCAGCTCTGCCGGGTTCGATATGGAGCTTCAGGATCACGCAGGCGCGGGCCACGATGCGCTGATGTCAGCCCGTGACCAACTGCTGGAAATGGCGGCCAAAAATCCGGAACTGACCCGTGTGCGTCACAACGGCCTCGATGATAGCCCGCAGTTGCAGGTCGATATCGACCAGCGTAAAGCGCAGGCGCTCGGCGTGTCGATTGATGATATCAATGACACCCTGCAAACCGCGTGGGGCTCAAGCTACGTCAACGACTTTATGGATCGCGGCCGCGTGAAGAAAGTCTACGTTCAGTCGGCGGCGAAATACCGCATGCTGCCGGAAGATATCAACCTGTGGTATGTGCGTAACCAGTCCGGTCAGATGGTGCCGTTTTCCGCCTTTGCGACGTCGCGCTGGGAGACAGGCTCGCCGCGTCTGGAACGTTACAACGGTTATTCAGCGCTGGAAATTGTCGGTGAAGCCGCGCCGGGCGTCAGTACCGGGACGGCGATGGATATTATGGAAAATCTGGTGCGCCAGCTTCCGGTGGGCTTTGGTCTGGAGTGGACGGCAATGTCCTATCAGGAGCGCCTCTCTGGTGCCCAGGCTCCGGCGCTCTATGCTATCTCGCTCCTGGTGGTATTCCTTTGCCTCGCCGCGCTGTATGAGAGCTGGTCGGTACCATTCTCGGTAATGCTGGTGGTACCGCTTGGCGTGATCGGCGCGCTGCTGGCGACGTGGATGCGCGGGCTGGAAAACGACGTTTACTTCCAGGTAGGGCTGCTGACGGTTATCGGGCTATCGGCGAAGAACGCCATTCTGATTGTCGAATTTGCTAACGAGCGAAATCAGGAAGGGGAAGACCTTCTTCAGGCGACACTGGACGCCTGCCGTCAGCGTCTGCGCCCCATTCTGATGACCTCACTGGCGTTTATCTTCGGTGTTCTGCCAATGGCGACCAGCACTGGCGCAGGCTCTGGCGGGCAGCACGCCGTGGGCACCGGCGTGATGGGCGGGATGATTTCAGCAACGGTTCTCGCTATTTTCTTCGTGCCGCTGTTCTTCGTGCTGGTGCGTCGTCGATTCCCGCTCAAAGAGAAACCGGAATAACCGGAAATAAAAAGGCGACCATCCAGTCGCCTTTTTATTTGATGGATAATGAGAAGAAGAACAGCGCGCCCTTAATCACATTGAGGAAATCATTTACGAAGCATGACTTCAATAAAATCTTTCCAGTTCCCCAGTTCACGTTCAATCATAACAGCCTCTCTTATTATTATGGATATCTTACGTGGAATTTTATGACCTGTGAAGATCGATTACCCTATTGCTATGATTGTTGCCTCCAGGACTGCTTTCACTTCTTGCGGTAACTATGAGCCTGCTGAGTTTAATTTTATGTGACGTACAGCAACATTTTGCAATAGTTCCGCGGTATCGCATTTAATGATGAAAAAGCGAGGCCAGAAACGGTTATAAAGGCCATAGTGCCCGCTCTGGGGCCCCTTCGTTCTCCCCCATCAGTCGTTTCCTCGCCCCTATCAGAAATAGTATGCAGATGTTATGAGGTTTTATTCATCTGGATTTTGAAATCTTCCTGAATTAATTGATAATACGGATCGCTAAGACTATTCCGTGTATATTTGCACTCACATTAAACCTGCTAACCGATAAAAATAAGGCTGACAATAGATGATCACCCTGTATGGAATTAAAAATTGTGACACGATAAAAAAAGCCCGCCGCTGGCTGGATGAACACCAGGTTGAGTATCGTTTTCATGACTATCGCACGGATGGGCTGTCGGCAGAATTATTAGCCTCCTTTATAAATGAACTGGGCTGGGAAGCATTGCTCAATACACGCGGCACCACCTGGCGCAAGCTGGATGAAAGCATTCGCGCAGGCATCAACAACACCGACAGCGCGGCGGCATTGATGCTGGAAATGCCGGCAATCATCAAACGCCCATTGCTCTGCGCGCCCGCACAGCCTATGCTGCTGGGTTTCAGTGATGAACGTTATAGCCAGTGGCTGGCTAACATCACCCCGGCAGCCGGTAAATAATCCACCTGCCAGTAACAGCACACACGGTGCGGAGCACGCAAACTGACTCTGCACCGGTTAAGAAAACACGCAAACATCAGCAGTTAATTAATGAGGTGTAGTCTATGTCTTGCCCGGTCATTGAGCTGGCTCAGCAGCTTATTCGCCGCCCTTCCCTTAGCCCAGATGATGCGGGCTGCCAGGCGCTTATGATTGAACGCCTGCGCGCAGCGGGCTTTACCATCGAGCATATGGATTTTGGCGATACCCAGAATTTCTGGGCATGGCGCGGTCAGGGAGAAACGCTTGCCTTTGCGGGCCATACGGATGTCGTACCATCCGGCGATGCCGATCGCTGGATCAACCCGCCCTTCGAACCGACCATCCGCGACGGCATGCTGTTTGGCCGCGGTGCGGCAGATATGAAAGGTTCACTGGCTGCCATGGTGGTTGCCGCCGAACGTTTTGTCGCGCAGAACCCGAATCATCAGGGGCGTCTGGCCTTTCTTATCACCTCCGATGAAGAAGCCAGCGCCAAAAATGGCACGGTGAAAGTCGTTGAAGCCCTGATGGCGCGCAATGAGCGTCTGGATTACTGCCTGGTGGGCGAGCCGTCCAGCACCGAGGTGGTTGGCGATGTGGTGAAAAATGGCCGTCGCGGTTCAATGACCTGCAACCTGACCATTCACGGCGTCCAGGGTCATGTGGCCTATCCGCATCTGGCAGATAACCCGGTTCACCGCGCCGCACCATGGCTTAATGAACTGGTGGCGATCGAGTGGGATCAGGGCAACGAGTTTTTCCCGCCTACCAGTATGCAGATCGCTAACATTCAGGCGGGCACCGGCAGCAACAACGTGATCCCGGGCGATCTGTTCGTGCAGTTTAACTTCCGTTTCAGCACCGAACTCACTGATGAGATGATCAAAGCGCACGTTATTGCGTTGCTGGAGAAACATCAGCTTCGCTACAGCGTCGAATGGTGGATTTCCGGGCAGCCGTTTCTGACAGAAAGCGGTAAACTGGTTGACGCGGTGGTCAACGCCATTGCGCACTATAATGAAATTAAACCGCAACTGTTGACGACGGGCGGCACATCGGATGGTCGATTTATCGCCAGGATGGGTGCACAGGTGGTGGAACTGGGGCCCGTGAATGCCACAATTCATAAAATTAATGAATGTGTGAACGCCGCCGATTTGCAACTGCTGGCGCGAATGTACCAGCGCATTATGGAACAGCTTGTCGCCTGACAACACATTAAGAGGTAACGCGCATGGACTGGCTGGCAAAATACTGGTGGATTCTGGTACTGATTTTTCTGGTTGGCGTGATGATCAACGTGATTAAAGATCTCAATCGCGTCGATCATAAAAAATTTCTCGCCAATAAGCCGGAACTCCCTCCGCACCGTGATAACAATGCGAAATGGGATGACGAAGACGATTGGCCGAAACACGATCAGTCGAAAAAGCCGTAAAAAATGGGCCGGAAATCCGGCCCTGTTTTTTTATAACATCTCAATCAAATCATCATTTTTCGGCGTACTGCCGCTTAACGCTTCATCGAAGTAATGTTTCGGAATGGTGTAGCGCAGATGATCGAGCGCAAACTGCATACTGTGTTCGTCAATCGCGTGCCCCAGATCGTCTACGATATCCAGCGTTACATCTCCGCCTGCTGCCAATAAGGCTTCCTGACCCGCAACAGCATGCGCAAGGTCAATAACCCGATCTTCACCGCCGTGAATCAAATGCACCGTCGTGGAGGTCGATGCGGTTTCAGGCAGCGTCGCATAGCGGCCATTAAAGGCAATCACGCGGGACGCCAGATTGGGTTCCGCTTTGACGCTCTCAAGCGACATAATCGCGCCTTGCGAGAAACCAATTAATGCGGTTGCCAGCGGGCCAACGCCGCTCTGCTTTTGCCAGTAGCGAACCGTTTCGATAAAGGTCGGCATAATGGCATCCACGCGCGCCTGGCGGTTCTCTTCGGTCACGCCCTGCACGGAGAACCACTGACGCGCCGGAGCCGGGCCACAAGGCTCTGCGCCACCAATGCTGACAATCAGCGCATCAGGAAACAGCGGTGCGAACCAACTGCCAATTTGCCCCATTGCCACCGGGTTATCACCCACGCCATGAAACAACAGCAGTAACTGTTGCGCGGGTTGAGCGGGGCTTTGAACGACAAAATGATCGTGTTTCATGGCTATCTCCTTTGTTGCGGGTCAGTTTACGCTGGCCACAAAGAATGACCATGCCATTTAACTGAATGAGATAGTTAAAAAAATTGCACCTGCTTTAACTGCATACGCAGCCGTTCCGTGCGCTGACAGTCCAGCCCAGCCATCGCCAGAGCCACTTCATCCCGTAACCGGGCAAGCAGCGCTTTACGTCCATGAAGGCCCAGTGCGGCGCAGAGTTCAGCTTCCCCTTCGCCTGCCAGCCTGCGGCGTAGCGCCACCATCGGTAAAGGACTTTGAGCAACCAGCAGATGCAGATTACCCAGCGTAGCCAACAGCGGACGATGAGCGAAAGCAAAGCCCGCCAGATCCCACCACGCTTCATCATTAAGCATAGTCAGCGGAGCCTGCGGCAGACTCAATTTCTCATCAACCCAGCCACTCAGCCAGCGCCACTCACGGCATAAACGCAGGTGTTCATGCTGCGTCAGTACTCTTCCCGCCCCGGTGAGAGGAAAAAGCGCCATCGCCGCATAACATCCACTGCTGGATTCACGCTGGGTGCCAATACGCACCAGCGTGAAGCCACAGCGCTGCCAGAAATGCCAGAGTTCTTTCGTATAACCGAAGCTGACGGAGAGGTAATCACAACCTGTCGCGGACTCACAGGCGCGGGCAATCAGCGCGGAACCGATGCCCTCACGCTGGCGCAAAGGGTGCACCGCAACGCGGCTGATACGCCGCCCCTTCAGCGTCGCCGCCAGCGGGCTGCCGCCATGTGCTGCGAGCGACTGCGCCACCAGGTTGCCGCGCGGTCGGCGAAAACCCGCCCACACAGCCTGACTTAATTCAGCACAAAGCCCACCTTCATCCACCAGCCAGAGCGCTCCGGCAAGGCCGTTGGGGCTTTCAGCGGCAAGAAAGTGTTGACCCGGCGCATCCATCATCCGCCGTAAATCGAGCGGCGATGTGCGGTAGTGGGCGCCGGAAAGTAGCTGGTACATCGCCGTGGGGAGCTTAGGCTCCGACAGCCATTGCGCCTGTTCTATCGCCCTGAAACTTAACGGGCCGGATGGGGAAACGCTAAAGCTATCGTCAGCGAAAATCAGCAGATCATTCACCACCGCTTCCAGCGGGCAGCCCTGTGCCCACCGGACGGGCGTGTTGAGCGTAAATTGCTGTAACGCGGGGAAATGTGCGCAGAATTTCAGCAGGAATCCCCGTCCCGTGCCTTCATAGCCCTGAACGGTGGTGGCCAGCAAAAGATGTGGGAAGCGTGAGGCTAGTTGTTCCAGCAATGGCGCGGGAATGGCGGCGGCTTCATCCACCACCAGCCAGTCTGCGGTTTCAGTAGAAGCCAGCAGGGCGTCCGGCGCCATAAAGTGAAAACGCTCGCCGGCAAAAGCAGCAATGACGTCAGCAGATGCCCGCGTTGGCGCGGTGACGATGGCTCGCCCCTTCAGGCTGCGGATGTGCATCCCCGCCAGAGCCGATTTGCCACGCCCACGCTCGGCGGTAATGGCGGTAACGCCCGCAGGATGATCCGCCAGCGCGTTGAGGATCGCCGCTTGTTCCGCATCCGGCTCACCGCTGGCGCGTAGCCAGCGTGGGCGCGAGGGTAAATTAACGTCCGGGAAGGCATCCCCCTGCCGCCACAGCAGTGCTTCAGGGCTTTCGCGCAACACTTTGCAAAAATGGTGCACAAAGCGCGGCGTGGCAATCGCTTCTGGCGAGTCGCTCCAGCGCAGGGAATCGGTATCCGGCTGATGAGGCCATCGCGCCCATTCAGGCACCAGCAGCAACAGCCAGCTTCCGGCGCGCAACGTGCCGGCAAGTGCGGCAAAGGCTGAAACGTCGAAACCCTGGCGGGCATCAAAGATAGCGTGCTGAAACTCACGCCCCAGCAGCGTCACCAGCTTTGCTGGCGCGCAGTACGGCTCCGCTTGCACTTCAGGCCCCACCCACAATACATCGGCCTGAGCGTCGTCACGAAAGGCTTGCGCCTGCTGCTGTGCCCAGTGTGACTCGCCGCTGATAACCAACAAGCGGCGTACACCTTCCTGCGCCATGCGCGGCACAAGGCTTAAAAGTTCATCCATGATTGCGATTCATTACTTACAGCGTTTTGCCGAAGGTATTGCACTGTGCCGGGTCACCGCTATCCAGGCCACGTTTCAGCCAGGTGTAACGCTGCTGTGATGTACCGTGAGTGAAGCTATCCGGCGCCACGCGTCCCTGACTCTGCTGCTGAAGGCGATCGTCGCCAATGGCTTCCGCGGCGTTCAGCGCCTCTTCCAGGTCGCCTGCTTCAAGCACGCCCTGCTGCTGCATCGCATGGCCCCAGACGCCTGCAAAACAGTCGGCCTGCAGTTCCATACGCACTGAAAGCTGGTTCACTTGTGATTCAGAGGCATTCTGCTGCATCTGGCGAACTTTTGGCTCAATACCCAGCAGTTTTTGCACATGGTGCCCAACTTCATGAGCAATCACATAGCCCTGAGCAAAGTCGCCATCCGCCCCCAGTTTCTCTTTCATATCATCGTAGAAAGAGAGATCGATATACACGGTGGTGTCCGCCGGGCAATAGAACGGCCCCATCACCGACTGACCTGTGCCACAGCCGGTGCGCGTCGCGCCGCGATACATCACCAGTTTTGGCGCCTGATAGGTTTTACCCATTTTTTCAAACTGCTGCGTCCAGGTGTCTTCCGTGGTCGCAAGTATTACCGAGGTGAATTTGGCGGCTTCGTTATCCTGAGGGCTAACGCTCCGTTGTTGGGAGGATTGCTGCGATACCGGTTCCCCGGTCAGAAAGCCGGTGAGATCGACGCCGTAATAGCCTGCGACAACCACGACAATCAGCAGAATGATGCCGCCTTTACCGCTGGGAATACGAATGTTTCGCCCGCCGCCTGAAATCGGCGAACCGGAATCATTTCGTCTGTCTTCAACATTGTCGCTTTCGCGACGACCTTGCCAACGCATAACTACCTCGAACTTATCATATTAATAATAGTTATGATCGTAGGCGGTTCAGGCGAGGATTACCACAGGAAATAACGGGGAAGTTCAGAGGGTGCTGGCACCCTCTGTGATACAAAGCCATGACGGGAATCAGTCCAGTTTAACACCCAGACGGTGCGCCACTTCTTCGTAAGCTTCAATCAGGCCGCCGAGGCTCTGGCGGAAACGGTCTTTATCCATTTTATCCATGGTTTGTTTATCCCACAGACGGCTGCCATCCGGGGAAAATTCATCACCCAGCACGACTTCACCTTTGAACAGACCAAATTCCAGCTTGAAATCGACGAGGATAAGGCCAGCGTCATCAAACAATTTTTTCAGGACATCGTTTGCTTTGAAGGTCAGTTCTTGCATCCGCGCGAGGTTTTCTTTGCTCACCCAACCGAAGGTTTCGCAGTAGGATTCGTTGACCATCGGGTCATGCATCGCATCGTTTTTCAGGAACAGATCGAACAGCGGTGGGTTCAGCTCGATACCTTCTTCAATGCCTAAGCGCTTCACCAGCGAGCCCGCCGCACGGTTACGCACCACGCACTCTACCGGCACCATATCCAGTTTTTTCACCAGACATTCGGTGTCAGAGAGCAGACGTTCCATCTGGGTCGGGATACCGGCTTCTTCCAGTTTGCTCATAATGAAGTGATTGAACTTGTTGTTCACCATCCCTTTACGGTCAAACTGCTCAATGCGAGCACCGTCCCCTGCTGACGTATCGTTACGGAACTCGAGCACCAACAGATCCGGGTTTTCCGTACTGTAGACGGTTTTCGCTTTACCACGATACAACTCAGCTTGCTTTTGCATCTTAATTACTCCTGGTGAGATTTAACTGTAAACTTGCCGCTTTTCCGCTGACGCACACGTTTGCGTATCATATCAGAAAAAAGGGCTGGATTGCTCCAGCCCTGAATATTACTTGCTGAATGCTGCCTGGAAGACAGCCACCAGCGCATCGTTCTGCGACTGGGTCAGCGTATGACCTTTCGGGTCAATGAATTGCAGACTACTGCGGTTATCGAGGTCGCCTATCTGCAGTTTGTAATCGCCCGATGCGAGGCCCGGATCGCTTGCGCCCAGCGCCTGCCAGTCGCTGTCAGACAGCGGCTTGTAAGTCACATTCATGCTGCCCTGAGAACGGGTGCTGTCGGTCACTTTCATGCCCACTTTTTCCAGTACGCCCGGCAGACGTTGCCATACCTGGTTGAATGGGCCACGCACCACCAGCATTGGCAGGCCGGTGTCATCCGCCGCGCTCTGCACGTCGAAGGTTGCGCCGGCGGAGCTTTGCGATGCATTCTGCGCCGCGGTGGCTTTTTGATCGAGACCCGCAGAGATAACATTCAGCATCTCAGCGCTATAGCGCTGCAGCGACGCGGTATCAGCAACCGGTTTACCCGCCTGCTCCAGGTTCACCAGTTTGACCACGACAGCCTGCTGATAGCCCTGCGGTTTCACGGAGACTTGATAACGACCACGATACTGCTGGTCTTCATCGAGGCGATTCCACTCGACCCAGTCGGTGGTTAAGGTCTGGGTAGCATCGTCACGCTTGTCGATGGTGTAGTTTTTACCCTGAAGGATGCTCACTACCTGCGGCCACAGGTTGCCGCTACGGCCACTTTCAACCAGCAACGTGGCCGTATCGCCAGTGAACTGCGTGCGCGCACCAGAAACCAGCGCCAGAGGCTGTGCCGGCGGACGAATGTCCAGGGCTTT
The DNA here is from genome assembly GCF_039889165.1 of Pseudocitrobacter cyperus. Lineage (NCBI taxonomy): Bacteria > Pseudomonadati > Pseudomonadota > Gammaproteobacteria > Enterobacterales > Enterobacteriaceae > Pseudocitrobacter > Pseudocitrobacter cyperus. Next base: position 126,241 of record NZ_JAYMYY010000006.1, on the reverse strand, counting down.
ACCTACTGCGCCGCTACCGTTGGCAACCGGAATATTATAATCACCGCGTTCAACCGGCAGGATCATGCCAGCCGGTGCGTGAAGTTCACTTAACGGCGCGGCATCCAGATAGGATTCATCGCCGCTCACCTGGCGCTTGTAACGCGAGTCGGAACTACACGCCGCGAGCAGCAGGACAAGTGAAACACCCGCAACCTTTGCCAGGCGCGACTTCTGTACTGAGTAAGCCATCAAATCTCCCTAAACTTTACAGCAAACCGGCGTGCTTCATTGCACTGGCCACAATATCACGACCGTGGTCGGTGATAGGTGTCATTGGCAGACGCATCGTATCGGTTGCTACAAGTCCCAACTCCTTACATGCCCATTTAACCGGGATAGGATTGGGTTCGATAAATAATTTATTGTGCAGCGGCATCAGACGTTGGTTGATGACGCGCGCTTTCGCAAACTCGCCAGCGGCAGCCAGTTTACACATTTCTGCCATATCACGTGCAGCAACGTTCGCAGTGACGGAAATCACACCCTGCCCGCCAAGCTGCATGAAGTCCAGACCGGTCGCATCATCACCGCTCAGCAGGATGAAATCGTCTGAAACCAGCTCTTTGATCTGGTGAACACGACTTAAGTTCCCTGTTGCTTCCTTGATTGCGATAATATTTTTTATTTTCGCAAGGCGACCCACGGTCTCCGGCAGCATATCGCAACCAGTACGAGACGGCACATTATACAGAATTTGCGGCAAGTCAGTATGTTCTGCGATCGCTTTGAAGTGCTGGAACAACCCTTCCTGGGTAGGACGGTTGTAATAAGGGGTGACGGTCAGGCAACCGACAACGCCCGTATTGTTGAAACGCTGGGTCAGGCTAATGGCCTCTGCGGTGGCATTCGCCCCGGTACCCGCGATAACCGGAATACGGCCATCGGCCAGCTCAACGGTCATCATCACGACATCGCCATGCTCATCGTGGCCAAGCGTCGCCGATTCTCCTGTCGTCCCTACAGATACAATCGCCGAGGTTCCGTTGGCGACATGGTAATCAATCAGTTTTTTCAGGCTTGAACGGTCGACATTACCTTTCTCATCCATCGGCGTGACAAGCGCTACAATACTTCCCGTGAACATGGGGCCATCCTCTGTGCTGACGTGCGGACATGAGTCTCAATGGTACGTTTGGTACTGTAATAAAAGCAAGAGACTGAAGCCCCTCAGAATGTTGTATGCCGGTTTTTTTTATGCTTTCCTAGGGAATACCTCACCTTTTTGAAGGAAGCACCGGTTTGACAGCCACATTACAACACTATCTGGTCATTACAGCCCTGGGGGCCGATCGCCCTGGCATTGTCAATACCATTACGCGTCACGTCAGTAGCTGCGGCTGCAACATTGAGGACAGCAGACTGGCTATGCTCGGCGATGAGTTCACGTTCATCATGCTGCTTTCAGGCACATGGAACGCCATCACCCTGATTGAATCGACACTGCCGTTGAAAGGCGCAGAGCTGGATCTGCTTATCGTGATGAAGCGCACAACTGCGCGTCCGCGACCCGCGATGCCTTCAACCGTATGGGTGCAGGTTGAGGTGCCCGACTCTCCGCATATCATTGAGCGCTTCACCGCCCTGATTGATTCCTGGGAGATGAATATTGCTGAACTGGTTTCCCGTACCCAGCCAGGCGAACAAGATACCTTGCCGCAGCTCTTCATTCAGATAACAGCGCACAGCCCTGCTACGAAAAATGCATCAAATATTGAGCAAGCGTTCAAAGCCCTATGTACAGAATTGAAAGCACAAGGCAGTATAAACGTCATAAATCATTCTCAGCATGACGAACAAGATGGAGTTGCCTAATGAACCCACTGAAAGCCGGTGACATCGCACCGAAATTTAGTTTGCCCGATCAAGACGGCGAGCAAGTAAATTTGACCGACTTCCAGGGACAACGTGTACTGGTCTATTTCTACCCGAAGGCCATGACGCCGGGCTGCACCGTGCAGGCCTGCGGTTTGCGTGACAATATGGATGAGTTGAAAAAAGCGGGCGTAGAAGTGCTGGGCATCAGTACCGACAAGCCAGAAAAACTCTCCCGCTTTGCTGAAAAAGAGCTGCTGAACTTCACGCTGCTGTCCGATGAAGATCATCAGGTCTGTGAACAGTTTGGTATTTGGGGTGAGAAGTCGTTTATGGGTAAAACCTATGACGGCATTCATCGTATCAGCTTCCTGATTGATGCCGATGGCAAAATCGAACACGTTTTTGACGATTTCAAAACCAGTAATCACCACGATGTGGTGCTGAACTGGCTCAAAGAGAGCGCATGATGTAAAAAGCCGACGTTTTCGTCGGCTTTTTTTATTCGTTTTCGGCCACCAGCCCATCCGGCCAGGCATGCACCACCGCTTTAATCAGCGTCGCCAGAGGAATGGCGAAGAAAACGCCCCAAAATCCCCACAGCCCGCCGAAAATCACCACCGACAGAATAATCACCAGCGGATGCAGATTCACCGCTTCAGAGAAGAGCACCGGCACCAGCAGGTTACCATCCAGCGCCTGAATAATGAGGTACACCGCAAACAGGCTCCAGAACTCAGTACCAAGACCAAACTGGAACAGCGCCACACACACCACAGGAATGGTTACGACGAATGCACCGATATACGGGATTAACACCGAAAAGCCCACCAGCACGGCGAGTAGCAGTGAATAGTTGAGGCCAAAAAGAATAAAGCCAATCCAGGTCGCTACGCCGACCACCACCATTTCCAGCACCTTGCCGCGAATATAGTTGGTGATTTGCTGGTTCATCTCCTTCCACACCAGGCCCGCCAGGCCACGATTACGCGGCAGCACACGACGCACCGCGTTCAACATCTGCTCTTTGTCCTTCACCAGGAAGAAGACCATCAGCGGCACCAGCACCAGATAAACCGCCAGTGTCAGCAGGCCAACCAGAGACGCCACCGAGTATTTCACCACCGAGTCGCCCATGGTCTGCATTCTTGCGCGCATGTTTTCCGCCATTGCATCAATGATGCCCGCATCCATTAGCGCCGGATAGCGGCGCGGCAACGTGGCGGCAAAATCGGAGAGCTTATTGAGCATACCGGGCATATCGCGAATCAAATAGATGCCCTGCTGCCAGGCTACCGGCATGACCACAAAGGCCATCAGTAGCAAAATACCGACAAAGACGACCAACACGGCCGAGGTCGCCCAGCGTCGCGACCAGCCCAGTTTTTCCAGGCGAATAGTGGGCCACTCCAGCAGATACGCGAGCACAATGGCTACCAGCAGTGGCGCTAACAGACCACTAAAGAAAAACAGGATGCCAAAACCTGCCACCAGAATAACCAGCAGCGCTATCGCTTCCGGGTCGCTAAACCGTCGGCGATACCACTGCATCAACATTTCGAGCATAAAAACTTCCCTGACGCACATCAGCGGACACAGTCCCCGAATTGTATCGAAATGTCACAGAAAAGACTTCGCTTTTTCTATTTATAGACACAATCGATAAAAGTTATGTGAATATCATTTTCAACCTCTTTGCGGCCAGATAAACTGCCCAAATCGCCCCGCAGGGAACGTAACGCCACCCTGTTGGTCAAACTGAAACATCCCACATTACAGGACAGAGGTGTTATGTTCAGGCAGTTGAAAAAAACGCTGGTGGCATCCCTTATTGCAGCCCTCACGCTGGGCCAGGCCGCGCCCGTTTTTGCGGATGCGGCTGATACATTGCCGGATATGGGCACCTCAGCAGGAAGCACGCTCTCCATCGGTCAGGAGATGCAGATGGGGGATTTCTATGTACGCCAGTTGCGCGGCAGCGCGCCGCTTATCAACGACCCCTTGCTGGTGCAATATATTAATACGCTGGGCATGCGCCTGGTGTCGCACGCCTGGTCAGTGCGAACGCCTTTCCATTTCTATTTAATCAACAACGACGATATCAACGCCTTCGCCTTCTTTGGCGGAAACGTGGTGCTGCACTCGGCGTTGTTCCGCTACTCTGATAACGAAAGCCAACTGGCCTCGGTAATGGCGCACGAAATCTCCCACGTCACCCAGCGCCACCTGGCGCGTGCGATGGAAGATCAAAAACGTAACGCGCCATTGACCTGGGTGGGGGCGCTGGGCTCAATTCTGTTGGCGATGGCCAGCCCGCAGGCTGGAATGGCGGCACTGAGCGGTACGCTTGCCGGAACGCAGCAGAGTATGATCAGTTTTACCCGTCAAAATGAAGAGGAAGCTGACCGCATCGGTATTCAGGTATTGCAACGCGCGGGGTTTGATCCGCAGGCAATGCCGGCGTTTATGGATAAATTGCTCGATCAGGCGCGCTATTCATCGCGCCCGCCGGAAATGCTGCTCACTCACCCCCTTCCGGAAAGCCGTCTGGCAGATGCACGTAACCGCGCCAACCAGATGAAACCGATGGTGGTGCAATCCTCCGCAGATTTCTACCTGGCGAAAGCACGAACGCTTGGTATGTATAACTCCGGGCAGAACCAGTTAACCAGTGACCTGCTCGATAGCTGGTCCAAAGGGAATATTCGCGAACAACACGCGGCGCAATATGGCCGGGCGCTACAGGCCATGGAAGCCAAAAACAACGCCCAGGCCAGTAATCTGCTCAAACCGCTGCTGAGCGCCGACCCGCAGAACCCGTGGTATCTTGACCTGGCAACGGATATCGACCTTGGGCAGAACAAGGCCGCCGATGCTATTAACCGTTTGAAAAGCGCCCGCGATCTGCGCAGCAACCCGGTTCTGCAACTCAACCTGGCAAATGCCCTGCTGGAAGCCGGACAGGCATCAGAAGCGGTAACTATCCTTAACCGCTATACCTTCAACAATAAAGACGATACCAACGGTTGGGAGCTACTGGCACAGGCGCAGGCCAAACTGGGCCACCGCGATCAGGAGCTTGCCGCCAGGGCTGAAAATATGGCGCTGGTAGGGCGTCTCGACCAGGCTATCTCGCTGCTCAGCAGCGCCAGCGCCCAGGTGAAGCTGAGAAGCCTCGAACAGGCGCGCTACGATGCGCGTATCGACCAGCTACGGCAATTGCAAGAACGTTTCCGTCCTTATACGAAAATGTAAGGTGAAAATAAGAGCACATCAGACACAGTGGAGATTTTATGACTGATGCGGTAAAGATTTACCACAACCCGCGCTGTTCCAAGAGCCGCGACACATTAAGCCTGTTGAAGGCAAACGGCATCGACCCGGAAGTCGTGCTCTATCTTGAAACCCCGCCGGATGCTAAAGGCATTAAACAACTTCTGGAAATGTTAGGCATGGGCAGCGCTCGCGAGCTAATGCGTCAGAAAGAGGAACTTTATAAGTCGCTCAATCTGGCGGACACGCAACTCAGTGAAGCGCAGCTCATTCAGGCTCTGGTAGAAAATCCGAAGCTTATTGAGCGTCCGATTGTGGTCAGCAATGGCCAGGCGCGTATTGGTCGCCCACCGGAACAGGTTCTGGAGATAGTCAGCTAATCTCGCCGCCGCAGTTGGCTTTCACTGGCTGCGGCCTCTTCTTTTTCGCGACAAATATGCGAGCGCCCTCGTCGTTTATATGCAATGTTGCATGTCCGGAAATGTTCCACGGATAGCGCCTCGCAGCCTGAAAATCTGCACATTGCTGCCTCCTTTTCTTCCTGTCAAAGTCCCGCCACTGAAACACATCTCATGGAGGAAACCTGATGGAAGAGCAAACAACATCCACACCGCACGACGCAATTTTCAAACATTTCATGGCCCACGTGGACACCGCGCGTGATTTTCTCGATATCTACCTGCCCCCCGCGCTGCGAGACCTCTGCGATCTAAGTACCTTAAAGCTGGAGGCAACCAGCATGGTGGAGAAAAATCTACGCTCACGCATTTCAGACATCCTCTACTCGGTAAAAACCCGCAGAGGCACGGGTTATATTTATACGCTGATAGAGCATCAAAGCAGTCCGGAAAAACACATGGCATTTCGCATGCTGCGCTATTCACTTGATGTGATGCAGCGGCATCTGGACGCAAATAACAAGACGCTCCCCATTGTGATCCCGTTGCTGTTTTATCATGGCGAGGTTACCCCCTATCCGTACAGCCTGCGCTGGCTGGATGGGTTCTCCGATCCGGAACTGGCGAAACGCCTCTACTGTCGCCCTTTTCCGCTGGTCGATATTACCGTGGTGCCGGATAGCGAGATAATGCAGCATCGGCGCATCGCAACGCTCGAACTGCTGCAAAAACATATCCGCCTGCGGGATCTTTCCGGGCAAATCGCGCCGCTGGCTGCACTTTTGACAATGGGATACACTAGCAAAGATCGGCTGATTGCCATTCTGAACTACATGTTGCACACCGGCACGGCTGAGAACCCTGAAAAGCTATTACACGAGCTTTCTCAGCGCACGTCACACCATGAGGGAACGCTTATGACCATTGCGGAATATCTTGAGCAGAAAGGCTGGGCCAGAGGAACTGAAGAGGGGCAACAGAAAGGGCGCGGCGAAGAAGCGCGGCGTATTGCGCTCGCAATGTTGAAAAACGGGCTCGACCCTACACTGATTACGGAAATCACCGGCGTCGCAGAAACCGAGCTGGCAGAAGCGGCAATACACTAACCGCTACAGCTTCAGAATCTCTTTCACAAACGGGATCGTGAGTTTCCGCTGGGCAGTGATGGACGCATGATCAAGCTGATCGAGCGTTAAGAATAGCGTCCGCATCTCTCTGTCCAGCCGTTTGAGCAGAAAACGGCAGACATCTTCCGGCATTTCAAACCCGCGCAGGCGCGCGCGCAACTGTAAGGCCTGAAGTTTATCTTCATCGGAGAGCGGTTGTAGCTTGTAGATTTGCCCCCAGTCGAGGCGAGACGCGAGATCCGGCAAGCCCAGGTTGAGCTGGCGAGGCGGGCGATCGCCGGTGATCAGTAGCCGGGTATTTCCGCTTTCGAGGATTCGATTGTAGAGATTGAAAATCGCCATTTCCCAGAGTTCGTCACCGGCGACGCACTCGATATTATCGATGCACACCAGCGCCAGTTGCTCCATGCCATCCAGCACTTCCGGTACAAACCAGGTGCGTTTATCCAGCGGAACATAGCCCACCGCGTCTCCACGAGCGGAGAGCTCTGCGCAGGCCGCATGCAGCAAATGGCTGCGCCCTGCCCCTTCCCGCGCCCAAAGATAGATATATCCGCTATGTTCCTGGCGCAGTACGTTTTGCACGGCTGCAAGAAGAGAGGGGTTATCGCCCGGCCAGAAACTCGCAAACGTTTCATCGTCGGGAAGATAGAGTGGCAAAGAGAGCTGTGCCGGTGCGTTCAGAGGAACCTCTTCATGAGCTTACGTAAAATCGCGACGAGTTTACCACAGATTTATCCCATGAGAGAACCGGGCGGCATACCGCCCGGTCAGAGGATCAGCGGCTTGACACGTCGCTGTCGTCAGCATCCTGCACCACTTCTTCCGGGCGCAGCACGCTGATCAGTTTGAAGATCAAGCTCAGACAGACGCCAACCACGGTTGCCAGCGCCATACCTTTCAGCTCTGCTGCGCCAATGTGCACTTTAGCCCCACTCACCCCGATGATCAAAATCACGGAGGTCAGGATCAGGTTCTGTGCTTTGTTGTAGTCAACTTTCGATTCGATCAGAACACGGATACCCGATGCGCCGATGACGCCGTACAGCAGCAGGGAAACACCACCCATGACAGGCGGCGGAATGATCTGAATCGCGGCAGCCAGTTTTCCGACGCAGGAGAGCAAAATCGCAATAACTGCAGCGCCGCCAATAACCCAGGTACTGTAGACGCGGGTAATCGCCATCACGCCGATGTTTTCGCCATAAGTGGTATTCGGCGTCGAACCAAAGAAGCCTGAAATCACCGTCGACAGGCCGTTAGCAAACATTGAACGGTGCAGGCCTGGGTCACGGATAAGATCTTTTTTAACGATATTCGCAGTGACCACCAGGTGGCCGACGTGCTCGGCAATGACCACCAGAGCCGCAGGAAGAATCGTCAGAATGGCGAACCATTCGAAGCGCGGAGTGTAGAAAGTAGGCAGCGCGAACCAGTGCGCCTGAGCAATAGGTGTGGTATCGACAACCCCCATCACGAAGGAGAGCGCGTAACCCACCAGTACACCGATCAGAATCGGGATAATGGCGAGGAAACCACGAAACAGAACCGAACCAAACACGGTTACCGCCAGCGTCACCATTGAGATAATAATGGTTTTGCTATCTGGCATCTGCCCTTCCGTCGGCAGCAGACCAGCCATGTTCGCCGCGACTCCCGCCAGTTCAAGGCCGATGACGGCAACAATTGCCCCCATCGCCGCCGGTGGGAACATGACATCCAGCCAGCCGCTACCGGCTTTTTTAACGATAAACGACACCAGGCAAAACAGCACGCCGCACATGATAAAACCACCGAGCGCTAACTCATAACCAAGCGGTAGCAGAAGCATGACGGGTGAAATAAATGCAAAGCTCGATCCGAGGTAAGCAGGAATTTTACCCTTACAAATAAAGAGATAGAGCAAGGTACCCACACCGTTGAACAGCAGAACGGTTGCCGGGTTGATATGGAACAGGACTGGCACCAGAACGGTGGCGCCAAACATGGCGAACAAGTGCTGCAAGCTAAGCGGGATCGTCTGTAACAGCGGCGGTCGTTCACTCACTCCGATAGCACGGCGCGTCATAATGTTTTTCCTCAGTGTGTTAGTAGCATTTACACTTCATCGTTCAAGCCATCTCAATGTAACTTGAATGATTTTGCGTATAGGTTTTTATTCAAAAAAAAGCCGACTCTAAAGTCGGCTCTTAATGATTTATTTTCTTATTTCGTACCAAAGATTTTGTCACCAGCGTCGCCGAGACCCGGAATAATGTATCCGTGCTCATTTAACCCCTGGTCAATTGACGCGGTGTAGAGCTCAACGTCCGGATGCGCGCTCTCCAGCGCAGCGATACCTTCGGGCGCGGCAACCAGTACCAGCACTTTGATGCTGGAGCAACCCGCTTTCTTCAGCAAGTCGATGGTGGCGATAACCGAACCACCGGTCGCCAGCATCGGGTCAACGATCAATGCCATACGCTCGTCGATATTGGAAACCAGTTTCTGGAAATAAGGAACCGGCTCCAGCGTCTCTTCATTGCGATACATACCGACAACGCTAATACGCGCGCTCGGAACGTTTTCCAGCACGCCATCCATCATGCCGAGGCCCGCACGCAGGATAGGCACAACGGTAATTTTCTTGCCCTTAATCTGGTCAATCTCTACCGGGCCGTTCCAGCCTTCGATAGTCACTTTTTCTGTTTCCAGACCAGCAGTGGCTTCATAAGTCAGCAGGCTACCGACTTCGGAGGCGAGTTCACGGAAGCGTTTAGTACTGATATCGTTCTCGCGCATCAGGCCTAGCTTGTGTTTGACGAGTGGGTGTTTCACTTCCACAATCTTCATTCTCTTTCTCCTTTGAATGGGGCAGCCATAAAAAAAATCGACGGATTATACCGCCATTCTTTTGGCCGGCAACATTTTTTTACTTGATGCTGATCAAGCATAGGTGGGGTTGCCAGGAATAGAGTAGCGATCATCCGTTCTTAACTCCGCTTGCGCCAGGATGCGCATTTCATGAAAAAAAGGAAAACGGCGAAGGATAAAGCGTGGACGCAGGCTTCCCTCTTCGAAAAAACGCTCGTCAGGGGTTACCAGTTCGCCTTCGTGATTTTTAGCCTCTGGATGGGCTGGGTCATTATTGATGAAGTGCAGATGCGCCACGATACGGTATCAACGACTGTGCGGGCGTATAATATCTCGTGGCTCACGGGCTACGAAGCGTCTAAACAGGGATTATGTCATCTGTATGGTCGCCGCGCTAACTGTCACGATCTTTATACCTTCAACGTTGAATATTGGGCAAATGGGCGCAAAAGAACGGGCTACTTCAGTAACGTAGCCTGGAGTCCGGAAAACCGAAGCGGGATTTGCCTTGATTATGTGAAGCGCGAGCCCGACATCATTAAACTGTGCCATTCGGCATGGTTCAGCCATCACAAAAGCTATATCGCTTTCCCCCTCACCTTCTGGGTATTAACGCTACTGGGTGCGGCAGGTATCGCACTAACTGTGGTTATTGATCGCCGCCAAAAACAGAAGAAAAAAACGTCGCGGCCAGAGGATACTGGCCGCCAGTGATGTGGATTACAGCTTCTCGCCGTTGGAGGCAATCACCTCTTTATACCAGTTGAATGATTTTTTACGGCTGCGCGCCAGCGTGCCATTACCTTCGTTATCTTTATCGACATAGATAAAGCCGTAGCGTTTTTTCATCTCGCCGGTACCAGCGGAGACCAGGTCGATACAGCCCCATGGCGTATACCCCATCAGGTCAACCCCATCTTCCACCACCGCTTTTTTCATCTCTTTAATGTGCGCTGCGAGATAATCAATACGGTACTGATCGTTCACCGTGCCGTCGCTTTCCAGCACGTCGATTGCGCCAAAGCCGTTTTCGACGATAAACAGCGGCAACTGATAGTGATCCCAGAACCAGTTCAGCGAGTAACGCAGCCCTACCGGGTCAATCTGCCAGCCCCAGTCGGATTTCTGCACGTATGGGTTAGAGACCAGGCTGGTGGTTTCATCGTAATCAAGCTGCGGGTTATCGTCGGTCGCTTTGGTGGCAAACGACATGTAGTAGCTAAAACCGATGTAATCGACACAGCCCTGGGTGAGCGCCTGTTTGTCTTCTTCGGTGATATCCAGCGCAAAACCGCGGCGTTCGAAGTAGCTCAGCAGATGTTGTGGATATTTCCCGCGCACATGAACATCGGTAAACCAGTAGCGACGATGCATCGCGTTCATCGCCATCATCATGTCATTTGGCGCGCAGGTCAGTGGATAGATGGGGCACATGGCAATCATGCAGCCAATTTGCAGGGACGGATTAATTTCACGCCCCGCCTTCACCGCCAGTGCGCTGGCAACCAGTTCATAGTGCGCCGCCTGATACATCACCGGTTCGCGATCTTCCCCCGGCTGATATTTCAGCCCGGAGTTGGTAAACGGGGCGAAATCTTCATGGAAGTTGGCCTGGTTGTTGATCTCGTTAAAGGTCATCCAGTACTTCACTTTGTGCTGATAGCGCGTGAAGACCACCTGTGCAAAGCGCACGAAGAAGTCGATGAGCTTACGGTTTCGCCAGCCGCCATATTCGGTGACGAGGTGATACGGCATTTCGAAGTGCGACAGGGTGATCACCGGCTCAATGCCGAGCTTCAGGCACTCATCAAAGAGATCATCATAGAACTGTAAACCGGCTTCATTCGGCTCATGTTCATCGCCTTTTGGAAAGATACGCGTCCAGGCGATAGAAGTTCGGAAACATTTGTAACCCATCTCAGCAAACAGTTTGAGATCGTCTTTATAGCGATGATAGAAATCGATCGCCTCATGATTGGGGTAATTTTTGCCGGGCAATACGCCATCGGTGATTTCCCGCGGCACACCATGTGCGCCTGCAGTCATGACATCCGCCACGCTGATCCCCTTCCCGCCCTCCTGCCAGCCGCCTTCCAGTTGGTGCGCAGCAACCGCACCGCCCCACAGAAATCCCGCTTTAAATCCAGACATAGTCGTCCCTCATTCTCGTTTTGGACAAAACAGAAACCGGTTTCAGTGGCATGATGTGCATTCCCCGGCGGCGATGCAAGGACAAAAATGTACCCGGTTTCATTTTCGTGAACGGTATCAAAGTTGCCCCTCCCCGGAAGCGAAACGCTAAAAAATGAAGTCTTAAAAAATGGGTGCACAATGGGCTCGCAAACGTTTGCTTAGACTGTTAGAATTGCGCCGATTTTTCTTGCTAACGCAAACGCGTGGAGACTTAGCAGTGACCGACAAAACCTCTCTCAGCTATAAAGATGCCGGTGTTGATATTGACGCAGGAAACGCTCTGGTTGACCGAATCAAGGGTACGGTGAAGAAAACCCGTCGCCCGGAAGTGATGGGTGGATTAGGTGGATTCGGCGCATTGTGCGCGCTGCCGCAAAAATATCGTGAACCGGTGCTGGTCTCTGGCACTGACGGCGTTGGCACCAAGCTGCGTCTGGCGATGGATTTAAAACGTCACGACACCATCGGGATCGATCTGGTCGCCATGTGCGTAAACGATCTGGTTGTTCAGGGCGCGGAACCGCTGTTCTTCCTCGACTACTACGCGACAGGCAAACTGGATGTCGACACGGCAGCCAGCGTGATTAACGGTATCGCAGAAGGCTGTTTGCAGTCAGGCTGTTCCCTGGTGGGCGGCGAAACAGCGGAAATGCCGGGTATGTACCACGGTGAAGATTACGATGTCGCCGGTTTCTGCGTCGGCGTAGTGGAAAAATCAGAAATCATTGATGGCTCCAAAGTCACCGGCGGGGACGTGCTGATTGCGCTCGGCTCCAGCGGCCCGCACTCTAACGGCTACTCGCTGGTACGTAAAATTGTGGAAGTCAGCGGCTGCGATCCGGAAACCACACAACTGGAAGGCAAGTCTCTCGCCGACCATCTGTTAGCCCCGACCCGCATCTATGTGAAATCTATTCTGGAGCTTATCGGTAACGTTGACGTTCACGCTATCGCGCATCTGACCGGCGGCGGCTTCTGGGAAAATATTCCGCGCGTATTGCCAGAGAACACTCAGGCGGTTATCGATGAATCGTCCTGGCAGTGGCCTGCCATCTTTAACTGGATGCAGGACGCAGGCAACGTCAGTCGTCATGAAATGTACCGTACCTTCAACTGCGGCGTGGGTATGGTGATTGCGCTGGCAGCGGATGAAGCGGATAAAGCCATTGCCCTGCTGAACGAAAAAGGTGAAAACGCGTGGAAAATCGGCTATATCAAAGCCACTGATTCCGAACAGCGTGTGGTCATCGAATAATGAAAAATATCGTGGTGCTCATTTCCGGCAACGGAAGCAACCTACAGGCCATTATCGACGCCTGTGCGCAGAAGAGAATAAAGGGCACCATTCGTGCGGTATTCAGCAATAAGGCCGACGCGTTCGGCCTTGAGCGCGCCCTTGAAGCGGGGATCCCACAGCATGCATTAACCGCCGGCCAGTACGCCAGCCGGGAAGCGTTTGACCGCGAGCTGATGCACGAAATCGACGCTTATGCGCCGGATATCGTGGTGCTGGCAGGCTATATGCGTATTCTGAGCGCCGAGTTTGTCAGCCACTATCAGGGGCGTTTGCTGAACATCCACCCTTCCCTGTTGCCAAAATATCCCGGCCTCAATACCCATCGCCAGGTGCTGGAAAACGGTGACGCGGTACACGGCACCTCGGTGCACTTTGTTACCGAAGAGCTGGACGGCGGGCCGGTGATTTTACAGGCCAAAGTGCCCGTTTTTGACGGTGACGACGAAGCCGATATTACCGCGCGCGTGCAGGCTCAGGAGCATGCCATTTATCCGCTAGTGGTAGGCTGGTTTGTCGAGGGCCGTCTGACAATGTGTGATAACTCCGCGTGGCTGGATGGTGTCAAACTGCCTGCCAGTGGTTATGCTTCAGAAGACGAGTGATCTTAATCACCGCAGTTTTCTGCGGTGATTTTCATACAATCAATCCCACCCGCCAAAGCCCCCCGGCAGACATTTTTCTGGTCATGAATGTCCCTGCCATTGCTTAATAAGTGTCATACTCTTTTGGCACAGTTGGACATTCAACTGCAATGCTCGCCATAATAGCCAGGCCATATCGCGTGGATGGAACGGAGTGAAAGTAGTAATGGGTCAGGACAAACTGTATATCGAGAAAGAGCTAAGCTGGTTATCCTTCAATGAGCGGGTTCTCCAGGAAGCCGCGGATAAAAGTAATCCATTGATAGAACGCATGCGTTTTCTGGGAATTTACTCCAATAACCTGGATGAATTTTACAAAGTGCGTTTCGCCGAACTGAAGCGGCGCATTATTATCAGCGAAGAACAGGGCACCACCGCCCACTCTCGTCATCTGTTGGGCAAGATCCAGTCCCGCGTACTCAAAGCCGATCAGGAATTTGACGGCCTTTATAACGAACTGCTGCTGGAGATGGCGCGTAATCAGATCTTCCTGATCAACGAACGTCAGCTCTCTGTTAATCAGCAGAGTTGGCTACGCCACTACTTCAAACATCAGTTACGCCAGCATATCACCCCGATTTTGCTAAACCGGGAAACGGATCTGGTGCAGTTCCTGAAGGATGACTACACCTACCTGGCAGTAGAGATTATTCGCGGCGACGAAACCAACTACGCGCTGCTGGAAATCCCATCAGATAAAGTGCCACGCTTTGTGAACCTGCCGCCGGAAACGCCGCGTCGTCGCAAGCCAATGATTTTGTTGGATAATATTCTTCGCTACTGTCTCGACGATATTTTCAAAGGCTTCTTTGATTACGATGCGCTGAATGCCTACTCGATGAAAATGACCCGTGACGCCGAGTACGATCTGGTGCACGAGATGGAATCGAGCCTGATGGAGTTGATGTCCTCCAGTCTGAAACAGCGTTTGACCGCCGAACCGGTACGTTTTGTCTATCAGCGTGATATGCCGGACGCGATGGTCGAAATGCTGCGTAAAAAACTCACCATCTCCCGCTACGACTCCATCGTTCCGGGTGGCCGCTACCACAACTTTAAAGACTTTATTGGCTTCCCGAACGTCGGCAAAGCCAATCTGGTTAACAAACCGATGCCGCGTCTGCGCCATATCTGGTTCGACAAATTCCGTAACGGCTTCGATGCCATTCGCGAACGCGATGTGCTGTTGTACTACCCGTACCATACCTTTGAACACGTACTGGAACTGCTTCGTCAGGCCTCGTTCGATCCGAACGTACTGGCTATCAAAATCAACATCTACCGCGTCGCTAAAGATTCCCGCATCATTGATGCGATGATCCACGCCGCCCATAACGGTAAGAAAGTCACCGTGGTGGTGGAATTGCAGGCGCGATTCGATGAAGAAGCAAATATTCATTGGGCCAGGCGTCTGACGGAAGCCGGTGTGCACGTCATCTTCTCAGCACCGGGGCTGAAAATTCACGCCAAGCTGTTCCTTATCTCGCGTAAAGAGGGTGAAGATGTGGTGCGCTACGCCCATATTGGCACCGGGAACTTCAATGAAAAAACCGCCCGTATTTATACCGACTACTCATTGCTGACTGCCGATGCGCGCATCACCAACGAAGTGCGTCGGGTGTTTAACTTCATTGAAAACCCTTACCGACCAGTCACTTTCGATTATCTGATGGTTTCACCGCAAAACTCCCGCCGTCTTCTCTACGAGATGATCGACCGGGAAATTGCCAACGCGCAAAACGGTAAACCAGCAGGCATTACGCTGAAACTGAACAATCTGGTTGATAAGGGACTGGTAGACAGGCTGTATGCTGCATCCGGCTCCGGTGTACAGGTTAACCTGCTGATTCGCGGCATGTGTTCATTGATCCCTGAACTGGATGGTTTGAGCGATAATATTCGCGTCATCAGCATCGTCGACCGATACCTGGAACACGATCGCGTCTATATCTTCGATAACGGCGGCGACAAGCAGGTTTATCTCTCCTCCGCCGACTGGATGACGCGTAATATTGACTACCGAATTGAAGTGGCAACACCGTTACTCGATCCGCGCCTGAAACAGCGCATTCTCGATATTATCGAGATCCTGTTCAGCGATACGGTGAAAGCACGCTATCTCGACAAAGAACTGAGTAATCGCTATGTTCCGCGCGGCAACCGACGTAAAGTTCGTGCCCAGCAGGCGATCTATGACTACATAAAATCACTTGAACAACCTGAATAACCTATGCCCATAAAAAGCAAAACCCCCCGTCCGCAGGAATTTGCGGCGGTCGACCTCGGTTCGAACAGTTTTCATATGGTCATTGCCCGTGTGGTTGACGGCGCAATGCAGATTATCGGCCGCCTGAAGCAGCGCGTCCATCTGGCCGATGGTCTGGATGAAAACAACATGCTCAGCGAAGAGGCCATGGAACGTGGATTAAGCTGCCTTGCGCTGTTTGCCGAACGTCTACAGGGATTTTCGTCTTCCAGCGTCTGTATTGTGGGTACACACTCACTTCGCCAGGCGGCCAACGCGAGGGAATTTTTAACCCGTGCCGAAAAAGTGATCCCCTACCCAATCGAGATAATTTCAGGCAACGAAGAAGCTCGTCTGATTTTTATGGGCGTAGAACACACTCAGCCGGAAAAAGGCCGCAAGCTGGTGATCGACATTGGCGGTGGCTCAACGGAACTGGTCATTGGCGAAGACTTCGAACCCAAACTGGTCGAAAGCCGCCGAATGGGGTGTGTCAGTTTTGCACAACAGTTTTTCCCTGGTGGCGTCATCACCCGGGAAAACTTCCAGCGCGCGCGCCTGGCAGCGGTACAAAAACTGGAAACCCTCTCCTGGCAGTACCGCATTCAGGGCTGGAATGTGGCGATGGGGGCTTCGGGGACGATCAAAGCCGCCCATGAAGTACTGATTGAAATGGGTGAAAAAGATGGGTTTATTACTCCGGAACGACTGGAGATGCTGGTTGAAGCGGTGCTGAAAAATAAGCGTTTTTCAGCACTCAGCTTGCCAGGACTTTCCGAAGAGCGCAAAAACGTTTTTGTTCCTGGGCTGGCTATTCTGTGCGGCGTATTCGACTCGCTGGCAATCAAAGAGCTGCGATTGTCCGATGGCGCACTGCGCGAAGGCGTACTCTATGAAATGGAAGGTCGTTTTCGCCATCAGGATGTCCGAAGCCGCACGGCGCAAAGCCTGGCAAACCAGTACCACATCGATCGTGAACAGGCGCAACGGGTGCTGGAAACCACAAATCATATTTATCAACAGTGGCTGGAGCAGAATACAAAGCTTGGGCATCCACAACTGGCGGCCCTGCTTCAGTGGGCCTCCCTGCTGCATGAAGTGGGGTTGAATATCAACCACAGCGGCATGCACCGCCATTCCGCCTATATCCTGCAAAACAGCGACCTGCCAGGGTTTAATCAGGAACAGCAATCGCTGATGGCTACGCTTGTGCGCTACCATCGCAAGGCCATCAAGCTGGATGATATTCCGCGCTTTACGCTGTTCAAAAAGAAACAGTTCCTGCCGATGATTCAGCTCCTGCGTCTGGGGGTGCTGCTGAACAATCAACGCCAGGCCACGACCAAACCGCCAACGTTGACGCTGAAAACAGAGGCCCATCACTGGACACTCTGTTTCCCTCACGGCTGGTTTAGCCAGAATGCGCTGGTACTGCTTGACCTGGAAAAGGAGCAGGAATACTGGCAAGGCGTTTCCGGCTGGTGCTTAAAAATCACCGAAGAGAGTTTACCGGAAGTCGCTACCTGGTAGCCGGGCTACCGGTTCGGCGACCAGCGTCTCCAGGGGCGCTGGTTTGCCAATGCAATACCCCTGTAAGTAATCAATACCCAGTTCAATCGCCGTTTTACGGATCTCTTCGCTTTCGACGTATTCCGCCACCACCCGCATATTTTTCATCCGCGCCAGATGGCAAATAGAGACCACAATCTGGTAATCGAGGCTACTGGTCGCAATGTTGCGAATAAAACTGCCATCGATTTTAAGAATATCAGCGTTCACATGCTTGAGTCGCGCGTAGCTGGCATAACCGGTACCAAAGTCATCAATCGCCACACGACAGCCCATATCCTGTAGTACAGAGAGCGTATGCCGCGCCTGATCCGGATTGCTCAGCGAATGGCTTTCCGTGACTTCAAATATCAGTTGCCAGGCTTCGATATTGTACTTCGCCAGTAAGTCAGCCACCTGCTGAGAAAACTCAGAACCGCAGGCGGTAGACGGCGAGAGATTGACGGATAAGCGCATCCCCGGATGGTGCTCACGGCATTTATCCATAAAGTGCAGCGTATTTTCCAGCACCCACAGGTCAATACGTGACGCCATACCAAACTCATGAGCCACCGGGAGAAACTCATTGGGTGAAATAAGTTCACCGTCGTCACCAATCATCCGCAATAATACTTCATGATAATCATCACCGCGGATACCGATAATCGGCTGTGCCATCAGGCAGAAGCGGTCGGATTCCAGTGCCTGTTGTACACGCAGCATCATCGCGACTTTATCTTTCAATTCCTGCTGTAAATGCAGTGCGCCCCGACGCTGTAAATTCTCCGGATGCTGGGATATCAGCGACAAATCGGCGATGGTACTCAGCTCACCCAGCAGAAGGGAAAGATGAGACACTGGCGAATGAATATAGCAATAACTCATCCCAACCTGCGGCTGTAGCGGCATTCCATTCCACAGGTAGCGGAACTGCTTCACGCGCGCATCGACACGAGCAATGTGCTGTTGGTAATCTTCAGTGTTCAATCGCAGCGCCAGATCGTGACCTGAAAGTTGATACACATCCTCTCCAGGCCGTAACATACTACTTAGCCACTCGGCCATTTTTTGCTTGTAGTTAATGCGCAACATCACGCCGTAGTGACGCCCAAGCACTTCCAGATCGGGCATGCGCAGGAAGCAAACGACGGACCAGGGCGCGGTGTCGATTGCCCGATTCAATGCCCGGAGATTAGGTAAATGCACCACCGGGTCGAGAAACGCCATTCTCCGTACTCTGGCATGAATGGTTCTCTCTCGGGTAGAAAGCACTGCGATATAGGCAATGATGAAAGAGAACACCAGATAGCTGGACGAGGTGATCGCCAGTTGAGTGCTATAGCCCGGATGAATCGGCAAATAGTGATAGTGAAAGTGAATCGCGATAATAAGCAGCAAAGTCCACAGCGGCGCGATAAAGCGATAACCAAAACGCATTGCGCCCCACAAGGCCACAGGCAAGAGCAGCGACAGGGTATAATTGGTGCTGAAAATCGTGCTCTGGCTGGTCAACGGCATCAATAGCAGGACAAGCAGAGTCGTCAGGGCCGCTACCCAGACGACGACCTCCCCCCATTTCACTTTCGGGTCGAAGTCGAGGCGCATCTGTGAGATTAATCCACGGATGTAACATGGGTTACGTGCCAGGCGAATCAACATGTAGCAGAACGGTACACCGGTTAAGCAACTGACCAGCAGCGACTGATAGTTAATCAGGCTACGTAGCGTCAACGGTGAGACCCACTGAAATTCACTGCGACTGGGGTATAGCCCAACATAGATAGCGAACTGGAAAAGCAACTGGAAAACAGTGGCCGGGAAAAACATCTGCCAGAACAACCGGTGCGCCATCAGGCCAGAGTCGCCATGAGACACCATTTGCCGACGAGGAATAAAAATGCGATACCCGCCCCACGCAAGCACCAGGGGTATGATGAAATGCAGGACGATACCGATTTTTTCATAAAAAGTGACATCTCTGCTCAGGTAAATCCAGGTGGCCGCAGCAATGCCGGGAACCGCTTTCCAGCCAAAAAAGAGCATCAGACAAAGCATAAACGGAAGCGGCAGGTAATAAAGCGATACCTTTCCACCATCAATCCATGCATACGTATTAGCAAGTTTTATGATTGGTAATAAAACCAAGGGCAAAGCGAGCGGTAATGCCCACCAGCGATCGCGATATTTTTTATATGTTTTACAGAAATACATAGATGCTCTACGGATACCCCAAATCCTGCTGGGTATATTCAGACAGGCATCCAACCTGGCTTAGTGGCCCGCAAAGTGAGTCACCGTGCGGTTCGGACTGGGGATTCTAGAGATCAGCGGGGGATATCGCTTGATGCAAATCAAGAAACAATGCGCACAAAAACATAAAATTTCATTTTTTTGCGGTTGGGCAGATTATTTAATATAGTTTGTAAATAATATTATTATCTTATATAACATTAATTAATGATTCATTTGACGATTTTTTACATTGTCTTCGATTGACCCCCGTTGCTCCCTATGCCTTAATGTAGACATCACCCCGTTTGTGGGTATTGTTAAAGGACCCCTTTGTGAGCCAGGTTACCAGTATGCGAAAACGACACCGATTTAACGGTCGAATGATTCGAATCATACTACTCATCAGTTTGATGTTCTTCTTTGGACGTTTTATCTACTCTTCAATCGGTGCATGGCACCATCATCAGGACAAAAAAGAATCACAATCAACGACCCTGACGGTTGAGGCCCCCTCGCAGACCTAATTGCACGAACATCCCCCCATGGACGTTCGCCGCACTGCCCTATTTCCTGAATGGCAGATTACCTGCCATTTATCAGCTTTGCTGTGAACGCATAAAATCTCCATCCAAATATATTCCTGCCTGATAACGCTCGATATTTATATATTATATTTATTCTACCAAAGCAGATATTCACTAAATTTATCAATAAAAACAGATATTTACTTTTCTATTCCAATGATCTTAAATGTATTGCTTTTACAATTTTATTGACAAGGAATAGTGATGAATTTTAAAAAATGCCTTCTTCCGTTGGCGATTGCCGCGTCATTCGTTCTCACAGGATGCCAGTCCAACGCAGACGATCACGCTGCCGATGTTTACCAGACGGACCAGTTAAATTCGAAGCAGGAAACGAAGACGGTTAACATCATTTCCGTGCTGCCAGCAAAAGTTGCTGTAGATAATACCGCGAACAAACGTGCAGCGCAGACCACCGGGGCGATTCTCGGTGCGGTTGCCGGCGGCGTTATCGGCCACAATGTGGGCTCAGGAAGTGGTCTGAATACAACGGCCGGAGCCGCTACAGGTGGTGTTGCAGGTGCCGCCGCAGGATCCATGGTCAATGATAAAACGCTGGTTGAAGGCGTTTCCCTTACTTATAAGGAAGGAACCAAAGTCTATACCTCAACGCAGGTCGGTAAGCAGTGCCAGTTTACTACCGGTCTGGCTGTTGTGATCTCCACCTCCTACAACGAAACCCGTATTCAACCTAACGCAAAATGCCCTGAAAAAAGATAATAATCAGGAGATTTCATGAAAAAAATCTTTCTGTTTATCGCACTGTCTGCATTAAGCGGTAATGCCTTGTCCTCTTCCTTGCAGGATCAGCTTTCTGCTGTCGCCCAGGCTGAACAGCAAGGTAAAGCGGAAGAGCAAAAAAGGCATGATGATTGGGTAGCAGAGCGCAACAAAGAAATTCAGCAGGAGAAACAGCGTCGCGCTAACGCCGCTGCCGCGGCAAATAAAAAAGCGGCAGCAGCAGCGGCAGAACGTCAGGCCCGACAAGACAAGCTGGATGCCGAAGCAGCGAAAGATAAACATCGCGATCAGAGCTATGAAGATGAACTTCGTAGTTTAGAAATTCAGAAGCAGAAACTGGCTCTCGCAAAAGAAGAGGCGCGCGTAAAAAGAGAAAACGAATATATCGATCAGGAACTGAAGCATAAGGCGGCACAAACTGACGTGGTTCAGTCTGAAGCTGACGCCAACCGCAACATTTCTGAGGGTGGTCGCGATCTCATGAAAAGCGCCGGAAAAGCGGAAGAAAATAAATCGGATAGTTGGTTTAACTAAACGCTTAAACGAAAAAAAGCCCCTGATTTTATTAAATCAGGGGCTTTTGTATTACTGATTCATGTCAACCCGGGGAATTATTCCCACTCAATCGTTGCTGGCGGTTTACCGCTGATGTCATATACCACGCGGGAAATACCGTTCACTTCGTTGATGATGCGATTGGACACGCGCCCCAGGAAGTCATATGGCAGATGTGCCCAGTGTGCGGTCATAAAGTCGATGGTTTCGACAGCGCGCAGGGAAACAACCCAGTCGTACTTACGGCCATCGCCCATCACGCCCACAGAACGAACCGGCAGGAACACGGTGAACGCCTGGCTCACTTTGTTGTACAGGTCAGCTTTGTGCAGCTCTTCAATAAAGATAGCATCGGCACGACGCAGCAGGTCACAATACTCTTTCTTCACTTCGCCCAGTACGCGAACGCCGAGACCTGGGCCCGGGAACGGGTGGCGGTAGAGCATGTCGTACGGCAGGCCAAGTTCCAGGCCAATTTTACGCACTTCATCTTTGAACAGTTCACGCAGCGGTTCAACCAGGCCCATCTTCATCTCTTTCGGCAGGCCGCCCACGTTGTGGTGAGATTTGATGACGTGCGCTTTACCGGTGGCGGAAGCCGCAGACTCGATGACGTCCGGATAGATAGTGCCCTGCGCCAGCCATTTCACATCTTCCAGCTTCAGCGCTTCTTCGTCGAACACTTCAACAAACACGCGACCGATGATTTTACGTTTCGCTTCCGGGTCATTCTCACCTGCCAGCGCATCAAGGAAGCGTTTCTCCCCTTCGACGTGCACGATGTTCAGGCCGAAGTGGTCGCCAAACATATCCATCACCTGCTGAGCTTCATTCAGACGCAGCAGGCCGTTATCCACGAAGACGCAGGTCAGGTTTTTGCCAATAGCGCGGTGCAGCAGCATCGCGGTCACGGAGGAGTCTACACCGCCGGAAAGACCGAGGATCACTTTGTCGTCGCCAACCTGCTCGCGAATACGGGCAACAGCGTCGTCGATGATTTTAGCCGGAGTCCACAGAGCTTCACACTGGCAGATCTCCAGAACAAAGCGCTCCAGCATGCGCATACCCTGACGGGTGTGGGTCACTTCCGGGTGGAACTGTACGCCATAGAAGCGTTTTTCTTCGTTCGCCATAATCGCGAACGGGCAGGTTTCGGTGCTGGCAACGGTAACGAAGTCTGCCGGGATCGCAGTGACTTTGTCGCCGTGGCTCATCCAGACGTCCAGCAGCGGTTTGCCTTCCGGCGTCAGTGAATCTTCGATACCGCGAACCAGGGCGCTGTCGGTCAGGACTTCAACCTGCGCATAACCAAATTCACGTTCAGAAGAACCCTCTACATGACCGCCAAGCTGCATGGCCATGGTCTGCATGCCATAGCACACGCCAAATACCGGTACGCCTGCTTCGAAGACATACTGCGGCGCGCGCGGGCTGTTTTCTTCAGTGGTGCTTTCCGGGCCACCGGAAAGGATAATACCGCTTGGATTAAACTCACGGATTTGTGCTTCAGTAACATCCCATGCCCACAGTTCGCAGTAGACGCCCAGTTCACGCACGCGACGTGCAACCAGTTGGGTGTACTGCGATCCGAAATCGAGAATAAGAATACGATGCTTATGAATGTTGTCTGTCATTGACGATTATTCCGAGGCAAGTGAAACAGAATAAAATAAATCGCCCGACGTGGAGTCGGGCGAAGAAAATCAGGAACCCAGACGGTAGTTCGGGGATTCTTTCGTGATGGTCACGTCGTGAACGTGGCTTTCCTGAATGCCCGCACCGCTGATGCGTACAAATTCAGCTTTAGTACGCAGCAGGTCAATCGTACCACAACCGGTCAGACCCATACAGGAGCGCAGGCCGCCCATCTGCTGGTGAATGATCTCTTTCAGGCGACCTTTGTAAGCCACACGGCCTTCGATACCTTCCGGTACCAGTTTGTCGGCGGCGTTATCGCTCTGGAAGTAACGGTCAGAAGACCCTTTGGACATCGCGCCCAGGGAACCCATACCGCGGTAAGATTTGTAAGAACGGCCCTGGTAAAGTTCGATTTCACCCGGGGATTCTTCAGTACCCGCCAGCATGGAACCCACCATTACCGCGCTTGCGCCAGCGGCGATAGCTTTCGCGATATCGCCGGAGAAACGGATACCACCGTCGGCGATAACCGGAATCCCCATACCTTCCAGCGCTTCAACCGCGTCGGAAACAGCGGTGATCTGCGGAACACCTACGCCAGTAACGATACGGGTAGTACAAATGGAGCCAGGGCCGATACCTACCTTAACCGCGCTGCAACCGGCTTCCGCCAGCGCGCGAGCGCCTGCGCCCGTTGCAACGTTACCGCCAATGATTTGCAGGTCAGGATATTTAGCACGGGTTTCACGAATACGTTGCAGAACGCCTTCGGAGTGGCCATGTGAGGAGTCAATCAGCAGGACGTCAACGCCCGCGGCAACCAGCGCATCAACACGCTCTTCATTGCCCGCGCCCGCGCCCACAGCCGCACCAACGCGAAGACGGCCATGCTCGTCTTTACAGGCGTTCGGTTTACGTTCCGCTTTCTGGAAATCTTTAACGGTGATCATGCCACGCAGATGGAAGCTGTCGTCAACGACCAGCGCTTTCTCAACGCGTTTCTCATGCATTTTCGCCAGAACCACTTCGCGGGTTTCGCCTTCACGCACGGTAACCAGACGCTCTTTCGGCGTCATGTATACGCTGACCGGCTGGCTGAGGTCGGTAACGAAACGCACGTCACGACCGGTGATGATCCCCACCAGCTCGTAATCTTCGGTCACAACCGGGTAGCCTGCGAAACCGTTACGCTCGGTCAGTTCTTTCACTTCGCGCAGCGTAGTGGTCGGCAGAACGGTCTGCGGGTCGGTGACGATACCGGATTCATGTTTCTTCACGCGCTTCACTTCTTCAGCCTGGCGCTCGATGGACATGTTTTTGTGGATAAAGCCGATGCCGCCTTCCTGCGCCAGCGCGATAGCCAGGCGTGCTTCAGTCACGGTGTCCATTGCCGCAGAGAGCATAGGAATATTCAGGCGAATTGTTTTCGTCAGTTGGGTGCTGAGGTCAGCAGTATTCGGCAGAACGGTGGAATGAGCGGGAACAAGGAGGACGTCGTCAAACGTCAGAGCTTCTTTAGCGATACGTAGCATGGGCAATATCTCGACCAGAGTGGGTAATAAATATTGCCGTGGCATTATACAGAGCGTAATCGGTTGCATCTACCTTTTTTTGCAAATAATGCTTGCGCTCGCTGGTCAGCACGTTACTATCGATTGAATAACCTGCTGATTTAAAGTTTGATCTCGCTCACATGTTACCATCTCAATCCCCCTCAATTTTTACGGTTAGCCGACTCAACCAGACGGTGCGTCTACTGCTGGAGCAGGAGATGGGACAGGTGTGGATCAGCGGCGAGATCTCCAACTTCAGCCAGCCTTCATCGGGCCACTGGTACTTCACGCTCAAAGATGACAATGCACAGGTTCGCTGTGCAATGTTCCGCAACAGCAACCGCCGGGTCACCTTCCGCCCACAGCATGGGCAACAGGTGCTGGTACGCGCCAATATCACGCTTTATGAACCCCGCGGCGACTATCAGATCATCGTTGAAAGCATGCAACCTGCGGGCGAAGGCCTGCTTCAGCAGAAGTATGAACAGCTAAAAGCGAAGCTACAGACGGAAGGCCTGTTCGATCAACAACACAAAAAACCCCTTCCCTCGCCCGCACATTGCGTTGGGGTCATCACCTCTAAAACCGGCGCAGCGCTGCACGATATTTTGCACGTTTTAAAACGTCGTGACCCTTCTCTGCCAGTGATTATTTATCCCACGGCGGTACAGGGTGATGATGCGCCGGGGCAGATTGTCCGCGCTATTGAGCGCGCGAACGCGCGCGGAGAGTGTGACGTATTAATCGTCGGGCGCGGCGGCGGCTCGCTGGAAGATTTATGGAGCTTTAACGACGAACGGGTGGCGCGGGCGATTTTTGCAAGCACCATTCCGGTGGTCAGCGCCGTGGGCCATGAAGTCGACGTGACCATCGCCGATTTTGTCGCCGACCTGCGTGCGCCAACGCCGTCCGCCGCCGCGGAGATCGTCAGTCGTAATCAACAGGAGTTGCTGCGCCAGATGCAGTCAGGGCAACAGCGCCTGGAAATGGCGATGGATTACTATCTGGCTAACCGGACACGACGCTTTACCCAATTGCATCATCGCTTACAACAGCAGCATCCGCAGCTTCGCCTGGCCCGCCAGCAAACCGCGCTTGAACGCCTGCAAAAACGCATGCGTTTTGCCCTGGATAGCCAGCTAAAACGTGCGGCTCAACAGCAGCAACGTCTCGCCCAGCGCCTGAATCAGCAAAATCCGCAACCGCGAATACATCGGGCCGGTACACGTATTCAGCAGCTTGAGTTTCGTCTGGCGGAAAACATTCGTGGGCGCGTCAGCGAACAACGCGAACGTTTTGCCACTCTGGTGGCCCATCTGGAGGCGGTCAGCCCGCTTTCCACGCTGGCGCGCGGCTACAGCGTCACCACCGCCAGCGACGGCAAAGCCGTTAAACAGGCGAAACAGGTGAAAACGGGCGATACGCTCACCACCCGCCTGAGCGATGGCTGGGTGGAGAGCGAAGTGACCAAAATAACGTCAGTGAAGAAACCACGCCGCCGTTCAACCCGCTAAACGGCGGCAGCACCGCTACTGAACGCAGGCGGCAAAGCCTCTTTTCGACGTCGAGGTGTCGTAAGTGCAGTCACTCACATTGGCGTTCTCATCATAGGCGCAATAGTAATGTCCATTCATCGTCTGCGACAGATATTTGAACCCTGTCACCGGCCAGCCCGTTGAGCTAATAACGCCATGTAAGGCCTGAAGATCGGAAACCGTCGGTGCATTGCTGGAGAAGTTCCCGCACTGCGTTTCCAGATCGTAATGACCCGGATACTTCGTGTAAGCGGTGGCCCAGAGCTCATTATTTACGTACCCCGTCCCCGCCCCCTCCGCTGTCACGTCGGAGGGCAGTTCAGTATTCAGCAGCGGACGATGCAGCGTTTTACCGTTGACCGTTACCGTATCCTGCATATCGCCCCAGAAATAAGCGCTCGCTACATTCGGGCTGGTATGGACGGTAAAGATGGTATCCAGCGTCGATGAAAGGTTCGTGTGCTCGTCAAGCGTCACCATGAGCGGCGTTTTATAACCGGGAGTATTATCCTGCCGGAGCGTAAAGGTTGCTGTACCATCAGCACCCGTGACGCCCTGAATGCTTCCACCGCTGGCGTTCATTGTGATTGCACTGCCCGACGGTAGGACGGGCTGGATGGTTAAATCATCCATTGCGTCCACGTTGCCATAGAGCGTTCCTCCGCTATTACGCGGTGCGGCCTCGCCACGCGTTAAGGTAAACGCCACGTCCGGAACGGGTTTGCCGGCACTGTTGGTCACCGTAACCGTCAACGGCATCGCCTCGCCCTTCGCGACTTTCGCAGCCTGGACGCTGGCATCAAAAGCAGACGAGGTCAACGTAACAGCAGAGAGAGAGGCTCGTGGCTCCTTCAGGCAGACCAGCGCGTGGTTGGCCGTGCCACCCAATTTGGTCGAGACATTGCCCGTATAAAGCTGCATCCCTTCATAATAGGAGCCCGAGTATTCGGACGCCCACCAGTAATAGGTTGTGTTCGATACCGGCCAACCATACAGCGTTTCAATGTCACTTCCTGCCGACCTCGCATCACCATACAATGTCTGTAGTTCGCTTAAGGTCGGCTGTTTGTCGTCATCACACCCGGACTTCGCCGCCAGGCCAGGGCTACTATGGTTGAATAACGGCCACGACTCTTTCCCACCGGCCAGGGACGATTGAAACGTAGAATTTTCCCCTGATGTCTCCTCCGCCAGCAGTGGGCGCTGGAATACCGTGCCATCGCTGCTGGTAACCGTCTCCGGCATATGCCCCCAGTACTTAGCTTTATCCGTATCCGGGCTGGTGACGACGGTAAAGATTGTCGCTATGCCCACCTTCGCACTGGTGTCTTCTATGATCAGGGCTGAAATGGGCGTCCTGTACCCAAACGTACCGTCCTGGGTGATTTCAAAGTGGAGAACGCCATCAGGCCCCGTCAGGTCAAGCCAGACAGCCTTCTCGGCGCCCGACGAGTTATTTTGAATGAACGGAACATCATCGTATGCTGGCGCGGTCGGTTTCAATACCATCGCGGTATCAGCACCATCCGCGGTATAGCCCCGTATTCCTTTACGATCAGATGAATAGTCGCGCTGCAACTTGACCGTCAGCCCTTCGACCGAAGCGCCTGAACTGTCAGTTACCGTCACGGTCATCGGTATCGCTTCGCCTTTCTTCGCCACAAATGCCGATTTGCTCTCATCCAGCGCCGGAGAGGTGAAGGTCAGACTCAGTGAACGAGGCGTCTCCAGACACAGCTCAGAGGTCGCAGTAGACGTTGAGGTTGTCGTCGTATTGCCGGTGTTCAGATTGATATATTGTTCACGTTCCGAACGGTGGTCGCCAGCAACCACCGTATCCGACGCTGCCCAGTTGGAAATTGATATCGGCAGACCGAAGGCTTCCATCAGTTTGCCCTGATCATACTCGTCATACAGCGACTTCAGCTGTGCCAGCGACGGTAGCCCGTAGCGTTTGCACTGCGCTGCGGGGTTCGTTTTAATCTGGGTATAGTTGATCCAGGTATACCATTCTTCATTGTTGGCCCTGACCGTGTTCGTGCTGTCGGTTGACGTGAGTTCGTCCCTCAATAATGGCCGCTTATATGTCGTCCCGGCGACGGTAAAGGTCTCCGGCATATGCCCCCAGTACTTAGCTTTCGGCGTATCGGGGCTTGTGATCACCGTGAACATCGCATCCAGCGCCGACGTTTTGCTGGTATCCTGCACCAGCGAGGCGGTTAATTTGGTCGTCTGGCCGGTGGTAGCGTCCTGATTGATGGTAAACGTTGCCGTACCATCGTTACCCGTCGTCCCCATCCATTTGCTACCGTTACCTGCAAGGATTACCGAACCTTCAGCAGGCGTCAGCGGCATCAGTACCATGCTGTTGTTAACCCCCGTACCCACACGGGGGTTAGAGAAGCTACGCGACAGCTTAAATGCGGCATTCGGCAGCGGATTGCCCGCACTGTCTCTTACCGTAACGGTCAGCGGAATACTTTCGCCTTTTTTCGCCCACGCGGTGGGGTTGCCATTATTGGCGGTGGTTTTATCCGCATTCAGCAATGTTGAGGTCAGCTCAATGGACGCAGGCGTGGCATGCGCCGTTGTGACACAGGCCTGATAGGCAGTCGTTTTGTTGGTTACGATAGTGTTGCTGGATAAATCCAGCGACTGATCTACCCAACTGGTCCGATCATCGCTCGGCTTTTGATCCGCCGACCACCAGGTGTTATTGGTCGGCCAGCCAATCTTGCTGGTGACGCTTTCCTCCGACATTGAGGTATACAAGGATTGCAGTTCGCTCATCAAAGGTTGATAAACCACTTCACAAGGGCTGGCGCTGGCTTTTCTCTGCGAAGTGCTAAACAGCGGCCACTTCTCATTATTGATAGTAGAGGAGCCAATACCGGAGGTAGAAGAGAGTTCGCCAAATAACCTGGGCCGCTGAAACTCGATACCATCGTCAGTGGTGTAGGTTTCCGGCATATGCCCCCAATAGCTGGCTTTAATGCTATCCGGGCTGGTCACGACGGTAAAGATAACAGCCGTATCCTGGATGACAGTGGGGAGATCATCGAGCGAGCCCCGCAGAGTGTTTTTCAGTCCAAGAGTGTCGTTTTGCGTCAGGTATAAATCCACCTCGCCCGAATCGCCCGTCACACCGTAATAGCGGCTGTTTTGTAGCAATACGCCAGCGGCATCCGGGGCGGTTCCTATACCCAGTATTGCCTGATAATTGAGGCTATTGGCACGATTTGCGCTCTTCGTGTACTGCAGAGTGAAAGGCGCATTGCCCACCGGGTTGCCCTGCGCATCTTTGGTGATGACTTTCAGCACCTCGGTATCGCCTTTTTTCACTCTCCCCGCCTGGAGCGTATCGACCCACGACGATGGCATCAGCTCCAGTTGGCTGACTACCGGCTGAGGATCGTTCAGGCAGGTCAGATAGAACGACTGGGCAGAGGCCTCCCCGCGGCTACCGCCATTTTGTAAATTTACGGTTTTATAGGCGCGAGAGGTGGAGGTGTCGCCATCCGCCGAGTTGCTCCAGTAATTCATTGCTAACGGCCAGCCCTGGCCTGCCGCGTTTGCGCCGTACAGTGATGTCAACGCGGCCTGCGATGGCACGTAGCCGCTGCCGCAACCGTCGCTGCTGTTCTGCGCCTGAGTGTAAGTATATTCCGCCCAGGTTTCATTTGACTCAATGTTATTCCCGTGCCCGGTGCGGTAGCTCAGTTCCGCCAGCAGGCGGGGGCGTTTAAACACCATGCCGTCTGCTTCGAGGGTTTCCGGCATATGGCCCCACATCTTCGCATTAATGCTATCCGGGCTGGTCGCCACGGTGAAAATGGTGTCGAGGCCGGTGCTTACGCTGGTATTCGGATAGAGCGCGGCCGTAATAGTGGTTTTCGTACCGTGTGTGTCCGGGCGGGTAATCTCGATAATTTTCGTGCCATCAGCGCCGGTCTCAGCGCCATGTCGCGTGGCGGTGTCATTCAGCGATTCTCCGTCTACCACTACGGACGACACGATACCATCACCGCTCCCCGCACTATGTCTCTCGCCGGAGCGGGTATAGCCATCACCGCGCGACAGCACAAAGGGCATATCCGGCATCGCATTGCCCGCCGCGTCTTTCACCGTTACTTTGACTTGCAGGGTTTCGCCCTTTTTCAGCTTCGCGGCGTTGAGCCCGGCATCCCACTGGGCCGGATTCACAACCTCCAGCGTAATAGCGGCGGGCGGCTCGTTCGCCGTGGTGAGGCAGCTCAGATAGGTCGCTGCGCTGTTATTTACCGAGTCTCCGTCGTTCAACCACGTCGCGTAATAATTAGGCACTTTGTCTGCAGGCGTGGTCGACCAGTAGGCCTGCAGCAGCGTCGGCCAGCCGTGGGTTGTTAACATCGCATTGCCGCTGTTCGCCGCATACAGCGCTTCAAGCTGCGCTTTTCGCGGCACTTTCCCACTTTCACAGCCGCCGGAATCGGTCACAGTAAGGTGTTCTTTATTGACCATCGCCCAGGTTTCGTTGTTTTCCGTTCGCGACTGGTCCGCCTCGCCTGTAAGTTCAGCCGCCAGCTTAGGGCGGGTAAAGGTCAACCCGCCTGCGCTGACCGTTTCATCCATATGGCCCCACATCAGGGCTTGCGGAACATCCGGGCTGGTGGGAACAGTAAAAACAACGTTATAGTTCACCGTATTGGGGATTTCAGAACCGCTTGGGGTGATAGTGAGCGGCGTTCTTAACCCAACCCCCTGGGGCTGTTTAATCACAATCGTCGCATTACCATTAATATCGGTGGTACCGGTCAGCGTCATCTCCCCTTGCTGTGTACCGTACATCTCACCGTTCATCTCCAGAGCGCCTTCCGTCGCGTCGGTGAAGTCTGTCGCTCTCCCCTTCTTGTTGAGGCCAATCCCTTTGGTAATGGTGAAACCCGCATACGCGACCGGAGTATTGTTAATCGCATTCCAGGTATGAACTGTCATGGTGATTTGCTCCCCCACCTTTGCCTTTGCCATAGTGCCGGAAGAGGTGTCTTTATCGGTGGTCACCGACACACGCGTAACCATTTCATTACCGGAGCAGGAGAGATAGTTCTGTTTAAACCCGCTATAGCTGTCAACATCCCCGCTGCCGAGGTTTACCGAGGTATGGTTGTCTGCCTGTTCTGCCGCCGTCAGGTAGCTTTGTTTCACCACTGGCCAGCCGAAATCGGTGGCAATCTCGTTAGAAGGGTATGAGGCGTACAGCGCTTCCAGTGACCGCTGCGACGGAATATGCCCCATCCCGCATTCTGACTGCATACTGGTGTTTTGATCGAACAACGCCCAGTCTTCGTTATTTTCCCGAACGCTGCCGAGCGCATAACGGGTTTCATCTACCAGCCGCGGACGCTTAAAGATACTGCCATCTTCAATAATCCCCGTCATATGGCCCCACATCCGCGCTTTGTCGCTGTCCGGGCTGGTGAGCGTGGTGAAGATAAAATCTTTTTCATCCGTGGTGTTGTAACCCTGGCGCATCGCGGCGGTGACATGCGTTTTAACGCCTGCGCCGTCAGGCTGGGTCAGGATAAGCGTTGCCTGGCCATTCACATCGGTGATCCCTTCATAATGCCAGGCATCAATTTTCCGCAGATTGCTGTCGCCTTCGATCAGCAGCGGGTGCGCGTCCCACGCGGAGTCTTTTTCTTTTTTGCGGTTGACCGGTTCGCCCAGCGTCAGCGTAAAGTAGTAGTAGGGCAGAGGCTGGTCGCCATTTTTCGCATCAGTAATAGTAACGCGAGCGATAATATCCTCGCCGACACGGGCCTTTGCTGCCTGTAGCGTGGTGTCGAAGTGATCCGGCGTGAGGGTGATAACCGGATCAACGTCCGGCGCGGGTTTATCCACACAGCTTACGATAAATGTCGTGCCGTCTGACTTCTGCGCTTCGCTGCGGTTAGACATATCAGCGGCATGGTGTTGACCGCTGGCTCCGGCCAGCGAAGACCAGTAATAGTTGCCCGCAATCGGCCAGCCCAGTTCGCTTTGGACTGTAGTGGAAATCACCGTCGCCAGTGCGCCAAACTGGCGCATACCGGGCAGCACCGTACAATGGTTATCTGCGCCGGGCCAGTCAAACGTCGCCCAGCTTTCATTGTGATCCTCAATCGTTCCCTGCTTATTCCCTCCGGCTTCCGCCGCCAGCACCGGGCGGCTGAAGGTGTAACCATGAGCGGTGACGGTTTCCGCCATATGTCCCCACATGGTGGCCTGCGGCGTATCCGGGCTGGTCAGCGTGGTGAAAATCACATTGACCACGCTGGTTTGCGTAATCCCCGTAATCCCTACCGTCAAGGGTGTTTTCACCCCAGGCCCGTTCGCCTGAGCCACCGACACAGTCGCCACACCGTTGGCATCGGTTGTGCCATGGTATTCCGTCGCGGTAGTGGTCAGTTCGGTGGTCTCCACGGTGACCGGCGCAGCGTTATTAACGCCGCCCTGGCGATTCACCGCATCACCGCGCGTAATAATAAACGGAATATTCCCTGCCGCATTTCCCTGACAATCTTTGGTGGTGACCGTCAGCGTAATGGTATCGCCGACGGTTGTTTTCGCGGCTTTTAACGTATCGATATAGTGACTGGCGCTGGCGGTAATCAAGTCAGAGGCGGAAGCGGCAACATTAATCGTGACCCGCTGCTCGCTGACGGATACCGTGCCCTGGTTGGGGGTTCCTGTCAGCGTAAAGAGATCCAGCGCGGGCAGCGCGCTCGCCTGGGTAAATGTTGGGATCGCCACCAGTTGATGGCCAGCCAGACCCTGTGCGCAAAATGTTCTGTCGGGCCGGGGCTGCGGATTAAGCGGCGTATCAGGCGTCGCGGCCTCCGCCCAGACCAGCTCTACCGCAGGTGGCGTCTGATTTTCCCAGCGTAACAGCGGCGGCGTGTCGAAGAGGTCACCTTCTGTATCGCGCTGATTGCTCAAAATCAGGCTGGTCTCGGTGGAATCAACGCTGAACTCGCCGGGTTTGGCGCTGAACTGGACAGCATGTTCAGTAGCGGGATCGAGCTGAACGCTGCCCTGATAGACGGGAACGCTGGCGCTATCGGCCAGCGGCGCAGTGCCGTTAATGGCGCCGGTTGATGCGCCAGAAGGCTGCCATTGCCCCCCCTTTAATATCGCGTGCACGGGCATTACCACCAGTATCATCAGCAGTAAAAATGCGATCTTGCTTTTCAGTTTCAATAACCCATCCATGAAAGAAACCCGCCCGTTAAGTATCACTGTATCTTCAACACATTTTGCTTAGGTTTGCCCTAAGCAAAACATGCGGAAAACGCCATTCCCTTGCGGGAATGGCGTGGTGCACATTATTTGCGTTGATAATCGATGGTAAGCCCGTAACCCTGGACGCCGTCTGCGCCAAGCGTGAGGTTGCCGCTTGCGTTGTCGAATGCGGTTTTCGCCTCGGCGTTAGTTTGCGGAATGACCAAATCGTTGTTGTTGAAGCTGGAGTTGACGATACCGCCAGCCGTATGCAGTTGCGCACTGGTACCGGTGAATTTCCAGCGATAGTTGTAATTTGCGGTGACGTCTTCACCCGCGTCGTAGGTGTCGTTGCCGTTCTTATCAGACCACAACAGCACTTTATAGGTGGTATTGACGTCAATTTTCGTCGACGTACCCAGCAGGTTGGTTTGTGTACCTTCTTTATAGATAACCACGTTCAGTTTGTTATCCACAACCGGCCCTTCAGGAATATCATCGCTGTCAGAGCCACCGCCTGCGTTGGTAGACAGGTCTTTCAGGATGATTTGTGTACCCACGTTGGGATCACCGGTCGAGGTGGTCGGCGTGATTTTGATACCAATGTATTTATCAGCATCAGCGTCAGTGATCGTATAGGAGGTTTTCCCTTCTGAACCGCCAATCTCAACCGGTGTGCCATCCTGCGAGTCAGAACGCGTCCAGATGATGGTCGCTTTGGTCAGATCGTTAAGCGTCCCCGTATTATTGGCACCATTGTCCGCATCGCCTTCCGTATCGCCAACCGACCAGTTCACGGTCACAGTATCGCCGATGTGGAACTGTTTATCTGAATCGCTGGTCACCGGGCTACGCGTTCCACGGTCAATCGTAACTGTCACATGGTCTTTATCGCCCACCGCAGTCTCGGTGCTGCTACGGTTAATCCATGGTACGGTACCCTGCAACGTGCCCGTGGTTTCGGTAATACTGGTCCATTGTCCCGATCTCAGATTACCGCCAGACTCATTTGCCGCCAGCGCTGCCGGAACAGCACAGTACCCTGCCAGCATCAACGCCAGCGCGATCTTCGTCAGACCGCGTTTTGTTTCCTGCTTCATAACACTCTCCTTAGTAAACGTCAGCGACTGGCCGATCGGCCACTACGCCGATCTTATTTCTTGCCGTACTTCACCTGCAATTGATAACCCTGCACTCCGTCGGCTTGCTGAGCGCCAAACTTTTCCACCGCTTCCTTATTGGTTGCCGGGATAACTAAATCTTCGTTGCCTGTGTTGGTTTGCGCGCCGGTATTACCAAGAACGCTCTTTCCGGCAAACTCCCACTGGTAGTCGTATTGCGCCATCTCTTCGTCAGTCAGTTTTTCCGACTGCTGGAAAGCACCATCACGGTTTTTATCCTGCCAGAGTACGAAGCGGTAGGCGGCATTGATGGGGATGGGTTTTTCGTCACCCGCCAGGTTGTGCGGGCTGGGATCGTTAATCCGATAAATAAACCCATTCAGTGCCCCCTCTTCAGCACCAAGGAAGGTAATATCGACAAAGTTACTGTCGTCATAAGGCGCCGCTTTCGCTTTCCAGCGAAAGGTGCCGGGCAGCGTACTGGCGAGCGTGACGGTGCCCTTTTTGCTATCTTTGTTGGCGATAAAGACGCAAGGGGATTCCGTGGCGCAGGGCTTGTCGCTGAGGGTGATTTTTTTATCCTGCGCGTCATAGAGTTTTGGCGACAGATTCTCTTCCGGTAGAGCATTGCCGTTGCGATCCGTGCTGTCGCCAAAGCTATCGGTGACGTCGAGATCCAGCACCACGCCATCCACCCCGTCCGCCTGGGCGCTGGCTTCATGGCTGTGGTTGTTTTCATCCGGCACATTAGCGATGTTATTGACGATCAGCTCTATTTTGCGATCCTGCTGAACGGTTATCTCCACCACACCGGAATTTTGTCGGTTACCCTTTTCATCCTCCAGCGCCAGACGAACCCGCCAGGTGTTGAGCTTCTCCTGTTCCGCTTCAGTGGCGGCATATTGCCAGGCTGGCAGCACCAGATTCCAGTGGTTGTTATTCCCTTCGGTGATCGTGTTGGCTTTTACCACCGGCATCACCAACGTGCGCGCCGCGTTATTTTTCGCCTGCCAGGAGGCGGCAACAATTTTGTAGTGGTGATTAATCAGCGCATTGATAGTCCATTTGCATTTTTCCAGGCCTATCGCTTCTTCCGGCAAATCTTTAATCACGCACTCCGGATGTTCGTTAGTTGCATCCGCCTTCAGCCATAGCGTGACATCGAGCGGATCTTTTTCCCGGTACTCAAGAACAATAAAGTTGTTACGATCGACAAAATCATGCCGACTGCCCATTAACGAATGCGCCACCTTCACTTTGTCTGCATCAAGCTGATCTTTTAATGGCACGCCGAACTGGTAGTTCACCGTCGCAGTAATGGAGAGATCGCTGTTGTCGCCGGTTCCAGCTTTGTAATCCGTACCAATGGTCAGTAACGGCACCGGCTGGTAATTCAGCCCAAGCGTTACGGCATGCGGGTTTTTCTGTAGGTTATCATTGCCGAACAGTGCGACTTCATCACCGTAATATTGTTCGAAAACAATTTTACCGCCAATCTGCGGATAGGCAGGTAGCCACGCCTCAGCGCGAATATCCCAGCCGCGGGCCGGGCGCTCTTCATAAAAATCAAAATCTTCAGAATCTTTCCAGTCAGAAAGGGGATGATAATAGTTGCCGGAAAACTTTAAATAATCGGTCCAGGCTTCCGTTCCCAGGCCGAGACGACGATGCCCACGGGTAAAATCATAATCATAAAAGATATTCCCGCCCAATAACCATTTATCATAATTATATCTAAGCCCTACACCAATATTTCCGATGGTGCGTTCCTCTTTTCGCTGGGCTGATAATTGACTAAATAAGAGGGTGCGTTGGTTATCATATAAAGGAACAAAATAATCCAGAGAGCTACCATCGAGATCGCCGCCTTCACCCAACGAAAGATTACTGCGCACTTTGCCCCAGGGAGACATTAAGCCTTCAACCCAGGATTGGGTGGTGGAGGTCACCTGGCCCTGCAGGTAGCTCCTGGCCTGGGACTGGAGGGCTTCTGGCGTAAGGTTTTCAAACCCCTGAGTGGCGGAGCCAATGAAATAGTCAGCCCCCTGTTCTTTAATTGATTTCCCGTTGTTGCTGGCTTCTTCCTCTTGCGCTGCGGCACTGCCCAGATCCGGTAATGGCTGTTCTGATGACGTTTTGCTTTGGGCCGCACCTTCCCCTGCCGCAGAAGTGGCCGAGCCTGTAATTAATACAAAAAAAGCAAACCACTTCCATGGGGCCATTGTTTTTTTGCTCCGGGAATAGTGCAAAAACTGGCGTAAAAAAAAGAAAAATTATCCGGCGACATTTTATTATCAAAGAGAGAGAAATACACTGAAATAAAACTAAATGGATTCTTAAAAATCACTTAATGTGATTAAAGGCGGAGTAATTATTAGTCACTTCTATTTTATTGATAGATAGAAAGAGATTAAACATTTAAAGAATAAATATTTAATCTCCAATTACTTGTTCAGGTAATATTAAATTCAGGAAATGAGTGTAAACACGACGCGTTTTTTAGATATCAACCCATGCCCATGCTGGCAAAAATAATCTACCGCGCCACAGGCCTTTAAGACCTGCAATGGTTGATGGCAATCAGGGCAGCGCGCCTCAAGGGAAAAATCTTTCTCACAGGTTGCGCAATGCGCTGTCTCCCCCTGGCGTTCCAGTGGGTGATGGCAAACCGGACAGATGAGTTCCATATACGCTCCTTAAAAAATCGGCCTCTGCAAACAGAGGCCGGAATCAATAAATTACTTACTTTTCTTAATGTGCTTAATCAGACGTTTACGCTTACGCATCTGGGTTGGGGTCAGCGTATTGCGTTTGTTCGCATACGGGTTTTCCCCTTCCTTGAACTGAATGCGGATTGGCGTCCCCATTACATCCAGCGATTTGCGGAAGTAGTTCATCAGATAACGTTTGTAGGAATCCGGCAGGTCTTTTACCTGATTACCGTGAATCACCACGATCGGCGGGTTATAACCCCCGGCATGTGCATATTTCAGCTTCACGCGACGACCGCGCACCAGCGGCGGCTGGTGATCTTCCACCGCCATCGTCATGATGCGAGTCAGCATGGCGGTGCCTACGCGGCGGGTCGAACTGTCATAGGCTTCACGTACAGATTCAAACAGGTTGCCGACGCCGCTGCCGTGCAGCGCAGAGATAAAGTGCACACGCGCGAAGTCGATAAAGCCCAGACGGTAGTCGAGGGTCTCTTTCACCTGCTCTCTCACTTCATTGCTCAGGCCATCCCATTTGTTGACCACGATAACAAGTGAGCGCCCACTATTCAGAATGAAGCCCAGCAGCGACAGATCCTGATCGGAGATGCCTTCGCGGGCATCAATCACCAGCAGCACCACGTTAGCGTCTTCAATCGCCTGCAATGTTTTGATAACGGAGAACTTTTCGACCACATCGGTGATTTTGCCGCGTTTACGCACACCGGCGGTGTCGATAAGCACGTATTCACGCTCGTCGCGTTGCATCGGGATGTAGATACTGTCACGCGTAGTGCCCGGCATGTCATAGACCACCACACGGTCTTCGCCAAGAATACGGTTAGTAAGTGTGGACTTACCTACATTCGGACGCCCGACAATCGCCAGCTTGATAGGCAGCGTTGTCGGGTCGAAATCATCTTCCGGCTCTTCCAACTCTTCGCCATTCTGCTCAGCTTCAAATTTCGCCCAGTATTCTGCGTCTTCGTCGACTTCTTCCGGCGGGTTGACGTCATCAACAAACGGCAGCAGCACGTGTTCCAGCAGGCTGGTCACGCCGCGACCGTGGGAGGCCGCAATTGGGTAGATATCCCCCAGACCGAGCGACCAGAAATCCGCGATGGCCTGATCGGCATCAACGCCGTCCGTTTTGTTCGCCACCAGGAAGGTCGGTTTTTCACGAGAACGCAGATGTTTGGCGATCGCTTTATCCGCAGGCATCAGCCCGGCGCGCGCATCGACCATAAACAACACCACGTCAGCTTCTTCAATCGCCAGCAGCGACTGTTCCGCCATACGGGTTTCCACGCCCTCTTCCGTACCGTCGATACCACCGGTATCGATACAGATAAACTCACGGCCTTCCACTTCAGCACGACCGTATTTACGGTCACGAGTCAGACCCGGGAAATCCGCAACCAGCGCATCACGAGTACGCGTCAGGCGGTTAAATAGCGTGGATTTTCCAACGTTAGGGCGCCCGACAAGCGCGACCACAGGAATCATGTTAAAGCCTCATTAACTCAAAATTTGGTTTGCCGGGTGGCGCATCGCCATCGGGCACAAAAACAATAATAATAAAAATAGCAAACGGCCCCTGATTGAACAGGAGCCGTTATTCACTGAATCACCGCGATATTTTAACGCGTAATCGCGTACAGCGTACCGTCTTTCGCCTGAATCAGCAGTTTGCCATCGGCAACGACTGGCTCAGTCAGGAAGCCAGAGCTGTCCACTTTTTGCTGCGCAACAAAGCGGCCATCTTCGGTGTTGATCCAGTGCATGTAACCTTCGCTGTCGCCAACCACCAGGCTGCCATTATAGAGCACAGGTGAAGTCAGCAGACGGTGCAGCAGGTCGCTTTGCGTCCACAGGGTCACGCCGCCATCAGTGGTGAGCGCCAGCAGGCGATCGTTCTGATCGACCATGTAGATGCGATTGCCATCAACGATGAAATCATTCACCGAGCCCAGCTCACGTTTCCACAGGATCTGGCCGCTGCGCAGATCCAGAGCGGTCAGGTTACCGTTGTACGCCAGCGCATAAACCACGCCATTGGCGATAACCGGGGTGGTATCGACATCGCTCAGACGGTCAATTTCGGTATTACCCGTCGCCTGAGAAATACGTTGCTGCCAAATCAACTGGCCCTGCTGCATCAGCACGGCGCTGACGCGTCCGTTATCACCGCCCACAATCGCTGCGCCGTAAGCAACAGCCGGAGCAGATTCACCGCGCAGGGAGAGCGCAGGCATGTCCAGGTTTACCGTCCATTTGATAGCGCCATCGGCTTCATTCAACGCCTGTAACTGACCGTTACTGGTGTGAACAAGAACCAGACCGTCGCTAACAACCGGGCGAGATAAAACTTCCCCTGCCGCAGCAGTCTGCCAGGCAATGGAACCATCGCCAGCGTCCAGCGCGTAAACTCTCGCTTTTTCACTGCCGACATAAACGCGGCCGCCGGAAACAGTCAGACCGCCGGAAAGCAGTGCCGGTTTACGCGACAGCCAGCCATCTTTTTCCGCCAGGTCTACAGACCAGACTTCTTTGCCGTCATCCGCATTCAGCGCTTTCACCGTACCACGGCGGTCGGCGGCATAAACCACGCTATCCGCATAAGCCGGGTGCAGGTTGGAATAGAAGTTGCCAATTCCGTTACCCACCGACACATCCCATGCGGTAGAAGGTGTGAACTGGTTTTCAACCGTCGGCAGCGGGGACATTTTTACGATATCTTCTTCGCCGCTAAACCAGGAACAACCACTCAACAGAGTGACAGAAAGCAGTCCTGGCAAAAGTAATTTACGCAATTGCATCGGGTCCCTCTCAGATGGACAAATTATTAATTTTCATGCGCATCATTTCGCTGAGCGCAGGAGAAGCATCGCTTTTCGCCCCTGCTTCCCAGGCCGCGCGAGCGCCTTGTTTGTCACCTTTGCTGAGCAGAATTTCCCCGCGCAAATCGGCGACGATAGCCGTCCAGCCTTCGCCTTTAATGCTTTCAATGGTCTTCAGCGCTGCATCCTGCTGCTTCATTTGCAACTGAATACGTGCCAGACGCATGCTGATTACTGATTTCAAGTTCTCATCAGAAGCCGCTGCTAAGCCCTGGTTAAGCTGTTTTTCCGCTTTATCCAGTTCATTCTTATCAACATACTGCTGAGCCAGTTCCAGTGATGCAAAAGCACCATAGGTATTTTTCGATTCGGCAGCAAATTTCTCTGCTCCGGCCAGCGCTTCCGGTTTCCCTGAACTAAGAGAAGAAACGGCATTTTCATAGGCCTGTGAAGATTCACGCGCCGTATTGAGCTGATGGGACGTCCAGTAACGCCAGCCAACCAGCGCACCAATCCCTAAAATGACCCCAACGGCCAGCGCTTTACCGTTTTCGGCAAAGAAACGCTTAAGCGCGTCAACCTGGTCGTTATCGTTATTGTACATTTCCACGCAGTCCTTCTCCTGATAAAAATGTCCGGGAGATTAACCCAGAATAGTGCGCAAATGTGCGGCAACGCCGTCCTGCGTTACGGTTGTCTGCTCGCCAGAGCGTAAATCCTTCACGACCACATTCGCTTGTGCGACTTCAGACTCACCTAGCACCAGAGCAACGCGCGCCCCCCATTTGTCCGCACGGGCAAACTGTTTCTTGAAGTTGCCGCCGCCGTGGTTTGTCATCAGTTTCACACCCGGAATTGCATCACGTACCTCTTCAGCCAGACGCATTGCGGCGAACTGAGTATCAGCACCTGAGGCTACCAGGTATATATCGACAACAGGAGAGGCAATAAATTCCGGATTAACTGCCTGAACTAACAAAACAAGTCGTTCGAGACCCATCGCGAAGCCCACCGCCGGGGTAGCACGACCGCCCAATTGCTCAACCAGTCCGTCATAACGCCCACCGGCGCAAACGGTACCCTGCGAGCCCAGGCTATTCGTCACCCACTCAAAAACGGTGCGGTTGTAGTAATCCAGGCCGCGCACCAAACGCTGGTTCACGGTATAAGCGATGCCCGCCGCGTCCAGTTGAGCGCACAGCCCGGCAAAGTGTTCGCGAGAGTCATCGTCAAGATAGTCGCCCAGCGCAGGCGCGTCGTTCAGCAGCGCCTGAACGTCCGGATTTTTTGAATCCAGCACGCGCAGCGGGTTGCTGTACATACGACGTTTGCAGTCTTCGTCCAGCTTCTCTTTATGCTGTTCGAGGAAGGCAATCAGCGCATCACGATAGTTCGCGCGCGCTTCCAGGGAACCGATAGAGTTCAGCTCCAGCGCAACGTGCTCAGAAATGCCCAGCGCACGCCACCAGCGAGCGGTGAGCATAATCAGCTCGGCATCGATATCCGGCCCTTGCAGGCCAAACACTTCACAACCCAACTGATGGAACTGGCGGTAGCGGCCTTTCTGCGGACGTTCGTGACGGAACATCGGCCCGATATACCACAGACGCTGCTCCTGATTGTACAGAAGACCATGCTCGATGCCGGCGCGAACGCAGCCCGCAGTACCTTCAGGGCGCAGCGTCAGGCTATCGCCGTTGCGATCCTCAAAGGTATACATCTCTTTTTCAACCACGTCGGTGACTTCACCGATCGCGCGTTTGAATAACGGGGTCTGCTCTACAATCGGCAAACGGATTTCACTGTAACCGTAGCTGCCGAGCACGTTCTTGAGAGTGCCTTCAATGCGCTGCCAGATGGCGGTCTCGCCAGGCAGATAATCGTTCATGCCGCGGATGGCTTGAATGTTTTTTGCCACGTTTATTCTCTTTATAAATATAAAAATGAACCCTCAGCGGTATTCCCGCAGGGGTTCAATCATACACGGGAAGTTCGGGTCGTCATATACACTTCATCCTTCAAGTTGCCGGAGCAAAGGCTGCGCTCGTTCACCCGAATCACTTACCCTGGTAAGCTCATCGGGATTCACTCGCTTGCCGCCTTGACGCAACCTGAATGATTT
The DNA here is from genome assembly GCF_039889165.1 of Pseudocitrobacter cyperus. NCBI lineage: Bacteria > Pseudomonadati > Pseudomonadota > Gammaproteobacteria > Enterobacterales > Enterobacteriaceae > Pseudocitrobacter > Pseudocitrobacter cyperus. Next base: position 83,941 of record NZ_JAYMYY010000006.1, on the reverse strand, counting down.
TGTGTATACCTCGAGAACGCGAACTTCCCATCTTGTTATTTTTCGACCTGCTGAACATCGATACGATTGGCTTCATCCAGCATGGTTGCTTTCGCACGAATGCGGGCTTCCAGTTGGTCAATCATATCGTTGTTATCCAGACGGTCTTTACGCACGCCATCTTCGTACAGGCCGCTTTTTTTATTACCGCCCGTCACGCCCAGCGTTGATACCAGCGCTTCACCTGGGCCATTCACCACGCAACCGATAATGGAAACGTCCATCGGCGTGATGATATCTTCCAGACGCTGTTCCAGTGCGTTGACCGTACCGATAACGTCAAATTCCTGACGTGAACAGGTCGGGCAGGCAATGAAGTTGATGCCGCGCGCACGAATACGCAGAGATTTCAGAATGTCGAAACCGACTTTGATCTCTTCGACCGGATCGGCCGCCAGTGACACGCGCAGGGTATCGCCGATCCCTTCCGAGAGCAGCAAGCCTAAGCCGATCGCCGACTTCACCGCACCGCTGCGCGCCCCGCCCGCTTCGGTGATCCCCAGATGCAGCGGCTGATCGATCTGCTTCGCCAGCAGACGATACGACTCGACGGCGAGGAAAACATCGGAAGCTTTCACGCTCACTTTGAACTGATCAAAGTTCAGACGATCGAGGTGATCAACATGGCGCATCGCCGATTCCAGCAGCGCCTGCGGAGTCGGTTCGCCATATTTTTCCTGGAGATCTTTCTCCAGAGAACCGGCGTTAACGCCAATGCGGATAGGGATATTTTTGTCGCGCGCGCAATCCACCACCATGCGGATACGTTCTTCGTTTCCGATGTTACCTGGGTTGATACGCAGACAGTCGACGCCGTATTCCGCGACTTTTAGCGCAATACGGTAGTCGAAGTGAATATCAGCCACCAGCGGCACGCTGACCTGCTGTTTAATGAGTTTGAACGCTTCAGCCGCGTCCATCGTCGGTACGGAGACGCGAACGATATCCGCCCCGACGCGTTCTAACGCTTTAATCTGATTGACCGTCGCTTCCACATCGGTGGTGCGCGTGTTGGTCATCGACTGTACGGCGATGGGAGCCCCATCGCCAATCGGCACGTTCCCAACGTAAATGCGTTTCGATTTTCTACGTTGAATTGGAGCCTGGTTGTGCATGAAAAATCTCCCGCGTTGCCCGTCTGTTACTGTGCCGGTGATTGTTCGGCATTCACGGTCAGACGCGCAACCTGGTTAGTTCTGATAAAACGGCTCAGATCGACAGGTTTACCCTGGAACTGGATCTGTACTGCAGCCGGCGCACCAATTTTCAGCTTGTACGGTGTCTGGCCGACTAAATTCAAATTACCGTCTTTACGCTGCATACCGCTGAACAGTTTTTTACCGGTTGCATCGGTGACTTCCAGCCAGCAATCGGCGGTAAAGTTCATCACCAGCGCATTCGGGTCAGCCGCCGGTGTGGCAGGCTGAGCCGGGTCGGTTGGCAGGCCAGTGGCTACCGGTGCAGTCGTCTGCGCGGTCGCTGCCGGGTCAACATTCGCCTGGGACGGCGCAACAACGGCGTTATTTTGCGCGTCGGCTGCTGGCGCAGGCGTTGCTGTCGGGGCTGGCGTTTGCGTCGCTGCGGTATCTGCTGGCGTCGTCGTTGCTGGCGCGGTGTTATCCGCTGTCGCAGGCGCGCTGGTTGCGCCGGTATCTAATGGCACATCCTGAGAGCCGGTATTGCTGCTGTTATTGAGTTCCACAGAGGATTGATCCGCCATGGTGGTGATCTCTTCCTGCTGCGCTTTGTGGTTTTGCCACCACCACGCCACCGTCAGACCGACGACCACGAACAGCACCAGCCAGGTGAAGCTCATCAGCCAGCCGTCACGTTTTTTACGGCGTTTACCCAGCGAGAAGCTCTGCATCGGTGCGACTTTCGCCGCGCGAACCGGTGCCTGCTTTTCCATCATCGGCAGCAGTTCTTCTTCAGGAATGTGGACGAGGCGAGCATAAGAACGGATATAACCACGCAGGAATGTTGAAGCGAGTTCAGCGGGCGCTTTATCTTCTTCAATATCACGAACGGTGGAAACCTTCAGGCATAAACGTTCAGCAACCGCCTGCTGGCTGAGTCCGAGTTGTTCACGGGCATTGCGTAAACGGGAGCCCGTGGTACGTGCTTCTTGTTGATCAGGGTTGGTTTCAGTATTCATTCGCTACAACTGCTGGTTCGTGAAATTAAGACTCTGATGCAGACTACGCCTACACCGCGAAACATCCGATCGTTGACTTCGAACAGACAGTACAAGCTGCCCGGTTAGCGACCTCAAAACAGCACCTGAGACGGTAGCGGCGCTGTCATTCCTGCGCTACATACTGCCTCAATATGGGCGGAAACGCACCGTAATTATTAACCAGATCAGTACGTTTCGCCTAATCCTTACCCATTTAACTTCACGCACGCCATTTCTGCCGTGCGCGAAGGCAAAATCACAGGGCTTTTACGTCGATAGCTTCGCCCTGCATACGCTTACGCATTGTGCGCTTGGTACGGTCGATAACATCGCCCGCTAATTGGCCACAAGCGGCATCAATGTCATCACCACGGGTTTTACGCACGATGGTGGTAAAGCCGTATTCCATCAACACTTTAGAGAAACGGTCGATGCGGCTGTTGGAGCTGCGGCCATACGGCGCGCCCGGGAACGGGTTCCACGGAATCAGGTTGATTTTGCACGGCGTATCTTTCAGCAATTCCGCCAGTTGATGCGCGTGTTCGGTGCCGTCGTTGACGTGGTCGAGCATCACGTACTCGATAGTCACGCGGCCCTGGTTCGCATTGGATTTTTCCAGGTAACGGCGCACCGCTGCCAGGAAGGTTTCGATATTGTACTTTTTGTTGATAGGTACAATTTCGTCACGAATCTCGTCGTTTGGCGCATGCAGAGAAATGGCCAGCGCAACGTCAATCATATCGCCCAGTTTATCCAGCGCCGGAACGACACCGGAGGTAGACAAGGTGACGCGACGTTTAGACAGACCAAAACCGAAATCATCAAGCATGATTTCCATGGCCGGAACCACGTTGGTCAGGTTCAGCAGCGGTTCACCCATCCCCATCATCACCACGTTGGTGATGGGGCGCTGACCGGTAATTTTGGCCGCGCCAACGATTTTCGCCGCACGCCAGACCTGGCCAATAATTTCTGAAACGCGCAGGTTACGGTTAAAGCCCTGCTGTGCCGTCGAACAGAATTTACACTCTAACGCACAGCCAACCTGTGAAGAAACACACAGGGTCGCGCGATCGTCTTCCGGGATATAAACCGTTTCAACGCGCTGATCGCCAACCGCAATCGCCCATTTGATGGTGCCATCGGAAGAGCGCTGTTCTTCAACCACTTCCGGCGCGCGAATTTCAGCGACTTCTTTCAGCTTGTTACGCAGAACCTTGTTGATATCAGTCATATCATCAAAGTTATCGCTGCAGTAATGATACATCCACTTCATCACCTGGTCGGCACGGAAGGGTTTCTCGCCTAAGTCTTTAAAAAAATCGCGCATCTGCTGACGGTTGAGATCCAGCAGGTTAATTTTTCCATCTTTATTGGGAACCGCCGGGATGGCGCTCTCAGGCGTGACAATTTGTTCTGACATAATCTTTACCGGCCTCGTTGTTACACGTTATGGCCCCTGGAGGGTTAATAAAAAGAAACGCCCCGGGAGAGCGGTCTGCTCGTCCGGGGGCGTTGCATTGTACAAATTCTGGCGCACGGACGCCACGTCTGCACGTGGGATCCGTTAAAAAAAGATAAATCGCCTGAATTAGCGGGTGCGCGGGCAGACTTCGCCTTCACCGAAGAAGTAGGCAATTTCACGTTTTGCAGATTCAACGGAATCAGAACCGTGGGTGCCGTTCTCGGTAAAGCTGTCTGCGTAGTCAGCGCGCAGGGTGCCTGCCAGCGCGTTCGCCGGGTTGGTTGCGCCCAGCAGATCGCGATGACGCTGTACCGCATTTTCGCTTTCCAGTACGGAAACCACGATAGGGCCAGAGGTCATAAATTCAACCAGACCATCAAAGAACGGTTTGCCATCATGCTCAGCGTAGAAACCGCGAGCCTGTTCAACGGTCAGATGCAGCATTTTGGTGCCGACGATTTTGAACCCTGCCGCTTCAAAACGCGCAAAGATGCTTCCAATAACGTTTTTTGCCACCGCATTTGGCTTGATGATGGAAAAAGTACGTTCAATAGCCATGATTACCTCTAAAATGTGTTCTGTTGTTATGCATACGTCGTATGACCTGGCGCGGATTATAATGAGACAAGCTCGCCTTGCCTATGGACGAAGGTAACATTTTTTTAAAATAAAATTAGCTTTAGCAACATTCTTACGCTAGCTGGCGCAAAAATCTTATTGGAAGGTAAAACTCACCGTCGCTATCTGCCCACCTTCATCCATCACCACCAGTTGATATTCTGCCGCTTTTTGTAACGTCAGCGTCAGATTTTTTCCCGCGCCTTCCTGCGGTTCACCGTTCAGGAACCACCAGCGCCGCCCTTCACCACCACTGGTTTGCAGCGCAACCGTGGCCTGAGATTCACCAGGGGCACGTTGGATCACCGCACCTTCTCGCACGCCAGAAAGCACTAACGGCGGCGCGTCCTGCGATATTTGCGGCGGGCAAACGGTTGAGGCGGCAGGAAGTCTGGCAGCACGTCGCTCGCTGGCGGGAAGCCAGGGTTCAAGCGGCAGAGGCCAGACATCCAGGGAGGTTTCTCTCGCATCGGGGCAATCCGCCGCGACGCGTTTTCCCTGCGCGTCCAGCCAGACCGGGAAGCGAATACCGCGAATCCCTTCCTGACCGGGCAACAGCAGCGTGGGCGGCTGGCTGTTATCCAGAAGCCAGGTCGCGAGACGGCGGCGGCAGTTCGCATCGCCCTCCGGCAGCGACTGCCCGCCAGGCCAGCATATTGTCCCGCCGCTTACCGAAGCCGGGCGCGGATCGGTCGGCAAGCCATTTTTCCCCGCTGCGGCACGAGAAAGCAGCAAATTGCTGACCTGATTAAGCAGCGGCACCGCACTGGCAAAACCAAATTGCCCGGCGACAGGAGTACCGTCCGGCCTGCCTGTCCATATACCGATGCTATAACGCGCATTCAGGCCTATTGCCCACGCATCACGGTAGCCATAGCTGGTTCCCGTTTTCCACGCCAGTGGCACCACCTGCGGCAGGTTGGCATCCGGCATTGGTTGATCTTCCCCCGCCAGAATGCGACGGATGATCCATGCCGATCCCGGGGACAATAATGGGCGCTCAACCAGCGGATCGTCGGCTAATAAACGCAGATGCCCCACTCTGCCATGTCGGGCAAAAGCGCTGTATGCTGCCGTGATATCAGCCAGCCGCGCTCCCGCCCCACCGAGGATCAATGACAAATTAGGTTCCGCACCGGCAGGCAGCATCAGCGGCAGACCGGCATTACGCAGGCGGGCGGCGAACTGCTTCGGCCCGTAAGCTTCCAGCACCTGCACAGCGGGAAGATTAAGGGAACGCACCAGCGCCTCACTCATACTCACCGGGCCATGGAAACCGCTATCAAAGTTACCTGGACGGTAATCGCCAACCCGGCGCGGGACATCCTGCAACAGTGATGCCGGATGGATCAGCCCTTCATCCATGGCCATACCGTAGATAAAGGGTTTCAGCACCGATCCCGGCGATCGGATCGCTGATACCATATCGATATGGCCAAAACGGCTGTCGTCGCTGATATCTGCCGATCCCACCCAACCGCGCACCTGCATAGTGCTGTTATCAACCACGATCATCGCCAGTGAGCTGCGCGGCGGTAAACGAGATTTCCAGTTGAGCGCCATCTCTTCAAGCTGACGCTGTAGCCCCGCATCCAGGGTCGTCGTAATTTTTTCCGCCCGACTCAGCCCAAGCACTTTGCGGGAAAAGAGCGGCGCAAGCTGCGGCATTTGCCGCGGAAAGAGCCAAACCGGTTCTTCCGCGGCCTCTTTCACCACCGTGGCAGACCACACCTGCTGGCTTTCCATCCGCGCCAGCACTTTGTTGCGCGCCGCCTGTGCGCGCTCCGGCCAGCGATCGGGACGTAAACGACTCGGCGCCTGCGGCAACACCGCCAGCAGCGCCGCATCGGCATAGCTTAATTGTGCCGGAGGTTTACCAAGATAAGCCCAACTGGCTGCGCCCACGCCCTGAAGCGTCCCGCCGAAGGGAGCCCGGTTGAGATAGAGGGTCAGAATGTCACGCTTAGAAAGATGCCACTCCAGTTGAAAAGCGCGCCAGAGCTGGCGAATTTTACCGCCGAAGGTGCGTGAGTGCGGGTCGAGCAGACGAGCGACCTGCATGGTGAGCGTACTGCCGCCGGAAACCACGCGCCCGGAGGAGAGATCCTGCCAGGCGGCGCGGAGTATCGATAACGGATTGACGCCGGGATGTTCCCAGAACCAGCGATCTTCATACTGGATCAGCGCTTCAAGATAGCGCGGCGATACCTCCTCAATGGTGACCGGATAGCGCCAGATCCCTTCAGCGTCGGCAAAACGCCACAGCGGCGTACCATCCTGCGCCACCACCACTCGTGCCGGGGTGACTTCATGTAAAGGCAATGGCCAGAGACGATCGGCCCCCAATACTGCCAGCCAAAACAATACCGCACTCGCCGCCAGCCAGAGCCAGCGGCGTTTTATTTTCGCCAGCAACCGCATCTTACGGCGTGACGATCAGCGGGCCATCCGCCGTGCCGGTTGCGCGCCACTGCGGCACATACATTGATTCAACTTGCGGTTGCGGCAACTGGTAAGTTCCCGGCATCACCGCGCGCGCCAGATAAACCAGCGTCACCGACTGACCCGCATTAACCGCCACCGCCGCCACAAAGCGATCGTCGCGAAATTCCATATGCTGAATATCCGCCTGCTGCATCTGATTAATCAGGTTCTGCGCTTCACCCGCGTTATCCGCAAGGCTGGCGCTGCTGTTGGCCAGATTCTGGTTTTCCAGCTCAAGGCCGGCAGGCAGCATATCGACGACCAGCGCATCGGGCACGTTCTGGCTGGCGTTGATCTCCAGACGAACCAGTACCAGATCGCCGCTACGCATCGAGGATATGGCTTTAGGTTTCCCGTCGGTGCCGAGGATCTGGCGTTCAATCTGCAGCACGTTACTGACAGGTTCCGGCGAATACTCCGGATAGCCGGTAGCATCGAGGCGTAACCATAGCGGCTGCGTACCGCTGTTAGTCACCTGCAATACGCCCAGTTGATCGACATCCAGATTGCGGGTCTGCGCTTTATCACTTTGCAACGGCGCGCTATCCAGCGACGTTTGCGCCTGCCAGTTGCCCGGTAAATCAGCAAGACCGCGACCAGCCAGGAAGAGCGAATTGCTTTCCTGCGTGGATAACCAGCGTTCGCCAAACGCCTGCTCAGAGAGCGTTTGCAGCAGCGTGTTCTGCGCATCCGGCAGCAGTTTGTTCTCTTCCAGCAGGGAGAGCATCTGTGCGTTATCACGCAACGCGCTGCCGTAGTCGCCAATCCACTGCGGTTTGTCTGCGCGAGGGGTTTTCAGCGCCAGTTGCACGGCTTCTTCACTGCGTGGCGCATCCCCCATCGCCTTCAGCGCGATACCCAGTTGCATCAGAGGCAGGCCTGATTTTGCCTGCGCATGTCGCCCCCAGATTTCACGCAGCGCGCCAAGCGGCGCTTTCTGCTGACGCGCCAGCACCTGCGCGGCATAAGCCTGCACAGCAAAGCGGCTGGCGGCGGTATCGTCGCTGTAGCGAACGGTCATCAACCCCGGCTCCTGCAAATAACGCAGCAGGCGGTTATTGCCGTTGTTGATAGCATCGGCGGGAACGCTGTAGCCCTGTTCACCCGCCCGAACCAGGAAGTCCATCGCATAGGCCGTCAGCCAGTACTCTTCCGGCCCTTCTTTATCCCACAACGCGAAGCCGCCATCCTGGCGCTGCATTTGCAGAATACGGGAGATACCCACATCCACCGCCGCGCGGCGTTTTTCGTCGCTATCACCGGCAATACCCAGCGTTTTCAGTTGCGCTGCATTGGTATAGAGCGACGGGAACAGGCCACTGGCGGTTTGCTCCAGACAACCATATGGATAGGCTTTCAGTTCACGAATATAGCGCGCCAGGTTCAGCGGCGGTTTACCGCTTAACAACAACTGCCCCTGGATTGTCGCCGGAGAGAAATTGGCCTGCCAGTCCGCAGGGACGCTCCAGCTTTCGCCAGGCTGTAATGCTGCACCGACGTTCACAGTCTGCGCCGGGTAGGCCGGACGTATGCCCAGTTTCCAGCTTTTATTGATTGGCGGCAGCGTTTCCCCCGGCAATTCCAGCCCGGTCACGGTGATATCCACCTGGCCGTCACCGAAGCCGTCTTTCGCGCTCACCGGCACATATTGAATATTGCGAACGCCCGGTTGCAGGGTGATGGGTTCCGGCTGCGCGCCTTCCAGCCGTAACAGCCCGCTTGCCGCCATCTGGACAGAGAGCGTTTGCGGTTTGTCCGTCAGGTTAGTGATGTCGAGCGTCAGACGCGCAGTATCGCCGCTCGCAAGGAAGCGCGGCATATTCAGTTCGGCTATCACCGGTGAGGCCACCACCACTTTACTTTCACCGCTGCCGAAATCTTCGTCAGTCCACGCCTGCGCCATGACGCGCAGTTCGCCGTTGAAATCGCCGATCGGCAACGTAACAGTCCCCTCGCCGTTTTCATCGAGCGTTACCGGCTGCGCCTGCTGGGCGATAATGGTGACATGATTGACTGGCGGTTTACCACCGCGTTTAAGTTCATCGCCATCGCCGCCAAAACGCAGGCTCGCCAGACGCCCCTGTCCTTCAATCACCTGACCGTAGATGTCATAAATATCCGCACCATAGCGTTTCTGGCCGAAAAAGCCCTGCCAGGGATCCGGCGTGGAGTAATCGGTAATATTCAACACGCCGCTATCCACGGCCGAAAGCAGCACATTCACCTGTTTCGGCGCGCTACCTTCTTTTCGGTCGACTTTCACCTTAACGGTCAACGGCTGGTTTGGACGCATTTTCGCTGGCGCATCCAGCGCGATATTCAGTCGGCGGTTTTCATCACCGAGCGGAAGATGTAATACGCCGACCGCGCGTTTTGGCGTCGCGGATCGGGATTTATCGCCCGGACGCACCACCAGCGTACTCAGATAGAGATCGTGGCGATTCCAGCTTTTATCTACCGGGATAGAGAGATCCAGACCTTCTGCTGGAACGCTTATTTCCTGCCACCACAACGGGCCTTCACTGGATTCCACCATCGCGTAACCCTTACCCGCCGCCGGAGCAGCGACGTGTAACTTAATGGTGTCACCCGGTTTGTAGGACGGCTTATCGAGCTTCATGGTCACGCGATCCGGACGCGCCGCGCCGCTGCCGTCGCTGTTATCCTGCCAGCTATAGCCCGCCCAGAAGCGCACACTACTGAGCGTATCGTTAGGCCCTTTGACTTCCAGGCGATAAGCCCCCCACTCGACCGGGAAACTTACTTTACCGGTTTCGTCAGCTTTCAGATTAAGGCTCTCTTCGCCTTCCACCAGATCTTTCTGGTCAAACTGGGATTTCCAGCCCTCATCTTCCGACCAGTTCCAGTAGTAATCGCGACGTTCGCGGATCAGGCGCACCTGCAAGCCGTCCACCGCTTTGCGCTCACCCTGTGCGTTGGTATAAACAATATCAAACGCAGCCTGACTGCCCTCATCGACAATCGGCTGATTGACCGTGGTGTCTGTGCGATAGTCATAGACAGCTTTGCTGGCGAACTGTGGGCGGATCCCCGGCAGTTCCGGCGCAGGCCAGATAGCCTGTTCGGCGCGACGCGTAACCGGACGGCCACCCGACTCCAGCAGGCTGGCCTGTAAAATAACCTGTAATGGCGAATGCGCTTCCTGCCACTGGCTGGAGGTAATAACTTCGCCGCGCCCTTTTTCATCCAGCGTCAGGCTGGCTTCATCCAGGCTACGCGAGAGATTCTCTTCGGCAATATCGCCAAACTGGAAGCCCGGCAGCGCAGCAACCGCATCACGCAGCGGGCGCAGGAACAGTTTCCCCTGCAAGGTGTTACCGTTAGCCGGTGCGCCGTACAGGTAGTACCCCACCACGGCGAACTTCACATCATCTTTAGGCGCCAGCGGTGTTTTTTCGGCGTTCAGGTTGAGCGCAAGGCGCTCTGGCATAAAGTCTTCAACGTGGAAATCCCACTCCTGGCGCAGGTTATCGCCGGTATTGGCGCGAATATGCCACATCCCGGTCGAGGCCGCGCTGTCGAGCGGATAGGTAAACTGGTACAAGCCATTCACCGGTTTACTGACGACGCTACGGATCACCTGACCATCCGGTTTCACCACTTCAAGTTTCACCGGCTGCTCGGTCAGAGGTTTGCCGTCGCCGTCGCGCAGCAGGCCGTTAAGGATCACCGTTTCGCCAGGCCGATAGAGATCGCGTGGGCCGAACATAAAGAACTGTTTGCTGTATCCCGGCGCACCTGCAATCGCAAATTCAGCGAGATCCAGCGCCGGAAGCTTGAGGTCGAGCAGCGTGGTCTGACCGTCTTTCCGCGCCAGCACCAGCGCCGCTTCTTTATCGGTTTGCAGCGTGGCATGCCCCTGCGCATCGCTCTTCGCCTGTGCCAGCGTCTGGCCTTTTTCATTCAGCAACTGCACTTCTACCGCTGACTGCGCCGCGCCATTTTCCAGACTCTGGGTGAACACATCCAGGCGATTGTGATAACGGTGCGCAGACAAGCCGATATCACTCAGCGTAAAGAGAGTAGCGGCGTTGCTGTAATTGTAGTGCCCCGCCTGATTCATCACCGCAATATAGACCCCGGACTGTTGCAGCGGTTTGATATCCTTCAGCGGCAGCAGAAGTTTTTCGCGGGTGTTACGCGCAGGATTAAGATCAAAACGCCCGGTATAGACCAGATCGGCCATCTTCAGCAGTTCGTCAGATTCCCAGTTACTCAGCGAATTACGGTACTCCCAGGCGCTGACAAGCGACGCAAGCGACTCGGGCTTCACACGGTAAAAATTGACGTCAACGTTGTTCACGTTAAGCGCCATAACAGGCAATCCTTCCACGACTTTACCCGGCAGCAGAGAACCGCGGCTGGCAAACCCCACCGTTGGCGCGATGTCGCGGGTTGAAATCGTTTTTTCAACGCTTTTCCCAAGCGTGGCTTTATTCAGGGCGAGCAGTTCAGGGTCGACGGTGATAATCAGTTCGCGCTTTGGCTCCAGATGACGCAGGCGTAGCTCTTTCAGATTCGCAGCCAGCTCCCAGGCACCGTCGACTTTGCCACTCTTTTTATCAACTGCATGGACGGTTTTCGAGAAATCCTGATTGGGGTCGAGAGGGACGGAGAAAGTCAGCACCAGCGCGGCTGCGCCCTCCAGTTGCACCTCAGAAGCATCCAGCAGCGTCAGTGACTTTCCTTCACTTTGCTGAGCCAGTTTGGCGAGTGTTGCGGTGTCTGGTTTCACAGATACTGGCGCGGCGGGAGTCGTCGCCGCAGGGGCTGACGCGACAGTTTTTTCTTTATCGTTATTATCACAGCCGACAAGCGTTGATGCAGCAAGCAGCGTAAGTGCCGCCAAACGGAAGGGTTTCATCCTTTGAACCTCTGGCTCTGGAGCCTGTTTGTCATGAATGCACAATAGTATTACGCGTGAACGACGTTTTACCACCTCTGTGCAGGCTTAAATTGCTGTCTTTTTCCGAATTATTCATTCAGTAATAAATTCGGCGTTATCACATACAAGAAGTCATTAACTTGTCACTTCCGGGCAAAACGCCGACAATTCATTTACGACCGTACAATGGAGGCCCTATGAGCACCTCTTTCTTTGTCGCCGCCGACTGGCTGGCAGAACACATTAACGACCCGGAAGTTCAAATAATTGATGCCCGCATGGCGCCGCCAGGGCAGGAAGATCGCGACATGGCGGCAGAATATCGAGAAGGTCATCTGCCTGACGCAATCTTTTTTGATATCGAGGCGCTTTCAGACCACACCACGCCACTGCCGCACATGATGCCGCGACCGGAGGCCTTCGCCGTTGCCATGCGCGAACTGGGCGTTTGCAGCGATAAACATCTGGTGGTTTACGATGAGGGCAATCTCTTCTCGGCCCCGCGCGCCTGGTGGATGCTGCGTACCTTTGGCGCACAAAAAGTGTCGATTCTGGCGGGCGGTTTAGCAGGCTGGAAACGTGACGGGCTCCTGCTGGAGCAGGGTAATGTCGATATGGTTGAAGGTGAGTTCGAGGTGAAATTCAACTCACAGGTGATTAAACGCCTGACCGACGTGTTGTTGGTAAGCCACGAAGGCACCGCGCAAATCGTTGATGCCCGTCCGGCACCGCGTTTTAACGCTGAAGTGGATGAACCGCGCCCCGGTTTACGCCGCGGGCATATTCCGGGTGCGCACAACGTACCCTGGGGCGATTTAGTTTTCAGCGGCGAACTGAAAACGGTGGATGAACTCACTGAAATTTTCACCCGAGCAGGCGTCTCTCTCAAACGTCCGATTGTCGCCAGTTGCGGCTCAGGCGTAACAGCGGCGGTCGTGGTACTGGCGTTGGCGACGCTGGGAGCTACTGATGTGACGCTGTATGACGGCGCCTGGAGCGAATGGGGCGCGCGGGATGATTTGCCGGTTGCGCCGGTGAAATAGATAATCTTCTCGTTTCATTCAGATCGTTTATCAAAATAGGGTTGCCAGAAATGGCAGCCTTTTTACATTCGGATAATGCGTTTTAATTATAAGGAAATAATATGAAATGTTTAACATTTCGTCATCTGCTTTCTATATTCTTTATCGCTACAACCTTTTTATTTAGTACCTTTCAGTGTTATGCCAATGATTATGATAAACTTTTTAAAACAAAAATCGAACCGCTAAAAGAAAAAGCAAAACAAGGTGATATTGACGCCTTGAATCGTTTAGCCTGGCGTTACCGCGCCATTATTAGCACCAGTGGCGACAATATTAAATACGACAGCCCCGTAGCAAAAGATGCATTTAGCTTCATTATGTCTCATTACAAGGAAGGTAACGCGAAATTAGAATATGAAATCTCTGGGTATTATAAAGAAGGGATTGGTGTTGACAAAAACATCTCAGAGGCAGAACGTTGGATTGAGAAATCAGCTCAACATAACTATGCAGAGGCTCAATATATTATTGCCAGAAAATATCTGGACGGCAATGATAATCAAAATGCATTAATCTGGTTAAAAAAGGCCGTCGATCAGGGTTATGATCCCGCTGAAGATAAACTGGCGGAGATGTACCACGCTGGTACAGGAGTCGACAAGGACTGCCTGATGGCCGTTAAGCTGTACCTGAAATCGGCGACTTCTAAAGCGCAACGAGGTGTTGGAAAGATTCAAAACGATCCAACCTGTCAAAGCGCATTACAAACCCCGGAAGCCAAACGCATACTCGCCCCTTCGCCTGACCTTGCCAATCCTACAGATGCCGCTGAACAAACTGCATTTGGCGCTTCGTATGATGATGGCGGTAATAAACATATCGATTACGTGAAGGCAAAATTTTGGTACGAAAAAGCAGCGGCTCAGGACTATACCGATGCAATCCGCAAACTGGCTTTTATGTATGAAAAGGGTAAAGGCATGGAGCCTGATTACCAAAAGGCATACGAACTGTATAAACGTTCGGCAGCGCAAGGAGATGGTGCCTCGCAATATATGGTTGAGGCCATGACTCCTCATATGAAGAAGAAATAATGATTTCTGTAGCAATAAATAGGGTTAATCCATCACAATATTCATATTGCAGATCAATTGAATATGTCGGGTGGCGATAGCGTCCACCCGTGTGAAATTTTTGAATATTTTTTTATCAAACTCACCTGTTTTTACCCAAACGATTAGAACTAATCAAACAAATTACTCGTAACTGAATGGAAAAACCGCCGTACTGCAGATGAAGCGCGTGATAAGGCGCTGCTGGATTTGGAATCACTTCATGAACAGCTATACGCTAAGCTGGCAGAACCTGGCGACTGAATAAATTTTTTGTTGTACGGCCTCGTCTGTAACAGCAATAAAAAAACCGCCCATAAAAAGGCGGTTTTTTATTGCTGGTCCGGTTCGCGGCCTTTCCAGCGGGTTGTGTTGCAAAAGCAACGCAGGTACTCCCCAGCGATGAAATAATCCGTTTTCAGAGCGCCGAAGTCAAGTCCACTTATGGATTAACCTTGCAAAAAGAGGGTACTATTTAAACGGCCCTTTCCGCCGTCTCGCAAACGGGCGCTGGCTTAAGGGAAGGACATTCCGTGGCCGTATGCGCAGGTACCCCCAGTACTTGCTATCGCGTCATTATCGCCAGTGGTGTTGCCGTGATGCGGTCTTTGCATGGACCGCGCAATGAAACGATACGTTTGTATCGTGCTTATTGTAACCAGCGCGTTGTTTGCTCACGTTAACGAAGACTGGAATCTTTCAGACTACGCTTTTCGCGACGCAATCAACGTAATGGGCAGGTAAGCCTGGATGCCGCCCTGCGGGGCGGCCTTCCTCAAACTTAAATAATCCGGTTCTGTTTAAAATCGCGCAGAAAACCGCCCCAGCGGCGTTCGTAGAACGGGGTGATATGCTCGGTAATAAAGTGGCTGATGCCCTTCTCACCTTTCACCACCTGACAGATATCAATCGGTTCATCGCCCGGCAGGGTATCGGTCGCCACGCTGCCTGCGGCGTGAATAATCTCTTCAATATCCCCATCGGCTTCAATGCCAATCAGCAGGTTCGCCTCGCCTTCTGCGCTCTCTTTGATTGAACAGATAAACGCCCGTTTCACCGGTTTGAAGGTTTTAAACAGCGTGGTGAGCGAGTCCACCATCTGCGCGGGCGGCTCCGCCACTTCGGAGAGAATCAGCGATTCACCGCCTTGCAGAATTTCCTGGGTACTGAGCGGTTTTCCCTCTTCGCCGATCAGATGGCTGATTTCGCGCGGGGTGAACTCTTTCCCGGTCGGCAGTTTGGCATTGAGGAACAACGTTTCACCGAGCGTCATTTCAAACAGCGTGCGAACGGGCATTACCACGAACGCCTGTTCCTCTTCCACAGCCTGCTGCAAGGCTTCCAGAGAAGTGAAAAACGGAATGACGGAGGTGCCGTCCTCCTTTTCCCAATGCTGTAAATCGAGCGCGCTGTCTTCCACAATTTGCTCGCCTTCCGCCGCCGTGCCGGGCACCCACACGGTGGCTCCCAGCAGCGTGCGAAAGAACGCCGGGCGATGCGCAGGCTCGGTCGCCGCCTGTTCAAGCAGGGTTTCTAATTCGTTTTTGGTTTCGGACATAGTGGGTTCCAGAATGTCGGTTCCCCTCACCCCGTCCCTCTCCCACAGGGAGAGGGCGAAAACCGCACAGAACAGTCCCCTCTCCCTTTGGGAGAGGGTTAGGGTGAGGGGTAACAATTTATTCAGCAGTCAGCAGATTCGCAATCGTGCGCACGCCCAGCCCGGTCGCACCGGCTGCCCACTGCTCTACCGCGCCTTTACGATAGGTTGCGGAACAGTCGATGTGCAACCAGCCTTCGTGATAGTTTTCAACGAAGTGAGACAGGAAGCCCGCCGCGGTGCTTGCACCCGCCGGATAGGTGGCGTTTGCGGTGTTGTTCAGCTCGGCAAAGTTAGACGGCAACTGGTTGCGATGGAACTCAGCCAGCGGCAGACGCCAGAACGGTTCGTTTTCCGCTGCCGCGCTCGCCATCAGGCGATTCACCAGGCCATCATCAAAACTAAGCAGGGCATGGTAGTCATTGCCCAATGCCGTTTTCGCCGCCCCGGTCAGGGTCGCCGCATCGATGATCAGCTCCGGCTTCTGCGCAGAGGCATCAATCAGACCATCGGCCAGCACCAGGCGCCCTTCCGCATCGGTGTTCATCACTTCGACATTTTTACCGTTGCGATAGTGAATGATATCGCCCAGTTTGAACGCGTTACCGCTCACCATATTGTCAGCGCAGCACAGGTACAGTTTCACACGTTTGTTCAGACCGCGGGTGATAGCAAACGCCAGCGCGCCCGTTACCATTGCCGCGCCGCCCATGTCGGACTTCATCGAGTCCATGAACGCGCTCTGTTTCAGGCTATAACCGCCGGAATCAAAAGTGATGCCTTTGCCGACCAGGCAGGCATAAACCGGAGCTTCTTTATCGCCCGTCGGGTTGTAGTCCAGCGCCAGCAGCACGGGCGCACGTTCTGAACCACGGCCAACGGTGTGAATGCCCATATAGTTCTGCTCGCGCAGGTCTTCACCTTTGGTGATGCGATAAGAGACCTGATCGCAGGCCACGCTGCACAGCAGATCCACCGCACGTTGCGCCAGTTGTGATGGGCCGACTTCTTCCGCCGGGGCATTGATGGTGTCGCGCACCCAGTCGATGATGGTCAGGCGGTTATCCAGTTCCTGGCGCTGTGCGTCATCCAGTTCCGGCCATTCCACTTTACGTGTGCCCTTCGGCCCTTTATAACCGGCCCAGAAAGCCCACGCGCTGTCGGCACTCCAGCCTTCTCCGGTCAGCGCCACGTGTTTAATGCCCAGTCCATCAATTTTACGCGCTGCGCGCTGAATCAGGCCGAGGTCGTCTTTTCCGGTCAGGTGCAGGGAGATTCCATTATCGTTGATGCTATAAGTCGCTTTTTCGCCCCAGCGCGCATCGGCAGGCTGTGTAGTAAGCGTAATGTTCATCGCTTCGGTCATTTTATTTATCCTTATTAGTAAACGGGCCGCCCGAAGGCAGCCCGTGATGTGACTTATTCCGCTTCGTCTAACCAGACTAGCAGAATTGCCTCAAGGATTTTTTCATTTGATGCCTGAGGGTCATCATCAAAATCCTCGAGGTCGCAAATCCATTGGTGCAGGTCAGTAAAGCGCACGGTCTTCGGATCGGTATCCGGGAAGGTGTCGTACAGCGCTTCGCCGATTTCACGGCTGTCAGTCCACTTCAGTCCCATACTATCCTCTGTTAATGCTCGCGCGCGTGGTTAATTGTGTAACGCGGAATTTCGACCACCAGATCTTCGTCGGTGACGCGCGCCTGACAGCTCAGGCGGCTATCCGGTTCCAGCCCCCAGGCTTTGTCCAGCATATCGTCTTCGTCTTCGGTGCTTTCCGGCAGGGAGTCGAAACCTTCACGCACGATGCAATGGCAGGTGGTGCAGGCACAGGATTTTTCACAGGCGTGTTCAATCTCGATGCCGCTACGCAGCGCTGCATCCAGAATGGTTTCACCGCTCTCAGCTTCCACAACTACGCCATCCGGACACAGATCCTGATGGGGCAGAAAAACAATCTTTGGCATATTAAACCTCGTCCACGGACTGGCCTTTCAGCGCAGTACGAACAGATTTGTCCATACGGCGAGCGGCAAATTCCTGGGTTTGTTTGTCAACGTTTTTAATGGCTTGTTCTATGGCGTCAGTGTCATTGCCCTGGGCTACCGCGCTCAAATGCGCAGCGGCTTCGTCAATCACCTGACGTTCTGCGGCGCTTAACAGCGCGGCATCGGCGGCCAGCGCACCGGTCAAACTCTCCAGTACGCGTGCTGCTTCTACTTTTTGCTCCGCGAGCATACGGGCTTTGACATCGTGCTCGGCGTAGCTCATGGAATCCTGAATCATGGTGGCGATTTCACCATCGGTCAGACCGTAGGACGGTTTCACCTGAATCGAAGATTCCACCCCGGTGGATTTCTCCATCGCGGTCACGCTTAACAGCCCGTCGGCATCCACCTGGAAGGTGACGCGAATATGCGCCCCGCCCGCCGGGAGCGCAGGAATACCACGCAGTGCAAAGCGCGCCAGCGAACGGCAATCCTGCACCAGTTCGCGCTCGCCCTGCATGACGTGAATCGACATGGCGGTCTGGCCATCTTTGAAGGTGGTGAACTCCTGCGCGCGCGCCACCGGAATAGTGGTGTTACGCGGGATGACTTTCTCCACCAGGCCGCCCATGGTTTCCAGACCGAGCGACAGCGGGATAACGTCCAGCAGCAGCATTTCGCTATCTGGCTTGTTGCCCACCAGAATATCCGCCTGAATCGCCGCGCCAATGGCGACGACTTTATCCGGGTCGATAGAGGTCAGCGGCGTGCGGCCAAAAAATTCACCCACGCGTTCACGCACCAGCGGCACACGCGTTGAACCACCGACCATCACCACTTCCAGCACCTCATCCGCTTCCACGCCCGCATCTTTCAGCGCGCGGCGGCAGGCCATCAGGGTGCGTTTAACCAGCGCTGAAATCAGGTCGTTAAACTGTTCGCGGGTGATGTCGCCTTTCCAGTCTGCAACCTCAACCGTCACGCTCTGAGCATCGCTCAGGGCGATTTTAGCGGCGATGGCGGCATCCAGCAGTTCGCGCTGGACGCGGTTGTCACTGCGATCGGCAATGCCCGCCAGTTCACGAATATGATCGGCCAACAGATGGTCGAAGTCATCGCCGCCGAGCGCAGAATCACCGCCCGTCGCCAGTACTTCAAACACACCGCGGCTTAAGCGCAGAATAGAGATATCAAAGGTACCACCGCCCAGGTCATAGACGGCGATCACGCCTTCCTGACCCGAGTCGAGCCCGTAGGCAATGGCGGCGGCGGTCGGCTCGTTAAGCAGACGCAGCACATGCAGGCCCGCCAGACGCGCCGCGTCTTTGGTGCCCTGACGCTGTGCATCATCAAAATAGGCCGGAACGGTGATCACCACGCCGTCAAGTTCACCGGCCAGCGATTCGGTGGCTCGCGCCGCCAGCGCTTTGAGAATATCGGCGGAGACGCGAATCGGGTTCAGCACACCGGCTTCAGTGACCAGCATCGGCAAGCCATTTTCGCTCTCCAGGAACTGGTACGGCAGATGCGGGTAACGCGTCTGAATGTCGGCCAGCGAGCGGCCCATCAGGCGTTTGACGGAACTGATGGTGTTAGCGGGATCCTGCGCGGCATTGGCGCGCGCGTCATAACCCACGACGTGGCCCTGCGCCTGGTAATGGACAACAGAGGGCAGCAGGTGACGCCCCTGGCTATCGGCCAGGGTTTCCGCCTGACCGCTACGAACCGTCGCAACCAGAGAATTGGTGGTGCCTAAATCGATGCCAACCGCCAGGCGACGCTGATGCGGCGCGGCACTCAGACCAGGCTCACTAATTTGTAATAAGGCCATATTGAGCTTCCGAAATTAATAGTCGAGCAGTTTTTCTTCGAGTTGTTCTGCATGGCTTCGCAGTTTATCGAGAAAACGCAGTTTACGCACGGTATCCGCCGCCGTCTCCCACGCTTCATCGTCTAATTCTTTCACCATCTGCTGATGGCGGGTATCGAACATCGATTTTGCACGTTTGATAAACCCTTCCAGACGCGCTTCATCCTTCGCCTGTTCAATCTCGTCAAGCTCTTCACGCAGTTCCAGTTGTTCCATCAGAAAAGCGGTATCGCGTACCGTGTGCTGCTCGCTGGCTAAATCGAAACCGTGCAGCGACAGCAGATATTCTGCGCGTGGCAGTAGGTGACGCAGCGTTTGCCAGGCCTGGTTGATGGTTGCGGAACGTTGCACAGCGGCCAGTTGTTCGGCGGCGCTTACGCTTGCGAATTTGTCGGGGTGATTCTGACGTTGCAGATCCTGAAAACGGGTCGCAAGGGCCTGAGTATCGACGTGATAGTGGGCGGGTAACCCGAAGAGGCTGAAGTAATCCATAACAATCTCAGGGTAAATAAAACAAAACCCCACCCACAGATGGCCTGCGGTGGGGTTGGTGACGTTCAGTTACACGTTAAAGCTTTCGCCGCAACCGCACTCATCTTTGACGTTCGGGTTGGTGAATTTAAACCCTTCGTTCAGGCCTTCTTTGACGAAGTCCAGTTGAGTGCCGTCGAGGAATTGCAGGCTTTTGCCGTCGATCACCACCTTCACGCCTTTGTCTTCGAACACGGTGTCTTCTGCCGCAGGTTCATCAACAAATTCCAGTACATACGCCATACCCGAGCAGCCGGAAGTTCTCACGCCCAGACGCAGACCAAACCCTTTACCGCGGTTGGCCAGGAAGGTATTGACTCGCGCTGCTGCACTGTCGCTCAATGTAATCGACATAACAAAACCTCAATTCTTATTTTGCTTCACGTTTGCTTTTGTAATCCGCAATGGCGGCTTTAATCGCGTCTTCTGCCAGGATAGAGCAGTGAATTTTCACTGGCGGCAGTTCAAGCTCGTCTGCGATGTCGGTGTTTTTAATCGCCTGCGCTTCGTCCAGAGACTTGCCTTTTACCCATTCGGTAACCAGCGAGCTGGACGCGATGGCGGAACCGCAGCCGTAGGTCTTGAAACGCGCGTCTTCAATGATACCTTCATTGTTGACTTTGATCTGCAACTTCATCACGTCGCCACAGGCCGGCGCGCCAACCATGCCGCTACCCACGCTATCATCGCTGTTGTCGAAAGAGCCGACGTTGCGCGGGTTCTCGTAATGATCAATAACTTTTTCGCTGTATGCCATGATTAAATTCCTCTTATCTACCGATTAGTGATGTGACCATTCGATGCTGTTCAGATCCACGCCCTGTTTGAACATTTCCCACAGCGGAGAAAGGTCGCGCAGACGGCCGATGGAGTTACGAACCAGTTGAATGGTGTAGTCAATCTCTTCTTCGGTAGTAAAACGACCTAAAGAGAAACGGATAGAGCTATGTGCCAGCTCGTCGGTCATACCCAGCGCACGCAGCACGTAGGATGGCTCGAGGCTTGCAGACGTACAGGCGGAACCGGAAGAAACGGCCAGGTCTTTCAGAGCCATAATCAGTGATTCACCTTCAACAAAGTTGAAGCTGACGTTAAGGATGTTCGGTGCGCCCTGCTCGAGGTCGCCGTTCAGGTAAACTTCTTCCATATCCTTCACGCCGTTCCACAGACGGTTACGCAGACCGCGCAGGCGCGCCATCTCAGTTTCCATCTCTTCTTTGGCGATACGGTAAGCTTCGCCCATGCCGACGATCTGGTGAACAGGCAGCGTACCGGAACGCATGCCGCGCTCGTGACCGCCGCCGTGCATCTGCGCTTCGATGCGGATACGCGGTTTACGACGCACGTACAGCGCGCCAATCCCTTTCGGGCCATAGATTTTATGGCCGGAGAATGACATCAGGTCAACTTTGAGCTGGCTCAGGTCGATAGGCAGTTTGCCCACGCTCTGGGTCGCATCAACGTGGTAAACAATACCGCGCGCACGGCACATTTCGCCGATGGTCGCGATATCCTGCACCACGCCGATTTCGTTGTTCACGTGCATGATGGAAACGAGGATGGTGTCATCACGCATCGCCGCTTCAAGCTCTTTCAGGTCAATGATACCGTTGCGCTGAGGGGCAAGGTAGGTGACTTCAAACCCTTCACGCTCAAGCTGACGACAGGTGTCCAGCACGGCTTTGTGTTCGGTTTTGCTGGTAATAATGTGCTTGCCTTTTTTCTGATAAAAGTTGGCTGCACCTTTAATTGCCAGGTTGTCAGATTCGGTTGCACCGGAGGTGAAGACGATTTCGCGGGGATCGGCACCGACCAGATCGGCAATCTGATTACGGGCGATATCTACCGCTTCTTCAGCCTGCCAGCCAAAACGGTGAGAACGGGAGGCCGGGTTACCAAAGGTTCCGTCCAGGGTTAAAAACTGCATCATTTTCTCGGCAACACGCGGGTCCACCGGCGTGGTTGCGGAGTAATCGAGATAAATCGGTAATTTCATTGCTCTTAAACTCCGTACATCGCTTCAATGCAAGGAATCAGGCTATCGGCTGGATGTACGACCGAGGAGACGGAGCGCGGTACGCCCCGGCCTGATTCTGAAATCTCTTTATTATCCGTCGCGCGGATATTTATATTACGCGCGCAGTTTGACGTCGATAGCGTCTTGCGCACGGGTGCTGCGCGTTGTTTCATGGCTGTGCTGGCGACCAGACACATCCAGCACTTCCTGGTTATTCACCAGTTCGCCCAGCGTAATGTTGTTCAGGAAGCCGGTCAGGCGATCGCTCAGGTCGCGCCACAGCGCGTGAGTCAGGCATTTATCGCCACCCTGACAGCCGCCTTTACCCTGGCAACGGGTCGCGTCGACGGATTCGTCAACTGCGCTGATCACTTCGCCAACTGCGATATGGTTGGCTTCTTTACCCAGCAGATAACCGCCGCCTGGCCCGCGAACGCTGGATACCAGACCATTTTTACGCAGACGGGAGAACAGTTGCTCCAGGTAGGAAAGTGAAATTCCCTGTCGTTCTGAAATATCGGCCAACGGCACCGGGCCCGCTTCGGAGTTGAGTGCAACGTCCAGCATCGCGGTCACGGCGTAACGCCCTTTAGATGTCAGTCTCATGTCTTACTTAACCTCAAACTCGCCCCTGCCCGGGGTTTTAATAATTTATGTGGGGGTATTGCATAGCAGGGCCAAGTCTGACATTCCCGACTAAATCAGTCAACTATTTACTTGAGTAAAATAGTCAAGTATTTAACATTCAGTGCGGTCTGATGCCCTCATCCACAGGGAGAGGGTGAACACCGCACTGAACCAGTCCCCTCTCCCTGTGGGAGAGGGTTAGGGTGAGGGGTTTCACCGCTTACTTCTTATTCTGCTGCTCGATCGACGCCAGAATCCCGCGCAGGATGTTCAGTTCCTGGCTTTCCGGGCGCGCACGGGTAAACAAACGACGCAGTTTGTTCATTACCTGCCCCGGATGGTTCTCGCGGATAAAACCGGTACTTAGCAGCGTCTGTTCCAGGTGGCCATAGAAACGCTCCAGGTCATCAACCAGCGGATACGGCGTTTCTTCATGCGCGACTTTTTCTTCGCTGCTTTCCTGCGCCGCCAGCCACGCCATGCGAACCTCATAAGAGATAACCTGCACGGCCATTGCCAGATTCAGCGAGCTGTATTCCGGGTTGGCAGCAATTGCGACGTGATAGTGGCATTTTTGCAGTTCTTCGTTGGTCAGGCCAACGCGTTCGCGGCCAAACACCAGCGCGACTGGCGCGTGTTCTGCTTCCGCCACGCTTTTCAGCCCACATTCGCGTGGGTCAAGCATCGGCCACGGCAGCGTGCGTGAACGCGCGCTGGTGCCGACGACCAGGCTACACCCGGCCAGCGCTTCATCCAGCGTATCGACGATTTGCGCGCTGCCAATCACATCGCTGGCGCCAGCCGCCAGGGCGATAGCCTGCGAGTCAGGTTTAACCAGTGGATTAACCAGCCACAGGTTAGTCAGGCCCATAGTTTTCATTGCACGGGCGACAGAGCCCATATTGCCGGTGTGAGAGGTTTCAACCAGCACAATTCGAATATTTTGCAGCATTGTCTTTCTTCGTTTAAAGATTATTCGGCCATATTATCATAAACCGGAGACAGAGTCCGAATTGGCTGTTATGATGTGCGCCGTTTTTCCCCGTTCTTTAACATCCAGTGAGAGTAACCTGATGCATCCGATGCTGAACATCGCCGTGCGCGCAGCGCGCAAGGCGGGTAACCTGATTGCCAAACATTACGAAACGCCAGATTCTGTTGAAACCAGCCAGAAAGGCAGCAATGATTTCGTGACCAACGTTGATAAAGCGGCTGAAGCCATTATCATCGAAACCATTCGCAAATCTTACCCGCAACACACCATTATCACCGAAGAAAGCGGTGAACATGTTGGCGACGATCTGGATGTTCAATGGGTTATCGATCCACTGGATGGCACCACCAACTTCGTTAAACGTCTGCCGCACTTCGCGGTTTCCATCGCGGTACGCATCAAAGGTCGTACTGAAGTCGCGGTGGTTTACGATCCCATGCGTAACGAACTCTTCACGGCAACCCGCGGCCAGGGCGCACAGCTCAACGGCTACCGTCTGCGTTGCAGCACCGCTCGCGACCTCGACGGCACCATTCTGGCGACCGGCTTCCCGTTCAAAGCGAAACAGCACGCTCCTGCGTACATGAATATCCTCGGCAACCTGTTCACCGAATGCGCGGACTTCCGCCGCACCGGTTCTGCTGCGCTGGATCTGGCCTACGTTGCCGCTGGCCGCGTTGATGGTTTCTTCGAAATCGGCCTGAAGCCGTGGGATTTTGCCGCAGGCGAACTGCTGGCGCGTGAAGCGGGCGCGCTGGTGTGCGACTTCACCGGCGGTCACAACTACATGATGACCGGCAACGTGGTTGCCGGTAACGCTCGCGTGGTGAAAGCGATGCTGGCGAACATGCGCGACCAGTTGAGCGAAGCGCTGAAGCGCTAAGAGACGGCGGTGTCCGGTAGCGCCAGCGTTTACCGGACACGTCATTTGCAGGCCGGATAAGACGAAACCGTCCTCCGGCTTTTAAAACGGCCTCATCCCCCGTCCCACCGGCACCGCACTCATCCACATCACGATTGCCGCGGCTATCAAAAATGCGCCCCCCGCTAATGCCAGCGTCGTCCATCCCACCTGCCGCCATAATACCGGCGCGCGATCTCCGCTCAGGCGTACCGCCAGTTGACGGAAACTGTGCACCAACAGCGCCAGTGACGAGATGGTTAACGAGGTACCGGCCGCCATCGCCAGCGCCGATGCCATTCCCCAGGCAAAGACCCCAATCACTTTACTGAACAACAAAACCATAATCGCACCCGAACAGGGGCGCATTCCCATTGAGAGCACCACCATCAGGCGCGCGCGCCAGTCGTCGCCACTCTGCACCTCGTCAGGATGAGGAAGATGCTTGTGCCCACACCCGCAATGCTCATCATGGACGTGAATCGGTTTAAAGACGGTGAACGTGGGTTTACGCAGCAGGCGTCGCAGCTTTTTCAGCGCCCGCCAGCAGAGCAGTCCTCCCAGTACGCCTACCAGCGCATAACTGGCTTTTTCCAGCCAGAAACCGCTGAGGTGAAGCTGGCGAGCGGGCAATTGCAACAGCGTGAGAACGATAACCACCAGGCCTATCGCCACCAGCCCCTGCAATAATGAAGAGGCCAGCGTCAGGCCAATACTCGATCTCAGTTTTGAAGGATGAGTGGCAAGCCAGGTTGCAATCACCACTTTGCCGTGCCCCGGCCCCAGCGCGTGTAGCACACCGTAGATAAAGCTAAACAGCAGCAGTGAACCGCCCGCCTGCGTCGGATTTTCGGCAACGGCCTTGAGCAACCCGCTCATCTGCTGATTCACATCGCGCTGCCAGATAATACTTTTCATCATCACCTGCGGCCACGCCTGCCACAGCCAGAAACCGGCCAGCATGCTTAGCAGCAAAAACAGCGCCAGCGGCCACAGCGCCAGCCAGCGTCGGGACGGGCGTTTAACCGTGCTAATCACTGACATGAGAGCGTCACCTTCTGCGCAAATTGTTTACCCAATTCCATATCCTCTTCCGGCGCATCCTCTTTATCGAGTGACAAGGCGTAGGACATCATCTCCTCGCTGGGTTTTGGCGTATGCACCGCCAGTTTGCACTCACTTTTCAGGCTGGCGGGTAACACCACATCGCCGTCATTCTCATAGCTCATATCAACGTAATAGGTGGGATCAAAGGTCGAGAAAGAATAGGTCTGCCCTGCCAGCGGCTGCGGCGTTGCCAGCGGCAGGGTGAACGTCAGCACCGCCTGATGCCCTTCACGCGAAAGCCCGTAATGGGTTGGCAGGTTCTCAAACTTCACCTTTTGACCGTCATGCCAGACCTCGGTGAAATAGTGCTGACCCAGTACGTTCGCCATCACCTCCGCCGCCAGTTTTTTCCACACCTCATCACCCGGTTTGGCTTTTCCGGCGTCATACAACAGGTCTGCTGATGTTAATTCATCCATCACCCAGCGCATTTTCAGACCGCTCATCTGCCCATCCTGCGCCACCACTTCCGTGCTCAGAGTAATGAAGCTGTGTGGATGCGATTGCGCGCTAAACGATAAAACCGCGAAAAATACCAGACTTACGCATTGTTTCACTCTCTTCATCCGTTCCTCAGTGAAAAATTCTGTGACCGACGCCGATATTCCTTACGTAAAGAGGCTAAGTGCGACTACGAAAGGCTACCCTTTAGCTATTCTTATCAAAAACGCAAACTGGAATCTTTCAGATGATGACGCTTATGGAACCTCCATCTGTGCTTTCCAGTCCACAGCGCCGCTGCCAGGTGCTGCTGATGTTCTATCTCCCCGACCACAGTATCACGCCCGAATATATAGGCGAGGTGAATGGTGTCGATGCAGAAACTGCACGGCAAGATATAGCCGAGACGGGAGATGAGATCCAGCGTTACCATCGTCTGGCGATTGCCAGCGTAGCGGACGGCAGCTATCGGATTGAAGGCACCACGCTCGATTTACGTCTGTGCTTGCTGCACTGGCTGCGGCGCGCCTTCCGCCTGTGCCCGCATTTTGTCACGCACCATTTTACCCCAGCGCTCAAAACGCAGCTTAAACAACAGGGTATTGCCCGCACGCTGTATGACGACACCAATTTACAAGCGCTGGTTAACCGCTGCGGACGTAGCCTGCAACGTCAGTTCGAGAGCCGTGACACCCAATTTTTACGCCTCTATCTGCAATATTGCCTGCTTCAGCACCATCAGGGAGAGAGCCCGACCTTCAACTCCCTGCAAAGCACCTGGACCCGCACCACGCAAGAGTTTCAGGTGGCGGCGGAAATCGTCCGCCACTGGCAGAGGCGTATCAATCGCCAGCCTCACTGCAGCGAGCAGCAGTTTCTCGCGCTACTGTTTATGCTGATGCGCACGCCTAACCCGGTTTACGATGGACATGCCCAGGACAGGCAACTGCATCTGGCTATTGACCAGCTCATTGACCGTTTTCAGCAGCTTGCCGGGCGACAGCTTGGCGATGAACAGAGCCTGCGCGACCAGCTCTACATCCACCTGGCACAGGCGCTTAATCGCTGCATCTTCGGAATCGGCATAGATACTCATCTTACCGAAGAGATCCACCGCCTCTATCCGCGATTGATGCGCACCACCCGCGAAGCGCTGGCCGATTTTGAAACGCGCTATACCCTGCAATTCAGCCACGAAGAGGCGGCGCTAATTGCCATTATTTTTGGCGCCGGGTTAATGCAGGAGGGCGAGTTACATGAAAAAGAAGTGGTACTGCTAACGGGTGATAATCCGGCGCTGGAACAGGAGATAGAACAGCAGCTACGCGAACTGACCTTACTACCGCTTAACGTGAAATATCTGGCGGCGCGCACCTTCCAGAAAGAGGGCGCGCCGAAAAGCGTAAGTCTGGTGGTCTCGCCGTATGCGACCGCCCTGCCGCTGTTTTCACCGCCGTTGATCCACGCTGACAGGCCGCTGAGTGACCACCAGCGGCAGCACATCAGCAAGATCCTCGACGTTTAAGCCGCGACCGCTTTCGGGCGCAGAATTAACGCAGGAAGGGCGACCAGCGCCATCACCCAGAAAACGCCCTGATGGAGATGTTGATAGAGGAAACCGGCGAAAACCGTCATCACGGCGATACTGCCGCCCATCGCTACGGCAGAGTAAACCGCCTGCAGGCGAATCACTTCGCTCCCCTGACGCGCGGCAATATAGCGCATGGCCGCCAGATGGCAGACGGTGAAAGTACCGCAGTGCAGGATCTGCGCAACGATAAGCCACGGTAATGCCGTAGTCCAGCCCATGATCCCCCAGCGGATCACGCCGCACACCGCCGACAGTAGCAGGAGGTCTCGCGCGCTGAAGCGGCGGAACACTTTTTTACTGAGGGCGAAAATCACCACTTCCGCCACCACGCCAAGCGACCAGAGATACCCCACCGCTGACGCCGAATAGCCCGCACCCTGCCAGTAAATCGCGCTAAAACCGTAGTAGGCCGCATGTGCGCCCTGCAACAGACATACACAGGCGAGGAAGCGCCAACTCTGCGTCACAAGGGAGCGCCAGGCCGGCCAGCCCGCCGCTTCCTGATGGCGAGATTCGCCCTGCGGCATCACGCTCGGTCGTAACAGCATGCCGAGCAGCATGGAGGCAATCCCTAAACTCAGCAGCACCAGAATGGCGCGGTAATCAAATAAACTGACCAGTTTCCCGGTGAGCGCCGAGCCAATAACAAAGGCAATTGAGCCCCACAACCGCACCCGGCCATAATCCATGGTGATTTGCTTTTGCCAGGTATTGGCGAGCGCATCGGTCAGCGGCACCAGCGGCGAGAAAAACAGGTTAAAGCCAATCATCACCACCATCAGCCAGGCGACGTGGCTACCTGCCCAGAAGGCCATCACAAACAGCAACGTGAACAACGCCAGAATGCGCAGAACACGAATCAAACGAGAGGGGTCGCTCACGCGTGGCGCAATCAGCAGGCTACCGAGAAAACGCGCCACCAGGCCAGCCCCCAGCAGAATACCAATGGTTTCCGGCGTCAGCCCTGCGCCCTTTAGCCAGACGCTCCAGAATGGCAGAAAAATACCGTAGCTAAAAAAGTAGGTGAAATAACTGAGCGCCAGCCAACGCGTTGAGTGCAAGACCATGATTTCCTCCAGAATGGAGGTGACAGTCTGGCGGTAAAAACGGGCTGGCGCAACCGCTAAAAAATCGCTGTTATTATCCCTTTTCCACCACAATTTTTAGAGAAAAATGCAACCGATCGCCCTGGCCTAAAACCTGTAAACCCGGCTGCCCGGGCAGGTTATGTGCGTTAACAGGATGGGTTTGCGGTTCAAGACAAAGAAACGCGCCACCCGACATTCTGAACGCCATGAGGTAAGGGGTTTGCGCGAGAAGCGTGACCCTCATCACATCATTTTCGATGACCGCACACCCATTCCAGCCCGAATATCCCATATTGAGCCAGGCATCTTCACCATACTGTGCGCTGGAAAAATCCGCCGCATTCGGAATAGACGACTGCCAGGCCAGTGGCAAATGAGATTCTCCCTCTGGCCAGCAGCCGCTGGCATAGAACTGCGCACGGCACTGACTTGTAAAATAGAACCATGGATGAAACCCGCAACCATAAAGCATTGGCTGCGTGCCTCGATGCATAACGGTTAACTCCGCATTCAGCGTGCCATCTGTAAGTTTGTACTCAAGCGTCGCCTCGTAGTCGTAACCACAACGCAACTGGCTATATAGTTGCAGCGTACAGCGCTCCGGGGCCACCGCCATCACCCGCCATTTATTTAACCAGCCATCGCCATGCAGAAAAAAAGTGTCATCTGACTCGTGGTTCGGTAACACAATTTCACGTTCATTGAACCTGAAGCGATTGCCCGCAACACGGTTAGCCAGAGGCAGCATCGGAAAAAGCGCAACCTCCCCTGCCGGTGCCTGTAATACAGGCCGTTGAAAACGTAACGATTCCAGGCCCAGCAACGCCCCACCTTGCGGCGATATGCGCATCCGTAAATGCGCGTTTTCCAGCAGCAGGCTTTCCATTAGTGGGCCTGATGCGTATTGGCGACTGTCGGGGATTTACCGTGCTTCGCCGCGAGCTGTTCTTCCAGTGCCTCTAGTGTAACGCCTTTTGTTTCAGGAACATGACGCAAGATATAAAGGTATCCGAATGCGCAAATCACACCATACAGCAAGAAACTTCCCGCCGCACCCAAACCGGCGTTGAGGAGCGGGAAAGTATAGGTCAGCAAGAAACAGGCAATCCAAAGCGCAAGCGTACCGAGTGACATTGCCAGGCCGCGCACGCGATTAGGGAATATCTCTGACAGTAAAACCCAGGTTACAGGCGCAAGCGTCAACGCATAAATTGCGATAGCCGCCAGAACCAGTACCAATACCGGCCAGCCCATAATCCCCGCAGCATAAGCACCAGCAATTAACACGTAGATAATCGTCAGTCCTGACGCGCCAAGCAGCATCAATTTACGACGCCCCAGTTTATCGACCAGCGGTAGCGCGGCGACAGTGAAAACAAGGTTGATTAGGCCCGTTGCCACAATGGATTTCAGAGTGCCGTTAATATCGAACCCGGCGGAAGCAAAGATCTCCTGGGCATAGTTGAAAATAACATTAATACCGCACCACTGCTGAAAGATAGCCAACACCATGCCAATAATCACAATAGGTTTGATTTGCGGTTGAAGCAGCGTCGACCACGCGACTTTATGGTTATCTTTTGCAAGGGTATGTTCAATATCGGCCAGTGTCTGCTCTGCATAGTCGCGTGAACCAATACGTTCCAGCATTTGTCGCGCCTTCTCTCGCTTTCCGGCTTTCATGAGCCAGCGTGGAGATTCCGGGACAAAAAACATCAGTACCAGAAACGCCAGCGCAGGCACCAGTTCAGCACCAAACATCCAGCGCCAGCCAGTCTGGCCGTTCCAGCTCTGAGCGATCGCTTCCATGGTGACGCCCGGCTCAACAGGTTTAGCAATCATCAGGTTGATCAACTGCGCACCTAACACACCGATCACGATCGTTAGTTGGTTTATAGCCACAAATCGCCCGCGTTTTTCCGCCGGGCTAACTTCTGCGATATAGAGAGGACTAATGGCGGAAGCGAGGCCAATACCAACCCCGCCGACAATACGGTAAATCACAAACATGTCGAAGTTGCTTGCCACTGCCGTGCCCCAGGCAGAGGCGCTGAACAGAATCGCCGCCAGAATAAGCGGCAGCTTGCGGCCAAATTTATCCGCACACCAGCCCGATACCAGCGCACCAAAAATACAGCCTACCAGCGCCGAACTCATCGCCCAACCGGAGAGCGCTGGATCGGCGATGGAAAACCAGGCCTCATAGAATGGTTTCGCCCCGCCGATGACCACCCAGTCATAACCAAAAAGCAATCCACCACAGGCGGCCACCAGACATATCATCCAGACATAACCCATTTTCAAATTTTTCTGCGCGTTATTCATATTGATTCCTCTTTAAGGGAAACGCAGGGAACAGGAGGTTTCCGGCGACAAAGCAGTCGCCGGGAGTACATCAGTCAAAAATTCTGCTTTGCATAACATGGCGAAGCAGATGTGCTTTATCGTGGGAAGGATTCTGCCGCAGCAGCGCATCGAGACTCGCCTCACAGGCACGCGTCTCGCCCAGGCCCAACTGCCCTAAGGCGGTGATAAACAGGCAATGTTGGCGATGTTTGGCATCCGCGGGCGTGTCGAGCACAACCAGGTCCGGCTGCGATACCGCAAAGAAATCAGCTTCCGGCGGCGTTTCAGACTGGTTTTCTACCCATGCAAGGAAGCTTTGGAAGTGTTTATCGGCCTGCGCATTATCACCTAATGCACGCAGCGCCATCCCCTGCCAGAAGAGATAGTCAACCGGCTGATCGTTGTAGTAACGTCCGGCATCAAGCGTATTACCGCCCAGCGTCGCACGCTGGAAGCATTGTGTAGCCTGTTGTCTGTCATGTTGACGTGCTGCACAGCATCCCAGCAGATACCAAATATCGTTGTCCGTTTGACCCGGAAGACGTCCTTCACCAAGGTTCTCTGGATATTGCAGTGCCTGACGCAGCAGTTTGGTGGCTGACGTCAACTCGTTGGCGCAGAGGCTCTCCAGTGCACGATGCATTTGATTGAGCAAATACTGTCCGGTCACTCTGCCTTCCCCCCCCTCCCAGGGATGGAAGACGCGTTCACGCAGAACATTTGCCGCCGCGGAATAGTTACCTTGCGCATGCCAGAGACTGAGCAACTCAGCGGTCAAATCGTCGCGTTTCAGTGCAACCTGAACGTTGTCCTCAAGCGCTTGCAAACGCGCCGCTGCCGACGTGGACGTTAATTTTTTGAGGTAATCGAGTTCAAACAGGAAGCGGGCATTCTCAGGCGCCAGCGTTACGGCCTGTTGCAAATGCGCATACGCCGCCTGTCCATCATGCTGTTTGTTCCACGCATATATTCCCAGCAAGCGATGCACAGCAGCGTTATTCGGCTCCTGCTCCAGCGTACTGCGCCAGCAACTTACCGCATCGTCGTAGCGACGTTTGCTGTACCAGAAGCACCCCAGCAAATAACGAGCGAAGGCAAACGCCTGCAATGTTTGCAGCATCTGGACTTCATCCAGAGTGTTTGGAAAACGGACCCGATGGCCGAGAGACGCACGGGCGCGTTCGATAAACGGCGTAGGATCGTCGCTCAGTGAGGCTTGCCACATCAGTGGCAACGTCTCCTGGCTATCAAGCAGGTTCAAAAGCGACCGGGTCTGTTCTTTCAGCCCCATCGACATCAGCCAGCCAGCAAGCTCACAGGCGTTGGTCCCCCGTCTCCCTGTAATGGCTATCAATGCATCTGCCGATTCAGCCGTTTTTTCTATCGCCCAGCGCGCGTAGTGAAGCACATAGCTCAGCGGATAATCCTTCAACCGTGCCGTGATAAATGACAGCGCCTGAGCCTCGCGCCCCAGTTCAGCCAGCGCCAGTGCTTTGAGCCCCATTGCCAGGTTATTACTGGCGTTAAAGCTCAAGCTGCGTTCGACTTTCTCCAGAGCCAATGCCACATCGCCGCGCTTCATTGCCAGGCGAGCCAGCGACCAGTACGCCGCATCACGGCAGTCGCCGCTCCAGCTCGCTTTGTAGTAGTGACCCCAGGCCGTAGCGTCATTGCCCATTCTTTCCAGCGCTGCCGCCAGCAACATACTGGCCTCACCATTACGCGGATTTTTGTTCCAGCGATGCGCCCGTTTCAACGCGGCCTCTGCGCAGGATTTTGCCTTCGCCCAGTCGGCACGATTTAGTGCCAGCGTCCCCAGAGCAACATTATTACGATAATCGTCAGGGTCGATACCCAGCGCTCGCTGATAGTACTCTTCAGCGTATCGGCTGGCGTGGTTGTACTGTTCAAGATGCTGGCCAATAAAATAAAGCTCATCGCTATTGCTTAACGCATCTGGTCGGGCAGGTGCCGTCGCGGCAGCCGGAAGCGGTGTTTCCTGCGGAATATGCTCCTCGTAATTCAGTAATTCTCTGCCAGACTCATCAATCATACGCATCGTCAGACGTTGATAATCACAATCCGTCAGAGTGGTCTGCCAGCTCTCACCGGGTTTTAACGTAACGCGTTGTTCATACAGCGGTTTACCATCCTCAGTTACCGTTACCTGCACCGCATTCAGCGGAGCAATCGCGTATACGCCAATAGCCAGTTGCCCGTTTTCACGCAGTAGTTTCATGGCAAGTTGCGTGCTGGCATTCTGTATCATTCCCAGTTCGCTGTAGGGCAGGAAGTTCTGCACAAAGACTTTTTCTTCGTACGGAGCAAGCCAGGTAAAATCGGGCTGGTTATCGGTGAAGACACCGGTCATCAGCTCAATATAGGGGCCATTTTCATCTGTCAGATTACGATCCCAGGCGGTACCAAAATCATCGTAGCCCCAGGTCCACTGTTTTTTGCCTGGCGAGATGTGATGATCCGCAACATGGAGAAGGCCACCACGCTCACCATGATGCCAGGCACCGACGAAGTCGTAATCTGATTTCTCCGCCATGTAGGAGGTCGGCACCGGCACATTTTTATAACGAGAAATGTCGACGCCTGCAGAGTAATCCACCTTATAGTAAGTACCTGTAGCAATCGGGAACGCGGAAACATCGCGCTTGCCGTGATCGAAAACCGCCGTCACATCCGGGGGGAAAACGCTCTGGTGATCGTCGCCGCCTTTCACGGCTGGGTTGGCCCACCACAGGAAATGGCGCGGTGTGGCGTTACCGTTAAACACTTTGCCGGTGATCTCAATCAGCGCGCGGTCCGGATAGAGCGTAAATCCGGTCATAACCTGCAAGCCGCGCATCGGTTCAACCTCACCCATCCAAACGGTTTGCTCGCCGTTCTCACCGGACTGAATGGTAAAATCCACGGGCATAAAAGTGGTGGGACGATGGTGCTGAGGCCAGTTAAATTCGATACCGCCGGAAATCCACGGACCTAATAGCCCCACCAGCGCTGGCTTCACCACTTCGTTGTAATAGACAAAATCACGCTGCTGCACTTTATCCCAGGCGCGATGAATACGTCCGCCCAGTTCAGGCAACAGCATAATGCGAATGAAGTCGTTCTCCATCCACACCGCCTGATAATCGCGCATCTCGCGCTTGCCGGTCAGCGTATCAATGACGCCATAAGGGTAAACAGCGCCAGAGGAACCTTGATAGACCCGCTTTTCAAGGAACATCGGGTTAGGATCTTCTTCACCCACCGTCCACGTTGGCATTGAGAGGGTCTCTTTCCACACCTTAACTGAACCGTACATGTGCTCTCCACTAAATAAATTGAAGTTAAATAAGCGACATGTTTATTCTGTACGACTAAAACGGCGTTAAATTGCGCAATGCTCACGCAATACAGTTAAGGGTGTTTAGTGTATGCAACTTTCAGGCTTCAATAATGTTCGAGTGAGGCAGGAAAATAAGCGGGTTTTTCTTGCCTGCTTCTGGCGAGAGAAAATCTTGAGTAAATCTCAGCTTTCTCAAATGACCGGACTGTCTATTCCGGCGGTGAGCAACATTCTTGATGAATTGCTTCAGGAAGGACGAATCGCGCATTCAGTTGAAAGCCTCAGTCAGCGAGGGCTCAGCAGTGGCAGTTACCATCTTCCCGTCGATGGCGACTGGACACTGTGTATGAATATCACCCCCACCAGCATTGAAACATTACTCGCTGATGCCTGCTTAACGCCGCAGGAAGACGTCTCGCATCAGACTATTGCCGCCCCTACGCCGCAGGCTCTTCTGGCAGCTATAGAATCCTGCTGGCGACGTTATCATCAGCGTTATCCGGCCAAAAAAATCAATCTCGCCCTGGCCATTCATGGACAGGTGGATCCCGTTACTGGGGTATCACAGACGATGCCGCAAGCGCCCTGGAAAGAATCGATAGAAATTAAGTATCTTCTTGAAGAAAAACTCCATGTTAAGGTACGTATGGATAACGACTGCGTGATGTTGGCTCTGGCGGAGAAGTGGCAAAATTCTTCACTGCGCGATGATTTTTGCGTTATTAACGTCGATTACGGGATTGGTTCCTCATTCGTCATAAACGGCCAAATCTGGCGCGGCAGTCTCTACGGCAGCGGGCAAATCGGCCACACTATTGTGGATCCTGATGGCATCGCGTGTACCTGTGGGCGTTACGGTTGTCTCGAAACAGTGGCCTCGTTGAACGCTCTCAAAAAGCAGGCTCGCCAGTGGCTGAAACTTCAGCCCGATACTCACCATAGTCCGGAGTCGTTAACGACAGCGGAACTTATTGCTTCGTGGCAACAAGGAAATATACAGATTCAGGCGTGGGTAGAAACTGCCGCCAACGCAATAGGGTTAAGCATTTATAACTTTCTGAATATAATGAATATTAATCAAATCATCTTTTATGGTCGCAGTTGCGCCTTTGGTGAACAGTGGCTGAATACCATTATTCGTCAGACCGGCTTCAACCCATTCGATCGAGGAGAAACATCACAGGCCAGGGCCACGCATATCGGTTTTGGCACGCTATCGCGAGCCCAGCAACTGTTAGGAATTGGCTATCTGTATGCCGAAGACCAGCTCAACACACTTTCGTGGCGACGTTCAGGCTAGTTCACACCGCGTCTTCACAATCTCAATAAAGTCGCGCAGCGCAGGTTTTAGCTCACCTTTTTTCCACGCCATCAGCAGCGCGATGGTCGGCGCATCACCGGCCAGGGGGCGAAACACCACCTGCCCGGTATTAAAGCTCTGCATATAGCCCGGAATAAGGGATACGCCGAGCCCCATGCCAACCAGATTCATCGTGACCAGAATATTGGTCGCCATCTGCACAATTTTTGGCTGACACTGCTGCCCGGTAAGCCATTCATCCACAATGGACGCCAGTGCGCCGGAATAGGCAGGATCGGTACTGATAAAATCGACGCCGTTAAGCTGTTCCGCGCTAATTTTGCGCTCGCGCGCCAGCGGATGGGTCGCGGGCATCACCACCGCCAGTGGTTCATTAAATAGCTCCAGAAACTCAATTTCCGGGTTATAGACCGGGTGGCGCATCAGCCCCACATCCAGCTCGCCGCTGCGCAATTTCTCTTCCTGCTGGGTGGTAATGAGACTGACCAGTTCGATTTGTGTCTCTGGCTGGCGCAACCGCAGCAGCGGCATCACCCTGGGCAACAAATTCACCTCCGCCGAGGGCACAAAACCGATCACCAGATGATTTCCCTGCAGGGCAGCGCTGCGCGCGCGAACTTTCGCCTGTTCGGCCTGAATAAGGATCGCCTGCGCGTCGGTAAGAAAACACTCTCCCGCCGCGGTAAGCGTCACTTTTCTTTTATCCCTTTCCAGTAGAGAAACGCCCACGCACTGTTCCAGATCGCGGATCTGACTGCTTAACGACGGCTGCGAAGTATGCAGTTTTTCCGCCGCGCGCGTGAAATTCAGTTCCTGCGCGACCGCCACAAAGTAGCGAAGGTGTCTCAGTTCCATGCCCTTCTCCCTGTCATAGATAAAACGTATCAGTTGGTAGAAATTAACTATTTCACATAACGACAACCAATTAGCAACATAGTAAAGACACAAAAACCAGAAGGTCAATACCTCTTACCCGCGAGATAACTATATGACCAACAAAACACCTGTAGACATTTACTCTCTCATCGACACCCATAACGGTAGCGTAACCCCACGTATTTACACCGATCCTGACATTTACCAACTGGAGCTTGAGCGTATTTTTGGTCGCTGCTGGCTGTTTCTGGCCCATGAAAGCCAGATACCGAAAGCGGGCGATTTCTTTAACACTTACATGGGCGAAGACGCGGTCGTTGTCGTTCGCCAGAAAGACGGCAGTATCAAAGCCTTTTTGAACCAGTGCCGCCACCGCGCTATGCGCGTGAGCTACGCCGATTGCGGCAACACCAAGGCCTTCACCTGCCCCTATCACGGCTGGTCTTACGGCATTAACGGCGAGCTGATTGATGTCCCGCTGGAGCCGCGCGCCTATCCGCAGGGGTTGTGTAAATCCCATTGGGGCTTAAACGAAGTGCCCTGCGTAGAAAGCTACAAGGGTCTGATTTTTGCCAACTGGGATACCTCCGCCCCGCCGCTGCTGGATTATCTGGGCGACATGAAGTGGTATCTCGACGGCATGCTGGATCGTCGGGAAGGCGGTACTGAAATTGTCGGCGGCGTGCAGAAATGGGTAATCAACTGCAACTGGAAATTCCCGGCAGAGCAGTTCGCCAGCGACCAGTATCACGCCCTCTTCAGCCACGCCTCCGCCGTACAGGTGCTGGGCGCGAAAGATGATGACAGCTCGAAGCACCTTGGCGATGGGCAAACCGCACGCCCGGTGTGGGAAACCGCTAAAGACGCGCTCCAGTTCGGCCAGGACGGGCACGGCAGCGGCTTCTTCTTTACCGAAAAACCGGACGCCAATGTGTGGGTGGATGGCGCAGTCTCCAGCTATTACCGCGAAACGTATGAAGAGGCGGAGCAACGGCTGGGCAAAGTACGCGCCCTGCGTCTCGCCGGCCATAACAACATTTTCCCGACGCTTTCCTGGTTGAACGGTACCGCCACACTGCGCGTCTGGCACCCCCGCGGCCCGGATCAGGTTGAAGTATGGGCTTTCTGCATTACCGATAAAGCCGCCTCTGATGAGGTGAAAGCGGCCTTTGAAAACAGCGCCACCCGCGCCTTCGGCCCGGCGGGCTTCCTGGAGCAAGATGACTCGGAAAACTGGTGCGAGATCCAGAAACTGCTGAAAGGCAACAAAGCGCGTAACAGTCAGCTTTGCCTGCAAATGGGGCTCGGCCAGGAAAAACGTCGCGAAGACGGCATTCCGGGTATTACCAACTACATCTTCTCGGAAACCGCCGCGCGCGGGATGTATCAGCGCTGGGCCGATCTCCTCGCCAGTGAAAGCTGGCAGGAAGTGGATGAGAAAACCGCCGCATACCAGCAGGAGGTGATGAAATGAGCAACCCTGTCTCTTTAGAACTGCATCATCGCATCGCCCAGTTTCTCTATCTGGAAGCCTCACTACTCGACGACTGGCGTTTCCGCGACTGGCTGGATCAGCTTGATGAAGAGATCGTCTACACCATGCGCACCACGGTAAACGCGCAAACCCGCGATCGTCGAAAAGGCAAACAGCCGCCGACCACCTGGATCTTTAACGACAACAAAGATCAGCTTGAGCGCCGGATAGCCCGTCTGGAAACCGGAATGGCGTGGGCGGAAGAACCGCCGTCGCGCACGCGTCACATGAT
Source organism: Pseudocitrobacter cyperus (assembly GCF_039889165.1). Classification (NCBI taxonomy): domain Bacteria; kingdom Pseudomonadati; phylum Pseudomonadota; class Gammaproteobacteria; order Enterobacterales; family Enterobacteriaceae; genus Pseudocitrobacter; species Pseudocitrobacter cyperus. The sequence continues at coordinate 45,715 of NZ_JAYMYY010000006.1, read as the reverse complement.
AAGCAATATCCAGGTGAGTGAAACAGATCAGCCGAATGTGTTTGCCGTGCGAGTCAATTATCTGCTTTATCGCGCGCAAAAAGAGCGTGATGAAACCTTTTACATCGGAACGCGCTTTGACAAAGTGCGCCGCCTGGATGGCGAACAGTGGCGTCTGCTGGCACGTGAGATCGTGCTCGATCAGGCGGTGATCACCTCCCACAACCTGAGTGTATTGTTCTGATGAGCCGTGTATTAGCCTGCTCCACTGCGGAGCTACCGGAGGGGGAAGCCCTCCGTCTGGAAACCTCTCCCGTCATCGCCCTGTTCAACGTCGGCGGTGAGTTTTATGCCATCAACGACCGTTGCAGCCACGGCAACGCGTCGATGTCCGAAGGGTATCTGGAAGATGATGCCACCGTGGAGTGCCCGCTGCACGCCGCCAGTTTCTGCCTGAAAACCGGTAAAGCGATGTGCCTGCCTGCCACCGACCCGATTGCCACCTACCCGGTATTTGTAGAAGGCGACGACGTGTATGTCGACATCCCGGAGGAGGCATCATGAGCGATTTGAAAGATGAAGTGATATTTATCACCGGGGGCGGCTCCGGCCTGGGTCTGGCGCTGGTCGAGCGCTTTATTGAAGAGGGCGCGAAAGTCGCCACACTCGAACTGTCGGGCGCCAAAGTCGCCAGCCTGCGCCAGCGTTTTGGCGAACATGTGCTGGCGGTCGAGGGTAACGTCACCTGCTACGCCGATTACCAGCGCGCGGTTGATCAGATACTGACACAGTTTGGCAAGCTGGACTGTTTTATTGGCAACGCAGGGATTTGGGATCACAACGCCTCGCTGGTGAATACCTCCGCCGATGCGCTGGAGAGCGGTTTCCACGAGCTGTTTAACGTCAACGTGCTCGGTTATCTGCTGGGCGCGAAAGCCTGCGCGCAGGCGCTGATCGCAAGCTCTGGCAGCATCATTTTCACGCTCTCTAACGCCGCCTGGTATCCAGGCGGCGGCGGCCCGCTGTATACCGCCAGTAAACATGCGGCGACAGGGTTAATTCGCCAGTTGGCCTATGAACTGGCGCCGAAAGTGCGCGTCAACGGCGTTGGGCCGTGCGGCATGGCCAGCGACCTGCGCGGGCCACAGGCGCTGGGGCAAAGCGACACCTCAATTATGCAGTCGCTGACGCCGGAAAAAATCGCCGCCATTCTACCGCTACAGTTCTTCCCCGACCCGGCAGATTTTACCGGGCCCTACGTGATGCTGGCGTCACGACGCAATAATCGGGCGCTGAGCGGCGTAATGATTAATGCCGATGCGGGTCTTGCCATCCGCGGCATCCGCCACGTTGCTGCTGGTCTGGATTTATAAGGAGCCACCATGAACGATGAAATCATTGCCATTATTGGCGGCGGTCAGGCGGCGGCGATGGCGGCAGCCTCTTTGCGCCAGCAGGGTTTTAGCGGTGAATTACACCTTTTCTCAGACGAGCAATATTTGCCCTATGAGCGTCCGCCGCTGTCGAAAGCAATGCTTCTGGACGACAATCCGCAGCTTCAGCCGGTGCTTGCCGCCGGGTGGTGGCAGGCAAACAATGTGCAGTTGCATCTCGGTGTAACGATTCGCCGGATTGATCGGCAGGCAAAAATGGTCGTGCTGGCAGACGGACAGACCTATCGCTGGACGAAGCTACTGATAGCCACCGGCGCGGCGGCGCGTCCACTGCCCATGCTTGATGCGCTGGGGGAACGCTGCTTCACCCTGCGTCATGCGCTCGATGCTGAACGCTTGCGCCCGGTGCTGGAAACGGGGAAATCACTGGTGATAGTTGGCGCAGGAACGATTGGCCTTGAGCTGGCAGCCAGCGCGACCCAGCGCGGTTGCCTGGTTACTGTCGTCGAACTCGCGCCGACAGTGATGGGCCGCAATGCGCCGCCGCCGGTGCGTGACTATCTCATCCGCCGCCACCAACAGGCTGGTGTTCGCCTGCGGCTAAACAACGCCATTGAGCATATTGACTCAGGCGACGACCTTCGGTTGACGCTACACAATGGCGAGCAGCTTTCAGCCGATGCGGTGATCTACGGTATCGGCATTGTGGCGAACGATGCTCTCGCCCGCGAGGCCGGGCTGGAAACCGCTAACGGTATCGTGGTGGATGCGCGCTGTGCTACCGCTGACCCGGCGATATTTGCCGCCGGTGATGTGGCGATAACTCGTCTGCCTGACGGTTCACTGCATCGCATTGAAAGCTGGGAAAACGCTAACGTTCAGGCGCAAATCGCCGTTGCTGCGATGCTTGAACAACCCCTTCCCGTCGCCGCGCCAGGCTGGTTCTGGACAGATCAGTTCAGCGATAATCTGCAATTTGTCGGTGAGATGCAGGGCGAAAACTGGATCTATCGCGGCAATCCGGACGCGGGAAAAGCGATATGGTGCCAGTTGCGCGACGGGGTGTTGACTGGAGCCGTAGCGCTAAATCAGGGGCGTGAAGTGCGCGTGTTGCGTAAACTGATCCAGTCGGGCAAACCGCTTGCCGTTGATGCGCTGACCGATGAGAGCATGGCGCTTAAATCGCTGTAAGTCAGAAAAAGGTCGCGCTGGCGACCTTTTCAGCGATCGGTAAACATAACGGCGCATCGCGTGGCAGAGAGTCACATTGTGTATTACGTTTTAAGAACACGTCTTAACACAATGGAAGACTATGAACACACTACGTTATTTCGACTTTGGCACATCACGTTCGCTGATACTGCTGATCGCGCGCATCGCTCTCGTTTTGCTGTTTATTATTTTCGGTTATCCGAAAATGCTGGGCTTCGACGGCACGGTTCAGTATATGGCGTCCTCGGGCGCGCCAGTGCCAACCCTGTCGGCGATTATCGCCATCATTATGGAAGTGCCAGTCGCCATTCTGATTGTACTGGGCTTCTTCACGCGTCCGCTGGCGGTTATCTTCGTTTTCTATACGCTGGGTACGGCGGTGATTGGCCACCATTACTGGGATATGACCGGCGATGCAGTGGTGCCAAACATGATTAACTTTTATAAAAACGTCAGTATTGCAGGCGGGTTCCTGCTGCTGGCGATTACCGGGCCGGGCGCGATTTCGTTAGATCGCCGTTGATAAAAAACCTGATGACACAAAAAAGGCCGCTTGCGCGGCCTTTTGTCGTTCGGCAAAACAGAATTATGCGTAAACCGGGAAGCGTGCGCAGATTTCCAGAACTTTACCTTTGATGCGCTCGATAACCGCTTCATCATTGATATTATCCAGAACGTCACACATCCAGCCAGCCAGCTCTTTTACTTCCGCTTCTTTAAAACCGCGACGCGTTACAGCCGGAGAACCGATACGGATACCGGAAGTCACGAACGGGCTCTTCGGATCGTTTGGCACGCTGTTTTTGTTGACGGTGATGTTAGCGCGGCCGAGGGCAGCATCAGCTTCTTTACCGGTCAGGTTTTTGTCGACCAGATCCAGCAGGAACAGGTGGTTTTCAGTACCGCCGGAAACCACTTTGTAACCACGGTTCAGGAACACTTCCACCATCGCTTTGGCGTTTTTGGCAACCTGCTGCTGATAAACTTTAAATTCCGGCTCCATCGCTTCTTTCAGTGCGACCGCTTTACCGGCGATAACGTGCATCAGTGGGCCACCCTGTGCGCTTGGGAAAACGGCAGAGTTCAGTTTTTTGTACAGTTCTTCACTACCGCCTTTCGCCAGAATCAGGCCGCCACGCGGGCCCGCCAGGGTTTTGTGGGTGGTGGTGGTGACAACGTGCGCATGCGGAACCGGGTTCGGATAAACGCCAGCGGCAATCAGACCCGCAACGTGAGCCATATCGACGAACAGGTATGCGCCGATGCTGTCAGCGATTTCACGCATTTTTGCCCAGTCAACGATGCCGGAGTAAGCAGAGAAGCCACCGATGATCATCTTCGGTTTGTGCTCTTTAGCCTGCTTCGCCATGTCTTCGTAGTCAATTTTACCGGACTCATCAATGCCGTAAGGGATGATGTTATACAGTTTACCGGAGAAGTTGACCGGGGAGCCGTGAGTCAGGTGGCCGCCCTGCGCCAGGTTCATACCGAGAACGGTATCGCCCGGCTGCAGCAGTGCAGTGTAGACCGCGAAGTTAGCCTGAGAACCAGAGTGCGGCTGAACGTTAGCGTAGTCTGCGCCAAACAACTCTTTCGCGCGGTCGATAGCCAGTTGTTCTACGATATCCACATATTCGCAACCACCGTAGTAGCGTTTGCCCGGATAACCTTCAGCATATTTGTTGGTGAGCTGAGACCCCTGAGCCTGCATGACGCGCGGGCTGGTGTAGTTTTCGGAGGCGATCAGTTCGATGTGCTCTTCCTGACGTACTTTTTCCTGCTCCATAGCCTGCCACAGTTCGGCATCATAATCGGCAATGTTCATTTCACGCTTTAACATCCGCATCTCCTGACTCAGCTAACAGTAAATTTTTTAAGCCCTGATGGACAACGGCCAACAGTATAACTGATTAGTTCTGCGATAACAGGTCTTGACAAACGATTTTACGCAAACGATTACCTTCATGCTACACAAGGGATTGAGGAATAAAGACTCGCCAAATTTCAACGGATATCTTTTCAGGTTTGTGATGCAAATTTTTCACGTTGTAACTAACGTGACGCATTGTTACAAAGAACCATTTACAAAGCAGGGTTATTTTCATAAGATGCATTAAAGATGCAACAATAAATAATTTAAAAAAGGAAACCTGCCATGCTTGATGCTCAAACCATTGCCACCGTAAAAGCCACCATCCCCCTGCTGGTTGAAACGGGCCCCAAACTCACCGCCCACTTTTACGACCGGATGTTTATCCATAACCCGGAACTGAAAGAGATTTTCAATATGAGCAACCAGCGCAACGGCGACCAGCGTGAAGCCCTGTTCAATGCCATTGCCGCCTACGCCAGCAATATTGAAAACCTGCCAGCCCTGCTCCCGGCGGTGGAGAAAATCGCCCAGAAACACACCAGCTTCCAGATCAAACCGGAACAGTACAACATTGTGGGTGAGCACCTGCTGGCAACGCTGGATGAGATGTTCAGCCCGGGTCAGGAAGTGCTGGACGCATGGGGTAAAGCCTACGGCGTGCTGGCGGGGGTATTTATCAACCGTGAAGCAGAAATCTACCAGCAGAATGCGAATAAAACCGGCGGCTGGGAAGGCACACGCCCGTTCCGCATCGTGGCAAAAACGCCGCGTAGCGCGCTCATCACCAGCTTTGAATTTGAACCGGTGGACGGCGGCGCGGTAGCGGATTATCAGCCGGGCCAGTATCTGGCCGTGTGGCTGAAACCGGAAGGTTTCCCGCATCAGGAAATTCGTCAGTACTCCCTCACCCGCAAAGCGGATGGTAAAGGTTATCGCATTGCGGTGAAACGCGAAGACGGTGGTCAGGTATCAAGCTGGCTGCACAACTCCGCGAATGTCGGCGATGTGGTGCATCTGGCGGCACCGGCGGGCGATTTCTTTATGTCCGTGGAAAATAACACACCGGTGACGCTGATTTCCGCAGGCGTCGGTCAAACGCCAATGCTGGCGATGCTCGATACGCTGGCGAAATCCAGCCATACCGCGCAGGTGAACTGGTACCACGCGGCGGAAAACGGCGACGTGCATGCCTTTGCTGATGAAGTGAGAACCCTGGGCGCCAGCCTGCCGCGCTTTACGGCGCATACCTGGTATCGCCAGCCGACCGACGCAGATCGTCAGGCGGCAGCATTTAACAGCGAAGGATTGATGGATTTAAGCGCGATGGAAGGGGCGTTCAGCGACCCGGAGATGCAGTTTTATCTCTGTGGCCCGGTAGGGTTTATGCAGTTTGCCGCGAAGCAGTTGGTTGAGCTGGGCGTGAAGCAGGAGAGCATTCATTACGAGTGCTTCGGGCCGCATAAGGTGCTGTGATTTACAGCACCCTCACCTTCCCCCTCTCCCTCAGGGAGAGGGGGAAGGTTCGTGCAAACACAACCCTCTGCGCTGTTTTCTCCCTCTCCCTGTGGGAGAGGGCGGGGTGAGGGAGTCGCGGCGTTAAATCGCCGCGTCGTCCTCTTCACCGGTACGAATACGGATCACGCGCGCCACATCAAAGACGAAGATTTTGCCGTCGCCAATTTTGCCCGTTTGCGCTGTGCGGATAATCGTATCCACGCAGGTATCGACGATATCGTCGCTAACCACGATTTCAATTTTGACTTTCGGCAGGAAGTCCACCATGTATTCCGCACCGCGATAGAGCTCGGTGTGGCCTTTCTGACGCCCAAAGCCTTTCACTTCCGTTACGGTCATGCCGGTAATACCGACTTCCGCCAGTGCTTCACGTACATCATCCAGTTTGAAGGGTTTAATAATCGCATCAATTTTTTTCATGGTGTTCCTGTTTTTCAGTCGCGTAACCGGTTGCTCACCGTATCATAAATCACGCAAAAGTACGGTGCTACTCTTTAAAATCATTTGCGTCCAGTTCATGGCGTGAGAGCAGCTTGTAAAACTCCGTGCGGTTACGCCCCGCCATTCTCGCAGCATGCGTTACATTACCTTTAGTGATTTGCAACAGTTTGCGCAGATAGTTGAGTTCAAACTGGTTACGCGCCTCGACAAAGGTGGGCAGCGCCGTGTTTTCACCTTCCAGCGCCTGATCGACCAGCGCGTCGCTGATCACCGGCGACGAAGTCAGCGCCACGCATTGTTCAATCACGTTCACTAACTGGCGCACGTTCCCCGGCCAGTTAGCCGCCATCAGTCGTTTCATCGCATCGGTGGAGAATGCGCGCACGAACGGTTTATGACGGTCGGCGGACTGACGTAGCAGATGATTCGCCAGCAGAGGGATATCTTCCGTGCGCTCAGCAAGCGTCGGCAGCTTGAGGTTGACGACATTGAGACGGTAGAAGAGATCCTCACGAAACTCGCCCTTTGCCATCGCTTTTGGCAGGTCGCGGTGGGTGGCGGAGATAATACGGACGTTAATTTCCAGATCCCGGTTACTGCCCAGCGGGCGCACTTTACGCTCCTGTAACACGCGCAATAATTTGACCTGTAGCGGCGCGGGCATATCGCCAATTTCATCAAGGAACAGCGTGCCGCCTTCCGCCGCCTGGAATAACCCTTCGCGATTGCTCACCGCGCCGGTAAAGGCTCCGCGCGCATGGCCGAAGAGTTCCGACTCCAGCAGTTGTTCCGGCAGTGCGCCGCAGTTGATGGCGACAAACGGTTTGCCGCTGCGCGGGCTGGCATTGTGAATCGCCTGCGCCAGAATCTCTTTCCCGGTTCCGCTCTGGCCGTTAATCAGCACGCTGACGTCGGATTGCGCCACCATCTGCGCCTGTTCCAGCAGCCGGAGCATAATGGGGCTACGGGTGACGATAGACTCCCGCCAGCGTTCATCAACCGCTGGTGAAGAGCGCTCCAGCGCCTCATCAATGGCTTTGTAGAGCGCGTCTTTGTCGACCGGTTTGGTCAGAAAACTAAACACGCCCTGTTGGGTGGCGGCCACGGCATCCGGAATCGAGCCATGGGCGGTGAGAATAATAACCGGCATTCCCGGCTGTACTTTCTGGATTTCAGAGAAGAGCTGTAAGCCATCCATCTCATCCATGCGCAGGTCGCTGATGACCAGATCGATACGCTCTTTCGCCAGCACACGCAGCCCCTGCAGCCCACTTTCTGCGGTATCCACCTGATAGCCTTCGCTGGTCAAACGCATTCCCAGTAGTTTCAGCAGCCCCGGATCGTCATCCACCAGCAATAGCCGTGCGGTTTTCCGTGGGGTCATGGTTTATCCTCCGTGTCGGCTGGCGCATCCGTACCGTGAGAACCATCCGCATTAATACCCGGCGATGGTTTGCGGCTGTAAAGCTGGCGCTCAATATCCGTCAGATTTTGCAGTTTGCGGGTGGTCAGTTCGAGTTCACTTTTCAGCGCCTGCTGCTGCTGACGCAGTTCGTCCAGCGCAACATCGCTCGATTCCTGTAGCTTGCTGTAGCGTGTGCGCTCGTCGGTGAGTTTTAACTGCAACATCTGATTGTCACGCCACACCTGATAGAGCGGACGAATACGCGAGGGAATTTGCGCACTTCGCATATCCAGACGCGAAACAATAAGCTGACGTTCAGACGGCGTGATTTTGGCATTCGCCAGTAATACGCCGCGTTTGAAGGCATCTGACCAGCTTTCATCACCCAGTTGATTCGCCAGCGCCCGCGCCTGTGCAGGCGAAAGGCGATCGGCGCAGTCCATACCGCGCAGCCAGTAAAGCGGGTTGTTCTCGGCCACTGCGCCCTGCAAAGACCAGAGATCGTCACAGGTTGTGGAGAGATAATCAGCGACCTGTTCATGAGGAATTTTCTCGTCGCTGAGGCCGCCAATATGCGGCGTCAGGCCAGAGCTACAGCCGACGAGCGCCAGACAGGAGAGACCCGACAGCCAGAAGCGACGGACGCCCTGTACGACACGCGTACTAAAGAAGTGGGACATATGCACCCGATATGTAGTCATGTGGTTGTTTTATCCGGCCCGGGGATGGGGAGTTCGATACGAAAACAGATATCGCCCGCACTATCGTCAATAAGATGAAGCTCACCGTGCATCTTGCGCACACAATCACGGGCGATACTCAACCCCAGACCACTGCCCTTCACTGCCCCTTTTCGCTGGCGACTGCCCTGGAAAAAGGGTTCAAAAATCATTGCTTTCTCAGCATCGGGGATCGGCGTCCCCGTGTTTGCCACATCAATCGCTATTCGTCCGTGCGATTGCTGGCTACGGATATAAATGTTACCGGATTCAGTACCATAGTGCACCGCATTGGAGTAGAGATTATCCAGCGCACTCATCAATAACGTCGGCTCCGCCAGGCATGCTGGCGCATCGAGCGATATCCGGGTATGCATCATTTTAGCCCTTGCAGGCAAACTGTGCGCCGAAACAACAGCTTCCACCAGCGGAGCCAGTTCGACAGTGTCCATCGAAACGGCGCCGTCGCTCAGTTTTCGGTTGTAATCGAGCAACTGTTCAATCAGCTTTTGCAGGTTACGGCTGCTCTCATCCAGGATATCCACCACCTCTTTTTGCTCGGGCGTGAGTGGGCCAACCACCTGATCGACCAGCAGTTCGGTTCCTTCCCGCATACTGGCGAGAGGCGTTTTCAGTTCATGAGAGAGATGGCGCAGAAACTGGTGGCGCTGCGACTCCAGCCATGACAGGCGATCGCTCAGCCAGACGATGCGCTGACCCACTGAGCGCAGTTCACGTGGGCCACGGAAAGTGACGCCCTCCTGCAGCGACTCCCCCTCGCCCAGGCGGTTGATCATACTCTCAATGGCTTTTACCGGGCCGATAATCATGCGAGTAAAAAGCAACACCATCGCCAGGCTGACAAGGAACAGCACCAGCGCCTGCCAGCCAAAGAATTGTCCGCGCTCGGCAATCTCCTGCTGTAACTGCTGACCACGCGAGAAGACAACGGTACGCGTCGCCTGCACCATTTCAGTATTCGCGCTGGCGAAAGCCTCCAGCTTTGTGGCTGCCACTTTTTCCGGGCCGCTATTCTGGCACTGAAGCTGAGCCAGGTCGTTGAGATCCTGACGCAGAGCCTGATAGAGCTTTTCATCCGGCATGACGCCTGCGTGCGCGTCGAGCATATCGCTGTAGCGTTTGCGTTGATTCTGGTAGACGCGAGCCAGAGTTGGGTTATCCAGCACGCAATACTGGCGATAGCTACGCTCCATCTCCAGAGCAATGTTGGTCATCGCTTCGCTACGGCGAGCGTCAATCAGGGTGGTGCGGTTCGTTTTTTCCGCCTGGGCGCTGAGGATGTTCAGGCTTTGCCACGCCTGCCAGGCCAGCACCAGCAACGGCAGCAGAATCAACAAGAAGGCCAGCATGACCAACTGTCGCAGCGAACGGGGAGAAAGAGAAACGCGTTTCACAAGGAGTTCCCAAAAAATCAACCTGCAAGGATGCTAACTGAGGAAGTGACGCGGGGAAAGGCAGAAATGATAAAGCCGGGTCGAAACCCGGCTTTATTCTGGAATAAGGCGGTGCCTAACTCAACGTTTCGCCCGATGGTTGATATACAAAGATATCAGAAGCTGGACGGCAGGCACCTTGTTGTGCGTCATTCGAAGTTTATGTAGCACGTCCCGAAGGGGCTGACATAAGAGGGTGAATGAGCCACTGATTATATTAATGCAGGATGTGTGCCAACATCTAAAGAAACATGATAACACCATGATATTTAAAGGTTATATACAAATTATCAATCATTTATAAAATGATTACTTTTTGCACTTTGCGTCGCTAATTAGCAACACTTTATACAACACTAATTAAAGTACACTAAAATCAATATGTTAAATGTCGCCTTTTGGAGACAGCATTAATCATCATTGTCTGTAATTCCCGACACTTAACATCGTCATCCCATAAAAAAGGCCGCTTACGCGGCCTTTTTACTTAACCTAACTGCTTACGCGCATTGCGGAAGATGCGCATCCACGGCCCATCCTCGCCCCAGTTTTCCGGGTGCCAGGAGTTTGCCACGGTACGGAAGACACGTTCCGGGTGTGGCATCATAATGGTGACGCGACCACTTTCGTTGGTCACTGCGGTGATCCCGTTCGGAGAACCGTTCGGGTTCGCCGGATAGGTTTCCGTCACCTTGCCGAAGTTATCGACATAACGCAGCGCCACCAGGCCTTTGCTTTCAAGCGCTGCCAGGTGCGCGGCATCGCGAACCTCTACGTGACCTTCACCGTGGGAAACAGCAATCGGCATCTGCGAACCGACCATGCCCTGCAACAGCAGAGACGGGCTTTGGGTCACTTCCACCAGGCTGAAACGCGCTTCGAAGCGATCGGAAGTATTACGCACAAAGCGCGGCCACAAGTCGCTGCCCGGGATCAGTTCGCGCAGGTTAGACATCATCTGGCAACCGTTACATACGCCCAGCGCCAAGGTCTGCGGACGATGGAAGAAAGTTTCGAACTCTTCACGCACGCGGTCGTTGAACAGGATGGACTTCGCCCAGCCCTCACCCGCGCCCAGCACGTCGCCGTAAGAGAAGCCGCCACAGGCCACCAGCGCATCAAAACGCGCCAGCCCGGTACGCCCGGCTAACAGGTCGCTCATATGTACGTCGATAGCATCGAAGCCCGCCCGCTGGAACGCTGCTGCCATTTCTACGTGGGAGTTGACGCCCTGCTCACGCAGTACCGCCACCTGCGGACGCGCGCCTTTCGCAATATAGGGCGCGGCGATATCTTCGCTGATATCAAAGGTTAACTTCACATTCAGGCCAGGATCGTTATCGTTGGCTTTCGCGTGATGCTCCTGATCTGCGCTTTCCGGGTTATCGCGCAGACGCTGCATCTGCCAGGTGGTTTCCGCCCACCACATACGTAGCGTAGTGCGGCTTTCGCTAAAGACCGGCTGGCCGCTGGCGGTGAGCACAAAGCGGTCACCCGCGACGGCCTGACCCAGATAATGTACACAATCGCCGAGGCCGTGTTTTGCCAGCAGCGCTTCAACCGCCTCACGATCAGCCGCGCGAACCTGAATTACCGCCCCCAGTTCTTCGCTGAACAGCGCAGCCAATCGGTCGTCGCCCAGCGCGGCGATATCCGCCTCAACGCCGCAGTGGCCGGCAAAGGCCATTTCCGCCAACGTCACCAGCAGGCCGCCGTCGGAACGGTCGTGATACGCCAGCAGTTTACGTTCTGCCACCAGCGCCTGAATGGCGTCGTAGAAGCCTTTCAGTTGCGCGACATCACGCACGTCAGCCGGTTTGTCGCCCAGTTGACGATAAACCTGCGCCAGGGCAGTGGCGCCCAGCGCGTTATGACCCTTACCGAGGTCAATCAGCAACAGCGCATTATCTTCCGTAGAAAGCTGCGGCGTAATGGTATGACGCACATCTTCCACGCGGGCAAACGCAGAAATCACCAGCGATAGCGGCGAAGTCATTTCGCGCTGTTCGTTACCTTCCTGCCAGCGGGTTTTCATCGACATGGAGTCTTTACCCACCGGAATCGTCAGCCCCAGCGCCGGGCAAAGTTCTTCACCCACCGCTTTCACCGCTTCATACAGGCCAGCGTCTTCGCCAGGGTGGCCTGCCGCAGACATCCAGTTCGCCGACAGTTTGATGTGTTTGATATTGCCAATTTGCGTCGCCGCAATGTTGGTCAGCGCTTCACCGACTGCCAGACGGGCAGACGCCGCGAAGTCGAGCAACGCAACCGGAGAACGTTCACCAATCGCCATCGCTTCACCGTAATAGCTATCGAGGCTGGCGGTAGTGACCGCACAGTTAGCCACCGGGATCTGCCACGGGCCGACCATCTGATCGCGCGCCACCATGCCGGTGACGGTACGGTCGCCAATGGTGACGAGGAAGGTTTTTTCCGCCACAGACGGCAGGTGCAGAACGCGGTTAACCGCATCGGCAATCGTAATGCCTTCGCGAACCAGCGCGTCGCCTTTGGCTTTCAGCGTGGTGACGTCACGGGTCATCTTCGGCGTTTTGCCCAACAGCACGTCCAGCGGCAGGTCGATTGGCTGATTGTCGAAGTGCTTGTCATTCAGGCTGAGGTGCAGTTCTTCTGTCGCTTCACCAATGACCGCATATGGCGCGCGCTCGCGCTTACAGAGTTCATCAAACAGCGGCATCTGCTCAGGCGACACCGCCAGCACGTAACGTTCCTGCGATTCGTTACACCAGATTTCCAGCGGGCTCATGCCTGGCTCGTCGCTCAGGATATCGCGCAGTTCGAATTTACCACCGCGTCCGCCGTCACTCACCAGCTCTGGCATGGCGTTAGACAGGCCGCCCGCGCCGACGTCATGGATAAACAGAATCGGGTTCGCATCGCCCAACTGCCAGCAACGGTCGATAACCTCCTGGCAACGACGTTCCATTTCCGGGTTGTCACGCTGGACGGACGCGAAATCGAGATCCGCGTCAGACTGACCGGAGGCCATGGAAGAGGCAGCGCCGCCGCCAAGGCCGATATTCATCGCCGGGCCGCCGAGGACGACCAGCTTTGCACCGACGGTGATCTCGCCTTTCTGTACGTGATCGGCACGGATGTTGCCGATCCCGCCTGCCAGCATGATCGGTTTGTGATAGCCGCGCAGCTCCTCGCCGTTGTGGCTGTTCACTTTCTCTTCATAGGTACGGAAGTAGCCGTTCAGCGCCGGACGACCAAATTCGTTGTTAAACGCCGCGCCGCCCAGCGGGCCATCGGTCATGATGTCCAGCGCGGTAACAATGCGTTCCGGCTTGCCGAAGTCTTCTTCCCACGGCTGTTCAAAGCCCGGGATACGCAGGTTAGATACGGAGAAACCGACCAGACCAGCCTTCGGTTTTGCACCGCGCCCGGTAGCGCCTTCATCACGAATTTCACCACCGGAACCGGTTGCCGCGCCCGGCCACGGAGAAATCGCCGTCGGGTGGTTGTGGGTTTCCACCTTCATCAGGATGTGCGCAGGCTCCTGGTGGAAATCGTAGCGACCCGTTTCGTGGTCAGCAAAATAACGCCCCACTTCAGAGCCTTCCATCACCGCCGCGTTATCTTTATAGGCAGACAACACGTGATCCGGCGTGGTTTCAAAGGTGTTTTTGATCATCTTGAACAGCGACTTCGGCTGCTGTTCACCGTCGATAATCCAGTCGGCGTTGAAAATTTTGTGTCGGCAGTGCTCAGAGTTAGCCTGCGCGAACATATAGAGTTCGATATCGTTCGGGTTGCGCCCAAGTTTAGTGAAGGCATCCTGCAGATAGTCGATTTCATCATCCGCCAGCGCCAGCCCCAGACGCAGGTTGGCGTCGATGAGCGCCTGACGCCCCTGCCCCAGCAGGTCGACGCTGGAAACGGGAGCCGGTTGATGATGAGCAAACAGTTTTTCCGCATCCTGCAGTGAGTCGAAGACGCTCTCCATCATGCGATCGTGCAGCTCCGCCGCCACTTCACGCCACTGCTCCGCCGTCAACGTAGAGGCTTCCACATACCAGGCCACACCGCGCTCCAGGCGCAGGATCTGTTGCAGGCCGCAATTGTGGGCGATGTCGGTTGCTTTTGAAGACCAGGGGGAGATGGTACCAGGGCGGGGAGTCACGAGCAGCAGTTTACCGGATGGCGTATGGCTGCTGAGGCTCGGGCCATACTTTAACAGACGTTCAAGTCGGGCTCGCTCTTCGTCGTGAAGCGGAGCATCCAGATCGGCAAAATGGACATACTCAGCGTAAATATTGCTTACCGGGAGGTTGGCTGCCTGAAAACGCGTCAGCAGTTTGTTAATACGAAATGCAGACAGTGCAGGCGAACCACGCAGAATTTCCATCATAAGTCTCTCGTCTTCTAAGCTTTCAGTGTGCGCAAGGGGGGAAAACGGGCGTTATTATAGAGAATCCTGCGCGCTGACGAAACCGTTTGCGTGGAAATAAAATCACTTCCTTTTTTTATCAATAGATGTGACGAATATCTCTAATTAGTTGCCAACTGGCGCAATCTTACGCAAAATGCCGCTCATTCTGTAACAAACCATAGTCTTATTATGGTCACTGGAAACAGTGGCTCTGTCAGTGCAGAGAATTAACTATTTGAAAAAATTAAAGATTAATTATCTGCTTATCGGCATCGTCGCACTGCTGTTAGCAGCAGCCCTCTGGCCCTCGATCTCCTGGATCAACCAACCGGCCAACCGTATTGCCGCCATCCAGGCGCGGGGGGAGCTTCGCGTCAGTACCATCGTGTCTCCGTTAACCTACTCCCGCGTCGATGGCAAAGAGTATGGGCTGGATTACGCCCTGACAGAGCAGTTTGCCGATTACCTTGGCGTAAAGCTGAAAGTGACCGTGCGGCAAAATATCAGCGAGCTATTCGACGACCTCGATAACGGTAAGGCTGACCTGTTGGCAGCGGGTCTGGTGTATAACAGCGAACGCGTTAAAAACTATCATGCAGGCCCGGCCTACTACTCCGTCTCTCAGCAGGTGGTGTATCGCGTCGGCAGCTATCGGCCGCGTTCACTCGGCGAGCTGAATGCCGAAAATCTGGCGATTGCTCCGGGGCATGCGGTCATTAACGACCTGCAAAACTTAAAAGAGACAAAATTCCCGGATATCGGCTGGCGGGTGGATGAAAAGCGCAGTAGCGAAGCATTAATGGAAGAGGTACTGGCAGGGCGTTTGAACTACACCATTGCCGATTCCGTCGCGATTAGCCTGTTCCAGCGTGTGCACCCTGAACTTGCGGTCGCGCTGGATATCACCGATGAGCAACCCGTCACCTGGTTTAGCGTTAACGATGAGGACGATACGCTCTCTGCCGCCCAGCTTGGCTTCTTCAATACCATCAATGAAGACGGTACGCTTGCGCGGCTGGAAGAAAAATACCTCGGCCATGGCGGAGATTTCGATTACGTCGATACCCGTTCATTCCTGCGCGCCATCGACAGCGTTCTGCCTGACCTGCAGCCGCTGTTTGAAAAATATGCAAAGGAGATCGACTGGCGACTGCTGGCCGCTATCTCTTATCAGGAATCGCACTGGGATGCGCAGGCAACCTCACCGACTGGCGTGCGCGGGCTAATGATGTTGACCAAAAATACCGCCCAAAGCCTGGGGCTGACTGACCGCACGGATGCCGAGCAAAGCATCGGCGGCGGAATGCGTTACCTGCTGGATATGATGGATAAAGTACCGGATACCGTACCGCAGGATGAGAAAATTTGGTTTGCACTCGCCGCGTATAATATGGGCTACGCGCATATGCTCGACGCCCGTGCGTTAACGGTGAAGCAAAAAGGCAACCCGGATAGCTGGACGGAAGTAAAACAACGTCTGCCGCTATTAAGCCAAAAACCTTACTACAGCAAACTCACTTACGGCTATGCGCGCGGGCATGAAGCCTATGCGTATGTCGAAAACATTCGTAAGTATCAAATAAGCCTCGTGGGGTATCTGGCGGAGAAAGAGAAGAAAGTGGCGCAGCAGATGGCCATCGCCGCCGACTATCCGGCGGTGACGATGGATGAGATAAACCACAACAACGCCGACTTTTTGCCGTTTATCTCCCTGTCGCCTCGTGATTACCTGCACAGCGTGCAGGGGGCAACGTCGAGCGAACTGGTCGACGCGGCCAAACCGCATCACTGATCCGCGGCTTTCTGCGCCTTACGTAACGCTTTAATCTGCTGGCGGCGCTCGCGGAAAAAATCACTCAGCATATTCGCGCACGGCTCGCGCAGCACACCTTCCGTGACGTCCACCCGGTGGTTCATCCCCGGGTGATGCAGCACATCCATTAACGACCCGGCAGCGCCGGTTTTGGCATCGCGCGCGCCAAACACCACATGACCAATGCGACTGTGCACCATTGCACCTGCGCACATCACACAGGGTTCCAGCGTGACATACAGCGTGGCGTTAATCAGGCGGTAGTTTTGCAACACCATACCGCCCTGACGCAGCGCCATAATTTCGGCGTGAGCGGTGGGATCGTGGCGGCCAATAGGGCGATTCCAGCCTTCACCAATCACCTGATTATCCAGTACAAGTACTGCGCCTACCGGCACTTCCCCTTCATCCCAGGCGCGCTGTGCAAGCGTGAGCGCATGGCGCATCCAGTATTCATGGTCGAATTGATTGTCGGACAAAGCGGGCACTCCAGATAATAAAACGGGGCGCATTATACATAGAGGTGAGTCGATTACCCACTATTCCAGCCGCTGAAGTTCACCCCTCGGCGTTACCCGCCAGCGATGCTGGCAGAAATAGAGCAACGGGTTATCCTGTTTGCTGTCGCTATACCCGCTAAACAGACGCAATGGCGTACCGATTTTGCGCTCCAGTTGCACTACTTTTTCATGCCCCAGACAACGTAGTGACAGTACCCAGCCGCCATGGCTACGGGTTATCTGACTGGCGATAAGATTGACGCGCGGCAGCCAGGGCGTATCAAAATAGACCTTTTCCACCAGCGACTGCG
Source organism: Pseudocitrobacter cyperus (assembly GCF_039889165.1). Taxonomy (NCBI): domain Bacteria; kingdom Pseudomonadati; phylum Pseudomonadota; class Gammaproteobacteria; order Enterobacterales; family Enterobacteriaceae; genus Pseudocitrobacter; species Pseudocitrobacter cyperus. The sequence goes on along the minus strand of NZ_JAYMYY010000006.1, from coordinate 28,703 downwards.
GCGAGCCGGTGATCAGCCAGACATCGGCATCAGTACTGACGAGGTATTCGGTCAGACGCTTATGCACCACCGGAAATGTAATGACGTTCGCGCGGAACCAGGTGGCGAAATCCGCCTCCTTCGCGCGTAGTTTGGCTTCGCTGTGTCCAAAGGTGCAGCCCCACAACAGTAAACTCATTGGCCAACGCGCGGCGCGCCCTTTTACCAGCAGCGCAATACCGATGACCGGCAGCAACGGCAGTACCAGCAACGCGTTTAGCGGCATCCGCCGCAGCAGATAGCGCAGAAACGTGCCGAACATATCCTGCTGATGCAGGGTGCCATCCAGGTCGAAGAAAATGACTCGACGGGGGTCGTTTGCCAAACCGAACTCCTTTAAACGATGAATGTTCCATGCTCTGCTAATTAGCGTAACAGATAGTGCTGGTGATTTCCGGAAACATCACCTCAACGCTGGCTCGCAAAAAGTCTTCAATAATTTGCGCCAGGTGGAATATTTAATTCAGGTTATTCCGTTATAATCGAATAATAATTCTTTCAGGCGAGCAGAATTGTTGTCGGGAGAGGTTGCGTAATTTTGCCCTTGAGGAGCGTATGAATTGTTTAATCCGTATTCGCCAGCGATATCCGCATCTCGCGCAAAGCGATAAAAAACTGGCCGATTTTATTCTGGCGCAGCCCGATCTGGCGCGTCATCTCAGCTCACAGCAACTGGCAAGCCAGTCAGGCGTGAGCCAATCCAGCGTGGTGAAATTCGCGCAAAAACTGGGGTTTAAGGGATTCCCCGCCCTGAAACTGGCACTCAGCGAGGCGCTGGCCAGCAACCCGAATCCGCACTCTATTCCGGTGCATAACCAGATTCGCGGCGACGATCCGCTGCGTCTGGTGGGTGAAAAGCTGATTAAAGATAATATTGCCGCCATGCATGCCTCCCTCGACGTCAACGACGAAGAGAAGCTGCTGGAAGCCGTCACGCTACTGCGCGACACGCGGCGCATCATACTGACCGGGATTGGCGCTTCCGGGCTGGTGGCGCGAAACTTTAGCTGGAAGTTGATGAAGATCGGGATCAACGCCGTTGCCGAGCTGGATATGCATGCGCTGCTCGCCAGCGTGCAGGCATTAAATTCCGGCGATCTGCTGTTGGCTATCTCATACTCCGGCGAGCGGCGTGAGATTAACCTGGCGGCGGATGAAACGCTGCGCGCCGGGGGGAAAATTCTCGCTATCACCGGTTTTTCACCCAATGCGCTGCAGCAGCGCGCAACACACTGCCTTTATACCATTGCGGAAGAACAGGCCACGCGCAGCGCGGCTATCTCTTCCACCAGCGCTCAAATGATGCTGACAGATTTACTGTTTATGGGGCTGGTGCAGCAGGATCTGGAAAATGCGCCGGATCGTATCCGCCACAGCGAGGCTCTGGTGAGGAAACTGGTGTGAATGCGCGGGCTCACGCCCGCGCATTATCTTTATTGCGCTTCTTTAGCGTGAATAAGTTGGGTTAGCAGGCGATTCACCGGCACCGCTATTCCCTGCGCTTCACCTATGCGCGCCACCGCACCATTCAGATAATCAATTTCAGTGAGTCGACCTTTATGCAGATCCTGATGCATTGACGGATAGTGCTCACCACTTTCTCTCGGATCGAAAACTTTCTGAACAGTGTGCATCACCATCTCTTCCGTCAACGGAATTTGCTGACTTCTGGCAACCAGAACAATTTCCCGCACCACTGTACGCGCCATATTGAGCGCGTCGGGGAGCTTACCAAATTCCCCGACATTACAATCCAGTAATGCGCAATAGGTATTCATCACGCTATTAAAGGCCGCTTTCTTCCAGATGGAGAGCAATACGTTGGCGCTGAGTTCGGCATTGAGTCCCGCAAGGTTCAGCATATCGACAACCCGATCAGCCATGGCCATATCCGCCGACATCATCGGTTGCAACTCGATATTGCCAGACCCCGTAGCACGAATGTGACCCGGGCCCTCCAGCTCGCAAGACCACAGCGTCACCCCCGCATAAATCACTGAGCGATCGACATACTGCTCCAGCGTTTCAATGTTGCCAAGGCCGTTAGAGAGCGTCATCACCACTTTTGCGCGGGCCAGCACCGGCGCTATTTTTTGCAGCATCTCCGCCATCTGCATCGCTTTAGTGAACAGGATCACCACGTCAAAGGCGCCGCGAGCATCTTCAGCCAGCATCGCTGGCAGGGAGTAACGGCGGCTGTCGGTTTCTGTTTCGACGAATAATCCCTGCTGATTGATGGCATCAACATGCGTTTTCCAGCCATCAATCAACGTAACATCCACGCCGCTATCAGCCAGCATATAACCAAAACGGCAGCCCATTGCGCCTGCGCCCGCTATTGCAATTTTCATCTCAGATTCCTTGCATTTTCATGCGCGTCATAATTTTCGCGACATAGTTTTTGGTAAACAAAATCAGGATCACCCCAAGCGCCAGCAAACCGGTTGTGAGTATAAAAACGGGATCATAGCTGCCGCTGGATTTGGCAATAGCAGAAGTAATGTATGGTGCGATCACCGCGCCCACGGCAAAACCGAAGTACATAAATCCGTAGTTAAGTCCTTGATTACGCATGCCGAAATTCTGGCTGGTAAGCCCGGGGAAAATCACCAGAATGCCCGCATAGCCAAACCCGACGCCCAACGCACTCAGGTAGAACATCGCGGTGTTGCCAGTGAAAAAGAGCAACACCAGCATGCACAGCGCAAGAAAGAGGTAGACGGTGATAAGCGTTGGATATCCGCCCAGTTTATCCGCCACGCTGCCCCAGAACAGACGACCCACCGAGTTAAAGATAGAGACCAGACTCACCACCATCGCACCGGATGCCAGACCGTACTGCATCATGCCGATTTGCGCTGAACTGGAACTGATCACCATTCCGGAGAAAACGCCCAGCGCCAGGATGGCGAACAGCAGCCAGAATCGTGGATCGCGCAGCATCTGACGATAATCTTTATCCATTGGCGAAGCCGCGATGCCGCCGCTGTCTTTCGCCGGTGCGCTGCGGATGAAAAACTGCACGACAAAAATGACCACCAGGTAAACGATGCCCAAATAGAGCAGCGCCCGGCTGACATCATGGGTTTGTGCCATAAAAAATTCAGCGAGTTTGGTACAGAGCAACGTCCCTACTCCAACGCCCGCCAGCACGATGCCGCTGGCAAGGCCGCGGCGGTCGGGGAAGAATTTGAGGATATTATTCAGATTGCCGGTAAACGCCAGGCCGGAGCCCAGCCCCGCCAGTACGCCGTAGGTCAGGAACAGCAAATAGAGGTTGTCGACAAAACCCGAGAGAATGAACCCCAGTGAAAACAGAATGCCGCCAACGACAATCGCCTGCTTGCCTTTGCCATTATCAATCATCTTACCGCCCCAAATCATGGGGATGGGAATAATGCCCATATTGATTGAGAAGGCCAGGGCCAGCATCGCCGGATCCCAGTGATATTGCGCCATCAGCGGCGTTTTAAAGTAACTAAACGCGTATACGCCTCCCAGCACAAAGTTAATACAGACATGAGCCGCCAGCATCCCCCAGCGGTTAATTGGCTTCGCCATTTTTTATTTCCCTTTATAAAAATAAACTGCTCACAGTTTAAAAAAGATGAAATAGGCAAACCATTTGGTAATTTTTATAATGGTGATAATAAATTCCTATTCTGCGAAGCCTGCAATGAACCTTAAGCAATTACAGTCTTTTCTGATACTTAGTGACGAACTGCATTACGGGCGAGCCGCTGCACGGCTGTTTATTACGCAGCCATCATTAAGCCAGCAAATAAAACAATTAGAATCATCATCTAAAATTATTCTTTTCCAACGTAAAGGCCGTCACATTGAGTTAACCCGTGCGGGGGAAGTATTACGTACCCATGCCATAAAAATCCTGCAGGATATAAAAAAAGCCCAGAATGAATTATCGCTCTACCAATATCAGACTCGCGATAACATTTCTCTCGGCGTCTCGGGAAGCCATCTGGTGCTGCCCATTTTCAAACAATTTAGTGCGAAATATCCGGAGATAGCCCTGACGGTAAAAGAGTTTTCCACAGAACAGACGATTAAAAAAATCGGCGATAAAGTGATCGACTTTGGTATCGTTTATCAGTGCCGTGTGCCTGAAAACATCTGCGCGATCCGCCTCTTTGAGGATGAGATCGTGGCGGCAGTACCGCTTTCCCATCCTCTGGCGCGGCAGGCTACGTTACATCTGGAACAACTGGCTGGGCAACCCATTATCATCCTCAATGAATCATTGCTGCTGCGAGGGGTGATTGCCAGTGAGCTTGGCAGGCGTCATATCGCACCCAATATCATTTGCGAGCTGGATAACCACTACTCCTGCCTGGAATATGCCGAGGCTGAAATTGGCATCGCGCTGCTCACGCGTTCATTGCTCCGATCCACGCCCGCAAAAAACGTGCGGCTGATGTCGCTACAGGAACCGACGTTTTACCAGCAGGTCATGCTGGTTCACAGCAGCGATTTGCTTCCTGATGAGCCGGTGCGCGACCTGCTGACGCAAATCAAAGATCACTACGGTAGCGATACGATTACCCCGGAAAAAGTATGGTCTGAGCAGAAAATGCGCGTATAATGCGCGGCCCGAATAGGTTGTTTCTGAGAGTTTCCTGATGGCGCTGTTAATCACCAAAAAATGCATCAATTGCGATATGTGCGAACCGGAATGTCCGAATGAAGCCATTTCGATGGGTGATAGCATCTATGAGATCAATAGCGATCGCTGCACCGAGTGCATCGGTCATTATGAGACGCCGACCTGTCAGAAAGTGTGCCCGATCCCCAATACTATTTTGAAAGACCCGGCACACGTCGAGAGCGAAGAACAGCTTTGGGATAAATTTGTGGCGATGCACCACGCCGACAAAATCTAGCTTTCCAGAATCACCGTCGCACAGGCATAGCGGCGCTCATCCGCCAGAGTAACGTGTATGTGCGCCACGCCCAGTTTCTCCGCCAGCTTCTGCGCTTCGCCCCACAGGCGCAGTTTCGGTTTACCCATTTCGTCGTTGTACACTTCAAACTGGTTAAACGCCAGGCCATTACGGATGCCGGTGCCAAAGGCTTTCGCTGCCGCTTCTTTCACCGCAAAGCGCTTCGCCAGAAAACGCACCGGTTGCTGATGCGTTTCCCAGATTGCCCACTCATTGTCAGTTAATACGCGACGAGCGAGGCGATCGCCGCTGCGGGTAATCACCTCTTCGATACGCGTAATTTCGACAATGTCTGTTCCGAGCCCCAGAATCGCCATTATTTGCGCGCTTCCAGCATCAGGCGTTTCATTTCGGCAACCGCCTCTTTCAGACCCGTCATCACCGCGCGGCCGATGATGGCGTGGCCGATATTCAGCTCGTGCATCTCAGGCAGCGCGGCGATGGCTTTCACGTTGTGATAAGTCAGGCCGTGCCCGGCGTTCACTTTCAGCCCCAGGCTTGCGGCATAGGTTGCGGCGTGCGCGATACGTTCCAGTTCTTTGGCCTGCTCTGCGTCGGTTTCAGCATCGGCATAGCAACCCGTGTGAATTTCGATATAAGGCGCGCCGACTTCTGCCGCGGCTTTAATCTGCTCGTTATCGGCATCGATAAACAGAGAAACCAGGATGCCTGCATCGGCGAGGCGTTTGCAGGCATCGCGCATTTTGTCACGCTGACCCGCAACGTCGAGACCGCCTTCCGTGGTCACTTCCTGACGTTTTTCCGGCACCAGGCAGCAAAAATGCGGTTTGGTGTCGACGGCAATGTTCAGCATCTCTTCGGTGACCGCCATTTCCAGATTCATGCGCGTGTCGAGCGTCTGACGCAGGATACGCACGTCGCGGTCGGTGATGTGACGACGGTCTTCACGCAGGTGAACGGTAATGCCGTCCGCGCCCGCCTGTTCGGCGATAAATGCCGCCTGAACCGGGTCTGGATACGCCGTGCCGCGCGCGTTACGCAGGGTGGCAATGTGGTCAATATTGACGCCTAACAGTAATTCAGCCATGACAATCCTCGGTTTTTAGTTCGGTGTTCGTTTTCCCCTCACCCTAACCCTCTCCCGGAGGGAGAGGGAACCGGTTGTGCACAGTGTCCAGTACGGTGCCGGCTCAAAGGGAGGATTTTATTTTTTTGGCAAAAATTGCCGGAACAACTCCCGGCTTTTTAGCGGCTTGCCCCCAAGATACGGCTTCAGCGCCATACGGGTAAAGCGTTTTGCGGCACGCAGCGAATCCACATCCGGAAACTCGCGGCTGGCCAGTGCTTTAAGCTGATGACCCGTGAAGGTGTAATGATCAATCACGATACTGGCGATAAAGCCTTTCTCTTCGCGATAGCGATAGGTCATGGTGTCATCCACTTCATCGCCGCTCCCTGCACAGTGCAGAAAATCGACGCCGTATCCCAGATGCCCCAGCAGCGCCAGCTCAAAGCGACGCAGCGCAGGTTCGGGCGATCCGGATGCTCCCGCCAGCGCCTGAATGCAGTGCAGGTAATCGAAGAAGAGTTCGGAGAAGCGGGTTTCGTGTTCAAGTACGCGAGAGAGTAATTCGTTGACGTAGAGACCGCTGTACAGCGTGATGCCGCTCAGGGGGAGCGCCAGTGAAACCGCTTCCGCGCTGCGCAGGGTTTTGACTTCACCGCGCCCGCCAAAGCGAACTAACAGGGGGGTAAAAGGCTGAAGCGCGCCTTTCAGATTGGAACGTTTGGAACGTGCGCCTTTAGCAACAAGGCGCACGCGACCCGACTCTTCCGTGAAGACGTCCAGCATCAGGCTGGTTTCGCTCCAGGGGCGACTATGCAGGACGAATGCGCGCTGCCAGCCTTCCATCATACCCGTCGTCTTTCAAGCCGCAGGTGCGTTGGCTGCGACTGTTCACACCAGTCACTTACTAATGTAAGCTCCTGGGGATTCACACTCTTGCCGCCTTCCTGCACCATGAAAGCCATAGGGTATGGGAAACTTACAGATCGTCGCCATAGCCAAGACTACGCAACGCGCGCTCGTCATCAGCCCAGCCGGATTTCACTTTCACCCACAGTTCCAGGTGAACCGGGGCTTCGAACATTTCCTGCATGTCTTTACGGGCTTCAATACCAATGGTTTTGATTTTGGAACCTTTGTTACCAATCACCATCTTTTTCTGCCCGTCACGCTCAACGAGGATCAGGCCGTTGATGTCGTAACCGCCGCGCTCGTTAGTCACAAAACGCTCAATTTCAACGGTAACGGAGTACGGCAGTTCTTCGCCGAGGAAACGCATCAGTTTTTCACGGATGATTTCAGACGCCATAAAGCGCTGAGAGCGATCGGTGATGTAATCTTCCGGGAAGTGATGAATCGCTTCCGGCAGATGTTTGCGCACGATCCCGGCGATGGTATCAACGTTCAGCCCGGTTTCCGCAGACATCGGTACGATGTCGAGGAAGTTCATTTGGCTGCCAAGGAACTGCAGGTGCGGCAGAAGATCTGCTTTTTCCTGCACGTTATCGACTTTGTTTACGGCCAGAATCACCGGCGCTTTTCCTTCGCGCAGTTTGTTCAGCACCATTTCGTCGTCCGGCGTCCAGCGGGTGCCTTCCACGACAAAAATCACCAGCTCAACATCACCGATGGAGCTGCTCGCCGCCTTGTTCATCAGGCGGTTGATGGCGCGCTTTTCTTCCATGTGCAGACCCGGGGTATCGACATAAATTGCCTGATAAGCACCTTCCGTATGAATACCGACAATGCGGTGACGGGTGGTCTGCGCTTTACGCGAGGTAATGGAAATTTTCTGCCCCAGCAGATTGTTCAGCAGGGTAGATTTGCCAACGTTCGGACGTCCGACGATGGCTATAAATCCGCAGTAAGTTTTATCTTCGTTCATTCCAGCTCCAGTTTTTTCAACGCCTGTTCGGCGGCAGCCTGCTCCGCCTTGCGACGGCTGGAACCTGTGCCAACCACCGGTTCACTCAGGCCGCTAACCTGGCAGTGGATAGTAAATTCCTGATCGTGTGCTTCCCCACGCACCTGCACCACCAGATAAGACGGCAGCGGCAGATGGCGGCCTTGCAGATACTCCTGCAAGCGTGTTTTAGGATCTTTTTGTTTGTCGCCGGGGCTGATTTCGTCCAGACGCGTTTGATACCAGGAGAGGATTAACTTCTCGACATTCTGAATATCGCTGTCGAGGAACACCCCGCCAATCAGCGCTTCAACTGTATCCGCGAGAATAGATTCGCGACGGAAGCCGCCACTTTTCAGTTCACCAGGGCCTAAACGCAGGCACTCGCCGAGTTCAAATTCACGGGCGATCTCTGCCAGCGTATTACCGCGAACCAGCGTCGCGCGCATGCGGCTCATATCACCTTCATCCACGCGTGGGAAACGGTGATACAGCGCGTTTGCGATGACGTAGCTTAAAATAGAATCGCCCAGAAACTCTAAGCGCTCGTTATGTTTGCTGCTGGCACTGCGATGGGTTAATGCCTGCTGCAACAACTCCTGATGAACAAAAGTGTAGCCCAGCTTCCGTTGAAGCCGATTAATTACGATGGGGTTCATGCGATACCAATAAATGAATGCGTCAAAAATTCAGCACACGAAACAGATCTGAAAATACCAATACGGTTTCGTGTGCCGTGTCTCTTAAGAAAGACATGTGTAACTTCGGGGGGATATTCTATACGCAACGACAAGGGATGTCGTTAGTCTGGAGTGATTTAACTGCTAAATAATTTATGGGGAGCAATATTGCCTCCCCATAACGCCTGACAAGATTTAGTGAATACCACCAATGCGGCTTAAACGTACACCGGTTGGCCATTCACCTTCCTGTTTTTCGAAGCTCATCCAGATGGCCGTCGCCTTCCCGACCAGGTTCGCTTCCGGCACGAAGCCCCAGTAACGGCTATCGGCGCTGTTGTCGCGGTTATCACCCATCATGAAGTAATGACCCGGCGGCACAATCCACGTAGCCGGCTGTAAACCTGACTGGCGATAGTACATGCCGACCTGATCCTGTGCGATTGGCACGGTCAGAATGCGGTGATTCACCTCACCCAGCGTCTCCTGGCGTTCGGTCAAACGAATGCCGTTTTCTTTGGTTTCGCCTTTCGGCAATTCAAAGAAACCGCTGGTCGCTTCGCCGCCGTTACGACGGGCAAAGGTCTGCACGAAATCACTTGGTTCAACGTTCGAGTAGGTCACCGGCAACGCGTTACCGCAAGCCTGGCCTGAACTGCAGTTCGGTTGAATCGTGACTTCTTTGCTGATCGGATCGTAAGTGACTTTATCACCCGGCAGACCCACCGCGCGTTTGATGTAATCAAGGCGCGGATCTTCCGGATATTTAAAGACCACGATATCGCCACGTTTCGGATGACCCGTTTCGATAATCGTTTTCTGGTAAATAGGATCTTTGATGCCGTAGGCGAATTTTTCCACAAGGATAAAATCACCAATTAACAGCGTCGGCATCATTGAGCCGGATGGGATCTGGAATGGCTCATAAATAAAAGAACGCACGATGAGCACAATCGCCAGCACCGGAAAGACGGACGCGCCAGTTTCAAGCCAGCCCGGTTTCGGACCCACTTTTTTCAGCGTTTTTTTGTCCAGCGCATCTCCGGTTGCGACCTGCGCCGCAGCCTGACGTTCCCGACGTTTGGGCGCGAAGATAAATTTATCAACGCACCACAAAAGGCCCGTGACCAGTGTGGCAATCACCAGAATCAGGGCAAACATATTCGCCATGCCAACTCCTTAAGAATTATTTACCGTCTTTTCCGACGTGCAGAATGGCGAGGAAAGCTTCCTGCGGCAGTTCGACGTTACCGACCTGCTTCATACGCTTTTTACCCTCTTTCTGTTTTTGCAGCAGCTTTTTCTTACGGCTGACGTCACCGCCGTAGCATTTCGCCAGGACGTTTTTACGCAACTGTTTCACCGTAGAACGCGCGATAATGTGGTTGCCGATGGCCGCCTGAATCGCGATATCAAACTGCTGACGAGGGATCAGCTCTTTCATCTTCTCAACCAGTTCACGGCCACGGTACGGCGCATTGTCGTTGTGGGTGATCAGTGCCAGCGCATCCACACGCTCGCTGTTGATGAGAACATCCACGCGTACCATGTTAGAGGCCTGGAAGCGTTTGAAGTTGTAATCCAGCGACGCATAGCCGCGTGACGTCGACTTCAGACGGTCGAAGAAGTCGAGCACCACTTCCGCCATCGGGATTTCATAGGTCAGCGCCACCTGCTTACCGTGGTAAACCATGTTGGTCTGCACACCGCGTTTTTCAACGCACAGAGTGATAACGTTGCCCAGATACTCCTGCGGCAGCAGCATATGACACTCGGCAATCGGCTCACGCAGCTCCGCGATGTTGTTCAGCGGCGGCAGCTTGGACGGGCTGTCGACGTAGATGACCTCTTTGTTAGTGGTCTCTACTTCGTAGACTACGGTCGGCGCGGTGGTGATGAGATCCAGATCGTATTCACGCTCCAGACGTTCCTGGATTATCTCCATGTGCAGCAGACCGAGGAAGCCACAGCGGAAGCCGAAGCCCAACGCGGTAGAGCTTTCCGGCTCATAGAACAGGGAGGCATCGTTCAGGCTCAGTTTGCCCAGCGCATCGCGGAAGTTTTCGTAATCGTCAGAGCTTACCGGGAACAGGCCAGCGTAAACCTGCGGTTTGACTTTTTTAAAGCCTGGCAGCGCTTTGTCAGCCGGGTTACGCGCCTGGGTCAGCGTATCGCCAACCGGTGCGCCCAGGATGTCTTTAATGGCGCACACCAGCCAACCCACCTCGCCGCATTTCAGCTCGGTACGGTCAACCTGTTTCGGGGTGAAGATGCCCAGACGGTCAGCGTTATACACCTGACCGGTGCTCATCACTTTGATTTTGTCGCCTTTACGCATGGTGCCGTTTTTAATACGCACCAGCGAGACCACGCCCAGGTAGTTATCGAACCAGGAGTCAATGATCAGCGCCTGCAGCGGGCCATCCGGGTCGCCTTCCGGCGGCGGGATGTCGCGCACCAGACGCTCCAGAACGTCAGTGACGCCCACGCCGGTTTTTGCCGAGCAGCGCACAGCATCTGCCGCATCGATACCAACGATATCTTCAATTTCTTCCGCCACGCGCTCAGGATCGGCAGCAGGAAGATCAATTTTGTTCAGAACCGGAACCACTTCCAGATCCATTTCCATGGCGGTGTAGCAGTTCGCCAGGGTTTGCGCCTCTACGCCCTGCCCGGCGTCAACCACCAGCAGTGCGCCTTCACAGGCAGCAAGAGAGCGAGAAACTTCGTAAGAGAAGTCGACGTGACCAGGGGTGTCGATAAAGTTCAGTTGATAGGTTTCGCCATCAGCCGCTTTAAAGTCGAGGGTGACGCTCTGCGCTTTAATGGTAATGCCGCGTTCACGCTCCAGATCCATAGAGTCGAGAACCTGGGCTTCCATTTCACGATCAGAAAGGCCACCGCAAATCTGGATGATACGGTCAGACAGCGTCGACTTACCGTGGTCGATATGTGCAATGATCGAAAAGTTACGTATATTCTTCATATATTAAGATAATTATGCCTTACGAATACTTTGAGGCCGCTGTTCTGTGCCTGACGTTTTTGTCGTTCGAAAACGCCGCATTCTACACTACAACTGCGTAACCAGGAAATGCTCTTCCAGCAAGCATAGCGGTTCCGCTCACGGCTTTCTCATACCAGATGTAAATAAAAATAAAGCCAGTGCAATCACTGGCTCAATTCAGAGGATGTGGAAGTACGCAGGAGGTCAGGCGGCAGGCCAACGCTAATAATGACAGGCTGCCAGGTTTCTCGCTCCGCCAGTTTCGGTGAAAAGCCGCGCGCCAGCAGAAAACCGCCCACACCGCCTAACAGCGCTCCGCACATAGCCGCGATGTCGGTGGAAAACAGCACCTGAAAAAGCGATGCCATGATAAACAGCCCTACAAGCGGTGACAGATAGACCAGCATCGCCGACCCTAACAGACTGCTTTCACTGATACCCAATTCCACTTTTTGCCCGGCCACCAGCGGTTCAGCACTGGGGACGGTAATGGTGTGGCTGGTTTGCGGCCCCAGCTTGTTCAGCACGCGGCTGCCGCAACCTGCGCGGGAAGCACAGCTACTGCATGACGCTTTAACATCGCAATGAACTTTCGCGATACCGTTTTCCCAGGAGACAACGGTCGCCCACTCTTTAATCATTGTGCGCCCTTGAAGCTAATCCCGTCGGCAATGCGTTTCGCCGTCGGCGGCGGCAGTTCACCGACAATGGTAATTTCAGCCTGATTACGCACGGTGGTGCTCACCGTGCGGCGCCCGGTACGCAGCATCTGTTCGCTGCTGTTGGCCGTGGCCCGGCTGATGTTGATAGAGAAACTGAACAGGCCGTCCGAGAAGAGACGAGACTCCACGGCGGTATCAATGGTGGGTAACGTGCGGCGGCTGCTGGAAACTTCACTGAAGCCCTGCGGCACCCACGTTGGCGACCAGTTAAAGTTGACTTTATTACCCGCCGGAACGGAGAGCAGCGGCGGCAGGCTGGCTTTCGCCAGTTTATCCATACTGCTGCCCACCTGATCGCCGACATTAAAGGCAATCACGCGGAACTGCTCCAGGGTTTCGCCATCGCGATCGAGTAGATCAACACGCATGGGTAGCTTGCTTTCAGAGTCCATCCAGACAATGTAGCTGTAGCGTGTGCCATCGCGCGCAACGACGCGGATCACTTCACATAAGCGATCGGCAATTCGGGTACGCCCGACAGAGATAAAATCGTAATACGGCGCCAGCCGCTTAAAGTCGGTATAGACCAGCGATGGCAGGGAATCGACGATGTAATCGCCATTGAGCGTAAACGGATCAAGGCCTGGCTCAAAATAGCTGATTTCATTGCCACGCTGCACCACTTCACGGCGCGGGCCGTCCAGTTGCAATAGCTGCGCCAGCGCCTGATTATTCAAACGCGCGTGACGATAGCGTAACGATTCAACGCCGGTTTTATTGATGCTGACGAATGACAGCTCGTAGTTGAGGGACTGACTGGCCAGATTCATCTGCTGCAACAACGCCCCGGACGAGACATCAGCCGAGGCGTTGACAGAGAAGAACAGGCTGCCAACCACAAGGGACATGGCACACCAAAGTTGCTTCATTACTGCGATTGCGTTCCTAAAGTTTGATAGCCCGGCACCTGAACAGCAGCCTGCTGGGTTTGTGCCTGTTCAAACTGAAGTTGCTCAGAATGCAGGCGGCGCTGCAATTCATAATCCTGCAACATTGCGTTGATGCGACGGCGCTGTTCCTGAACCTGCTGTTGCTGGCCAGTTCCCGCAGTGGCATCAGACGGCACACCCAGGCTAACCGGGCTCGCTTTACCCATCATCGGTAAGGTATTGAAAACCGGTGTTTCGGGCTGCTGGATAGAATCTGATTGCCCATTATAGTGCTGGACGCCGACAATAACTGCAAGCGATACGCAAGCCGCAACGCCCATTTGGGTAAGCGAACTTGCCCAGGGACGGACTTTTTTCCAGAATGGCATATTCTGCCACTGGTGAGGCGCTGGCTGGGCTTCAGGAATGAGCGGCGTAGTCTGTCGAGCAGGCTCATGTTCGATGGCAGCCATCACACGAGAAGAGATATCAAACTGAAGCACATCCGGGGTGTCGCCACGCAGCGAATCACGAATGAGATGATAGCTCTCCCAGGTTTTTTGCATTTCCGGCGAACGAGTCAACTCGGTGAGCAACTCGTTATCCAGCGTTTCACCATCCATTAAGGCGGAAAGTTTTTCTTTCTGCATGCCTAATACCTTTTCCAGTATTCCGCTACCGTCAACGCCTGATAAGCGGTTGAACTTTATTATCAATAGCTTCTCGCGCACGGAAGATACGGGAACGAACAGTACCTACCGGGCAATCCATAATTGCAGCTATCTCTTCATAGCTTAGGCCATCCAGCTCTCGCAGGGTAATTGCCATGCGTAAATCTTCTGGAAGGGCTTCAATGGTGCGAAAAACTATCTGTCTCAGTTCCTCTGACAACATTAAGTTCTCAGGGTTCGAAATTTCTTTCAGTGCGCCGCCACTTTCGAAGTTTTCTGCTTCCATTGCGTCCACATCGCTGGACGGTGGGCGACGCCCCTGAGCAACCAGGTAATTTTTTGCTGTATTAACTGCAATACGATACAGCCACGTATAGAAAGCGCTATCTCCCCGGAACGAATCCAGCGCACGATAAGCCTTTATAAAAGACTCTTGCACCACATCAGGCACATCGCCCGACGGTACATATCGGGAAACCAGGCTCGCCACCTTATGCTGGTAGCGTACTACCAGTAGGTTAAAGGCTTTCTGATCACCTTTCTGGACCCGTTCAACCAGGACCTGGTCCGTTAACTGCTCGCTCATCCGAGGTAATTTCTCCCCAAACCCTATTCCAATGCGTAATCAAAACGCCACTCCATAACTGCACTATGAGCAAGCACAGAGTTAGAGTGTCTGATGATTGTAAAGTTCCGTTACGCCTTTGTTTTTTGTTTGTCAGTTGTAGACTGCTCGTTGTCTCTCATTATAAGTCTACGCGTGCACTACGTTGTCTAAGTTGCGAAAGAAAAACGCAATTCTCGCAAGAGTAACGTAACCCGCCTTTTATTTCACCATAAATACTGATTTCCACAGGCAGAGATTCGATTATTTTCCATCATTTACAAAGCCTCTGAATACGCCGTTATGTTTAGTCGTTATAACTCCGGCTAAAAAATGTGTGCGATTACGCACTTTATGATGCTATGCTGACCAAACCGTGTTTAGTAAATTAAACAAACCATCATGAACACTCTTCCAGATCTATCCTGTGATGTCCTGATCATCGGTAGCGGTGCTGCCGGTTTATCTCTCGCGCTGCGCGTTGCCGGGCAGCATTCTGTCATTGTGCTCAGTAAAGGCCCAATCAGCGAAGGCTCAACCTTCTACGCGCAAGGCGGAATTGCGGCCGTTTTTGATGAAACCGACAGTATCGAATCCCACGTCGAAGACACGCTCATCGCCGGTGCCGGGATTTGCGATCGTGACGCCGTGTCGTTCGTGGCCAGCAATGCCAAAAACTGCGTCCAGTGGTTGATTGACCAGGGCGTTCTGTTTGATACCCAGGTTCAAAGCAACGGCGAAGCGAGCTATCACCTGACACGCGAAGGCGGCCACAGCCACCGCCGCATTCTGCATGCGGCGGATGCCACCGGCAAAGAAGTGGAAAACACGCTGGTCAGCAAGGCGCTGAATCATCCCAATATTCGGGTGATTGAGCGCTGCAACGCGGTAGACCTGATTATGTCCGATAAAATTGGACTGCCTGGCACACGTCGCGCGGTAGGGGCATGGATCTGGAATCGTAATAAAGAAAGCGTCGAAACCTGCGCGGCGAAATCGGTCGTACTGGCTACGGGCGGCGCATCTAAAGTGTATCAATACACCACTAATCCGGATATCTCCTCAGGCGACGGTATCGCCATGGCCTGGCGCGCGGGTTGTCGTGTCGCTAACCTGGAATTTAATCAGTTCCACCCCACCGCCCTGTTCCACCCGCAGGCGCGTAACTTCCTGCTCACCGAAGCGCTGCGCGGAGAAGGGGCGATGCTGAAGCGCCCGGACAGCAGCCGTTTTATGCCCGACTTCGATGCGCGTGGCGAGCTTGCGCCGCGCGATGTGGTTGCTCGCGCCATCGACCACGAGATGAAACGTCTCGGCGTAGACTGCATGTATCTGGACATCAGCCATAAGCCAGAAGAATTTGTCCGTCACCATTTCCCAATGATTTATGAAAAACTGTTGGGTCTGGGCATCGACCTGACAAAAGAGCCAGTTCCCGTTGTGCCGGCTGCACACTATACCTGCGGCGGCGTGATGGTGGATGACAATGGGCGCAGTGATGTGGACGGTTTGTATGCCATCGGAGAGGTCAGCTATACCGGCCTTCACGGCGCTAATCGTATGGCTTCAAATTCACTGCTGGAGTGCCTGGTCTACGGCTGGTCTGCGGCTGAGGATATTAATAAACGTCTCGCCAATGTCCGCCAGGTAGACAAACTCCCTGCCTGGGATGAAAGCCGGGTTGACGACTCCGATGAGCGTGTGGTGATTCAGCACAACTGGCACGAACTACGCCTGTTGATGTGGGATTATGTCGGCATTGTGCGCACCACCAAACGGCTGGAACGCGCTCTGCGCCGCATTAGCATGCTGCAACAGGAACTCGACGAATATTATTCGCGTTTCCGCGTTTCCAACAATTTGCTGGAGTTACGCAACCTGGTGCAGGTAGCGGAGCTGATTGTACGCTGCGCAATGATGCGCAAAGAGAGCCGTGGCCTCCACTACACGCTGGATTATCCGGATCTTCTGCCAGTTTCCGGCCCATCCGTGCTCTCTCCGCTCACTCACATAAAAAGATAAAACGCCTGGGTCAGCGCAGTATAGGCTTCGGAGTATTGCTGCTCTGGCCCACGGATCACCATTCTGTCACTAAAGCATTCGCCATTTTGCGGCGAGAACGCCAGTAATACGCGATGCGGCAGACGCGTCTCATATTCTGCGATATCGGTACGTAGACGCAGATGCCAGCCCATCGACAGCGCCAGTTGTGTAAAGCGTTGGCCGACCGCCTCCGGTAATACCACGCAGAAAAACCCCTCTTCCGTAATGGCATTCGCCGCGCAGGTCAACAGCGTTTGGTGATCGAGCGTGGTGGTATAACGCGCCTGCTCGCGCTGCGGCGTGGCGCACTCGATGCCCTGCTCGTAGTAAGGCGGATTGCTGACGATCAGGTCATAGCGACTATTAACGCTCGCAACCCAGGAGTGAATATCCGCCGTGTGTACAGCAATTTTTTGCGGCCACGGGGAGTGCGCGACGTTCTCACGCGCCTGTTCAGCGGCATTTTCATCCAGCTCAACGGCATCGATGTGCGTACTCGTCTCGGTACGCTGTGCCAGCATCAACGCCAGCAGCCCGCTTCCCGCGCCAATATCCAGCACGCGCGTGACATGGGCAATCGGCGCCCATGCGCCCAGCAAAATACCGTCCGTCCCCACTTTCATGGCACAACGGTCATGGGCAACAAAAAATTTTTTGAAGGTAAATCCATTACGACGCAGCGTGGGTTTCGAGTCAGACATAGTGATTTTGAGTATCCGGTTTTGGCTCAGCACAATACCTGAGAACAGATAGCCATACAAACAGATGAAGATTAGAGCCGTAACGTCTATAATCACCGCCTCACACTGAGGTAGACAATGACTGTAACGACTTTTTCCGAACTTGAACTTGATGAAAGCCTGCTGGATGCCCTCCAGAGCAAAGGCTTTACACGCCCGACTGCCATCCAGGCTGCCGCCATTCCGCCTGCGCTCGATGGACGTGATGTTTTGGGTTCTGCGCCCACCGGCACCGGTAAAACAGCGGCATATCTGCTGCCTGCGTTGCAGCATCTGCTCGACTTCCCGCGCAAAAAATCCGGCCCACCGCGCATCTTGATCCTGACGCCAACGCGTGAACTGGCGATGCAGGTTGCCGACCACGCGCGCGAACTGGCGAAAAATACCCATCTCGATATCGCCACCATTACCGGCGGTGTCGCGTACATGAACCACGCTGAAGTCTTCAGCGAAAACCAGGATATCGTGGTTGCCACCACTGGTCGCCTGTTGCAGTACATCAAAGAAGAAAACTTTGACTGCCGCGCCGTCGAGACCTTAATTCTTGACGAAGCTGACCGTATGCTGGATCTCGGCTTTGCTCAGGATATCGAACATATCGCCGGGGAAACCCGCTGGCGCAAGCAGACGCTGCTCTTCTCCGCCACGCTTGAAGGCGATGCGATTAAAGATTTTGCCGAGCGTCTGCTCGAAGATCCGGTTGAAGTTTCTGCCACGCCTTCCACCCGTGAACGCAAGAAAATTCACCAGTGGTACTACCGTGCAGATAACCTGGAGCACAAAGTCGAGCTGCTTAAGCACCTTCTGAAACAAGAAGACATGACGCGCGCTATCGTGTTTGTACGTAAACGTGAGCGTGTGCATGAGCTTGCCGAAATGCTGCGTGCCGCCGGGATCAACAACTGTTATCTCGAAGGCGAAATGGCGCAGATCAAGCGTACTGAAGGGATCAAGCGTCTGACGGAAGGCCGCGTAAACGTGCTGGTTGCGACCGACGTTGCCGCGCGCGGTATCGATATTCCGGATGTCAGCCACGTGATTAACTTCGATATGCCGCGCACCGGCGATACCTATCTGCACCGTATTGGCCGTACCGGGCGCGCAGGCCGCAAAGGTACAGCGGTTTCACTGGTTGAAGCGCACGACCACCTGCTGCTGCAGAAAATTGGTCGTTACATCGAGGAGCCGCTGAAAGCGCGCGTCATCGATGAACTGCGCCCAACGACGCGTGCGCCTAGTGAAAAAATGACAGGCAAGCCGTCGAAGAAAGTTTTGGCGAAGCGCGCAGAGAAGAAAAAAGAGAAAGATAAAGACAAGCCGCGCGTGAAAGTACGCCATCGCGATGCGAAGAATGTGGGTAAACGTCGCAAGCCAAGCGGGACGGAACCACAGTCAACTGAAGAATAAAAAAAACGCCGGGATAACCCGGCGTTTTTATTTCCTGTCTCTGAAACCTTACAGGCTTTCAGTAAAAGTACGAGCGATAACGTCGCGCTGCTGTTCCGGCGTCAGGGAGTTGAAGCGCACTGCATAACCAGAAACACGGATGGTCAGTTGCGGATATTTTTCCGGATGTTCAACCGCGTCCAGCAGAGTTTCACGACGCAGAACGTTAACGTTCAGGTGCTGACCACCTTCTACGCGAACTTCTGGTTTCGCTTCAACCGGGATTTCACGATATTCGATGTCGCCAAGCGCCTTCACAGCAACCACTTGATCTTCTGCATAACCACCTTTGGCAACCAGGCAGCGTGCTTCACCTTTTTCGCTATCCAGCAGCCAGAAAGAATTGAGCAGGTCGTCGTTAGCGGCTTTAGTAATCTGAATACCAGTAATCATTTGATGCCTCCCTTAGGCTATTCATATTCGTTTTTAACCGGCCAGTTCCCGGCCAATTGGTAAAACCATTGTTGCTTGAGTGTATATATACCCCTCAAACACCCCGCATTCTTTGATTTAAATCAACAAAAACCACACCATAAAAATGGTCATACAGCGCTCCACTTGTTTTATATCAAGTTATGCCGCGCACCAGAGCCTCATTTTACCTGTAAATTTTCAAATTTTTTTAATGTGCATGTGCTTTTCTCTACAGACGATTTTGTGATGGAGAAAGAAGCAGTTAAGCTATCTGCATGATAATCCGCAGGAGAGCGAGATGAGCGCCCCTTTAACCTGGCACGATGTGCTGGCTGATGAGAAACAGCAACCCTATTTTCTGAACACTCTGGCAACCGTCGCCAACGAACGCCAGGCGGGTATGACTATCTATCCACCGCAAAAAGATGTGTTTAACGCCTTTCGTTTCACTGAACTCAGCGATGTGAAGGTCGTGATTTTAGGCCAGGACCCCTACCATGGGCCGGGCCAGGCTCACGGGCTCGCCTTTTCTGTTCGCCCGGGTATCGCCACCCCGCCTTCCCTGCTTAATATGTATAAAGAGCTGGAGGGTTCAGTTCCGGGCTTTAGCCGCCCGGCACATGGTTATCTGGAAAGCTGGGCGCGTCAGGGTGTGTTGTTGCTTAACACAGTACTCACGGTTCGTGCAGGTCAGGCTCATTCCCACGCCAGTCTGGGCTGGGAAACATTTACGGATAAAGTGATTAGCCTGATTAACCAACACAGGGAAGGCGTGGTCTTTTTATTATGGGGATCGCATGCCCAGAAGAAAGGCGCGATTATTGATACCCAGCGTCATCGCGTACTGAAAGCGCCACATCCATCACCGCTTTCCGCCCACCGTGGCTTCTTCGGTTGTAACCACTTTGTCCAGACTAACGAATGGCTGGCACAGCGCGGTGAAGCGCCGATTGACTGGATGCCCGTATTACCGGCGGAAAGTGAGTAAAAAAAATGCCAGCGCAATGCTGGCATTTTTTATATATGGCTCACTATCAGGCCTTATTCTGACGCCACCACTCCCCGAGGAGAATACCGGTCGCCACGGAGACGTTCAGGCTTTCTACCGCACCAGTACCGTCGATTGATACGCTCAGATCGGCGCTCGACAGAGCGGCATCAGACAGACCATCGCGCTCCTGACCTAACACCAGCACCATTTTCTTCGGCAACTCTGCTTTAAACAGCGATGTCTCGGCGCGACTTGAGGTGGTCACAATGGCATAGCCCGCTTTGCGGAAATCATCCAGCGCATCAATGAAGCTATCGCCGGTGATCGGCTGAACATGCTCAGCGCCGCCTTCTGCGGTACGGATTGCCGCACCAGACTCCAGTACGCCAGCGTCCTGCAGCAGCAGGCCTTTAATGCCGAAATGCGCACAGCTACGCATCATCGCGCCCAGGTTGTGCGGGTTGCCGACATCTTCCAGCGCCAGCACACAGTCGGTATCGCTACTTTTAGCAACCCACTGCTGAACGGACGTGCCGCTACGTTTCTTGATCAGGAAGCAAACGCCGCCGTGGTGTTCGGTACCGGACGCTTTCGCCAGTTCCTCTTCATCAACCACATGATAGGCTTTACGGTTTGCCGCCATCCAGCGCAGCGCTTCTTTAAAACGCGGAGTGACGCTCTGGATAAACCAGGCGCGAACGATAGCATCCGGGCGGCTCTGGAACAGAGCCTGGCAGGCGTTTTCACCGTAAACGCGCGTCTCTTCCGCACGCTGACGGCGTAATACTTCCGGGTCGATAAAGCTTTTACCGCTGATGCCACCGTGATCGGCTTTTACCGGGGTCTCATCACCCGGAGCGCGGGAAACCGTGCGCCACGGTGAGCTATCGCGTTCACCGCGATCGTCACGATCGCGACTGCGTTCGCGGTTCGGGCCTTTTCTGTCGTCACGGGCAGGACGGCGACCACCTTCGGCACGTGTACCCGGACGGCCACCGCCTTTTCCTGTACGCGGATTATGGGTGCGTTTATCCGAGTCATCATCACTGCGGACATACATCACTTTGACTTTGCCGTTTTTGTTCTTCAGTTCGTCGCTCATATTTTTCTCCACCTGCGCTGCGCGAAGCGCGCAGATTACCTGATGTAGTAGCGCATAGCCATTACTTCATATCAAAGATGGTGACTATTGTACTCATTGAGTAAACCGCATTGTCGAATAAAACAGTCTCGCCGATAATATGTAACATTACAGAAACATTCGGCGACCTCGCCGTTCAGCAACCCTACTACCCAGAGGTTAGTTATGAATACCGTTTGTGCCCACTGTCAGGCTGTTAACCGCATACCTGAAGATCGTATTAATGATGCGGCAAAATGTGGACGCTGTGGTCATGATCTGTTTGATGGCGATGTGATCAACGCCACTGACGCGACGCTGGACAAGCTGCTGAAAGATGATCTGCCCATCGTTATTGATTTCTGGGCACCGTGGTGTGGCCCATGCCGTAATTTCGCGCCGATCTTTGAGGATGTGGCGGAAGAACGCAGTGGAAAAATGCGCTTTATCAAGGTGAACACCGAAGCGGAACGCGAGCTTAGCGCCCGTTTTCGCATCCGCAGCATTCCGACCATTATGATTTTCAAAAATGGCGAAATGATCGACATGCTCAATGGCGCTGTACCTAAGGCCCCCTTTGAGAGCTGGCTTAACGAAGCTCTCGAGGCATAACATCCGCGGGGCGCATCTTGTGCCCCGTTTTCACCTCTGCGACAATAGCCTTTTTCCAGTGCTATTGCCATGACTCCAAACGCTGTACTGCAACTCCGGGCAGAACGCCTGGCCCGCGCCACGCGCCCTTTTCTCGCCCGCGGCAATCGTATTCGCCGCTGCCAACGCTGCCTGTTACCGCTAAAGCAGTGTTTATGCGATACCCTGCAACCGCGCAGCGCCACCAGCCGTTTTTGTCTGGTGATGTTTGATACCGAACCCATGAAACCCAGCAATACCGGACGATTGATTGCCGATATCCTTCCGGATACCGCCGCGTTTCAATGGTCGCGTACCGAACCGCCTGCTGCGCTACTGGAACTGGTCAACAACCCGGCTTATCAGCCCGTTGTCGTTTTCCCTGCCTCCTATGCGGATGCGAATAGAGAAATACTGACCTCGCCAAAAGTGGGTAAGCCGCCTTTATTTATTATGCTCGACGGCACCTGGACCGAGGCGCGAAAAATGTTTCGCAAGAGCCCGTGGCTGGATACCTTCCCGGTCATTTCCGTCGATTTGTCGCGCGTTTCCGCTTATGGGCTAAGGGAAGCCCACGCCGATGGACAATATTGCACAGCAGAAGTCGCAATGGCGCTGCTTGACCTCGCAGGTGATACCGAAGCCGCCGGTGCGTTAGGCGAACATTTTGCGCGTTTTCGTACTCGTTATCTGGCAGGAAAAACCCAGCATAAGGGAAGCATCACAGCACAACCTGAGGAAAACGTTTAGACTCATACGGATGCTTATACCTGAGGGAAGCCGGAATGAGTCAACGTGGGCTGGAAGCACTTCTTCGACCTAAATCGATTGCCGTGATTGGCGCCTCAATGAAGCCGCAACGCGCTGGCTTTCTGATGATGCGTAATCTATTAGCCGGTGGTTTTACCGGCCCCGTGATGCCGGTGACGCCAGCCTGGAAAGCAGTGCTTGGCGTCCTGGCCTGGCCGACTATATCCAGCCTGCCATTTTCTCCCGATCTTGCCGTGCTCTGTACCCATGCGAAGCGAAATCTCGAATTACTGGAAGCATTAGGTGAGAAAGGGTGTAAAACCTGCATAATTCTCTCATCTCTTCCTGAGCAGTTTGCCGAATTAACCGCCTGTGCCGCTCGCTATCAGATGCGCCTGCTGGGGCCAAACAGTCTGGGATTACTGGCACCGTGGCAGGGGTTGAACGCCAGTTTTTCCCCGGTACCGATTCGCAAAGGAAAACTGGCGTTTATCTCCCAGTCAGCGGCGGTTTCCAATACGATCCTTGATTGGGCCCAGCAGCGAGAGATGGGGTTCTCCTACTTTATTGCACTTGGCGACAGCCTGGATATCGATGTAGACGACCTGCTTGATTTCCTTGCCCGAGACGGCAAAACCAGCGCCATTCTGCTCTATCTGGAACATTTAAGTGATGCCCGGCGTTTTGTTTCTGCCGCCCGCAGCGCCTCTCGTAATAAGCCAATACTGGTGATTAAAAGCGGGCGTAGTCCGGCAGCGCAGCGTCTGCTTCACGCCGGCACAGGGCTGGATCCCGCCTGGGATGCTGCCATCCAGCGTGCAGGATTATTGCGCGTGCGTGATACCCATGAGCTTTTTTCTGCCGTCGAAACCTTAAGCCATATGCGGCCGTTGCGTGGCGAACGATTAATGATTATCAGCAATGGTGCGGCTCCGGCAGCGCTGGCACTCGATCAACTGTGGGCGCGTAACGGCAAACTGGCTACGCTCAGCGAAGAAACGCTGGCCAAACTGACCGCGTTATTGCCAGCACCTGTCGAAGCGGGAAACCCGCTGGATCTGCGTGATAACGCCAGCATTGAGCACTATATTACAGCGGTCAATACGCTGCTCGATAGCCAGGATCTGGATGCGCTATTGGTGATCCACTCTCCCAGCGCCACAGCCACCGGCACTGAAAGCGCAATAGCGCTGATTGATGCCATCAAACGCCATCCTCGTGGGCACTACATTAGTGTGCTGACGAACTGGTGCGGGGAATACTCTTCCATTGAAGCGCGCCGACTCTTTAGTGATGCAGGTATCCCCACCTATCGCACACCGGAAGGTACGATTACTGCGTTCATGCATATGGTGGAGTATCGACGTAACCAGAAACAACTACGTGAAACCCCCGCTCTGCCGCAAAGCCCAACAGCAAATACCAACCTGGTGCATGACCTGCTTCAACAAGCGCTCAACAATAAAATACGCACACTGGATACGCATGAAGTCCGCCCTGCTCTGCAGGCTTACGGCATGCACACCCTCCCCACCTGGATCGCCTCTGACAGCATCGAAGCCGTACATATCGCCGAGCAGATCGGTTATCCGGTCGCGTTGAAACTGCGTTCACCGGACATTCCCCATAAGTCGGAAGTTCAGGGAGTCATGCTTTACTTACGCACAGCGGCAGAAGTACAGCAGGCGGCGGATGCCATTCTCGATCGCGTTAAAATGACATGGCCCCAGGCGCGCATTGACGGCCTGCTGGTGCAAAGCATGGCCAACCGTGCAGGAGCTCAGGAACTGCGCGTCGTCGTTGAACACGACCCGGTATTCGGCCCATTAATTATGCTGGGCGAAGGCGGCGTTGAGTGGCGGCCGGAAGAACAAGCGGTGGTCGCCCTGCCACCGTTGAATATGACGCTGGCGCGCTATCTGGTTATTCAGGCGATTAAGAGCAGGAAGATCCGTGGACGCAGCGCACTGCGAGCACTCGATATTCCAGGCTTAAGCCGCCTGCTGGTGCAGGTGTCAAACTTAATCGTCGATTGCCCGGAAATTCAGCGTCTGGATATCCACCCGCTGCTGGCATCGGGCAATGAATTTACCGCCCTCGACGTTACGCTGGATATCGCGCCATATGAAGGCGACAGTGAAAGTCGCCTGGCAGTACGCCCATATCCGCAACAACTCGAAGAGTGGATAACGATGAAGAATGGCGAACGCTGTCTGTTCCGGCCAATTCTTCCCGAGGATGAACCCCTTTTACAGCAGTTTATCGCCAGGGTGACGAAAGAAGATCTCTACTATCGTTACTTTAGCGAGATCAACGAATTTACCCACGATGATTTAGCGAACATGACCCAGATCGACTACGATCGTGAAATGGCATTCGTTGCGGTTCATACGACCGCAGAGCAGACGGAGATCCTCGGCGTTACCCGTGCGATCTCCGACCCGGATAACATTGATGCTGAGTTTGCGGTGTTGGTGCGTTCCGATCTGAAAGGGTTGGGGCTGGGGGGACGGTTACTGGAAAAACTGATCAACTATACCCGCGGTCACGGTTTGCAACGCTTAAATGGCATTACGATGCCCAACAATCGTGGAATGATTGCGCTGGCACGTAAACTGGGATTTGACGTCGATATCCAACTGGAAGACGGTATCGTTGGCCTGTCTCTGAAGCTAAGTCATGACTAAGTTGCTGGAAATGTTACCCTTGACCGACAGAGATGGTATTATTGCCCGCTTACGTCGTCTGCCTGGTACAGAGGACCCTTCACTAAAACAGAGAAGAAACGCACTGTGATGTTGTCAAAATTTAAGCGTAATAAACATCAACAACACCTTGCCCAGCTACCCAAGCTTTCTCAGTCAGTTGATGATATTGAGTTTTTCTATGCGCCTGCCGATTTCCGGCAAGCGCTGCTGGCAAAAATCGCTGGCGCTACTCGACGCATTTGTATTGTCGCACTCTATCTGGAGCAGGACGATGCAGGGAAGGCGATTTTACAGGCGCTGTATGATGCAAAACGTCAACGGCCCGAGCTGGAAGTAAAAGTACTGGTTGACTGGCACCGCGCGCAGCGTGGCCGTATCGGCGCCGCCGCCTCAAATACCAATGCAGACTGGTACTGCCGCATGGCGCATGAAAATCCGGGCGTCGACGTGCCGGTTTATGGCGTTCCGATTAACACCCGTGAAGCGCTGGGTGTTCTCCATTTCAAAGGCTTTATTATTGATGACAGCGTGCTGTACAGCGGCGCGAGCATCAATGATGTCTACCTCCATCAGCATGATAAATACCGTTACGACCGCTATCAGTGCATTCGTAATCCGCAAATGGCGGACATCATGTATGACTGGGTCGGGCAAAATTTAGTGGAAGGTCGCGGTGTTAACCGCCTTGATGACAGTTGCCGACCAAAAAGCCCGGAAATCAAAAACGATATTCGCCTTTATCGCCAGGAACTGCGTGATACGGGATACCATTATCTGGGCAACGCCGATGACGAACAGCTCTCCGTTACGCCGCTGGTTGGTCTGGGTAAAACCAGCTTGCTGAATAAAACCATTTTCCATCTGATGCCGTGCGCCGAGCATAAGCTGACGATCTGCACACCCTATTTCAACCTGCCTGCGTTGTTAGTGCGCAATATCATTCGCCTGCTGCGTGAAGGCAAAAAGGTCGAAATTATCGTTGGCGATAAAACGGCGAACGATTTCTTCATCCCGGAAAATGAACCATTCAAAATTATCGGTGCACTGCCGTATCTGTACGAAATCAACCTACGTCGTTTCCTGAGCCGTTTACAGTACTACGTCAACACTGACCAGTTAGTTGTGCGCCTGTGGAAAGATGGCGATAACAGCTATCACCTGAAAGGGATGTGGGTTGATGATGAATGGATGCTGCTGACCGGCAACAATCTTAATCCACGCGCCTGGCGTCTGGATCTCGAAAATGCAATTCTGATCCATGACCCACAGCACAAACTGCGGGAAAAACGCGAGAAGGAATTGAAACTTATCCGCGCCCATACCACTGTGGTCAATCACTATCGTGACTTGCAAAGCATTGCTGATTACCCGGTGAAAGTACGCAAACTGATCCGCCGTCTGCGACGCATTCGTATCGACCGCTTGATCAGCCGTATCCTTTAAAGAGTCGCCCCGTCCAGTGCGGGGCTTTTTTTCAGGAGATGATTCATGCGTTCCCTTTTTCTCCTCTTTTCGCTTTTGACCCTGAGTGGTTGCAGCCATATGGCGAATGACAACTGGACAGGACAGGATAAAGCCCAGCATTTCCTGGGTTCAGCCATGCTCTCTGCCGCCGGAAATGAATACTTTCAACATCAGGGAGTGAACCGCGATCGCAGCGCAATGCTGGGTGTGATGTTTTCGCTGAGCCTTGGAGCATCAAAAGAACTTTGGGACAGCCGCCCAGAAGGGAGCGGCTGGAGCTGGAAAGATTTCGCGTGGGACGTCGCCGGTGCCACAACAGGCTATGCTGTGTGGCAACTGGCGCAACACTAATCCTACAGACGCAATCCTTTACCTTTTCGGTGTAGCATCAGGGAGACCAGGAAGGCGAGTGCCGTCATCGCGGTCACATACCAGAAGAAGGCCGATTCAAAGCCAATCGACTTCAACGACAGCGCAACATACTCGGCTGAACCACCAAACAGCGCATTTGCCACCGCATAAGAAAGGCCAACCCCCAACGCACGAACCTGAGCCGGGAACATTTCGGCTTTCAGGATCCCGCTGATGGAGGTATAGAAGCTGGTGATCAACAACGCACACAACACCAATGCGAATGCGGCAAACGGTGAGGTTACATTCTGCAAGGCGGATAAAATTGGAACGGTAAATAGCGTCGCCAGCGAGCCAAAACAGAGCATCGATGCACGGCGACCAATCTTATCAGAGAGTAAACCAAACAGCGGTTGAGCCAGCATATAGACGAACAGTGCAGCGGTCATAATGATACTGGCGACTTTCGGATCCATCCCGGCAGTATTAACCAGATACTTCTGCATATAGGTAGTAAAAGTATAAAAAATCAGCGATCCGCCAGCCGTAAAGCCCAGCACCATAACGAAGGCTTTACGGTTACGCCACAGGCCTTTGAATGAACCCGCCTCTTTCAAAGTACGGGTCTCTTTTTGGGATGTTTCATCCAACTGACGACGTAGCCACAGTGCTACAATCGCTAATACTGCACCCAGCGCGAACGGAATACGCCAGCCCCAGCTATGTAGATCCTCACTACTCAGAACATTCTGCAGCACCACAACGACCAGTAGCGCCATCAGTTGACCACCAATCAGCGTCACATACTGGAATGAGGCATAGAAGCCTTTACGGCCTTCTACTGCGACTTCACTCATATACGTTGCGCTGGTGCCATATTCACCGCCGACAGAAAGCCCCTGGAACAGGCGAGCCAGCAGAAGCAACGCGGGAGCCCAGGTTCCAATCGTGTCATATCCCGGCAGGCAGGCAATCACCAGCGAGCCAAAGCACATCATACAAACAGAGATCAGCATCGACTTTTTACGTCCATGGCGATCCGCAATACGGCCAAACATCCAGCCGCCAATGGGGCGCATTAAAAAGCCTGCGGCAAAAACACCAGCGGTTTGTAACAGCTGGGTCGTGGTATTTCCGGTTGGGAAAAAGATGTGGGCAAAATAGAGAGAACAGAAGGAATAGACGTAAAAATCAAACCATTCGACAAGGTTCCCTGATGAGGCCCCGACGATGGCCATGACCCGGCGACGGGTATCATGATCGGTGAGCGACTGCTCGGCGGCTACGCTGGTTTCGGTCATTATAATTATGCTCCTGCTACAGGTGTTTTATCTGTCTTACCGGGCGCAACTCGTCACGCAGATAAATTTTCAGTGAACGAAATGTTATATAATTGTTATTGATTATTTTGCGATATCTATCACGTTTTTTGTTAGCAAGGTAACAAATTAGGATTAGCTGTAGCGGGGGTATTTAGGTGAGGGATTTGTGTGCGCGGTGTTGCCCGGTGGGCGGGGCTTTTCCCGCTGCAACGCAAAAAGGCCATCCTTGCGGATGGCCTTCTGC
>NZ_JAYMYY010000005.1:0-425341 GCF_039889165.1 Pseudocitrobacter cyperus | reverse complement strand
GGTGCGGGCTGGGCCCCTCACCCTGCCCTCTCCCCAAAGGGGCGAGGGAGAAAATCAGCGCAGTCCATTAGCCCGAGCGCGGTCGGTTCCCTCTCCCCTATGGGGAGAGGGTTAGGGTGAGGGGTGAGGCCCTCAACTTACCCCTCCACCACCTCATAAGAATGGGTAATATTCACCGCTTTGCCCAGCATCAGCGCCACTGAACAATATTTCTCGGCAGACAAATCTACCGCACGGGAAACCGCCGCATCTTTCAGCTCTTTGCCGGTCACGATGAAATGCAGATTAATGTGTGTGAACATTCGCGGCGCTTCTTCACGACGTTCGGAGGTCAGCTTAACTTCGCAATCCGTCACGTCATAACGACCCTTTTGCAGAATCGACACCACGTCGATGGCGCTACAGCCGCCCGCCGCCATCAGCACAACTTCCATCGGACTTGGCGCTTTATCGCCTGAGTTGCCATCCATCAGAATTTGATGCCCGGAAGCTGACTCACCCAGGAAGGTTAACCCCTCAACCCATTTCACACGCGCTTGCATATTTGTAACTCCAAAGTTGTAATTTTATTGTCAGATTACGCGCACATAACAAATCTCGCAATGGAAGTAGACCTGGGTCATGCTGAAGCGAGACACCAGGAGACACACGGCAAAAGCTATGCTAAAACAGTCGGGATGCTACAGAGATACATAAACGTACTGCATGTATGCAGAGGACATCACATACTGGTCGCGACAATCTTTGACGACCAACTTCCCAGGTAGAGGGAAGGATATAATTTCCACCAGTGGCGGCCTGATTTATGCCGCTGGCGATAGCTTATAACAGAGGATAACCGCGCATGGTGCTTGGCAAACCGCAAACAGACCCGACTCTCGAATGGTTCTTGTCTCATTGCCACATTCATAAGTACCCATCGAAGAGCACGCTGATTCACCAGGGTGAAAAAGCGGAAACGCTGTACTACATCGTTAAAGGCTCCGTGGCAGTACTCATCAAAGATGAGGAAGGTAAAGAGATGATCCTTTCCTACCTCAACCAGGGCGACTTCATCGGCGAATTAGGCCTGTTTGAAGAAGGCCAGGAACGTAGCGCCTGGGTTCGGGCGAAAACCGCCTGTGAAGTGGCGGAAATCTCCTACAAAAAATTCCGTCAGCTCATCCAGGTTAACCCGGATATCCTGATGCGCCTCTCCTCCCAGATGGCGCGCCGTCTGCAGGTGACTTCTGAGAAAGTCGGCAACCTGGCGTTCCTCGACGTTACCGGTCGTATCGCACAGACGTTGCTGAACCTGGCGAAACAGCCGGATGCCATGACCCACCCGGACGGTATGCAGATCAAAATCACCCGTCAGGAAATTGGCCAGATCGTCGGTTGCTCCCGCGAAACCGTGGGCCGCATCCTGAAGATGCTGGAAGATCAAAACCTGATCTCCGCACACGGTAAAACAATCGTCGTTTACGGCACACGTTAATCCCGTCTGGCGGCGTATTGTTCGCGCAATACGCCGTTTTTGTCTCGTATGTGGCGCAGGCTGATTTACCATCCGGAAGTCAACTATGCACTGCGGCAAACGCTGGTGTTATGTTTGCCGGTCGCCGTCGGCCTGATCCTCGGCCAGCTTCAACACGGTTTACTGTTCTCTTTAGTGCCTGCCTGCTGCAACATTGCCGGGCTGGATACTCCCCATAAACGTTTCTTCAAGCGCCTGATTATCGGTGGGTCGCTGTTCGCCGGTTGTAGCCTGATTGTGCAACTGCTGCTGGCCGATGATATCCCGCTACCGTTTATTCTTACTGGTCTGGCGATGGTGCTGGGCGTTACCGCCGAAATCAGCGCCCTGCACGGGCGATTGCTCCCGGCCTCGCTGATTGCCGCTATTTTTACCCTGAGCCTGGCGGGCAATATGCCCATCTGGGAACCGTTACTTATCTACGCGCTTGGTACGCTGTGGTACGGGTTGTTCAACTGGTTCTGGTTCTGGCTGTGGCGTGAACAGCCACTTCGCGAGTCGTTGAGCCTGCTTTATCGCCAACTGGCAGAGTACTGCGAAGCCAAATATAGCCTGCTGACGCAACATACCGACCCCAATACCGCCCTGCCGCCGTTGCTTAACCGTCAGCAGAAAGTGGTCGATCTTATTTCCCAGTGCTATCAGCAAATGCACATGCTGGCGGCTAATCAGCACAATGATTACAAGCGCCTGCTGCGCGCCTTCCAGATGGGGCTGGACTTGCAGGAGCACATTTCGGTGAGCCTGCACCAGCCAGAAGAGGTGCAAAAGCTGGTCGAGCGTAGCCACGCCGAAGCGGTGATTCGCTGGAACGCGCAAACGGTCGCCGCGCGCCTGCGGGTAATGGCCGATGACATTCTTTATCACCGTTTCCCGACGCGCTTCAATATGGATCAGCAAACTGGCGCGCTGGAGAAAATTGCCCGCCAGCATCCGGATAACCCGGTTGGGCAGTTCTGCGCCTGGCACTTCAGCCGTATCGCCAAAGTCCTGCGCTATCAGCGCCCGCTTTATCCGCGTAACCTGATGGCCGATAAAGAGCGCCGCCTGCCGCTGTTCCCGGCGCTGAAAAGCTATCTGTCGCTGAAATCGCCCGCCCTGCGTAATGCCGCCCGTTTAAGTGTGATGTTGAGCATTGCCAGCCTGATGGGCGCAGCGCTGCATCTGCCAAAACCCTACTGGATCTTAATGACCGTCTTGCTGGTGACGCAAAACGGTTACGGCGCCACGCGCGTGCGTATCTTCCACCGTGCGGCGGGCACGCTGGCGGGGCTGGTGATTGCCGCCGCCACACTGCACTATCACTTCCCGGAAGGGTTTGCGCTGGCCGCGATGCTGGTGATCACCCTGATAAGCTATCTGATCATTCGTAAAAGCTACGGCTGGGCGACCGTCGGTTTTACCATTACGGCGGTATATACCCTGCAATTGCTGACGCTCAACGGCGAGCAGTTTATTGTCGCGCGTTTCGCCGACACCATTATTGGCTGCCTGATTGCCTTTGGCGGCATGCTGTGGCTGTGGCCGCAGTGGCAAAGCGGCCTGCTGCGCAAAAATGCCCACTCGGCGCTGGAAGCAGATCAGGAAGCCATGCAGCTAATACTGAGTGACGATCCTCCGGCTGAAAAACTGGCCTATCAACGCATGCGCGTCAACCAGGCACATAACGCGCTGTTTAACTCGCTCAATCAGGCGATGCAGGAACCGGGCTTTAATACGCACTATCTGGAAGATATGAAATTGTGGGTGACGCACAGCCAGTTCATCGTCGAGCATATCAACGCCATGACCACGCTGGCGCGAGAGCACGACACGCTCTCGCCGGAACTGATGCAGCGTTACCTGGAATCCTGTGAAATCGCCCTACAACGCTGTCAACAGCGTCTGGAGTATGATGAGTCGGGAAGCAGCGGGGATGTGAATATCATGGAGTCGCCGGATACGCTGTCCCACGGGCCGCTCAGCACCATGGAACAGCATCTTCAGCGTATTCTGGGCCATCTCAACACCATGCACACCATTTCATCGGTGGCATGGCGTCAGCGGCCACGGCATGGTATCTGGCTAAACCGCCATATCAACTGACGACTTTGGCCACCGCTTGCGCAAAGCGCGTCATGCCATCATCGATGTCTTTCTCTTCCACCACCAGCGACGGCGCGAAACGCATCACGTCCGGCCCTGCATTCAGCACCATCACACCTGCGTCAGCGGCGGCGTAAAGGAAGTCCCGGGCGCGGCCTTTGTACCGTTCTTTTAATTCTGCGCCAATCAGCAGCCCCATTCCGCGAATATCGCTGAAGATATCATACTTCGCGTCGATGTCCTGCAAATGCTGCACAAAACGCTCGCGTTTGGCATGAACGCCATCGAGCACGTCAGGCGTGTTGATAATATCAAATGCCGCACCCGCGACGGCGCACGCCAGCGGGTTGCCACCGTAAGTGGAGCCGTGAGAGCCGACGTGAAATGCGCTGGCGATCTCTTCGGTGGTGAGCATGGCGCTAATCGGGAAACCGCCGCCCAGGGCTTTCGCGCTGGTAAGGATATCCGGCGTCACGCCATAATGCATATAGGCGAACAGCGACCCAGTACGCCCCATCCCGCTCTGTACTTCATCAAACACCAGCAGCGCCTGATGCTTATCACACAGGTCACGCAGCCCCTGTAAAAATTCCGGGGTAGCGGCCAGCACACCGCCCTCGCCCTGAACAGGTTCAACCACAATCGCGCAGGTATGGTCGTCAATCACCGCTTCCACCGCGTGCAGATCGTTAAACGGTACGTGGACTATATCCGCCGGTTTCGGGCCAAAGCCATCGGAATATTTCGGCTGCCCGCCGACGGAAACGGTAAAGAATGAGCGGCCATGAAAAGCGTTATGAAAAGCGATAATTTTGCTTTTGTACGGGCTATGACGAGTAGAGGCGTAGTAACGCGCCAGTTTGAACGCGGTTTCGTTGGCTTCGGTACCGGAGTTCATAAACACCACGCGCTCGGCAAAGGTAGCATCCACCAGCTTCTGACCCAGACGCAGCGCCGGTTCGTTGGTAAACACATTACTGGTGTGCCACAGGGTTTCGCCCTGAGATTTCAGCGCTTCAACCAGCGCCGGATGGCAATGTCCCAGCGCCGTCACCGCAATCCCGCCGGCGAAATCGACGTACTCTGTCCCCTGCTGATCCCACACGCGGCTGCCTTTACCTTTTACCGGGATAAATTCCGCCGGTGCATAAATTGGCAGGATCACCTGATCGAACGTCGCGCGGGTAATTGCAGGTTGTTTGGTTGTCATGTCATGCCCTTCTGTGATTATGCAGCAATGATTATGAAATTATAATCACAAAATATGCATAAAAAATCACTTGATAGCAATGACTAAATTAGCGATTGAGGAAGTTTGCCAGCAACGCATGCCCCTGTTCGCTGAGAATACTTTCCGGGTGGAACTGCACGCCTTCGAGATCCCACTGGCGATGGCGAATGCCCATGATCTCGCCGCTTTCACTGCGCGCGGTCACTTCGAAGGTTTCCGGTAGCGTATCCGGGTCGATCAGCAGGGAATGGTAACGGGTGACGGTCAGCGGGTTATTCAGCCCCTGAAAAACGCCCTGCCCGTTGTGCGCGATGGGTGAGGTTTTGCCATGCATCACTTTTTTCGCCCGCACGATGCGCGCGCCAAATGCCTGCGCAATCGCCTGATGCCCCAGGCACACGCCCAGCAGCGGCGTTTTTCCGGCGTAATGGCGAATGACCTCCAGCGAAATACCCGCGTCATCCGGCGTACAGGGGCCGGGGGAGATAACGATTTTCGCCGGGTTGAGCGCGTCGATTTGCGCGAGAGTGATGTCATCATTGCGCTTGACCAACACCTCAGCGCCCAGCTCGCAGAAGTACTGGTAGAGGTTCCAGGTAAAGGAATCGTAGTTATCAATTAGCAGGATCATGGCGGCTCCGGTTACAGCAAACCGGAGCATTCTACCGGGTCAGGCTGCTACTCTCACCACTTTCGTAAACAACGCCAGCAGCGGTTTCAAATCCCCCATCGCCCCCTGCTGGTTGGCGTCGTTCCAGCGTAGCGGTTCAATCTCCCGCCAGTCCAGCGAGTAGCCCGCGTGAATCGCCAGTTGCTCGAAGAAAATGCGCTGCGCCAGGCCGCTGCCAATGCGAAACGGATGCAGCACGTTGATTTCGCAGTAGTACCACGTCAGCCGCTCAATAAACGCCTCTTTCTCCAGCCCCGTCAGCCAGTCCTCGTCTTCCAGTTCCTGCATCAGGGCGTTGCCCTCTTTTTCAATGCGCGTGAAATGGCAGAACGGCGTATCACCGTGGTAGATATTGATTTCCCGGTACTTTCCAGCCCAGTCAAATACATCCTGATAGAGCTGATAATGGATGGCACACAGCCAGGGAAGCCCGCGCACCTGCGGGCCCAGTTCAAGGGTCGCGGCGCGCAGAGAGGTAAGCTCCCATGCGGCCTGCTCAAGGCGGGTGGCTTCGTGGATGCCCAGTTTATTACGCATCACGTTCAAACCGGGGAACAGATAAGGATCGCGGTCATTACCGAATTTATCGCTCATAGTGCCCCCGCAATTCTTCAATGCGTGTCAGCGCCTCTTCGACACTGAGGGTGACCAGGGGGATATCAACACCTTCCAGGCGGCGGCTGGCCTGAAAATTCTCGTTGCGTGTCTTTTCCCAGAGTTGAGCTTTTTGCTTATCGGTGAGTTTTTTCATGCAGCCTCCCTGAACTGTTCCCGTTTGCCACAAGTATAAGCAGCATTTTGTGTATATGCAGGAAGGCAAAAACACGCGGACGGCATCGCCCGCGCGAAGAAGAATTTACGGCAGGACTTTCGCGGAGAGGATAACCACCGGCTTAGTCGGCACATTCTGGTATGGGCCAACATTATGAGACTGCACCTGGGAGATTTTATCTGCGACGTCCATCCCTTTGACAACCTTACCAAATACCGCGTAGCCAAAATCACGCTGGCCGTGATCGAGGAAAGCATTATCCGCTACGTTGATGAAGAACTGGCTGGTTGCGCTATCTTTATCAGCAGTACGCGCCATCGCGATGGTACCGCGGGTGTTACGCAGGCCGTTGTCCGCTTCGTTCTTAATGGGCGGATTTGGTTTCTTCTGCTGCATCTGCTCGTTAAAACCGCCGCCCTGCACCATAAAGCCTGGGATCACGCGGTGGAAGGTGGTGTTGTTGTAGAAACCGCTGTTGACGTAGTTGACGAAGTTCTCAACGGAAACAGGCGCTTTCTGGCTGTTCAGCTCCAGCTCAATATTCCCTGCGGAGGTCGTCAACAGCACATGCGGATCGCCAGTTGCAGCCAAAGCCGTCGGGGAGATCGCTGAGAGTGCAAAAACAGCCGTCATGGCCGCCAGAGTTGATTTGAGCATGAGTGTTCCTTAACAGGTGCAGTAAAGAAGGCAAGTGGCTTGATTCTAAAGAGGGTTTGCCACCCCGGCCAGACTTTTACTTAAGTTTACTTATTTGAAACAGATGTAACCAGGCTGACGCTAAGTTCTTTTTCATTTTTTATGTGACTCAAATCACATTGACCAGTGCAATAAGTAGGCCTAATGCAATAAAACTATGAATACATCACTTTAATGAATAAAATCTGCGCACCCGGCGGGGTGTCAACGCGTTTTACGTTTCTATTCATACAGGCCAGTCATGACTAACAGCAACCGTATCAAGCTCACATGGATCAGCTTTTTCTCCTACGCCCTTACCGGCGCGTTGGTGATTGTCACCGGGATGGTGATGGGAAATATCGCCGATTACTTTAATCTGCCCGTTTCCAGCATGAGTAACACCTTCACCTTCCTGAACGCCGGGATCCTGATCTCCATCTTCCTGAACGCGTGGCTGATGGAAATCGTGCCGCTGAAAACACAGCTCCGTTTTGGCTTTGTGCTGATGGTGCTGGCGGTTGCCGGTCTGATGACCACCCACAGCCTGGCGCTGTTCTCTGCCGCGATGTTCGTGCTTGGCCTGGTCAGCGGGATCACCATGTCCATCGGTACGTTCCTGATAACCCACATGTATGAAGGCCGCCAGCGCGGCGCGCGTCTGCTGTTTACCGACTCCTTTTTCAGCATGGCCGGGATGATCTTCCCGATGGTCGCCGCCGTACTGCTGGCGCGCAGCATTGAGTGGTACTGGGTTTATGCCTGCATCGGTCTGGTCTACGTGGCAATCTTTATTCTGACCTTCGGCTGTGACTTCCCGGTTCTCGGTAAGAAAGCGGCACCCGACGCACAACCGGTCGTGAAAGAAAAATGGGGTATCGGCGTACTGTTCCTGTCGATTGCCGCGCTGTGCTACATCCTCGGCCAGTTGGGCTTTATCTCCTGGGTTCCGGAATACGCCAAGGGTCTGGGCATGAGCCTGAACGACGCGGGCAAACTGGTCAGCGATTTCTGGATGTCTTATATGTTCGGCATGTGGGCGTTCAGCTTTATTCTGCGCTTCTTCGACCTGCAACGCATTCTGACCGTGCTGGCGGGCCTGGCGACCGTGCTGATGTACTTCTTCATTCACGGCGAGCCGCAGCATCTGGCGTGGTTCATCCTGACGCTGGGCTTCTTCTCCAGCGCCATCTACACCTCAATCATTACGCTGGGTTCTCTGCAAACCAAAGTGGCTTCGCCGAAGCTGGTTAACTTCGTTCTGACCTGCGGCACTATCGGCACCATGCTCACCTTCGTGGTCACAGGCCCGATTGTCGCCCACAGCGGCCCGCATGCAGCGCTGGTTACTGCCAACGCCCTCTACGCGGTAGTCTTTGTAATGTGCGTGATCCTCGGCTTTGTTAGCCGTCACCGTCAGCACGGGACAGCGTCTCACTAAGCGAAATAATCCGGCCTACAAAGTTAGGCCGGATATCGGCTGTATCTTCCCCTCCCGGCTCTTTCCTTTCTCTGCGTTCTGCTCGCTGAATTTTCAAGCAGCACAAAATGCTCATTTTGCTTCGGTTTTGTACACAAAACGAACAACCAGGAAAAGCGAGTCTTTTCCGCAACTTAGAAAAATACTGACAAATCATAGATATACCCATTAAGTGGTAGGCAAAGGTGTATTTGATTTGTATCAATAATCGCCATTGCTGAATCGTTAAGGTAGGCAGTAATAGAAAAGAAATCGAGGCAATAATGAGCAAAGTCAGACTCGCAATTATCGGTAACGGCATGGTCGGCCACCGCTTTATTGAGGATCTTCTCGATAAGTCCGACGCCAGCCTGTACGACATCACCGTGTTCTGTGAAGAACCGCGTAAAGCCTATGACCGTGTACATCTCTCCTCCTACTTCTCACACCATACCGCAGAAGAACTGTCGCTGGTGCGCGAAGGTTATTATGAGAAACACGGCGTTAACGTGCTGATTGGCGAGCGCGCCATCACGATTAACCGGCAGGAGAAGGTGATCCACTCCAGCGCGGGTCGTACTGTGTTTTACGACAAACTGATCATGGCGACCGGTTCATATCCGTGGATCCCGCCAATCAAAGGTTCTGAAACGCAGGACTGCTTTGTTTATCGCACCATCGAAGATCTTAACGCCATTGAATCCTGCGCGCGTCGCAGCAAACGCGGCGCAGTCGTTGGCGGCGGCCTGCTCGGCCTGGAAGCGGCCGGCGCGCTGAAAAACCTCGGCATTGAAACCCACGTTATCGAATTTGCCCCCATGCTGATGGCCGAACAGCTTGATCAGATGGGCGGCGAGCAGCTACGCCGTAAGATTGAAAGCATGGGCGTGCGTGTGCACACCAGCAAAAACACCAAAGAGATCGTTCAGGAAGGCAAAGAAGCGCGTAAAACCATGCGTTTTGCCGACGGCAGCGATTTAGAAGTCGACTTTATCGTCTTCTCCACCGGTATTCGCCCACGCGATAAACTGGCGACCCAATGCGGTCTGGCGGTGGCGCAGCGCGGCGGTATCGTGATTAACGACACCTGCCAGACTTCCGATCCGGATATCTACGCAATCGGCGAATGTGCAAGCTGGAACAACCGCGTTTACGGGCTGGTCGCGCCGGGCTACAAAATGGCGCAGGTGGCGGTTGATCATATCCTCGGCACCAACAATGCGTTCCAGGGCGCGGATCTCAGCGCCAAACTGAAACTGCTGGGCGTGGACGTTGGCGGCATCGGCGATGCACATGGCCGCACGCCAGGCGCACGTAGCTACGTCTATCTCGACGAAAGCAAAGAAGTCTACAAACGCCTGATCGTCAGCGAAGACAACAAATACCTGCTCGGCGCGGTGCTGGTCGGCGACACCAGCGACTACGGCAACCTGCTGCAACTCGAAATGAACAAAATCGAGCTGCCGGAAAACCCGGACTCGCTGATCCTCCCGGCTCACGCGGGTAGCGGTAAACCCTCTATTGGGGTTGATAAACTCCCGGACAGCGCACAAATCTGTTCCTGCTTTGATGTCACCAAAGGCGACCTGATCGCCGCAATCAACAAAGGTTGCCACACCGTAGCAGCGCTGAAAGCGGAAACCAAAGCCGGTACCGGCTGCGGCGGCTGTATCCCGCTGGTCACGCAGGTGCTGAACGCTGAGCTTTCTAAGCAGGGCATCGAAGTTAACAACAACTTGTGCGAACACTTCGCTTTCACCCGTCAGGAGCTGTATCACCTAATCCGCGTGGAAGGGATTAAATCCTTCGACGAACTGCTGCAAAAATACGGTAAAGGCTACGGCTGCGAAGTGTGTAAACCGACCGTTGGCTCCCTGCTGGCTTCCTGCTGGAATGAGTATATCCTCAAACCGGAACATACGCCGTTGCAGGATAGCAACGATAACTTCCTGGCTAACATCCAGAAAGACGGCACTTATTCCGTCATCCCGCGTTCTGCGGGCGGTGAAATCACCCCGGAAGGGCTGGTTGCAGTCGGTCGTATCGCGCGCGAGTTTAATCTGTACACCAAAATTACCGGTTCTCAGCGTATCGGCCTGTTTGGCGCGCAGAAAGATGACCTGCCGGAAATCTGGCGTCAGTTGATTGAAGCGGGCTTTGAAACCGGCCACGCTTACGCTAAAGCGCTGCGTATGGCGAAAACCTGCGTCGGCAGCACCTGGTGCCGCTACGGCGTCGGTGATAGCGTTGGCTTCGGCGTTGAGCTGGAAAATCGCTACAAAGGCATTCGTACTCCACACAAAATGAAATTCGGCGTCTCCGGCTGTACCCGCGAATGTGCGGAAGCCCAGGGGAAAGACGTGGGCATTATCGCCACCGAAAAAGGCTGGAACCTCTATGTGTGTGGTAACGGCGGGATGAAACCACGCCATGCGGATCTGCTGGCGGCCGATCTCGATCGCGATACGCTGGTGAAATACCTCGACCGCTTCATGATGTTCTACATTCGCACCGCCGATAAACTGACGCGTACCGCGCCGTGGCTGGATAACCTGGAAGGCGGCATCGACTACCTGCGCGCCGTGATCATCGACGACAAGCTGGGCCTGAACGAGCATCTGGAATCTGAGATTGCCCGCCTGCGCGACGCCTTCGCCTGCGAGTGGACGGAAACCGTCAACAACCCGGCGGCACAGGTTCGTTTCAAACACTTTATCAACAGCGAGCAACGTGACCCGAACGTACAGGTTGTGCCTGAACGTGAACAGCATCGCCCGGCCACGCCGTACGAACGCATCCCGGTCACTCTGGTGGAGGACAACGCATGAGCCAGTGGGTAAACATCTGCAAAATCGACGCTATTTTGCCGGCAACCGGCGTCTGCGCCCTGCTGGGCGACCAGCAGGTCGCCATTTTCCGCCCTTACGCTGACGAGCGCGTTTTCGCCATCAGCAACATCGACCCGTTCTTTGAATCCAGCGTGTTGTCACGCGGGTTGATAGCCGAACATCAGGGCGAATTATGGGTCGCCAGTCCGTTGAAAAAACAGCGTTTCCGCTTAACTGACGGGTTATGCATGGAGGACGAAAGTCACTCCGTCGCCCATTTTAACGCCCGCGTAAAAGACGGTCAGGTGCAGCTTAAAGCCTGACGTACAAGGTCATAGGTTTCGCCTATGACCTCTTAGAGGTAACAGCAGGAAAAGTCGTATGGTTCATACGGCACCTGCTGTTATTCTACCCCCCATTATTCCCCTGTTTCTGTCCATCTGTGAGGCTACACCGTGGATCACTTACCTATCTTCTGCCAGCTACGCGACCGCGACTGTTTACTGGTTGGCGGCGGTGATATCGCTGAGCGTAAAGCGCGCCTGCTGCTTGACGCCGGCGCCCGTTTGACAGTCAACGCGCTGGAGTACGTTCCTCAGTTCAGAGTATGGGAAGATGCAGGCATGCTAACGCTGGTTGAAGGTAAGTTTGACTCCTCGCTTCTCGACACCTGCTGGCTGGCTATCGCGGCAACCGATAACGACGCGGTTAACCAGCAGGTGAGTGATGCCGCCGAAGCGCGACGCATTTTCTGCAACGTGGTGGATGCGCCGAAAGCCGCCAGTTTTATCATGCCGTCGATTATCGACCGCTCGCCGCTGATGGTCGCCGTTTCCTCCGGCGGCACCTCGCCGGTGCTGGCGCGCCTGCTGCGTGAAAAGCTGGAGTCGCTGCTGCCGCTGCATCTCGGCCAGGTCGCCCATTATGCCGGACAGTTGCGTTCGCGGGTGAAAAAGCAGTTTGCCACCATCGGCGAGCGCCGTCGTTTCTGGGAAAAACTGTTCAGCCACGATCGCCTGGCGCAATCGCTGGCCAATCAGGATAAAGCGGCAATTGAGCAAGCCACCGAACAACTACTGAGCGAACCGCTGGATCACCGCGGCGAAGTGGTGCTGGTCGGCGCCGGGCCGGGCGATGCAGGGCTGCTGACGCTCAAGGGGCTGCAGCAAATCCAGCAGGCCGATGTGGTGGTTTATGACCGCCTGGTCTCCGATGACATCATGAATCTGGTGCGTCGCGACGCTGACCGCGTATTCGTCGGGAAACGCGCGGGTTATCACTGCGTACCGCAGGATGAGATCAACCAAATCCTGCTGCGTGAAGCGCAGCAAGGCAAACGCGTAGTGCGCCTGAAAGGCGGCGATCCCTTTATCTTCGGGCGCGGCGGCGAAGAACTGGAAACCCTGTGCAACGCCGGAATCCCCTTCTCGGTCGTGCCTGGTATTACGGCAGCGTCTGGCTGCTCAGCTTACTCGGGCATTCCGCTAACCCATCGCGACTACGCCCAGAGCGTGCGTCTGGTAACAGGCCACCTGAAAACCGGCGGTGAACTGGACTGGCATAACCTGGCAGCGGAAAAACAGACGCTGGTGTTCTATATGGGACTGAATCAGGCGGCAACCATTCAGGAAAAACTGATTGAGCACGGCATGTCCGCCAATATGCCCGTCGCCATCGTTGAAAACGGTACTGCCATTAAACAGCGCGTCGTTGACGGCGCCCTGGCAGAGTTAGGCGCCCTGGCACAGCAGATGGAAAGCCCGGCACTGATTATTGTGGGGCACGTAGTCGCGCTGCGCGAGAAGCTGAACTGGTTCTCAAATCATTAATTTCCTTCGGGCGCGGTAGATCTGCCGCGCCCACACATAGAACAAATGCATGACATCTACGATTATTATTAATATTTAATACGTCTTTAAGTTAATCGAATTATTCATTTCCCGCGGCATGACGTTAAATAAAGACAGCTTATCCCGGCCTGACCGGAGGTAAGCACATGGATTTATTAACGTTTATTTATTCAAGGGATGATTCTATGAAAACCATGTTGAAAGCCGCTGCCGTGGTACTGGCGCTCTCTACCCTCACCGCCTGCACCGGGCACATCGAGAATAAAAACAAAACCTGCTCTTACGACTACCTGCTGCACCCGGCCATTTCCATTTCTAAAATTATTGGCGGCTGTGGCCCGGCGGCTGACCAGTAATCGCATGATAAATGCCATGTAGCGCCTTGTTTACCCTCTCGTTTTAATCCAAAGACAAAAGATCGCAATTGCGATCTTTTTTTGCATCCATTTCAAAGGGATATCGAATTATCAGGATCGATTTCCTGCTCTCGTCGCAATTTTGTGATCTCCTGCAAAATTACAATACATCATATGTTGTTATATTCGTATTACGTTGTCATGTAACATGTATTCGTAACAACGAACTCTCCCCCTACAACATATTGGACACTAAAAAGGTATTGATATGGAAAGCCAGGAACTTCAACGCAAGCTCGGCTTTTGGGCCGTCCTTGCTATCGCCGTCGGGACAACCGTCGGTTCCGGTATTTTCGTTTCAGTAGGTGAAGTCGCAAAAGCGGCCGGAACCCCGTGGTTAACCGTGCTCGCTTTTGTTATCGGCGGTTTGATTGTGATTCCCCAGATGTGCGTTTATGCGGAACTGTCGACCGCATACCCGGAAAACGGTGCAGATTATGTTTATCTGAAAAACGCAGGAAGCCGTCCTCTGGCATTCCTTTCCGGCTGGGCCAGTTTTTGGGCAAATGATGCTCCGTCGCTCTCCATCATGGCGCTTGCGGTGGTCAGCAACCTCGGTTTTCTGATGCCAATTGATCCGCTGGCAGGTAAGTTTATCGCCTCGGCGTTGATCATCATGTTTATGCTGCTGCATCTGCGTTCTGTAGAGGGCGGCGCCGCATTCCAGACCCTGATTACCATCGCCAAGATCATCCCCTTTACCATCGTTATCGGTCTTGGGATCTTCTGGTTCAAAACGGATAATTTCGCCGCCCCGGCCACCAGCATCGCAGGCGCAACAGGCGGATTTATGGCGCTGCTGGCCGGGATCTCCGCCACCAGTTGGTCCTACACAGGCATGGCCTC
Organism: Pseudocitrobacter cyperus; assembly: GCF_039889165.1. Lineage (NCBI taxonomy): Bacteria > Pseudomonadati > Pseudomonadota > Gammaproteobacteria > Enterobacterales > Enterobacteriaceae > Pseudocitrobacter > Pseudocitrobacter cyperus. Next base: position 410,993 of record NZ_JAYMYY010000005.1, on the reverse strand, counting down.
CATCTGCTACATGACCGGGGAGATCAAAAACCCTGGCAAGACCATGCCGCGAGCGCTGATTGGATCCTGTTTACTCGTTTTAGTGCTCTATACCCTGCTGGCGTTAGTGATTTCCGGCCTGATGCCGTTCGATAAGCTTGCCGCGTCCGAAACCCCCATTTCCGATGCGCTAACCTGGATCCCCGCCCTCGGCAGCACTGCGGGAATTTTCGTCGCCATCACCGCCATGATCGTGATCCTCGGTTCGCTTTCCAGTTGCGTGATGTACCAGCCGCGTCTTGAGTACGCGATGGCGAAAGATAACCTGTTTTTCAAATGCTTTGGTCACGTTCATCCGAAATATAACACGCCGGATGTCTCTATCGTGTTGCAGGCGGCGCTGGGGATCTTCTTCATCTTCGTCTCTGACCTGACCAGCCTGCTGGGCTATTTCACCCTGGTAATGTGCTTCAAAAATACGCTGACCTTCGGCTCCATTATCTGGTGCCGGAAACGGGAAGATTACAAACCCTTATGGCGCACTCCGGCATTCGGCCTGATGACCTTTCTCGCCATCGCCTCCAGCCTGATTCTGGTCGCGTCCACTTTTGTCTGGGCCCCGATTCCAGGGCTTATCTGTGCCGTCATTGTTATTGCTACTGGCCTGCCCGCTTACGCCTTCTGGGAAAAGCGTAATCGCCAGTTGGCCACTCTGTCGTAATATTATCTGGAGATTATTGAAATGTTGGATATTGATAAAAGCACCGTGGACTTCCTGGTTACTGAAAACATGGTGCAGGAAGTAGAAAAAGTCCTCTCTGCGGATGTTCCGCGTGTTCACGCCATCACAGGAGAGATGATCCGTCGCAACATCGATCGTATCTACTTTGTTGCCTGCGGTTCACCGCTGAACGCCGCGCAAACGGCAAAACATCTGGCGGATCGTTTTTCCGACCTTCAGGTATACGCCATCTCCGGCTGGGAATTTTGTGACAACACGCCTTACCGCCTCGACGATCGCTGCGCCGTCATCGGCGTGTCCGATTACGGCAAAACTGAGGAAGTCATCAAAGCGCTGGAACTGGGCCGCGCCTGCGGGGCGCTCACTGCCGCCTTTACCAAACGCCCGGACAGCCCAATCACCGTACCGGCGGAGTTTGTTGTCGACTATCAGGCCGACTGTATCTGGGAAATTCATCTTCTGCTGTGCTACAGCGTGGTGCTGGAGATGATTACCCGCCTCTCTCCAACACCAGAGATTGGCAAAATTAAAAATGACCTGGACAAGTTGCCGCAGGCTCTCGGTTATCTGGTTCGCAACTGGGAAGAGAAAGGGCGTCAGTTAGGCGAACAGGCCAGCCAGTGGCCGATGATCTACACCGTTTCCGCCGGCCCGCTGCGCCCGCTGGGCTATAAAGAGGGCATCGTTACTCTGATGGAATTTACCTGGACGCACGGTTGCGTCATTGAAAGCGGCGAATTTCGTCATGGCCCGCTGGAGATTGTCGAGCCCGGCGTACCGTTCCTGTTCCTGCTGGGTAACGACGAGAGCCGTCACACCACCGAGCGCGCCATCAGCTTCGTGAAGCAACGCACCGATAACGTCATCGTGATTGATTACGCCGATATCGCGCAGGGCCTGCACCCGTGGCTCGCACCGTTCCTGATGTTCGTGCCGATGGAGTGGCTCTGCTACTACCTCTCTATTTACAAAGACCACAACCCGGATGAACGCCGCTACTACGGTGGCATCGTCGAGTATTAATCCCTAACCTGACCCGGCTACGCGCCGGGTTTACGAAGGAGCAATATCATGAAAACAGGTATGTTTACCTGCGGCCACCAGCGGCTGCCCATTGAGCACGCCTTTCGCGACGCGCATGAACTGGGTTATGACGGTATCGAACTATGGGGAGGTCGCCCCCACGCCTTTGCCCCCGATTTGAAAGCGGGCGGCATCCGCCAGATCAAAGCGCTCGCCGAAACCTATCAGATGCCTATCATCGGCTATACGCCGGAAACCAACGGTTATCCCTACAACATGATGATCGGCGACGAACTCATGCGCCGTGAAAGTCTGGATATGATTAAACTGGCGATGGACATGGCGAAAGAGATGAATGCAGGCTGTACGCTAATCTCTGCGGCTCACGCAGGCTATCTCGCCACGCCTGACGATATCTGGGCGCGGCTGGCAGAAAACCTGAACGAGCTGTGCGAATACGCCGAAAACATTGAAATGGATCTGATTCTGGAGCCACTCACGCCGTATGAGTCGAACGTGGTGTGTAATGCCAACGATGTTCTTCGCGCGCTGTCGCTGGCGCCATCCCCCCGCTTATTCAGCATGATCGACATCTGCGCGCCCTATGTTCAGGCCGAACCGGTGATGAGCTATTTCAGCAAACTGGGGAATAAGTTGCGCCATCTGCACATTGTCGACAGCGACGGGGCGAGCGATACTCACTACATTCCCGGCGATGGCAAAATGCCGCTGCGCGAACTGATGCGCGATATCATCGATAGCGGCTATGACGGCTACTGCACCGTCGAGCTGGTAACGATGTACATGAACGAACCGAGGCTCTATGCGCGCCAGGCGCTGGAGCGTTTTCGCGCGCTGTTGCCGGAGGGCGCATAATGAAAAAACTGGCGACCATTGGCGATAACTGCATAGATATCTATCCACAGCTCAACAAAGCCTTTTCCGGCGGCAACGCTGTCAATGTTGCTGTCTACTCCACGCGCTACGGTATGCAGCCAGGGTGCATCACCTGGGTTGGCGAAGATGACTTTGGCAATACCCTGAAGAGCGACCTGGCCCGAAAAGGGGTCAATATCAGCCACGTTCACACCAAAGCGGGCGAGACCGCACAAACGCAGGTCACGCTCAACGGCAACGATCGGGTTTTTGGCGATTATAGCGAAGGCGTGATGGCCGATTTTGCCCTCAGTGAAGAGGATTATCACTGGCTTGCCGGGTACGACATCATCCATGCGGCAATCTGGGGGCATGCGGAAGAGGCATTCCCTCGCCTCCACGCGGCGGGAAAAACGACCTCTTTCGATTTCTCCGACAAATGGGATAGCCCGCTATGGCACACGCTATCGCCGCATCTCGACTTTGCTTTTGCGTCCGCTCAGATTGAGGATGAGGCCCTGCGCCTGCGGATGAAAAGTATTGTGGCGCAAGGCGCTGGCGCAATCATCGTTACGCTGGGAGAAAACGGCAGTATCGCCTGGGATGGCAGGCAATTCTGGCGGCAAACGCCGCAGCAGGTCGCCGTCGTCGATACGATGGGCGCTGGCGACTCTTTCATCGCCGGATTCCTCTGTGCATGGGCATCAGGCCAATCATTACACGAGGCTATGCAACTGGGCACAGCCAGTGCATCACAAACTATTCAGTATCACGGTGCCTGGTAATCGCAATGTTGGCGTGAGTATCTTCACGCCAACACGCTGTTACTTACCCACAAACGACCCTATAATCCGTTTATTACTCTCTTTTTCAGGGTCGATTATGTCAGCCACGGATCGCTACTCACACCAACTCCTCTATGCAACGGTACGCCAGCAACTGCTGGATGACATCGCTCAGGGGATCTACCAGCCAGGTCAACAGATCCCCACGGAAATCGATCTCTGCGCCCAGTACAACGTCAGCCGCATCACTATCCGCAAAGCGATTAGCGATTTGGTCGCCGACGGTGTGTTGATCCGCTGGCAGGGGAAAGGCACCTTTGTGCAGAGCCAGAAAGTTGAGAACGCGCTGCTTACCGTGAGCGGTTTTACCGACTTCGGCGTATCACAGGGCAAACCGACAAAAGAGAAAGTGATTGAGCAGGAGCGTATCAGCGCCGCCCCCTTCTGCGAGAAACTCAATATTCCCGGCAACAGCGACGTGTTTCATCTCAGCCGCGTGATGTACCTCGACAAAGAGCCGCTGTTTATCGACAGTTCATGGATCCCCCTCTCGCGTTACCCTGATTTTGATACGCTTTATACGGAAGGCGCTTCAACTTATCAGTTATTTCAGGAGCGTTTTGATACGCGAGTGCTGAGCGATAAAAAAACCATTGATATCTTTGCCGCCACCCGCGCCCAGGCAAAATGGCTGAAGTGCGAGCTGGGGGAACCGCTGTTTCGCATCAGTAAGACAGCCTTCGATCAGAACGACAAACCGGTACATATTTCCGAACTCTTTTGCCGCGCCAACCGAATCACCTTAACCATTGATAACAAACGGCATTAGTCCTGTTCACCCGACGCCACCTGGCTGACGCTTTCGCGTAAAATGCGCAGTACCTGTGGCACGCCAGACGACACCATCCACGGCAAAAAGATTCAGACCGTGTCATTTCGGATGGGTCGCCTGTTGTTTACACCAGCCACCGGATCGATCAACCGATCCTTAAACGACTGGCATTAGGGATTAACCCGGTTTTAGTCAAGCAGAATGCATTACGGCTTACCGACAAACCCGATCGCGTCATAGACCGCTTTCAGCGTTGCAGAAGCGCGAGCGCTGGCTTTGTCCGCACCCTCTTTCATGATCTTATTGAGCAGGGCTTCATCGTTACGGAAGCGGTGGTAGCGTTCCTGCAGCTCGGTCAGCATGCCGGAAACCGCTTCCGCCACTTCACCTTTCAGATGGCCGTACATTTTGCCTTCGAAGTGTTTTTCCAGCTCCGGGATACTCTGTCCGGTGACGGCGGAGAGGATATCCAGCAGGTTGGAAACGCCCGCTTTCTCTTTCACGTCGTAACGCACCACCGGCGGCTCTTCAGAGTCGGTCATCGCGCGTTTGATTTTCTTGACGACAGATTTCGGATCTTCCAGCAGGCCGATAACGTTGTTGCGGTTGTCATCGGATTTGGACATCTTCTTGGTCGGCTCCAGCAGCGACATCACGCGCGCGCCGGATTTCGGAATGAACGGCTCAGGCACTTTGAAAATATCGCCATAGATGGCGTTGAAGCGCTGGGCGATATCGCGGCTCAGTTCCAGGTGCTGTTTCTGATCTTCACCCACTGGCACCTGGTTGGTTTGATACAGCAGAATATCTGCCGCCATCAGCACCGGGTAATCGAACAGACCGGCGTTGATGTTTTCGGCGTAGCGGGCGGATTTATCTTTGAACTGGGTCATACGGCTCAGTTCGCCGAAGTAGGTGTAGCAGTTCAGCGCCCAGCTCAGTTGTGCATGCTCCGGCACATGAGACTGAACGAAGATGGTGCTTTTCTCCGGGTCGATGCCACAGGCCAGATAGAGCGCCAGGGTATCGAGGGTTGCTTTGCGCAGCGCCTGCGGATCCTGACGCACGGTGATGGCGTGTTGGTCAACGATGCAGTAGATGCAATGGTAGTCATCCTGCATGTTTACCCATTGACGCAGCGCACCCATATAGTTGCCAATGGTCAATTCACCTGACGGCTGTGCGCCACTAAAAACGATGGGCTTAGTCATTTTCTAATTCCTGATTTTCACTGTGCGGAAGCCCGAGCGCGGGCAAGAGTTCATTAAAATGGTCGAAGAGGTGATCCGGCGAGCTGAGCGCGATGGATTCGCCATAGTTATAGCCGTAGGTCAGGCCGACGGAACAACAGCCCGCGGCCTTTGCCGCCTGAATATCGTTGCGTGAATCACCGACGAACAACAGCTCAGCGGGCGCAATTTCCAGACGCTTCGCCACCAGCAACAGCGGCTCCGGATGCGGCTTCTTGTTCTGCACATCATCGCCGCCAATGACCACCCTGAAGAAGCGCGCAATACCCAGCGCTTCCAGCAATGGCGCGACAAACGGCGTTGGTTTGTTAGTCACCAGCGCCAGCGGCAGCCCTTTTTCATACAGCGCTGCCAGCGTTTTCTCAACGTGGGGGAACAGGAAGCTGCCCTCTTCGGCAAATTCAGCGTAGTAGCGGTCGAACAGGCGACGCAGCACACGAAGCTGCTCATCCTGTGGGATATCCGCGTGATCGATGGAAGGTTTACCCTGCGCGGCGCGCTGGGTTGCGCGTTCCTGACGAGACCAGGCCAGCGCCCGCTCCATCAGGACATCGGCACCGTTACCTATCCAGGTCACGACGCGTTCTTCGCCCGCGACCGGGAGTTCCAGCGCGTAGAGCGCGCTGTCTACCGCAGCAGTCAGCCCCGGCGCGCTATCCACCAGCGTACCGTCAAGATCGAAGGCGACGCCGCGAATGCTCTGCAATTTATCCATGACTTACCTTTGCCAGTTCACTGCGCATTTCATCAATCACTTTTTTGTAGTCCGGCTGGTCGAAAATCGCGGAGCCCGCGACAAACATGTCCGCTCCGGCTGCGGCGATTTCACCAATGTTGTTCACCTTCACCCCGCCGTCCACTTCCAGACGAATATCATAGCCAGATTCGTCGATACGACGGCGCACCTCGCGCAGCTTATCGAGGGTATGAGGAATGAAGGACTGGCCGCCGAAGCCCGGGTTCACCGACATCAGCAGGATAACGTCCAGTTTGTCCATCACGTAATCGAGATAGCTCAGCGGCGTCGCCGGGTTAAACACCAGCCCCGCTTTACAGCCATGCTCTTTGATCAGTTGCAGCGAGCGATCGACATGCTCAGACGCTTCGGGATGGAAAGTAATAATGCTGGCGCCTGCCGCTGCGAAATCGGGAACAATACGATCGACCGGTTTCACCATCAGGTGAACGTCGATAGGCGCGGTAATACCGTATTTGCGCAGGGCTTTCAGCACCATCGGGCCGATGGTCAAATTCGGCACATAGTGGTTATCCATAACATCGAAATGAACCACATCCGCACCGGCTGCCAGTGCGTTGGCGGTGTCTTCGCCCAGGCGGGCAAAATCAGCCGACAGAATTGAGGGGGCAATCAAAAACTGTTTCATCCGCATCTCCTGAAAACTATTTTTTATCTGCCGGGCGATACAACGCCAGCAGCTCATCCACCTTATTACGCGTGCCGCCATTGCGGCTAATGCTACGTCGTACTTTTACGACGTGCTGTACTGCGTTGTTATACCACGCCACCGTCTCCGGTGTCCGATGGTTTGAAATCAGTACCGGAATGCGCTTCGCCACCAGCTCTTCGGCTTTATCGGCCAACAGTTTTTGCTGTTCGCTGCTGAAGCTATTGGTGTGGTAGGCCGTGAAATTTGCCGTCGCCGACAGTGGCGCATACGGCGGGTCACAATAGACGACCGCTTTTGTAGCCTGATGGGCGCGATCCATACACACTTCATAAGACTCGCAATAAAACTCGGCGTTCTGCGCTTTTTCAGCGAAGTGGTACAGCTCGGCTTCCGGGAAGTAAGGCTTCTTGTATCGGCCAAACGGCACGTTAAATTCGCCGCGCAGGTTATAGCGACACAGACCGTTATAACCATGACGGTTCAAATAGAGGAAAAGTACCGCGCGGCGCATTTTATCCGTGCTGGCATTAAATTCAGCGCGGAATGCATAGTACCGATCAGAGTCATTCGTCTCGGGCGTGAACACCTTGCGCGCCTCGGCGACATACTCTTCGGGCTGGTACTTCACGATGTTGTAGAGATCGATGAGATCGCTATTAATATCGGCAAGAATATAACGAGAAAAGTCGGTATTGAGAAATACCGACCCTGCACCAACAAACGGTTCGACCAGGCACTCACCTTTCGGTAGATGCCGGCCAATATCTTCGAGCAGGGGGTACTTGCCCCCTGCCCATTTTAAAAAAGCGCGATTTTTTTTCATGCTGCCTAACTAATTACACTTTCTCCGGCTGTGGAGAAAGCTCCGACAGCATCCTGCGCCTTATAGCACGCCACATTACTTCAGGTCAGACTGCACCTGATGCAGCGGTTTTGCCCACGGATTTTTCGCCTGCACATCGGCAGGCAGCGTGGTGACCGCGCGTTTCGCATCATCTTTCGAAGCGTAAACACCCGTTACCAGCACATACCAGGGCTGACCGTTACGCGTGGTCTGATAAACCACGTAGTTTTTCAGGTTCTCTTTCTTCGCCCAACCGTTCAGGTTGTCGTAGTTAGAAGAGGAGCTGAGCTGGAGCGTATAGTGGCCGCCAGGCGCAGATTTCAGCGAGTTTACATCGCCTGCGGATTTCGCCGCGCTGGAGGCAGCAGTTGCAGCAGGCGCCGTCGTTGCCGCAGGGGCAGTGGTAGACGTTGCAGCCGGAGCCGGAGTGCTCGCCGTCGCAGCCGGTTTCGCCGGAGCGGTGGATGCAGCCGGGGCTTTCGTAGCCGCGGTTTCGGTGTGTTTTGGTGGCTGGGCAACAGGCTTCGGTGCAGTTACCGGCGCCGGTTTCGCCGCTGCGGTCGTTTGCGGCTTGCTCTGCGGTTTCGGTTCAATCACCGTTTGCTTGCGTTCAGGACGCGTGGCCGCAGTCTGCTGACGCGGTGCGCTTTCCGTTGCCACCGGGCGAGATGCCGCGCCGTTACGGACAGGCGCAACGGTTGCCGGTTCAGTCGGCAGCGTGGAGTTCACCACCACGTTATCGACCTGGCCCTGCTGCTGAGTCAGTGCGTTATTCAGATCGCCCTGCACTTCAACACGCTGTTGACCTTCCGGCGCAGCGGCTGGCTGGCCCTGAGTCGGCGTGGAAGAGATTGGCGGCAGAGAAACGTCCTGCTGCGGGTTAGCGCCAGCGGTCTGTTCTGCCGAAGTGGTGCCCGGCGCAGGCTGAGTGCCATTAGCCTGATCGGCAGCATCACCGGAGAGATCGATATTCTTTTCCGTCGACGCGCTCTGGTCGCTGGAAGAGGAAGACGGTGATTTCAGCGCCGAACCGATGCCGACAATCAGCAGCAGCAGCACCAGAATCCCGACGCCCATCATAATGTACTGGCGAGAAGCCGGTTTACGCGGTGGGGATTTACGTTTACGCGGACGACGCTCGACGACTTCTTCCGCCTCTGCATCATCTTCGTCGTCATACAGCTCATCTTCGGGCTCGACATCTTCACGTGCCTTGCGGCTACGGGCCGGACGGCGCTCATCCGCTTCCAGCTCCACATCATCAAAGTTGATCTGTGGCTCATTGTCACGATCGGAAGATTGACGAGAGCGACCAGTACGACGATCGCTGGGATCGGGTTTCAGCTCGTCTTCTGGTTTAAATTCATCCATTTAACACCCCACTAAAAGGCTCACGCCCACAACTATTGCACTTCACCTGAAGATAAAACGCCGCGCGAACGCGGCTTGACCTTTCTTATTGTTGCGCCTGCTGAGTATCAGCGATAGCGCCAAGAACCACATCATGCGATACGCCGCCGCGTACTTCACTTTTACCGATTGCCAGCGGGAGGACAAGTCGCATCTCACCGGCTAAAACTTTTTTGTCACGCATCATGTGCGGCAGATACGCTTCGGCAGACATCTCCTGCGGGCCTGAGACCGGCAGGTTTGCGCGTTTAAGCAGCGCAACAATACGCTGCGTCTCCTCGGGCTTAAACTGGCCTAATCGTTCAGACGCGTGCGCCGCCATTACCATGCCAGCAGCTACGGCTTCACCGTGAAGCCAGTTACCGTAACCCATCTCGGCCTCAATCGCATGTCCAAAAGTATGTCCAAGATTGAGTAAAGCACGTAAGCCGGTTTCTCGCTCGTCCGCGGCGACAACTTCTGCTTTTAATTCACAGCAGCGACGAATGCAGTACGCCATCGCTTTTTCGTCAAGCGCCATCAACGCATCGATATTCTCATCCAGCCAGTCGAAGAACGGCGCATCGAGAATAATGCCATATTTGATAACTTCGGCGAGGCCGGAGGAGAGTTCACGAGCCGGCAGCGTTTTCAGGCAGTTCAGATCAACCACCACAGAAGCCGGTTGCCAGAACGCGCCAATCATATTTTTACCGAGAGGGTGGTTTACGGCCGTTTTGCCGCCAACCGAGGAGTCCACCTGCGAAAGCAGAGTGGTGGGAACCTGAATAAAGCGCACGCCGCGCTGATAGCTCGCCGCCGCAAACCCGGTTAAGTCGCCGATGACGCCGCCGCCAAGAGCCACCAGGGTCGTGTCGCGACCGTGCGGTTTTTGCAGTAATGCGGTAAACACGGTATCCATCACCGCCAGGCTCTTGTACTGCTCGCCATCGGGAAGGATCACGCTGTCCACTTTAACGCCAGCCTGTTCCAGCACAGAACGGACGTTATCAAGATAGAGCGGCGCCAGCGTTTCGTTGGTGACCAGCATAACCTGGCAGCCAGACTTGAGCGGTAAGAAGGAAGCTGGATCGTTAAACAAACCAGCCGCGATGGTTATCGGGTAACTACGTTCCCCGAGAGTTACAGTAAGCCTCTCCATAACGCGACGTCCACCTTGGTTACTTATATTCGCTTATACGCTTTACGCTGACGCTTTGCTCGCGGGTCAGTATCAGTTGCTTTCCAGCATATGAATGATCTGGTTCGCGACCACTTTCGCACTCTGATCATCAGTACGGATAGTGATATCGGCAATCTCTTCATACAGCGGGTTACGCTCATCAGCCAGCGCAACGAAGACTTCGCGCTGCGGCGCATCAACCTGCAACAGCGGACGTTTTTTATCGCGCTGCGTGCGCGCAAGCTGTTTCTCGATGGTCGTTTCGAGATAGACAACCACGCCGCGGGCGGAGAGACGATTGCGCGTTTCGCGAGACTTCACAGAGCCACCGCCTGTCGCCAGAACAATGCCCTGCTTTTCCGTCAACTCGTTGATGATCTTTTCTTCGCGGTCACGGAAACCTTCTTCGCCTTCGACATCAAAGACCCAGCCCACGTCAGCGCCTGTTCTTTTCTCAATCTCTTGATCAGAATCGTAAAATTCCATATTGAGCTGTTGGGCTAACTGGCGCCCAATAGTGCTTTTGCCGGCACCCATAGGTCCAACCAGAAAGATATTGCGTTTCTCTGCCATTTTTTTGGTACTACTAAGACTATTCGTTAATGATAAATCCGCGCCGCAAATACTTTGGCGTCGCTGGACATGAACTGAAACCTCTTGTGCGATACTGCGAGAGTCAGACTGAAAATTATCTCAATACTCCGGCTGGTTTGGCAACAGATTAAATTACCGCCCCGGAGGAGACCGAATAGAGTGCGCCGACGCTCAAATCGGTACTCCTTGTATGCTAAATCGGCCCTCACGTCAAACACCTGACGCCAGTTCGTAAAGAAATTTCAGCGATTATCGGGCTGAAATGATCCTCGGCGTGATAAACACCACCAGCTCCCGTCGCTCATTATCTTTGCCATCATGGCGAAAAAGTTGCCCCAATAACGGAATATCGCTCAGTAAAGGTACACCATCACGCGCAGTTTTGTTTTTTTGCGAGAAAATTCCGCCCAGCGCCAGCGTCTCCCCGCTCTGCACTTCCACCTGGGTTTCAATTTCCTGTTTATCAATCGCCAGCACTTCGCCATCAGCCTGTTGCAGCACCTGACCAGGCATATTCTCGCTGATGTGCAGTTTCAGGCGAACACGATTTTTTTGCAGCACCGTCGGTGTCACCTCCATTCCCAGTACCGCCTCTTTAAATTCTACCGACGTCGCGCCGCTTTCCCCGCTGGAGACCTGATAGGGTATTTCGCTGCCCTGTTTGATGCTGGCGGGTTGTAGGTGAGAAGCCAGCAAGCGAGGGCTGGCGATAATCTCCAGTTGCTGCTTTTGCTCCAGCGCCGAAAGTTCCAGTTCCAGCAGGCGACCATTGATACGGCCAATATTAAACCCGCCACGGGTGGTTGCATCCGCCACCGAAAGATCGCTACTGAGTGAGGTGATTTTCCCGAGCCCCGGCGGATTTGCCGCGTCCGCCAGCGTCCATTTTACGCCAAGCTCACGCAGGCTCTTTTCATTAATAGTGACAATATGCGCCGCCAGCTCAACCTGCCCTACGGGGATATCCATTTCACTGACCCAGCTATCGAAAAGCGGTAAATGCTTTTCATCGTCGCGCAAAATAAGCCGATTGGTGCGTTTATCGACAGTGAGCGTACCACGCGGGCTCAATAGTTTTTCTCCGGCTTTGGCAAGCTCAGCCGCATCGGCGTGATACAGCACGATACTGCGGCTTTTCAGCGGCAGTGTCTGCTGGCGCTTCTCCTGCTCGGCTTGCGCCTTTTGCTGACGCGCCTCCTGCCAGGCCTGAGAGTGGATGGATATTACATTCCCCTGCTGCGTCATCGTGAGCCCACCGCTGGTCAGCACGGTTTGTAGCGCCTGTTTCCAGGGCACATTTTTAAGCTGCAACGACAGTACGCCCTGCACATCCGGTGCGATAACCATATTGCGCTGTTCGACATCCGCCAGGCTTTGCAGCACCTGTGCGATTGGGACATCATCCACCACCAGCGACACGTTTTTGCTGGCTGCCAACAGTGGCTGCAGTAACAGCACCAGCAGGCTTATCCTTTTTATCATTCGTATTTTCTCCTTTGATGACTCGCCAGTGCGAGGGGTCACACTCTGCCCCAAGATTGAGGGTCAGGTTTTCTGCCGTTATCTCTGCAATGCGCCAGCGTGAATTGAGCATCGCATCGCGCTCCACGCGTCGCCATTGGCCTTTTTCATCACGCAAAAAGCCAATCTGCCGCAGCCCGTCATCAACATGCCCGGCGTATTGCAGCAGGCTGAGCTGCGCGGTATGGCAGGGGTCGTCAACCGGAACAAAGGGATCGCGCATTGCCAGTAGCAATGGGGCGAGCAGCACTATTACGCAGCGTGGATCAATCCCCATCATGCCCCTCCAGTTGTAGCGTCAGCATATGCCGCACTACGCCAGCTTTAATCGAAAAGGCCATGACCTGCATGTCACGTTCGGCAAGCAGTGCAAAAACGGAAGGTATTTGGTTCCACTCAATTTCCAGCGCCAACTCGCCGCCGCGACCAGCGGGCGTCCAGCTCACCAGTTCAGAACCCTGGCGTTGAAAATCAACAGGGGAAAATGGCTTACCCGCCGCCACAGTTTTCTCTTCTATAGGCAGAAGTGCCCTTTGCCGTGACATCACGCTTTGCCAGCGCGCAGCCCGTAAAGCTTGTTGTTGCTGCCACGCAGTGCGCTGCGCCTCCTGCAACGTTGATTCCGGGCGCAATAGCGCCAGCATACCGATCGCCGCTATCGACACGATTCCGGCGAGCCCTGCTTGCCAGCGTTCAGGGAGCTGCATCGGCGACGCTCCTTTTGATCTGGTAATTAAACAGCCAGCGTCCCGCATCATCGCGCGTCATCTTTCCGGCAACAGCCGGATGAAACTCCGCAATGTGCTGCATCGTCTCATCGAGCGCATGCAGGGCAGAAAAGCGGTTCAGTACGCCGGAAAGCGTCAATACGTCATTCTGATAACCAAGCCCGGTAAGCCATGCCTGTTCAGGCAGTTGAGCGGCGAGCGCCTGTAAGCGCGCCTGCCAGGCAAGAGTTTTCAGGCGGGCGGACGCTTCACGCTGTAATAGCTTCTGCGCCTGCTGCCGCGCATTGAGTTGTTCTTCGCGCAGGGTCAGCGCGCGCAGCAACTGGCGCTCCGCCTCGATTTTCTGCGCCAGAGCGGCGTTGCTGAGGCGCAGATCCCCCAGTCGGATACCGCCTGTGACCATTGCCAATAACAGCATGCCTGCCACAATCAGACACCCGCGAAAGCGTCGCCTTCGCAGACGAGATTGCCGCCAGGGAAGAAAATTAACCCGTGTCGTCATGCCTGTGCCCCCAATGCCAGAGCGATAGCCACGGCAAAGTCATCGCCTTCGCCCGGCAGAGGGGGATACTTCTGCCCGATTACACTCCAGGGGTCAAAACAGATGGCCCCACCAACGTGGGTCGTGCATTGAACCAGCCCCGTCGTCGCCAGCCGCGCCTCCAGGTGAGACAGCGATGGCGTCTGTTCAAGTTCAGCACTCCCCCAGCCCGTCGCGTTGGCCCATAGCCACTGATTTGCGTCATGCCACGCCAGCCCATTCCACTCAGCGGAAAGCCAGGGGAGGAACTGCCGTAATGCGCTGGCATCGGGCGTTACCGCCGTCACCTGCAAACGCAGGGCGCGCGCAACACGTTGTAGCTGCTCGACATCCTTGCGCCGGGCAGCAGTCACGCTCCAGCCGTCTGCCTGCGGACTTTGTTGATAATCAAAACACAGCGCCCCGGGCTCCATCGCCACCTGCTGCGCCATCGCACTGGCGATCCACTGTGCCTGTTCGCTGTCGCGCAAGGTCATGGCGGCCTGTGGAAGGGTTTTCTGCAGTGTGCGATTCGCCGGAAAAGCCAGGCTTACCGCGTGTTGCCACGGAAGCTCACGCCGCCAGGGCGAGAGAGTCGCCACCAGCGCGTTTTCCGTCTGTGGAGGTGAAAGAGAGGAAAAATCGGCGGGAAGCGGGAGAAGCCACCAGCGACGCAGCGCCCAGCCGCCGCGCACACGCTGGAGCGCGAGAGCCGCAATTTTATCCTGTTGAATATGAAGACCAATTTGCCAGCATCCGAAAGCCATTTCGTGATATCCCTTAAACGCCATCATAGTGACGGCTATATCAATGCATCTGGCTTGCCTTTATACTACCGCGCGTTTGTTTATAAACTGCCCAAATGAAACTAAATGGGAAATCTCCGGTGAAGTTCGTAAAGTATTTATTAATCCTTGCAGTCTGTTGCATTCTGCTGGGAGCAGGCTCGATTTATGGCCTCTACAAGTATATTGAGCCCCAGCTTCCTGATGTTGCGACGCTCAGAGACGTGCGTCTGCAAATTCCAATGCAGGTTTATAGCGCAGATGGCGAGCTAATCGCCCAATATGGCGAAAAGCGGCGTATTCCGGTCACTCTCAGCCAGATGCCACCTGAACTGGTGAAGGCGTTTATCGCCACGGAAGATAGCCGTTTCTACGAGCACCACGGGGTTGACCCGGTGGGGATTTTCCGTGCCGCCAGCGTCGCGCTGTTCTCCGGCCATGCCTCGCAGGGTGCGAGTACCATCACCCAGCAACTGGCGCGTAACTTCTTCCTCAGCCCTGAAAAGACGCTGATGCGTAAAGTAAAGGAAGTGTTCCTGGCGATACGCATCGAGCAGTTGCTGAGCAAAGATGAGATCCTCGAACTCTACCTGAACAAAATTTATCTCGGCTACCGCGCCTATGGCGTGGGTGCGGCAGCGCACGTCTACTTTGGCAAATCTATCGATCAACTCAGCCTGAGCGAAATGGCGGTGATCGCCGGTTTGCCAAAAGCCCCGTCCACCTTCAACCCGCTTTACTCTATGGCGCGCGCTACCGCACGGCGTAATGTGGTGCTTTCGCGTATGCTGAGTGAAAACTATATCAGCCAGGCGCAGTACGATCAGGCGCGCGGCGAAGCTATCGATGCGGATTACCATGCGCCGGAAATCGCCTTCTCTGCCCCGTACCTTAGCGAAATGGTGCGTCAGGAGATGGTGAAGCGCTACGGCGAGCAGGCGTATGAAGATGGCTATCGCGTCTACACCACCATCACACGTAAAAACCAGCAGGCGGCACAATTAGCCGTTCGCACCAACGTGATGGATTACGACATGCGTCACGGCTATCGCGGCCCGTCTAATGTGTTGTGGAAAGTGGGCGAGACGCCGTGGGACAGCAAGAAAATCACCGACTCTCTGAAAGCCTTGCCGACATACGGGCCGCTGCGTCCGGCCGTCGTCATGTCCGCCAGCGCCACGGAAGCCACCGCGCAACTGGCCGATGGCAGTACGGTGTCATTGACGATGGAGGGCGTTCGCTGGGCGCGCGCTTACCGTTCCGACACCGCGCAGGGGCCAACCCCACGCCGCGTCAGCGAAGTGGTGCAGGCCGGTCAGCAGATTTGGGTTCGTCAGGTTGGCGGAGGCTGGTGGTTATCACAGGTACCGGATGTCAACTCGGCGCTGGTGTCCGTTAACCCGCAGAATGGCGCGATTATTGCGCTGGTCGGCGGTTTCGATTTCAACCAGAGCAAATTTAACCGCGCCACTCAGGCGCTGCGTCAGGTGGGCTCCAACATCAAGCCGTTCCTCTATACGGCGGCGATGGACAAAGGCTTAACGCTCGCCAGCATTCTTAACGATGTGCCTATCTCCCGCTGGGATGCTGGTGCCGGCTCTGACTGGCGTCCGAAAAACTCACCGAACGAATACGCAGGGCCAATTCGTCTGCGTCAGGGTTTAGGTCAGTCGAAAAACGTCGTGATGGTTCGCGCGATGCGCGCAATGGGGGTCGATTACGCAGCGGAGTATCTCCAGCGCTTCGGCTTCCCGGCAGAAAATATCGTCCGCACGGAATCTCTGGCGCTGGGTTCGCCTTCCTTCACGCCACTACAGGTCGCACGCGGCTACGCAGTGATGGCAAACGGCGGCTTCCTGGTTGATCCGTACTTTATCAGCAAGATCGAGAACGATCAGGGCGGCGTCATTTTCGAGGCAAAACCTAAAATCGCTTGTCCGGAGTGCAATATTCCGGTGATTTACGGCGAAACGCAGAAATCCGGCGTGCTGGAAAACCAAAACGTCGAAGATGTTGCCTCCTCGCAAATACCGCAGAATGCCAGCGTCCCCATGCCGCAGCTTGAGCAGGCTAATCAGTCTCTGGTTGCCCAAACAGGCGCGCAGGAGTACGCCCCGCATGTGATCAACACCCCGCTGGCGTTCCTGATTAAGAGCGCGCTGAATACTAACGTCTTCGGCGAACCGGGCTGGCAGGGCACCGGCTGGCGCGCAGGTCGTGACCTGCAACGTCATGATATCGGTGGGAAAACCGGGACGACTAACAGTTCGAAAGATGCATGGTTCTCAGGCTATGGCCCGGGCGCTGTCACCTCTGTGTGGATTGGCTTTGACGATCACCGCCGCGACCTGGGAAGAACCTCGGCGTCAGGTGTCATTAAAGATCAGATTTCCGGTTACGAGGGGGGAGCCAAGAGTGCGCAACCCGCGTGGGACGCGTTTATGAAAGCCATTCTGGCCGGAGTGCCGGAACAGCCGTTAACACCGCCGCCGGGTATCGTCACTATCAATATCGACCGCAGCACCGGCCAGTTGGCCAGCGGCGGCAACAGCCGTGCCGAGTACTTTATCGAAGGGACTCAGCCAACGCATCAGTCGATTCGCGAGGTGGGCACGGAGATTATCGATAACGGGGAAACGCAGGAATTGTTCTGAGTGGGGTTTTGCCTCCCCACTCTCACCCTCTCCCACTGGGAGAGGGAACCGAACGAGCAAACAAGCAAGCCGGGTAAGCGAAGCCACCCGGCAAAACGGCAACTTTCTTTAAAGCCTGCCCTGCCCCTTCAACCACTCCCGCACCAGAAACAGCGCACTCACATTACGGGCTTCGCTGAAGTCCGGCTCTTCGAGCAGCTCCATCATATTGGCAATCGGCCAGCGCACCTGCGGCAGCGGCTCGGGTTCATCCCCTTCCAGCGATTCAGGATAAAGATCTTCCGCCACCACAATATTCATCTTGCTGGAGAAGTAAGACGGCGCCATGCTGAGCTGCTTCAGGAAGGTCAGATTGTTCGCTCCGAACCCCACTTCTTCTTTCAGTTCACGGTTAGCCGCTTCAAAAACGGATTCGCCGGGATCGATCAACCCTTTTGAGAAACCCAGCTCGTAGGATTCTGTACCAACGGCGTATTCGCGGATGAGGATTAAGTGATCGTCGACCACCGGCACAATCATGACGGCTTCGCGCGTCGACGGTTTCATGCGCTCATATACGCGACGTACTCCGTTACTAAACTCCAGATCCACGCTTTCAACATTAAACAAACGGGAGCGAGCGACCGTTTCAACATGGAGAATCGTGGGTTTTTGTAATGGTTTACTCATTTGACCGTTCTTTGCTGTGATAACTGCTGTCATTGTGGGCCAGCCGCTGCATTCCGGCAATTTAAAAAGACCGTTATTTACATTTTCGTAACTATTGTTTTTATCCATCCCCATTTGCACAAAAAAGTCAAGAAATTGAAACAAATTTGAGAATTTGCTGATATTACCGACATCAGGGGTTTGTTATCCTCACGAGTTACGATAGTGTGCAACAAATCTTTTAAGACTTGGGTCATTCGCATTAAGAGTTAATAATAAAAAAGGCGAATGAAGCGACCTGTAAGAATAAGGATAATGGCAATAGCATGGGCACCTTGACTCTCTTTACCGCTGCGTTGCTGGTCTGTGCACTGTTGGCGGTCTGGTTATTGCGCATGCGAGCAAAGCGACGCCGCTTACCCTGGCTCCATGCGTTTCCTGGCGCAACCACTCGTAAACTGACCGACGAAGAACGTCGCGGCATAGAGAACTATCTCGAAGATCTCAACCAGAGCCAGCAACTCCCGGCATCGGGTTCAACTATTGCGCCGACGCTGCTCTCCCTGAATGCCCAAAGCAATACCGTTTTTGCGCTAACCCGCGCCATTACCCGCTACGGCATCACCACCGACGACCCCAACAAATGGCGCTACTTCCTGGATTCCATCGAAGTCCATTTACCGCCTTTCTGGGAGCAACACATCAATGACGAAAACAGCATTGAGCTTATCGTCACCGATGACATTCCGCTGGTGATTGCGCTCAACGGCTACACGCTGAAAGAGTACACGCTTGAAGGCCAACGTAAGGCGCTGGAGTCCCCAACCTCAACACAGGCCTCCATTCGTGGAGAAGAGAGCGAGCAGATTGAACTGCTCAATATTCGCCAGGAAACCCATGAGGAGTACGCACTCAGCCGCCCGGATGGGTTGCGTGAGGCGCTGCTGATTGTCGGCGCATTTCTCTTTTTCTATTGTAGTCTGGTGCTACCTGCCGTCTTTACGCCCTGGCTGCTGGGCGGTGCGGTGCTGCTGCTGCTCGCCGGAATGTGGGGGTTATTTGCGCCGCCAACCAAAACCGCGCTGCGCGAGATCCACTGCTTGCGCGGGACGCCTAAGCGCTGGGGATTATTTGGCGAAAACGACCAGGAGCACATTAACAACATCTCACTGGGGATTATCGACTTAATCTACCCACGTCACTGGCAACCGTTCATCGCGCAGGATCTGGGCCAGCAAACCGATATCGATATCTATCTTGACCGGCATGTTGTGCGCCAGGGACGTTTTTTGTCGCTGCACGACGAAGTTAAAAATTTCCCGCTTCAGCACTGGTTACGCAGCGCCGTCATCGCCGGTGGCGCACTGCTGGTTGTCGTGATGCTGTGGATGAGCGTACCGCTTAACATGCCCTTTAAGTTCACCCTCTCCTGGCTGAAAGGCGCGCAGGTAATTGAAGCGACGACCGTCGATCAGCTCGAAAAAGCGGGTGTTCGCGTGGGCGATACGCTACAACTTCAGGGAACCGGGATGTGTAATATTCATTCGCCTGGCACCTGGACTGCGCAGCAGAGCTCTCCTTTTCTGCCGTTCGATTGTTCACAAATCATCTGGAACAATGCGCCACGCCTGCCGCTACCGGAATCAGATATCGTAACCAAAGCGATGGCGCTGGTTCAGGCGGTTAACCGTCAGTTGCATCCGACGCCTGAGGATAACTCGCGTGTAAGCCCGGCGCTGCGTTCTGCTATTCAGAAATCCGGCATGGTGCTGCTGGATGACTTTGCCGAGATCGTGCTGAAAACCAAAGATCTCTGTTCAGCCGCCGATGAGTGCTCGCGTCTGAAAAATGCGCTGGTCAACCTGGGCAACACGCGCGACTGGGAGACGCTGGTGAAGCGAGCTAATTCCGGTCGGCTGGATGGCGTGAACGTCCTGCTACGCCCGGTAAGTGCCGAATCGCTGGATAATCTGGTTGATACCTCTACAGCGCCGTTTATTTTGCGTGAGACCGCCCGCGCCGCGCAGGCGCTTAACAGCCCGGCTCCCGGCGGCTTTCTGGTCACCAGCGATGAAGGCAGTGATTTAGTCACCCAGCCTTATCCGACGATGACCCTCTACGATTATCCTGCCCACCAGCAATGGAACGAGTTTCAGCGCCTGGCTGGGATGCTAATGCACACGCCATTCCATGCAGAAGGCATCGTCACCAATATCTATACCGACGCCAATGGCACACAGCACATTAACCTGCATCGCATGCCGGACAGCAGTGGCCTGTGGCGCTATCTGGCAACCACCCTGCTGATGATTGCGATGATTATCTGCGCCGTCTATAACGGCGTTCAGGCCCTGCGCCGTTATCAGCGTCATCGCGAGCGGTTGATCGAAATACAGAAATATTACGAAAGCTGCACCAATCCTGTTCTGCTCTCCAGTCCTGAAGATTACGAGCGGGATCTGCCGCACGAGTAACCAAATCTGGCATTAAGCAGAGCGCGACAGGTTATGCTAACCTGTCGCGCATTTCTTTCGCTGGAGGCTCACCATGCACTTTGATATCGCCTGGCAGGACGTCGACACGGTTCTGCTGGATATGGACGGTACGCTGCTCGACCTCGCATTCGACAACTACTTCTGGCAAACGCTGGTTCCTGAAACTTACGGCACCCTGAAAGGCCTTTCGCCACAGCAGGCGCGCGATGCTCTGCGCCAGGAGTACCACGATGTGCAACATACGCTAAACTGGTACTGTCTTGATTACTGGAGCGATCGGCTGGGTTTGGATATTCGTGCGATGACCAGCGAGCAGGGATCACGCGCCGTGCTGCGTGAAGATACCGTGCCGTTTCTCAACGCCTTACAGGCGAGTGGTAAGCGACGCATCCTGCTGACTAACGCCCATCCACACAACCTTTCCGTCAAGCTTTCGCATACCGGTCTTGATGCACACCTTGATTTATTACTTTCCACCCACACATTTGGTTATCCGAAAGAGGATCAGCGGTTGTGGCAGGCGGTAGCGGAACATACGGGGCTGAAAGCGGAGCGCACGCTGTTTATCGACGATAGCGAAGCGATTCTGGACGCAGCGGCGACATTTGGTATTCGCTACTGTTTAGGCGTCACCAACCCGGACTCCGGTCTGGCGGAAAAAAGCTATTTGCGTCATCCCGCCCTGAATGATTACCGTCGTCTGATCCCCTCACTCACGTGAAGGAGCGACCATGAAAGAGAAATCCGCAGCGGGCGTTCGGCTGGATAAATGGCTATGGGCCGCGCGTTTCTATAAAACCCGGGCGCTGGCGAGGGAGATGGTTGACGGCGGCAAGGTTCACTATAACGGGCAGCGCAGCAAGCCCAGCAAGATAGTCGAACTGAACGCGCAGATAACCTTACGTCAGGGCAACGATGAACGCGTAGTGGTAGTGAAAAACATTACCGAACAGCGCCGTCCGGCAAGCGAAGCCATGCTGCTTTATGAAGAGACAGCGGAAAGCATTGAGAAGCGCGAGAAAGTCGCGCTGGCACGTAAACTCAACGCGCTGACGATGCCGCATCCGGATCGACGCCCGGATAAAAAAGAGCGCCGCGACCTGATGAGATTTAAATATGGCGACAGTGAGTGACTGTTGCCTCAAGAGAGAAAATTATGACTCAACACGATCAATTACATCGCTATCTGTTTGAAAACTATGCCGTCCGTGGCGAACTGGTCACTGTATCAGATACCCTCGAACAGATCCTCGCGAACCACGACTATCCGCAGCCGGTGAAAAACGTGCTGGCCGAGCTGTTGGTCGCCACCAGCCTGCTGACCGCAACGCTGAAGTTCGCCGGCGATATTACCGTTCAATTGCAGGGTGACGGCCCGATGACGCTGGCAGTCATCAACGGCAATAACCAGCAGCAGTTGCGCGGCGTGGCTCGCGTTCAGGGCGATGTACCGGCAGATGCTGACCTGAAAACCCTGATCGGCAACGGTTATCTGGTAATCACCATCACCCCGGAAGAGGGTGAGCGCTATCAGGGCGTGGTGGGTCTGGAAGGCGATACGCTGGCGGCATGCCTGGAAGATTACTTCCAGCGCTCTGAGCAGTTGCCGACGCGTCTGTTTATCCGCACTGGCGAAGCGAACGGTAAGCCTGCGGCGGGCGGTATGCTGTTGCAGGTGATGCCAGCGCAGGACGCACAGCGTGATGATTTCGATCACCTGGCGGCGCTGACCGAGACCATCAAAGGCGAAGAGCTGTTCACCCTGCCAGCGAACGATGTGCTGTGGCGTCTGTATCACGAAGAAGAAGTGACGATTTACGACCCGCAGGACGTGGAGTTCAAATGCACCTGCTCCCGTGAACGTTGCGCTGGTGCGCTGAAAACGCTGCCGGATGAAGAGATCGATAGCATCCTGGCCGATGAAGGCGAAATCGACATGCACTGCGATTACTGCGGCAGTCACTACGTCTTTAACGCAATGGATATCGCCGAGATTCGTAATAACGCGTCTCCGGCAGACCCGCAGGTGCATTAAATTACCATCTGCAAGCCCGGTAGACGCGCTGCGCTACCGGGCTTTTTTTATCTACCACTCACGGTAATCCACTTCCAGCGTTTCACTACCCATCGTTAAATCCTGCCACGATTTTGGTTTAACGCCTGTTTTCCCGTCACTGATTGCCCGCATAACCTGCTCTTTCGTCATGCTTACCGGTAACTTCAGATCACCTTTTTTAGCCCAGACTTTTTTTGCAGGATCGTAGGCATAAACCAGGCTCGCACCACCTTCGAAGGTAAAGATTATGCGTTCTGGCTGGCCGTCATTATTCAAATCCTGGCTCGCCAGTAAGCAGGCATTTTTTTCAATACAGGATGTCAGGTCATAGCGCCTTTCAAACACGACAGACCAAAAGGCTTCATCCGGTTGGGTCGTGCCCGGCGCAATGGCGACATTCTCCGCCAGAATTTTCGCAGACACCTGCTCTTTGAGATCCCGATCTCCGCTTAATATCCTCAGCAATTCCCGCTTGCGCTTCGCATCTTTCATATACTCCGCATCGTTCTTCAGCGACTCCAGCGCCTCGCGCCCGGCGCGACCACTTTGATCGAGTAAATAAATCGACACCTGCTCTGCCTTGATCTGCCCGCTGTGATAACGCGCCATATGGCTGTTCACGCTAATACGCCAACTGTCCAGCACCGGAGAGTTGAGCAACACCAGTATGACCAGCACCAGCAGCGACATGGCAAGATTTACCTTGCCCTGAACAACGAGGGGATTCTGCCCTTTTCTGCGGACAATACTGACGAAATACCCCAGCGACCATACCAACAGCGCAACCACCACCAGCGCGCCATGCAGGCGTTCCGGCGTCCAGCCGTATTGATTCACGCGCAGCCACAAGGCCCATGCGGCAATCAGCACATAAACAGGCGCAATCAGCAGCGACGTTTTAATTAAACAGCGCAGTACGCCAGTATAGGGCAGCGATGTTTTCTGCGGATCGCGAACCACCGCCATCAGCATAAGCAACAGCAGCGCCAACACGGAAAGCAGTCCCGCCGCCGAAACGTGGCGGGAAATCGCACTCAGGCCGGTAAAAGGCAGCGTGACGATAAACAACAACGTTAACAGCGACACCAGCGGCAACAGGCCGGTGGCAATAAGCGTCAGCAGCTTTTGAATGGAGGCAATCAGCCGCGACTGGGTGCGAGCCAGAATGACCGCCAGCGCCGTAATGACGCCTATCGCCACATACATAAACCAGTCGGTATCAAAGAAGAGTGTTTTGAAAAATGTGATACCCACGAGCCTGAAGAGTTCGCTCCACAACAACAGCACAAGCCAGGTCAGGCCATTGGCGATGAATATCACCAGGAGAGTCAGTACGTTATGCCAGGCAAGGTTATAAAAACGCGTATAGCGCGTCGTGACCAGACGAGGGTTAAGGTTCTGCTGCATCCAGGGCAGCAACAGCATTGCCATCATCAGGAGAGCGCAACCAAAATTCCACAGCAGTGAGTAAAGTATCCAACTGCTGCTCCCGGCGGCCTGCCACTTCAGCCAGCCGCTCATGCCCAGCACCGCCAGGAACATTAGCGCCAGCCAGGCCCATAGTCGCGCCTGCTTAAATGACACAACCGTAAACAGCAGCGTTGAGGAAAGCGCAATCGTCGCGGGTAGCCCATAAAACAACCATCCGCTATTTTTCGGCGCAAGCCAGGTAATTAACAGGTAGCACAGCAGCCCCTGTGTCAGCCCGGTGGCGATCATTCCCCAGCGCGTGGCGCGAGAGAGTTCAACGTTATCCATGTCGGTATCCACAAAATGGGAGAGAACCTGATTATCGCATCAGGTCTGGTCACTGGCTCATGCTATGTGGAGATTCGGAAAATTGCTCAGCGTGGTGAATCGATTTTTTACATGAAAGAGTTACGTAATTTTCTTTCAGAAATGCGATTACATTCACATAAACATCGTATTTTAAACTATTTTTTAACCAATTAAGAACATTTACCCCAATTCCGGCCTTTTTCCTGCCATAATCGGTGCCGCTTCGTGACAGGAGTCACAATGAATTCGTAAGTAGACGTTTTGTCGGGATACGTAAATCTATGAGCCTGGTCGCGGTCAACACCCCTAAAATACCCATAGAATTTGTAGCAATACAATTGGCTAAGGAGCAGTGAAATGCGCAATGGTTTAACTCCGCAGGATCTCAAGGCTTATGGTATCAACGACGCACAGGAGATTGTCTACAATCCGGATTACGACACCCTGTATCAGGAAGAACTGGCTCCTGACCTGGAAGGTTACGAGCGTGGCGTCCTGACTAATCTCGGTGCTATCAACGTCGACACCGGTATCTTTACCGGCCGTTCCCCGAAAGATAAGTACATCGTTCGTGACGACACAACCCGCGATACCGTTTGGTGGTCTGATAAAGGCAAAGGAAAGAACGACAACAAGCCGCTCTCTCAGGAAACCTGGCAGCACCTGAAAGGACTCGTTTCAAAACAACTTTCCGGCAAGCGTCTGTTTATTATCGACGCTTTCTGTGGCGCGAACGAAGACACCCGTCTTTCCGTGCGCTTCATCACCGAGGTGGCCTGGCAGGCGCACTTCGTCAAAAACATGTTTATTCGCCCGACCGAGGAAGAACTGGCAACCTTTAAGCCAGACTTTATCGTAATGAACGGCGCAAAATGCACTAACCCGCAGTGGAAAGAGCAGGGTCTGAACTCTGAGAACTTCATTGCCTTTAACCTGACCGAGCGCATTCAGTTGATTGGCGGTACCTGGTACGGCGGCGAGATGAAAAAAGGGATGTTCTCGATCATGAACTACCTGCTGCCGCTGAAAGGCATCGCGTCCATGCACTGCTCGGCGAACGTGGGCGAGAAAGGTGATGTAGCGGTCTTCTTTGGTCTTTCCGGCACCGGTAAAACCACGCTGTCCACCGATCCGAAGCGTCGCCTGATTGGCGATGACGAGCACGGTTGGGATGACGACGGCGTCTTCAACTTCGAAGGCGGTTGCTACGCGAAAACCATCAAGTTATCCAAAGAGGCGGAGCCGGAAATTTACAACGCGATCCGCCGCGATGCGCTGCTGGAAAACGTGGTGGTACGCGCCGACGGCACCATCGATTTCGACGACAACTCGAAAACCGAAAACACCCGCGTCTCTTACCCGATTTATCACATCGATAACATCGTTAAGCCAGTTTCCAAAGCGGGCCACGCCACCAAGGTTATCTTCCTGACGGCGGATGCCTTTGGCGTACTACCTCCGGTTTCTCGTCTGACCGCCGATCAAACCCAGTATCACTTCCTGTCTGGCTTCACCGCCAAACTGGCGGGTACCGAGCGCGGCGTCAACGAACCGACTCCAACCTTCTCCTCCTGCTTCGGCGCGGCCTTCCTGTCGCTGCACCCAACGCAGTATGCGGAAGTGCTGGTAAAACGTATGAAGGATTCGGGCGCGCAGGCCTATCTGGTCAACACCGGCTGGAACGGCACCGGCAAACGTATCTCTATCAAAGATACCCGCGCCATTATCGATGCCATCCTGAACGGTTCGCTGGATAACGCAGAAACCTTCACCCTGCCGATGTTCGATTTGCAGATCCCAACCGAACTGCCGGGTGTAGATACTCACATTCTCGATCCGCGTAACACCTATGGTTCCCCGGAACAGTGGCAGGAAAAAGCCACCGCGCTGGCGAAACTGTTTATCGAGAACTTCGAGAAATATACCGATACTCCGGCAGGTGCTGCACTGGTGAGTGCGGGCCCGAAATTGTAAACCTTACGCCGTTATCCACCGATAACGGCGTCCCCCTTCTCTTGCGGCGTCTCTGACGCCGCAATGCGTTTTAACCAGCGCGTCATCTCAGTACGAATCCCTTCATCCGCAGAGCAAGCCTGGACACGTATCAGCGCAAATGCCCGCGGTGTACCAATCGCCCACAACAGACGGCTAAACCATGTCGCGATCTCAGCGGATGTGAGTCCCGTATAGGCGAGATAATCAAAACCGTTCTTCAGCACCTGTTCCACACAGACAACGCTGTCCGGATGGGCCAACTGCCGCAGGCGACGGACAACCTGCTGATGGCAACGGTGTACAGGGGAAAGCAACAACTGATGGAGAAGTTCGCGCCCAGGCGTCGATGCAGGCGCGTTTAGCAGACGGTGGATCGCGGCATCCAGCACCAGTTGATCGAAAAGGTCGAGGTAAGCGTCAGGTCGCCCAGCGGCAAGCATGCGATCGGCAAGGGCGTCCGATCGCATGATGTCATCCAAATCTATCAACTCTCTTTCACAGGCCCCTGAACATGAGCAACTGGCACCGGCAACCAGGCGCGGATCAGCAACCCGCCACGCTCGCTGGCGTCAATTTCCAGCAAGCCATTATGGTTGTCGATAATACGCTGTACAATTGCCAGCCCAAGCCCTGTGCCGCTGGTACTGCGGGCGCTGTCGCCGCGCACAAACGGCTGGAACAGGTGTTTACGTTGCTCAGGCTTGATTCCCGGGCCGTTGTCTTCCACCTGGAACCAGGCGCGGTTGAGCTCGCTACCGCTGCTGACTTTGATCCAGCCATTGCCGTAGCGGGCGGCATTCACCACCATATTGGCCAGCGCGCGTTTGATGGAAAGCGGGTGCATGCGCAGAAGAATTTCCCCGGCTTTCAGGTCGGTTTCAATTTCACGCTCATAGCCACTTTCGGCAGCAATCACTTCGCCCAGCACGGCGTTCAGATCGGCCATTTCCATCGGCATCTCTTGCCCGGTGCGCAGGTAGTCGATGAACTGCTCGATGATGGCGTTGCACTCTTCAATATCTTTATTGATAGACTCCGCCAGATAGCCATCCTGCTCGCCCATCATTTCCGTCGCCAGACGAATACGGGTGAGCGGCGTGCGCAGGTCGTGGCTGACGCCCGCCATCAGCAGAGTTCGATCATCAGCAAGCTGCTTCACACCAGCGGCCATATGGTTAAAGGCGCGCGTCACTGAACGCACTTCTGATGCGCCATATTCACGCAACGGCGGCGGGATCATCCCTTTACCCACCTGTAGCGCGGCATGTTCCAGGTCAACAAGGGGGCGGTTCTGTATACGGATAAACAGCCAGGCTCCGCCTATCGCCAGCAGCATAATCGCCAGGGTGTAACGGAACAGCGGTGAGAAGTCACCCTGATGGATTTCGGTAAGAGGAACGCGAACCCAAATGTTGGGAGACAACCAGGTTTTCAACCAGACGACCGGCGAGCTTTTGTTAACCTCGACGCGCACTTCCGTCGGGCCGCCAAGCTGAGTCGCCATCTGATGGCTTAAAAATTCATAGTGTTGCGCCCAACGTAGCCCCGCCTCTTCCGCAGCTTCATCGGAATAGAGCGAAATACCAAGTTCGCGATAGATTTCGCGACGGAACGCAGGCGGCACCACCAACTGCGTTCCGTCCTCCAGTTCCAGTTTATCGGTCATCAGCATACGCACTTCGTAGGCCAGAACCTTATTAAACTGCTGGAGGCTCGGCAGGATCGCGAAGTTCAGCACCACCAGGTAGGTTGTCACCAGGCTGACGAACAGCAGGGTGACAATCAACAACAACGTGCGGGCAAACGAACTTCGCGGCGAGAAGCGCAGTCGCCTCATGCCTTAGAACCGTCCGGGACAAAGACGTAACCCAGGCCCCAAACGGTCTGGATGTAGCGCGGATGAGCCGGATCTTCTTCCACCATGCGGCGCAGACGGGAAATTTGTACGTCGATGGAACGCTCCATTGCGGAGTACTCGCGCCCGCGCGCCAGGTTCATCAGTTTATCGCGGGAGAGCGGCTCACGCGGGTGGCTGACCAGCGCTTTCAGAACGGCAAATTCCCCACTGGTGAGTGGCATTGGTTCATCTTCACGGAACATTTCACGCGTACCAAGGTTCAGCTTGAACTTACCGAAGGCGATTACCGCCTCTTCCTGGGATGGCGCGCCCGGCAGTTCGTTCGCCTGACGACGCAGCACCGCACGGATTCGGGCCAACAGTTCACGCGGGTTGAATGGCTTCGGAATATAATCGTCAGCGCCGATTTCCAGGCCGACAATACGGTCGACTTCTTCGCCCTTCGCCGTCACCATGATGATTGGCATCGGGTTGCTTTGACTGCGCAGACGGCGGCAGATAGACAAACCGTCTTCGCCCGGGAGCATTAAATCCAGTACCATAAGATGGAAGGATTCACGAGTTAACAGGCGATCCATCTGTTCGGCGTTGGCGACACTTCGAACCTGGAAACCCTGCTCGGTCAGATAACGTTCAAGCAGCGCACGCAGGCGCATGTCGTCATCGACCACCAGAATCTTATAATTCTCTTGCATTGTTTTTACTCCCAAAGGTTCGCAACAATAATCAGTGTGTATTCTCAAAAAAGCGTAAGCCGCTCACCAGCTAAATCTGGTATAAATTCCGAGCTAAATTGTTACAAAGCATATTTAACAGCGGCTTAAGTATACATCTAATCATAAGACAACTTATTCATCCTGTTGGACTCTTTTGTGCTTTCCAACAGGCCAGCAGAAGGCAGGAAACGCGGATGAAAACGCCTTTAATTACCCGTGAAGGGTATGAAAAACTGAAGAAAGAGATGGATTACCTCTGGCGCGAGGAACGCCCGGAAGTCACCAAAAAAGTGACCTGGGCAGCAAGCCTGGGCGATCGCAGTGAAAACGCCGATTACCAGTACAACAAAAAGCGCCTGCGTGAAATCGACCGCCGCGTGCGTTATCTCACCAAATGTCTGGAAAATCTGAAGATTGTCGATTATTCACCGCAGCAGGAAGGAAAAGTTTTCTTTGGCGCATGGGTGGAAATTGAAAACGACGACGGCGATGTGAAGCGCTTTCGTATTGTCGGCTACGATGAAATTTTTGGTCGTAACGATTACATCTCTATTGATTCACCGATGGCGCGCGGCCTGCTAAAAAAAGAGGTCGGAGACCTGGCGGTGGTGCAAACGCCCGCCGGTGAAGCGAGTTGGTACATCAATGAGATCGAATATGTGAAGTAACACACCTGGAACTATCCGAGAGAATACGGCGGTGACTGGCATTTTTGCCGGTCAGTCCGTATAACTATCCCCTGATTTTTTCGACCCAACAGATGACAACACCATGATGAATGATTCGCTCTGCCGCATTATTGCGGGTGAACTTCAGGCACGCGCAGAACAGGTGGAAGCCGCCGTTCGCCTGCTTGATGATGGGAATACCGTGCCGTTTATTGCACGTTATCGTAAGGAAGTCACCGGCGGTCTGGATGACACGCAGTTGCGTAATCTGGAGTCCCGACTGGGCTATCTGCGTGAACTGGAAGATCGTCGCCAGACCATCCTCAAGTCTATCAGCGAGCAAGGGAAACTGACTGAGTCGCTGGAAAAAGCCATCAACGGCACGCTGAGCAAAACCGAACTGGAAGACCTCTATCTTCCGTATAAACAAAAACGTCGCACGCGCGGGCAAATCGCCATTGAAGCCGGGCTCGAGCCGCTGGCTGAGCTGCTGTGGAACGAACCGTCACATGACCCGGAAACGGAAGCGGCCAAATTTATCGACGCCGACAAAGGCGTGGCCGACACCAAAGCCGCGCTGGATGGCGCTCGCTACATTCTGATGGAGCGTTTTGCCGAAGACGCCGCCCTGCTGGCGAAAGTGCGTGACTATTTGTGGAAAAACGCCCACATCGTGGCGACCGTGGTGGCAGGCAAAGAGGAAGAAGGTGCGAAGTTCCGCGACTACTTCGACCATCACGAACCGATTTCTACCGTGCCGTCCCACCGCGCGCTGGCAATGTTCCGCGGCCGCAACGAAGGTGTTCTGCAACTCTCTTTAAATGCCGACCCGCAGTTCGACGAGCCGCCGAAAGAGAGCCACGGCGAACAGATTATTATGAACCACCTCGACTTGCGCCTGAACAACGCCCCGGCGGATAGCTGGCGCAAAGGTGTCGTAAGCTGGACATGGCGCATTAAGGTGCTGATGCATCTGGAAACCGAACTGATGGGCACCGTGCGTGAACGCGCGGAAGACGAAGCAATTAACGTCTTCGCCCGTAACCTGCACGACCTGCTGATGGCCGCGCCTGCGGGCCTGCGCGCAACAATGGGCCTCGATCCTGGCCTGCGTACCGGCGTGAAAGTCGCTGTGGTCGATGGTACCGGGAAACTGGTCGCCACCGACACCATCTACCCGCATACCGGGCAGGCGGCGAAAGCAGCCGTTGCGGTGGCGGCGCTGTGCGAGAAGCACAACGTTGAACTGGTCGCGATCGGTAACGGCACCGCCTCCCGCGAGACAGAACGCTTCTTCCTCGATGTGCAAAAACAGTTCCCGAAAGTGACGGCGCAGAAAGTGATCGTCAGCGAAGCGGGCGCATCCGTTTACTCGGCCTCCGAACTGGCGGCGCTGGAGTTCCCGGATCTCGACGTCTCCCTGCGCGGCGCAGTATCTATCGCCCGCCGCCTTCAGGATCCTTTAGCAGAACTGGTGAAAATCGATCCGAAATCCATCGGCGTCGGCCAGTATCAGCATGACGTCAGCCAGACCTCGCTGGCGCGTAAGCTGGATGCGGTAGTGGAAGACTGCGTAAACGCCGTCGGCGTTGACCTCAATACCGCTTCCGTACCGCTGCTGACCCGCGTAGCAGGCCTGACGCGCATGATGGCGCAGAATATTGTCAGTTGGCGTGATGAGAACGGTCAGTTCCAGAACCGCCAGCAGTTGCTGAAAGTGAGCCGCCTGGGGCCGAAAGCCTTTGAACAGTGCGCAGGCTTCCTGCGTATCAACCACGGCGATAACCCACTGGACGCCTCTACGGTGCACCCGGAAGCCTACCCGGTGGTTGAGCGTATTCTGGCGGCCACGCAGCAGGCGCTGAAAGATCTGATGGGCAACAGCAGCGAGCTGCGTAACCTGAAGGCCTCTGAGTTTACCGACGAGCGTTTTGGCGTACCGACGGTCAGCGATATCATCAAAGAGCTGGAAAAGCCGGGTCGTGACCCGCGCCCTGAGTTTAAAACCGCGAAATTCGCCGATGGCGTCGAAACCATGAACGACCTGCTACCAGGAATGATTCTGGAAGGCGCAGTCACCAACGTCACCAACTTCGGTGCGTTTGTGGATATCGGCGTCCATCAGGATGGTCTCGTCCACATCTCTTCACTGGCGGATAAGTTTGTGGAAGACCCGCACACCGTAGTGAAAGCCGGGGATATCGTGAAAGTGAAGGTGCTGGAAGTAGACCTGCCACGTAAACGTATCGCGCTGACCATGCGTCTGGACGAGCAGCCGGGTGAAACGAACGCCCGTCGCGGCGGTAACAGCAATGAACGCAGCCAGGGCAATCGCCCGGCAGCGAAAGCGGCTAAACCGCGTGGTCGTGATGCGCAACCGGCGGGCAACAGCGCAATGATGGATGCACTGGCGGCGGCGATGGGGAAAAAACGCTAAATCGTGCGGTTTGTTTTGCCGGGTGGCGCTGACGCTTACCCGGCCTACAAAATATAAACGTCTGTAAGCCCGATTTCGCCATCGGGCTTTTTATTTCGGAAATATATTAAACGTTTTTATATTTAGCATTATTATCACCGCATTAACATTCAACGAAATAAACAAACATCCGGTTTACCCGAATTGTTTTGCGCCAAATCAACTTTGCGCCACTTTATTCTCAGAAAGAACATTCGGTCACATTTTATCTATTGAAGATACAAACTATTCTCATTATCATCGTATTGTAGATTAATTAACCTCTCTCATGTTCGCGCGCCTTTCCGTTCGTTTCTGTTGAACCCGCGCGACAGTGACTCGCGATGATATAAGTAGGCCCTATGCAATTTACTCCTGATAGTGCATGGAAAATCACTGGCTTCTCCCGTGACATCAGCCCGGCATGGCGTCAGAAACTGCTGTCGCTCGGCATGTTGCCCGGCTCCTCTTTCCAGGTTGTGCGTGTCGCGCCATTAGGCGATCCCATTCATATTGAAACGCGTCGAGTCAGTTTAGTCCTACGCAAAAAAGATTTGGAATTTCTGGATCTTGAATCCGTTTCTCGTTAATCCGATTTAGCTGTTATAGAGTTCACAAAAATGAAAAAACTAACCATTGGCTTAATTGGTAATCCTAATTCCGGCAAGACAACATTATTCAATCAATTAACCGGTGCGCGTCAGCGCGTAGGTAACTGGTCTGGGGTGACGGTCGAGCGTAAAGAAGGGTCGTTTTCAACCACCGATCACAGCGTGACGCTGGTCGACCTGCCAGGGACTTACTCCCTGACCACTATCTCCTCGCAAACCTCGCTCGATGAGCAAATCGCCTGCCACTATATTTTGAGCGGCGACGCTGACCTGCTGATTAACGTCGTCGATGCCTCCAACCTTGAGCGCAACCTCTACCTGACGCTGCAACTGCTGGAGCTTGGCATCCCCTGCATCGTGGCGCTCAACATGCTGGATATCGCTGAGAAACAGCAAATCCGCATTGATATCGACGCCCTCTCCGCGCGTCTGGGTTGCCCGGTGGTTCCGCTGGTATCCACGCGTGGCCGCGGGATCGACGCCCTGAAGCTGGCGGTTGACCGCTATCAAAGCAACGATGAAATTGAACTGGTGCACTACGCCGCCCCGCTGTTGCGCGAAGCTGAAAATCTGGCGCGCGCAATGCCGGAAGCTATCCCGGTAAAACAGCGCCACTGGCTCGGCATGCAGATGCTGGAAGGCGATATCTACAGCCGCGCCTATGCGGGTGAAGCGGCGGATAAGCTGGATATCGCATTCGCGAATCTAAGTGACGAACTGGATGACCCGGCGCTACATATCGCTGATGCGCGCTACCAGAGCATCTCCGCAATTTGCGACAGTGTGAGCAATACGCTGACCGCCGAGCCAAGCCGCTTTACCGCTGCCGTGGATAAAATCGTGCTCAATCGCGTACTGGGATTGCCGATTTTCCTGTTTGTGATGTACCTGATGTTCCTGCTGGCGATTAACATAGGCGGCGCGTTACAACCTATTTTCGATGGCGGCTCCGTCGCTATCTTTATTCACGGTATCCAGTGGATTGGCGCAACGCTGCACTTCCCGGAATGGCTGACAATTTTCCTCGCCCAGGGGATTGGCGGCGGGATCAATACCGTGCTGCCGTTAGTGCCACAAATCGGCATGATGTATCTGTTCCTCTCCTTCCTTGAGGACTCCGGCTACATGGCGCGTGCGGCATTTGTCATGGATCGTTTGATGCAATCACTGGGGCTGCCGGGCAAATCCTTTGTGCCGCTGATTGTTGGCTTCGGCTGTAACGTGCCTTCCGTGATGGGCGCACGCACGCTGGATGCCCCACGTGAACGTCTGATGACCATCATGATGGCGCCGTTTATGTCCTGCGGCGCACGTCTGGCAATCTTCGCCGTCTTCGCGGCGGCCTTCTTTGGTCAGCAGGGCGCGCTGGCGGTGTTCTCGCTTTACGTGCTGGGGATCGTGATGGCGATCCTGACCGGTCTGATGCTGAAATACACTATCATGCGCGGTGAAGCGTCACCGTTCGTGATGGAGCTGCCGGTTTATCACATCCCGCATCTGAAGAGCCTGTTTATCCAGACCTGGCAGCGCCTGAAAGGCTTTGTGGTTCGTGCCGGTAAAGTCATCGTGATTGTCAGTATTTTCCTGAGCGCCCTGAACAGCTTCTCGCTGAGCGGCCAGGCGGTCGATAACATCAACGACTCCGCCCTTGCGTCAGTGAGCCGTCAGTTAACGCCGCTGTTGAAACCGATTGGTGTGCATGAAGACAACTGGCAGGCAGCGGTTGGCCTGTTCACCGGGGCGATGGCGAAAGAAGTGGTGGTCGGTACGCTGAACACGCTCTACACCGCTGAAAATATCCAGCAAGAAGATTTCGACCCGGCCACCTTTAGCCTGACCGATGAGCTTCTGGGCGCAGCCGATGAAACCTGGCAGAGCCTGAAAGACACCTTCAGCCTGAGCGTGCTGGCGAACCCAATCGAAGCCAGTAAAGGCGACGGAGAAATGGCGACGGGCGCAATGGGCGTGATGAGCAGTAAATTCGGCAGCGCGGCGGCGGCCTACAGCTACCTGATTTTCGTTCTGCTCTACATTCCGTGCATTTCGGTGATGGGCGCAATTGCCCGCGAATCCAGCCGCGGCTGGATGGGCTTCTCGGTGCTGTGGGGGCTGAACATCGCCTACTCGCTCTCGACGCTGTTCTATCAGGCCACCAGTTTTAAACAACATCCGCAGTACAGCCTGGTGTGCATTCTGGCGGTGATCCTGTTCAACGTGATTGTCATTGGCGCGCTGCGCCGGGCGCGCAGCCGCGTGGATGTGAATCTGCTGGCGACGCGCAAAACCGTACACGCCAACGGCACTTCCGGCAGCAGTTGTCACTAAGGAGATAGCCATGGCATCGTTAATTGAGGTTCGCGATTTGCTGGCACTGCAGGGACGCATGGGCGCATCGCAGCTCAGCGCGCAGTTACACACGCCGCAACCGATGATCGATGCCATGCTGGAACGCCTGGAAGCAATGGGAAAAGCGCGTCGGGTTCAGGAAAACGCCGATGGGTGTCTTTCGGGAAGTTGTAAGCAATGCCCTGAAGGGCGAGCCTGCCTGAGCGAATGGTGGGTTCTCTGTTAAAACGCAAAAGCGGGCCCGAAGGCCCGCTTTTTTAATTATTTATACACGTCCGCATTACCGTGAACGGTTTTCTCATTCTTTGAACCGGCGATAATCACATAGTACTTCCCGCCCAGCTCATCCGCTTTTTTCGACAAGTCACGCTTCGCATCCATCGGCGAAGTGGTGCGCGAGGTGGTAATTTCACCGACCTTAGTCAGATTCATCTTCGCGACATCCTCTTTCTGAATCTCTTGCGCCGCCAGCGCGCCAAAAGAGAGTGCACCCATAACCAGAGTCGCAGCAATACTTGTAACGAGTTTCATAGCATTATCCCTATATAAGTTTTTGTTTTATATGCAGTACGCAACGGCTATCAACGAACTAAGCGTACCGGCAGGATAAGTATTATTCCGCTTTGAAACTTTTGCCATGTGGACGCAAAATTAAATTTTGGCGTCCACAAACTCGCAAATTACCTGACAAAATTCAGCCGGATGAGAAATAAACGGCGCATGAGCGGCTTTGGCAAAAATATATGATTCACTCTGCGGCCACAGGGCATCGAGTTGGGGCACTATCTTGCGCGGCACCAGGCCATCCAGTCGGCCATAAAGACGCAGGAAAGGTTTGTCCAGCAAGGTCAGCGCCTGACGTAAATCAGCGGTTTTCAGGATCTCCAGCCCACCATTCAGCGCATCGACCGTTGGCATCGGCAACGCTAAAACCGCACTCTTCAGCGCACGCGCATCCTGCCTTGCGCTCTCAGTACCCAGCGTTTGCAGTGCGAGGAAGCGCTCAACGGTACGCTGAAAATCTTCGCTAAGCTGTTGCTGGAAACCGGCCAGAATCTCCGGCTTGATACCTGCCCAGTCGTCCTGTGCACAGAAACACGGCGATGACGCGACGCTCACCAGCGCCTGGACACGCTGCGGGTGCGTCAGGGCTATCTGGCTCGCCACCAGCCCGCCCAGGCTCCAGCCCAGCCAAACCGCCCTTTCGGGTGCCTGTACGAGAACCCGCTCCGCCATCTCTTCCAGCGACATCGCGCCGAAATCACGACTGCGGCCAAAGCCTGGCAGGTCGACAAGATGCAGCGTGAAATGCGCGCTCAGTTCCGGCGTTATGCAATCCCACACCTGCGCGTTCAGCCCCCATCCGTGCAGCAGCACAAGATGACGATCTCCTTCACCTTTGGTTTGCCACCAAACGTTGTTCATCAGTTATTGTTCCCAGATCCAGCTTTCGAGGTGCAATATGCTAACAGTCCACAGCTTATGCTGGCTATGTCAAATGCCGCTGGCGATACCCCATTGGGGCATCTGCTCCCGCTGCTCGCGGACGTTATTCACGACTCAGCCGCGCTGCCCTCAGTGCGGGCTTCCGGCTGCGGGAGGCGCGTTGGTTTGCGGGCGCTGTCTGCGCAAATCGCCGCCCTGGAACAGGCTTATCGCCGTCAACGATTATACGCCGCCGCTCAGCGGCTTGATTCATCAGTTTAAATTCAACGGCAAGGCGGAGCTTGCGCCAGTACTGGCGCGGTTGTTGCTATTAAAGGCCCGCCAGTCAGGGCTCCCGCGGCCAGATAGCTTCGTGAGCGTGCCGCTCTGGCAGCGACGCCACTGGCGACGGGGATTTAATCAAAGCGACCTGCTGTGTCGGGCACTGGCGGGCTGGCTCGGTTGCACCTGGCATCCGGATGCCATCAAGCGCGTGCGAAAAACCGCCACCCAACATCAACTCAGCGCAAGGTTGCGCGCTCGTAACCTGAAAAATGCCTTCCGGCTTGAATTACCGGTAAAAGGGCTCCATATAGTGATTGTGGATGATGTCGTCACCACAGGCAGCACTGTCGCTGAAATTTCCCGCCTGCTTTTGCGAAACGGCGCGGCGAGCGTTCAGGTATGGTGCCTGTGTCGCACCTTGTAGACCCCCTCTGATGGGCGTATTATAACCAACTAAAGTAGTCAACTATTAGGCCAAAGCTATGATCCGTATTTCCGATGCTGCACAAGCGCACTTTGCCAAACTGCTGGTAAATCAGGAAGAAGGTACACAAATCCGCGTATTTGTTATCAACCCTGGCACGCCAAACGCAGAATGTGGCGTTTCTTATTGCCCGCCGGATGCGGTGGAAGCAAGTGACACTGCCCTGAAATTTGAACAACTCACCGCCTATGTCGATGAGCTGAGCGCTCCGTATCTGGAAGATGCGGAAATCGATTTTGTTACCGATCAGTTGGGTTCTCAGCTCACCCTGAAAGCCCCTAACGCCAAAATGCGTAAAGTGTCTGACGACGCTCCGCTGATGGAACGCGTGGAATATATGATTCAGGCGCAGGTGAACCCACAACTGGCGGGGCACGGCGGTCGAGTCACGCTGATGGAAATCACCGATGAAGGTTATGCCATCCTGCAATTCGGCGGCGGCTGTAACGGTTGCTCGATGGTAGACGTGACGCTGAAAGAAGGGATTGAAAAGCAACTGCTGGCAGAATTTCCGGAACTGAAAGGCGTTCGCGACCTGACCGAACACCAGCGCGGCGAACACTCCTACTACTAAGTTTTACCCTGCTCTTTTGCCCGGTAGCGCTCCGCTTACCGGGCCTGCATTTCGCCCTTACCGGGAAAATACTTCATCTGCACCAATCCACCTGCGCAATGTTACCGTGCAACATTGCTCGCAATTCCCTATACACATCTTTGCAAAAACCCAGCAAATAGTATGACATTCGTCTCAATTTTTACATTTATGCTGCCTGGGTAATTCTCACCTCTGCATGTTACCCGTATCATCCGCCCCATAGCGTCGTCACGCAAATCCATAGCCAGCTATCCTTTAGCAGGGCAAAAGTGAGATTCCGACGCAATGAAGTGTGTCCACCCTCTCCAGGGATGACTGGACGTTGTCACTGAAACAATGACGTTACCCATATAAATTTAAGGCCAGGTGCATCATGCCATTAGTCATAGTAGCTATCGGGGTTATCCTGTTATTACTGCTGATGATCCGTTTTAAAATGAACGGCTTTATTGCCCTTATCCTGGTGGCCCTCGCCGTCGGGTTGATGCAGGGTATGCCGCTCGACAAGGTCATCGTCTCCATCAAAAACGGTGTGGGTGGAACCCTGGGCAGCCTCGCGCTGATTATGGGCTTCGGCGCAATGCTCGGAAAACTGCTGGCAGACTGCGGCGGTGCTCAGCGTATCGCCACCACGCTTATCGAAAAGTTCGGTCGCAAAAACATTCAGTGGGCAGTGGTTCTGACCGGTTTTACCGTCGGTTTTGCCCTGTTCTATGAAGTTGGTTTCGTTCTGTTGCTGCCGCTGGTCTTCACCATCGCCGCTTCCGCACGTATTCCGCTGTTGTATATCGGTGTGCCGATGGCCGCCGCGCTGTCCGTAACCCATGGCTTCCTGCCGCCGCACCCGGGCCCGACCGCGATTGCCACCATCTTCCACGCAGATATGGGTAAAACCCTGCTGTACGGTACGCTGCTGGCTATCCCGACCGTGATTCTGGCAGGCCCGGTTTACGCGCGCTGCCTGAAAAGCATCGACAAGCCGATT
The DNA here is from genome assembly GCF_039889165.1 of Pseudocitrobacter cyperus. Classification (NCBI taxonomy): domain Bacteria; kingdom Pseudomonadati; phylum Pseudomonadota; class Gammaproteobacteria; order Enterobacterales; family Enterobacteriaceae; genus Pseudocitrobacter; species Pseudocitrobacter cyperus. Next base: position 372,478 of record NZ_JAYMYY010000005.1, on the reverse strand, counting down.
CCGGAAGGTCTGCATAACCCGAAAACCTTCACCGAAGAAGAGATGCCTTCTTTCGGCGTGAGCGTTTGGACGGCTCTGGTGCCGGTTATCCTGATGGCTCTGCGCGCGATTGCTGAAATGGTGCTGCCAAAAGGCCATGCGGTACTGCCGTATGCGGAATTTTTCGGCGACCCGGTAATGGCTACGTTGATTGCAGTTCTGATTGCTGTATTCACCTTCGGTCTGAACCGCGGGCGTAACATGGACCAGGTGAACGATACCCTGACCTCTTCCATCAAAATTATCGCCATGATGCTGTTGATCATCGGCGGTGGCGGTGCATTCAAACAGGTTCTGGTTGATAGCGGCGTGGATAAATACATCGCCTCTATGATGCACGGTTCCAATGTTTCTCCGCTGCTGATGGCCTGGTCTATCGCCGCCGTGCTGCGTATCGCACTGGGTTCAGCGACCGTTGCAGCCATCACTGCCGGTGGTATCGCCGCCCCGTTGATTGCCACCACGGGCGTCAGCCCGGAGTTGATGGTTATCGCAGTTGGTTCCGGTAGCGTTATCTTCTCTCACGTGAACGATCCGGGCTTCTGGCTGTTCAAGGAGTACTTCAACCTGACTATCGGCGAGACCATCAAGTCCTGGTCGATGCTGGAAACCATCATCTCCGTGTGTGGTCTGGTTGGTTGTCTGCTGCTGGGAATGGTTGTTTGATGTGAGGTTTTGCCCCTCACCCTAACCCTCTCCCGCAGGGAGAGGGAACCGATTGTGCCAATGGTAGGTATATACGGTTTTCACCCTCTCCCTAAGGGAGAGGGCCGGGGTGAGGGGAATATTTTGATTCGCTTTTACTTCTTCTTACCTGCCGCTTTCCGCCGCTTGTCCAGATCCTTAATCAGCTTATTCACCCGTTCATCGGCAAACATCTGCTCAAGATTGGTTGCCAGCTTGCGCCGCCAGTTTTTGTACTGATCGCTGGTACCGGGAATATTGACCGGCTCTTCCATATTCAGCCAGTCTTCCGGCTGTAGGCCCAGCAGCGCACTGTTGCTGTCAGCGATATAACGCTGCATACCGCGATTGAGCGTGTCGGTCATGCTCATTAAGCTGGCCTTATGCCCGGCACGTTTTGGCAACACGCCATATTTGTGCAGCGCATCCAGCAAGCCCTGCTTCGCCAGTTCGCGATCCTGATACAAACCGCGCAGCACCACTTCGTCAGGATAGAGACCCAATGCACGTCCAAGTGTCAGGTCGCCGCTTTCCCAATAACCGCGCAGCGTCGGCAGGTCATGCGTCGTGGCGACGGCCATGGATTGCTCCGGATACGCTTTCGGCGCGCGGAAGGTTTTGTCGCTGTCGTTTTCGAAGTAGAGCACTTTGTATGAGTAAACTCCGCTCTTGCGCAGTTTGCCGACAATCTCCACCGGTACCGTGCCGAGATCCTCGCCAATCACCATACAGTGGTGGCGCTTGCTCTCCAGTGCCAGAATCGATAGCAGATCGTCGACGGGATAATGGACGTAGGCGCCGTGATCCGCCGTTTCACCATAGGGGATCCACCACAGACGCAGCACGGACATCACATGGTCGATACGCAGTGCGCCGCAGTTTTTCATGTTCGCGCGCAGCAGGTCGATAAACGGCTCGTAGGCACGCGCGGTAATGATATGGGGATCCATCGGCGGCAGACCCCAGTTTTGCCCCAGCGGCCCGAGAATATCCGGCGGTGCGCCCACTGACGCTTTCAGGCAGTAAAGCTCACGGTCACACCAGGTTTCCGCGCCGCCTTCCGCCACGCCCACGGCGAGGTCGCGATAAAGGCCAATCGGCATGTCATAACGCTGGCTCTCCTGCCAACAGGCCGCGAACTGGGTGTACGCCAGCCATTGCAGCCAGAGATAGAAATCCACCTCATCGGCATGCTGTTCGCAAAAGGCACGGACTTCCGGGCTCTCAACATCCTGATAGGCTTCCGGCCACGCAGGCCAGCCCCAGCGCAATTTGTCGATTTTCACCTGGCTTGCATGCAGCGCGTCATACGCCGCCTGCCAGTAAAGGCTTTCACCTTCACGTTCCACAAAATTGCGGAACTGGGTCATCTGCGCATCGTCACGTTTGGCAAAACCTTTCCACGCCATGCGCAACGCGGTCATTTTCAGTTCTGTTACTGCCGTATAATCGACCCACTCCACCTCACAGGCGGCTTGCAGCGCTTTTTGTGTCGCCGGTTTTTTCCACCAGCTCTGTGCTTCAGTGCTGAGGTGAAAATCCTCCACCGCATTGACGTCGATATAAATCACGTTCAGCCAACGACGTGAAGAGGGACTATACGGGCTGGCGCTTTCCGGGTTCGCCGGATAGAGCGCGTGGATCGGGTTGAGGCCGATAAACGCCCCACCGCGTTTAGCGATTTCCGGCAGCATCGCTTTCAGATCGCCAAAGTCGCCAATCCCCCAGTTTTTTTCCGAACGCAGGGTATAGAGCTGTACGCAGGCCCCCCACAGTTTCTCTTTTTCTTTCAGCGCCAGCGGTTCATAGCAGCGCTCAGGTGCAACAATCACCCGGCAGTGCCAGCGCTCATCAGACTGGGTCAGCGTGAGGGAGTGATAACCCTCAGGCAGACGCGCGGGCAGCGCCAGGCTTTTCCCACCCGTCGCTTCGCCCTGATACTGCTTGCCCTCTTCAGTGGTCAGCAGCCAGTGAAATTCACCGCTACCTTCCACGGTCAGAGCCATTTTTTTGCCGTGCGTCCAGACCATAACGTTCGGGACTGGCGTCACCGCCACTTTCGTGGCGGTAGCGTGCATCGCGTCCAGCAAACGCCGTTTGGTGTCAGCACCGATAGACTGCGGTTTACCGTGCGCATTGATATAGTTGGGGCTGATCCCCGCCGCCAGCGCGGCATTGTCGAGGCGTTTGCCTTCCATAGGCCTGTCCTTAGCGTTTTGCCTGCCAGATACGTTTCTGATAATCGCGAATGGAGCGATCGGAGCTAAACATGCCGCAGCGCGCAGTGTTCAGGATAGCGGCGCGCGTCCAGGCTTCCTGGTCACGATAAAGCTCATCGACCTGTTTCTGCGCTGCCACGTAGGCTTCAAAATCGGCCAGTACCAGGTACGGGTCGCCACCCTTCAGCAGGCTGTGCAGCATCTGGTCGAACGCGTGTTTGTCACCATCGCTGTACTTACCGCTCTCCAGCTCTTTCAGCACCGCGTCCAGCAGTTTGTCTTTCTTACGCCATTTCAGCGGATCGTAGCCTTTGGCCTTCAGCGCCTTCACCTGTTCAACGGTGTTACCGAAGATGAAGATGTTTTCATCGCCGACCACTTCCGCGATTTCCACGTTCGCACCGTCCAGCGTACCGACGGTCAACGCACCGTTCAGCGCCAGCTTCATGTTGCCGGTACCAGACGCTTCTTTGCCTGCGGTAGAGATCTGTTCGGAGACGTCCGCCGCCGGGATCAGTTTTTCCGCCGCCGAAACACAGTAATCCGGCAGGAAAACCACTTTCAGCTTGTCGCCCACTTTCGGATCGTTGTTGACGGCTTCTGCCACCTTGTTAATCGCGAAAATGATGTTCTTCGCCAGGTAGTAGCCCGGCGCTGCTTTCGCACCAAACAGGAATACGCGCGGTACGCGGTCTGCCTGCGGGTTCTCGCGGATCTCTTTATACAGCGCCAGAATGTGCAACAGGTTCAGGTGCTGACGTTTGTACTCATGCAGGCGTTTGATCTGAATATCAAAAATCGCCTGGGTATTGATTTCAATGCCGGTACGCGCTTTCACGAACTCAGCCAGCCGCTCTTTGTTGGCCTGCTTGATGTCGCGGTAGGTCTGGCGGAATTTCGCGTCATCAGCGAATTTCTCAAGGTTGATCAACTGGTCGAGATCGTTGGCCCACTCTTTCTTCAGCGACTTATCGAGCAACGCAGCCAGTGCCGGGTTGCACTGCTTGATCCAGCGACGCGGCGTAATGCCGTTGGTGACGTTGTGGAATTTGTTCGGCCACAGTTGGTGATATTCCGGGAACAGATCTTTCACCACCAGGTCGGAGTGCAGCGCGGCCACGCCGTTCACCGCAAAGCCGCTGACCACGCACATGTTCGCCATGCGTACCTGCTTGTCGTGCACCACCGCCAGTTTTGCCCAGACGGCTTTGTCGCCCGGCCAGGTTTTATCAACCAGCTTCTTAAAGCGGGCATTGATTTCGTTAATGATCTGCATATGGCGCGGCAGCAGCGCTTTAATCAGTTTTTCGTCCCAGCACTCGAGCGCTTCCGGCATCAGCGTGTGGTTGGTGTAGGCGAAGGTTTTGCTGGTGATAGCCCAGGCATCGTCCCAGCTCAGTTGGTGTTCATCGAGCAGTACTCGCAGCAGTTCAGGAATCGCGATGGTCGGGTGGGTATCGTTGAGCTGAATGACTTCGAAGTTAGCCAGTTCGTGTAGCTTACGTCCCGCAAGGTGATGGCGACGCAGAATATCCGCCACCGAACAGGCGCACTGGAAGTATTGCTGCATCAGACGCAGTTTCTTACCCGCCGTATGGTTGTCGTTAGGGTAGAGCACTTTTGTCAGTTTTTCCGCGTCGATGCCCTGCTGCTCTGCGCGCAGGAAGTCACCGTCGTTGAATTTAGTCAGGTTAAACGGATGCGCATGTTTCGCCTGCCACAGACGCAGCGGCTGTGCGACACCGTTACGGTAGCCGAGCACCGGCAAATCCCAGGCTTCACCGGTAATTTCGAATGCCGGCGTCCAGTGGCCCTCTTTGCTGACTTTACCGCCAATGCCAACCAGCACGTCCAGCGCGGCGTTGTGGCGGAACCATGGATAGCTACCGCGCTGCCAGTCATCCGGCGCTTCCATCTGCTGACCGTCTTCGAAAGACTGGCGGAACAGACCATATTGATAGTTCAGGCCATAGCCCGTCGCCGACTGGCCGACAGTTGCCATCGAGTCGAGGAAGCAGGCTGCCAGACGCCCCAGGCCACCGTTGCCCAGCGCCGGGTCTGTTTCCTCTTCCAGCAGATCGGTGAGATGAATATCGAACGGCTTCAGCGCATCGCTGACGCCTTCGTACCAGCCCAGATTCAACAGGTTATTGCCGGTAAGACGACCAATCAGAAACTCCATGGAGATGTAGTTCACATGGCGTTGATCCTTCGCCGGTTTCGCTATGGGTTGAGCGGACAGCATTTCTGCCAGAGCGCCGCTCACAGCCTGCCACCACTGGTGAGAGGTCATCTCAGAAGCAGCCTGTAAACCAAATCGTTGCCACTGACGCGTCAGGGCAGCCTGAAACAGTTCTTTATTGAAGGTTGGCTGTGACATAGGGAATTAGAGTCCTTTTTGCATAAACGTTAATGATAGTTTGCCTGGCTGACTGTGTGACTTCCTCCTCCCGTCCCGGATTAGGCGGGGAGGAGTCGCAGGGATGAGCGAAAAGTGTGATCGCAGACACTATTACGCGAATTATTAATCCCCGGCATGGACATTTTTTGCACAGCAACAGGCGGCAATCCTTTCTGCCAGGCGGCAGTTTCAGACATCAGAGCAAAGATATCCGCGCGGTATGTCATAAAAATGAAATGGTGTTTTTTAATCAATTATGCACGCAAGGAAATAGTTGCCATTATGAAATAATCAGTTACTGAAATAAGATGATTCATAAGGCAAATAACCCAGCGGATAATATTATTAGTAGCGGTTTTATTAACCGGATGCTTTTCAATTCCTTTTAGGTGTTTTACTCATACTGACAAACTCAGGCACCACGCGCCCTGTAACCGGTCTCCGTTCATTAAATGTGGGAATAAGTAGAATTGTGACAGAGTGCAAATTCGCAGACATCAAAACCGGACATAACTTGCAATAAATTGTCATTTGGCCGACCTTTGTATTGATTAATTACGAGCCCTAAAAAAAATATTTTTCTCTCCTCACAGTGAAGTGATTGCTATGTTGATTCCGTCAAAATTAAGTCGACCCGTCCGTCTTGAACACACAGTGATTCGGGAACGGCTGCTGGCGAAGCTTTCAGGCGCGAACAATTATCGTCTGGCGCTGATCACCAGCCCTGCAGGTTATGGCAAGACGACGCTCATTTCACAGTGGGCGGCGGGAAAAAACGAACTGGGTTGGTACTCCCTTGATGAGGGGGATAACCAGCAGGAACGGTTCGCCAGCTACCTTATCGCCGCCATTCAGCAGGCGACGGGCGGCCATTGCAGCGCCAGTGAAAACATGGTGCAAAAACGCCAGTATGCGAGCCTGTCATCGCTGTTCTCTCAGCTTTTTGTGGAACTGAGCGAATGGCAGAAACCGCTGTATCTGGTGATTGACGATTATCATCTGATCACCAATCCGGTGATCCACGATGCCATGCGTTTTTTCCTGCGTCATCAGCCGGAAAACCTGACGCTGGTCGTACTTTCACGCAACCTGCCGCAGTTGGGTATCGCCAACCTGCGCGTGCGCGATCAACTGCTGGAAATCGGCAGTCAGCAACTGGCCTTTAACCATTGCGAAACCAAACAATTCTTCGACTGCCGCCTCACCTCGCCTATTGAGCTGGCTGAAAGCGGCCGTCTGTGCGACGACGTGGCCGGTTGGGCAACGGCGCTACAGTTAATCGCCCTGTCGGCACGTCAGCGCAATAACGCCACCCAACACTCCGCCCGCCGTCTTTCCGGCATTAACGCCAGCCATCTTTCCGATTACCTGGTCGATGAAGTGCTGGATAACGTCGAGCCCGCGACGCGTAACTTCCTGCTAAAAAGCTCGCTGCTGCGCTCAATGAACGACGCTTTGATTGTGCGCGTCACCGGCGAAGAAAACGGCCAGATGCGGCTGGAAGAGATTGAACGTCAGGGGTTATTCCTGCAGCGTATGGATGACTCGGGCGAATGGTTTAACTATCACCCGCTGTTCTGTAGCTTCCTGCGCCAGCGCTGTCAGTGGGAACTGGCGACAGAGTTACCCGATATTCACCGCGCCGCCGCTGAAAGCTGGATGGCGCAAGGCTTCCCGAGCGAGGCGATTCACCACGCCCTTGCCGCGGGCGACCCGAAAATGCTGCGTGATATTCTGTTGAATCACGCCTGGGGCCTGTTCCATCACAGTGAACTGGCGCTACTGGAAGAATCCCTCTCCGCTCTGCCATGGGAAAGCCTGCTGGAAAATCCTCGCCTGGTGCTGTTACAGGCGTGGCTGATGCAGAGCCAGCACCGCTATAGCGAAGTGAACACCCTGCTGGCGCGTGCTGAGCAGGAGATGGACTTCGAAATGGACAAAGCTCTGCATGGCGATTTCAACGCCCTGCGCGCACAGGTCGCCATTAACGATGGCGACCCGGAAGAAGCGGAACGTCTGGCGATGGTTGCGCTGGATGAACTGCCGCTGGCCAGCTTCTACAGCCGCATCGTGGCGACCTCGGTGCATGGCGAAGTACTGCACTGCAAAGGGCAACTGGGGCAGTCGCTCTCCGTTATGCAGCAGACGGAGCAGATGGCGCGCCGTCATGATGTCTGGCATTACGCCCTGTGGAGCTTGATCCAACAAAGTGAAATTTTGTTTGCCCAGGGCTTTTTACAGGCGGCCTGGGAGTGCCAGGAAAAGGCGTTCCAGCTCATCCGCGATCAGCATCTGGAACAACTTCCCATGCACGAGTTCCTGCTGCGCATTCGCGCGCAGTTACTGTGGGCGTGGGCGCGTCTCGATGAAGCGGAAGCCTCTGCCCGCACCGGCATGGATGTGCTGGTGAATTACCAGCCGCAACAGCAACTTCAGTGTCTGGCATTACTGGTGCAGTGCTCGCTGGCGCGCGGCGACCTCGACAATGCCCGCAGCCACCTGAACCGTCTGGAAAATTTACTCGGCAATGGCCCGTACCACAGCGACTGGGTCTCTAACGCCGATAAAGTGCGGGTGATTTACTGGCAAATGGTCGGCGACAAAAAATCCGCCGCCAACTGGCTGCGCCATACGCCAAAACCGGCGTTTGCCAACAACCACTTCCTGCAAAGCCAGTGGCGCAACATCGCCCGTGTACAGATCCTGCTTGGCGAGTTTGATGCCGCAGAGATGGTGCTGGAAGAGTTGAACGAAAATGCGCGTTCGCTGCGTCTGATGAGCGATCTCAACCGTAATCTGCTGTTGCTGAACCAACTTTACTGGCAGGCCGGACGCAAGAATGAAGCCCAGCGCACGCTGCTGGAAGCGCTGACCCTGGCGAATCGCACCGGTTTTGTTAGCCACTTCGTGATTGAAGGCGAAGCCATGGCGCAGCAGTTGCGCCAGTTAATTCAGCTCAACACCTTGCCGGAGCTCGATCAACACCGTGCGCAACGCATTCTGCGCGAAATAAACCAGCATCACCGGCATAAGTTCGCGCACTTTGACGAAAACTTCGTCGAACGTCTGCTTAATCACCCGGAAGTGCCGGAGCTTATTCGCACCAGCCCGCTCACCCAGCGTGAATGGCAGGTGCTGGGGCTTATCTATTCAGGCTACAGCAATGAGCAGATTGCCGGGGAGCTTGATGTGGCCGCCACCACCATCAAGACCCATATTCGCAACCTGTATCAGAAACTGGGCGTAGCCCATCGTCAGGATGCAGTACAACACGCGCAACAATTGCTGAAAATGATGGGTTACGGCGTTTAATTTATTAAATTTTTGCTGCAGAAGAGATAGCCAGGTCACATTAGAGAAGAAACATAAATCAATTGTGAAAAATTAGAATACTTCTTCTGCCGTTCACCTTTTATAACTAATGTCGCATGTTGGCAGGTTATAAAAGGTGAATATATGTCGGCATTAACCGAAAAAATTAGCGCTAAAGAGAAATTTGGATTTGGATTGGGCGATGCCGCAAGCCACATTGTTTTCGATTCTTCCGTGGCTATTCTGGCATACTTCTACACCAATATTTATGGCTTACCCCCGGCAGTCATGGGGACATTATTTCTGGTGGTCAGAGTCCTCGATGCAATTACCGACCCAATCATGGGGGCGATTGCCGATCAAACGAAAAGCCGCTGGGGGCGTTTCCGACCCTGGTTGTTAATTATCTGCGTTCCTTTCGCCGTAAGCTGTATTCTGGTTTATTCAACACCAGACTTTGAACAGACAGGGAAAATTGTTTACGCGGTCATCGCCTATATATTTATGACGTTGATGTATACCGCAATTAATATCCCTTACTGCTCACTGGGCGCGGCCATTACCGCAGACCCGTCAGAAAACCTCTCTCTGCAATCCTGGCGTTTTGCCATTGCCCCTATCGGCGGCGCAATGGGCACGGCACTCATCCTTCCGCTGGCGGATTTCCTCGCGCCAGGAGACCGGGCAAGCGGGATGCAGTGGGCGATGGGCATTTTCGGCGTCATCGGCTGCGTGATGTTTCTGGTGTGCTTTGCGACCACGAAAGAGCGTATTGAGCCAGTAAAAGAAGAAAACCTGAATATTCTTCGCGACGTGCGAATTCTTGTGAAAAACGATCAGTGGTGCATTCTTTCCATCTATAACCTTGCGATGTTATGTGGCGTCGTTGTCCGCGGAAGCCTGCTGGTTTATTTCGTACAATATATTCTTCAACAGGGCAGCAGTATTATTTCCATGTTTATGTTGGCAACAACGGTAGCCGCAGTGGTGGGTAGTCTGATCGCAAAACCACTGGGTTCAAAAGTATGTAAAATCCGCGCTTCCGTATGGGTAAACGTTCTGAGTGCGTTAATTGGCTTGTTGTTTCTTGTTCTGCCGAGTGAATACTGGGTGCCGGCATTTATCGTACACATTGTGCTGAACGTATTGCAGGGAATTAACGCCCCATTACAGTGGTCAATGATCACCGATGCCAACAACTATGGCGAATGGAAAACCCAGCGTCGTATCACCGGAATGAACGTCGCGGCCAATATATTCATTATCAAACTGGGGGTGGCAATTGGGGGAGCACTCACTGGATGGGGGCTGGCATTTTATGGCTACCAGGCGGGCGTGGAACAGCAATCCGCGGAAGCGATTCGCGGCGTACTGATTCTTTTCACCGTGCTGCCCGCTATTTTCTACCTGATTACGGCGATCGCCATTCGCTACTATCAGTTGACGGAAGAGAGAATGAACGCGATTGTCGCAGACCTTAGCAAGGGTCAGTTCCAGATGTAACGAATGCCGGATGGCGGCTACGCCCTGTCCGGCACTCTCCACCGTTACTCCCGGCACAACTCCAGTTGGATATTGTTCTCGGTAATAACTTTCATCACCCCATCCGGCGGTAACGTATCCGTATAGACCGCATCGACCATGCTGATGCTGCCCATATTCACCATCGCGTTACGGCCAAACTTGGAATGATCGACCACCAGCATCACATGACGCGAGTTCTCAATGATCGCCCGCTTAGTGCGCACTTCGTGGTAATCAAATTCCAGTAAAGAGCCATCGCTATCGATACCGCTGATGCCCAGAATGCCGAAATCGAGGCGGAACTGGGAGATAAAATCGAGCGTGGCCTCACCGATGATGCCGCCGTCGCGGCTGCGCAGCTCTCCACCCGCGAGGATAATACGGAAATCCTCTTTCACCATCAGCGTGTTCGCCACGTTCAGGTTGTTGGTGACAATGCGCAGATCGCTGTGGTTAAGCAGTGCGTGAGCGACCGCTTCCGGCGTAGTACCGATATCGATAAACAGGGTAGAGCCATTGGGAATTTCGCTGGCAACCTTACGGGCGATGCGCTCTTTCTCTGCCGTTTGCGTCGATTTACGATCGTGCCAGGAGGCATTCACCGAGCTGGAAGGCATGGCTGCGCCGCCGTGATGACGCAGGATCATCTTCTGCTCGGCCAGGTCGTTCAAATCACGGCGAATGGTTTGTGGGCTAACGGAAAAGTGCTCCACCAGCTCTTCGGTACTGACATAACCCTGCAATTTGACCAGTTCAATTATCGCATCATGACGCTGTGTTTGTTTCATGGTGAGTCCCTGAAAGTATTACGCGCGCTTTCGCGCATTTAGCGTATCGACAAACGCCATCGCCAGACCAACCACCAGGCCGGTAACATGTGCGCCATTGGCAATCGACATGCCAAAAAGATCAAACCAACCGGCAACCAGCCAGACCAACGAAAAAATAATCAACCCGCGCTGAAGGTAAATTCCGCTATCCGGATCGCGCTCACCGCGTAGCCAGACATAGCCCATCAACGCGTACACGACGCCGGACAGCCCGCCAAACCATGGGCCGCTAAACTGGTGCTGAATGAATCCGCTTAACAACGCGCTGATGGCAGTGATCACCACCAGTTTACCGCTGCCAATGCGTTTCTCCACCGCTCCGCCGAGATACCACCACCACAGCAGGTTAAACAGAATATGCAGCACCGAGAAGTGCATCAGCGCATGGCTGAAGTAGCGCCAGCCTTCAAATTCTACCGAGCTGTCATAAGGCCACGCGAGCCACAGCATCACTGCCTGATCGCCCACAATATTCATCAGCACGAATACCAGAATACAGGCAATCATCACCGACATCGTGACCGGCCCGGCATTCGCTTTCAGCGTTTCCAGAAACGGGAAACGGCGATAATGCAGGCCGCTATTGGTGTGGCCCGATTGCCAGCTTGCCGCCAGATAGCGCGGGTCTGCCGGATTCTCAAGGAACCGCGCCAGTTCCGCATGTACGCGCTCCGCCTGGCTTTCATCCGCCAGCCAGACATCACTCTGAGTATGTTGCTGTATCGTCAGAATAATGCCCTGCGTCGCCATATAGTCGACAAATGCCTGAGCGACGCGAGGGTTAGTAAAAGAGGTAATCATCAACATGCAGAGGGTCGCTTATTCCACACAAAGGGGGACAGTATAACATCGCAATCAAATGCCTAAAGCGCGACGTGCTCAACCTCTGCCGGGAAATGACGATGCCAGGCGTCAAATCCGCCGTCGACGCTATAAACTTTATCGTAACCCTGTTGCAGCAGATACTGGGCCGCGCCTTTACTGCTGTTGCCGTGGTAGCACATCACCATCACCGGGGTGTCAAAATCGTTATCGCGCATAAACGCGCCCAGCGTATCGTTAGTCAGATGAAACGCGCCCGGGGTGTGGCCCAGAGCAAAACTCTGCGGGTCACGGATATCCACCAGCACCGCGCTCTGCTGTCGCAGCTTCTGGTGCGCTTCTTCTACGTTGATACACTCAAACTGTTCCATGGTTTCTCTTCTCTTTATTGCAGGTGGGCGAGCTCACGCCATTTTACCGCCAAGTGTACGTCCTGACGGCAGTGAAACGCTAATATGTTACACACATCACTGTAAATTGTTTTTTTGATGTTACCGAACGCGCGTTTATTTGCTATTATTTTCGTTATCGAGCATTATTGAGCTATAACGAAAGTGAACGAGGTAGCGAGCATGGAAACCAAAGATCTGATTGTGATAGGTGGCGGGATCAACGGCGCAGGGATCGCAGCGGATGCCGCCGGGCGCGGTTTATCCGTTTTGATGCTGGAAGCGCAGGATCTGGCATGCGCCACCTCCAGCGCCAGTTCTAAACTTATCCATGGCGGCCTGCGCTACCTTGAACACTACGAATTTCGTCTGGTGAGCGAAGCGCTTGCTGAACGTGAAGTCTTGCTAAAAATGGCCCCGCACATCGCTTTCCCGATGCGTTTTCGTCTGCCTCATCGCCCGCATCTGCGTCCGGCGTGGATGATCCGCATTGGTTTGTTTATGTACGATCACCTGGGAAAACGCACCAGTCTGCCAGGATCAACCAGTTTGCGTTTTGGCGCAGAATCGGTTCTCAAACCTGAAATCGTGCGCGGATTCGAATATTCTGACTGCTGGGTGGACGATGCGCGTCTGGTTCTGGCCAATGCTCAGATGGTGACACGTAAAGGCGGCGAAGTGATGACCCGAACCCGCGCCACCTCCGCGCGCCGCGAAAATGGCCTGTGGATTGTCGAAGCAGAAGATATCGATACCGGGGAAAAATACACCTGGCAGGCGCGCGGCCTGGTCAACGCCACCGGCCCGTGGGTGAAACAGTTCTTCGATGACGGCATGCATCTGCCCTCGCCTTACGGCATCCGCCTGATCAAAGGCAGCCACATTGTGGTGCCGCGCGTGCATACGCAAAAACAGGCTTACATTCTGCAAAACGAAGATAAACGTATTGTGTTCGTGATCCCCTGGATGGATGAGTTCTCAATTATTGGCACCACCGACCAGGAGTATCGCGGCGACCCGAAAAATGTCGAAATCGACGAAGGGGAAATCAGCTATCTGCTGAAGGTCTATAACGCGCATTTCAAAAAACAGCTTGGCCGCGATGATATTGTCTGGACTTACTCCGGCGTGCGTCCGCTGTGCGATGATGAATCCGACTCACCGCAGGCCATCACCCGCGACTATACGCTGGACGTCCACGACGTCGATAACCAGGCACCGCTGCTGTCAGTATTTGGCGGTAAGCTCACCACCTATCGTAAGCTTGCCGAACATGCGCTGGAAAAACTGGCGCCGTACTATAAAAACATCGGCCCGGCCTGGACCCAAAACGCCACGCTGCCCGGCGGTGATATCCACGGCGACCGCGACGACTATGCCGCCAGCCTGCGCCGTCGCTATCCGTTTATCAGCGAATCGCTGGCGCGCCATTTTGCCCGCACCTACGGCAGCAACAGTGAACTGCTGCTCGGCGAGGCGAAAAGCGTGGCTGATTTAGGAGAAGAATTTGGCCATGAGTTTTATGAAGCGGAACTGCGTTATCTGGTTGAACATGAATGGGTGCGCCGCGCCGACGATGCGCTGTGGCGCAGAACGAAACAGGGCATGTGGCTGAATGCGGAACAGCAATCTCGCGTAAGCCAGTGGCTGGGCGAACATACGCAGCAGCGGCTGTCGCTGGCGTCGTAAACAGTTGCCCGGAGGCGATGACGCTTCCGGGCACGCTCATCTGCTTATTTAGTCAGGCTGGCAACCTGATTACCGTTTCTGTCTTTGAAGGTTTTTCTACCGGAAGAATCAACCGTGGAGGTGCCTATCGTATTGCCGTTGGCATCACGGTAAGTCGTCACGCCCGACGAATCGGTTTGTGCCGTTCCTTTGGTATTGCCATTCGCGTCGCGAAAGGAAACATTTCCCCTTGAATCAGTCTGTGCACTCCCCATGGTATTGCCATTACGATCTCTGATTGTCGTATTTCCTCTGGAGTCCGTTATGGAAGAGCCAACATCGTTGCCATTACGATCCCGATAGCTTTTTCTGCCGTTGGAATCGCTGACAACCGACCCAACCGTATTTCCATTCTGGTCAAGCAGGGTATCTGCCAGCACCGGGGCAGCCAGTGCACAGCACAAGGCTGCCACAAATGTCACTTTCACTTTCATGCTTCCTTTCTCCATGTGATGATTACGTTGCTATTGTGCTCTTTCGGCAGCCGGGTGAAGCATCCGATTCCGGACTTAGCCTGGCCATTCTGTTATCCCGAGCGTGGCGCATAAACATTAGCGTCATCCAGCCGGGCAAAAGCGTATCAACGAGCCCCATTCGTTATCCTTATTTAAGGCAATGCCTTCTGCATCGGCACATACCCCACATCCTGCACCAGTTGTTGCCCCTGCGGGCTTAAAAACCAGGCCACCAGTTTTTGCGTCTCCGGCGTTGGGTTTTCCCAGGTAACCAGATAAAGCGTTCTGCCGGGTTGAGACGGTTGTGTACTCTCTTTCATCTGCGCAACAGGCGTTATCTTTAGCTCAAACCCTCGTTTCCTGGCCCGTGCCTGCGCCCATGCGGGTTCGACATCAGAGATCAATAGATCGCTGGTGCCCATTAACAACTCTTCCAATGCCCATTCAGCATGACAGTTCAGATAGTCGCTCTCGTCATGCACCCCACGATACAAGCGATAAAATGCCGCGGCATACAGCGGCCAGCTTCCCTCTTCGCCATCCAGTCGCGGCCAGTTGCGCTCAATTTTCAGATCCGGCTTCTCCTTCCAGGCCGCCGTTAATATCTGTTCACTGTCGGAGCGTTCCGCTATGGGTGCAGCAATTTTTGCAGGGCGGACGACCATCAGAGCAATGGCTAATAACAGACAGCCAGCAGCAGGAAGAAATATATTGCGTTGCGCTGTCGCTAAATGGACAGCCGGATATTTTCGCCGTTCAGCCAGGTAATAACCCACCACAAAGAGTAGCTGTGTCGCGAGTGCCATGGCGGTACCGCCATACAATATCCCATGATAGAAAGAGACCCATTGATAACCTGAATAAATAAAAATCAGGTAATAGTGAATTTTAATCAGCGGATCAACAAGATTCATATAACTAAATGTCGCCACAATCACCCACACCAGCGAGTAGTAAAACAGTGGCAAAGATAGAATGGCATAACGCAACGTCTCATTTTCTGCGGGTTTGAGGATACGTCGCCAGCCGTAACCCAACGCAAAGGGGAGTGCTGAACCAATAATGATCGTGATTATCAATGAAAAAATAGTGATTTCAAACTGCTGCACAATTGATGTGAGAATAAATACGGCCAACGTCGTTATCAGGGGTAATACAATAAAACTCATGAATAACGTCGTAATGATATATTTTGAATTTCCTTTCATTGCCCTACTCCTTTGCCGTTATTCAACGGCACATACCCCACATCCTGCACCAGTTGCTGCCCCTGCGGGCTTAAAAACCACGCCACAAACTGCTGTGTTTCCGGCGTCGGGTTTTCCCGAGTCACCATATACGCATCCACACTATAGGGATAAGTGCCGTTGCCGATATTCTCCTCCGTCGGCGCAATACCGTTAATGGCCAGCAGTTTGATTTGCTTGCGCATTCTGAGCATATTCGCGTTCATCCGCGTGACGTAATAGCGGAAGGTGTAACCGATGGATGATTGTGCGTTTTGGTAGGCCGCCACTTCACTCACCAGGCCTCCCATCAGATCGATAGCCGTCGATTTTTTTGCCCGCAGCATCGGTGTCTCTTTCATCACCAGCCCGGTCATCACGCTCTGACTGCCGGAATCCTCCGGACGCTGCCAGACTTTAATACGCTCATTGCTGCCGCCGACCTGATTCCAGTGGGTAATTTTGCCGCTAAAAATATCCCGTACCTGCTGCGTGGTAAGAGAGTTCACCGGGTTATTAATATTGACGATAAAGACAAAAGCTTCGCGAGCGAAAGGCGTGTAGATCAGTTTAACGCCCGATTCCGCCACCCGTTTTTTCTGCCCTTCAGAAGGTTGGGCGACAAAAATGATATCGGCATTGCCGTTGATAAGATGGTCATAGGCCTCTGGTGTGCGGGTCTGATGTAAGTAATATTTCCCCCACACTGGCGCACGATGGTTAGGCTCTTGCGGTTTGGGGACTAACTGATAATAAGCGGAAGCGTATAAGGGATATAACGCCGTCGCACCATACACTGTCGGCCATTTTTGCCAGTCGTTGCTGTAGCGCAACGTTGGCGCTTCCCGCGTCCCGGTCAATTCATGGGAATCGTCTTCTGCGACACGGTTATAGTATCCTTCGCGATCGATACATCCGGCGGTAACAAACAGGGAGAGGGCGACCAGCAGAGATGCACTACGGCGTTTCAGCGGCAACTTCATCTCTACCCTTCCTTTACCCGCCGCTGCGGGCCTAAAACCACTCGATCGGACTTTGCGTTTTTCATCACCCGCCCCTGCAATTCCCTGCGTCAGGGCAATTATAAATCACTGAGACACCTCAACCCCCCACGCACTTTTCTGAAAAATCCCTATAAAAAAAGGGGCCTTATGGCCCCTTCGCATTTTTAGTGAATTACAGCCTCACCGGATCAATATGCCAGATGTGTTTAGCATATTCCTGAATCGTGCGGTCAGAGGAGAAGTAGCCCATGTTGGCGATGTTAAGCATCGCTTTGGTAGTCCACTCTTCCGGGCTGCGGTACAGCTCATCAACCTTGTCCTGGGTGTCGATATAGCTGCGGTAGTCCGCCAGCACCTGGTAGTGGTCGCCAAAGTTGATCAGTGAATCCACCAGGTCACGATAACGCCCTGGCTCTTGCGGGCTGAACAACCCACTGCCGATTTGCGTCAGCACCTGATGTAGCTCTTCATCCTGCTCGTAGTAATCACGCGGTTTGTAACCGTTACGACGTAGCTCTTCCACTTCTTCAGCGGTGTTGCCGAAGATGAAGATGTTGTCTTCGCCCACTTTCTCCTGCATCTCGACATTGGCGCCGTCCAGCGTACCGATGGTCAGCGCGCCGTTGAGGGCAAACTTCATGTTGCTGGTGCCGGAAGCTTCCGTCCCCGCCAGCGAGATCTGCTCGGAGAGATCGGCGGCTGGAATGATCACCTGCGCCAGGCTTACGCTGTAGTTCGGCACAAAGACGACTTTCAGCTTATCGCCAATCTGCGGATCGTTGTTGATCACATTAGCGACGTCGTTGATCAGGTGAATGATGTGCTTCGCCATGTAGTACGCCGAGGCCGCTTTACCGGCAAAGATGTTTACACGCGGCACCCAGTCCGCCGTCGGGTCAGCTTTGATGCGGTTATAGCGGGTGATGACGTGCAGCACGTTCATTAACTGGCGCTTGTACTCGTGGATACGCTTGATTTGTACATCAAACAGCGCATTCGGGTTCACCACCACGTTGAGGTGTTGGGCAATCGCCGCCGCCAGCCGCTTTTTGTTTTCCAGTTTGGCATGATGCACGGCCTGATTCACCGTCGGGTAATCGATGTGCTGCTCCAGTTCGCTGAGCTGGCTGAGGTCGGTACGCCAGGTGCGGCCAATGTTCTCATCCAGCACCTCCGACAATGATGGGTTCGCCAGCGCCAGCCAGCGACGCGGCGTTACGCCATTGGTAACGTTGGTAAAACGCATCGGGAAGATGCTGGCAAAGTCAGCAAACAGCGATTGCACCATCAAGTTGGAGTGCAGTTCAGACACGCCGTTCACCTTGTGGCTTGCCACTACTGCCAGCCAGGCCATGCGTACACGGCGACCGTTAGATTCATCAATAATTGAGGTGCGGCTCAGTAACCCCATATCCTGCGGATACTGCTCTTGCAGGGTCTTAAGGAAGTAGTCGTTGATCTCAAAGATGATTTGCAGGTGACGCGGCAGAATTTTACCCAGCATATCCACCGGCCAGGTTTCCAGCGCCTCGCTCATCAGCGTGTGGTTGGTGTAAGAGAAGACCTGGCAGGTCACTTCAAAGGCATCGTCCCAGCTAAATTTGTGCTCATCAATCAGCAGGCGCATTAGCTCAGGGATAGACAGCACCGGGTGGGTGTCATTGAGGTGAATAGCGATTTTGTCCGCCAGATTGGCATAGGTTTTATGCAACTGGTAATGGCGGCTCAAAATATCCTGCACAGTGGCGGAGACGAGGAAATACTCCTGACGCAGACGTAGTTCACGCCCCGAATAGGTGGAATCATCCGGGTAAAGTACGCGCGAGACGTTTTCCGAGTGGTTCTTGTCTTCCACGGCGGCGAAGTAGTCACCCTGGTTAAATTTACCAAGGTTGATTTCGCTGCTCGCCTGGGCACTCCACAGGCGCAGCGTGTTGGTCGCGTCCGTGTCATAACCCGGAATGATTTGGTCGTAGGCTTCGGCGATAATCTCTTCGGTTTCAACCCAGCGGCTCTTTTTGCCTTCCTGCTGGATACGCCCGCCAAAGCGCACTTTATAACGCGTATTGTGGCGTTCAAACTCCCACGGATTACCGTATTCCAGCCAGTAATCCGGCGACTCTTTCTGGCGACCCTCGACGATGTTCTGGCGGAACATGCCGTAGTCGTAACGAATACCGTAGCCGCGCCCCGGCAGGCCAAGGGTGGCGAGGGAGTCCAGGAAGCAGGCCGCCAGTCGGCCTAAGCCGCCGTTACCAAGCCCTGGATCGTTCTCTTCGTCGATCAACTCTTCGAGGTCTAGCCCCATCCCTTCCAGCGCGTTTTTAACATCTTCATAGATGCCGAGGGATAACAGCGCATTGGAAAGGGTGCGGCCAATCAAAAACTCCATCGACAGGTAATAAACCTGCCGTGTTTCCTGAGAAAGTTGCGCACGGTTAGAACGTAACCAGCGCTCAACCATACGGTCACGAACCGCAAACAGTGTGGCGTTCAACCACTCATGTTTGTTCGCGATAGCGGGATCCTTGCCAATCGTGAACATCAGCTTATAGGCAATAGAGTGCTTGAGAGCCTCAACGCTAAGAGTCGGTGATGCGTAAGTAAATGGTGCATTCATAGAAATGGTTCCTGTGATTACATCAAGCGTTGATAAAGCTCGCGGTACGAGTGCGCCGCGACTTGCCAGCTAAAATCCACGCTCATTGCCTGGCGCTGTACATAGCGCCAGAGCGATGGGCGAGACCACAACACGAAAGCACGCCGGATGGCTCTTAGCAGCGACCAGGCATTACTGTCTTCAAAGACAAAACCACTGGCGACACCGTCGGCCAGGTTTTCCAGTGAACTGTCAGAGACGGTATCCGCCAGGCCCCCGGTACGACGTACAAGCGGCAGTGTGCCGTACTTCAGCCCGTAGAGCTGCGTTAAGCCGCAAGGCTCGAAGCGACTCGGTACAAGGATGACATCCGCGCCGCCCATGATGCGGTGCGAGAAGGCCTCGTGATAACCGATCTGGACGCCAACCTGCCCAGGGTGTTCTGCCGCCGCCGCCAGGAAACCTTCCTGGAGCACCGGATCGCCGGCCCCCAGCAGCGCAAGTTGACCGCCCTGCTCCAGTAAACCCGGCAGCGCTTCCAGCACCAGATCCAGCCCTTTCTGGCTGGTTAAACGGCTCACGACGGCAAATAGCGGAACTTTGTCATTGACGTTAAGCCCCATCGCAATTTGTAGCTGGCGTTTGTTTTCCGCTTTCTCCTCAAGAGTATCGCGGTTATAGCGCGATGCCAGTAGCAAGTCCTTTTCTGGACTCCATACCTTGTCATCCACACCATTGAGAATGCCGGAAAGGCGGCCTTCCTGATGACGCTGGCGCAACAAACCTTCCATGCCGTAGGCAAACTGCGGCTCAGTTATTTCGCGCGCGTAGGTAGGGCTCACCGCCGTGATGTGATCGGCGTAGTAAAGCCCCGCTTTCAGGAATGAAATCTGGCCGTTAAATTCCAGCCCGTGCATGTTGTAGAACGACCACGGCAACTGGATCTCATTCATATGATGCGCGTAGAACATCCCCTGATAGGCCAGGTTATGCACCGTAAAGACTGACTTAGCCGGACGCCCGCGCGCCGCAAGGTATGCCGGTGCCAGGCCCGCATGCCAGTCATGCGCGTGTACAATTTCCGGGCGCCAGAATGGGTCGAGCCCGCAGGCCATTTCACACCCCACCCAGCCCAGCAGCGCAAAACGCAGCACGTTATCGGTATAGGCATGCAAATTGGTGTCGTGATACGGGCTCCCTGGGCGGTCGTATAAGTGCGGGGCGTCGATCAGGTAAATTCCCACACCGTTAAAGTGACCGAACAGTAGCGAAATCGGCCCGGCAAACGTTTCACGGCGCGTAACCACCTGCGCATCCGTAATGCCCCGACGGATGTCCGGGAATCCAGGCAGCAGTACGCGCGTATCAGTACCTTCGGCAATTTGCGCTGCGGGCAGGGCACCGATAACATCCGCCAGACCGCCAGTTTTCAGTAACGGGAACATCTCTGAACAAACATGTAAAACCTGCATTATCGCTCCTGTTTGACCTGCAGTTTGCGCAGCATGTCACGCGTCACCAGTACAATCCCCTCTTCCGAGCGGTAAAAACGACGCGCATCATCTTCAGCATTTTCACCAATCACCATACCTTCCGGGATGACGCAGGCACGGTCGATAACGCAACGGCGTAAGCGGCACGAACGCCCTACCCAGACGTCCGGTAATAAGACTGCCGAATCAATATTACAGAATGAATTTACCCGCACGCGCGGGAACAACACCGATTGCACCACCACCGAGCCTGAAATAATGCAGCCGCCGGAAACCAGCGAGTTCAGAGTCATGCCGTGGCTACCGGAGCGGTCCTGAACAAACTTCGCCGGCGGCAGAGATTCCATATGAGTACGAATCGGCCAGTTCTGGTCATACATATCGAGTTCCGGCGTTACGGACGCCAGGTCGAGGTTCGCCTTCCAGTACGCCTCCAGGGTTCCGACATCGCGCCAGTACGGTTCTGCTGTTGGGTCAGACTGTACGCAGGAGAGTGGGAAAGGATGTGCATAAGCCATGCCAGCTTTGGTGATTTTCGGGATGATGTCTTTGCCAAAGTCGTGGCTGGAGTTCTCATCCTGGTCGTCTTCTTTCAGCAGTTCATAAAGATAATCTGCATCAAAGACATAGATACCCATACTAGCGAGCGATTTATTCGGATCGTTCGGCATCGCTGGCGGGTTCGCCGGTTTTTCGACGAACTCAATAATCTTCTCGCTTTCGTCGACGGCCATAACGCCAAACGCCGTTGCCTCTTCAATGGGCACCGGCATGCACGCCACGGTGCAGCGCGCGCCTTTTTCGACGTGGTCAATCAGCATGCGCGAGTAATCTTGTTTGTAGATATGGTCGCCCGCGAGGATAACGACATATTCCGCTTTATAGCGATTGATGATGTCGAGGTTCTGGGTTACCGCATCAGCCGTGCCGCGATACCAGTTTTCGCCGTGTACGCGCTGCTGTGCGGGCAGCAGATCAACAAATTCGTTCATCTCTTCGCTGAAGAATGACCAGCCACGCTGGATATGCTGTACCAGCGTGTGGGACTGATACTGCGTAATCACGCCAATACGACGGATCCCTGAGTTGATACAGTTCGACAATGCAAAGTCGATGATGCGGAATTTTCCGCCAAAGTGTACCGCCGGTTTCGCCCGCTTAATGGTGAGGTCTTTCAGACGCGTACCGCGGCCGCCAGCGAGGATCAGCGCAACCGTTTTATTCGGCAACTGGCGCGCCAGCATTAAGGGATCGTTTTTTTCCAGCCTAACCATGATTAACTCCTTTTGTTGCTCGTCTGCATCCGCCATCCGCGGAATACCTCAGAGCCTATGACCTTTGAAATACGCACACTCCGTGCGCGGGCCCATGCCAGACAGCCATGACGACCGGATTATCCTCTCCGGCGAAGGGGGGAACAGCGCGCCACTCCCCCTCAGGTAAAACGAGTGTAGCCACGTCGTGCGTCGCATTGAGCGTAATAAGCCAGCGATGGGAAAGCAGGATTTGCATCCGCCTGGCGCCGTTTTGCCACTCATCAGGATGCAGCGGTTGCGCATGCTGATTAAGCCACTGCACGCTACCATCGCCCTCCTGCCACCAGCCATCCTGCGTTAACGCAGGGATTTTCTGGCGCAGATGAATCAGCGCGGCGGTAAATGCGGTCAGCCCGGCATTGGCATTTTCCCAATCCAGCCAGGTCAACGGATTGTCCTGGCAGTAGGCGTTGTTATTACCGTGCTGGCTGTGACCGTGTTCGTCACCCGCCAGCAACATCGGCGTCCCCTGAGAGAGCAAAAGCGTCGTCAGCAAAGCATGCAGGCTCGCCCGACGACGTTCCACAATATCCAGGTTACCACCTAACCCTTCTATACCATGATTATTGCTATGGTTATTGCTAGTACCGTCGCGATTTTCCTCACCGTTAGCTTCGTTATGCTTATTATTGAAGCAAACGCAGTCTCGCAGCGTGAAGCCATCGTGCGCCGTCACCAGATTTACCGTCGCTGACGGGTTACGACCTTCTCGCGCAAACACATCGCTGGAAGCAGCAAAACGTTGAGCAAATTCGCCCAACGAGAGATTTTCCTGCAACCAGAAACGGCGCATCGCATCGCGGAAATGATCGTTCCACTCCATAAACAGCGGCGGGAAATTACCGACCTGATAACCGCCCATCCCGATATCCCACGGCTCAGCAATCAGCTTCACTGCAGACAAAACCGGGTCGCGTTTAATGGCTTCAAACAGTGGCGCATCCTGACGAAACTCTGGTGTGCGCCCCATTACTGATGCTAAATCAAAGCGGAAACCATCCACATGACAGACATCTACCCAAAAACGCAGGCACTGGCGGGCGTACTCAACGCCGCCGGGATGGCTGAGGTTGAGCGTGTTTCCACACCCCGTCCAGTTGTGGTAATCGCCATCTTCCCTGATCCAATAATAGCTACGGTTGTCGATTCCGCGCAGGGAGAAGGTAGGGCCATCGAGGTCTATCTCCGCGCTGTGGTTAAGCACCACGTCGAGGATCACTTCGATTCCGGCGCGATGCAGGGCTTTTATCGCATCGCGAAATTCATCCAGCGCACGTTCCGGCGAACTGGCGTAGCGCGATTCCAGGGCAAACATCGCCATCGGGTTGTAGCCCCAATAGTTGCTTAATCCCATGCGTTGCAGACGCGGTTCGCTGGCAAAATGCGCCACTGGCATTAATTCCAGCGCGGTAATACCCAGCGTTTTGAAGTAGTCGATCATCACCGGATGAGCAAGCGCTCTGTAGCTGCCGCGGATCTCCTGCGGGATACCCGGATGGCGATAAGTCAGCCCCTTCACGTGCGCTTCGTAAATCACCGTTTTCCCCCACGCAGTGCGCGGCGGGGCGTCATCTTCCCAGTGGTAGTCCAGCGCCACCACTACCGATTTCGGCGCGATTTCCATGCTGTCGCGGTGGTCTGGCGCATCGTAGCCGCCGTGCAGACGCGGGTCATCTTTGAGCCAGCCATCAACCTGATGACAGCAGGGATCGAGCAACAGTTTCGCCGGATTAAACCGGTGCCCTTGCGAGGGTTCCCACGGCCCATGAACACGATAGCCATAGCGCAACCCTGGCCGCGCCTGTGGCAGATAACCGTGCCAGATATCGCCGCTGCGCGCAGGTAAGTCGTAGCGAGACTCATTGCCCTGAGCGTCAAATACGCAGAGTTCCACCCGTTCAGCATGGGCAGAGAAGAGCGTGAAATTCACGCCCTTACCGTCATAGCGTGCGCCTAACGGCGCAGGTGTTCCTGCTGCGAGAACGGTCATTCCCCCTCCCGAACCAGCCAGATAGTCGACAATGGCGGCAGCGTCAGGCTCAGGGAGTGCTCACGACCGTGGCTGGCGATATTGTCACTGTGCACCACCCCGCCATTTCCGGCATTGCTACCATGGTAATGGGAGGAGTCAGTATTCAGCTCTTCACGCCAGCGGCCCGGCTGGTTAATGCCAAAGCGATAATCGTGACGCGGAACCGGAGTGAAGTTACTGGCGACGATCAGTTCATTACCCTGCTTATCGCGACGGACAAAAATAAAGACAGAACGCTCGTGATCGTCCACCACCAGCCATTCGAATCCATACGGGTCAAAGTCGAGCTCGTGCAGCGCTTTGTGGTGGCGATAGGTGTGGTTGAGGTCACGAACCAGCCGCTGAACGCCGTGGTGCCAGTTGTCGCCGCCTTCCAGCAGATGCCAGTCGAGGCTGCCATCGTGGTTCCACTCACGCCCCTGGGCAAATTCATTACCCATAAACAGCAGCTTTTTGCCGGGGAATGCAAACAGCCAGCCGTAGTATGCGCGCAGGTTGGCAAACTTCTGCCACGCATCGCCCGGCATACGGTCGAGAATCGATTTCTTGCCGTGAACCACTTCATCGTGCGACAGCGGCAGAACGAAGTTTTCCGTGTAGTTGTAAAGCAACCCGAAGGTCATTTTGTCGTGATGATACTGGCGATGTACCGGGTCAAGCTTCATGTAGTCGAGCGTGTCGTGCATCCAGCCCAGATTCCACTTGTACCAGAACCCAAGGCCGCCGGAATCCTGCGGGCGCGAAACCCCCGCAAAATCGGTCGATTCCTCCGCCATACTTACTGCGCCGGGAACTTGCTCTCCCAGCACACGGTTGGTATTGCGCAGAAATTCAATCGCCTCCAGATTTTCACGCCCCCCAAATTCATTGGGGATCCACTCTCCCTCTTTGCGGCTGTAGTCGCGGTAGATCATGGAAGCTACCGCATCCACACGCAGCGCATCGATACCAAAGCGTTCGACCCAGTACAGAGCGTTACCCACCAGGAAATTGCTGACTTCCCGGCGGCCGTAGTTGTAGATCAGGGTATTCCAGTCCTGATGGTAGCCTTCACGCGGGTCATTATGTTCGTAGAGTTTGGTGCCGTCGAACTCTGCCAGCGCAAAATCATCAGAGGGGAAGTGTCCTGGCACCCAGTCGAGGATCACATTCAGCCCGGCGGCGTGCGCGGCATTAATGAAGTAGCGGAAATCTTCGCGTGTGCCGAAACGACGGGTTGGCGCGTAAAGCCCGGTTGGCTGATAACCCCAGCTACCGTCGAAGGGATGCTCGTTAACCGGCAGCAATTCCAGATGCGTGAAGCCCATCCATTTAGCGTATGGCACTAACTGGTCTGCCAGCTCGCGGTAGCTCAACCAGAAGTTGTTATCCGTATGACGACGCCAGGAGCCGAGATGCACTTCATAGATGGAGATAGGTTTATCGAAGTCATTCGCTTTTTTGCGCTCTTCCGTCTGCACGACTTTCTCTGGCAGGCCGCAAATCAGCGAGGCCGTTTCCGGACGCATCTGGGCTTCGAAGGCGTAAGGATCCGCTTTGATGCGCAGGTTGCCGTGCGCATCGACCATCTCAAATTTGTAGAGCTGTCCGTTATGAGCGCCTGGAACAAACAGTTCCCAGATACCCGACTCTTTGCGCAGACGCATCGGATGACGGCGACCATCCCAGTAGTTGAACTGCCCCACCACGGAGACGCGGCGCGCGTTTGGCGCCCACACCGAGAAGCGCGTCCCGGTGACGCCATCCATCGTGTCGGCATGCGCGCCCAGCGTTTCATAGGGACGCAAGTGGGTACCTTCCGACAACAGCCACGCATCCATCTCCTGCAGCAGCGGGCCGAAGCGATACGGATCGTCGATCAGATTTTGCTGGCCATGCCAGATGACCGCCAGTTGGTAACGAAAAGGATTTTTACGACGCGGCAGAACGCCGCAAAAGAAACCGCGCGAGTCTAAGCACTCGAGCTTACCGACCTTACGCCCGGTTTTGGGTTCAATAACCCAGACATCGGTGGCATCGGGTAACAGTGCCCGGACTTCCAGCCCGGATTCGGTGCTGTGCATACCAAGAACGGAAAAGGGATCCGCAAAATGGCCCGCAATCAGCGCGTTAATCACGTCTCTATCAATACGATCAGACATGGTTCATCATCCTGTTGTATGTGTGTCGCCTCGTTCCAGTGCATTGGGCGACATTTTTTGACCTGAATGGTGCAGCACAATGTGCTTCCTCTCTGCTCCATCCAACCTTCAGTCAAGGCTGCAAAATTTGTACCTTGCTTACAGCATAGCCAAAGCTCTATTTAACCTCTGTGAATAATTGAAACAACGCGTTTTACTCCTTGTAGTACGCAAAACCTATCAGATACAAACAGGGGGACATAAAGCCCCCCTGAGAATATTAAGCCAACTGACGCAGCATGCGGCGTAGCGGTTCCGCCGCCCCCCACAGGAGCTGGTCGCCGACAGTAAAGGCAGAGAGGTACTCCGGCCCCATATTCAGCTTACGCAAGCGCCCGACCGGCGTAGTCAGCGTGCCCGTCACAGCCGCTGGGGTCAGCTCACGCATGGTTATCTCGCGCTCGTTCGGAATCACTTTCGCCCACGGGTTGTGTGCAGCCAGCAACTCTTCGACGGTCGCAATGGAAATGTCTTTTTTCAGCTTCAGGGTGAATGCCTGGCTGTGGCAGCGCAGCGCGCCGATGCGCACGCACAAACCATCCACCGGAATGACAGATGAGGTGGCGAGAATTTTGTTGGTTTCGGCCTGGCCTTTCCACTCTTCACGGCTCTGGCCGTTATCAAGCTGTTTATCGATCCACGGAAT
Organism: Pseudocitrobacter cyperus; assembly: GCF_039889165.1. NCBI lineage: Bacteria > Pseudomonadati > Pseudomonadota > Gammaproteobacteria > Enterobacterales > Enterobacteriaceae > Pseudocitrobacter > Pseudocitrobacter cyperus. Next base: position 345,579 of record NZ_JAYMYY010000005.1, on the reverse strand, counting down.
CAGGCCACCGGCCAGCGGTACGCCAAAGTTGTCTACCGGCAGATCGCCGCTACGGGTCAATGCGGTAACTTTGCGTTCAATATCGAGAATAGCGGAAGCCGGGTTCGCCAGGCCATCAGCGACGTGATTGTGCAACAGGCCCATCTGGGTCAGCAGTTCGCGCATATGACGTGCGCCACCACCGGAAGCCGCCTGATAAGTCGCAACAGATGCCCACTCCACCAGGTCATTGGCAAACAGACCGCCGAGAGACATCAGCATCAGGCTGACGGTACAGTTACCGCCGACAAAGGTTTTGATACCCTTATTCAGGCCATCGGTGATGACTTTCTGATTAACCGGGTCAAGAATGATAATGGCGTCATCTTTCATGCGCAGCGAAGAGGCAGCGTCAATCCAGTAGCCCTGCCAACCGCTTTCACGAAGCTTTGGATAGATTTCGTTGGTATAATCGCCGCCCTGACAGGTGACAATAATGTCTAAAGCCTTCAGCGCGTCAAGATCATAAGCATCCTGAAGCGTACCACCGCTGGTTGTGCCAAAAGATGGCGCGGCCTGCCCAAGCTGGGAGGTGGAGAAGAAGACCGGGCGAATGGCGTCGAAATCGCGCTCTTCAACCATGCGTTGCATGAGTACAGAGCCGACCATACCGCGCCAGCCGATAAAACCAACATTTTTCATAACGTTTTTTCCTGCAGAGATGTGCTGTGAATGCCACCAGTTCCGGTGCGACATCCCTCACATTACAAAAAGCAGCCAAAGTCGCAAGTGAAATTAATCAATGATTGCTATGCAATCAGAAACGCAACTTATTACTCCCTATTTGGGAGTCAGCACGAACCACTTACGTCACCATTCCATTGGTCTCGTGCTCATCAGAAAATCCTTAGTGATTATCAGGGAATTTGAGTTATGAATGAAATCTTTTCTGCATCCGTTTTGTTGATCCTGATTATGGATCCACTGGGAAACCTGCCGATTTTTATGTCGGTGCTAAAACACACGGAACCCAGGCGCCGCAAAGCGATCATGATACGTGAGCTTTTAATCGCACTTCTGGTCATGCTGATTTTTTTGTTTGCCGGCGAAAAGATTTTGGCCTTTTTAAACCTGCGCGCCGAGACAGTTTCCATCTCCGGCGGCATCATTCTGTTTTTGATTGCCATTAAAATGATTTTCCCCAGCAGCACGGAGAACAGTTCCGGTTTACCCGCGGGCGAAGAGCCATTTATTGTGCCGCTGGCGATCCCGCTGGTAGCCGGGCCAACGCTGCTGGCAACCCTGATGCTGCTGTCACATCAATATCCCAACAATATGAGCCATCTCGTTATCGCCCTGCTGATCGCCTGGGGCGGCACAGTGGCCATTCTGCTGCAATCGTCGCTATTTTTGCGACTGCTGGGCGAGAAAGGCGTTAACGCGCTGGAACGCCTGATGGGGCTGATACTGGTGATGATGGCGACGCAGATGTTCCTGGACGGGATTCGGATGTGGATGAAGGGGTGATGTCCTGTAGCGCCACCGGGTGATTTCGCCAATAAAAAAGGGCTTCCATCAGGAAGCCCTTTCGCAATAGCGTTCTGTAAAACCTAGCTCAGCAGGGTAAACGCAATCATACCGACAATCGCGCCCACGGTACCGAGGATGGTTTCCATCATGGTCCAGGTTTTCAGGGTTTGCGCTTCGGTAGCGTTGGTAAACTTACCGAATAACCAGAAACCGGCGTCGTTCACGTGGCTGACCACAATCGAGCCGCCCGCGATACAGATAGAGAGTGCCGCCATCTGCGCGCCGTTGTAGTTCAGTTGTTCAATCACTGGCATCACCAGGCCAACCGCCGTCAGACAGGCAACCGTCGCGGAACCCTGAATAATACGCACCGCAGCCGCCAGGATGAAGCAGGTCAGGGCAATCGGCAGACCCATACCGGTCAGCGCTTCGCCCAGTGCCGGGCCCACGCCAGAGTCAACCAGAACCTGTTTGAACACGCCACCTGCACCAATAACCAGCAGGATGATGCCCGCAGGTTGCAGCGCGTGACCACAGATCTCCATCACTTTGTCTTTCGCCATGCCCTGACGGTATGCCAGACCATAAATAGCAACCAGACACGCAATCAGGATAGCCGTGAACGGGTGCCCGATAAATTCAAACCATTCGTACGCGGTGGAGCCTTCAGCAACAAAGCGCGCGGCAATCGTTTTCAGACCGACCAGTACCAGCGGCAGCAGGATCAGCGCAAGGCTGAAACCGAAGGACGGCATCTTGCCTTCGCCCAGGTGCGGCTCGGTGATGTCGTCCGGAATGCTCAGCTCAACGTAGCGGCTGATAAAGTTGCCCCACAGCGGGCCAGCAATGATCATGCCCGGGATCGCCGCGCACAGACCAATCAGAATCATCCAGCCGAAATCGGCGTGCATCTGGGAAGCCAGCAACATCGGCGCGGGCCCAGGCAGCAGGAAGGCCGCTGCCGCCGCAACACCGGCGAACAGTGGAATCACCAGTTTCACCAGGTTAGTTCCGGTGTGACGCGCCATAGAGAACGCGACGCTAATCAGCAGCACAATCGCCACTTCGAAGAACAGCGGCAGTGCACAAATCAGACCGGCCAGGCCAATCGCATAGTGCGCGCGGTTGTGGCCAAAAGATTTCAGCATCTTGACGGCAATCTGATCGACCGCGCCCGTTTCATGCAGGATCTTGCCGAACATCGCGCCCAGCGCGACCACGATAGCCAGGAAGCCCAGCGTACCGCCCATCCCTTTTTCCATGGTTTCCGCAATTTTAATCAGCGGCATACCCGAGAAAAGACCTGCACCAATAGAAACCACCATCAAAGCCAGGAAGGCGTGCATACGCGCCTTCATGACTAAAAACAGCAGCAGCAGAACAGAGCCTACTGCTGTTAAAACCAGCGTTAAAGTTGTCACGCGTTACTGCCTTTGTTAATCACTTCAATAGTACTGTTGATAACGCCTTCCAGCGGCTGATCGATATCAACCACCAGCACATCGCGTTCTTCAGCATTCGGTTCCTGCAGCGTTTCGAACTGCGTAACCAGCATTTGCGTTTTGAAGAAGTGACCTTTACGCGCTTTCAGACGGCTTTCGATCAGGTCGAAATCGCCTTTCAGATAGACGAAGGAGAGATTCGGGTTACCTTCACGCAGAATGTCGCGGTACGCTTTTTTCAGCGCAGAACAGACAATCAGGGAAACTTTGTTGGTACGCTGCATGGCAAATGCGGCATCGTTCAGCGCCTGAAGCCACGGTTTGCGGTCGTCGTCGTTCAGCGGTTCGCCGGAGGACATTTTGACGATATTGCTACGTGGGTGAAGGAAATCGCCATCAAGAAACGCGGCATTCAGTCGATGCGCCACTTCACTGGCGACAGCGGATTTACCACTGCCAGATACGCCCATCAGAACGTAGACATGGTGATCATGATTAGTCGTGCTCAAAGCGTCCTCCTGCTGGACACAAGAATTTGTTACGGGTAACTGTTATCGGTAACATTGTCATGCCGGGCCAGTGGAGAAGCAATCACCATTCGTGCCAGAAGTGAATATGTGTGATCTACTTCAAATTTGTTAGGGCTAAATTGAACCGCCCGGTGACAAAGTGAAACCTAAATCTAACATTTTAGGCGTAACTGTTTCACCTCGGATCCGCGCTAACAGACGTTCGGCACCGATGCGCCCCATGCGTTCACGCGGCGTCAGGACGCTTGCCAGGCGGGGTTCCATCACTTGCCCGATATCATGACCGTGAAAACCGGCAATGGCGATATCATCAGGAATACGTAAGCCCAGACGCTGGCACTCAAAGGAGGCGCCCACCGCAAGGTCATCGTTGGTACAGAAGATGCCGTCAAGCTGCGGATATTCGCGACGCGCCTGGCGCATCAGTTCAATCCCCGAAGAGTAGGACGACGACTGCTCGACCATCACACTGTAAGGTATCAGCCCGGCATCGAGCATCGCCTGCTCATAACCCTTTTGTTTGATGATAGTACGTTCATCGAGACGCGCGCCAAGATAGGCAATATGCCGGTGGCCGCGCGCGATAATCGCTGCCGTCATTTGCCGCGCGGCTTCAAAGTTATCGAATCCCACCGCAATATCGAGGCACGGCGATTTGCTGTCCATCAGTTCAACCACCGGAATGCCCGCGACTTCAATCATTTTCAGGGTACGCGGCGTGTGAGATCGCTCGGTGAGGATCAAGCCATCAATATTCCAGGAGAGCATCGATTCCAGACGCTCCTGCTCCAGTTCCGGCTTATAGCCGTAGTGCGCAAGCATCGTCTGATAACCATACGCGTCGGTCACGCTTTCAATGCCGCGAAGCACTTCAGCGAATACCTGGTTGGTTAAGGAAGGGAGGAGTACGCCAACCGCACGGCTGGTCGCATTGGAGAGAATATCAGGGGCACGATTAGGAATATAACCCAGCTCATCCAGGGCCTGAGCAATTTTACCTCGCAGCGCGACGGAGACCTGCTCCGGATTGCGTAAAAAACGGCTGACCGTCATTTTGGTCACGCCGACGCGATCGGCCACATCCTGAAGTACGGGTCTTTTCTTTTTCATCGTCCTGAGAGAAATCAAAGTGAAACATTCTCTCAGTTTACCACGGAGATAAGATAACCTCCCCGGTTGATTGGGGAGGTTAGGTTATTTATTTACGCGTTATTATACTGGCGGCAGATCGAACAGCAGGATTTCACTTTCGCTGTCGGCATGAACCGAAATCGCCTGCTCATCCCAGATCGCCAGACCATCGCTGGTCGTCGCTTTGGTGCCGTTGATGGTGACGTTACCTTTTACCACCTGAATCCACACGCGGCGGTTGGCGGCAATCTGATGCACCGACTGCTCATCTTTCGCCAGCGCCCAGCGGTAAAGTTCCATATCCTGATGCACTTTCAGCGAACCATCACGCGCATCCGGCGACAGCACCAGTTGTTTACCCTGCTCAGCGTCAAAGCGGCGCTGTTCGTAACGCGGCGTAATGCCGGTTTCTTCTGGAATAATCCAGATTTGATACAGGCGCAGACGGTCAGTGTTGCTTGGGTTGTACTCGGAGTGACGTACACCGGTACCCGCGCTCATAATCTGGAACTCACCTGCCGGAACCTGCTCTTTGTTCCCCATGCTGTCCTGGTGCTCAACGGCGCCTTCCAGTACATAGGTCAAAATTTCCATATCTTTGTGCGGGTGCGTACCGAACCCCTGGCCTGCGTCAATCACGTCATCGTTAATCACGCGCAGTGCCGAGAAGCCCATAAAATTCGGGTCGTAATAGTTAGCAAACGAGAAGGTATGCCAGGAATCCAGCCAACCATGATTTGCATGACCACGTTCATTTGCTTTGCGTAAGAAAATCATTTGTTACCCCCTCATGTTTTCGATGGAGTAAGTGTGGCCCCAAACGGCCTGGGATGATAGTGGGTGAAAATTGACTCCTCTGTTCAAAAAATGTGAACAAGAATAGAGGAGCCTTAACATCTTATCTGGCGAGCGTTACGGTGGCAGGCGATCCCTGTTCAAAGGCGCGCTCTAAGATCTCCAGATTGGTCAGAACTTCAGATTCCTTGACGTAATTCTCCGCGCCGTGAGCAATCGTTTGATACAGCGCATCGTACACACGCCCGTAGTCGCCCGTTTCCGGTTTCACCTCTTCTTTCACCGTCACGCCTTCAGCGTTGACGTACTCAAGCTGCCCGATGGAGTCATCAGCGGCAAAGTCCGGCTCACCCGGCATGATATTGGCCTTCAGGCTGGTTTCCTGCTGGTCGATACCGTATTTCAGGTACGAGCCTTTGGTGCCGTGGACGATAAATTTCGGGTAGTCGATTTTCACCAGGTGGCTGGTTTTAACGATGGCTTTCAGATCGCCGTAAAAAAGCTGGGCTTCGAAGGTATCATCCGGGTTGGCTTTATTGCGCAGGCTGCGGATGTCATAGGCGACATGATCCGGGCGACCAAACAGAGAAATGATCTGATCCATCGTGTGCACGCCAAGGCCGTAAAACGCGCCATCCTGCGGCAAGCCGGGTTTGGTTTCCGCCACCGGACGGTAGTAGTCAAAGTGGCTTTCAATTTCCACGATGTCACCGAGTTTGCCGCTTTCAATGGCCTTTTTCGCGGTCAGGAAGCAGGAGTCAAAACGGCGGTTCTGATATGGCGTAACGGTCAACCCTTTGCTTTTCGCCAGCGCAAACAGCTCTTTCGCTTCAGCAAGCGTGGGGGTGAACGGCTTCTCAACCAGCACGTTTTTCCCGGCTTCCAGCGCGCGCTTTGCGTAATCAAAATGGCTATCGGCATGAGTACACACCACCACCAGCTTCACTTCGGGGTCATTCAGCACTTCGTCCAGATCGCTGGTGAAATGGATATGGGAGTATTGCGGCTGCTGCTCTTCCGGCTTCGCGCTGCGACGGTAGATGTGCGCCACATGCCAGCTATCTTTGCGGTTAAGAACGTAGGGAAGATGATAGCGGGTGGTACTTTTACCAAAACCGATAAATGCACAGTGTAGGGTCATGATGTCGTCCTTTTAAGGTATCTGGTTACACCATAGCGCAAAGCGAAGAGAGACAAAACGAGGAAGTGTGTTAGTGGCCGGAGCCGGAGAAATAGAGCAAGAATGCCCGCGCACCATCCGTCGGCGTCGCAGCCAGTTTGTTCACGGCCTGCGCGCAGCAACCGGAACGTACTTAATGTACGTGAGGATTGCGAGCACAGCCCGGGAACAAAATGGCAAGTAAGCCAGGCTGGAACAAAACCAAAAAAAAGCCAGCGCAAGGCTGGCTAAAGTAATACTGGAAGCAATGTGAGCAATGTCGTGCTTTCAGGTTCTCCCTCAGGGGTCTTCCTGAATGCAGGACAATAATAATCATTCTCATTCGCACTTGTCCAACACTTTTTGCAAAAAATGTCAGTTGACTCCGCTTTTAAAGTCAATGATGTTGAAGGGGATAATCCCCCCACAGAGGAAACAAGGAATGAGTGAGATAGTAATACGCCACACGGAACCAAAAGATTACGCTGCCATTCGGCAGATCCACGCCCAGCCGGAGGTATATTACAACACGCTACAGGTTCCTCATCCTTCTGAACAAATGTGGGAAGCGCGTCTCGCCGACCAGCCCGGCATCAAGCAGCTTGTCGCCTGCATTGACGACACGGTGGTCGGGCATCTGTGCATCGACGTAGCGCAACGCCCGCGCCGCAGCCATGTGGCCGATTTTGGTATTTGCGTTGATGCTGGCTGGCAAAACCGCGGCGTCGCCAGCGCCCTGGTGCGCGAGATGATTGATATGTGCGACAACTGGCTGCGCGTAGAGCGTATCGAGTTAACAGTATTTGTCGATAATGCCCCGGCGATTGCGGTGTATAAGAAGCACGGCTTTGAAATTGAAGGCACCGGGAAGAAGTATGGTCTGCGCAACGGGGAATATGTGGATGCGTATTTTATGGCGCGAGTGAAAGGAATGAGCGCGGCCTGATGCCCTCTCCCACAGGGAGAGGGAGAAAAGCAGACCGCACGGACAGTCCCCTCTCCCTGTGGGAGAGGGTTAGAATGAGGGAGGTAAATTCAGTACCCCGCCGTCAAATCATCCACCGAACGCGGATCTGACGCGCCATACAGCACGCCGTCCGGCCCGACCATAATACTCTGCGTACTGCCCATCGCCTCTTTCAGCGCCACTTTCTGCCCCTTCTGCTCCAGAAGTTTCAGCGTATCCGGGCTAAAGCCCTTCTCCACGCGCAACTCATCCGGCAGCCACTGGTGATGGAATCGCGGCGCGTTAGTGGCTTCCGCAACATTCATCCCATAATCGATGGTATTCACCACCATTTGCAGCACCGTGGTGATAATCCGGCTGCCGCCTGGGCTACCAGTCACCAGCCAGGTTTTGCCGTCTTTCACCACAATCGTTGGCGACATGGACGATAGCGGACGCTTCTTCGGCCCTACCGCATTCGCGTCACCGCCGACCAGGCCATAAACGTTCGGCACGCCCGGCTTAGCGGAGAAATCATCCATCTGATTATTCATCAGAATGCCGCTGTTCCCGGCAACAATGCCGGTACCAAAGGTGGTGTTCAGCGTATAGGTCACTGCCACCGCGTTACCGTCTTTATCCACCACCGAGAAATGGGTGGTTTGATTGCTCTCGTAAGGCGCGAGCTTGCCAGGGCGAATTTCGCTGGACGGTTTCGCCTTGTTGATATCAATCTGTTCGGCTATCGATTTGGCGTAGGCTTTGCTGGTCAGCGCCTGCCACGGCACCTTCACAAAATCCGGGTCGCCCAGGTATTCTGAACGATCCGCATAAGCGCGCTTCTCAGCTTCCGCCATCACCTGCATCGCATCGGCGCTGCCAAAGCCATATTTATGCATGTCGAAATTTTCGAGAATATTGAGGATTTGCACAATGTGGATCCCGCCGGAAGAAGGCGGTGGCATCGAGAATACCTGATAACCACGATAATCACCACCGATCGGCGTGCGCTCTACCGCTTTATATTCCGCGAGATCCGCTTTGGTAATCAGTCCGCCGTGCTTGTGCATCTCATCAGCAATCTGATCGGCGATGGCGCCTTTATAAAACGCATCCGGGCCGTTTTCAGCAATCAGATCCAGGCTTTTTGCCAGATCTTTTTGCACCAGCTTATCGCCCTTTTTCAGCGGCTCGCCATCTTTCCAGAAAATCGCTTTGCTGTTTTCATGGTTGGGAATAACTTCACTGCCGTAGGTTTTGAGATCGTTTGCCAGCGCATCGTTCACCACAAAGCCATCGCGCGCCAGTTTGAACGCGGGCTGAACCACTTTGTTGAGCGGCAGTGTGCCGTACTTTTCCAGCGCCAGTGAGAAACCCGCCACCGTGCCCGGCGTGCCGGAGGCCAGATGCGAGGTCAGCGATTTTTTGCTGTCCGGGTTGCCATGATCATCGAGGAACATATCGCGCGTGGCCTGGGCGGGAGCCATTTCACGGAAATCAATCGCCGTTGTCTTTCCGTCTTTGGTGCGCAGCAGCATAAATCCACCGCCACCCAGATTGCCCGCCTGCGGGTGCGTGACTGCCAGCGCATATCCCACTGCGACCGCTGCATCAACGGCATTTCCGCCCTCTTTCAGGATTTGCACCCCGACCTGCGTGGCGAGCGCGTCTACCGACGCCACCATCCCCTGATGCGCGCGCACCGGGTGAAAAACATCTTCCTCTACGCCATAAGATACCGGTGGTGCAGCAGGCTCGGTCGTCGCTGCCGCCACGGCAAAACTCCCTCCCGCGGTCAACGCGGCAATCGCCAGCCAACGCGCAAACGTCTGTTTCATCATCGTTGTTCTCCAGAATTGGGGTAACAGGGCCCGCTTAAGCCTGGTTCAAAACTCCTAAAAAATCATCGTTATGGCCAAAACGAGGTAAACTTAAGAGATCCCTCAGAAGGGAGGAGAAACAATGAAACGATTACTGATTCTGGCGGCACTGCTTCCGTTTGCCGCTGTCGCACAGCCACTTAATACCACCAACAATCCCAATCTGCCGGACTATAAAATTCCGAGCCAGCAGCGGTTACAAACGCAGATGAAATCCCAGCAGGTGCAACAGAAAGGGATGCTGAATCAGCAGTTGCAGACGCAAACGCGCGTTCAGCAGCAGCAGCTTCAGACGCAAATGAACAATGACAGGCAGCGGATACAGCAGGCTCAGCCGGGGGAGCGAACCCCCGCAGGTCAGCAAATGCTCCCCAATACTAACGGCGGGATGCTGAACCAAAGCGGGGCATCAGGAAACAGCGATTCGCTGCTGAATAATCAGCAACATATGTTGCCTCAACGGCAGAATGGCGACATGTTGAATAACAACCCCAGTCTGCCGGTGAAAACGAATCTGCCTTAAGGATGTAAGTCCCCGGCGCAGTAATCGTAGTGTGCGCTGGGGATCCATTGCAGGCAACTATATGGACGCCTGCAGCGCTTTCAATCATAATGATTTTCTTGCTATGCATGGCATGTTTCGGTGAGAATCTGAAAGCAAAATGACATTAAATTATTATCTACGAAATGGATTTATAGCGTTCTCGATACTCGCATTCATCGTAATGGATTGGTTTTTACGTCCGGCAGATGGAAATATATTCACACTGAGAATAATTGCATTAATTAGCTGTCCTCTTTTCCCATTTTCGAAAAAATCATTAGAGCTTATATTTTCACGCATCACGCCCAATAACTTCTGGCATGAAGGCTTTTTCGCTGATGACATAGGTAAAAATGGATTATATGCTTTATATTGGCTGACATGTTTATTCTTTGCCATTCCGCTTAGCATAGTTTATATCTTTATAAATAAAAAAGCAGGCAAGTGATAATTGCCTGCTTTTTTTACTATTATATCCCTAGTTTTTTATTTAATGAGTTAATCATTGAATCATCGACCAAGGCACCGACCAAAGCCATTATAAATGCAAACCCTATAAGCCCAATAGGAATACCAGTGATCGATGCCATCAGAAATGCAGCAACTCCTGTCGCAGCCTTCCCCACCACCAAAGATTCAACCTTTATAAAGAATGGACGCCAGCTATTTGTTTTTAAGGCCGTGATTAATTCCCGGTAGGTATCATAAGCATCAATCATACTACTGGTATATTTAAAGACCTTGCTATATTTGGCTAATTTAACCGCCAACTCTTCATAATGAACTGATTCAAGGGCAGTAGCGATAGCCTTACGATCTTTTGCATTGAATTTAGTTCCCAGTAAATTTTCATATTTTGTTATTGCTGATAATGCCTGCTCAACACTCCGTATCTTCTTTCCATTGACATTCTTCTCTAGATCCTTCGCATAGTTCCCAGCAGCCTTTCCTAGTCTTGATGTCAACTCCTGATAAAAATCACTAGTAAATTTCACAGCATCTTTTAACTGTATTTTTCCAAGTTTATAAGCTGCGGTGAGAACAGGTTCTTCTGTAAAACGTGTACCAGCCAGAAAACGCGAGTGATCGCCATGACCTCCTCGAGTAGTAGTATAGTATGGTTGCATACTACCAACTTTACCATCTTTCAATGAATATCCCGTAGGGAATACTCCATTTTGAATTGACTCAATTATCCCAATGTAATCAACTGAAAATTTTGATACTGCCTCGTCTTTTTTTGTAAGATATATGTTATCTTGTTTACGGTTTTTTTCTAATAATGAATTTAAAACTCTAGCTAGATGTCCTGGTGCTATTGTAATTAATGATGAATTGTCAGGCGTCATAACTATACCATTCATGGTAGGTTGACCGCGAGAGTTAATAATAATTATTCCAAGTGGAGTTTTGAGAGAATCACCAGCCTTCAAAACTGATATATCTAGATTTATATTACCTCCAGAGTTACGACCGCCCCCTGACTTACTTCCACCTCCAGGGTCTGGCTCCGTTCCTCGTTCAGAACTCCACGAAGTACCATCACCACTTCCGCCACCATAGTTAAATCCGGGCATAGTAAATCCTTTATTGAGTTGATGAATACAATAAGATATTTAATTGCAGCAGCTTATAATTACCCATAAAAATGTGCTGCAGTCTACATGCAGTAAATATATATACATTATCAAACTCTTATTTGTAATATACCACTATCACAAATGTACAAACTCTATAAGGAGGTATTTAACTGGGATGCTGAACCAAAGCGGGGCATCAGGAAACAGCGATTCGCTGCTGAATAATCAGCAGCATATGTTGCCTCAACGGCAGAATGGCGACATGTTGAATAATAACCCCAGTCTGCCGGTGAAAACGAATCTGCCTTAAGGATGGAAGTCCGGGCCGATGACGTCGATAGCATCGGTACAGATGCAGTTCACGCCCCAGCGCAGCAGTTGTGAAGCACGCTGGGGTCTGTTTACCGTGTATACCAGAATCTTCAGCCCCGCTTCGCGCAGGGCGTCTACCCGCGCTTCATCCAGCAGTTTATGGTTGAGGTGAATCGACACGCAGCCCAATCGCGTGGTCAGTTCGCGCCAGTCGTCGCGCCACTCATCAAGCAGTAACCCACGCGGTAGCTCCGGCGCGGCTTGCTGCGCCGCTTCCAGCGCATCGATTTCAAAGGATGAGAGCAGCGGCGGCGTCATGTCCGCCCACAGTTCCCGCGCCGCCAGCGCCACCACTTTCCCGGTCAAAGACCCAGTGCCGGTGGTCGGTTTGATTTCAATATTCGCCATCATGCCGTGTTCACGGCATCGCTCTGCCACCTGAGACAGAAGCGGCAATGGCTCCCCCTTAAACGCCCCGCTAAACCAGCTACCTGCATCCACACGCAGTAAATCATGCCAGTTCAGTTCGCCTGCCACGCCCCAACCGTTGCTGGTGCGCTCAAGGTTGTCGTCATGCAGGAGGAAAATTTCGCCGTCTTTCGACAACTTAACGTCGAACTCAATCATGGTATGCCCATAACGCGCCCCCACATCGATAGCCGCCAGGGTGTTTTCCGGCGCCAGTTTGCCGCCGCCACGATGGGCAGCTACGTGAGGGTAAGGCCAGTTACTCATACTCGTTGTCCTGTTTCGCCATCAAAAAGATGCAAATGATTGTCCGGAAGATGCAGCCACAGCGTGCTTCCCGCCGTCGGGCGCTCCTGGTGCGCCAGGCGTACTACCAGCTTTTGTTCGCCCCAGCGACCGTGCGCGAGGTTATCCGCGCCCAGCATTTCGAGGGTGTCCATCACCAGCGGTATGCCACCTTCTGCCTGCGAGCTTAACGCAATATGCTCCGGGCGGATACCGAGGGTCATTTTACGCCCGGCGTGCTGGCGATAATAGCCATTCAACGGCAGCGACAGACCATCTTCCAGCACAAAGTGCGTGCCTTCATTATTGATACGCCCGGCCAGCAGATTCATCGCCGGGCTGCCGATAAAGCTCGCCACAAACAGGCTGGCGGGCTTTTCGTACACTTCTACCGGCGTACCGATCTGTTCGGCGATGCCACCATTCATCACCATCACGCGCTGGGCGAGCGTCATCGCCTCGACCTGATCGTGGGTGACGTACAGCGAGGTGGTTTTCAGGCGGCGATGCAGTTGCTGTAGCTCAAGGCGCATCTGCACGCGCAGCTTGGCATCCAGGTTTGAGAGCGGTTCATCGAACAGGAACACCGCCGGGTCGCGCACAATGGCGCGGCCCATCGCCACGCGCTGGCGCTGGCCGCCGGAAAGCTCGCGTGGGCGACGTTTCAGTAGCCCGTCCAGTTCCAGAATGCGCGCCGCTTCTTTCACGCGTTCGGCAATCTGCTGTTTTCCCATACCGCGGATTTTCAGCCCCCACGCCATGTTCTCTTCCACGCTCATATGCGGGTAGAGGGCGTAGTTCTGGAACACCATCGCAATACCGCGATCTTTCGGTTCCATTTCGGTTACGCGTTTCCCGTCAATCCAGATATCGCCGCTGGTCGCCCTTTCAAGCCCGGCCACCATGCGCAGCAGCGTGGATTTCCCGCAGCCGGAGGGCCCGACCATCACGATAAACTCGCCATCGGCCACGTCCAGCGTCAGCGGTTTAATGACCTGGGTTTTACCATCCCAGCTTTTGGTTATTGCCTGTAATTTCAGTCCTGCCATCTTATTTCTCACTGTCCACTAAACCGCGTACAAAGGCACGCTGCATGACTAAAACAATCACCACGGGCGGGATAAGCGTTAATAACATCGCCGCCATCACCTGGTTCCATTGGGTTGTGCCTTCTCCGGTCGCGATCATCCCTTTGATGCCCGCAACGGTGGTGCCGAGATCCACATCAGTGATGATCAGCAGCGGCCACAGATACTGGTTCCAGCCGTAGATAAAGGTGATCACAAAAAGCGCCGCCAGATTGGTTTTCGACAGCGGGAAGACGATGTCGCGGAAGAAACGCATCGGTGATGCTCCATCGATACGCGCGGCCTCCACCAGCTCATCCGGGAGGGTCATAAAGAACTGACGAAACAGAAACGTCGCGGTCGCCGACGCCATTAACGGCAGCGTCAACCCGGCGTAGCTATCGAGCATCTTCAGGTTGGCAATGACCTCTACCGTCGGGAAGATACGCACTTCAACCGGCAGCATCAGGGTGATAAAAATCATCCAGAAGAAGAGGTTACGCAGGGGGAAGCGGAACCAGACAATGGCGAAAGCGGAAAGCATTGAGACGGTAATCTTGCCCACAGTGATGCTGAACGCCATCACAAAACTGTTGAGCATCATTCGCCAGAACGGCGCGCTGTTCACGCCAACACCGTTCACCCAGATGTGATGCATATTTTCCAGCAGATGCGTACCGGGAATCAGCGTCATCGGCGTGGCGAAAACCGCCTGGTCATCCAGCGTCGCCGCCACGAAGGCGACGTACAGCGGGAAGAGGATCACCGCAATCCCCAGAATCAACATCGTATGGCTGAATATCGTCAGCCCCGGACGGTTCTCAATCATTGGTAACGCACCTTACTTTCCACATAGCGGAACTGCACCACCGTCAGCACGATGACGAGGAACATCAGCACCACCGACTGCGCGGCGGAGGCCGAGAGATCCAGCCCGGTAAAACCTTCGCGGTAAATTTTATAAATCAGCGTGGTCGTCGCCTGCACGGGGCCGCCCGCCGTCGCGGCGTCGATCACCGGGAAGGTGTCGAAGAAGGCGTACACCAGATTCACCACCAGCAGGAAGAAGCTCACCGGCGCAATCAGCGGCAGGGCGAGCTTGAAGAAGCGGCGAATCGGGCCTGCGCCGTCAATCGCCGCTGCTTCAATGAGCGATCGCGGAATGGATTGCAGCGCGGCGTAGAAGAACAGGAAGTTGTAGCTGATCTGCTTCCAGACCGAGGCAAATACCACCAGAAACATCGCCTGGCCGCTGTTTTGCGCGTGGTTCCAGTCGTAGCCAAATTCCGCGAGGAAATGAGTAATCAGCCCACGTCCGGGGTTAAAGAGGAAAATCCACAGCACGGCAGCAACCGCAGGCGCGACGGCGTAAGGCAGCAGCATCAGCGTTTGGTACAACCGACTGCCGCGCACGATGTACTCCACCAGCGCAGCGAAGACCAGCGAGATAACCAGACCGCTGACCGTCACCATGGTGCTGAACTTGATCGTCGTCCAGAAGGAATCGAGATAGTAGCTGTCCTGGAACAGGGCGACGAAGTTATCCAGGCCGACAAACTGGCTGGAGAAACCAAACGGATCAACGCTTTGCAGTGAATACCACAGCGCTTCACCCGCAGGCCAGATAAAGAAAATAACGGTGATAACCAGTTGCGGAGCCACCAGTAAATAGGGCAGCCACCGCGAGCGGAACACCGGACGGGATGAGGACATAGTTAGACTCTTGGTTGAATTGCCCCTCACCCCGGCCCTCACCCAGTGGGAGAGAGTGAAAACCCGCGCAGTTCTGTTCCCTCTCCCTGAGGGAGAGGGTTAGGGTGAGGGGGAAAGTACGGATTAAGACTTCGTCGATTTCTCGAAGCGGCGCAGCAACTGGTTCCCACGTTCAACGGCGGAATCCAGCGCCTGCTGTGGCGTTTTCTTGCCAGTCCACACGCTTTCCAGCTCTTCATCCACAATCACGCGGATCTGCGGCATATTGCCCAGACGCAGCCCTTTGGTGAACGGCAGCGGCGGCTTGTTCAGCATCTGACGCGTCGCGGTGTCTGCGCCCGGATTCTTCTCGTAATACCCCTGCTCGCGGGTCAGGTCATACGCGGCGGTGGTGATCGGCAGATAACCGGTTTTCTGATGCCATTCGGCGGCGTTTTCCGGCTTCGCCAGAAATTCGAGGAACTTCGCTACGCCGGTGTAGGTTTCTTTATCTTTACCCTGCATCACCCACAGGCTCGCCCCGCCGATAATGGCGTTCTGCGGTGCGTCTTTGGCATCCGCATCGTAGGGCATCATGCCCACGCCGTAGTTGAATTTGGCGTACTGGCGGATGTTCGCCAGTGACCCGGAAGAGGCCGTAGTGATCGCGCAATCACCGTTATAGAACTTCTCGGTCGATTCATCTTTACGCCCCACATAGCTGAAGTCGCCCTTCTTGTTCATCTCCTGCAACAGCGCAATGTGTTTCACCTGCTCCGGTTTGTTGAACTCCAGCACCGCATCAGTGCCATCAAACCCGTTGTTTTTGCTGGCAAACGGCAGGCCGTTCCAGGCGCTGAAGTTTTCCAGTTGGATCCAGCCCTGCCAGCCGCTGGCATAGCCGCACTTCATTCCCGCCGCTTTCAGTTTCCCGGTGTAGGCCGCTAAATCCTGCCAGGTTTTCGGTGGCTGTTCCGGGTCTAATCCGGCTTTTCTAAAGGCGTCTTTGTTGTAGTAGAGAACAGGCGTTGAGCTGTTAAACGGCTGAGAAAGGAGATGCCCGGTTTTCGCATCGGAGTAGTAACCGGAAACCGTCGGCACAAACTGCGACTCATCAAAGTTAATCCCGGCCTCTTTAAACACTTCATACACCGGCTTAATGGCTTTCGACGCCATCATCGTGGCGGTGCCCACTTCATACACCTGCAAAATCGCCGGCGCATTCCCGGTACGGAACGCGGCGATCCCCGCGCTCAGGTTCTGTTCGTAGTTACCCTTATAGATGGGCACAATTTTGTAATCAGGGTTGGCGGCATTGAAACGCTGCGCCAGAGAATCAACTTCTTTACCCAGTTCCCCTTCCATCGAATGCCAGAAGGGAATGTTAGTCACTGCCAGCGCCTGGCCAACAAATACCAGACTGAGCGCCAATCCTGAGGCTGTATGTCGTAACAGTTTCATCGGTTATCTCTCTTGTTGTTCTGGATGCGCGATTTCACGCGTTTTATGCTCGCGGGGGTAACATGACATGCTCGAATTACAGAAAAATAACTTTTTTATTACAAAAAAAAGATAGTCAGGCGGCAGAGGGATGGCAAGACGATGACGCTGCGGTGACAGGAAAATGGGAGGTGGGACACGTATAGGTGGGGGTAAAGAGACAAAAAGCCGCTATTTTAAATCTATTATTTATCTGCCAGCGCCTTTATCTCTTCACCGTGTTTTCCCATCAGGGTAGCAAAGAGGAAATGCTTTCATTCATTTGACAATAGCTTGCCGGAGTTTCTCATTCGCTATTTTAATCCATTCGCGATGGTATTTACGGTATTGCGACCTTGACCGCTTAGCGGTTTCGACAACAGCGACATATTGCTCATTCGCTTCATGAAGGCGGTTCGATTTTTCCAGCATTTCCGCGTAGCGAATCCGTGCCTCCGGGCCCGGGTAGTATTCCACAAGTACCTTGAACTCACTCTCTGCCGCTACGTAGTCTCCCTGAGCGGCTAAAGCTCTGGCAAAAAGTAAGTGCCCCTCTGAAGATTGAAAATCTGGATTGAATTTAATCAAATCTTCCAGCGTTTGCTGGCAACGCGCAAAATCCTGGGTGGCGAACTCAGCCCTGGCAAGGCTCAACATCATGGGTGCTTCATGAGCAAAAATGCCACGCAGCGACTCCCGATAATGAGGGATAGCCTGATGATACCGCCCCAGGCGTGCTAACTCGTTTGCCAGCAAAAAGTGATTCTGATTTGTCTCAGCAATCGATAACTCTTCCGTCAGTTTTCTAAGATGACGTTCCGGGCTTATTTTATCCATGGCAAGAGCGGTCAATGAACATCCGTGATAACTGGAACTCGCATCCGGTAGAACTACAAATAAAAAGTAGATAAGGCATCCCATCCCGGGAAACACCAGGATAATAAAAATCCAATAGCGATCGCTACCAGAACGTATAACATGAAAAGCGCAAAATAATTGTACTGCAACCGACAAAATCAATAAGAGTGGCACCGTATTTCTCCCTGAATCAATTATTTACTGAATAATCCATATAAAGTACGAGGTATTTGGTGCTACTTATAACCGCCGAAATTAAATAATGGCAATAGCTGAACGGCAAATTCGGATTTTGATTCCTCCATAAAAAAAGGAGCCTTTCGGCTCCTGATAATGACTGACAATACTGGTTTATCACTTCTGCGATATTTTTGCCGTGGCGTTACCCGCCCAAATAGGCGCTTCTCACCGCTTCATTCGCCAGCAACGCGTCGCCCGTATCTTCGAGCACCACGTGACCGTTTTCGAGCACGTAGCCACGGTCAGCGAGCTTCAGCGCCTGATTGGCGTTCTGCTCAACGAGGAAGATGGTCATCCCCTGTTCGCGCAGTTGCTCAATGGTGTCGAAGATCTGCTGAATGATAATGGGTGCCAGACCCAGCGACGGCTCATCCAGCAGCAGCAGGCGCGGGTTGCTCATCAGCGCACGGCCAATTGCCAGCATCTGCTGTTCACCACCGGACATAGTGCCCGCCCGCTGAATACGGCGCTCATGCAGACGCGGGAAGAGTTCGTATACCCACTGAATACGCTCCTGGAACTGATCGCGTTCGGCGAAGAAACCGCCCATCGCCAGGTTCTCTTCCACCGTCATGCGCGAGAAGACGCGACGCCCTTCCGGGACAATCGCCACCGCTTCACGCATGATTTTCGCGGTCTGCCAGTCGGTAATGTCCTTATCATCAAAGACAATCCGCCCGCTGGTGGCGCGCGGGTCGCCGCACAGCGTACCCAGCAGCGTGGTTTTTCCCGCGCCGTTGGCGCCGATCAGGGTGACGATTTCACCCTGGTTGATATGCAGGCTCACCTCATGCAGTGCCTGAATCTTGCCGTAGTGGGCATTAACCTTGTCAAAAGACAACATGACTTTTTCCATTTTATGCCTCACCTAAATATGCGCGGATGACGTCCGGGTTATTACGAATTTGCTCCGGCGTACCGTTCGCCAGCGGCGTCCCCTGGTTCACCACGTAGATGCGGTCGGAGATGCCCATCACCAGCTTCATATCATGCTCAATCAGCAGAATGGTGGTGTTGTGATGGTTGCGCAGTTCCGCAATCAACTCGTCCAGCTCTTTGGTCTCTTTCGGGTTGAGACCCGCCGCGGGTTCATCGAGCATCAAAATTTCCGGCTGCGTCACCATGCAGCGGGCGATCTCCAGCCGACGCTGGTCGCCATAAGCCAGGTTGCTCGCCTGACGGTTAGCGTGTTCCAGCAGACCAATACGCTCAAGCCAGGTCGCAGCGCGGTCGAGCGCTTCACTTTGCGCACGGCGGAACGACGGGGTTTTCAGCAGGCCGGAGAAAACGCCGGTTTTCAGTTGTTGATGCTGTGCCACCAGCAGGTTTTCAATCACCGTCATTTCGCGGAACAGGCGCACGTGCTGGAAAGTACGCACCACACCCATGCGGGCGATTTGCTGACCCGGCAGCCCTTCCAGATGCTGGTCGCGCAGCATGATGGTGCCGCCCGTCGGTTTGTAAAAACCGGTCAGGCAGTTAAAGACTGTCGTTTTCCCCGCGCCGTTCGGGCCAATCAGGGATACGATTTCCTGCGGGTGTAATTCCAGATTGACGTTGTTCACCGCCAGCAGGCCGCCAAAACGCATCATCAGGCCGCTAACGGATAATAATGGCTGACTCATGCCTGCTCTCCTTCTTTCGCTTCCCCGTTTTTCAGCTTCAACTGTGGACGGGTCATCGGCAGCAAGCCCTCAGGTCGCCAGATCATCATCAGCACCATTAAACCACCCAGCATCAGCATGCTGTATTCGTTAAAGTCGCGCATCAGTTCACGCGATACCACCAGCAGGATAGCTGCCAGGATCACGGCGAACTGCGAGCCCATTCCTCCCAGAACCACAATCGCCAGCACAAACGCGGATTCGGCGAAAGTGAACGATTCCGGGCTGACAAAGCCCTGGCGCGCAGCGAACAGCGTACCAGCGAAACCGGCAAACGCGGCGCTGATGGTAAACGCCGTCAGCTTGATGCGCGTCGGGCTGAGGCCTAGCGAGCGGCAGGCGATTTCATCTTCCCGCAGCGCTTCCCATGCGCGCCCCAGCGGCATACGCAGCAGACGGTTAATCACAAACAGGGAGAACACCACCAGCAGCAGCGCCACCAGGTAGAGCCAAATCACGCGGTCAGACGGGTCATACTTGATGCCGAAAAAGTTGCTGAAGGTATCCCAGCCGCCTTCGCGGGCGGTACGGCTGAACTCCAGGCCGAAGAAGGTCGGTTTAGGGATCTGGCTGATCCCGTTCGGCCCACCAGTCACCTCGGTATTATTCAGCAACAGGATACGGACGATTTCACCAAAGCCTAAGGTGACAATCGCCAGATAGTCACCGCGCAGGCGCAGCACCGGGAAGCCGAGCAGGAAGCCCGCCGCCGCAGAAACCAGCCCCGCCAGCGGCAAACACGTCCAGAAACCGAGGCCGTAATAGTGGTTCAGCAGCGCGAAGGTGTACGCGCCGATGGCATAAAAACCGCCATAGCCCAGCACCAGCAGGCCAGAAAGACCAACAACGACGTTCAGACCGAGGCCGAGGATGATGTAAATCATGGTCAGAGTGGCGATATCCACCGTACCACGCGACACCATAAACGGCCACGCGACGGCAATCACCAGTAGCGCCACCAGAAACAGTTTCTGTTTAGCAGTGGAACCATCAATCGCCGGCAGCACAAACTTCGGCCCGGAGACATTTTTCAGGCTCTTCTGGAACGCAGGCCGCAGCAACTGGAAGAAGAAAACCACCGCCGTGCCGATGTAAATCCATTGCCAGCGGATGTCCGCCGCCGAACCGACCACCAGCTTCGTACCATCCAGTTGCAACTGAACGCCCATAAAGACGCCCGCCAGAATAAAGAACATGACGGCCGAAAGCAGCGCCATCGCAAAATGCATCGGTTTCATACTTTCTCTACCTCCGGGCGACCCAGAATACCGGTCGGCATCACCAGCAGTACCAGAATCAGCAGGGCGAACGACACCACATCTTTATATTCGGTACTCAGATAAGCAGAAGAGAGCGCCTCGGCGATACCGAGGATCAGGCCGCCGATCATCGCGCCCGGAATACTGCCGATACCGCCCAGAACGGCTGCGGTGAAAGCTTTCATCCCGGCCATAAAGCCGATATACGGGTTAATCACGCCATAGAACTGGCCGAGCAGAACACCTGCAACTGCGGCCATCGCGGCGCCAATCACGAAGGTGAGCGCGATAACGCGGTCGGTGTTAATACCGAGCAGGCTCGCCATTTTCAGGTCTTCCGAGCAGGCGCGACAGGCGCGGCCCATGCGGGAATAACGGATGAACAGCGTCAGCGCCAGCATAGAGATAAAGGTCACAATCCAGATAACCAGTTGCATGGTGGTGATGCTGGCAGAGAAACTTTCACTGCTGCCGATAGTCCACTGGCCGTTAAACAGGCTCGGCAGCGCCACGTCACGCGAGCCTTCCGTCAGGCTGACGTAGTTTTGCAGGAAGATGGACATCCCGATAGCGGAGATCAGCGCAATCAGGCGTTTGGAGTTTCGCACCGGGCGATAAGCCACCCGCTCGATGCTCCAGCCGTAGGCGCTGGCGATGATTATCGCGCCGATAAACCCGGCGGCGACCAGCAACCAACTGGTATCGATGCCCATCATCATCAGGGCGGCGATGATCATAAAGGAGACATAGCTACCGATCATGTACACCTCGCCGTGGGCGAAGTTAATCATGCCGATAATGCCGTAAACCATGGTGTAACCGATGGCGATCAATGCATAGGTGCTTCCCAGCGTAACGCCGTTAAACATCTGCTGCATAAAATAGAGAAACTGCTCGGACATATTCAGACCTTTTTCAACCCCTCCGGGTATTGCGCCCGGAGGGTGGGATGACAGTTACTTCGCCGGGGTTGATGACCCGTCGGCGTGCCACTGGAAAACACCAAATTCAAATCCCTTCAGATCGCCTTTTTCATCCCATTTCAGCGGCCCAATCACGGTGTCAGCACCGTTTGCTTTCAAATCTTTGACCAGCGCCAGCGGCTCATCGCTGCCGGTACGCTCCATCGCGGTTGCCAGAGACTGCACCGCTGCATAGGTGATCCACACATACGGGCCGCTTGGATCTTTCTTCTGCGCCTTCAGTGCATCCACAATCGCTTTGTTGGCCGGTTCCTGGTCATAACGTTTCGGCATCGTCACCAGCATCCCTTCCCCGGCATCGCCCGCGATGTTAGAGAGTGATGCGTTACCCACGCCTTCCGGGCCCATAAACTGGGTTTTCAGGCCGACTGAACGCGCCTGGCGCAGCATCTGGCCCATTTCCGGGTAGTAGCCGCCGAAGTAAACGAAATCGATATTCTCTTTTTTCAGGCGGGCGATCAGCGCGGAAAAATCTTTCTCACCCGCGGTAATCCCGTCGAAGAAGACGATATTGGCTTTACCCGCTTTCAGGCCTTCCTGCACGGAACGCGCCAGCCCTTCACCGTACTGCTGTTTGTCGTGGATGATGGCGATACGCTGCGGCTTCACGTTCTCCAGAATATATTTCGCCGCAGTCGGGCCCTGAGAGGAGTCGAGACCGGCGGTACGCATGATGTGCTGATAGCCGCGCTGGGTCAGTTCCGGGTTGGTTGCGCCCGGCGTGATCATCAGAATGCCTTCATCCTCATAGATGTCGGAAGCCGGCTGCGTGGAAGAAGAGCAGAGGTGGCCGATAACGTACTGAATGCCATCGTTAACAATCTTGTTGGCCACGGCAACGGCCTGTTTCGGGTCACACGCGTCGTCATACTCCACGCCAACCAGTTTGTTGCCTTTGATACCGCCTTTGGCGTTGATATCTTTAATCGCCTGACGCGCGCCGTTGAACTCCATGTCGCCCCACTGGGCTACCGGGCCGGACATCGCGCCGACAACGGCCACTTTAATATCCTCAGCCATCGCAACATGCGACATTGCCAGTGCGATCAACCCTGCGATCGCTGTTTTCGCATTCGGTCTCATAGTTATGTATCCCCATTCGTGACGTGATCTATTTATTTTGTAGTTTTATGGTCAAAACGCACTCTGTTCTTTTTTTAAACAACGCTATTTTTACCAGTCTCTTTAATGATTTAGCGCGGTTTTTTGGCTAAAACAAGACTAAAATCTCTATTTTTCAGTCTATTAAGCAGAGATAATATTCTGTATTTATGCCGAGATAAACAAAAAAAGTCCATAATTCAGCATAAAATAACGGGACTTAAGGCGGGATAAATCACTACTTTCCAGGGTAAAACACTGCTTATTTTTCAATCCATACTGGATAAAACTGCCTTTATCCGGCGATTAAAACTAATCAGCTAATGAATAAATGAAAAACAGAATCGCCCTGAAAGGAAAATTAGGTACACTCAGTTACCCGTTTTGGCAGGATTTTTTCATAATGAAGCTGACCATCATCCGCTTACAGCGCTTCAGCGCGCAGGATCGTCTCGATCTGGCAAAAATTTGGCCGGAGTACGACATTGATTCACTAACGCTTGATGATACCCACCGTATCTACGCCGCGCTTTTTAATGAGCGCTTGCTGGGCGCCGTGCGCGTGACGCTCGAAGGAACACAGGCAACGCTGGATTCCCTGCGTGTGCGGGAAATCACCCGTCGCCGCGGCGTAGGGCAATACCTGCTGGAAGAAACTATCGCGGATAACCCACAGGCATCCAGTTGGTGGATGGCGGATATCGGCGTGGAAGACCGTGGCGTAATGGCGGCATTTATGCAGGCGCTGGGCTTTACGGCACAGGCGGATGGTTGGGAGAAGCGGTGAACAGCCGCTCAATGGACTGTGTTGGGTAGAACAGTGACCGACTGTTTTCTCTCACCAGCGGGATAAAGCCCAGCGAAAGATAAAAAGCCTGGGCTTTCTCATTCAGCGCTTCGACAAACAGGCCATAAATGCCCACGGCCTGTGATGCCTGGTACACCACTTTCATGGCATGTGTCACCAGCAGCGAACCCCATCCTTCTCCCTGAAGCGATTTGTCCACCGCCAGTCGACCCAAAGTAACTCCGGGTTCATTCCGATAAGGAATTTTCTTCTGCCCTGATTTCGAAGGCAACGCCAACCGCTCAAAACAGCTCCCGGACAGGGTGTAATACCCTAGCACCACATTACCGCTTCTGAGCACATAACCACGTAAAACTTTGCCATCATGCTGGCGGCGCAGATGCTCTTTCAAAAAGTGATTCAAAGACGCTTCGCCGCAATCAAACTGACGCCAGTCATACTCCACATCGTCCTGGAGAATCTCAATAATCAGGTCTTGCACGCTCTACTCCATGTCTAAAAGACGTCTCGCTGCGCGTTTCAGTTTTTCGTTCAGCTCCGGAGGCGTATCAAGCGCATCCATCACGCGTTTCCAGGAGTCTTCATTTAAGACAATACGTCGATGTTCTTCGATGACAGCCGCCGCCCTTTCCGAGGCGCTGTTCAGCATGAACTGAGTCACGGACTGATTGGTGATCGCCGCTGCCTCCTCAATCATGCTTTTATCATCATCACTCAACCGGAGATCGATTCGCTGTTTTTTTAGTGCTGGCATAACAGCCTCTTAATTTTAACTTCAATTTGTACGGAAAATTACCGTACAAACAACTATACGCCAGTTAACGGTGTTGGCAATAATTGTATTAAAAACAGGCCAACATTTATCCGTCCCTGCGAGTAATCGCATAGATTAACAGGTTAGCAAAGTAGTAAATTAGCGTGTTAATAATTTACAAGGAAAACAAGATGAAGGGATTCATTACCATACTGGCAGCTTGTGTGCTGCTATCCGGCTGTGACGGCGTAGATAAAACTCATGAGGGTTATTATCTGGTTGCCGATGTAAAGGTTGAATTTGATAACAGCCACGCCAAACCGCAGGACAACCGTCTGCTATTCCCGGAACAGCAACGCCAAATTGCAAAAAACATCAAGCAAGTCAACGCGGATAACTACTTCAACTTTACGCCATCCTCTGTAACGTACTACACGCCTATCAACAACGGCACGAAGACTATTGAGAACGAACGCGTTCAGCTTAATGATGTTGATTACACCATCACGCAGGGCAAAGGGCACACCCTGCAACTGCTGTCAGATAAGGGCACCGATTGTGGCTATCACGCCTGCCAGATAACCCTGACCCTTAAGAAAGTCAGCGCCGACTCACCGGAGCTGGTAAAGCGTCAACAAGAGCAGAAGCAAAGCGAAAGCGCATACCAGGCGCAAATGCGCGAGAACATCGACTATTTCAAACATCTCTCGCTGGATGACTTTCTCGGCACGCCGTTTTCGCTCAGTAAGTCTTTTGTCATTAAGATGCCTATCGACATGCGCCTGGTTGATCGTACACCGAGGGACTGCACGCGTGACTGTAACCTCGACGCGCTTCCTCTGGCATCACAGGCCGATGGCGATACCCTTATTTTTACTTATTACAGTCAGCAGGAAAGACATGGCGGCACGCTGTATATCTTCAACGGCAAACCGGGTGATATCACGCTGACGCAGCTGTTAAAGAATCAAACGCAGGTGCTTTTACAAACGGACAACGGCGCGATTTATTACAATTCGCAGGGGAAGCTGGAAGCGTTTTATTATCACTATGACGACGCCAGCCAACGCTATTTTATCGGTATCGCCAATGCCGCAACGGCAAAACAAATCGCCCGAGAATTTTCCGTGTTACGCACGATGGATCCGCGTTATCTGGGAAAAAAAACCGTCTCAATGTCATATTTACAGTTATCCCGGCAGGCGTTAGAGGAAAAGTATCAGGCGAAGGTCAGCGATGTCTTTAACCAGGCTGAGGTGGAAAAAGCGATGTGGAAAGCAATGGATCTCATGCTTGAGAAACCCACACGGTTCTTCAACCCAGGCAGCAGTATGATGATAGCCCCCATCTGGTTTCCATCAAAAAAAACGAAAGAAAATATTTATGTGCAACTGTACGCACATTCGATAGATACATTAGTAGACGAAGATAAGATTGGCTTAGCGTCAATCGATAAACAAAAAGGGAAGCGCGAAGGCAATGTGGTTCTCTACACAGGCAAAAGTTATGTTCGTTATAACTACCTTATCAAAATCAATGAGCAGCTTACGCTGGTTCTCGGCGTACCTGATGCGAGCGGCGATTTACGCGAGCAAATGTTCCTGGCGCAGGTTTTTAAACAACTCGATCTGACGAAAAGCCCGCTCGCGGCAATTCCTGAGCAGGAATTAAAAAATCTGTTCAAATATGAATCACAAAGAAACGATTCCGGCAGGAGCAAAGATCGTTACTTTACCGTTGCCGAAGGGCTGATCGATAACCACGGCAATCTTATTATCCCCCAGCCTGAAAACGGTCGTTATCGCTTTTTTCACCCGCAGCCGCCATTTATCCTCTCAACATTAGAAGACAAAGAGGGGCAGGATATTGCCTGGTCGGTGTTTAACGAACAAGGGAAGCTTCTGCTCCAGGCTAAATCTTCCGTCGATATTTTCGAGCAACACCTGGCGGTGACAGGCGATGGTGTGAAAAAGGGAATTTTTGACCTGAATACCCTGCAATGGCTGCTGCCGCCCACCTTCAGGTCTATACGGTTGGATGAAGGTATATTTATCGCTGACGACGCGGATGGAAAATATTATCTTGTTGATCAAAAAGGGAAAACGCTCGTCCATGCAGCGAAAATGATTTACCACACGGCAAAGAAAAATCATTTTGCGGTTATTGGCGATAACGGCGAACTCAGCATGGTCGACGGGCAAGGTCAGCCGTTCTTCCACCATCGTGGAACGTCGCTGGAATATATCCCGCCGATTGATGCCTGGCTCATTGCCTTCTCTGACGCCGACGGAGAAAACACACAGGCCGGGATCATCAGCGAACAGGGGGAGATGATTATCCCGATGGAATACAGCGGTTATCGGGTAACGGATCGTTATCTGCAAATGCTGCGGTCAGATGAGAAAAACCGGGCGTGGTTCGATCTCCAGCAAGTGAAAGAGTGGAGAAATCACCAGCCTTTACAAGAGGTTCCTGCGCCTTAATGAAATGCCCGATGGTAAATACGCATCGGGCACAGGCTTTATACACGTCATCCTTCAAGCTGCCCCTGCGTTGGCTGCACTCGTTCACCCCAGTCACGTACTTATGTACGCTCCTGGGGATTCACTCACTTGCCGCCTTGATGCAACTTGAATGATTTTGTGTATATAATTTGTTATTTCGCATCAGTCGCCGTGCCGTTGGCATGCCAGTCAAACACGCCGAACTCAAAGCCTTTCAGGTCGCCCTTTTCATCCCATGACAGCGGCCCCATCACGGTCTCTACGGAGTTCGCTTTCAGGTATTTGGCGATTTCCGCCGGATCTTCAGACTGGTTCAGGCCCGCCTGCAGTGATTGCAGCGCCGCATAGGTAGTCCACACAAACGCGCCGCTCGGATCCTGTTTCTTCGCTTTAATCGCATCCACAATCGGTTTGTTCGCCGGAACCTGGTCATAGTTCTTCGGTTTGGTCACTAACAGGCCTTCCGCAGAGTCGCCCGCGATGTTGGACAGCGAGACGTTCGCCACGCCTTCCGGCCCCATAAACTGAGTTTTCAGGCCTGCCGCGCGAGACTGACGCAGGATCTGCCCCATCTCCGGGTGATAGCCACCGAAGTAAACGAAATCGATGTTCTCTTTCTTCAGGCGCGCGACCAGCGTCGAGAAATCTTTCTCGCCTGCGGTGATCCCGTCAAAGAAGACGACGTTAGCGTTGCCTTTCTTCAGGTTATCCTGCACAGCACGCGCCAGACCTTCACCGTACTGCTGTTTATCGTGAACGACAGCAATACGCTGCGGCTTCACTTTCTCCAGAATGTACTTCGCCGCCGTCGGGCCCTGATCAGAGTCCAGGCCGGTGGTGCGCAGCAACAGGTGATAGCCGCGAGAGGTCAGCTCCGGTGCAGTCGCCGCCGGGGTGATCATCAGAATGCCTTCATCTTCATAGATATCAGAAGCGGGCTGAGTCGAAGAGGAGCAAAGGTGGCCGATAACATATTTGATGCCATCGTTAACCACTTTGTTCGCCACCGCTACCGCCTGTTTCGGGTCACAGGCATCATCATATTTTACGATTTGCAGCTTGTTGCCTTTGATGCCGCCTTTGGCGTTGATATCCGCAACCGCCTGCTCAGCACCGGTAAACTCCTGATCGCCATACTGCGCCACCGGGCCCGACATCGCGCCCACGACCGCGACTTTAATATTTTCAGCGAAAGCCATGTTACTGAACGCCAGCGCGATACATCCTGCCAGTAACGCTTTACCCTTCATGTTCATCCTGAGGTTCCCCATTGTTATGGTGATTGTATTTGTTGTGATGTTGTTGTGCGACACGTTATTCTGCTTTTATCTATAAGATAAGCATATGATATTAGTCAGAACCGATGCATGCGGTGTCATAGCAGCATAGTCTGCTAAAAACATACCCCATTTTTCGGATTTTGAAACGAGAAATTTAGAAGGGATGTAACAGATTTATGACATCGTCAGTGTCATGAACAATCGCCGGATGGCTCTGAACAAACAAAAACCCCCGGACTCGCATCCAGGGGTTATCAGGTACTGCTTAACGCGTTGTGCGGTTAGGCTTCAATCGCGGTGCGCAGTTTTTTCATCGCGTTCTTTTCCAGTTGGCGAACACGTTCCGCGGAAACGCCGTAACGATCGGCCAGTTCCTGCAACGTCGACTTGTTGTCTTCGTCCAGCCAGCGGGCGCGGATAATGTCCTGGCTACGCTCGTCCAGACCCATCATCGCATCAGTCAACTTATTAGCCGCCTGTTCTTCCCAGTTATCGTCTTCGATGCCGTCGGCAAAGTTAGACGTTTTATCCTGCAGATAAAGCACCGGCGCCATTGGCTGGCTGTCGGATTCGTCGTCGGAAGACATGTCAAAAGTCATGTCCTGCGCCGCCATACGGGATTCCATTTCACGGACATCTTTGCTGGATACGCCCAGTTCGCGCGCGACCATCTCGACTTCATCCTGGTTAAACCAGCCCAGACGCTGCTTGGTTTTACGCAGGTTAAAGAACAGCTTACGCTGTGCTTTGGTCGTTGCGACTTTCACAATACGCCAGTTACGCAGTACGTATTCGTGAATTTCCGCTTTGATCCAGTGTACGGCGAAAGAGACCAGACGCACGCCCACTTCAGGGTTGAAGCGACGAACGGCTTTCATCAGGCCGATATTACCTTCCTGAATTAAGTCCGCCTGCGGCAGGCCATAGCCCGAGTAGTTACGAGCGATATGAACAACAAAGCGCAGGTGAGACAGGATCAGCGTTTTAGCTGCTTCCAGATCGCCCTGGTAATGCAGCTTTTCAGCGAGCGCCCGCTCTTCATCAGCCGTCAACATCGGCCATGCGTTCGCAGCCCGGATGTAAGACTCCAGGTTACCAACAGGGGCTAAAGCTAAATTTTGCATTTCTTTGGTCATTCAATCCTCTCAATCAATATCGTCTGGCCGTTGAGCAACAATCGTGCCAGAGCTTTTGAGCAACGAGATTACCATTCACTCTTTTATCAGACAGTGATTTTATCCACAAGTTCAATGCAACACTGTGAATAGATTACGCACAAAATGTGACACCCGACGAGGGCAGGGGAATGGAAAGGGTGAAACGTATCCCCTGCTAACGGGAACTCGTAGCAGGGGAAGAGTATAACAGAACTTTATTACTCGGGAGTAAATCGACGTAAATGTTGTGCCGTTGCAAGCCATGCTGCAACCCAGCCGATCATCGAGCACACCAGCAGCAGTAACAGGCATTCATCGAACGATAACCCATTGAGTTCAAACTGAGTTCCGAATACACGCGCCACTTCCGTGACGGCGGATGAGAGCCGCATCACCAAAATTTCTGACAGAATCAGTGAAAGAAATGCACCGGAAAAACCGAGTAGCGCACCGCCATAGAGGAACGGACGCAGAATAAACCCGTCGGTTGCGCCGATCAGTTTCTGTACGTTGATGGTATCGCGACGAGCAAAAATGCTCAGGCGAACACTGTTACCGATGACGAGGAATACCGCCGCCACCATCAGCACGCCAATCATCGCCGACACGCGCCCAACCAGCCCGGTGAGCGACGCCAGGCGCGCAAACCAGCTATCATCCATACGCACTTCGTCCACGCCATCGACCTGCGCCACGCGGTCGCGCAGCGTATTCAGCGAGTCGGTGCTCTGGAAATCGAGTTTGGGGATCACTACCGCCACCGCAGGCAACGGGTTCTCCTCAAGCATATCCAGCGCGCCGCCGAAGCCCGACCAGTTACGGAACTCGCCCAGCGCTTCATCACGTGAAAGGTAGTTCACCTTTTCCACGCCCTGCTCCGCCTGCAACTGCGCGACCACGCGCGCTGCCGCATCGTCATCCAGCGTTTTTTGCAGATAAACGGTAATCTGCGGTGACGGGTAATACTGCGACGCCGCCGTGTTCACGTTCTTGTAGACCATGTAGCACACGCTCGGCAGCGTCAGGGAGATGGCGATCACCATCACCGTCAGGAACGTGGCGAACGGTTTGCTTTTCAGATCCTGCAATGCGCCCTGCCAGGCATAACGCACCTGCTCGTTGAACACATTGGTTTTGCGATTGGCAGGTTTCGGCGGCGCTTTCGGCCGCTTCGGCGCATTGCGCCCGCTGCCGCCTTTACCTACAGATTGACGAATACGATCCAGTCGGCCGCCGAACTGGCGGATTTGATTCATGGCTTCGCGCTTATTCATGCATCTGGCCTCCATGCAAATGGCCATCGCTGAGCGTCAGCATGCGGTAAGAACGGCTGGAGATAAGGCCCAGGTCGTGGGTCGCCATCAGCACCGTGACGCCAACGCGGTTAAACTCTTCAAACAGACGCAGAATGCCTTCCGACAGCGCGTTGTCCAGGTTACCCGTCGGTTCATCCGCCAGCAGTACAGCAGGTTTGTTCACCACCGCACGGGCGATACCCACGCGCTGCTGCTCACCGCCGGAGAGTTGAATTGGGAAGTTTTTCGCTTTGTCGAGCAAGCCGACTTTATCCAGCGCCGCAGAGACGCGGCGGCGAATATCATCGTAACTGGCCCCGGCAATAATCAGCGGGATCGCTACGTTATCAAATACGGTGCGATCCATCAGCAGATGGTGATCCTGGAAAATCATGCCGATCTGGCGACGCAGGAACGGCACCTCACGGTTTTTCAGACGGCTGATATCATGCCCACTGAAGTAAATTTTCCCGGCGCTTGGCCGTTCAATTCCGCAGATAAGCTTCAGCAGGGTACTCTTCCCTGCGCCGGAATGGCCGGTCAGGAATGCCATCTCGCCTGGTTGCATATGGAAGGTGACTCCCTGCAACGCTTGTCTCCCGCCGAGATAGGCTTTGCTGACGTGTTCAAAGCGAATCATTGTTAGTCCTCTCGGGCAAAAAGTGCCTCAATAAAATCGCCCGCTTTAAACGGACGCAAGTCCTCGATACGTTCGCCGACGCCGATATAGCGAATCGGAATACCGAACTGGTCAGCCACAGAGAAGATAACCCCGCCCTTTGCGGTACCGTCCAGTTTGGTGAGCGTGATCCCCGTCAGGCCAACGGCTTCATGGAACAGTTTGGCCTGGCTAATGGCGTTCTGACCGGTGCTGGCGTCAATGGTCAGCATCACTTCATGCGGTGCTTCTACGTCGAGCTTTTTCATCACGCGAACGATTTTCTTCAGCTCTTCCATCAGGTGCGATTTATTCTGCAAACGCCCTGCGGTATCAGCAATCAGCACGTCGATATTGCGCGCCTTCGCCGCCTGAATGGCATCGAAAATAACCGATGCGGAGTCTGCGCCCGTGTGCTGCGCGACGACCGGAATGTTATTACGCTGACCCCAAACCTGAAGCTGCTCCACCGCTGCGGCGCGGAACGTATCGCCCGCCGCCAGCATCACCGATTTACCCTGCTGCTCGAACTGACGCGCCAGCTTACCGATAGTGGTGGTTTTACCCACGCCATTAACACCGACCATCAGGATAACGAACGGGGTTTTGCCTTCAATATTAAGCGGTTCTTCCACTTTTGCGAGGATATCGCCCATTTCATCTTTCAGCAGGCCGTACAGAGCCTCGGCATCACGAAGCTGTTTGCGGCTGGCGCTTTCAGTCAGGCTGCTGATGATTTTACGCGTTGTCTCTACGCCGACGTCGGCAATCAGCAGTTGTTCTTCCAGCTCTTCAAACAGATCATCGTCGATTTTCTTGCCGCGGAACAGGCTGATAAATCCGGAACCGAGATTTTCTTTTGTTTTCAGCAGGCTGCGCTTTAGTCGCGCGAAGAAACCCTCTTTCGTTGGCTTCTCCTGCTCCTGCTGTACTTCTTCGGTGGCTTCCTCGCCATCGATGGCATTTTCTGCGGCGTCCTGCGCTGCCAGTGCCTGCGCATCGAGTTCTTCGTCGCTAATAGTGGGTTCATCTTCAACGACGGTCTCTTCCACTACCGCTGCTTCTGGCTCAACCTCTGCAATAACGGGTTCGGCTTCCTGAACAGGTTCGATGACCTCTTCAATCATCGCCTCTTCGGCCTGTACTTCTGGTTCGGCAATCTCTTGCGCGACCTCTTCCGGCAGCGGCAGCTCTTCGTGTTCAATCACCGCTTCCGGAGTGGCTTCCGGCACCACGGCCTCATCCGGCTGCGGTTTTTCACTTTCCACAATCTCTTCGGTGACTTCGACGACGTCAGCAGCAAAGGCTTCGCTCTCCTGCTCAGTGTGTTCAACAGGCGTTTCCTGCGCGGTTTCAATCGCCGCCGCGTCATCTTTTACAGGCTGTTCTTCTGACGCCTGCTCTTCGATTTTCTGTTCAGATTCAACGTCCTGCTGCTGTTCTTTTTGCCCAAAGCCCAGCCAGGAAAAAAAGCCACGTTTCTTCTCTTTTGCCATTTGCGACTTAACTCCTCGCGGTTTATTTATGGCGCTGTTTCGCCATTACAGGGGCGAAAGCTAAAATAATGATGAAATTAGTCGGTTAGTCTACCACTTAACGCGGCGCGCATCACCGCCTGCGGATTAAGGTTTCGTCGAAGTAAGCAGATCGTTAGAATAGCAGGCCAAAAGAGCGACCAGAGCAATAAAATGAAGAAACCAACCTCTGCGGGCAGCGGCCAGATCCGCATTATCGGCGGCCAGTGGCGTGGCCGAAAATTACCGGTTCCGGACAGCCCCGGCCTGCGCCCCACCACTGACCGCGTGCGCGAGACCCTGTTTAACTGGCTGGCGCCGTCAATGGTGGACGCCCGGTGTCTCGACTGCTTTGCCGGAAGCGGCGCGCTCGGGCTGGAAGCGCTCTCGCGTTATGCCGCGGGGGCAACGCTGCTGGAGATGGACAAACAGGTCGCCCAGCAGTTGCAGAAAAATCTCGCCACGCTGAAGGCGAATCAGGGCAAGGTCGTGAATGCGAACACGCTCTCATTCCTCAACCAGCCGGGCACGCCGCATGATATCGTTTTTGTCGATCCGCCGTTCCGTAAAGGGCTGCTCGCTGAAACGCTCGCCCTGCTGGAGAACAACGGCTGGCTGGCGGACGATGCGCTTATCTATGTTGAAAGCGAAGTGGAAAACGGCCTGCCAGCGGTTCCCGTAAACTGGGCGCTGCATCGCGAGAAGGTTGCCGGTCAGGTGGCATATCGCCTGTACCATCGTGAAGCACAAGGAGAAAACGATGCTGATTAATTTTGGTCGCTTGCTGATGCTATGCGTCTGGGCATTTTTGGTGCTCAATCTCATCCAGCCCTTCCCGCGTCCGCTGAATATTTTCGTTAACGTCGCGCTGGTGTTTATGGTGCTGATGCACGGTATGCAACTGGCGCTGCTGCAGTCCACCATGCCGAAAGACGGCCCGCAAATGACCAAAGGCGAGAAGGTGCGCATCTTCCTGTTTGGCGTCTTTGAACTGCTGGTGTGGCAGAAGAAAATCATGCCGAAGAAGAAGTAGTCGTTCTCTGTTATTTGCCGGATGGCGCTGCGCTTATCCGGCCTGTTAATCTGCCTTAAACGCCACAAACCGCGAGCCTTTATAACTCAGCACGCCTTTGTCGCCCACCGTCAACGCATGATACTGCGCGCCGTCGAGACGGAAACTCATCTCCAGTCCGCCCGCTTCCGGTTTAAAGCTCACGTCGTAGCGCAGGGTACTGCCCGCAGGAATTTCCGTTTGCTGGCGCGAACGACGGTCGTTCAGCACTTTTTCACGCTTGTTGCTGACCACAACGCGTTTTTGCAACAGCGGCGCGGCGTCGTTTTCCTGCTTTTCCCGCCGCTGCTGCACAAAGCGAAACGACGCGGCAATCACGATGATTGCGACCACAATGACGAAAAACAACGGCATCTTACTCATCATCATATCTCATAAGAATTTACGCAATTCGGGCAATACGGCATGGAAGACGATTGTCATTGACCGCCCATGAACACTACACTGAAGACCAGGACTACGCGTGTAATACCCCATTAATGATAACAGGGACTTAATATGCTTTGGTCGTTTATTGCTGTCTGCTTATCCGCATGGCTATATGTCGATGCGTCATACCGTGGCCCGGCCTGGCAGCGCTGGGTGTTTAAACCGGTCACCCTTATTCTTCTTCTGTTTCTCGCCTGGCAAGCGCCGATGTTTGAGGCCGTTGGCTATCTGGTGGTTGCAGGGCTCTGTGCTTCTCTGGTTGGCGATGCGCTTACGCTTTTACCACGCCAGCGTCTGCTCTATGCCATCGGCGCCTTCTTCCTGTCGCATCTGCTGTATACCATTTGGTTTGCCAGCCAGATGACGCTCAGCTTCTTCTGGCCGCTGCCGCTGGTATTGCTGGTGATTGGCGCGCTGCTGCTGGCCGTTATCTGGAGCAAGCTGGAAGAACTCCGTATACCTGTCGCAACCTTTATCGCCATGACGCTGGTGATGGTCTGGCTGGCGGGTGAACTGTGGTTCCTGCGTCCTACCAGCCCGGCGCTTTCCGGGTTCGTCGGCGCGGCGCTGCTGTTGCTGGGGAATATCGTCTGGCTGGTGAGCCACTATCGTTATCGCTTCCGCGCCGATAATGCCATTTCGTCGGCCTGCTACTTTGCCGGGCACTTTTTGATTGTCCGCGCGCTCTATCTGTAAAATGGCTCTTGACTCTGGAGTCGACTCCAGAGTGTATGCTGCGTTTAATGAAACAACGATCATTAACCGGAGGATACCATGTCGACTCCAGAGACGAAGCCCGCTAAAGCGCCGCAGTTTTCCTCGCTGAAGTTTACCCCTGCGCCCGCCAAAACGGACGACTGCTGCTGCGACGGCGAGTGCGCATCTACCGTTGCCGACAGCCTGCCGGATGCCCGCTATAGCTGGCTTGTCGATGGCATGGACTGCGCCGCCTGCGCGCGCAAAGTCGAAACGGCGGTAAGCCAGATCCCCGGCGTTAACCAGGTCAAAGTCCTGTTCGCCACCGAAAAGTTGCTGGTCGATGCCGATAACGACATTCGCGCGCAGGTGGAAAAGGCAGTGACTGCCGCCGGTTACACCCTGCGTGATACCCATTCTCCTGAAGCGGAAGAAACGCCTTCCCGCCTGCGCGAGAACCTGCCGCTCATCCTGCTAACCCTGCTGATGGCTATCAGTTGGGGGCTGGAGCATTTCAATCATCCGCTCGGCAATG
The DNA here is from genome assembly GCF_039889165.1 of Pseudocitrobacter cyperus. NCBI lineage: Bacteria > Pseudomonadati > Pseudomonadota > Gammaproteobacteria > Enterobacterales > Enterobacteriaceae > Pseudocitrobacter > Pseudocitrobacter cyperus. The sequence continues at coordinate 309,953 of NZ_JAYMYY010000005.1, read as the reverse complement.
CCGCATTTATCGCCACCACCCTGGTTGGACTTTATCCGGTAGCCCGTCAGGCGCTGCGCCTGATTAAGAGCGGGAGTTGGTTTGCTATTGAAACGCTGATGAGCGTCGCAGCCATTGGCGCACTGTTTATTGGTGCAACGGCGGAAGCGGCGATGGTGCTGCTGCTGTTTCTCATTGGCGAGCGGCTGGAAGGCTGGGCGGCGACCCGCGCACGTCAGGGCGTCAGTGCATTAATGGCGCTGAAACCGGATACCGCCGTGCGCGTGCGTGGCGACCTGCGTGAAACGATAGCGCAGCAGGATTTACGCCCTGGTGACGTGATTGAAGTGGCAGCGGGCGGGCGTCTACCTGCTGATGGTACGCTGCTCTCACCTTTCGCCAGCTTTGATGAAAGCGCCTTAACCGGTGAATCTATTCCGGTGGAACACAGTGCGGGCGAGCGCGTCAGCGCTGGCGCCACCAGCGTTGACCGTCTGGTGCAAATCACCGTGACGTCGCAGCCCGGCGACAGCGCCATCGACCGTATTCTGCGTTTAATAGAAGAAGCAGAAGAGCGTCGCGCGCCCATTGAACGTTTTATTGACCGCTTCAGCCGCATTTACACCCCGGCAATTATGGTCGTGGCGCTGCTGGTTGCGCTGGTGCCGCCGCTGGCGTTCTCCGCGCCGTGGCTGGAGTGGATCTACAAAGGCCTGACGCTGCTACTGATTGGCTGCCCGTGCGCGCTGGTGATCTCCACCCCGGCGGCGATTACCTCTGGCCTGGCAACCGCCGCACGCTACGGCGCGTTGATTAAAGGCGGTGCCGCACTGGAACAACTGGGTCGTATTCAGCAGGTGGCATTCGATAAAACCGGTACCCTGACCATCGGCAAACCGCAGGTAACGGCGATTGTCGCCACCGCCGACCTGGACGAAAATCATCTGCTGAAATTGGCTGCCGCCGTGGAACAGGGTTCAACCCACCCGCTGGCGCAAGCCATTGTTCGTGAAGCGCAACAGCGCCAGCTAACGCTACCCTCAGCCGACAACCAGCGCACGCTGGCCGGTTCCGGTATTGAAGCAGACGTTAATGGGCAACGCATTCTGATTTGCGCGGCGGGTAAATTCCCGGCGGATGCTCATCAGACGCAGATCGAAGAACTGGAAAAAGCCGGTAACACGGTGGTGCTGATAACGCGCGACGAGACACTGCTGGGTGTGCTGGCGCTGCGCGATACTCTGCGTGATGATGCCCGTGAAGCTATCAATACCCTGCATACGCTGGGCATCCAGGGCATTATCCTGACCGGTGATAACCCACGCGCGGCCGCCGCCATCGCGGGCGAACTGGGGCTCGATTTCCGCGCCGGGCTGTTACCCGCAGATAAAGTCAGCGAGGTGACGGCGCTGAATGCCAAAGCGCCGCTGGCGATGGTTGGAGATGGGATTAACGACGCGCCGGCGATGAAAGCGTCGACCATAGGTATCGCGATGGGCAGCGGCAGTGATGTGGCGCTGGAAACCGCTGACGCCGCGTTGACTCACAACCGCCTGACCGGGCTGGCGCAGATGCTGCGCCTGGCACGAGCAACCCACGCCAATGTGCGGCAGAACATCGCAATCGCGCTGGGGTTAAAAGGCATTTTCCTCGTCACCACCCTGCTCGGCATAACCGGGTTGTGGCTGGCGGTGCTGGCGGATACCGGGGCGACGGTGCTGGTCACGCTGAACGCGCTGCGGTTGTTACGGATTAAACTGCGGTGACGGGAAACACCGGATGGCGGCGACGCCATCCGGCACATTATTACATCCCCAACACCCGCGGAAGCCATAACGATATCGCCGGAACGTAGGTGACCAGCCCCAGCACCAGCAATAACATCCCATAGAACGGCAGCATCGCTTTCACCACGCTCTCAATTTTCTGCTTACTCACCGCGCTGGCGACAAACAGCACCGACCCCACCGGCGGCGTTATCAGGCCAATCCCCAGATTCACCATCATGATCATGCCAAAATGCACCGGGTCGATGCCCAGCGCATTCGTCACCGGCAGCAGCACTGGCGTCAGGATCAGGATAATCGGCGCCATGTCCATCAATGTACCAATCAGCAGCAGCATAATATTCAGGTACATCAAAATGACGTACTTGTTATCCGAGAGCGACGTAAAGAACGCCGTAATGCGCACGGGCAACTGCATATAGGTCATCACTGCGCCAAAAGCCGCGGCAAAACCGATCAAAATCATCACGATACTGACGGTTTTCACTGTCCGGCACATCAGTTTCGGTAACTCGCTCCATTTGTAGTCGCGGTAGATAAACATAGTGACGAAGAAGGCCCACAGGCAGGCCACCGCCGCCGATTCCGTGGCGGTAAAAATCCCGGAGAGAATACCGCCGAGAATAATAACCACCGTCATCAGCCCCCACAGCGCATCGACAAAAATCTTCAACGCCTGCTTTAACGGGATGCGCTCCCCTTTAGGATAGCCGCGCTTATGGGCGAAACCGAGGCACAGGATCATCAGGCACAGCCCAAGCAGCAATCCCGGCAGCACCCCTGCAATAAACAGCGAAGCAATGGACACCGTGCCGCCCGCCGCCAGCGAGTAAATCACCGAGTTATGGCTGGGCGGGATCAGGATCGCCTGCACCGAACCACTCGCCGTGACCGCCGCCGCGTATTCACGCGGGTAGCCCTTCTTTTCCATTTCCGGGATCATCACACTACCGATTGATGCCGTATCCGCCACTGATGAGCCGGAAATCGCGCCGAAAAAGGTCGAGGCGACAATGTTCACCAGCGATAGCCCGCCGCGAATAAAGCCCACGAACAGATAGGCGAAGTTGACCAGCCGCCGGGCAATGCCGCCCTCGGCCATGATCGCGCCCGCCAGAATAAAGAACGGGATCGCCAGCAGGGTAAATTTATTCACCCCACTGGTTATCTGGATCATCAATGCTTCCAGCGGCAAATCAATCCATAGCGCCCCGGCGACGGCGCTCAGGCCAACAGCAAATGCAACGGGCATCCCCACGGCCAACAAAATGGCGAGGGTGAAAAGCAAAATAAACGCATCCATTTTTCACCTCATCAACCGTGGTTGCCGACAAGCACCACCGGGCGGTGTTCCTGCGAACCGAATAGCAGGCGCTCAATCACAAACAGAATTAACACCGCAGAACCCACTGGCAACGGCAGATAGCTCTCGCCAGAGGTCATTACCGGAAATTCAGCAACGGGTTGCTCCCAGAGTTCAACGCAGAGCCAGAAGCTGTACCAGAACATAACGGCGGTAACGAGCAGCATCAGCAGATCCACCAGCCGCGCCGCAACCTTTTGCAACGGGGCGGGCAGCCGGTCGGTGAGCATATTGACAGCGATATGCGACCCGGCGCGGTAGCCGACCGCCGCGCCGATAAAGGTAAAAGTCACCATGCAGATAATGGCGACCGGCTCCGGCCAGGACTCACCCCGATTAAGCACGTAGCGGGAAAATATCCCCACCGGAATCACAATAGTCATCACCAGCAGCGATACCCCCGCCACCCACATCGACAGCATATAGAGCCTGTCCATTACCCACGAAAAGCGTTCAGACATAGGGCCTCCGTTACTGGACATCGGCAATGGCTTTCATCAGATCCTGATGCTTCTCGCCATAGGCTTTGCGCACCGGCTCCGTAGCCTGAACGAAGAAGGTTTTGTCGATTTCGTGGAACTGCACACCGCCCGCTTTCATCTTCGTCAGCGCTTGTTCGTTGTAGGCTTTCCACAGCTCACGCTGCTCAAGCTGCGCTTCACGAGCCAGAGTGATGATTTTTTGCTGATCGTCCGCGCTCAGTTTGTCCCACTTCACTTTCGAGTAAAGCAGCATTTCCGGGGTGATAAAATGGCCGCTCAGGGTATAGTTTTTGGCGACGGGCAGGTAGTTATGGGCGATAAACGTCGGTGGATTATTCTCTGCGCCGTCAATCACCCCCGTTTGCAGGCCGCTGTAGACTTCGCTGACGCCCATGGCGACGGAGTTCGCGCCCATGTCTTTTAACGTCGCCAGCGCAACCGGACTGCCCTGTACGCGGATCTTCATGCCCTTAAGATCTTCCGCCTTCAGCACCGGTTCTTTGGTAATGAGGTTACGCGTACCGGAATCCATCCAGCCCAGGAAGACCAGCCGTGATTTCGGGTTATTGGTGAGCTTGTCGCCAATCTGCTTGCCAATCTCGCCGTCGATCACCTTATGCATATGATCTTCATCGCGAAACACGTAGGGCAAGGTAAAGACTTCGATATCGGGCAGAATTGCCGCCACCGGCGCCATCGACACGCGGATCATGTCAATCGCCCCCATTTGCGCCTGCTCGATCATCTGCTTCTCATCGCCCAGTACCCCGCCGGGGAAAACTTTAATCTCCAGCTTGTCATCGGTTTGCTGTTTGAGTTTCTCCCCCATATGCTGCACCGCCACCACGTTGGGATAGCCTTCCGGATGAACATCAGCGGCCTTGATCACCTGCGCTGAGGCATGTGTGGTAAAAAAGAGGGCGGCGGTTGAGAGGCAAAAAGCGGCCACGAATGGCTTAACAGTCATCTTCATCGGTCAGCTCCAGCGGTATCTTTGAGATAAGAGATAAAACGTTGTTTTATTTTTACGCTTAAAAACTAGACGGGAAGTGCAAGGCGGGCGGTGAGATAACTCACAAAAGAAACAATTTCGAAACGCGATTTTAACGATGTGATAACGATATTTCAGGGCAGATCACAAAATCTGCCCTGATAAAATCAGTGGGATTTACGCAGCAGATAGCGATATGGCAGAGCGTCCGTCTCTTTGGCAATCAGTTCATGTTCCATGAACGTGCAGAAACCGGGGATATCGCGGGTGGTCGCCGGGTCATCGGCAATAATCAGCAGCGTTTCGCCCACGGGCATCGTGCGCACGGTTTTGCGCACCATCATCACCGGCTCCGGGCAGCGGAGGCCGAGGGCGTCCAGGGTATGGTTTGGGCTGGCGAACAGATCGGTCATTTTGGTCTCACTGTGGAAAAATCGCCCCTAGTTTACGCCTGCATTTTTGTGACGCAAGTCAGGTTAACGATTGCGTGAAAAACAACCATTGCAAAGCAATGTGGAAGCAGTATTATTCGCCACCTTGGTTCAAAAAGGGCAAATCGTTTTATTGGGTTCCCTCACCCCAAACACTAAAAAGGTACAATATGACTCTCTTTACATCCGCACAGCGCAAGCATGCGCTGGTTTGGCTATCGCTGTTTCATTTACTGGTTATTATCTCCAGTAACTATCTGGTGCAACTGCCAGTCTCAGTTTTTGGTTTCCACACCACCTGGGGCGCATTCAGCTTTCCGTTTATTTTCCTCGCCACCGACCTCACCGTGCGGATCTTTGGCGCACCGCTGGCGCGACGCATCGTCTTTGCGGTCATGATCCCGGCGCTGATAGTCTCCTACGCGGTTTCATCACTTTTTTATATGGGTGAGTGGCAAGGTTTTGGCGCGCTGGCAAGCTTCAATCTGTTTGTCGCCCGTATCGCCGCCGCCAGCTTTATGGCCTATGCGCTGGGGCAGATCCTCGACGTTCACGTCTTTAACCGTCTGCGTCAGAGCCGTCACTGGTGGTTGGCGCCGACCGCCTCAACGCTGTTCGGTAATATCAGCGACACGCTGGCCTTCTTTTTCATCGCCTTCTGGCGCAGCACCGACCCGTTCATGGCGCAGCACTGGGTGGAAATTGCACTGGTCGATTACTGCTTTAAGGTGCTGATCAGCATTCTCTTCTTCCTGCCGATGTACGGCGTGCTGTTAAATATGCTGATGAAAAGGCTGGCAGACAAATCTGATTTGTCAGCAATGCAGCCAGGTTAAAGGTTCGTTTTCCGAGTTGTGATAAGATGGGTGAATGAGCCGTTAATGGCCGTTTATCGAAAGGAAGAAGTCAATGCGCAAATTGGTGAAATACGTTGGTATTGGCCTGCTGGTTGCCGGGCTGGCAGCCTGTGACAACAGCGATACCAAAGCTCCGGAGCAGGGTGCGGCGGCAGAGAGCAACACCTCCGGGCAGCCTGTGAGCCTGCTGGATGGCAAGCTGAGCTTCTCATTGCCCGCGGATATGACCGACCAGAGCGGCAAAATGGGTACTCAGAGCAATAATATGCATGTCTACTCCGATGCGACCGGGCAGAAAGCCGTTATCGTTATCGTGGGCGACAACACCAGCGAAGATCTGGGCGTGATGGCAAAACGCCTGGAAGAGCAGCAGCGCAACCGCGACCCGCAGTTGCAGGTGGTGACCAATAAATCCATCGAGGTGAAAGGTCATACGCTGCAACAGCTCGACAGCATCATCTCCGCCAAAGGCCAGACCGCTTACTCTTCGGTTATTCTTGGTAAAATCGACGGCAAATTGCTGACCATGCAAGTGACCCTGCCGGCAGACAATCAGCAGCAGGCGCAGGCTGCCGCTGAGAACATTATCAATACTATCGTTATCAACTAATTAGTCTGATGACGACGCGGCCTTCGGTTGTTCAACCGGAGGCCGTTTTTTTAACCGCCAGCCCAGCAGCAACGCTATCGCCACTAAACCCGCAGCGGCCAGATAAATGGTCGACACGCCCATCCATGCCATCATCAGCCCGGCAAGCGGCCCGGTAATACCGAGCGAGAGATCCATAAACACCGTGTAGGTCGCCAGCGCCGAGCCCTGATTCTGCTGCGGTACCGCTTTCACCGCCACCACGCCAAGTGCCGGGAAAACCAGCGAGAAGCCTGCCCCCGCAAAGAAGGTGCTGATTTTCGCCACCAGCGGCGTCACCGCAAAGCCCACCAACAGCAAGCCGATAATCTCAACCGTAAAGCAGATCATCGCCACGTTCAGCCCGCCCAGGCGGTTGATGCCGTTGGGGAACAGCAAACGCGTACCAACGAATGCACAGCTAAAGAGCGTCAGCGCGAACGCCGCGCCATCCCAGCCTTTGGCGTCATAAAACAGCGTGATGAAGGTTGCGATAACGCCAAAGCCCGCAGAGGCCAACGCCAGCGCCATACCGTAAGGCCAGACGCGCCCCAGCACCGCGCGAAACGACATCACTTTGCCTTTCGCCGCTTTCACTTCCGCGCGCGGCAGGGCACAAATCACCGCCAGTGCCGCGACGGCCATAATGACTATCGCCAGGCCATGCAGGCCACCGTAGTGATAGCAAACCACGCCGAGTGGTGCGCCCATCGCCATCGCCCCATAAGTGACGATGCCGTTCCAGGAAATCACCCGCCCAATATGTAGCGAGCCCACCACACCAACGCCCCACAGCGTCGAGCCGGTTCCGGCAAAGCTCTGGCCGATGCCGAGGATCACGCGCCCCAGGCACAATAACAGCAGGCTCACCATCGGCCAGCCACCGCCCATCGCCGCCAGCAGATAACTCAGCCCGCTAAGGAAACAGCCGCACAGGCCAAACACCACAATTTTCTTCGGGCCGAGCTGGTCGGCATAGCGCCCGGCATGAGGGCGGCTTAACAGCGTGGCGAAGTATTGCAGGCTGATAACCAGCCCCGCCCAGAACGCGCTAAACCCCATCACATCATGGACATAGCCCGGCAGTACCGCGAGCGGCAGGCCGATGGTAAGGTAGCTGGCAAAATTGAAAATGACGACGGAGACGATGCGTAAATTGAGGCGAAAACCGCTGAGTTGCGCCCCATCTGCGGCTTCAGGCATAACGAACATCCGGGTTTTAAAACGATGTTTTTATTATTGCATGCGCGGAAAGTGAAGTCGTGCGCTTTTGCGCCGCACACTTTAGGATAATGCACCTGCCGCTTCGCACTACACTTAATGGCGAACGATCAAAAGGAATGAGACATGACATCCCCACAGCCTGATAAAGCAGGCCTGCATATTTTACTCAAACTCGCCGCTCTGGTGGTGATCCTGGCAGGTATCCACTCCGCCGCCGATATTATCGTTCAGCTTCTACTGGCGCTCTTTTTCGCTATTGTCCTGAACCCGCTGGTGACGTGGTTTTTACGGCGGGGATTTTCCCGCGCACTCGCCATCACCATTGTGATGATAGTGATGCTCTTCTTCCTTACGGCGCTAATGGCCGTACTCGCCTCATCAGTCAATGACTTCATTGCCCTGATGCCGAGCTACAACAAAGAGCTCACCCGTAAGTTTATTGAATTACAGGAGATGCTGCCGTTTCTGCATCTGCACATTTCGCCGGAAAGGCTCCTCCAGCGGATGGATTCTGAGAAAGTCATGACGCTGGCGACCACCTTAATGACTCAGCTTTCCGGGGCGATGACCAGCATCGTGCTGCTGATCATGACCGTAGTGTTTATGCTTTTCGAAGCCCGCCATGTGCCTTATAAACTGCGCTTTGCGCTCTCCAACCCGAAAATTCACATCGCCGGGCTGCACCGGGCGCTGAAAGGCGTATCCCACTATCTGGCGCTGAAGACCCTGATAAGCCTGCTGACTGGCATCATTGTCTGGCTCGGCCTGTTGCTGCTCGATGTACAGTTCGCGCTGATGTGGGGCGTGCTGGCTTTTCTGCTGAACTACATACCCAATATTGGTTCGGTGATCTCCGCCATTCCACCGATGGTTCAGGCGCTGCTGTTTAATGGCTACTATGAATGTTTGATGGTGGGTGCGCTGTTTCTGGTGGTGCACATGGTGCTGGGGAATATTCTTGAACCGCGCGTGATGGGGCATCGTCTGGGGATGTCGACGCTGGTGGTGTTCTTATCGTTGCTGATATGGGGATGGCTGCTGGGGCCTGTCGGCATGTTGCTCTCAGTACCGCTCACCAGCGTCTGTAAAATCTGGATGGAAACCACAAAGGGCGGCAGCAAACTGGCGATACTCCTTGGCCCGGGGCGGCCTAAAAGCCGCCTGCCGGGCTAGTTATTAGCGCAGGTTTGCCGGGAAATCTTTCGGCAATTCACTGGCGGCGCAGGCGATGACGCTGTCATCGTCCGGGCCGCAGTCGCGAACAAAGGTGATGGTCGCGAACTCATCAATCACTTCGGTCGGATAAGCCGGGCCTGCGTCACGATAGGCATTCATCAGCGGAATATGATCGTTCTGGAAGCAGACGGTTTTTTCCGGGTTATTCATGATCCAGCGCGGGAAGAAGATAGTGCCGTGGAACAGTTTGTCGCCCAGGTTAACAATCAGGCTGACATCAGTACCGGTCGGTTCAGTCCACGAAATTTTGTAGATGCTTTCACCCACGCGCACGATGTACGAGCGCTGGTCTTTCACCCAACGATTTCCCACCAGGCCACTGTGAATACGATAGTCGAGCGTGGTGGCGTTTTTCACGTAAATCTCGTAGTTCCAGCCGTTGTCGTAGGTATAGACCAGATGTTTACCGATAAAACCGCTCAAATCTTGTTTATCAAAGCTGCTCATTATTTATTCTCCTCTTTTCGATGAGGCTATCTTATTGCTTTAAAATATGAATGAATAACGCTATGTTTGAATGAAATTCATCTAAATTTTAAATCAATTATGCACAAGACAACCCTGGAACAGTGGATGCTTCTCGAAAAAGTAGTTGAGTTGGGGAGCTTTGCCAAAGCCGCGGAAGAGACCCATCGCAGCCAGTCATCGGTAAGCTATAACCTGTCACTGCTACAGGAACGTCTGGGCGTCGCACTGCTGGTACCGGAAGGCCGTCGCGCGGTGCTCACCCCTGCCGGAGAGCTATTACTCAGCCAGGTAAAACCGCTGCTGAAAGCCTTTGCCTGGGTCGAAACCCGTGCGGCAACGCTGCGTGATGGGATGCGTACCCGGCTGGATCTGGTCGTAGACAGCGTTTTTCCCCGTAAGCGGTTGTTTGCGATTCTGCGCCAGTTTCAGCAGCGCTATCCGCAAACCCAGGTCAGGTTAACGGAAGTTCTGGAAAGCAGCACCGACAGCGATACCGCGCAGGCGGAAGCGGATGTCATGATCCTGACGCGCCGTCAGGATATTACCGGACGCGGCGAGTGGCTGATGAACATCGACTTTGTCGCCGTCGCCCATCGCGACCACCCGCTGTTTCATCAGGATGAGCCCTTCAGTGATGAGATGCTGCGCACCTGGCCGCTGGTGCGGATTGCCGACCACGACAGCACGCACCAGCCGGGTAACGACGCCTGGACCTTCTCAACGATAGATGCCGCCATTGATGCGGTGATGTATCAGGTCGGCTACGGCTGGCTGCCGGAAGAACGTATACAGCGCTTGCTGGAACAGGGGGTTCTGAAACCCTTACCCCTGCATCACGGCGCACGGCGCGCCACGCCGTTGCATTTGATCGTGAAGCAGGATCTCGTGCCGCTGGATGAGCAGGTAGAGACGCTACTGAAACTGTTTGCCGCGCCGGATAGCGCTACGCCATTGTGCTAATCGTCTTCCTGAAGCGTAATAATGCAATCATAAAAAACGCCGCGCCAATTGCCAGCAGCGTGACAAACTGCGGCCAGACAATATCAAACCCGGCACCGCGATAAAGAATAGCCTGCGCCAGGCTGACAAAATGGGTGGTCGGCATCGACAGCATAATGTCCTGCACCATTTGCGGCATGCTTTCGCGCGGCGTCGAGCCGCCGGAGAGCATCTGTAGCGGCAGCAGCACCAGAATCATCAACAGCCCCAGTTGCGGCATCGAGCGCGCCACCGTGCCCATAAAAATCCCAATGGAGGTGGTGGCAAACAGACTTAACGCAACCCCCAGCATAAACAATGGTATCGAGCCCTCAATCGGCACCCCCAGTACGCCCTGCACCATCAGCACCAGCGACAATCCCGACACCACCAGCACCACCAGCCCCATCGACCAGATCTTAGCCATCATGATTTCAAACGGCGTAATCGGCATCACCAGCAAATGTTCCACGGTGCCATGCTCACGCTCACGAATCAGCGCCGAGCCTGTCAGCACAATCGCCAGCATGGTGATGTTGTTGATAATCGCCATCACTCCGCCAAACCACGCGGGTTCAAGGTTCGGGTTGAAGCGCATGCGCGTTTCCAGCGCCACCGGCGGTTCGCTGTTATCCCGGTAGCGGGCGACAAAGCTGTTCACTTCGCCATTGATGATGCTCTGAATGTAGCTGTTGCCGGTAAACGCCTGGCTCATGCGCGTGGCATCGACGTTCACCTGTATATCCGGCTGACGCCCGGCCAGCACGTCGCGCTGGAAATTAGGCGGGATATTCACGGCAAAAGTGTAGCGCCCGGCATCCAGCCCGGCGTCCATCTCATCGGCGGTGATCATCTCCGGCGGCAGAAACCACGGGCGATAGAAGCTGTTTACTATACGGTTCGAAAGCTGCGACTGATCCATATCCGCGATCGCGATTGGCGCCAGATGCAGCGACCCCGGCGTAACCGTCGCTGAAGAATAGACCGACAGCGTAAAGGCAAAAATAATCAGCGCCAGCATCGCCTTATCGCCCAGCAGGCTGCGCAACTCCTTGATCCCCAGATTATAAATATTGCGTAATCGGCGCATCACCCCTCCTGTTTTTTCAGCAACAGCACGCTCAGGCCAATCACCAGCGGCACCGCAACCAGCAGCGGAATAAAGAGTGGCCAGAGATCACCCAGATCCAGCGCCTTCGAAAACGTGCCGCGGGCGATAGTGAGAAAATGGCTGGTCGGGTAGATCTCACCTATCCACCTCCCCGGCCCTTCCAGCGACGCTACCGGGTCGATCATCCCGGAGAACTGCGTCGCCGGGATCAGTGTGATGATCGAGGTGCCAAAAATGGCGGCGATCTGGCTTTTCATAAAGGTGGAGATCAGTAGCCCCATCCCGGTGGCGATGGTGACGTAAAGCAGCGCCGCCAGCGTAAGCGTAAGAAAACTGCCCTTATGCTCAACCCCAAAAACAAACACCGACAGCGCGCACAGCAGGAAGAAGTTGAGCATCCCCAGCGCGATATAGGGCAACTGCTTACCCAACAGAAATTCGCTGCGCGTGGTCGGCGTGACATAGAGATTGATGATAGAACCCAGCTCTTTTTCACGTACCACGCTCAGGGCGCTAAGCATCGAGGGGATCATCATCAATAACAGCGGGATCACCGCGGGGACAATCGCCGGAAGGCTCTTCACATCGGGGTTATAGCGGTAGCGCGTTTCGATGGTCATCAGACTGGTCTGTGCATTCTTCATCGGCTGGCGACTGGCGACATCCTGTAGCCAGGTCTGGTGCATCGCCTGTACGTAACCCTGCACCGTTTCTGCGCGGCTCGGCATGGCGCCATCCACCCAGACGCCGATTTTTACCGGCGTACCACGCGCAATATCGCGGCCAAAATTCGGCGGAATTTCAATGGCAACGGCCACATCGCCCGCCCGCATGCGCGTATCCAGTTCGTCATAGCTGGAAAGCGGCGGCTGTTCGATAAAGTAGCGGGAACCCGCAAGATTAAGAGACCATTGCTGGCTGCTCAGGGTCTGGTCGCGGTCAAGCACCGCAAAACGCAGGTTCTCCACGTCCATGCTGATACCATAGCCCATAATCAGCATCAGGATGACCGTGCCAAGCATCGCAAGCGTTGAACGCACCGGGTCGCGGCGCAGTTCCAGCGCTTCGCGGCGACTGTAGCTCAACAGACGCCGCAGGCTGAAGCCCTGACGCGGCGATTTTGGCGCTTCATGCACCACCGGGATTTCGTCAGGCGGCGGCACCTCCGGCGCAGGGCCGGATGCTTCCTGAAGCCAGGCGATAAACGCCTCTTCCAGATTTGCCGCGCCACGACGTTCCACCAGCTCCTGCGGCGTACCGCTGGCGAGCACTTTTCCCGCATGCATCAGCGACATGCGGTCGCAGCGCTCCGCTTCGTTCATAAAGTGGGTGGAGATAAAAATGGTGACTTTATCCTGCCGCGACAGGTCGACCATCAGTTGCCAGAACATATCGCGCGCCACCGGGTCAACGCCGGAGGTCGGTTCATCCAGAATCAGCATTTCCGGGCGGTGGATCACCGCCACCGCCAGCGAGAGACGCTGACGAATACCCAGCGGCAGCGCGGCCGGAAGCACATCCTCAACGTCGTTCAGCATAAAGCGCGCGCTCATCTGCGCCACCCGTTCGGGGATCTCCGCTTCGGGTATGTGGAACAGGCGCGCGTGCAGTTCAAGGTTTTGCCGCACGGTCAGTTCGCTGTAGAGCGAAAACGCCTGCGACATATAACCCACCCGTCGGCGGGTTTCGATATCGTTCGGGTCAACAGGCTGACCAAATAGCCAGGCTTCGCCTTCGCTTGCAGGAAGCAGCCCCGTCAGCATTTTCATGGTGGTTGATTTACCGCAGCCGTTCGAACCCAGAAAACCGAAAATCTCACCGCGCGGGATACGAAAATTCACATGATCAACCGCGACAAAATCGCCAAAGCGCATGGTCAGGTCACGTGCTTCAATGGCGATCTCCGCATTTTCTGCCTGATACGGCGGAATAACCACCGGCTTATGTGCCTGGCGCTGCGCTTCCGGCAACAGGGCGATAAATGCCTGTTCCAGTGTCTGGCAGTGGGTTTTTTCACGCAGTTGCTGCGCGCTGCCCGTCGCCATCACTTCACCCGCGTTCATTGCCACCAGCCAGTCGAAGCGTTCCGCCTCTTCCATATAGGCGGTCGCGACCAATACGCTCATATTGCTTTGCCGTGCGCGGATGCTGTCGATCAGATCCCAGAATTGTGCGCGGGAGAGCGGGTCAACGCCGGTCGTGGGTTCATCCAGAATCAACAACTCCGGGTCGTGAATCAGCGCACAGCACAGTCCCAGTTTTTGCTTCATCCCGCCGGAAAGTTTCCCGGCAGGGCGATCGCGAAACGGCGCCAGCCCGGTACTGTTCAGCAGTTCGGCGATCCGTGTTTCACGCTCCGCTTTATTGTGGCCGAACAGGCGGGCGAAGAAATCGACGTTCTCGTATACCGATAGGGTGTGATAAAGGTTTTTCCCCAGCCCCTGTGGCATCCAGGCAATACGCGGGCAGACACTGCGCCGGTGATCCCCATCGCGCATATCGCCGCCCAGTACCACGACATTACCCTGCTCAATCACCCGCGCGCCGGAAATCAGCGACAACAGGCTCGATTTACCCACGCCATCCGGGCCAATCAGCCCTACCATGCAGCGTGAAGGAATGTTCAGCGTGACGTTATTGAGCGCCACCGTCGCCCCGAAGTGCTGACTCACGCCCTCAAGCTGCGCGACAGGCTCCCGTACCTGCCCGTTCATTGCGGCAGCCTCACCACCAGATCATCCGGCCAGGGTTGCTGCTCATCAAGACGCACCCACGCCATACCCGGCAGCCCGGTTTTCACGTACTCCAGATGCTGTTGCAGGAGTTCCTGCGGAATACGCGCTTTCACACGGAACATCAGCTTCAGGCGTTCATCGCGGGTTTCCACGGTTTTGGGCGTAAACTGGGCGACACTTGCCACAAAGCTGATGGTCGCCGGAACGCGCAGATCCGGCGCGGCATCCAGCACCAGACGTGCTTCTCCGCCAATTTTCAGCAGCCCGGCCTGCTCGGTGGGCAGGAAGAATGTCATATAAACATCGCTGAGATCGACCATATTCAGCACCCTGCCGCCCGCCGCCAGCACCTCGCCGGGCTCCGCGACACGATACTGCACGCGCCCGTCACGCGGCGCTTTCAGTTCACTGTCATCGATATCCGCCTGAATACGCCTCACGGTCGCCTGTGCTGCTTCAACGCGGGTTTGCGCCTGAATGATATTGGTGCGCGCCGCTTCAATGGCCGCACTGGACGCCGAGACCTGCGCCTTCGACGATTCCAGCGCTGCGCGGGCGCTCTCTGCTGCCGCACGATCGTCATCTAACTGCTGAGCCGAGACGGCTCCCCGCGTCGACAGAGTTTGTGAACGGGTATGACGTTTGGACACGGATGCCAGTTCAGCATCGCGCTGCTTCACTACCGCCTGCGCGGCGCGCATTTCACTCTGACGCTGTTCAAGCAGTGCCTGCGCGGCCGCCACGGCGCTTTCCGCTTCTTTAATTTGCGCAATGGCTTCCAGCCGTTGCTCCTGTAGCACGCGCGTATCCATCTTCGCTAACACTTCGCCCCGGCGCACAAACTGCCCTTCCGACACCAGAATCGTGTCGATACGCCCGGCGATTTTTGTCGCAATATCCACTTCAGTGGCCTCGATTCGGCCATTACTGGCGGCGAAACCGTCCGGCACGCCTGCGGGCCGTAACATCCACCACGCCACTGCGGCCACCACCACCGCGATACCAATAATCCATCCTGTTAAATGACGCTTAATGTTGTCCATATTCGACCCGCCATAATCCCTGTTACCAAACCACGCGTGTCACAAAGCGCGCCGAACAAGCGTTCAGCGTCGATTTCCCTCCGGGATAAGAAGGAAAGAAGAGAGATAGCCAGACGGTGTACAGGCGTCGTGATGACGCTCACCGCAAAGGAGAGTGCTGGATGAAGGTGCTGAGAAATCGGGTAGTAATGTTGTCATCATCAGCGTTCCTGGCTGTAAATGAAACACGCGTACTCATTGATACTATCAATATGATAGTAACACCTGGTTTTTGTATGTCTATTGTGTTCTTCAGACAGAGGAGGCTGCTGAAAAATGCGTTACCGGCGCTAATCCCCCAGCGCCTGCGCGCATGCCCAGGCGCTTGACCATGCCCACTGGAAGTTATAGCCCCCCAGCCAGCCCGTGACATCCATCACTTCACCAATAAAGTAGAGGCCGGGTGCTTTGCGCGCTTCCATTGTGCGTGAGGAGAGTTCGTTGGTATCCACCCCGCCCAGCGTGACTTCCGCCGTGCGGTAGCCTTCCGTGCCGTTTGGCTGTACGCGCCATTCAGTGAGGGTGTCGACCAGCGTTTGCTGATCGCGAACATTGAGTTGCTTTAGCGTGACATCAGGAATCTGCCCCAGTTGCTGTAAACACTCCACCAGGCGTTTCGGCAGATGCATCGCCAGGGTATTTTTCAGGCTCTGATTCGGGTGATCCGCGCGCTGCGCATCGAGAAATTCGGCGAGGTCGATATCCGGTAACAGATTGATGGTAACAAACTCGCCGGGCTGCCAGTAGCTGGAGATCTGCAACACCGCCGGGCCGGAGAGTCCGCGGTGGGTAAATAGCAGGCTTTCGCGGAACACGGTGCCGTCTTCAGCGCTAATCACCGAGGGAACGGAAACACCAGAGATAGTTTGGGAAACATCCAGCATTGGCTTATGCAGCGTAAAAGGCACCAGCCCGGCGCGGGTCGGTAATACGTTAAGGCCAAACTGCTCAGCAATTTTGTAACCAAATGGTGTGGCGCCAAGTCCTGGCATCGACAGCCCGCCGCTGGCTATCACCAGTTTTTTGGCTGTGACCGTTTCGCCGTTGAGTTGCAGGCTAAAGCCCTCTTCATCACGTTCAACGCTCAATACTTCGCTGCGCAGACGCATAGTGACATTGCCTTTTGTGCACTCATCCACCAGCAGTTTAACGATTTGTTCAGCGGAGTCGTCGCAGAAGAGTTGCCCTAAGGTCTTCTCATGCCAGGCAATGCCGTGTTTTCCCACAAGGTCGATGAAGTCCCACTGGGTGTAGCGTGCCAGCGCAGATTTGCAAAAATGAGGGTTCTGGCTGAGATAAGCCGCTGGTTCGACATAAAGATTCGTGAAGTTGCAGCGGCCACCGCCGGACATCAATATTTTACGTCCCGGCTTCTTACCGTTATCCAGCAACAGCACGCGCAGGCCCGCCTGCCCAGCCTGCGCGGCACAAAACATTCCTGCGGCACCGGCCCCAATTACAATGGCATCAAACCTTTCCACGCACTATCCTCAACTTAGTGATTGTCGGGAAGTGTAAATTTTTCATGCTCGTCATACCAGTGAAATATAAGACAATCCTGTATATCCGCTTGAAAATACTGAAATAATCATTTTCCGTATTTATACAAAGGTAGAGAAATATCAAAAAAACTCCATATTTCACTTTGCCCGCGCTGCCAAAGTCCATGATAATGCCGCGCGTTCATGTCCTCAAAATGGCGTAACGCACTATGTTACATTTGTTCGCAGGTCTGGATTTACATACCGGGCTTTTGTTGGTACTTGCTCTGATTTTTGTCCTGTTCTACGAAGCCATCAACGGCTTCCACGACACGGCCAATGCAGTGGCAACCGTGATTTATACTCGCGCTATGCGATCGCAGCTTGCGGTTGCCATGGCGGCTATCTTTAACTTCCTCGGCGTTCTGCTGGGCGGGCTGAGCGTAGCCTATGCCATTGTGCATATGTTACCGACAGATCTCCTGCTTAATGTCAGTTCGGCGCACGGCCTCGCCATGGTCTTCTCCATGTTGTTGGCTGCGATTATCTGGAACCTCGGCACCTGGTATTTTGGCCTGCCGGCATCCAGTTCCCACACGCTGATTGGCGCGATTATCGGTATTGGTTTAACCAATGCGCTGATGACCGGCACATCGGTGGTGGACGCGCTTAACATCCCGAAAGTGCTGAATATTTTCGGCTCCCTTATCGTGTCACCGATTGTCGGCCTGGTCTTCGCAGGTGGTCTGGTGTTCCTGCTGCGTCGCTACTGGAGCGGTACGAAAAAACGTGCGCGTATCCACCTGACGCCGGCAGAGCGTGAAAAGAAAGACGGCAAGAAAAAGCCGCCATTCTGGACACGTATCGCCCTGATCATCTCGGCTATTGGCGTAGCGTTCTCTCACGGCGCAAACGACGGGCAGAAAGGCATTGGTCTTATCATGCTGGTACTGATTGGCGTCGCACCGGCAGGATTCGTGGTCAACATGAACGCGTCGGGCTATGAAATCACCCGTACCCGCGATGCTATCAATAACGTTGAAGTCTTCTATCAGCAGCATCCTGCGTTGCTGAAAAAAGTCACAGGCGTCGACCAGATTATCCCGGAACCTGAGAGTGCGATCACGCCATCTGGCGAACTGCATTGTCACCCGGCAAACTCTCTCTATGCGTTAACCCGCGTGAAGAACATGCTGGCGGATATCGAAACCTACGACAAACTGAGCGTCGAGCAGCGTAGTCAGTTACGCCGCATCATGCTGTGTATCTCTGATACCACTGATAAAGTCGCCAAGCTGCCAGAAGTAAGCGCTGACGATCAGCGTCTGCTGAAGAAACTGAAAGGCGATATGCTCAACACTATCGAGTATGCCCCGGTCTGGATCATCATGGCGGTCGCGCTGGCGTTGGGTTGCGGTACGATGATTGGCTGGCGCCGCGTCGCGACGACCATCGGTGAGAAAATCGGTAAGAAAGGCATGACTTACGCGCAGGGTATGGCGGCGCAGATGACCTCTGCGGTATCCATTGGCCTTGCGAGTTATACCGGGATGCCGGTATCGACCACCCACGTTCTCTCCTCCTCCGTGGCGGGTACGATGATCGTGGACGGCGGCGGTCTGCAACGCAAAACCGTCACCAACATTCTGATGGCCTGGGTCTTCACGCTGCCTGCGTCGATTCTGCTTTCAGGTGGGTTGTACTGGCTTTCACTGATGATTATCTAATCATCAGGCAGACAAAAAAGACGGGTCAGGAAACTGGCCCGTCTTTTTTTATGGCGAAGGTTAATGCCAGATAGCCAATGCAATCAGGCTCACAACCACTAAACCACACAATGAACTGGTCAAAATAAACTGGCGGCGCAAACGCTCACAGCGGCGGATAAACTCGTCGTCATGATGATCGCGATAGCGCTGACCGTAGATGTACCAAACCAGCCGCATTTGCTTGCTGGGTTGGCCATGAGAGGTAAAAAAACCTCCACCATCAACATACTGATAGAGCAAGGGATCGCAACCACGCAGTACCACAAGTAATGCACGCAACGATGAGAAATAGCGTGCCATATTCACCACACACACGACACACAGGGCCCAAAACAGCGCGATTGTGCTGATCATACCTCCTCCCCGGCGACCCACCCAGCGGAGACTCCTCCCGGGCTACCGCACCCCGATAACCAATAGCCTTAGACAGCTCAGTGAAAAGGTGAGAATCCGATCACGTTTATTTATCCGATCGGCTCATTAAATAGTGTAGGAGATTAGTGAAAATTTTTACCACAACCTGAAGCGTTATCAATAAGTGTCTTTAGATAAATTTGTTTAACAAATTGGTGATCGCACCACATTGACGCGCAGAGCCGGTCACTATAATGTAGAAATATCTTCTACAATTAGGTCGTTAACACTTTACGAGACCTGATTAGCATCCCTGGATGCAGCAGATTTAAGGCAGGGCTAACCCCCGCGCAATCGACATGCAGGACGCGGGCGACTTCACGCCCATTGGTCATCGACAACTTTATGGAAGGAGTAACACCATGGCTTACAAACACATTCTTATCGCGGTAGACCTTTCACCAGAAAGCAAAGTGCTGGTTGAAAAAGCGGTTTCTATGGCACGTCCGTAC
Source organism: Pseudocitrobacter cyperus (assembly GCF_039889165.1). Lineage (NCBI taxonomy): Bacteria > Pseudomonadati > Pseudomonadota > Gammaproteobacteria > Enterobacterales > Enterobacteriaceae > Pseudocitrobacter > Pseudocitrobacter cyperus. The sequence continues at coordinate 290,485 of NZ_JAYMYY010000005.1, read as the reverse complement.
AACGCGAAAGTTTCCCTGATTCATGTTGATGTGAACTACTCCGATCTCTATACCGGCCTTATTGATGTGAATCTGGGCGATATGCAGAAACGCATTTCGGAAGAGACACATCACGCGTTGTCTGAGCTGTCCACCAATGCGGGCTACCCAATCACCGAAACCCTGAGCGGCAGCGGCGATCTGGGCCAGGTGCTGGTCGACGCCATTAAGAAATACGATATGGATCTGGTGGTTTGCGGTCATCATCAGGACTTCTGGAGCAAACTGATGTCTTCTGCGCGCCAGCTCATCAACACCGTTCACGTTGATATGCTGATCGTTCCGCTGCGCGACGAAGAAGAGGAGTAATCACTCCTCGCGCATGAGCAAACGCCCGCTTTCTGCGGGCGTTTTTGTAAGCCTGATGCCTGCCATTTCGCTACGCTTTACGCGCGGCTATCCACTCCTGCACCTCAATAACAAACTCATCCGGCGCTTTGCGGTACATCTTACGGGCGAGGTCGAGAATAGTATGCTGGGCCAGCGCCTCTTCCATACGCTGCTGCGCCATGTCCATTACCGAACGCACGCCGCAAATACCTTCACAGGCCCACTCTGGCGGCTGCTCATCAAACACTGCCAGCCGCTGGCGGATCTCGCGGCATTCAAAGATGCGTTTCTCGCCGTCGATAGCCATCGCCACGTCTTTCACCGTGATGTGCTCCGCGGGTTTCGCCAGTTGAAATCCACCGCCTTTACCTTCGATGCTACGCACCAGCCCGGCTTTTGACAGGCGGGTGAAGATTTTGGCCAGGTAGTCATAGGGTACGCTTTGCAGCTCAGCAATTTCGCGCACACTCATATCCCGGGCGTCGCCTTTGCTGTCTACCATACACATCAGGCTATGGATGCCGTATTCAACCCCGGAACTGTAAAATGCCATGTTTTAATCTCAGCCAAAATAACTCTGAGTTATTGTAGCTATTTTGCCCTCAGCAATCCAGACACTTCCTTTCCCGCTTACGTTTGATAAAAAACAAATACCAATTAATCAATACGATAACCACAAAACCAGTGCAGCATCCATTTTTCTCATTGTCTTTTTATACTACGACAAATAAAATCCGAGTAAATAAATCAACATGAACAGAGTGAAAGAGCGATGCGTAAACAAATTTTGATCGTCGGCGCCGGCTTCGCCGGAATGTGGGCAGCCCTCAGCGCGGCGCGCCTGGCGGATAAAAATGATAGCCAGGCCATTGATATTACTGTCATTGCCCCACAACCGGAGTTGCGTGTGCGCCCGCGTTTTTATGAAAATAACGTGGAAACGCTGGTCTCCCCGCTGATGCCGCTGTTCGACATCACCGGCGTAAAATTCCTGCATGGTACGGTGTCAACGATTCATAGCGACACACGCAGTGTGAGCTGGCAAGACGCTGAAGGTAAAACCCACCAGCATCGTTATGATCGTCTGATTCTGGCGAGCGGCAGCCACCTGAACCGTTCATTTGTCCCGGGCGTTCAGGCACATGCCTTCGATCTCGATCAACTGGAAAGCGCTGCTGAGTTAGAGAAGCATCTGCACTCGCTGGCCGATAAACCGGAAAGCGAAGCGCGCAATACGGTCGTGGTCTGCGGCGGCGGCTTCACCGGTATTGAGATGGCGATGGAACTGCCAGGCAGGCTGCGTGACATTCTGGGCTCAAATGCTAAGACCAGAGTAGTCGTAGTTGAACGCGGCGCACAGCCGGGTGCGCGCTACAGTGAAGAACTGCGTAACGTGATCGTTAGCGCCTCTAACGAACTGGGTGTTGAGTGGATGGTGAACGCCGAAGTGGAGTCAGTAGACGCTGGCGGTGTAACCCTTAAAGACGGCCGGAGCATTACCTCTTCGACGGTGATCTGGACTGTGGGTGTTCAGGCCAGCGATCTGACAACACAAATTAACGCCCCGCGCGATCGCCAGGGGCGTCTGCATGTGAATGCAAACCTTCAGGTTGAAGGCCATGAAGAGATCTACGCCACCGGAGACGTGGCTTGTGCCGCGACAGATGACAAAGGCAACCACGCGCTGATGACCTGCCAGCACGCGATCCTGCTGGGTAAATTCGCCGGGAACAACGCGGCGGCGAGTCTGCTGAACGTTGAGCCATCACCGTATCGCCAGGAGATGTACGTCACCTGCCTGGATCTCGGCGCCTGGGGCGCGGTGTATACGGAAGGTTGGGATCAGCAGGTAAAACTGACGCGCGAAGAGGCGAAAAAGCTGAAGGTGTCGATTGTCAGCGAACTCATTTACCCGCCAAAAGCAGAAAGAGCAGCGGCGTTTGAGATGGCGGATCCATACGCGCCGTTTGTGTAGAGGCCCCTCACCCACAGGGAGAGGGAGAAAACCGCACAACCTTCACCATTGGCACCATCGGTTCCCTCTCCCTGTGGGAGAGGGTTAGGGTGAGGGCATCAGGCCGCACGCCCCTACGCCGCCGTCCCCGCATAAATATCAAACCGATGGCCCTTCGTGACCACCGCATTGGTTGTCGCCACATCCGCGAGCGGCGGGGCGTAATCGGGCCGCTTCACCACCACCCGTTTTGTCGCCAGCAAACGGGCGGGCTCCAGCAGCCCATCCGCATCAAGATCCGGCCCCACAAGCGACTGAAACACGCGCATCTCTTTTTTCACCAGCGCGCTTTTCTGCTTGTGCGGAAACATGGGGTCGAGATAAACCACCTGCGGGCGCGGGGTGATGTCCGCAAGCGACGTCAGGCTCGAGGCGTGGATCAACTGCAACCGCTCCTGCAACCAGCCGCCGATTTCCGGGTCAGCGTAGCCGCGCGCCAGGCCATCGTCGAGCAGCGCCGCAACCACCGGGTTGCGCTCCAGCATCCGCACATGGCAGCCAACGGAAGCCAGCACAAAGGCATCACGTCCCAGTCCCGCCGTGGCATCCACCACGTCCGGCAGGTAGCTCCCCTTAATACCCACCGCTTTCGCCACCGCTTCGCCGCGACCGCCGCCGAACTTGCGCCGGTGCGCCATCGCACCGCCGACAAAATCCACGAAGATGCCGCCAAGCTTCGGTTCATCGCGCTTACGCAGTTCCAGATGCTCCGGCGTTAACACCAGCGCCATCAGGTTGTCTTCATCGTGCTCCAGCCCCCAGCGGGCGGCAAGAACAGATAAGGCGCCGTCTCCGGCGCCCGTTTCATCAATTAAGCAGATTTTCACTGACCGATTAGCCTTTGATCCCGTAGTGCTCCAGCATCGCGTCAAGCTGCGGTTCACGGCCACGGAAGCGTTTGAACAGCGCCATCGGCTCTTCAGAACCACCGCGGGTCAGGATGTTATCAAGGAACGACTGCCCGGTGTCACGGTTGAAAATCCCCTCTTCTTCAAAGCGGGAGAACGCATCCGCCGCCAGCACGTCGGCCCACAGATAGCTGTAGTAGCCCGCCGCATAGCCGCCGGCAAAGATGTGGCTGAAGGCATGCGGGAAGCGACCCCACGACGGCCCCGGCACCACGGCGACCTGTTTTTTGATTTCTGCCAGGGTTTCGAGGATTTTCGCCCCCTGTTCCGGGTTAAATTCCGCATGCAGACGGAAATCGAACAGGCCGAACTCCAGTTGGCGCAGAATAAACAGCGCAGCCTGGTAGTTCTTCGCCGCCAGCATTTTATCCAGCAGTTCTTTCGGCAGCGGTTCACCGGTTTCGTAGTGGCCGGAGATAAACGCCAGCGCATCCGGCTCCCAGCACCAGTTTTCCATAAACTGGCTTGGCAGTTCGACAGCATCCCACGGCACACCGTTAATACCGGAAACACCCGCAGTTTCGATGCGGGTCAGCATGTGGTGCAGGCCATGGCCAAATTCGTGGAACAGGGTAATCACTTCATCATGGGTGAACAGCGCCGGTTTGCCGTTCACCGGACGGTTAAAGTTACAGGTCAGGTAAGCGACCGGTTTTTGCAGCGAGCCATCGAGTTTACGCATCTGGCCGACACAGTCGTCCATCCAGGCCCCGCCACGTTTGTGTTCACGCGCGTACAGGTCGAGGTAGAAGCTCCCACGCAGTTCGTTGTTTTCATCATAAAGCTCGAAGAAGCGAACTTCCGGGCTCCAGACGTCGACATCTTTACGCTCTTTCGCGGTAATGCCATAAATGCGTTTCACCACTTCAAACAGGCCGTTAACGGCTTTGTTTTCCGGGAAGTACGGGCGCAGTTGCTCGTCGCTGATGCTGTAGAGGTGCTGTTTCTGTTTTTCGCTGTAGTACGCGATATCCCACGGTTGCAGATCATCAACGCCAAATTCCGCTTTGGCGAAGGCGCGCAGTTGCGCCAGCTCTTTTTCACCTTGCGGACGCGCGCGTTTGGCGAGGTCAGTTAAAAATTCCAGCACCTGCTGTGGGTTTTCCGCCATTTTGGTGGCCAGTGATTTGAAGGCGTAGCTTTCGAAGCCCAGCAACCGTGCCAGTTCATGACGCAGAGCGAGGATCTCCGCCATCACCGGGCTGTTATCCCATTTACCGGCATTCGGGCCCTGATCGGAGGCGCGGGTGCTGTAAGCACGATACATCTCTTCGCGCAGCGCCTGGTTGTCGCAGTAGGTCATCACCGGAAGATAGCTCGGGATATCCAGAGTCAGCAGATAACCGTCCAGCTCTTTAGCTTCAGCCTGCGCTTTAGCCGCAGCCAGCGCGCTTTCCGGCATGCCGGAGAGTTCAGCTTCATCGCTTACCTGCTTCGTCCAGCCCATGGTGGCATCCAGTACGTTGTTGCTATAGATGTTGCCGAGCTCAGAAAGGCGGGTGGCGATTTCGCCATAGCGCTGCTGTTTCTCTTTTGGCAGACCGATACCGGAGAGTTCGAAGTCACGCAGTGCGTTATCAACCGCTTTTTTCTGTGCGGTAGAGAGCGTGGCGTAGTTATCGCCGTCGCGCAGGTCGCGATAGGCTTTGTATAGCCCTTCATGTTGACCGACCCAGGTGCTGTATTCAGACAACAGCGGCAAAGTCTGTTCGTAAGCTTCGCGCAGTTCCGGGCTGTTTTTTACCGAGTTCAGATGGCTCACCGGCGAGAAGATACGCCCCAGCACATCATCCACTTCTGCCAGCGGTTGGCACAAGTTTTCCCAGGAGTACGGTGCGCCCTGCGCTACCACACGTTCCACATTTTCACGGCAGTCGTTCAGCGCTTTAGTGACAGCGGGAACAACGTGCTCTGGTTTGATAGCGGAAAACGGCGGCAATTCGAAGGGAGTCAGTAATGGATTCGTCATATGCACAGTCCTGGTTAAAAAGGGAAACCAACGCTTAAGCGCGTTTTTGTCGGGTGGCGGCTATCGCCCTGTCCGGCATGTAATATACGTAGCATGGGGTTAAGTGTAGTGAATTTCAATGATAAGCGTTGCGCTTTCGCGGCAACGACGACTTTTCGGTATACTGTTCGGATATGCTTTTTTATTGCCCGGTAACGGGCCCATGTTTTACTTAGCGGAACCCCTTTACCCATGCTCAGTTATCGCCACAGCTTTCACGCTGGCAACCACGCCGACGTCCTTAAACACACCGTTCAGAGCCTGATTATTGAATCACTGAAAGAGAAAGAAAAACCGTTTCTCTACCTGGACACCCATGCGGGCGCGGGCCGTTACCAGTTAAGCAGTGAGCACGCCGAGCGTACCGGTGAGTATCTGGAAGGTATCGCCCGCATCTGGCAGCAGGACGACCTGCCCGCTGAGCTGGAGCCCTACATCAGCGTGGTAAACCACTTCAACCGCAGCGGACAGTTGCGTTACTACCCGGGTTCGCCGCTGATTGCCCGCCAGCTCCTGCGCGAGCAAGACAGCCTGCAGATGACCGAACTGCACCCCAGCGATTTCCCGTTGCTGCGTTCTGAGTTCCAGAAAGACAACCGTGCGCGCGTCGAAAAAGCCGATGGCTATCAGCAACTGAAATCCAAACTGCCGCCAGCCTCCCGCCGCGGCCTGGTGCTTATCGACCCGCCATATGAGATTAAAACTGACTATCAGGCGGTGGTGACGGGCATTCACGAAGGCTATAAACGTTTTGCGACCGGAACTTACGCCCTGTGGTATCCGGTGGTACTGCGCGCGCAAATCAAGCGCATGATCAAAGACCTGGAAGCGACCGGCATCCGCAAAATTCTGCAAATCGAGCTGGCGGTACGCCCGGACAGCGATCAGCGCGGCATGACAGCATCTGGCATGATTGTCATCAACCCGCCGTGGAAGCTGGAACAGCAGATGAATAATGTGCTGCCATGGCTGCACAAAAAACTGGTTCCGACCGGTATTGGCCACGCAACCGTAAGCTGGATCGTGCCCGAGTAATCGCAGACATAGCCAGAATCTATCAGTTTCAGGTATACAATCGCGGATCTTTTGGCGAAGGGCCACTGCCCTCGCCCGACAATGAACAGGAAGGAGCGGTCATGAGCAAACATTACGACTATATCGCTATCGGCGGCGGCAGCGGCGGCATCGCCTCAATCAACCGTGCGGCCATGTACGGCCAGAAGTGCGCGCTAATTGAAGCCAAAGAGCTGGGCGGCACCTGCGTTAACGTCGGTTGCGTGCCGAAAAAAGTGATGTGGCATGCCGCGCAAATCCGCGAAGCCATCCACATGTACGGCCCGGACTACGGTTTTGATACCACCATCAACCACTTCGACTGGGATAAACTGATTGCCAGCCGTACCGCCTATATTGACCGTATTCATACCTCCTATGACAACGGCCTGGCGAAAAATAAAGTCGACGTCATTAAAGGCTTTGCCCGCTTTATTGATGCGAAAACCGTGGAAGTGAACGGGGAAACGATCACTGCCGATCATATCCTGATCGCCACCGGCGGCCGTCCGAGCCATCCGGATATTCCGGGCGTGGAATACGGTATCGATTCTGACGGTTTCTTCGCACTGCCAGCGCTGCCGAAACGCGTTGCAGTGGTCGGTGCGGGCTATATCGCTGTGGAACTGGCGGGCGTGATTAACGGTCTGGGCGCAGAAACGCACCTGTTTGTGCGCAAACACGCGCCGCTGCGCACCTTCGACCCGCTAATTGTCGAGACGCTGGTCGAAGTGATGAACGCAGAAGGCCCGACGCTGCACACCGAAGCGATTCCGAAAGCCGTGGTGAAAAATGCCGATGGCAGCCTGACCATTGAACTGGAAGATGGCCGCAGCCAGACGGTCGACTGCCTGATCTGGGCAATTGGTCGTGAACCGGCAAACGACAACTTCAACCTGGCGGCGACAGGCGTGAAAACCAACGATAAAGGCTATATCGTTGTTGATAAATTCCAGAACACTAACGTTCCGGGCATTTACGCCGTCGGTGACAACACGGGTGCCGTTGAACTGACCCCGGTAGCGGTTGCCGCAGGCCGTCGTCTTTCCGAGCGCCTGTTTAACAACAAACCGGATGAGCATCTGGATTACAGCAACATCCCGACGGTGGTCTTTAGCCACCCGCCCATCGGCACCGTCGGTTTAACCGAGCCGCAGGCCCGTGAGCAGTATGGCGACGACGCGGTGAAGGTTTACAAATCCTCCTTCACGGCAATGTATACCGCCGTCACCTCTCACCGTCAGCCTTGCCGGATGAAGCTGGTGTGCGTCGGCGCGGAAGAGAAAATTGTCGGTATTCATGGTATCGGTTTTGGTATGGATGAAATCCTTCAGGGATTCGCCGTGGCGTTAAAAATGGGCGCGACCAAAAAAGATTTCGATAATACCGTGGCAATTCACCCGACAGCGGCGGAAGAGTTTGTTACTATGCGCTAAATATCGTTAGCGCAATCCCCTGCATGGCATCATGTAGGGGATATCTTACTCTTCCGTTAATTCACTGTGGGTTTATGAAGAATAAAAAAACCAAAATATTTCCCCTCTTTATTATTTTCATTGTTTGTATTTTTTCTTTCTATTACTACATTACAAACTACCCACGAATAGATAACTATCGTGTTACGATAGATGCAAAACAAATTCCTGATTTACACGGTGGATTATCTGGCCTTACCTGGAATCATGACACACAAACACTGTTCGCCGTCACCGATGCGCCGTCGTTAATTCTTGAACTCGCCGCTGACGGCAAAGTACTACGCCGCATCGAAACAGATAAACCCGCAGACCTTGAGGCCATCGAGTACATCGGCAATCAACGTTTTTATCTCTCCAAAGAAAAGAGCGGTACGCTGGCGATTATCACCATTACCGATGCAACGCAAAAAATAGATATTAGCCACGCCGAAACCTACCGCCCGGACATTCAAGCCAAAAAGAAAAACAGCGGCGTTGAGGGATTAGCCTGGAAACCAGAACTCTCCCGCATGGTGACGGCGCAAGAAAAAAAGCCCATTCGGATTTTTAATATTTTAGATGACGAAGGGGCATTTAAAACAGGGAAAAACCCGCTCAATGAATTAATGCTCTCCTGGTATGTCCGGGATATCTCAGGAATGGATTTCGATGGCTCGACGTCTGACCTCTATATTCTTTCCGATATTTCACAGAAAGTCGTTGTTGTTGATAAAGAGCATAAACTGAAATTTATGCAGCTTAAAGCGGGTCACTACGGCCTGGCTCGCTCTATTCCGCAGCCGGAAGGTATCGCCACCGACGGCCGTGGTAATTTGTATATCGTCAGCGAACCGAATCTGTTTTATAAATTCAGCCAGCGATAAAATCCGTTACAATCGATTGTTCTGAAAATCCCGCAAGCGCCAGCGACCGGGATTTTATTTTTTTGTTATTTTTCATCAACCTGAAAAATAATACTCTCCACCACCTCATTATAAACCGTGATCTACCGCACACTTTGTTCCCCCGTAACCGAAGCGAATGTCTACGCTTTATAGATGGCCGGGTAAAACCGGGATGTAAAATGACGCCCACCGGAGGTTGCCTGCACTATGTTCAACCAGAAAATACGTAACGAAGAGTCCGAGGCCTTAGCGATAGAAGTCGAACTGTGCTACGAGGCGGATCCGTTCGAATTAAAACTGGATGAAATGCTTGATGCCGAACCGGAGCCGGAAGTTATCGAGGGCCTGCCCGCCTCCGATGCCCTGACGCCTGCCGATCGTTATCTGGAGCTATTCGAGAATGTGCAACGCGCGCATATCTTTCGCGATAGCAAAACCTTCCCCGACTGTGCGCCGAAAAAGGATCCGCTGGATATCCTGATCCACTACCGCCGCATTAAACGTAAGCCTGGGTTCGACCTGCGACGATTTGTCGAAGAGAATTTCTGGCTTCCCGAGACGCACGACAGCGAGTACATGTCAGACCCGGATAAATCCCTGAAAGAGCACATCGATACGCTCTGGCCGGTGCTGACCCGCGAACCGCAGGATCACATTCCCGGCTCATCGCTGCTGGCGCTGCCGCAGTCCTATATCGTACCCGGCGGACGGTTTAGTGAGACCTATTACTGGGACTCCTACTTCACCATGCTGGGGTTGGCAGAGAGCGGGCGCGAAGACCTGCTCAAATGTATGGCGGACAATTTCGCGTGGATGATTGAACGCTACGGCCACATTCCTAACGGTAATCGCACCTACTACCTGAGCCGCTCTCAGCCGCCGGTCTTCGCGCTGATGGTTGAGCTGTTCGAAGAGGATGGCGTGCGCGGTGCCAAACGTTATCTCGACCATCTGAAGATGGAGTACAGCTTCTGGATGGACGGTGCGGAATCGCTGATCCCCAATCAGGCCTATCGCCACGTCGTGCGCATGCCGGATGGCTCCCTGCTCAACCGCTACTGGGACGATCGTGATACGCCGCGTGACGAGTCGTGGATTGAGGACGTCGAAACCGCCAAACATTCAGGACGCCCGCCAAACGAAGTTTATCGCGATTTGCGCGCGGGTGCGGCTTCCGGCTGGGACTACTCCTCACGCTGGCTGCGCGATACCACCCGGCTGGCGAGCATTCGAACCACCCAGTTTATTCCCATCGATTTGAACGCCTTTCTGTTCAAACTGGAAAATACCATCGCGAATCTTTCCGGGTTGAAGGGAGATAAAGAGACTCAGGCGCTATTTAAACAGAAAGCCAGCGCCCGTCGGGCTGCGGTGTCGCACTACCTTTGGGATGAAGAGTGCGGTGTATTTCGCGACTATGACTGGCGGCGCGAACAACTGGCGCTGTTTTCCGCCGCCAGCGTCGTTCCGCTGTATGTCGGCATGGCGACCCATGAGCAGGCGGACAGGCTGGCGCTGGCCATACGTGCACGCCTGCTTACGCCGCGCGGTATCCTGGCAACCGAGTACGAAAGCGGTGAACAGTGGGATTACCCCAACGGCTGGGCGCCGCTACAGTGGATGGCGATCCAGGGGTTTAAACTCTATGGTCACGATGTGCTGGGCAATGAAATTGCTCATAACTGGCTGGAAACCGTGAATCACTTCTATCGCGACCACCACAAGTTAATTGAGAAATACCATATTGCCGAGGGCACACCGCGCGAAGGGGGCGGCGGGGAGTATCCATTGCAGGATGGTTTCGGCTGGACTAACGGCGTGGTACGTCGGTTGATTGGCCTTTACGGCGAACCGTAGTCTCTGCTGATGGTTCTCCCCCGTATCTACTTAATTACCGCGTAGATATCGCTTTGTATCTTCAGCCACTGCGTGTTGTGCGCTGTTGGCTGTGCGCTGGCGCGGCGGCTGGCTTTCTCCACCTCCAGCCGCTGAGCATCCACAACGGCAGGCCGGGTGCAGAACGTCTGCAAAATATCCTTGCGCTCTCCGCTTAAGGGTTCGCCCCCGGCAAGCGCATGACCGAGCGTGGTGATAAAGCGTCGACATGGTTTCGGCTCATCCATTTGCAGACGATAGCGTAACAGCAGCGCGATCACCTCGTCATGCTGCGCTGACAGTGCCTGCTCGGTCCAGGCGAGCTGCCACTCCATTCCCCCACGCATGAATAGCTGCACAACTTCAGCGTCGTTACGATCGATAGCCGACCGCAATCCGTTGATATCCCAGTTAATGCCGCGATTCGCCAGTTGTGTGCGCGGCGAATCTCGCGACGGGGCTTCTATGCCGGGCGCAGGTGTCGCCGATGCGCTGGCCGGGGTGGTAACAGGAGAAGAATTGAACATCCAGATTCCCCCAACCACCATCACCAGTACCATCACGCCCACAGCGGCCCATAATCCCGTCGAGATTAATCGCTCCCGCGCTTCCGGCGTTCGCGTTGGCCCTTTGCGCATCCGCTCAATGGCATCGTGAACAGGCTCATCATCCGCGCCGTAGAGGCGGGAAAAGTCACGTTGTTCATCCCAGAAATGTTGCACCACATTCCCGTCGGCCGACATCAGACTGGCCGGATTCACCAGTGTTCTCCCCTGCTCATAGGCTCGCTGTAAAGGCGTGGCAATCTGTCGGGCATAAATATCCAGCAACAGAAATGCCGTAGAGGAGATGGCCCGTTTGCCAACAACCGCCGCGCGAATCTGGCGAATATCCTCCAGAAAGGCGTGCAGCGTCAGACGTGGCTCGGCGAGAAGCGTCAGGTTGGTCTGGCTGTAAAACAGCGACGAATAGTCCCTTGAGAACGCTTTCTTATCAATCACCAACAGCGCCAGCTCGCTGAACTGCATACCACTGAGAATGTCGCCCCCTTCGCTGCGCGACAGCCAGCGACGGACGCGCTCTGCGCCAAACTGGAGTTTGAGATGATTATGCAGGCGGGTCGTCTCCGGCCAGACCTGCCGCACAAGCGCTGCCAGCGCCAACTGAATCATCCGTAGTTGCCGTAGCGCCAGAGCTTCAAGCTGCTCGGCGTCCGCCGCGGAATCGCTGCCGAAGGTCAGAAGCGGCTGCCGCTGGCGCACAAGCTCCAGCGCGACAACCATTCTCGCCGCAGCGATGAGTTGATTATCCGTCACCGGCTGACCCCGCTCATAGCGCGGCACGAGCTTCTGCAAATGACGGAGCTGTAAGGTAAATTCGCTGAGTTCCGCATCATTAAGGTTGAGCTTTTTGGCAACGCTCGCCCAGCCGCCAAGGTTTAATCTGGCCTGATCCAGTTGCTCCAGAAACCAGCGAGGCTCCTTTCCTTCCCCGACGCGCTGGTCGAGTAAATTAAGGATCTCAACAGACGCCTGGCGGATAACGCTCAGGCAGTGTTCAAATAATTGATGCGATGGGGTAGGCATCATCCACGTCCTTAACCAACAGCTTGCAGCTCACGATTAACCTTTCATTCTATTGTTGCAGCAAAACTCGCAGGTAATGAAATATATTGTTGATACGGCCGCACTGGCTTGCGTATTTGACCCAGGCCATCTGGCGAATAGGCGCGTTACCACACTTCCTCTACACTCGCTAACCAATTGACTAAGTGAGGAAAAAATGGCAAACACCGCCCAACAGATCAGCCCGGAAGGGTTATCGTTTATCAAACTATTCCAGGGGTTTTCTGCCGAACCTTACCTGGATGAATGTCATCTGTGGGTGGTGGGTTATGGCCATCTGATACAGGAAAATGAAACCTTCGTGCTGCCGCTGAGCCGCCAACAGGCACAGACGCTGCTGGTAGAAGATATTCACGCTTGCCAGGAGATGCTGAAACATGAGCTTCAGGTGCAATTAACCCAAAGCCAGTACGATGCGCTGGTCTCTCTCGCGCTGAGTATCGGGCCACAGACACTCGCCGGATCGGCAATACTCAGGCTAATCAATCAGCGGCGATTCCCGGAGGCGATGGCGCTCTGGCAGGCAGATATTGAGATGAATGGAATACGGGGCAACGGCCTGAACATACAGCGTCAGGCCGAATGCACGTTATTCGGAATAGCTTTGGATGGAAAGCTCACAGGCGCCGAATAACATTGCGGCCTGTGTACGATTTTTCACATCCAGACGCCGGTACAGCGATTCAAGATGCGCTTTCACCGTTCCGGCGCTGATGTTCAACGTTCGGCTAATCTCTTTATTCGACTCGCCGTTTGCCAGCAGTTCCAGAATTTCACGCTGACGATGGCTTAACATATCCAGGCCGCGCCGCTCGCTTTCATAGCCAAACGACCAGTCTCCTGGAAGGCACATTAAACCGCAGGCAGCGCTGTTAATCGCCTGAACAAACGTCTCTACGCTCTCATGGCGTGGAACAATCGCCTGCACATTCCAGGCCAGAGACTCCCTCAACCAGCCCTGCTGGCAATCGCTCGTCACAATAACCGTATATGAAAACGGAAACTGCTGCGCTTTTTCCTGTAACAACCAACTGCAAAACGATTTATCCATGTCGCCATCCAGAATAAGTAACGCATCCGGATATTCCAGCAACCGTCGCCACAGTTCATCTGCCTGACTTACGGGGTAAATATCTATTTCAGGAATATTTTCCTGCAAACTGATCTTCATTCCATGAATAAATATCGACTGCCTGTCAAACATGATTACCTGCATACTGATTCCTCATCAGAAAAGTTGACCTAACACATTGAAGTGTGAAGGGTATTACTAGCGAAGGTAAATAAGAACTCGCTGTTTGGCCTGGGCTATTCTACTGAGGGAAGTGATAATAAAAAACATTTTTATTATGAATGATTACACCCAGAGGGAGAGTATTACTTATTCATATTATTTATTACATTACACTTAAGGAAATCCTTAATATAATCTTCAGCGGGATGAATATTAATTTTCCAAAAGAATAGCGCGATGGCGGAAATAAAGAAAAGACGGTGAGAAGAGTTGAGTGTTACCAGGTGTGGAATAGCATACGTTGTTGGGTTCCCCTCACCCTAACCCTCTCCCCAAAGGGGAGAGGGAATGATTGTGCACATTGCCAATCTCTGCACAGGTTTTCGCCCTCTCCCCTTTGGGGAGAGGGCCGGGGGTGAGGGGCTCCCCCTACAAAAACATCCCCCCGGAAACCTCCACCCGCTGGGCGTTCATCCAGCCGAGCTTATCGCTCAGCAGTGCGGCAATCGCGTCGCCGATGTCATCCGGCATACCCACGCGCCCCAGCGCAGTTTGTGATGCAATGTACTGATTCACCTGTTCATTATCGCGCACGCTACCACCGCCAAAATCAGTCTCGATCGCACCGGGTGCAATGATGTTCACCGAAATACCACGCGCGCCCAGCTCTTTCGCCTGGTAGCGCGTCAGCACCTCCATCGCCCCTTTCATCGCCGCATAAGCGGAAAACCCCGGTAGCGCAAAGCGTGCGAGCCCCGTCGAAACATTAAGGATGCGCCCGCCATTTTTTATTAGCGGCAGCAGGCGCTGAGTCAGGAAAAATGGCCCCTTAAACTGGATGTTCAATAATTCATCAAATTGCGCTTCCGTCGTCTCGGCAAACGGCGCGTTGATGCCAATTCCGGCATTGTTCACTAAATAATCAAACGTGTCGCGTTGCCACGTCTCTTTCAGTGCCTGTTTCACCTGTTCAGCAAAGCGTTCAAAATCATGAATATCACTGACGTTAAGCTGTAATGCCACCGCTTTCGCGCCTGTTTGCTGAATTTCATTTACCACATCCTGCGCGGCTTGTTGCTGGCTATGGTAGGTAAAAATAATATCTGTTCCCTGGGCTGCCAGCTTCAATACGGCATTTTTACCCAGCCCACGGCTGCCGCCGGTCACTAATGCGATACGTTGCGTCATGGTAAACCTCACTTCAGATGGTTTGTGCGTTGAGAACAAGCTTATTAGGTGCTAAAAGAACAATAAATATGGTTTATTGCGCTTCACTGTCTCACTTACAACAACAATAAGGTGTCAGGATGGATAAAATTCACGCAATGCAATTGTTCATCCGCGTGGCGGAACTGGAGAGTTTTTCGCGCGCCGCCGATACCCTCGGTCTTCCTAAAGGTAGCGTATCGCGCCAGATACAGGCGCTGGAAAATCAGCTCGGCTGCCGCCTTTTGCACCGCACCACACGCCGTGTTCAGATGACGCAGGACGGGATGGTCTACTACGAACGCGCCAAAGATTTGCTCAGCAATCTGGAGGAACTCGACAGCCTGTTCCAGAGCGACCCCAGCAGCGTGAGCGGACGCCTGCGCGTGGACATGCCGGTCGGCGTTGCCAGAAACCTGGTTATCCCGCGATTACCGACATTCTTGCAGAACTACCCCGGTATTGAGCTGGAGTTGAGCAGCAGCGACCGGTTGGTTGATGTGATCCGCGAAGGGTTTGACTGTGTGGTACGCGTGGGTCATCTGAAAGATTCCGGATTAATCGCCAGGCCGCTCGGCAAGTTGACGGTGGTAAACTGCGCCAGTCCGGATTATCTGGCACGATTCGGTTATCCCGCGTCGCTGGAGGATCTCGACGATCACGCGGTGGTGCATTACGCCACCAGTCTCGGCGTGCGCCCGCAGGGGTTTGAAGTGGTGATTGATAACACCACGCGCTGGGTGAATACCGGCGGCATGCTAACGGTGAACAGCACTGAAACCTATCATGCCGCCTGCCTTGCCGGGCTCGGTATTATTCAGGTACCGCGCGTCGGAGTACGGGAAGCGTTGCGCAGCGGCAAGCTGGTAGAGATCCTGCCGCAATACCGTGCGGAGCCGATGCCGGTATCGCTGATTTATCCCCATCGCCGTAATCTGTCGCGCCGCGTGCATCTCTTTATGGAATGGTTAACTGAGGTGATGAAAGAGTACGTTGATTAGCAGAGTCTATAATTTAGTGATAGTAAACAAGAGAAAAGGAAAACCGACCTGATGACGCCGGAAAATGACGTAAAACGTCCTACTCAGGAACTGGAGCACGACCCCATCAAACCTATCGATACCGAAGAACATCGGGCACCCGAAGAGCCCGGTAAAGCCGCGCAGGCACTCAATAAAGTGACTCATACCGCGCAAAAGATTCAGCAGCAGCCGATCATCGCCCACTTGCTCCGCGCTGCCGAGCGCTTTAACGATCGTTTGGGTAATCAGTTTGGCGCAGCCATCACCTACTTTTCGTTCCTGTCGATGATCCCGATTCTGATGGTGTCGTTTGCCGCGGGGGGTTTTATCCTCGCCTCACACCCAACGCTTCTGCAGGATATCTTCGATAAAATCCTCACCAACGTCAGCGACCCGACGCTTGCTGCCACGCTAAAAAGCACCATCAATACCGCCGTGCAGCAGCGTACTACCGTCGGTTTAGTCGGGCTTGCGGTGGCGCTCTATTCCGGGGTTAACTGGATGGGCAACCTGCGCGAGGCGATTCGCGCCCAGTCGCGCGATGTCTGGGAACGCACGCCGCAGGATCAGGAGAAAATCTGGATTAAGTATCTGCGTGATTTTGTTTCGCTGATTGGCCTGCTTGTCGCTCTGATTGTCACACTGTCGATCACGTCGGTTTCCGGCGCCGCACAGCAGATGATTATTTCAGCCCTCTACCTGGACAGCATCGAATGGCTGAAACCCGCATGGCGGTTGATTGGCCTGGCCATCTCCATTTTCGCCAACTATTTGCTCTTCTTCTGGATCTTCTGGCGACTCCCACGCCATCGCCCGCGCAAAAAAGCGCTGATTCGCGGCACGTTCATCGCGGCGATTGGCTTTGAGGTGATTAAAATCATCATGACCTGGACCCTGCCTGCGCTGGTGAAATCACCTTCTGGCGCGGCATTTGGTTCGGTTCTGGGGCTGATGGCGTTCTTCTACTTCTTTGCCCGCTTAACGCTGTTCTGTGCTGCATGGATAGCCACCGCCCAGTACAAAGATGACCCGCGCATGCCGGGTAAAACCCACCGCTAAATTAAAATCGGGCTGAATGAAAATGCAAAATTTCAGCCCGATCCATCATTTCAGCAGATAAATCCAGTTGGTAACTTTTTTTTAACCAAAAACCAGTTTTATCCACTATCGTGTAAATTCTGTGAAGCATTTCATAGAAGCGATTTCGCTGGCTTAAAAACTATTCACTTTTTGCCGTTTTTTCACGCATCAACCCGGTCTGTTACAGATTGAAATGTCGATTTTGCTATGTCTAATATGGCCTTTCGTTCGCTATAAAATAAGAAAAGACTATGCAAGCTACCGCCACAACACTCGATAACGAACAAGACATCACGCCGGTTAACTCGCGCAATAAAGTTGTCGTCGCGTCACTCATCGGCACCGCCATTGAGTTCTTCGATTTCTATATTTACGCCACTGCCGCGGTCATTGTTTTCCCGCATATCTTCTTCCCGCAGGGCGACCCGGCGGCGGCGACACTCCAGTCGCTGGCGACTTTTGCCATTGCCTTCGTCGCACGCCCAATTGGCTCCGCGCTGTTCGGTCACTTCGGCGACCGCGTCGGGCGTAAAGTCACGCTGGTTGCCTCTCTACTGACGATGGGGATCTCCACCGTCATCATTGGCCTGCTGCCGGGTTATGAAAGCATTGGCATTCTGGCGCCGATGCTGCTGGCGCTGGCGCGTTTTGGTCAGGGGTTAGGGCTGGGCGGTGAATGGGGCGGCGCGGCGCTGCTGGCGACGGAAAACGCTCCGCCGCGAAAACGCGCGCTGTATGGTTCATTCCCACAACTGGGTGCGCCAATTGGCTTCTTCTTCGCTAACGGCACTTTCCTGTTGCTCTCCTGGTTACTCAGCGACGAGCAGTTTATGAGCTGGGGCTGGCGTGTGCCGTTCATCTTCTCCGCAGTACTGGTCATTATTGGCCTGTACGTGCGCGTATCGCTGCATGAAACCCCGGTATTCGCCAAAGTCGCCGCGGCGAAAAAACAGGTGAAAGTGCCGATGGGCACGCTGCTGACCAAACATATGCGCGTGACGGTTCTCGGCACCTTTATCATGCTGGCAACCTATACCCTGTTTTATATTATGACGGTTTACTCAATGAGCTATAGCACCGCTGCTGCACCGAACGGCCTGGGGCTGCCGCGTAATGAAGTGCTGTGGATGCTGATGCTGGCGGTGATCGGTTTTGGCGTGATGGTGCCGATTGCCGGGCTGCTGGCTGACCGCTTTGGTCGCCGTTCCAGCATGATTGTTATCACATCGATGATTATTCTGTTCGCTCTGTTCTTCTTCCGGCCGCTGCTGGGTTCCGGTGAGCCATCGCTGATTATGCTGTTCCTGTTGATCGGCCTGAGCCTGATGGGGCTGACCTTTGGCCCGATGGGCGCGCTGCTGCCGGAGCTGTTCCCGACGGAAGTGCGTTATACCGGGGCGTCTTTCTCCTATAACGTGTCGTCGATTCTTGGCGCATCGGTTGCGCCGTATATCGCGGCCTGGTTACAGGGCAGCTACGGGTTGTACTACGTAGGCGTCTATCTGGCAGCGATGGCGGCGTTGACGCTGATTGCGCTGCTGCTGACCCATGAGACGAAGCATCAGGCGTTGTAAAACATGCCCCCTCACCCTAACCCTCTCCCGCCGGGAGAGGGAACCGATGGTGCCAATAGCGAGGCATGTGCGGTTTTCTCCCTCTCCCTGTAGGAGAGGGCCGGGGTGAGGGCACCAGCGCGCACCATCCAACATCAATGCTTCATCTGTGACAAAATGGTCTGGCACTGATTTGCATCCCCTTCTGACGGCGAAATCAACGCCAGCAGCGCCGCCGCTGGCGTGACGAGCGTCGCCAGCGCCGCAGCCACCGCGCCACGGGCAATCAATGGCCCGGCTTTCACCCCCGCCTGCGGGTTCTTAAAGCTGCCGCGCACATACAGCGGTGAGCGCAGGGTGATGATACGAATCCCCTTACTTTCCGGGTCAATCGTCAAATCAAGCTGCTCAGAGGCAAAGCTGGCTGTACCGGTCACATTAATCAGCGCGTTTTCCGTATCAAAGGCAAAAATCTGTGGACGCGCCACGCCGTTGACAATATCGAGATTCGCCGCCGCACAGTTTACCCGCACTTCATCGTCGCCGAAGATTTGCCCGACGATAAAGTTACCCACGTTGAGCCCAACGATCTCCATCAGGTTACGGCTAATCAGGCCATCATTCATCAGCAGCTTCAGGTTGCCATTACTGTTGCCGAGCAATGCCGCCACCGAATTTCCGGTGCCGCGGAACTGCGCATCACCGTTCATTTCACCGAGCGTTTTTTGCATCAGCTCGACGTTGGGCATCAGTTCTTTCAGCTTCAGGCGACGCGCCTGAATATCCGCCTGTCCGCGCATCGGTTTGCGGTCGCCTTCCAGGTGAATATTGCCGCTGATGGTGCCACCCGCCAGCCCCAGTTTGATCGGTTGTAAACGCAGATCCGCATTTTTCAGGATGATATGGGTGGAGAGATCGCTTATTGGCAGCGTGCTGCCATGCTCGATGCGTCGCCCTTTAAAGCGTACATCCGCGTCCATCACATTCCATTTATCCGTTTCGAAACGGTCGTAAGGCAACACTTTATCGGCTGGCTGTATTGTCGATTCCCCCTTACGCGCCTCCGAATTTTTCGCTTTCTGCGCGCCCTTCCCTGAATCGACGCCGATAAGCGGGCCTAAATCTGCCAACCGTAGCTGGCGCGACTCCAGGTCGCCCTCAAGCTTAGGCCTCGGTTTCCCGGTGGTGTAGGTCAGCGAACCGTGGATATCGCTGTCGCCGATACGCCCGTTAAAATTACGATAGTCAAAGACTGAGGAGGTTTCGCTATCAATTTTTGCTTTCAGCCGACCATCCGTCTCAAACGGCGGCGTATCGGGCAGCAGCACGCCAGTGAGATCGTAGAGATCGCTCAGGGAATCACCGGAGAATTTGAGCTGAAGATCGACTCCGCCCATTTTCATTGGATCATTCACCGCACCGACAAACGCCACCCGCGTATTGCCAGATCGGAAATCGGCCTGCACCGGGAAAGGCTGTCCGTCACCACGCAGCGCCAGCATGCCGCCAATTTTACCGGTACCGGTAAGCGGCTCGCCACGATAGCGCCCCTGCGCTTTCAGACCGAAAACATAATCCCCGGCCTTTGCGTTATCCCCCTCTCCTTTGCTGCCCGTGACTTCACTGAACGGTAACGGCTTGCCCAGCGGATCAACCAGGATCTCAATCGCCGCCTGACTCACTTTGTCATCCACGGTAATACGCCCGCGATCAAACAGAATGTTATCCAGACGGAACGACCACGCCGAAGGCTGGGCGTTTTTCTCGTCCTTGCCATCACCGATGGTAAAAGTCCAGTTGTTGTTCTTCTCAGAGAGTCGGATCAGGCGCGCATCTGGCTGTTCCAGTTTGATCCACGGCAGCCAGACGGTTTTGGTGAGCAGCGCCAGCGGAGCCAGCGTGGCTTCTACACGCGGGAGATGCACCATAGTGACGTCCGGGATATCCGGCGGGTTGCCCAGCATGATGTCTTCAGCATGCACATGCGGCCAGGGTATCCAGCTACGCCAGCCGGTTTCCTGTTTTTGACGCTCCCACACCACGCCAAGATCGCCGCGTATGGCAAAAGGCCGATGCAGCTCTGCAGAGACTTTTTCGTTGATGGTTGGCTTCAGTCGGTTCCAGTCGAAGGTCGCAATAATAACCAACAGCAGGATAATCAGGGAGACTAATACCCCTGCGGTGATGGCAATCGCCTTGCTTAATTTCGTCACGCTCGCTCCTTTTGTGAAATTCCTCACCTCTCATAAAGATAGCTGAGGGAGAAGAGAGCGGTAAAATTCAGGAAAATGCAATCACCACATCATCAAGGGTTTTCATCGGCACCGGGCGGGAAAGAAAGTAGCCCTGGGCGGCAAACGCGGGTGACTCCTGTACATCCTGCCACTCCTCTTCCGTTTCGACGCCTTCCACGATAACGCCGCGGCAGTACCGGTTCATCAATTGCAGCAGCAGGGTGAAAAGGTTTCGCCCCTCGGGGGTTTTACGCAACATGACGAAGAGATCGCGGGCCACTTTGATGTAGTCGTAGCGCACTTCGCTCAGCGACGAGAAGTTCGCCATGCCGGTGCCAAAATCATCGAGCCACAGCGGGCCAAACTCGCAGATTGATGCATACGAAGACTCCTGCGGCAGGCGCGTATGCTCGACCAGTTCGAAACGCAGCCAGTCGATCGGCTCAATCAGCGCTTTAAGCGCGGGATCCTGACGCATTGCCATCAGCGTGGGGCCGTCGACATTTACCGATGCAAGGATTTGATTTTGAATAAAAAAACTCTGTTTCAAAACCAACATTTGTAACTGTTCTTTTAATACCGTAATACGTTGGCTGACGGGAACCTCAGAGAAATAACGGTCGGGAGCAATGCGTTGGTGCGGATGAGCAGGGTGTGTCACCACCGTGAGGATTTCAATCGCCATCAGGCGACCTTCGATGGTGTAGATGGGCTGGTAAGTGTAGACGCGTTCACACTCCAGCCAGTAGCGCTGCGTTTGCAAACCCGCGATACCTGGCGCAGGAATGCTCAACTGCGGGATGACCGACGTTAACTTCATTTCAGCTTCCTGTTAGAGGGTCGAATGGAACTCGTCAGAAGGTTATCGGCGGCGAAATGGAGAACTTTATACGCAAAAATTTACGCTAACACGCGCTAGCTCAAAAAATTAATGGAACGTTGTTTTAATATAGTTGACCACTAAAACAGCGCAGCGCACACTAGCGCTAATATTCCGATTCAGATCAGGTTCACGACTATGTCTAAAAAAATTGCCGTGATTGGCGAATGCATGATTGAGCTGTCCGAGAAAGGCGCAGACGTTACCCGCGGCTTCGGCGGCGATACGTTAAATACCTCTGTTTATATCGCACGCCAGGTTGATGCCGCCGCGCTGCATGTTGATTACGTCACTGCGCTGGGCACCGATACTTTCAGCCAGCAAATGCTTGACGCATGGACAGCAGAAAACGTCGGAACCGGTTTGATTCAGCGAATGAACAACCGTATGCCGGGTCTCTACTACATCGAAACTGATGAAACGGGCGAACGCACGTTCTACTACTGGCGTAATGAAGCCGCCGCTAAATTCTGGCTGGAGAGCGAAGAAGCCGCCACAATTTGTGAAGAGCTGGCCACCTTTGACTATCTCTATCTGAGCGGTATCAGCCTGGCGATTTTAAGCCCGACAAGCCGCGAAAAATTGCTCTCTCTGCTGCGTGAATGCCGCGCCAACGGCGGGAAAGTTATTTTTGACAACAATTACCGTCCGCGTCTGTGGGCCAGCAAAGAAGAGACGCAACAGGTTTACCAGCAGATGCTGGAATGCACGGATATCGCCTTCCTGACGCTGGATGACGAAGACGCGCTGTGGGGCGAGAAGCCGGTTGAAGAGGTGATTGCCCGTACTCATGCGGCTGGCGTGCAGGAAGTGGTGGTCAAACGCGGCGCCGACTCCTGCCTGGTGGCGATTGTTGGGCAACCGCTCCTTGATGTTCCGGCGGTGAAACTGCCGAAAGAGAAAGTGGTGGATACCACGGCGGCGGGGGATTCCTTCAGCGCGGGCTACCTGGCGGTGCGTTTAACCGGCGGCGATGCCGAAGCGGCAGCGAAGCGCGGCCACCAGACTGCCAGCACCGTGATTCAGTATCGCGGCGCGATTATCCCGCGTGAGGCGATGCCGGCTTAAGGGCGAACCCCTTACCCCTCACCCTAACCCTCTCCCCATAGGGGAGAGGGAACAGATCGAGCACAAAGCGTAAATATTGCACCAAACATCACCCTCTCCCCTATGGGGAGAGGGCAGGGTGAGGGGTGAGGGTTGTGTTACTGTGGCGGAATATCCGACACTTCCTGACGCACATCATCACCGCTGACCGGTTCAGCCGTCGCGGTTGCTGCCATCACTTTATCCCAGGCGGCCTTCAGTTCTTTCATGTTGTGCTCTGGCTCACCGGTTGGCTGCTGTAAAATCAGCGCCATATCCTGCGACAGTTGCCCGCGCAAATCCTGGTTCACCATGTCAAGCGTCAACGATTCGAGGAAGTTCTGGCGGAGCTGCTGATACTGCTCCGGCGCGATATCAACAACCTGATTTTGCAACGAGCGCATACGTTGACTCATCAGCACATCCGTATCGGTGCGCGCATAGGTCGCAAACAGCTTTTGCAGTTCGAGTTTTTTCTGCGCTATCAGCGCGTCAAACTCTTCGACAGGCAGGCCGTTATCACGTACTTCAGCCAGCTCTTTGGCGACCACACCGAGATTGCCATTGAGCTTCTCGCCCGGCGAATCCAGGTTGATAGAACACTGCGCGCGCAGATACAGCACCCGGCAATCGAAGCCCAGCGCAATGTCTTTCGCGTTGTTTTTGCTCAGCTTCTGCTGAACATGCCAGAACAGCGCTTCGCGCGCGAGGTCGGCACGCCAGTAGCGTAACATCGCCGCAGACTCGCGAATCGGTTGCCATGGGGTATCCCACATCAGCGACAGGCGATCCTGCTTAATGTTATTGCTCATGATGCTGACCGCTTCCGGGCGCAGCGGTGAAAGCGTCGGCACAGCCGCCGGCGTTTCACGTTTTCCTTTCAGTTCCCCGAAGGTTTTGTTGATTTGTTCCGCTACTGTGCGGCTATCGACATTACCAACCACAATCAGCGTCATGGCGTCCGGCGTGTACCATTTCTGGTAGAACGCCTTCACCTGCTCGGCATCCACCGGGCGTTTCAGCGGCTCGGCTGGGTCGTGCCCCAGCATAGTGGAACCTTTCAGACGGTAGCGCCACCAGCCATCTTTCGTATCCTGCGGCCAGGTGGCGACCATATCCTGGGTATTGATGGCATGCTCCACCGTCTCTGGCGTAATGGATACATTACCGCCCGCGCTGGCAAGCCACGAGAGAGACTCTTTCAGTAAGTCCGTGCGGTTATTCGGCAGGCTTAAATTGAAGTGAGTGTAATCATAGGAAACGATTGCCGGCGGTAGCGGCCGTTTCGGGTCGATGCCCTGCTGCCACAATGAGCGAGCCTGCATCGGTTGTAAGCTTCCGCTTTGCGTCAGCGCAATACGGGGAATGAGATGGCTATAGCCAGTTTGCTGCGCACTCTCAGAGAGCGAGCCGATATTCACCACCAGCCGGATTTCAACGCGGTCGCTGGGACGCTGAGGCGTGGAAAGAACCTGCCACTGAAAACCATTAGCCAGGGTACCCTGTTGCCAGGCGGGATCGGGCTGTAGCGCCTCTGCCTGCACATAACCCGCTGTTGCCATCATCAGCAAACTGCCAGCTAAGAGTCGAATTTTTGTGCCCTGCATGTGAACCCCTGATGAACGTTCCTGGTTACAAAGGCAATCCACACGTCGTGGTTGCCTAAAAGAATGTCGTAAACACGTCTGTTTGACCACACGATCGTCAAAACGTCACATCGCTACGAAAAATAATGTCTTACGATAGCATGACGTCGATGCATGCAATAAGCAACGCCGCCTAATTATGCGCAGGAGCCCACACTCCAGCAAGGGAGTGCGGGCTTAAGTTGAGGATTTAAGAGGATAATTCGTGCGATTTATTGGCCGGAGTACGATTATTCAGCACATCATCCAGTTGTTGCTGGTCAAGTTGCTTAACGCGTTTCGCGACCACAATCGTCGCCACGCCGTTACCAATCAGGTTAGTCAGGGCGCGCGCTTCCGACATAAAGCGGTCGATACCCAGAATCAGGGCCAGGCCCGCGACCGGTAAATGCCCAACGGCGGAGATAGTTGCCGCGAGCACGATGAACCCGCTCCCGGTGACACCCGCCGCCCCTTTAGAGGAGAGGAGCAGCACGACTAACAGAGTGATTTGATGGAAAATATCCATGTGGCTGTTCGTCGCCTGGGCGATAAACACCGCCGCCATCGTCAGGTAAATGGACGTGCCATCCAGGTTAAACGAGTATCCTGTCGGAATAACCAGCCCCACCACCGATTTCTTGCACCCCAGTTTCTCCATCTTATCCAGCATACGCGGCAGCGCCGACTCTGAGGAAGATGTACCCAGTACAATCAGCAATTCTTCACGAATATAGCGGATGAACTTGAAGATGCTGAACCCTGTCGCTTTGGCGATAGAACCGAGTACCAGCACCACGAACAGAATACAGGTGATGTAGAAGCAGATGATCAACTGGCCAAGTTGCACCAGGGTGCCCACACCGTATTTACCGATGGTGAAGGCCATTGCCCCGAAAGCCCCTATCGGCGCCAGGCGCATGATCATGTTGATGATGCCAAAGATAACCTGCGAGAAGCTCTCAATGACGTTAAAAATGAGTTGCCCTTTACTGCCAAGACGGTGCAATGCAAAACCAAACAGCACCGCAAACAGCAGCACCTGGAGGATGTTGCCGCTGGCAAACGCGCCAATCACGCTTGAGGGGATCACATCCAGCAAGAAGGCGACAATGCCCTGATCCTTCGCCTGTTCAGCGTATACCGCAACCGCGCCCGCATCCAGGCTCGCCGGGTCAACGTTCATACCCGCGCCGGGTTGCACCACGTTAACAATCACCAGGCCGATAATCAGCGCAATGGTGCTCACCACTTCGAAGTAGAGTAGCGCCACCGCACCGGTGCGCCCTACCGCCTTCATGCTTTCCATACCGGCGATGCCGGTGACGACGGTACAGAAGATAACCGGTGCGATAATCATTTTAATCAGCTTAACGAACGCGTCGCCAAGCGGTTTCATTTGTGCACCTAACTCAGGGTAATAGTGGCCCAACAGCACACCGATAACGATGGCTGTCAGAACCTGCACATAGAGGCTTTTGAAGAAAGAGGTTTTCATAGGATGTCCTTAAGATAAAACCACAAACCAGGTAGGGGATTACCCAACTTGTGACCTCAAAATAACACCCACGAAACATAACTGAAATATTTATAGCTGCATTTGCAACTGAATTGTTAAAAACCTTGAGCTACTTCGCACAACGGCTCACTCATTTTCAACCCGGTTGCACCGTGATATTGGGCAGGTAATCCTGCTCAAAGACCTCAGGGGAAACAGCGCGCGCAAAGAGGAAACCTTGCAGGACATCAACCTGCTCCGATTTCAGCCACTCGTACTGCTCCTGTGTTTCAACGCCTTCCGCCACCAGTCGCAGATGCAGGCTACGCGCTAACTGGATAATCGCCGCCACCATGCAGGCGTCTTCCGGCAGAGTGTCGACAAACAGCTTATCGATTTTCAGGATATCCACCGGCAGCGACTTCATATGCTGCAACTGCTGAAGCCCGGCGTAACCCATGCCAAAATCATCCAGCGCAATACGCACGCCGGCGTTGCGCAGCGGGCGCAGAATCGCCACCGCGGCTTTCGGATCGTCAATGCTGCGGCTTTCTGTCACTTCCAGCACCAGCGTTCCCGGCGCGATACGATAACGTTCAAGCAGCGCCAGCATATCCGGCACCATCTTATGGTGCATCAGTTGCAGCGCCGAGAGATTGACCGACAGCGGCAGCATAATGCCGCGCTTCTGCCACGCCGACAGTAACCGACAGGCCTCTTCCAGCACCCAATGCCCCACCGTCACCATCAGCCCACAGGACTCAATCGTTTCAATCAGGTCATTGGGAAGTTCCCATTCGCCATTGACCTGCTGCTGACGAAGCAGGACTTCCGCGCTGCACACTTTGCCGGTCGCGGTGTCGAATTGCGGCTGTAGCCAGACCGCGAACTGATGATGATCCAGCGCCGAGAGAATATCGCTCTCCTGGGTCAGGCGTTTCTGCGCTTTCTCCATCTGCTCAGGGTCAAAAAACTCAATCTGATTTTTACCCTTGCGGCGGGCGCTGAAGGCAGCCGAAATAGCGCGACGGTAGAGTTGCTCCGCACTCAGGCCGCCTTCAAACATCGCAATACCGATGCTGGCCGTCGGGCGAAGCTGAATGCCCTGCAACGGCAGGCGTTCATTCACGACAGTGAGTACTTGCTGACCTAATGTGATGGCATGCCACGGTTCGGTCACGCCTTCAGCCAGAATGGCGAAATCATAGGCGCTGACCTGCGCCAGCACCATGCGTGGTGAAATCACCTGTTTCAACTTCTCGACCAGCGTCAGCAGCAACATTTCACGCTGCTCTTCCTTCAGCACGCCTGCCGTATCCTGAAGGGTTTCGCAGGCGACCATAACTAATGCCGTGGTTTTATTCTGGCTAACAGTCTGCTCAAGCAGAGCCAGTAAGAAGGCTTTGTTGGGGAGTTCCGACACCGGGAAGCGGGTCGAGCGGCTGCAAAGTTCGTCGTACTGGCGCAGGGCAAGCTGTTGGTGACGGTTGTAGCTGCGCACCATTTTGCCAATCTCATCATCATGGTGCAGGCGCGGCAGCGATAGCTGGTGCCCGACACGCTCTTCCGGTGAGATATCGTTCAGTTCATTGGCGATAGTGCGCAACGGGCGCACGATCAAACGGTTAATGCTCCACGTCAGCGCAACGGTGAGGATCAGCACCAAAAGTAAGTAAGCAGTCACTAACGTCGCAAGGGCGCTCATCACGAATTTATACATCCGATAGGAATCGGATTGCAGCACCAGATAGGCCAGTGGCTGCGGGTTAGCGGGCCGTTCCAGCGAATAGAGCGGCAGCGATATCTGCACCGGCAGTTCAAAGATACGGGTGATCATCACCGGTACCGGGCGTTCAGGGATAAAGCTCATGCGAAGCGCCTGAAACTGATTAGGCAGGACGACATCGGCCCGGCTGACAATCCCTGACGGCTGGATACGCCCCAGAATCGTCTCGGCTTCCGGGATATCAGCTTTGAGTATCGCCGCAGAGAGGGGCTGGCGAACGGAGCGGGCAATACTTTCTAATTGCGTGGCGGTGTTATAGCGATTTTGCTGCACAAAATGGAACAGCAGAATGAAACAAAAGACAAACACGAACACCATGGTTACACCTGCAACCATTGCCATTTGTTTGATTGTAAGTGAACGGCTAACGCGCAAAAGGATTCTCCACTAATACTTAACGCACTGCCCGTCATTGAGAATAACGAGGTCGATGACAAAGTCAAAAGATGACCGAAAAGGTACAGGCCGACAAAAACGACAATCCGCAACAGCGAGCGCAACGCCATACTGTGCAGATATCAGATGCGCAACAAAACAGGACAAAGCCCGCAATAACGTAACAAAATATGACGTATCGCGGGCCGATTATACGCTAAGAGGATGGATTACGTGACAGTTGTCGATGAATTTAGCCTTTTATATTACCAGTCCGCATACGGAATAAGCGGCTGAGGCGGCATATCCAGATCGCCCTGCCAACCCGCCGCCGAATAACGCACATACAGCAGCGCATGGCTTGGGGTGTAATCCTTCGCTTCCTGAATATCCACCGCCGCGCCCACGAACCAGTTTGAGGTTACTCGCCGCTCCACCAGCGCCCGCGCGGTATAACCGAAGCCCTGACTGCTGCCGCCATCACTGCTGTCCTGGCTGGCATTTTCACGCCAGTCCGGCGGCACCAGATTCATCAGAGGATAGCTGGCCTGCGATTTGGTACGTGAATGCGACCAGGACACCGAGCCACCCAGCTCCCACGACCAGTTTTCCGTGCGCTGACGCCAGGTCACTGGCACGGCAAACGACACATACTCCTGCGGGCTATAGTATCCACCCTGACCCAGGGTATAGCCGCTCAGATCCTTCTGATAGTGCCAAATCATATTGTTCAGACCGACCGTTACCCGGCGGTTGTTTTCATTAATCACTTTGTAGTAGTAACCGGTCATCCAGCGCACACGCCAGTTATCTTCCACATTTTTACCGGTAAGCTGATCCGCCCCCAGCGATGCCCAGACGCCGTTGGCCTCGCCTTTGTCGTAACTCATACTCAACACGCCGCCGTCGGCACGTACTCCGCCCCATTTTTTCCCGGTGTGACCATCTTTACTGTTGTCCTTCTGACCACCAAAGGCCAGTAAGGAGCTGGATATCGGTCGACGATGTCCTTCCAGGGTATAACCAAATGGGCCAAGGCTGCTGCTGTAGCTCAGGCCGCCGACCACATCCACCACGTTGAAGCCCATCGGGGTCGTACCGATATCACCGCTCCAGGTGTCATTTTTCCAGCCCACCGCCATGCTGACGCCATTGTCGTTAGAACTCGCGCCGCCGTGACAACTGTGGTCTTTAATCCCACAGGTACCCCAGTCCTGCGAGTAGCTGCCGTTGCTGTTGCGCGAAAAACTGCCAACATTCATGTCCACCCAGTCGGAGCGGAAGAACATGCGGCCATCGTAGAGTGGCGCATCCACCTGCAACATGGTGGTGTGCGCTTTCAGCGCGGAGTACCCGCCGGTGCCGCTGGAGCCCCAGTAATCGTGCTCCAGGGTCACGTTAAGATCCTGCTGACGATAGAGATCGGCGGCATCACTACGCACGCCACGCTTGAGCCAATCGTCGCTGGCATCATTGCGCGTCAGGCGGGTAAAGGTGTCGTTATCCTGAGGGCGCGTCGGCGTGATACCGGTCGCCACCATCGAATCTTTATAGCTTTCCAGCGCCTGCTGCGGGTTGCCATCCTGCGCCTGGAAACGTGCGGCATCGCGCAGCACCAGCGCGCTGTCCATTGACGGCGGCTGGGCTTTCGCCTGCTGCGCCAGTGAATTAAAGCTATTGCGCGCTTTATCGTTTTCACCGAGGCCAGACTGTAACAGCGCCACGCGACGCTGCATGCCCATCGATAGCGCTTCGTCCGACGCCGGTATCTGCGCCAACTGCGCGCGAGCCTTGTCTTTATCGCCCTGAACCAGGTAAAGTTCCGCCAGCCCCAGTCGCGCGTCTTCGTTCTGCGGATCCTGGCCGAGAACGTCATTGTAGAGCGCAATGGCCTGCGCTGAGTCGCCACGCTGCTGCGCCCAGTCCGCCAGCGTCAGGGAAATACGGGCAGACGGCAGCCGTTTTTTCAGCAACGCAATCGCCTGCTCTTCCTGCCCGCCATCGCGCAGGCTATTGGCCTGCTGCATAAGCTGCGCCGTTTCCAGACGATCGGAGAGTTCCTGAATATTGCTGTTCCACTGGCTTCGCGGCAGCGTCGCCAGATGCGAAATCGCCGCGTCATCACGATCGGTGCTGGAGAGATAGAGCCCGTATGCGTAAACCTGATCCGGGTCTTTGGCCTGTTTTTGCGCCAGATTGCGCATCAAGGTATCACCCTCGCCGCGCCGCCCGGCGCTGTCGAGATCTTTCGCCAGTCGATAAGTCACCCATACGCTGTCCGGGTTCAGCGCCAGACGCTGACGCTGCACTTCCACCGCCTGCGCCCACTGGCCTTTGCTTTCCAGCTCTTCGGCCTGCTGCTCCAGACGCTCGTTGGTCAGACTACGTTCGATATCATCAATACTCCGCCGCTGGGCGGCGGATAGGGTTTGTATGTAAGCGGTCGCTCGCTCCGGAGACTGCGCCCGGTAAACGTTCGCCAGGCCACGCACGGCAAGATTGTTATCCCTGTCCATCCGCAGAGTCTGCTTATAGTAGCCTTCCGCGGTCGGATAATCTTTGCGCGCCGCCGCCACATCCCCCAGGCCAAGAATGGCGTAGCTGTCGCTGTTATCAACCCGCTGCGCTTGCTGATAGAAGGTTTTCGCCTGCTGCGGGTTATTGGCTTTCAGCGCCGCATCACCCTGCTGGATCAACAGCCAGTAGCGGTTGGTTTTCAGCAGGCTGTCCCACTTACTGCGGCTGCTGTTTTGCGGATCAAGCGCGATGGCTTTTTGCAACTGCGCCACTGCGCGCGCGCGATCGCCCTTCTGAGAATAAGCTTCCCCCAGAGTACCAATGGCGTCGGCATCTTTATTGTTTGACGAGACCGCGCGCTGCAATTCAGAGATAGCCGACGCGGCATTGCCCGACGCCAGCGCCGCTGCGGCTTCGCTCTTCGCCCGGACTGCCGGGTCGGATAGCGTTTTCTGCTGATCGGCCAACAAGCCACGGGCGCTATCCGCCTGCTCGCCGGTGGTGAACACCTGCAGGTAGCGCTGAAGCGACTGCACGCTGGCCTGGCTCGGCGGCTGATCTTTAATCGCATTGAGCCAGAGATCGGCCGCTTCATTGCGCCCGCTGGAGGATTTCGCCATTTGTTCAAGAACGGCAAAAGCGTCGTCGCGGCGATTGTCAGCAAGCAGAGTTCGCGCAAGCGTCGACTGGAGCGTGACGTTGCCCGGCATCTGCTGATTGAGTTTTTGCAGGCGGGAGAGCGCATCGTTATGGCGCGCCGGGATTTTCATCGCCGTTGTCCAGTACTCCACCGCGTAATCGCCGTCCGGCGGCGGCCCGCTAAACGCTTTCTCGTAGGCGGCGAGGGCTTCTTCCGCATGCCCGGTGGTCGCCAGCAATCGCGCCTGTTGCAATGCCTGGCGGCCATCGGCGGAGTTCAGCAAGATCTCCGTTCGCGAGGCATTGTATTCCGTAGAGTTGGGCGCCAGCGCTTTCAGCCGTTCCAGTTGTTTCTGCGCCCCGGCGGTATCCCCCTGGCGTAACATGTAGCGCAAACGCGCGGCCAGAACCTGTGGGTTATTCGGGTCGATCAACTCCAGGCGATAAAGGGACTGCTGCACGATATCTTCGCGCTTGCTGGATTCCCCCAGCCTTACCTGATTCAGCAATTGTTCCTGCGCCGATGGCGCGGCGAAACTCGCCGGAACCAGCGTCATGCTTAACGAGAGTGTGAGTAGACTTAGTGTGAACTTGCGCATTCCTGGCCCCAGTCAGGTAGTAATTCACCGCGGGCGCTGAAGCGAAAACGGTGTTGATCCCAGCCCTGGCCAAAGAGGGTCAGGACATAGCTGTAATAGGCGTCGGCGCCAGGGAAGTTGTCAGCCACGCGCTGGCGCTGAACGGCCTGCGCGTCTCTGTCCTGTAAAAACGGCAGCAGAGAGGCGGAGAAACCGACCGGGCCATTGCCGGTCACTTTCCCTGTCAGGGTGTCGACTTTTTCCGGCGGAACGCCTTCCCGGGCGGTCTGCGCCGCCATCGGTTTATAACGGGTTAACAGGCGATTTTTTTGCGGGTCGCTGTTGTGCATCATCCCTACCCACAGATAGACGCGAATAGCGTCATAGCTGCCCACTAAAGGCGTTTTGCTCTGTTTCTGCCAGCCTTTCCCCTTCTCGAAATTGACCCAGTCCGGCGCATAGCCTTTGCTGGCGGTTTCAATGAGCAGGCGCTGGTTCGTTTCGCGCAGAGTAGTCCACGGCGCACCGTAGCGGGTAAAGTAGCTGGCCAGTTGTGGCGGCAGATAGCTGGGGTTGAACCGCCAGCTATTCGCTTCGGCAAAACCCACTTTACCCGGCAGCAGCATCGAGCCTAACCCCGGTACATTAACCACTTCCTCACGGGCAATACGCGAGAGAAGCGCTTTCCCGGTCTCGGTGTACTGCGTATTTTTCCACAGACGCCCGGCCTCCAGCAGCGACCAGGCAATCCAGACGTCAGAATCAGAAGCGGAATTGGTATCCAGAACCGTCCACGTATTGTCCTCTTTTTTGCCCCATAACCAGGCGGGCAGCATCGCTTTCAGGTCGCCCTGCGCGAGGTTGTTCTGCGTCCAGTCGAACAGCTTACTGAACATCTCGCGGTCATTGGCCGCCAGCGCGAAGAACAGCGCATAGCTCTGTCCTTCCGAAGTGGTAATTTTACGCGCGTCGCTCGGGTCGATGACGCGCCCTTCGGCACTGACATAGTCTTTTTTAAATTGCTCCCAGGCAGGCCAGGTACAGGCCGCCTGGGTCTGTACCATCGTGCCCAGCGCTAACAGCAAAACTATCCAGCGTATGCTTTTCATCACGGCTTACTCGTCTTCAGGATCCAGTCGACGGCGGCTGATGATGCGCAGCAGTCGCCACAGTACCCACGCCAGCAGTACGATGCTCACGGCCGCAAACAGCGCCAGCAGAATCGGATGGTTAGAGAGGGCAAACCACAGGCGTTCAAACCACGGCAGATGGCCAACGTAATACACATCTCCCACGCGCAGGCTGCTGACGCCGGATTCGCGGATCACCGAAACAGAGCCAAACATTGCGCCTCGTTTGCCGCTGTCGTTCAGGGCGCCATTCAGCAACTCATAACCGCGCGGGCTGTCTGCCAACAGCGCGATCACGCTGCGCTGGTCGTTATACGGTGACTGGAAGCCAACAATGGCCGCCATCGGCCCGGAGGAGGTGACATCTGTCTGTACGTTCGGTTTACGGGCGTTTTCATCCAGATAAATGCCCGGCAGGTCGTGATGGCGCTGCGGCGTTTTCACCCAGCTCTTCGTCGCTTCAACCAGCAAGTCGATCTGCTTGTCATTTTTCAGTCTTTGCGGGATAGAGCCTATCAACAGCAGATCCGTATCTTTACCCTGAATATCGCTGCCATCATCGGCAAGCGTGACGTTCATTGCCGGGAAGCCCGTCTGCGCGCCCATTGTGCCCACCGTATTCAGCAGGGTTGAAACCTGCTCAACGCCAGGTTTTTTCGGCATGACGATGGTGGTATCGGAGAGATCCGCCATCCGGCTGAACGGGAAGCCCGCGTTAGCAAACGCGCGCAGATCCGGCATTGCCAGGAAGTGATAGTAATTCGAAAAATCGATTGTCGAATCATCGCCAATCACCACATGGTTCTGCACTGGCTGGAAGATAATACAGTTTTCAATCGTCCCGCCCGGCATGGGGTTCATATACTGGAAATCGAACCGTAGCTGGTTCATCGCGCCCAGACGCAGCGCCGGAATCGTCACTTCGTTCTTGCCGTCCACCAGCCCCTGCAACACCGGCAGACGCAGCAGCAGGCTGCTCACTTCCTGGGTGCTGTTGAGGTTAAACGACTGCAGGAACTGATCGTTCAGGCTGATATCCATACGCGAACTGTCTTTCACCGGCGGCATGGTAAAGCGATATTTCAGATCCATATCGATGCCATTGCTGCGCAGCAGGTAGAGATCCGGCGGCAGATTCAGCGCCACGTTAATCGACGCCGGTTCCAGCCCGGTAGATTGCAGTTGCTGTTCGTAAGTTTTCAGCTCGCCGAAAGTTACCGGGCGATCGGTACGCACCCAGTTCGGCGCATCATACGGCACCCGCGCCAGCAGCGGTTTCACATCGTCCACCACCACGCTGTCGCCGCGGAAAAGAATATTGCCCTGGGCGATCCCTTTTGCCGCCATCAGGAGATCGTTATCGTCACGGCCAAACACCACCAGCAGTTTGACGTAAGGATCGTTCGGATGGTTGATCATTTCGATCGTCGGCGCTTTCACTGCCGGATGATCGCGCAGGAAGTCCGGGCGCTTATCATTGGTGGCAAAGACGATGGCGTTTTTATCCGGCAGGGTGTTGTAGCTGACCGGGAAGGTCTGTCCACGCCAGCCGGCTCGCGAACCAAACCACGAGGCGACAATGCTCGCTGCCTGCTGCTGCTTCAGGTCTGGCGCATCGGCAAACACCATTGGCAGCGTTAACGGGCGATTATCCCGGGCGTCAAAGAACGGAATCGGGAAATGGGAGAGGTCGTTCCGCACATTCAGCGCCTGGTAGGTTAAATCCAGCGAGCTATTACGGCCGACATCCAGCCAGACGGTCGAGTTGGCCGGGTTTTCACAGACATCGCGATAGTGGCCGACAAATTCCAGACGCACCCGGTTAAAGTCAGTGATATAGAGCGGATCGATGGGGATCTGTGCGCTGACCTTTTTGCCTAACTGCTCTTTGGTTACAGGCAGCACGTCCATCAACTCTTCATTCAGATACACCTTCAGTTGCGACAGCACGGGCTGCAACGATGGCGATGGCGTGTAAGTCAAATTGAGCAACGCTTTCGAGACCACTTCATCGCTGCGCATACCGAACTCAATTGAGCCGTTAGGGTTAGTGCCCCGCAGCACCATACTGCCCGGCGGCGGCGCAATCTGCGCGAAAGTGAGCTTAACATCGCGCGATGGCGTGCTCTCAACCACGACCGGCAAGGCGTCAGATGGCTCAGCAGCAGGCGATGTCGCGCTCTCCTGTGCAGGCGGCATCACCGGCGCGACGTTCGTCGGTTCTGACCAGCTTGCCGCAGGCAGTAAACTGCCCATTCCCATCGCCACTGCACAAATCCAGGAGAGTTTTCTTTTCATCGTGTAATCATCATTATTGTTGAGCCATAGCTGGCTGTGGGTGCGTCTGCACCGCTTCACGTTCAGGGCGACGCGGGACAAAAGAAGCCACCCAGGCCACCAGCGAAATGAGCGTCCGGAATATTATTTTCGCAAACGGTGGGGCGAACTCCGCCAGATGGCGATAGCCCCGGAAACCAAGCTTGAGAATGTCCATCAGGCTTTCCAGCGGCTTATCCTCCGGATAGCTGTCCTGCCAGAGCGCCCATGTATCGGCGCGCGCAAAGGTACATTGCACAAAATCGATGTGCTGCCGCGTGGTCATGGGCAGTAATTTCAAGCCAACTTCGCTGCCAATCACGCGTACTACCTGCGTCGGG
Organism: Pseudocitrobacter cyperus; assembly: GCF_039889165.1. Classification (NCBI taxonomy): domain Bacteria; kingdom Pseudomonadati; phylum Pseudomonadota; class Gammaproteobacteria; order Enterobacterales; family Enterobacteriaceae; genus Pseudocitrobacter; species Pseudocitrobacter cyperus. Next base: position 255,171 of record NZ_JAYMYY010000005.1, on the reverse strand, counting down.
AAGACGTACTCCTGCTGACCGCGCTTGAGCAGCAGATGTACTTTCTGCTCTTCCAGCACCTGCGCATCACCGTTGATTTTTATCCCCACCCCGCCGTCGGAGAAGTCGTGCACCGTACAGGAGAAGAGATGACCGTCTTCGCGGGCAATTGCGCCGGGCATTTTGATCTCGACACGGTGCGAGCGGCGAACCTGCTTACTTTCCACCGATACGGCTACTGCGCCGCCGAGAATAATCAGGTTGTAGAAGACCCAAATCAGGCTGACCCAGACAGTGAGCATTTCGTCTTCCGGGCCATACATGTAACGCCAGATACCGAAAGCCACGCCCACCAGGTTGAGCAAAACGAGGTAGATGTATGGCCGGGAAATCACCCAGTCGACATACTCCTCTTCAACCAGCCCGCCTTTTGCGGTGACGTTGAATTTACCTTTGTGCGGATTAATCAGCGCCACCAGCGTCGGCGGCGCGATATACCAGGCCAGCACCGTTTCGTAGATTTCGCTCCAGAAAGAGTGACGGTACTTACCCTGAATTTTTGAGTTGGTCAGACTGGCATGGATCATGTGCGGCAACACAAACAGCGCAATCATCAACGCCGGGGCGTAGATGATATAGGCGTGCAGCAGCAGAAAAGCCAGCGGCGCCGTCAGGAAGATAAGCCTTGGCACGCCGGATAAGAAGTGGAACATCGCATTGAGGTAACAGAGCCGTTGTGCAAACTTCAGCCCTTTACCAAACAAGGGGTTATCGAGACGGAAAATCTGCACCATCCCGCGCGCCCAGCGAATACGCTGGCCAATATGCGCGGATAAACTCTCCGTCGCCAGCCCCGCCGCCTGCGGTAAACGCATATAGGCCGAGGTGTAGCCCAGACGGTGCAAGCGCAGCGAAGTGTGCGCATCTTCAGTCACCGTTTCGACGGCAATACCGCCAATCTCATCCAACGGTTTACGGCGAATAACGGCGCAGGAGCCGCAGAAGAAGGTCGCATCCCACATGTCATTCCCGTCCTGCACCAGGCCATAAAACAGCGTGCCTTCGTTCGGCGTTTTACGGAAACGGCCCAGGTTGCGTTCAAACGGATCGGGTGAGAAGAAGTGGTGCGGCGTCTGCATCATCGCCAGCTTTTTGTCCTTCAGGAACCAGCCCATCGTCATTTGCAGGAACGAGCGCGTCGGCACGTGGTCGCAGTCGAAAATCGAGACAAATTCGCCTTTTGCCAGCTTCAGCGCGTTATTGATGTTCCCCGCTTTGGCGTGCTCATGGGTGCTGCGCGCAACGTACTCGACGCCTACGTCCTTCGCAAACTGCCGAAATTCCGCGCGGTTCCCATCGTCGAGGATCCAGATAGAGACTTTATCCTTTGGCCAGTCGATACCCAGCGAGGCGTAAACCGTGTTCTTCACCACGTTGAGATCTTCATTATAAGTCGGGACAAAAATGTCGACTGTCGGCCATTGATTCATATCCTTCGGCAACGGCACAGGCTGGCGATTGAGCGGCCACACCACCTGGAAGTAACCCAGCACCAGCACAATCCAGGCGTAGGTTTCGGCAAACAACAGAATTAACCCGCACACCAGGCTGACCGGATCGTTCCAGTTAAGCGTAGAGGTGTAGCGCCACCAGATGTAACGACAGGAGACGGTAAGCGACAACACAATCAGCATCAGCGCCGAGAAACGCCCGGGAATACGGCGCACCAGCAGGGCCACACCCCATAACAGCATCAAAAAGATGAACTGCGACAGCGGATTAAAAGGCTGAGTAATACAGATAAGCGCCAGAATAAGTGAAAGCGTCACCACGACGCCCAGCACGATTTTGCGTATTTTAGGGTTAATATGCGCCAGTTCTTTATGGCTTTCGAGGTGCCCTGTTCGCGCATTGACCCTCTCGGGGATCGCCGCTATCCACTGGTGATAGCGGCCCATTACGCCTCGCACCGCCGCAAGCGAGCGCCAGCCAGGCGGCTTCGCAGATACAGGGCGTTTCGTCGTCAGCAGCCATACGCTTTGCAGCAGATAGCGCAGCGGATCGAGCGGACGAGGGCGATGAGCGTCAATATGTGGGTAAAGCGTATCCTGACTGGCGAGCAACCGCTGCCAGCGGGGGTGTTCAAGCGGGATCAGCGCCCAGACCAGTGCCACCCAAAAGCAGCCAAGCCCGGCACTAAAACCGGATGCGCCTGCGCGGCGGTAGCCCTGATAGCGCGTGTGCAGACGCGCATAGGCTTCCGGAGCGACCAGCCAGGCGCTGAGGCGTATCATAATGCCGCCTCCCCGGCTGAATGGACGCCGGAATAGTGCAACAGGCACCAGCTTGCCAGCGTCAGTATCTCTTCCGCGGCCAGCGAATCATGACGATATTCTCCCAGCGGTTGCTTCGCCGCCATACACTCCGCCATCGCTTCATCGCGATGTATGGCGATTGGCAGCAATCGACGCTGAGATTGCAACCATACCTGGTAGAGATCTTCCTGCAACTGACTCCCGACGCGCAGGTCGTTAATCAAAATATGGCTGTTTACCGGTAGCGCTTGCTGATGAAGACGCACATGGCAATTGGTGTCCGGCTGAACAATCATCAGAATATTGTGGCAGGCCGCCAGCAGGGGCTGCGTCCAGGGATAGAACCCGTGCGGCAGGTCGATAAGGATCCATTGATACTCCCCCTGACGGTACAACGCCTCGGCAATCGCGGTCATTTCAGCAAGCGAGTCTGAAAGCGACAGGACATTCTCACGCTCGCCTGGCGTCAACGCGCCAAACGGCAGCACATCAATCAAAGACGTGTAGCGCATGCCTGCATCTCGCCAGTCCTGGCCATCAAGCACCGCGCGCGCCCATCCCCCTTTATGCGCAATGTCGTCATTAAATGACAGGCGCAGCAAATTGTCGGGACAGGCGTCAATGACCAGTACCGATTCGCCAAGCAGTTGCAATGACCAGGCGAGCGCAGCCGTAACAGAAGTGGTTCCCACCCCGCCCCGCACGCCCTGAAGTCCCAGAATGGCCATTATGGCTTCCTTATTTTTGTTCGCTTTCTTGTTCTGCAAGCTCAGCCAGCAAAGGCCAACGTTTGAACGCGGCGGCTAGCTGTTCGCGTTGGGAAATATCGGTGTAATCAATATCAGGTAGAGAAAAAGCCCGACTCAACGCCAGGAAGTCATTCTGGAATGTATAGCCGAGCGTCGAATCTGATGATGTTACAAGTTCATTATCAGGCATTTTAAACAATCCATAATGAATAAGGTAGGAAAACACGTCCTTTGACTACTAAGCTTTTCCTGAAAAGCGTTTACATGCTAAATCTGATGTTATTTAATTTCAATCTTAGGTTTATTCTATTGGTTTCGCTAGTAAACTAACACACAGGCAATCTATAAAAAGAAGGACGCGATGAACCCCATATTTTCTATAGGTATTCAGTCATTATGGGACGAGGTCAGTCACATGCCTGTTGGCGGCGTGTGGTGGATTAATACCGATCGCCATGAAGACGCCGTAAGCCTGCTTAATCAAACCCTCTCCGCCCAGCACAAAGAGGCGCGAGTAGCGGTGGTATGTATGGGGCAAGATCCAAAGAAAATCATAAAGTTGAATGAAAACCAAGGGCCGCAAAAGATAGACCTTTTTTCCATGCAGGAAAATGAAAACAGTCTATACTTCATGCGCCGCGATTTATTGTGTTCGATTGACCCGCAAAATTTTTTAGTCGTCGTTCTATGCAGTAATAATGCATGGAAAAATATCCCTCCAGAGAAATTTCACGATTGGTTAAGTAAATCCTGCAAATGGGCTAAATACCATCGTTGTACTCTTTTGATTCTCAGTCCGGGCAACAGTACTGATGTACAAACCTCACGCCTGCTCAGCGAATATGGGTCGCTGGCGGGCCTGGCCAGTTTACGTTATCAGGGCGATGGACAACTCTTTGACATTGCCTTTTGGGCTAATGAAAAAGGGGTCAGCGCACGTCAGCAACTCCTTATTAAGCAAAATGAGGCGGGCTGGGAATTAGTGCAGGAAGAGCTGGCAAATGTTCAGCCGCGCACCGATGAAAAAGAGGTACTCAGTAATATTGCGTTCCTGGAAGGTGCCCCACCGCTTTCTGAGCACTGGAGCGTGTTCGATACTAACGATGCGGTATTTAATGCCGCGCGTACCGCTCAGGCCGCTACGGTTATCTTTGTTATGGGGCAGAACAGCCAGATTGAACAGCTTGCGCGCTATATTCATACCCTGCGCCGCCAACGCGGAACCGCGCTGAAAATAGTGGTGCGCGAAAGCGTCCCCAGCCTGCGAGCGACTGATGAACGTCTGCTGCTAAGCTGTGGCGCAAACCTGGTGATTTCCCATAGTTCCGCGCTATCCCGCTGCCTGACCCTAATTGAAAGCATACAAAATCAGCAATTCAGCCGCCGGGTACCGGAAGATCTGGCTACCCTCTTTAGTAATACTGAGCCGTTGAAACTCAAAGGCTATCAAAAGTGGGATGTCTTCTGCGATGCGGTGCAAAAAATCGTCAATAACCCCCTCCTGCCTGCAGATGGCAAGGGCGTAATGGTCGCGTTGCGTCCGGCGCCAGGGCTCCGCGTGGAACAGGCGTTAACCCTATGTCGCCCGCATCGTATGGGCGACATCGCGACCATTGCGGATAAACGTCTGGTGATCTTCTTATCCTTCTGCCGGGTAAACGACCTTGATATCGCGCTGAATCATATCTTCCCGTTGCCCACTGGCGATATCTTCTCTAACCGCGTGATTTGGTTCGAAGATAAGCAAATCGCAGCAGAGCTGGTTGACATGCAGGATGTAAAACCCGAACGCTGGACAAAACCGCTGCCGATCACCACCGAGCCTGGAAAAATCATCAACGCCACGCACGATGGCCGGCACTGGCGCCGCTACCCGGAACCACGCCGTTTATCTGCTGATACGGGAGAACAGTCATCATGATGTCGATAAGCGATATTATTCAGTTGGTGGTACTGTGCGCGCTACTATTCTTCCCGTTGGGTTATCTGACGCGTCACTATCAGCGACGCATTGAAAATGCCTTCCGATTGATGTTCTTTAAACCACGTTATGTCAAACCGGCAGGCGTTATACGCCGGAATGCAGGTTCCAGAGCGAAAACAGAAAAATGACCAATTCAACACAGACCGCCACGGCCTCATCGCCGCTCTGGCAATACTGGCGCGGCTTGTCCGGCTGGAACTTCTACTTCCTGGTAAAATTTGGCCTGTTGTGGGCCGGTTATCTCAATTTTCACGCCATGCAGAACCTGGTGTTTATGGCGTTTCTGCTGTTTCCGCTGCCCAATCGCCGTCTGCACAAATGGCGCAACTGGATTGCCATACCGATAGGCTTTGCCCTCTTCTGGCATGATACCTGGCTACCTGGCCCGGAAAGCATCATGAGCCAGGGCTCGCAAATCGCCGGATTCAGCGCCGACTATATCTGGGATCTGATTACCCGCTTTATTAACTGGCAGATGGTCGGTGCCTTCTTTGTGCTGCTGGTCGCCTGGTTGTTCTTAACACAATGGATTCGGGTAACTGTCTTTGTGGTGGCCGCGATGGTGTGGCTGAACCTGATAACCCTGGTCGGCCCCTCTTTTTCCTTGTTCCCTGGCGGGCAGCCAACCAGCACCGTGACAACGACAGGCGGTACCGCGGCGGCGACAGTCGCCACGGCGGGCAACACGCCGGTGGTGGGCGATATCCCGGCGCAAACCGCACCGCCTACATCCGCGAATCTTAATGCCTGGCTGAACAGCTTTTATCAGGCGGAAGAAAAACGCACGACAAAATTCCCGACCGAATTGCCTGCGGATGCCCAGCCGTTTGAACTGCTGGTCATCAACATCTGTTCGCTTTCCAACGCGGATATTGAAGCCGCAGGCCTGATGCAGCATCCGTTGTGGTCACACTTTGATATCCGTTTTACCAACTTTAACTCCGCGACCTCCTACAGTGGCCCAGCGGCGATTCGCCTGCTGCGCGCCAGTTGCGGGCAGCCGTCTCATACCAACCTCTATCAGCCTGCCGGGAATCAGTGCTATCTGTTCGATAACCTGAGCAAACTGGGCTTTGGCCAACAACTGATGCTGGATCATGACGGCGTCTTCGGCGACTTCCTGAAGGAAGTGCGTAATTACGGCGGAATGCAAAGCCCGTTGATGGATCAGAGCAAACTGCCGGTCAATCTGCTCTCCTTCGATGGTTCGCCTGTGTATGACGATCTCGCGGTGCTGCAGCGCTGGCTGGGCGCCGAAGAACAGGCTTCAGACAAGCGTACCGCTACGTTCTTCAACATTCTGCCGTTACACGACGGGAACCACTATCAGGGACAGAGCAAAACCGCAGATTACAAAGCTCGCGCGCAAAAGCTGTTTGATGAGCTGGACACTTTCTTCACCGAACTGGAAAAATCGGGTCGTAAAGTGATGGTGGTGATCGTTCCGGAACACGGCGCAGCGTTAAAGGGCGATAAAATGCAGGTCTCCGGGCTGCGTGATATTCCGAGCCCATCCATCACGCACGTCCCGGCGGCGATTAAATTCTTCGGTATGAAAGCCCCGCATCAGGGCGCACCTATCGTTGTTGATCAACCGAGTAGCTATCTGGCGGTATCTGAACTGGTTGCGCGCGCCGTGGATGGCAAAATGTTCAATGAAGACAGCGTTGACTGGCAGGCATATACCAACAACCTGCCGCAGACCGCTGCCGTCTCGGAGAACTCCAACGCCGTTGTAATGCAGTACCAGGGTAAACCATACGTTCGCCTGAATGGCGGCGACTGGGTACCGTATCCGCAGTAAGCAAAAAAGGCAGCAGGATGTCACCCCTGCGGCCTGTTTCGGGCGCACGTTGCCATTACGACAGCCTGACGCCCGCCTGCGGATTATCTCCGGTTACGCCACCAGCTCACGATTGCGGTGGTAATAACCCCCACCAGAATCGGCGCTGCCAGATCGTGCCAGAAGATCACACAGAGTTGTGCGAACGTCATATAGCCGCCTTGCTTGAAATGACAACGGTTCGCGGCTATCCTTGAATGGTCTGGAGTCAAGAATCGCCCCCGTTATGTTGTCAGGTTAATCCTCTCAACGTGCGGGGGTTTTCTCTTTCCAGCAACCAACGCCGCCGGGGATCAAGCCCCCGCAACATTGCGCCTGACCGGGCGAACCCGGCCTGGCGTTGATACTACGCTTTTCTGTTTATCCCCTTCACCAGGCAATCATGCAATTTGCGCGCTGCCTTCCAGGTGTTAAACCGCCTTCTCAGGATTTTCATCCTGGTCTACGGCGAAGCACGCAACCAGTTGACCGTTGTACTCTTTCAACTGCGGTGCAAGCTGAGTACATGGCCCAAAACGACGGTGACAGCGAGCGTTAAACGCACAGCCCGGCGGTGGGTTCAGCGGACTCGGCAGCTCGCCGGTCAGTTTGATACGCTCGCGGCGATCGTCCGGATTCAGACGCGGTGTTGCCGAAAGCAGCGCCTGGGTATACGGATGACGCGGGTTGTTGAAGATTTGGTCTTTGGTGCCCTTCTCCACACAGCGGCCCAGGTACATCACCATCACTTCATCGGCAATGTGCTCGACCACTGACAAATCGTGGGAGATAAAGACGTAAGAGAGCCCCAGTTCCTGCTGAAGATCCATCATCAGGTTCAGCACCTGCGCGCGCACAGAGACGTCCAGCGCGGAAACCGGTTCATCGGCAATCACCACGTCCGGGTCGAGCATCAGCCCCCGGGCGATAGCGATACGCTGACGCTGGCCACCGGAGAACATATGCGGATAGCGGTCATAGTGCTCGGTTTTAAGCCCCACTTTCGCCATCATCGCCAGCGCTTTTTCCCGACGCTCGGCTTTGCTGAGCGCGGTGTTGATCTGCAACGGCTCTTCCAGAATCTGCCCGACTTTTTTGCGCGGGTTCAGGGAGCCATAGGGATTCTGGAAGACTATCTGAATTTTCTGCCGACGCAGTTTCTGCGCCTGCGGGTCAGGAATGAGCAGATCCTGCCCCTGATACGAAAGCGCCCCCCCGGTCGGGGTTTCAATCATGGTCAGCAGGCGACCCAGGGTCGATTTCCCGCAGCCGGATTCGCCCACCACCGCCAGCGTTTTGCCTCGTTCAAGCGTGAACGACACGCCGTCCAGCGCTTTCACCAGCCGTTCAGGAGCAAACAGCCCTTTCTTCACCGGGTAGTATTTTTTCAGATCGGTTGCCTGCAACAGCGGTTGTTGCAGGGCGGCCTCTTGGGTACTCATCGTGTAGGCCTCCCGGCGTCATCGAGTGGGTAGTGACATTTGGACTGACGCGCGCTGTCCAGCAGGTTCAGATCCGGTTCTTCAGTGCGGCATTTATCCGTCGCATACGGGCAGCGTGGGTTGAGCAGGCAGCCATTCGGGCGGTCATATTTCCCCGGCACCACGCCCGGCAGCGAGGCCAGACGCGCTTTATCCTGAGCAAACTCCGGCAGCGCGCGCAGCAGCGCCTGAGTATAAGGGTGACGCGGCGCACGGAAGATATCGTGCGCGGCGCCGGTTTCGACCACCTGGCCGGCATACATGACGATAATTTTATGCGCAGCTTCCGCCACCAGCGCCAGATCGTGGGTGATCAGGATCAGCGCCATGTTCTCCTTCTGCTGCAACTCCAGCAGCAGTTCGATGATCTGCGCCTGAATGGTCACGTCGAGCGCCGTTGTCGGTTCATCAGCAATCAGCAGTTTTGGCCGACAGGCTATCGCCATGGCGATCATCACGCGCTGGCTCATCCCGCCGGAAAGCTGATGCGGATAAACGTCTAAACGCGAGGCCGGGTCGGGAATGCCGACCTGATTGAGCAGGTCAATCGCCCGCTGGCGGCGCGTTTTCTTATTACCGCCCTGATGTACCTTAATCGCTTCCATTATCTGGAAACCGACGGTGTAGCACGGGTTAAGGCTGGTCATCGGATCCTGGAAGATCATCGCCACTTCGGCGCCCACCAGGTTGCGCCGCTCTTTTTCCGAGATGCGCTTCAGATCCTGGCCGTTAAATACCAGGCTTTCAGCCATCACGCGGCCGGGATAATCAATCAACCCCATAATCGCCAGCGAACTCACCGATTTACCCGAACCAGACTCACCGACAATGCCTACCACTTCCCCCTGATCCACGCTGTAACTGACGCGGTCAACGGCGCGGAACGGTGTATCTTCGTCACCGAAGTGCACCGATAATTTATCTACATTTAATAACGCCATCTCGAACCTCTTACTGCTTCAGTTTGGGATCGAGCGCGTCACGCAGACCGTCACCCATCAGGTTAAATGCCAGCACCGTCAGCAGGATCGCAAGCCCCGGGAAGGTCACGACCCACCAGGCGCTTTGCGCGAACTGCAACACGTCGGAGAGCATGGTGCCCCACTCCGGTGTTGGCGGTTGCGCACCCATGCCGAGGAAGCCGAGGGCGGCCATATCGAGAATGGCGTTAGAGAAACCGAGCGACGCCTGAACGATCAGCGGCGCAAGGCAGTTCGGGAAGATATTGACGAACATCTGGCGCATCGCGCCCGCTCCCGCCACGCGAGAGGCGGTGACGTAGTCGCGGTGCACTTCCACCAGCACGGCGGCGCGGGTTAAGCGCACATAGTGCGGCAATGCGACGAAGGTGAGCGCCAGTGCGGCGTTGCCAATAGACGGCCCGAAAATCGCCACCAGTACCAGCGCCAGCAGCAGGCTCGGCAGCGCCAGCATGATGTCGACCACGCGCATGATGACGTTATCGATCAGGCCGCCGAAGTAGCCCGCCACCAGCCCGAGGATGATCCCAAGAACCAGCGACAGCACGACCACCAGGCAGCCTACCAGCAGCGAAAGACGCGCGCCGTACATCAGACGCGACATCACATCGCGGCCCACATCATCCGTGCCTAACAGATGCGCCCAGCTTCCGCCTTCCTGCCACACCGGCGGCGCGAGCAGCGAGTCGCGGAACTGTTCCGCCGGGTTATAGGGCGCAATCCAGTTCGCGAAAATCGCAATGAACAGTACGATGACAACGTAAGCCAGCCCAACGACCGCGCCTTTGTTGCGTTTAAAGTAATGCCAGAACTCCTGTAGCGGGGTCATCGGCACCGGTGCGGACACCGTTTTATTTTCAGTGACTTGTGACATGATGGCCCCTTACTTCTTATGCCGGATACGCGGGTTCACCACGCCGTACAGGAGATCAACCAGCAGGTTGACGAGGATAATCATCGTCGCCACCAGCAGCACACCGCCCTGCACCACCGGATAGTCACGACGCTGTAAGGCGTCAATCAGCCAGCGGCCCAGACCCGGCCAGGAGAAGATGGTTTCCGTCAGGATCGCGCCTGCCAGCAATGTACCGACCTGCAACCCAATCACCGTCACCACCGGCAGCATAGCGTTACGCAACGCGTGAACCACAATCACCCGCATACGGGTCAGCCCTTTGGCGCGCGCGGTACGGATGTAATCCTCGCCCAGCACTTCCAGCATGGAAGAACGGGTCATACGCACAATCACCGCCAGCGGGATGGTGCCAAGCACAATGGCAGGCAAAATCATATGCGCCACGGCATCGATGAAGTTGCCCTCTTCGCCCCAGATGGCGGTATCAATCAGCATAAAGCCGGTCAGCGGGTTGGAATCGTCAAGGAACACCATGTCGCTGACTCGCCCGGAAACCGGCGTCAGGTTCCACTGCACCGAGACCAGCATAATCAGCATCATGCCCCACCAGAAGATAGGCATGGAGTAGCCGGTCAGCGCCAGGCCGACCGCAGTGTGATCGAAAATAGAGCCGCGTTTTACCGCCGCCAGCACGCCCACGGGGATACCCACGGCAACGGCGAACATCATGGCACAGATACCGAGTTCCAGCGTCGCTTTAAAACGCGGCACGAACTCGTCCCACACCGGAAGACGGCTTTTCAGCGAGACCCCTAAATCACCATGCATTACACCCCAAATGTAATGGAGGTACTGCTGCCACATCGGCTTATCAAGGCCGAGCGCGGCCAACAGCTCAGCATGGCGTTCAGGGGAGATCCCACGCTCGCCCGCCATAATCATCACCGGGTCGCCGGGGATCATATGGACAAACGCAAACGTGAGAAGGGTAATACCGATAAACGTGGGGATGACAAGTCCCAAACGTCGGAGAATAAACTGCAACATAACCCGGATTCTCTCTAGTGACACTCAGCCTGGAACTGGGTGCCTGTATTGCTCACAAATGTAAATACCCTCTCCCTGAGGGAGAGGGGGAACATCGTTATTATTCGATAGAGACATTTTCGAAGTGATGTTTACCTAACGGATCAACCACATAGCCTTTGACTTCTTTACGCACCGGCTCGTATACGGTGGAGTGAGCGATGATCAGCGCCGGAGCCTGGTCATGCATCACTACCTGAGCCTGTTTGTAGAGTTCAATACGCTTGTTGTGATCGTCAGTCGCGCGGGCTGGCTGAATCAGATCTTCAAACGGCTTGTAGCACCATTTCGAGTAGTTAGAACCTTGCTCGGAAGCCGCGCAGCTAAACAGGGTTGCAAAGAAGTTATCCGGATCCCCATTGTCGCCAGTCCAGCCCATCATGACGGTCTGGTGCTCGCCATCTTTCGCACGTTTCAGGTACTCGCCCCACTCGTAGGTCACGATATTGGCTTTGACGCCGACTTTCGCCCAGTCAGCCTGAATCATCTCCGCCATACGGCGCGCGTTCGGGTTGTACGGGCGCTGTACCGGCATCGCCCACAGATCGATAGTGAAACCGTCCGCGTGGCCTGCTTCTTTCAGCAACGCTTTCGCTTTCTCTGGATCGTAGCTGTAGTCTTTAACGTCGTCGTTATAGCCCCACATGGTTGGCGGGATCAGGTTTTTCGCGGCCACGCCTGCGCCCTGATAAACGGCTTTAATGATCGCTTCTTTGTTCACCGCGTAGGTCAACGCCTGGCGAACTTTCACCTCATCGAGCGGTTTTTTCTGCACGTTATACGAGAGATAACCGACGTTCAGGCCCGCCTGCTCCATCAGGTTGATGTTTTTATCCTGCTTCATACGGGCAATGTCCGCCGGGTTCGGATACGGCATCACCTGACATTCGTTCTTCTGCAGTTTGGCGTAACGCACGGAGGCGTCAGGCGTGATGGAGAACACCAGGCGGTCGATCTGCGGTTTGGTGCCCCAGTAGCCCGGGAAGGCTTTGTAGAGAATACGGGAGTCTTTCTGGTACTGCTGCAACTGGAATGGGCCAGTACCGATTGGGTTCAGGTCTACTTTATCCGGCGTACCGGCTTTCAGCATATTGTCAGCATATTCTTTTGACAGAATAGAGGCGAAGTCCATTGCCAGGTCGGCAAGGAACGGCGCTTCCGGGCGAGTCAGCACGAACTGAACCGTGTGATCGTCCACTTTTTTCACTTCGCTAATCAGCTCCGGCAGGCCCATGCCTTCGAAGTATTCATAGCTGCCGCCAGAGATTTTATGGTACGGGTTTTGAGCGTTTTTCTGGCGATCAAATGAGAACACCACGTCGTCGGCATTAAAGTCGCGCGTCGGTTTGAAATCTTTGCTGTCATGCCACTTCACACCGCTACGCAGGTGGAAAGTGTAGGTTTTGCCATCTTCGCTGACATCCCACTTTTCAGCGAGGCCAGGAACGACTTCCGTGGTGCCAATTTTGAACTCCACCAGACGGTTATAGATTGGCACCGAGCTGGCATCATAGGTGGTTCCCGAGGTAAAGAGCTGTGGGTTAAAGCCTTCCGGCGAGCCTTCAGAACAATAAACCAGGGTTTTGGCCTGCACACCGGCAGCAACCGTCATCGCCACCAGGCTGAGACCAAGCTTCAGCATCCCTGACTTCTTCAAGGAAATACTCATTATTCTGCTCCAGGTTATGTGTGTTGTGTTGTTGTTATTCCGCCAGCCTTTATATGTTTTTTAACCGGTCTGGTCGGTGGTGCCCGAAGGCGTTACAGGGGATGGAGATTCCTTTCAGGTAAGCGTGAGAGTTGCAGCGCAGATCCTCCCTGAAATGCCCCTCGTGCCCTACAATCTGTCAACAGAATGTGAAAACGTCAATACACTCATCCGGGATTTACAACGAGGGTGAGAATTGGCAGGCAAAGATTAAAAAAACTCCAGTGCGGTATTTTCAGCAGAGAAATTTATGCTACTGGCTATAAGCCAGGGTTTTGTTCTTGATATTTTTCAGAGGTCAGTGATTAACGTTTAATCACATTATGAAAAAATAATGACAGAACGGTGATTATCTGAGCGATAAATACCGCGAACGTTAAAACGCACAGGGGAAAATGCTGAGGTTATCCATAAGCAACGAAAAAAAAGATCTGACTATGTATAAAAAAATGCAATGGAATAGGTCACAAAATGGCAAGGTGGTGGTGATTCAGATACGAAAAGGGGCTTATGTGTGATCGGCGCACGCTGTTGCCCTCACCCCGGCCCTCTCCCGCAGGGAGAGGGAGAAAACCGGCACTAAGCTTAAACATGTGCGCGATCGGTTCCCTCTCCCTCAGGGAGAGAGAGAAAACCGGCACGAACTTAAACACGCGTGCGATCGGTTCCCTCTCCCTCAGGGAGAGGGCCAGGGTGAGGGTTGCCTTCAAACACCAGACGCAAAAAGCCCGCTCATAGAGCGGGCTTTTCAAATTTGGTCGGTGATAGAGGATTCGAACCTCCGACCCCTTCGTCCCGAACGAAGTGCGCTACCAGGCTGCGCCAATCACCGAATGCGGGGCGCATCTTACTGCTGTGATGCACCCTCGTCAATCCCTTACCCTAAAAAAGCCATCCATTCGGCGAGAAAGTCGCCATCCCTGTTAATTCACGGCTTTCTTGCTGGCATCCGGGATGTGACACCAGTTGTTGTTCTCGTTAATACCGCCGTTTGGCGAGGTGTAACCGAGGCAACCCATAATGGTGTCATACAGTTCAACGTGACGACGTGGCACCTTCATATCCGCTTCCTTCTTCAACTGAGCAAAGGCCGCAGCATTGGACGGATTCTCCAGATATTTATCCGACATCCACACCATCATCGGTACGCGGAACTGCTCCGGCGGCGCCATATGACGCGGTGTACCGTGCAGGTGCTCGCGCTCTTCAATCGACTCACCGTGATCTGAGGCGTAGAACACAATCGCTTTTTTATCGCGCACCTGGTCAATAATGGTATCGATAAAGTGATCGACGTAGGTGATGGAGTTATCAAACGAGTTGATCATCAGGTCTTTTGGACACTTACGATCAACCGCATAACACTCCGGCCCCCATTTCGCGAAAGCACGCGGGTAACGCTGCGTATAGTTGTAGTGCGACCCTTTAGTATGCAACACAATCAGATGTTTACCCTGCGGGTTATCATCCAGCGAGCGCTGAACTTCGCTCGACAACAGCATGTCGTCGACGGCTTTACCCCGGTTGCGCGGCTCTGCGGCGATCTGCTCACGGTAGGCGATGTTATCCGCCATCGTGTTGGTATAGAACCACATCTCGCTCTGCATCGCATACAGGTCAGAGCTGAAACCTAACTGCTTAAGCACCGCAAACACGTTCTGCTCTTTCAGCGTGCGCTGCGGGTTATCTTCCGCCCCGCCCTGACGCACGAACATGCAGCGCAGGGAGAGCTTGGTCGCGGTGTCACAGGAGTAACCACGGTACATCACCAGATTCTTCTCTTTCGAGAGTTTCGGCGTGGTGTCACGTTCATACCCCAGCATGCCCATGTGATCCCAGCGGGTGGTTTCCCCGATGATGAAAATGACATAGGTATCGTCAAGATTTTGCGTCGGCGTATAGGTAAATTTCTTCACCGGATTCATCAGGGATTTGTTATCTGATGATTCATCCACCTGAGCAAAGGCATAAAGCCCCAGCGCAGAGAGCCAGTTCGACGGCAAATAGGAGTTCGCCAGTACGCCGCCATAGCTCGGCATGTCCACGCCCGCGATACGGTCATCACGCTTCTGGCGCATATCCAGAAAACGTACCGGCCCCCAGACCATCAAACCAGCCAGCAGTACCACCAGCACGCTGCGCCAGCGCAGTTCCGGCGTGCGAATCTGGCGCCACAGCGTCATGTTGCTGCCGTTAAACCAGATAAGGAACAGCGGGATGGCGCTGATCAGCACAACTGAAATAACCAGCGTCCAGCCAACCACCTCTTTCGAGAGGTCGATATCCGTGGTCATAACCGACGCGACAATACCGTAACCAATCATGACGTTCATGGTGGTCATGTAGTAACAGGCACCCGCGGAAATCAATACCAGTAGCGAAGCCAGCACCTGCCATACTCGCCTGCCGAGTAACGACATCACGCGCAGTAAGAAAAAGCAGATAAGAACAGCGGCAATCATCTCAACGATGGCCGCGACGCCTTTCCAGAAAGTGAGATCCTGAGCGTAACCTTCAAAGCGACGCAGGAACACGGAAGCATTCATAAACAGACCGATGTAAACAGCCAGCAGCCAGCACAGCGTCTGCTGAGACATCGTTTTTAAATATCGCATGCAAATAACCCTGAAAAAAGGGAACAACAGATCCAGCGCCGTTCCATCCTGGCAGCGCATCAGGCAATTGTGCGGGAGTAATAGAGTCCGTTCGGTACACGCGCGGCTAAGTAGACCACAGTAAGAGAGAAAAGTGGCAATGATGTGCGTTTTCGCTACAGATATTTACAAAAAAGCAAGTGCGGAAGCGGACGGTTGGGGGGTTAAAAAGGGCAAAAGAGGAGCATAGCTCCTCTTTTTTCGGACTTGCATTTAGTGAGCGTGTATCTGGCGCAGTGTTGGCTGGGCCGGCTGACGAATCGTCGTGGACAGCGCCAGCGAGATAATCAGCAGAGCGAAGATAACGCAGAAGGTCACGTAGAAGCCGCCGAACAGTGAGGCAATCAGCGAACCGCAGATGCTGCCGATACCGAAACCTAAGTAAATTACACCGTAGTTTTTCGCCAGATTGTTCAGGCCGAAGAACTCGCTGACCAGCGACGGGAACACGGTGATGGTGCCGCCAAAGTTAAAGGCGACGCAGGCAATTGCCGCGAAGAAGGTGGTCGCGTTGAGCGGTGCGAAGAGCAGCGCAGCCATGCCCACCAGCGAAATGACCTGACCGATAGTAATGACGCGGATACGGGAGATTTTATCAGACAAGATCCCCAGCACCAGACGGCCACTCAGGTTAGCGATAGAGATAATCGTTACCGCATTTGCCGCCGTGGCGATATCCAGATGTACCATGCCCTGAGCGATATCTTTCGCTACGCCAATCACGTACAGGCCGCTCATGCAGGCGGTCAGGAACATCACCGCCAGCATCCAGTACTGCGGTTTACGCATGGATTCCGCCAGGGTGAAGTCATTTTCAACCACGCCGTTAACGCTTTTCACTTCCTGCTGCGGCGCATCGGTCATAAGCATCGCGCCGAAGACAATCATCACCAGCACAATCGCGCCCCAAATCATGAAGGTTTTTTCCAGGCCGACCGTTTCCAGCAAATGGCTGTCGATGAATTTAAATCCGAGGCTACCTAAACCGTAAGAACCGATAGCAAAGGCGGAGATCAGCCCTTTACGTTCCGGGAACCACTTCACGCAGTTGGAGAGCGTCAGCAGGTAGCCCGCCCCATCGGCCAGGCCAACCAGTACGCCAGCACTCAGCCACAGCATCATCAGGCTGTTGGAGTGTGCGGTCAGGAAGAAGCCGACGCCGAGTAAAATCCCCGAGGCCATGGTGACGCGTTTCACGCCAAAACGTTCCTGCAATTTCCCGGCTACCGAGGAAGAGAGCGCCAGGCCAAGGCTTAATAAACCGAAGGAGAAAGCGACCTGGCTGACCGGTGCATCCAGCTTGCTGGAGAGCGAACTGTTAAACAGGCTCCAGGTATACACTGAACCGAGCGCGAACTGGGTAATGATAGTGCCGATAAGCGTCAGCCAGCGAGTATGGTTTTGAGTTGCAGCGTTCATGATGAAGATGCCTTCTTGAATTAACTGCGGCTACGATAACGAAACCCGCGTATTCAATGGGGGGAAAAGGCATGAAGTGCATTGAGGACGGAATGAAATGCACTGAGAGCGGAATGAATGGCATTGTGCCGGAATGTCATCCGGCACATCAAAAGCGCGCGCTTACGCCCATCGTATAAAGATAATTAGAACCGGCCGTCATGTTGTCAGCCTGCGAAAGCGAGGCATAGGCAGCGACATGCTGATTAAGCAACATGTCTGCGCCAAGCGTCACATCAACCCAGTTTCCTTCCTGATTAGTGCCCGGCATGCGGTTCAGGCCGGACTGGGCTTTCCACTGGTTTTCACCATATTGCTGGTTATAGCTCACCTGCGCCCATGGATGTACTCCCCACCAGGAACGCGAATCAACGCGCCAGCCCAACGTACTGATACTGGCATGCCACAGGGGATCGGTATAGCTGCCGACATCCCCCGAGTCGCTGAAGGCATTCCCCGGCGAGCCGTCATAGTTCCATGCCGCTATCGGCCCGGTGGTGAGACTCTCAGTCAAGGGTATATTCCAGCCTATACTCATCGATTTTGTGGTATCCAGCGCGGTCTCTTCCGGCGTCGTCATGGCCAGCCCCGGCTCATTGCTGGCCGCTTTAATCCGCTCCGCCAGAATGTCGTCATAGCGCGGTTGGTGATCGCTATCCCAGGTATAGCGTTCAGCAGTGCTACTTTGCGTGTCGGTTACGATATATTCTTGCTGCCAGGCTTGCGCCTGAGTCGTAAATAATAAGCAAATAAAGACAGGCGCAGTCAAAACGCCCGGCCCATAGCCAGTGCATTTCTTATCAATCATTCAAGCGACTCCAGAGTAGAGCCGAACCCGGCGATATTGTTATGTTTTTAGGGGTTGAAATCCCTTTATTAAATATTGTCTCTTTATTTCTGGCGTCAAGGTTGATTTGCAGGTTTTATTATCAGGCCAGAACACGCAAACAGGAGAAAGATATGCAGCGTTGTGGATGGGTCAGTCAGGATCCTCTCTATATCGACTATCACGACAAGGAGTGGGGAGTTGCCCAGAAAGAGGGGCAACAACTGTTTGAGATGATCTGTCTGGAAGGGCAACAGGCGGGGCTATCGTGGATAACCGTGCTGAAAAAACGGCAAAATTACCGGAACGCCTTCCATCAGTTTGACCCGCAGAAGGTTGCGGCGATGACCGAAGAAGATGTCGAACGGCTGGTGTTGGACGCCGGGATTATTCGCCATCGCGGCAAAATTCAGGCCATTATCGGCAACGCCCGTGCGTACCTGGCGATGGAAGCGAGCGGTGAATCATTTGTCGATTTCGTCTGGTCGTTTGTCAATAACACGCCAATCGTCACTCAGGCCACGGAACTGTCGATGATACCGACCTCCACGCCCGCGTCAGATGCCTTATCAAAAGCGCTGAAAAAACGTGGCTTTAAGTTCGTTGGCACGACGATTTGCTACTCCTTTATGCAGGCGTGCGGGTTGGTTAACGATCACGTGACGAGCTGCTTCTGCCACCCCGGAGACCAACATGATCGGCAAGTGGACAGCTAAATCCCTCGATCCGCTGCTGACGCTATGGCTGGAAAGCACCACCTTTGCGCATCCTTTTATCGATGAGCAGTACTGGCATGACAGCCTCGCCCTGGTGCGCGACGTCTACTTACCGGCGGCGGACACCTGGGTATGGGAAGAGGACGACGCGCTGCTGGGCTTTATCAGCGTGATGGATAACCAGTTTATCGGCGCGCTGTTCGTTGCCCCGCAGGCGCTACATCGCGGTATCGGCAGCGAACTGCTCAACCATGTGAAACAGCGCTACCCAGACTTAAGCCTGGAGGTCTACCAGAAGAACGATCGGGCGGTGAATTTCTACCATGCGCTCGGTTTTCGTATTGAAGACGGCGCATGGCAGGAAGATACAAAGCACCCAACCTGGATTATGCGTTGGCAGGCGGATCAAACGCCGTTAGCGTAAGCGCCGGCCCCCGATATTTCTCCACCCAGGCCAGTGCCGTATTACCCGCGCAGCCATTCCCCAGCCGCGAGCTGGGGAGGTCTTTGGTCAGCACGTTTACGGCACCGTTTTTACAGATGCCTTCAGCCTGGAGGTCAAGATCCGGCCACGCCCCTTCATGCAGGCAGATAACGCCAGGCTTAATTCCCGCGCTCACCACCGCACCGGCCAGCACCTGCCCACGATGGTTCCAGACGCGTACCAGATCGCCATCCTCAATATTTCTCGCCCGCGCATCATCCGGATGCAGGGTTAGCGGTTCACGCCCCGCCACCGCATACTGTTCACGCAGCGATGTATGATTAAGCTGGCTGTGCAGACGATGCGCCGGATGCGCAGAGAGCAACTGAAGCTGCTGCGGCTCGGCGTTGCCATGCCACTCATCCGGCTCCAGCCACGCGGGATGCGGCGGACAGTCGGCATAACCAAAACTGGCGATGCGCTCGGAATAAATTTCGATTTTTCCACTCGGCGTTTTCAACGGATTGACCTGCGGATCAGCACGGAAAGCGGCAAAACGAACAAACTGGCTATTTTGCTCGCTGGTTGGCATTTCAATGAGCTGGTTGGCCTGCCAGAAATCAGCAAACGGTGGCAGCGTTACCTGCTGGCTTGCACCTCGCTCTGCTGCAATACAATAGAAGGTTTCCAGCCATTGCAGGTCGTTTTTACCTTCGGTAAAGCGTTCACGCCCGCCCGCTTCCCAGCGTTCGCTCAGTTCAGCAAAAACGTCGAAATCATCCCGCGCTTCGCCCTGTGGCATCACCACCCGCTTCATGGGAACCAGATGCTGATTGCTGTAATCGCCGGTCATGGTGAGATCGTTGCGCTCGAAGGAGGTTGTGGCGGGCAGAACAATATCCGCATGCCGCGCCGCCGCCGTCCAGTTGCATTCAGAAATCACCACCAGTTCCGGGCGCTGCCAGGCACGGATTAAACGGTTGGTATCCTGATGATGGGTAAAGTTGGCGCCGCCCGCCCACCAGACAAAACGGATATCCGGAAAGTGCCTGTCCATTCCATTATGCTGATAGAGTGCGCCGGGGTTTTCCAGCGCCTCAACGATACGGGCAACGGGGATTTTATCCACCGCATCAGTTCCGCCCTTCACGGCCCCCTGCATCGACGCCAGCACCGCGGCGCGACGGGTCGGATTACCGCCGTTGGCAAAATGATAAGAGAGGCCAAAACCGCCGCCGGGTGTGCCGATCTGCCCTAACATGGCGGCAAGCGTGACCACCATCCAGTGCTTCTGCTCGCCAAACTGCTGACGTTGCATTCCCCAGCCCGCCATGAGCATGGTGGTATTTTCGTGGAACAATTGCGCCAATTCGCGAATTTTGTCGGCGCTCACACCGCAGATTGCCGCCGCCCACTCTGCGGTTTTCGGCTGCCCGTCACTCCCCAACAGATATGCCTCGAACCGGGCGTAGCCCGTCGTGCAACGGGCTAAAAACTCAGCGTCATGCCAGCCGTTTTCCACCAGTGTATGGGCAATTCCGAGCATCATCGCAACATCGGTACCCATATGCGGGGCGATCCACTCCATCGCATCGCCAAAAAATTCGACGGTTTCCGATCGCATCGGATCGATGCAGATCAGGCGTTTCCCGCTTTTGCGTAACTTATCGAAGAATGGAATGCCCTGTTCGTCCGAAGCGTTCCAGGCAATTTTCAGTGTATTCAGCGGGTTAGCGCTCCATAACACCACAACATCCGTATGCTCTAGCACCATCGGCCAACTGGTCTGCTGCTGATAAACTTCATTGCTGCCCACGACGTGCGGCATGATGGCCTGCGCCGCGCCGGTCGAGTAATCGCCAAGATGGCCGGTATAACCGCCAGCCAGGCTCATATAACGTTGCAGCAGCGTGGCCGCTTTGTGTAGCACCCCGTTCGAACGCCAGCCATAGGAACCCGCGAAAATCGACGACGGGCCATACGTCTCACGAATACGTTTGTGCTGCGCGTGGAGCAGATCCAGCGCCTCATCCCAGCTCACCCGCACAAATTCATCCTGCCCACGGATGCCCTGCGGCGCATCCGGTGACAGCAGATAACCTTTACGCACCATCGGGTACCGTACCCGCGTTTTGCTGTGCACCTGGTCGCGCACTGCGCTTTGCAAAGAGTTAACAAACGGGGTATCCAGCGCCCCGCGCGAGGAGAATACGGTTTCGCCGTCGGTCTCCACCAGCATGGGCCCCCAGTGGGCGGCGGTTAAGATTGTGTGTGTTTTCACTGAGTTGGCCAAAGCGTGCTCCTGAGTGTTCGATGCAGGTGTTGTGGCGATGGATTCACCATCACTCATTATTTTTTACATAAATCGGAGTTATGGATGGAATTTTCCGCTTATTTCCACGTCATAATCAACCGCCACGCTCGCTGTGGCAAAGAATAAAAAAGGATTAAGGAACTAAGATGAAAAAAAGCGTACTGATGATTGCCGCCGTCGTGAGCGGAGCGCTGGCCGTTTCTGGCTGTACCACCAACCCCTACACCGGTGAGCGCGAAGCGGGCAAATCCGGCATTGGAGCCGGTATCGGCTCTTTAGTGGGCGCGGGTGTTGGCGCACTCTCCTCTTCGAAGAAAGATCGCGGCAAAGGCGCGCTGATTGGCGCCGCAGCAGGGGCTGCCCTCGGCGGCGGCGTCGGTTACTACATGGACGTGCAGGAAGCGAAACTGCGCGAGAAAATGCAGGGAACGGGCGTTAGCGTGACGCGAAACGGCGATAACATCGTACTAAACATGCCGAGCAACGTGACCTTTGACAGCAGCAGCGCAACGTTGAAACCGGCAGGTGCGAATACCCTGACTGGCGTCGCAATGGTGCTGAAGGAGTATGAGAAAACAGCAGTGAACGTGATTGGTTACACCGACAGCACCGGGGGCCAGGATCTGAACATGCGTTTGTCTCAGCAACGTGCGGACTCCGTCGCCAGTTCCCTGATCACCCAGGGTGTTGCCGCAACCCGTATCCGCACAAGCGGCATGGGTCCGGCGAATCCTATCGCCAGCAACAGTACCGAAGCAGGCAAAGCGCAGAACCGTCGCGTCGAAATCACCTTAAGCCCTCTTCAGTAACAGAACGCCCGGTAACGCCATGTTTACCGGGCAAATCACTTGCTTAGCCAGATTTTCGCGCTAAGGTGTTCTCACTTTGCAAAGAGAGGCCCTTATGGCGAAATCAGCACGCCCGACGATTAGCGACGTCGCAAAAGCAGCAAAAACCGGTAAAACCAGCATCTCCCGTTACCTGAACGGTGAGAAACATCTGCTTTCCGATGCGCTACTGGCGCGGATTGAACACGCCATCGCCGAACTGGATTATCGCCCCAGCCTGATGGCGCGCAGCCTGAAACGTGGCCGCACGCGCCTGATAGGCCTGATTATCGCCGATATCACCAACCCTTACTCCGTTAACGTGCTAAGCGGTATCGAAGCCGCCTGCCGCGAGAAAGGCTTCACCCCACTGGTGTGTAATACCAACAACGAAGTCGATCAGGAGCAGCATTACCTCGACCTGCTGCGCAGCTATCAGGTGGAAGGGATTGTGGTGAACGCGGTTGGTATGCGCGAAGAAGCGCTTAATCGTCTGCAACAATCCTCGCTTCCGATGGTACTCATTGACCGCAAAATTCCTGATTTCGCCTGCGATGTGGTGGGGCTCGACAATACCCAGGCGGCCACCACCGCCACTGAGCATCTCATTGACCAGGGCTTCGAAGCGATTTTGTTTCTCAGCGAACCGCTCGGCACGGTCAACACCCGCCGCGAACGTCTTGCCGCGTTTAATGCGACGCTTGCGCGTTATCCCGGCGTGGTGTCTGAAAATGCCGAAGTCCCGCTGGCGGAAAATGCCCGGCTTGATAATACGCTGCGGGAGTTTCACACCCGCTACCGCGGCATGCGCAAAGCGATTATCTCCGCCAACGGCGCGCTTACCCTTCAGGTTGCCCGTTCACTCAAACGCATCGGTCTCAACTGGGGAAGCGATATCGGCCTGCTGGGCTTCGATGAACTCGAATGGGCGGAACTGGCGGGTGTTGGCATCACCACCTTAAAACAACCCACCTGGCAAATTGGCTTCGCGGCCGTCGAGCAGGTCGTTCGCCGTATCGAAGGCGGCAGTACCGCCATTCATGAACAGGTTTTCTCTGGCGAACTGATTATCAGGGGATCAACCTCCCGTTAACGATCCTTCGTGATGGCGATCATAAATTCAACATCCTGAGCTTTTCTTTGGAACCGGTTCCATCTAGCGTATTACTCATAAGATGACGCTGGAGTTCCCCATGAAAAGACAAATTATCGTCGTTACCGCCGCTTATGGACATGACCACGTCCGGGCCGCGGGTGGACAAGCGGCGATGCTGCCGATTATCGCGAAAGCGGGCGCAGACGGTGTCGAGATCCGCCGTGAAATGTTCAGCAATACCGAGCTGGACGCCCTGCCAGAACTGGCGCGCGAAATTGAAGCGCGAAAATTACTCGCCTGCTACTCCGCCCCGGAACCGCTGTTTCTCCCTGACGGTACCCTAAACCCTCACCTCCCCGCTCTGCTCGAAGAAGCCCGCACACTGAACGCCCTGTGGCTAAAAGTCTCTCTCGGCCATTTCGAGCGTAAAGCGCCGCTGGAAACCCTGCGTACCTGGCTTACTGTCAGCGGTATGGCGCTGGTGGTGGAAAATGATCAAACCGAATGCGGCCAGCTACCGCCAATGCAGCGTTTCAAGGCCGCCTGCCGTGTGCTCAGCCTTCCCGTGCGCCTGACTTTTGATATGGGCAACTGGCAGTGGGTAGGAAATTGCCCGCAGGAAGCCGCGCAGCAACTGGCACCGGCGGTGTGCTACATCCACGTAAAAGCGGCAGTACCACACCAGAACAGTTTCCGCGCCGTTCCGCCAGACCCGGCAAACAGCGATTGGCTGGACGTATTACGCGCCCTGCCCGCCGATGCGCCGCGCGGGATCGAGTTTCCACTGGAAGGCGACGACCTGACCGCGGTAACTCGCCGCTATGTCAATCTGTTACGCGAGGATTAAGCAATGAATAAACAACTGGATGTCATCACCATCGGTGAAGCGATGGCGATGTTTGTCGCAACGCAAACAGGCGACCTGAGTGAGGTCGAACAGTTCATCAAACGCGTTGCCGGCGCCGAGTTAAATGTTGCTACCGGGTTGGTGCGACTGGGGCTACGCGTGGGTTGGGTGAGCCGCATCGGCCATGACAGCTTTGGCCAGTTCGTAATCAATAGCCTGAAAAAAGAGGGCATTGATGCGACAGGCGTCACCTGCGATAAGCGTTTCGCTACCGGCTTTCAGGTGAAATCTAAAGTTGAAAATGGAACCGATCCCATCGTGGAGTATTTCCGCAAAAACTCGGCAGCCAGCCATCTTTCACTCGACGATTTTAACGAAAACTATTTCGCCAGCGCACGCCATCTACACTTGAGCGGCGTCGCGGCGGCACTCTCTGATTCGTCATACGCGTTGCTCGACCATACGGCCCGCACATTTAAGTCACAGGGTAAAACCCTCTCATTCGACCCAAATCTGCGCCCGGTGTTGTGGAAAAGCGAAGCTGAGATGGTGGAGAAACTGAACCATCTGGCGTTCCAGGCAGATTGGGTTTTACCTGGCCTGAAAGAAGGCATGGTTTTGACCGGACAGCAGACGCCGGAAGCCATTGCCGATTTTTACCTGGCTCGTGGCGTGAAAGCAGTAGTACTGAAAACCGGGGCAGACGGTGCCTGGTATAAGACAGCGGAAGGTGAAAAAGGCTGCGTCGCGCCGGTGAAAGTCGACAAGGTGGTCGATACGGTGGGTGCGGGTGATGGCTTCGCGGTCGGGGTGATTAGCGCCCTGCTGGAAGGACGCTCGCTTCATGATGCCGTGACTCGCGGAAATAAGATTGGCGCGCTGGCCATTCAGGTTCAGGGCGACAGTGAAGGATTACCGACCCGTGAGGCGTTAGGGGAGTAGCGCCTTCCCCCTCACCCTAACCCTCTCCCTCAAGGGAGAGGGAACGGATTGTGCACATTGTTGGTTTTGACCGGGGTGAGGGCACCAGCGCGCACCTTCCCCAAATAACACTCTGACCCTACAACTACAGAGGCAGGACTATGAATAGCTCAACCAATGCAGCCAAACGCTGGTGGTACATCATGCCAATCGTGTTTATCACGTATAGCCTGGCGTATCTCGATCGTGCAAACTTCAGCTTCGCCTCTGCGGCGGGCATCAATGAAGATTTAGGTATCACCAAAGGGATCTCTTCCCTGCTGGGCGCTCTTTTCTTTCTCGGCTACTTCTTCTTCCAGATCCCAGGCGCGATGTACGCAGAACGCCGAAGCGTGCGCAAACTGATTTTTGTCTGTTTGATTCTGTGGGGTGCCTGCGCCTCGCTCACCGGGATGGTCAGCAATATCCCGATGCTCGCCGCCATTCGCTTTATCCTCGGCGTAGTGGAAGCCGCAGTGATGCCAGCGATGCTGATTTACATCAGTAACTGGTTTACTAAATCCGAACGTTCTCGCGCGAACACTTTCTTGATCCTCGGGAACCCGGTTACGGTGCTGTGGATGTCGGTGGTTTCCGGCTATCTGATTCAGGCGCTCGGCTGGCGTGAAATGTTTATCATCGAAGGTTTCCCGGCCATCATCTGGGCGTTCTGCTGGTGGGTGCTGGTAAAAGATAAACCAGCGCAGGCGGGCTGGTTGTCTGAATCCGAAAAAGCCGCATTGCAGGCCGAACTCGATAAAGAGCAGCAGGGCATTAAAGCCGTGCGTAACTACGGCGAGGCGTTCCGTTCCCGCAACGTGATTCTGTTGTGCATGCAGTATTTCGCCTGGAGTATCGGCGTGTACGGTTTCGTGCTGTGGCTGCCGTCGATTATTCGCAGCGGTGGCGCAAACCTTGGCATGGTGGAAGTGGGCTGGCTGTCATCTGTGCCGTATCTGGCCGCCACTGCGGCGATGATCCTGGTCTCCTGGGCTTCCGACAAAATGCAAAATCGTAAGCTGTTTGTCTGGCCGCTGCTATTGATTGCCGGGTTCGCCTTTATCGGTTCCTGGGCGGTGGGCGCCAACCACTTCTGGATTTCCTACACCCTGCTGGTCATTGCCGGTGCTGCAATGTACGCGCCCTATGGCCCGTTCTTTGCCATCATCCCTGAGATGCTGCCTCGCAATGTCGCCGGGGGCGCAATGGCACTGATTAACAGTATGGGCGCACTGGGCTCATTCTTTGGTTCCTGGTTCGTCGGTTATCTCAACGGCGCGACCGGTTCACCGTCTGCCTCTTACATTTTTATGGGGGTGGCGCTTTTCGCCTCGGTGTGGCTTACTTTGATTGTTAAGCCCGCGAATAATCAACAAATTCCCGTTGGCGCACGCCACGCTTAAATCACACTTACGGAGAGTCGCATGAAGCCGTCCATTATTCTCTACAAGGCACTGCCTGACGATTTACTGCATCGCCTGGAAGCCCATTTCACCGTTACGCAGGTGCCTAACCTGCGCCCGGAAACCGTCCAACAGCATGCAGACCTGTTCGCGAACGCGGTCGGTCTGCTGGGTTCCAGCGAAGCCGTTAACGAAGCGCTGCTGGAGAAAATGCCAAAACTGCGTGCGGCCTCGACCGTCTCTGTGGGCTACGACAACTTTGATGTCGATGCGCTGAACGCGCGTAAAATTCTGCTGATGCACACCCCCACCGTGCTGACGGAAACCGTAGCAGATACGGTAATGGCGCTGGTACTCAGCACCGCGCGTCGGGTGGTGGAAGTGGCGGATCGCGTTAAAGCGGGTGAATGGAAAAAAAGCATTGGCCCGGACTGGTTCGGCACCGATGTGCATCACAAAACGCTGGGTATCGTCGGAATGGGCCGCATCGGCATGGCGCTGGCTCAGCGCGCGCACTGCGGGTTCGGCATGCCGATTCTGTATAACGCTCGCCGCCCGCATCCGCAGGCCGAAGAGCGTTTCAGCGCGCGTTACTGTGACCTCGATACGCTGTTGCAGGAGTCCGATTTCGTGTGCCTGATCCTGCCGCTCACGGACGAAACACACCATCTGTTCGGCAAAGCGCAGTTCGCGAAGATGAAATCCTCAGCCATCTTTATCAACGCGGGCCGCGGCCCGGTAGTCGATGAGAAGGCACTGATTGCCGCTCTGCAAGAGGGTGAAATTCATGCCGCCGGGCTGGATGTCTTTGAACAAGAGCCGCTGCCTGCTGACTCACCCCTGCTAACGCTACCTAACGTCGTCGCGCTGCCGCATATCGGCTCCGCTACCCACGAGACGCGCTTTAATATGGCCGCCTGTGCGGTAGATAACCTGATTGATGCCTTGCAGGGGAAAGTGGATAAAAACTGCGTGAACCCGCAGGTGGCTGGGAAATAAAACAGATAAGGCGGGGATTTCCCCGCCTTACTTTTGCTGCCATCAAAGCGAACATTACTTCGTCGCGTCGACCGCCGCAGTCCAGGCCTGAGTAAACGCCTGGTGCTGGGATGCCAGCGGGCCAATCAGCGAATTGTACTGGCTTGCCTGCTGAGAGGTTGGGAACTGAATGCCATTCGCCACAAAGCTCACCTGAGTCCCCTGCTGGGCGACAAAATCACCCACCTGAACCAGTTGCTGAGTGAAGATCTGTGCCGCCGGGATCAGCGGTTGCAGAGCGTTAGCCGGAGTCGTCACCACCTTGGTATAAACCTGATCGAAGACCGGTTTCAGGTCATCGGTCTGTTTCAGCGCCGCATGCGCCGCATCGGCCTGCATCTTCGCATTTTCCAGTTGCTGGCTCAGCACGCCAAGCGAACCATTAGCCTGACGCAGTGGCTCACGCTGAGTCATATAATCCTGCGGAACGCGAATGGCGTTAACGCTATCGACAACCGGGCGCAGACCCGCATCCATCGCCTGGCTCACCTGCTGCGAATAGCCGTAAATGACGGCGTAATCAGACACAAAGGGGCCAAACTGTTTTTTCTGGTCAGCGGTCAGCGTAGGCAGACGCTCGCCCCCGCGCATCACTGTATTTTGCAGGAAATCGACAAACGCTTTGCGCTGGTCGCCTTCTTTATCAAAACACCCGCTCAGGCTAACAACCATCAATAACGCCGCAACAGGCGCAAACCAGCGAGAGCAGGACTTTCCTGTCGCCATTTTATTACTCCTTCAGCCAAAAAAAGCGCAAACAGGCACCCGCGTGCCCAACGCTGACAAGGATAGTCCAGCAGCGCGTTGCAGGATACCTTTTCCTGACATGAAATAACGCAGAAAAGGGGTTCACAATAACAATGTTAATACAATGTTGCGTTCATCACATTTATGGCGACGCATCGCGAAAGATATTTCGCCATTAACAAGCTGATAAATATAGATTTAATCACCATGCGTTCTATTGTGATGAATAAGTCGTACGATAATCGCACACTTCCTGATTTCCCCTGCATTGTCGGCGTAAAAGTTAAGTGCTTTGATGAATTGCACGATTATCGAAAATAGGTTCGATAATCGCCCAAGTTCATGCGGGAGAAGCTTTCTCCCCGCCGTTTTCAGGAATTGCCGCATGTCGAAGACAACCACGGATATTCAGGCTTTTATCAACGATCATCCCTTCTCGAAATACCAGTGGATGATCCTCGCATTATGCTTTGTAACCGTTGCGATGGACGGTTTTGATACCGCGATTATCGGTTTTATCGCCTCCGACCTGGTACAGGAGTGGGGCGTACAAAAATCCGATCTCGGCCCGGTGATGAGCGCGGCGCTGGTCGGGCTGGCAGTCGGTGCGCTGACGGCAGGCCCAATGGCGGATCGTATTGGCCGTAAAAAGGTGCTGGTGCTGTCGATTCTGGTCTTCGGCGGATTTAGCCTGGCGACCGCCTTCGCCACCAATTTAACGCAACTGACGCTGCTACGCTTCCTGACCGGGCTTGGTTTAGGGGCTGCGATGCCAAACGCCGCAACCTTGATGAGCGAATACGCGCCAGAACGCCGTCGCGCCCTGCTGGTAAACCTGATGTTCGTCGGCTTCCCGATTGGCTCATCGATGGGCGGTTTTATCTCCGCGTGGCTTATTCCGCACTATGGTTGGCAGAGCGTGTTGATCTTAGGTGGCGTCATGCCCCTGGCGCTGGCAGTAGTGCTTATTTTTATGCTGCCGGAATCGGCCCGCTATATGGTGGTAAAAAACCAGTCACCGCACAAAATTGCCGCCATCCTGAAACGTATTGCGCCTGTTGCGGAAAACGCCCGGTTCGTTTTGCAGGAAGCCGGGCAGGTGAAAGAGAAATCTGCGCTGGGCGTGATTTTCTCCCCTCGCTACGCCGTGGGTACGGTGATGCTGTGCCTGACCTACTTTATGGGACTGCTGATTTTCTACTTACTGACCAGTTGGCTGCCATTACTGATCCGCGAAACCGGCGCGACCCTGAGTCAGGCCTCGGTCATCACCGCGCTCTTCCCGCTGGGCGGCGGTATCGGCGTACTGATCCTCGGCGTGCTGATGGACAAACTTAACCCGAACAAAGTCGTCGCGGTGGGCTATGTGCTGACGGGTGTTTTTGTCTGTCTGGTCGGCTTCTCAACCAGCAGCCTGGTATTGATGGGCATCATGGTATTCATTGCCGGGACAATTATGAATGGCGCGCAATCGTCCATGCCAGCACTCGCCGCAGGATTTTACCCCACCCAGGGCCGTGCAACGGGCGTGGCATGGATGCTCGGTCTCGGCCGTTTTGGGGGCATTCTGGGCGCGTTTAGCGGCGCATTCCTGATGCAGGCGGAGCTATCGTTCCAGACCATTTTTACACTGCTCGCCATTCCGGCGCTGCTTTCGGCTCTGGCGCTGTTGATAAAACATATCGTCAGCCAGCGTCACAAGGAAACAAATGGTGAGCAAACGCCTTCGTTAAGTAGCAATACGCAAAAAGCCTGAGTTTACGAACCGGCGGTTCAGCCGCCGGATGCATAGCCATTTTTACAAAAATATACCTTGTGGTGCTGCCATTGATTTTTGAGCTTTTTTTGCCCGTAAGCGCCACAGTGAAAATGAATATCACAAATAGTCACATCCGCAATCATCTGTTCGTCAAAAATCCCGACTATTCTTAATTAGCTCTACGATATTCACGATCCCGCTGTGTGTTTACAGGAGTTATCAATGGAAGAAAAAGATCCAACATTTGAACTGCTAAGCAGTCTGGAACAAATTGTTTTCAAAGATGCTTCGCCGATGACCGCCCTGACACCAAAAACGTCTGTCTTTGCCGAGTTCGAAGAACTGCGTAAAGGCACTGGTTTGCAGATGGCCGATCTGGCCAAAGCGATGGGCGTTAGTGTATCAACACTCCAGGAATGGGAGTCCAGACGGGTAAAACCGTCCGCCACTGAGCTTAATCTGATGCGATTAATCCAGGCAGATCCACAAATTTGCAAACGCTTAATAAGCTGATTAATAAGATTTTTTTACTTTTATGACGGCCTTTTTTCAGGGCCGTTTAATATTTTACAAAGATAAGGTTTGCGTTCAGGGGCAGAAGTATGCGTTAATAGCTTCACGGTTTGACGCACAGACCACAAAGCAGTTGAGTAAAGCAGTTCCCTTCAAGGTTATCCATTGGTACCCCTCGTAGCGACATTTCCTTTACGCTTTAAATTCTGTAAAGCATGCCATATTGCCGTAAGGCTCACTTAATTTATAAAGGTAATTTCTATGTCCGGTAAAATGACTGGTATCGTAAAATGGTTCAACGCTGATAAAGGTTTCGGCTTCATCACTCCTGACGATGGTTCTAAAGACGTGTTCGTACACTTCTCTGCTATCCAGAACGAAGGCTACAAATCTCTGGACGAAGGTCAGAAAGTGTCCTTCACCATCGAAAGCGGCGCTAAAGGCCCTGCTGCTGGCAACGTAACTTCTCTGTAAGTTTAAGCCGCAAAGAATTTTAAATCCCTGCCCTCGGGCGGGGATTTTTTTTGCCTGCCATTTACTGCCGCAGGAATATTAATATCACAAATAGAAAGGGTGCATTGAGAATGCATCACACCGTAAGAAAGGCGGAGATTTCTCCCCGCCAAATGCTCTTACTTATTATTTCCACAGGCTAAAAATGCCGCCAGCTCATTACTTCCCTGTTTGATGTGTAATTCACACAGTGAATCTCTTACCATCCAGGTAAATAATAATAGTGTGAAACAAATCACTACTAAGCCAAATAACAAATATTTTTGCGGCATTTCCGGCCTCCGGTGTTGATTTCCAACAAGCAAGAGGCTACCTTTATGGTGTTCATGCATAGAGGGGCCTCACTTTGATTTATAGTCAGGTGGGGCTTTTCTCTGTCTGCCTTTTGGTAATACCTGAGACAAACAGTCTCAAGCACCCGTCGCTATTCTAGCAAACTCCGCGTACGCAAAAGAATTAATGCATTCTGAAAAGATTTTTGCAAAATAAATGTGTAAGCACACACACATTAATCGAATGATTATTACTTGTTTATATTAGTGCATAAAAAAACCTGCCATTCGGCAGGTTTTTATTTATCAGCAGTAAACTTATTGCAGCAGCGAAATATCCGCAACCTGCAGGAACAGTTCACGCAGTTTCGACAGCATAGTCAGACGGTTGATACGCAGTTCTTTATCATCAACCATGACCATCACTTTATCGAAGAAGGCATCGACAGGCTCACGCAGTTCAGCCAGTTCAACCAGCGCTTCCTGATAACGCCCTTCCGCGAAAGCCGGTGCCAGTTTGTCGCGCAGCACCACAACCTGCATGGCGAGAGCAATTTCTTCCGGTTCTTTCAGGGTCGCGGCGTTTACGCGATCATTCAGCACTTCATCGGTTTTCGCCAGGATGTTAGAGACACGCTTGTTGGCCGCAGCCAGCGCAGAAGCCGCTTCCAGGGTGCGGAAGTGAGAGACTGCCTTCATGCGCGCATCGAAGTCTGCCGGGCGTGTCGGACGACGCGCCAGAACAGCCTGAATGGTGTCAACGGTATAGCCAGCGTCCTGATACCAGGCGCGGAAGCGACCCAGCATAAAGTCGATAACGTCATCAACGACCTTAACGTTCGTCAGCTTGTCGCCGTACAGACGCGCCGCTTCTTCAGTCAGCGTTTGCAGATCAAGGTTGAGGTTCTTCTCAACGATAATACGCAACACGCCGAGCGCGGCACGACGCAGCGCAAACGGGTCTTTATCGCCTTTCGGATGCTGACCGATACCGAAGATACCCGCCAGGGTGTCCATCTTGTCAGCAATCGCCAGTGCGCAGGCCACCGGGTTAGACGGCAGGTCATCACCAGCGAAGCGCGGCTGGTACTGCTCGTTCAGCGCCACGGCCACATCTTCCGCTTCGCCATCGTGACGCGCGTAGTGCATGCCCATCACGCCCTGGGTGTCAGTGAACTCGAAGACCATGTTGGTCATCAGGTCGCACTTGGACAGCAGGCCCGCACGGGTCGCGTGATTCACATCAGCGCCAATCTGCTCGGCGATCCAGCCCGCCAGCGCCTGAATGCGGTCAGTTTTGTCGCGCAGCGTACCCAGTTGTTGCTGGAACAGTACGGTTTGCAGGCGCGGCAGGTTATCTTCGAGGCGTTTTTTACGGTCGGTGTTGAAGAAGAACTCGGCATCCGCCAGACGTGGGCGAACCACTTTCTCGTTACCGGAGATAATCTGCTGCGGGTCTTTCGACTCAATGTTAGAGACGAAGATAAAATTCGGCAGAAGTTTGCCGTCGTTTGCATACACCGGGAAGTACTTCTGGTCGCCCTTCATGGTGTAAACCAGCGCTTCAGACGGCACCGCGAGGAATTTCTCTTCGAATTTTGCGGTCAGAACAACCGGCCATTCCACCAGCGAGGTCACTTCTTCCAGCAGGCTTTCGCTTAAATCAGCGTTACCGCCAATCTTACGCGCCGCTTCTTCGGCATCAGCTTTAATCTTCGCTTTACGCTCAGCGTAATCGGCGATGACTTTCCCGCGCTCGCGCAGAATTTCAGGGTACTGATCGGCGTTGTCGATGGTAAATTCCGGCTCGCCCATAAAGCGGTGGCCGCGAATCACACGATCGGACTGAATACCCAGAATGGTTGCCGGAATGACTTTGTCGCCCAGCAGCAGGGTCACGGTGTGCACCGGACGCACGAAGTGTACGTCAGACGCGCCCCAGCGCATCAGTTTCGGGATCGGCAGCTTCGCCAGAGACGTGGCAACCATGTTCGGCACCAGCGCTTCGGTGCTTTCGCCCTTCACGTGGGCGCGATACAACAGCCATTCGCCTTTGTCGGTGGTCAGACGCTCGGCCTGATCAACGGTGATGCCACAGCCACGCGCCCAACCTTCTGCCGCTTTACTGGGTTTACCTTCAGCGTCGAACGCCTGGGCAATCGCCGGGCCGCGTTTTTCGACTTCGCGATCGGCCTGGGCTTCCGCCAGGTTGGCAACCTTCAGCGCCAGACGACGCGGGGCGGCAAACCATTCAACGTTGCCGTGTGCGAGGCCGGCGTTATCCAGCTCCGCAGTGAAGTTCGCAGCAAAGGACTCAGCCAGGCTGCGCAGTGCTTTTGGTGGCAGCTCTTCAGTGCCGATTTCCACCAGAAAAGTTTTCTCAGACATGGCCGCCTCTTACTTGTCTTTGTTGCACATCGGGAAGCCAAGGGCTTCACGGGAAGCATAATAAGCTTCTGCCACTGCTTTGGTCAGGGTGCGAATGCGCAGAATATAGCGCTGACGCTCGGTGACGGAGATGGCTTTACGCGCATCCAGCAGGTTGAAGCTGTGAGCGGCTTTCAGAATACGTTCGTAAGCAGGCAGCGGCAGCGGAGTTTCCAGCGCCAGCAGTTGCTGAGCTTCTTTCTCGTACTGCTCAAAGCAGGTGAACAGGAAGTCCACATCCGCATATTCGAAGTTGTAGGTGGATTGTTCCACTTCGTTCTGATGGAACACGTCACCGTAGGTAGTTTTACCCAGCGGGCCGTCGCTCCAGACCAGGTCGTAAACGCTGTCCACGCCCTGAATATACATCGCCAGACGTTCCAGACCGTAAGTGATCTCGCCGGTAACAGGCTTGCACTCCAGGCCGCCGACTTGCTGGAAGTAAGTGAACTGGGTCACTTCCATACCGTTTAGCCACACTTCCCAGCCCAGACCCCAGGCACCCAGCGTCGGGTTTTCCCAGTTGTCTTCCACGAAGCGGATATCGTGGATGGTCGGATCCATTCCCAGCTCTTTCAGGGAACCGAGATACAGCTCCTGAATGTTGTCCGGAGAAGGCTTAATCACCACCTGGAACTGGTAGTAGTGCTGTAAACGGTTGGGGTTTTCGCCGTAGCGGCCATCGGTAGGACGACGGGAAGGCTGCACATACGCAGTCGCCATCGGCTCTGGCCCCAGCGCGCGCAGGCAGGTCATTGGGTGAGAGGTTCCCGCGCCAACTTCCATGTCCAATGGTTGAACAATGGTGCAGCCCTGGCGAGCCCAGTAATCCTGTAAGGTCAGGATCAAGCCCTGGAAGGTCCTGGTATCAAACTTTTGCATATTATTTCGTGCTGGATACGTGTGGATTTAAAGGAAGGGATCAGTATACCCGCTGGGTGGAAGATATACAGTACGAAAGCAGCCTGTTTAGGGAAAATAGAGGAAAACAGGCCGACTTTTCGTGCCATATTGTCACTCTTAGCGCATCGATAAGTGTAAAAAATCGCCATTTGCGTCGAAAGAACAGACAAAACCTTCATTGCGTAGCGTATAGCCACGTAATTCATAGCTGCCCTGAAAACGCTCAAAACCGGTTACGTTAATTTTCTGCGCGGCAGTGTTGTAGCGCTCGGCAACGCGTTCTCTGCAAAGATTTTCCATCCCCAGCGATCGCGCAAGGTTAGTTTTCGCATTCTGCGCTTTCATTGGCGCTGGCGGTTCGGACGCGGCGCATCCCGCCAGTAAAAGCCCTGCCAACAGGGGAATCAGTCGCTTCATCATCATTTTTCGTTACTGCCTTGCTATCGGGCTGTTATTTTAGTTTGGGTTCTGTGCTGCGCTGGCATTCTGCGAATCACACCGCAACTCTACAAGCATGGGGTGAAAAACTCGGATTTTTCCAGTCAAATAGCCTAATAAATCGCGAGTCAGAATTTGTTTAATCAGGAGAAAACCGCCCTAATGCAACCCAAAATAAGCTGGATTGATAATCTACGCGGGATCGCCTGCCTGATGGTAGTCATGATCCATACGACAACCTGGTACATCACCAACGCGCACAATATCAGCCCGGTCAACTGGGACATCGCTAACGTTCTCAACTCCGCCTCACGCGTTAGCGTGCCGCTCTTTTTCATGATCTCCGGCTATCTCTTTTTCGGCCCACGCAGCGCCCAGCCGCGCCATTTTCTACGTATTGCACTCTGTTTGCTGTTTTACAGCACGGTTGCGCTTATCTATATCGCGGCATTTACCCATATTCCCATCGAAGGGTCGCTGAAAAATATTCTGCAAAAACCGGTGTTCTATCATCTGTGGTTTTTCTTCGCGATTATGGTGATTTACCTGCTCTCACCGCTGATTGAGGTGAAAGTGATAAACGGGAAAATGTTGCTGGCGCTGATGGCGGTGATTGGCATTATCGCCAACCCCAATATGGTGACGCTAAAAACAGGGGGGATTGAGTGGCTGCCGGTGAATCTCTATATCAGCGGCGACACGTTTTACTATGTCCTGTATGGCCTGCTGGGGCGTGCGATTGGCATGATGGAGACGAATAAACGCTGGCTGAGCGGGCTATGCGGCCTCGGTTTTATCCTGGCCGTGGTGGTCATTTCACGCGGTACGCTGCATGAACTGAGCTGGCGCGGAAACTTTGCTGACACCTGGTATGTGTATTGTGGGCCGATGGTATTTATCTGCGCGGCCACCCTGTTCATCGTGGTAAAAAATTGCCTGAACCACCGCGTTCTGCCGGGATTAGGGCTGATCTCGCGCCACTCCCTTGGCATTTACGGCTTTCATGCGCTGATCATTCATGCGTTACGCAGCGGCGGAGGGGATCTCAAAAGCTGGCCGCTGCTCGATATTATGTGGATATTTTGCGTAACGCTCGCAGGCAGCCTGCTGCTCTCTATGCTGCTACAGCGCGTGGACAGCAAAAGATTCGTCAGCTAGAACAGCGCGCTGCGCCATACATCGCCACAAACCAGGCCGCCACGCACAGCCCCTTTTCCGCCAGGTTAAGGGGCAAATTCCAGACCCCCACCAGCAGTAACCCGGCCGCCAACAGCAACATAAAACGGCATACCCCACTAAAGCGCGACGCTTCCCGCTCTGTTTCAGGCAAGCGCTTATACACCGCGATAGCGAAAAGCCCCAGGCTCAACACCGCCATAAAAAAACCTTTATCAATAAGCTCCGCGCAATCGCGCCACAGGCAAAAAACGTAAAGGATGAGGCCAATAAACAGGGCAGCCTGTGGGATTTTCAGCGTTAGTTTCATTGTGATCTCCTTATCCATAACAAACGCATTATGAACGGAAACCGCACAGCAACATCAGAGCAACACTAAAGTTTGGAAAAATTCGGAATCTATAAATACTCGGCAAAAATCCGCCCCGGCAACGGGGCGGGCAAGTCAGGACATCAACGGCAGCAGTTGCTGATAAATTTGACGGAAAGTTTCACGACGCGGCGCATATTGCGCATGGCGTTGCGCATCCGGGTAGTGCGCCTGTTCAAGCTGCAACTGCGGCAGTAGATCGGCGAACGGTTTATCTTTGTGAATGGCAAGTTGCGCCAGACGCGCAGCCCCCAACGCCGGGCCGACATCACCACCGGTGCGGTAATCCAGTTGCTGCCCACTGATATCCGCCAGCATCTGACGCCAGTAAGCGCTACGCGCACCGCCGCCGATCAGCGTCACACTTTTGGGCGTTACACCGCAGGCGTGAACCACATCCATGCCATCCGCCAGCGCAAAGCCCACGCCCTCCAGCACTGCTCTCGCCAGCTCAGCCGGGCCATGCTGATGGGTCAGGCCGAAGAAGACACCTTTAG
This sequence comes from Pseudocitrobacter cyperus, assembly GCF_039889165.1. Lineage (NCBI taxonomy): Bacteria > Pseudomonadati > Pseudomonadota > Gammaproteobacteria > Enterobacterales > Enterobacteriaceae > Pseudocitrobacter > Pseudocitrobacter cyperus. The sequence continues at coordinate 218,033 of NZ_JAYMYY010000005.1, read as the reverse complement.
CCTGCGGATTGTTATGCGGCGTGCGCTCGCCGGAGAGATAAGGCAGGAACCACACCGGCTCAGCGCTCTCATCAGCAGACTCCGCGGCACTGATAAGCGCAGGCACCGTGCCCAACCCGGTCAGTTTCGCCGCCCAGTCAAGACATGAGGCGGCACTCAGCATCACCGACATCAAATGCCAGCGTCCAGGCAGTGCGTGACAGAAACTATGCACCGCGCTTTCAGGCTTACTCAGGAAACCTTCGCTGACCGCAAAATAAACGCCGGACGTTCCGAGCGAGAGCATCGCCTGCCCGGCATCAACCATTCCGACACCAACGGCGCCCGCAGCGTTGTCGCCGCCGCCGGCAACCACCGGTACAACGGGCATATTCCACGCCTGCGCCACTGACGGTAGCAGGGTTCCGGTGATCTCACAGCCTTCATACAACGCAGGCATGTTGTCACGGCTCAGGCCGCTGGCCGCGAGCATCACATCGCTCCAGTCGCGTTTCGCCACATCCATCCACATCGTACCCGCCGCGTCAGACATATCGCTGGCGAAATCGCCGGTGATACGCAGGCGCAGATAATCTTTTGGCAGCAGTACCTTATCGACCTGGGCGAAAATTTCCGGCTCGTGACGCTTTACCCACAGCAATTTTGGCGCGGTGAAACCCGGCATCATCAGGTTGCCCGTAATCTGACGAGAGTTTGTCACCGTCTCTTCAAGCAGTTCGCACTCTTCCGCGCTGCGACCGTCGTTCCACAAAATTGCCGGACGCAGAACGCGCTGTTGTTTGTCGAGAAGCGTTGCGCCGTGCATCTGCCCGGCAATCCCTAACGCTTTCACGTCCTGCAGACTGTGCTGCTGTGAGAGCGCTTTAATTGCCCGATCCGTCGCCTGCCACCACTGTTGCGGATCCTGTTCAGACCACAGCGGATGCGGACGAGAAACGGTAATTTTTTCCGTCTGCGTCGCAACGACCTCTCCCTCTTCGCTCAGCAGGATGGCCTTGACGCCAGATGTACCCAGATCAATCCCAATATACATAGCGCGCGTTCCTTAAAAAAGCCCGGTGGCGAGAGCGCTTACCGGGCCAGGAGTCGGGTAAACCGGGCAAACAGGCTGCCGCCCGGTGTTTTTCTATTATTTGTCGAACAGGTAGTGATTGACCAGATTCTCCAGCAACTCCTGATGGCCGCTCTGATGCTGCGGCGCCAGTTGATGCTGCTCAGCATATTTTGCCAGCTCCTGCAGCGACATCTGCCCTTTAAGGATCTGCTGACCCAGTTCACCATTCCAGCCCGCATAGCGTTTCGCCACACGTTTATCCAGCTCGCCGCCTTCAATCATACGTGCCGCGACTTTCAGCGACAGCGCCATGGTATCCATCGCACCGATATGACCGTAGAACAGATCATATTTGTCGGTGCTTTGACGGCGCACTTTGGCATCAAAGTTCAGACCGCCGGTGGTGAAACCGCCTGCTTTGAGAATTTCGTACATCACCAGCGCATTCTCTTCCACGCTGTTCGGGAACTGGTCGGTATCCCAGCCAAGCTGCGGGTCGCCACGGTTGGCATCGACGGAACCAAACAGGCCCAACGCAATCGCGGTGGCGATTTCATGATGGAACGAGTGCCCCGCCAGCGTCGCGTGGTTCGCTTCGATGTTCAGTTTAATCTCTTTTTCCAGGCCGAACTGTTTCAGGAAACCGTAAACGGTCGAAGCATCATAGTCATACTGATGCTTGGTCGGTTCCTGCGGCTTCGGTTCAATAAGCAGCGTCCCCTGGAAACCGATTTTGTGTTTGTGCTCAACGACCATCTGCATGAAGCGGCCAATCTGCTCACGCTCCTGGCGCAGGTCAGTATTCAGCAGAGATTCGTAACCTTCACGCCCGCCCCACAGGACGTAGTTTTCACCGCCCAGTTTGTGCGTGGCATTCATCGCCGTGAAGACCTGCGTCGCCGCCCAGCTAAAGACTTCCGGATTCGGGTTAGTGGCGGCACCTGCACCGTAACGTGGGTTAGTGAAGCAGTTCGCCGTGCCCCACAGCAGTTTTACCCCGCTCTGCTGCTGTTTTTCAGCCAGCACGTCTACCATCTGTGCGAAGTTGTTCAGATACTCTTTCAGCGACGCGCCTTCCGGGGAGACGTCCACATCGTGGAAGCAGTAGTAAGGCACATTCAGTTTATGGAAGAACTCGAATGCGACATCCGCTTTACGTTTCGCAAGCGCAATGGCTTCGCCCGGCTGCTGCCACGGACGGTCGAATGCGCCCACGCCGAACATGTCTGCACCGTTCCAGCAGAAGGTGTGCCAGTAGCAGGCGGCGAAGCGCAGGTGATCTTCCATCCGTTTACCCAGCACCAGTTCGTCAGGGTTATAGTGACGGAAAGCCAGCGGATTTTCCGTTTTAGGGCCTTCGAAACGAACACGATCCAGTTGGTCGAAATAAGCTTGCATAATGAACTCCGTAATCAGATACGCGGCGAGGAATAATTCGTCCTGTAATACTGAGTTCTGATTTCCACTTCCTCAATTACGTTATTTCACACTGCGATTAAGAGAATCCACAAACGTGCGCTGGCTCGCAAAATAAGGCCGCCGCAAATTTTATGTAAGTTTCTCCCGGTCGAATTTTAAAATTCGATCACGATCATAAATTGACAATTAAACCAAATATCATAATGGAAAGATAAAAATCTGTAATTGCCAGTTCTGCTTTCTGTGTTAAAAATTTGCAGCGTGTTAAGTCGTGTTTGTTTCTTTTATCGCCAATCTTATATCTACCCTACAAAAAGGCATTACGACTATGAAAATCAAGAATCTTTGCCTCACGCTATGTGCATCCCTTCTGCTTACCAGCATGGCGGGCAGCGCAAAAGAAGTGAAAATCGGTATGGCTATCGACGATCTACGCCTGGAGCGCTGGCAGAAAGACCGCGATATTTTTGTGAATAAGGCTGAAGCGCTGGGCGCAAAAGTATTTGTACAGTCAGCTAATGGTAACGAAGAAACACAAATGTCGCAGATTGAGAATATGATCAACCGCGGTGTCGATGTTCTGGTTATTATTCCATACAACGGCCAGGTTCTCAGTAACGTCATTAAAGAAGCCAAACAGGAAGGTATTAAAGTTCTGGCTTACGATCGTATGATCAATAACGCGGATATCGATTTCTATATCTCATTCGATAATGAAAAAGTCGGTGAAATGCAGGCGCAGAGCCTGGTGAATCAGGTGCCGCAAGGTAACTATTTCCTGATGGGTGGTTCGCCGGTAGATAATAATGCCAAGCTGTTCCGCGCGGGGCAGATGAAAGTATTAAAACCCTATATCGACAGCGGAAAAATTAACGTTGTAGGGGATCAATGGGCTGACGGCTGGCTGCCCGAAAACGCGCTGAAAATTATGGAAAACGCCCTCACCGCAAATAACAATAAAATTGACGCCGTGGTAGCCTCTAACGATGCCACCGCCGGCGGCGCAATTCAGGCGCTAAGCGCGCAGGGGCTGGCGGGCAAAGTGGCGATTTCCGGGCAGGATGCGGATCTTGCTGGGGTGAAACGCATTATTGCGGGCACCCAGACCATGACCGTCTATAAACCTATCACCACGCTTGCGACTACCGCCGCTGAAATCGCCGTCGAACTCGGCAACGATCAAACGCCAAAATCAGACGCCACGTTGAATAACGGGCTGAAAGATGTGCCATCCCGCCTGCTGACGCCAATTGAAGTCAATAAAACCAATATCGACCAGACCGTTGTCAAAGACGGGTTCCATAAGAAGAGCGAACTCTAATTTTTCTGCCCCGGAAACGGGGCAGCCGTTCTCGCTCGGCCTGAATTAACGGCTTACGTGGAGCAGCTATGTCTTATTTACTTGAAATGAAAAATATCACCAAAGCCTTTGGCGTGGTGAAAGCAGTGGATAATGTCAGCCTGCGTTTAAACCCCGGCGAAGTGGTGTCACTGTGTGGTGAAAATGGCTCAGGGAAATCAACGTTAATGAAAGTACTGTGCGGTATTTACCCGCATGGTAGCTATGACGGCGAGATTATTTTCGCCGGAGAAACGCTGACGCCGACGCATATTCGCGATACCGAGCGAAAAGGTATCGCCATTATTCATCAGGAGCTGGCGCTGGTGAAGCACCTTACGGTGCTGGAGAATATTTTCCTCGGCACAGAAATCAGCCGCCGCGGTATTCTCGATTACGACGCCATGACCCTGCGCTGCGAAAAACTACTCGCCCAGGTGAGCCTGGCGATTTCACCCGACACCCGCGTCGGCGATTTAGGGCTCGGGCAACAGCAACTGGTGGAGATCGCCAAAGCGCTGAATAAGCAGGTACGTCTGCTGATCCTCGACGAGCCAACCGCCTCGCTCACCGAGCAGGAAACCGCCGTGCTGTTGGATATCATCCGCGACCTTCAGCACCACGGCATCGCCTGCATCTACATCTCGCACAAGCTCAATGAAGTGAAGGCTATCTCCGACACCATTTGCGTGATCCGCGATGGTCAGCACATCGGTACCCGCGACGCCAGCAGCATGAGCGAGGACGACATCATCACCATGATGGTGGGGCGCGAGCTAACGGCGCTTTACCCCAACGAACCGCACACCACTGGCACTGAGATCCTGCGGGTGGAACATCTCACGGCCTGGCATCCCGTTAATCGCCATATTAAACGGGTAAATGATATTTCCTTCAGCCTCAAGCGTGGCGAAATTCTGGGCATTGCCGGGCTGGTCGGCGCAGGGCGTACCGAAGCGGTGCAGTGCCTGTTTGGCGTCTGGCGCGGGCGCTGGGAGGGAAAAATCTATCTTGATGGCCAACCTATCACCATCAACAACTGCCAGCAGGCGATTGCTCACGGTATCGCAATGGTGCCGGAAGATCGCAAAAAAGACGGCATCGTACCGGTCATGGCAGTAGGAAAAAACATGACGCTGGCAGCTCTCAGTCAGTTCAGCGGGGCGTTAAGCAGCCTGGATGACGCACGTGAGCAGCAGTGCATTTTGCAATCCCTCGAACGACTGAAAGTGAAAACGTCCTCCCCTGACCTGCCGATTGGCCGTCTCAGCGGCGGCAACCAGCAAAAAGCGATTCTCGCGCGCTGTCTGTTACTGAACCCGCGCATTCTGATTCTCGACGAACCGACTCGCGGCATTGATATTGGCGCGAAATATGAAATCTACAAACTGATTAACCAACTGGTGCAACAAGGGATCGCGGTGATCGTTATCTCTTCCGAACTGCCGGAAGTACTGGGTCTGAGCGACCGGGTGCTGGTGATGCACGAAGGAAAACTGAAAGCGGATCTGGTAAACCACAACCTGACCCAGGAACAGGTGATGGAAGCCGCACTGAGGAGCGAACGTCATGTCGAAAAACACCCCGTCTGAAATTAAACTGGCGGCCCCGACGCCGTCACCGACGTTTAACCTGAAGTCGCTGAACTTACAGGTTTTCGTGATGATTGCCGCCATTGTGGCGATCATGCTGTTCTTTACCTGGACCACCGACGGCGCATACCTCAGCGCCCGTAACGTCTCTAACCTGCTGCGCCAGACCGCCATTACCGGCATTCTGGCGGTAGGCATGGTGTTCGTGATTATCTCCGCCGAAATCGACCTCTCTGTTGGCTCGATGATGGGTCTGCTTGGCGGCGCGGCGGCGATTTTTGACGTCTGGCTCGGCTGGCCGCTTCCGCTGACCATCATTGTGACGCTGGCAATGGGGCTGGTGCTCGGCGCATGGAACGGTTGGTGGGTGGCTTACCGCAAAGTGCCGTCGTTTATCGTCACTCTCGCCGGGATGCTGGCGTTCCGCGGTATTCTGATTGGCATTACCAACGGTACAACCGTGTCGCCCACCAGCGCCGCGATGTCGCAAATTGGTCAAAGCTATCTGCCTGATGGCATTGGCTTCTCCTTCGGCGCGATTGGCCTGATGGCATTTATTGTCTGGCAGTGGCGCGGGCGCATGCGTCGGCAGAATCTTGGGCTCGCCACTCCGACGTCTACCGGCGTGGTCGGGCGTCAGGCATTGACGGCGATAATTGTACTGGGCGCAATCTGGCTGCTGAATGACTATCGCGGCGTGCCGACGCCGGTTCTGCTGCTGACGCTGCTGCTGTTGGGCGGGATGTTTATGGCCACGCGCACGGCGTTTGGGCGTCGCATTTACGCCATCGGCGGTAACATCGAAGCCGCGCGCCTGTCAGGGATTAACGTCGAACGCACCAAGCTTGCCGTCTTCGCCATCAACGGCCTGATGGTGGCGATCGCCGGGTTAATCCTCAGCTCACGTCTTGGCGCAGGTTCACCGTCGGCAGGCAACATTGCCGAGCTGGACGCTATCGCCGCCTGCGTGATTGGCGGCACCAGCCTGGCCGGTGGCGTAGGTAGCGTCGCAGGCGCGGTAATGGGCGCATTTATCATGGCATCGCTGGATAATGGAATGAGCATGATGGACGTGCCCACTTTCTGGCAATATATCGTTAAGGGCGCCATTTTGCTGCTGGCAGTCTGGATGGATTCGGCCACCAAACGCCGCGCTTGATACGATGTACGATGACAATACCGGCCATTAGGCCGGTATTGTCATTCATGATTCACCAGGGAAATTGAACCATGTTTGAAAAGCGTCACCGTATTACCCTGTTATTCAACGCGAATAAAGCCTATGACCGCCAGGTGGTCGAAGGGGTTGGCGAGTATTTACAGGCGTCGCAGTCGGAGTGGGATATTTTCATTGAGGAAGATTTCCGCGCACGTATCGAAAACATCAAAGAGTGGCTTGGCGATGGGGTGATCGCTGATTACGACGATCCCCATATTGAAGCGCTGCTGGCTGACGTAACTGTGCCCATTGTCGGCGTCGGCGGCTCCTATCATTGCCCGGAGCAATATCCCCCCGTCCATTACATCGCCACGGATAACTACGCTCTGGTCGAAACCGCCTTCCTGCACTTAAAAGAGAAAGGCGTGCATCGCTTCGCATTCTACGGTTTGCCTGGCACCAGCGGCAAACGCTGGGCGGTGGAGCGTGAATATGCCTTTAGCCAGATTGTCGCTAAAGAGAAGTATCGCGGCGTGATTTATCAGGGGCAGGAGACGGCGCCGGAAAACTGGCAACACGCGCAAAACCGCCTGGCCGACTGGCTGCAAACCCTGCCACCGCAAACCGGGATCATCGCCGTTACTGATGCCCGCGCGCGCCATATATTGCAGGCTTGCGAGCATTTGCATATCCCGGTGCCGGAAAAGCTGTGTGTGATTGGTATCGATAACGAAGAGCTGACCCGTTATCTCTCCCGCGTGGCACTCTCATCAGTGGCGCAGGGCACGCGGCAAATGGGGTATCAGGCGGCAAAGCTGCTGCACCGTCTGCTGGATAACGAAACCCTGCCACTACAGCGCCTGCTGGTGCCCCCGATGCGGGTGATTGAACGACGCTCAACCGACTACCGATCGCTGAATGACCCGGCAGTCATTCAGGCGATGCACTATATCCGCAATAACGCCTGCAAAGGCATTAAGGTGGAACAGGTGCTCGATTCGGTCGGCATTTCTCGCTCGAATCTCGAAAAACGGTTTAAAGAGGAAGTGGGCGAAACCATTCACGCCGTGATCCACAGCGAAAAGCTGGAAAAAGCGCGCAGTTTGCTCATCTCAACCTCGTTATCGATCAACGAAATTTCGCAAGTCTGCGGCTACCCTTCCCTGCAATATTTCTATTCGGTGTTTAAAAAAGAGTATGACACCACACCTAAAGAATACCGCGAACAACACAGCGAAGTACGGCTGTAAAAGCGTGAGACGCCCTCCTGCAGGAGGGCTTCTTGTCGGTTACTGCCAGGCCATCTCGCCCGTATTGACCTTTGCACTCAATTCCAGCGAACTCTCGTCTGCAAGGTCTGGATAGGCCTTTTTCATTGCCTTGATCACCCCGGCGGAATCTTTCTGGCTTTTCAGTGCCAGCTCAAATTTTTGCAGATAATCAAGCGTAAAGGCGATGGCTTTCGCACCGGAGGGCAACCGGCCAAGATAGTGCCCGGGGATCACCGCCTGCGGTTGTTCTGCCTGCATCTCTTTCAGTACGCTGCGCCATTCATTTCGACGCGTCACCGTCTGCGTATCGGCACTCCAGATATGAATGCCAGACGCAACGCCGGTACCGCCAAGAATCGCCTTATTCGCCGGGATCCAGACATATGCGGCATAGCTTTCCGGGTGCTTAATTTCCACCGTTTCTCCATCAATGGTGAAACGCATCTCCCGGAGGGGCTGTGGCGTATAAAGCTGATGTGGCGCATCCGCTTTTAGCTGGGGGCCCCAGTACGCCAGCTTGGCATCGCGCGTGGCTTCGATATGCGATACCACCGCAGGCGTCGCGACAATGTCGACTTTCGGAAAGGCCTTCACTATCGGCTCCAGACCGAAATAGAAGTCAGGATCGCCGGAGGTGATAACGATACGCGTAAGCTTTTTACCGCTGTTACGAATCATCTCCACCAGCTTTTCACCGTCTTTAACGCTGAACTGGGCATCAAACAGCACGGCTTCAGAGGGGCCGTAAACCAGTGTAGACGAGACAGGAAAAACGGCTTTTTCCTGAGGGTTATAGGTCTCCATCGTCAGCGGGGCGGCAAAAGCCGTGCTGCTGATGACAAGGGTGGCGATAACGATAAATGCGCGTTTCATGGTGAACCTGATGATGTTATGAGTGACTGCCACCCATTTTACGGATTTCATCACCTGTCAAAATTCCCGAAAACCGATATGCTTAGTTTCATAAAACGATCAGATGGAACCTTTTATGGACAGAGTCACTGCCGCGCGCGTCTTTAATCGCATCTGTGAATTAGGCAGCCTGAGCGCTGCATCGCGGGCATTAGGGATCTCGCGTCCGATGGTCAGCCGTTATCTGGAACAGATGGAGCAGTGGGCTGGCGCACGACTTATTCATCGCACCTCGCGCCGCCTGACGTTGACTCCGGCCGGGGAAGAGATTCTGTTGAAAACACGCCACCTGATTCAGCTCGCACAGGAGATTGAGCAGCGGAATCAACAGAATGAACCCTCGGGCGTTTTACGCGTCGCCTGCGCCCACCTGACCGCTTCCTGCATCATTGGCCCAATCGTTGCTGATTTTCTTGCCCGCTACCCGGCTGTGCGTCTGGAGCTGGATGTAAATAACCATCCGATAAACCTGGTTAGCGAGCGTATCGACGTGGCTGTACGGATAACGAATAACCCGGAGCCCGGTACCATCGCCCGCCGTCTGGGTGAGTGTCGTTCCGTGCTCTGCGCCTCGCCGGATTACCTGGCACGCCACGGCATCCCGCAAAAACCCGCTGACCTCGCAAACCACAACTGTCTGCATTACAGCCGTTTTGCCGGGCAAAACTGGCATTTTAGCTCTGCGCAGGAAGGGGATATTTCCGTGGAAATCAGCGGCAATTTCAGTGCCACTATTTCAACCGTACTGCTGGATGCCGCCGTCGCAGGCTGTGGCATTGCGATGGTACCGGAGATGGAAGCCAGAGAAGCCCTGGCGCAAAGAAGCGTGGTCTCATTACTGGCAGATTATGAACCTGCGAGACTGGCAATTTATGGTATGTATTTATCGCGGGAGTATCAGCCTGGGGGGCTCAGGCCGTTTCTGGATTTACTGGAAAAGACGTTATCAAAGCCGTAAAAAAGGGAGCTTCCGCTCCCTTTATGATCCGGCTTCAGGATTACATATGCGCCGCAATCAGACGCTGGTTATCCTGGTACATCGCGAACAGGTAGTTGTTGTAGCTCGAACCTTTGGTGGAATAGCCCTTCAGCTTATGAATCATCGCGCTGGCAGTGACTTCCTGATCCGTCTTACGCAACTGGGCGCGAGACTTACGGAATGAAGAGTATGCCGGATGCGTGTTCAGGTTCATCACGTAGGCCTGCACGGACTCTTTAACAGAATCAAAGTGCGTATAGCCATTCACTTTACCGGAACCATTTTTGCACTTACCGGAACCACACTTCATACCGAACAGATTGTTATTGGCGCGCGCCAGTTTTGACGTCCCCCAACCACTTTCTGCCGCAGCCATGGTCGCCGCCATGCTGCCAGGGATGATGTCCACGCGTTCCAGTAATGAGTTCCATGGCACCTTACGAGTATTACCGTTCCACTTCACCTTGTAGCGCGTGGTGATATCTTTCAGGCGCGCACGCTCCGATGGAGACCAACGGCCTTCATACTGTTTTGCGATCAGCCAGTTACGATCAGCCGTAATTGCTGCATTTTGACTAGTAATATAAGGCATTACCGTCCGGAGAAACGCTCTTTTCCTTGGGGTTCCGGAAGGGTATTTTCGCAAATCAGGAAGTGAACTGCTCTTTACACTATTGCGAGAATACTCTTGTTTACTGCTAACCTTAGTGTTACTGATCTTCTTTACCGAGGCTTTATGATGCTCTGTTACTGTGTGAGTCGATGCTAACACCCCACCTGAAAAAATCATGGTGAGTAACATAAGTATCGCTGCCCCATATCGTCGAATGGGAGTCGATATCATTAGGTCTCCTGGTCGGATTTATGCATTCCAACACCTTATTTTTGTCTCGAAATTGAGAGTTTAATCTCAAATCATACCAAAAATAGCCCGCCTGCGCACCCGCTTGAATAGTCCTAGTCCTAAACAATGCCATGGTGAAAAGCCACGAACCTAATAGTAATCATTAAAAATGATAGGGTTATCGCACTTTTTACTGAATTTTGACGCTCATCACTCACCCCTTTTTATCCTCCCCCTGAGAGGATGAGGTTTGCGCTGTCGTTTACTGCCACACTGATGAAAAAACCGCGACAGGACACGATATGAAACTCGCAGCCCTTGTACCGCTACTGCTCCCAACGTCCGCTCTCGCCGCCTGGGCGGTCAATGACTTCCCGGCGTTTACCGCCGAAGGCACAGGCAAGTTCGTTACCCAAAAATCACTCGAGAAGGGTACTCGCCCCCTCACGTTAAATTTTGACAAACAGTGCTGGCAGCCCGCGGCAGGGATTAAGCTCAATCAAGTGCTTTCACTGGAACCCTGTCAGGGTGACGCGCCGCAGTGGCGCATCTTTCGCGACGGACAGTATCAACTGGAAATAGACACCCGCTCCGGCACGCCGACGCTGGCCATTTCCATACAGAGCCCGGCTGAAAGTCGCGTACAAACGGCAATTCGCCAGTGCCCACGCTGGGACGGAAAGCCGCTGACCATCGATGTCAGCCAGACGTTTGCCGAAGGCAGCCGCGTGCGCGATTTCTACAGCGGCCAAACAACACAGGTCAAACGGGGGAAAATCACCCTGCAACCGGCGGCGGAAAGCAATGGGCTATTACTGCTGGAAAGCGCTGAAACGGATAAACCCGCCGCCTTTAGCTGGCACAACGCGACCGTCTATTTCGTCCTGACCGATCGTTTTGTCAACGGCGAACCTGGCAACGACAACAGTTATGGCCGCCGCAAAGACGGTATGCAGGAGATAGGCACTTTTCACGGCGGCGACCTCAAGGGGCTAACCAGTAAACTCGATTATTTGCAACAACTTGGCGTCAACGCACTGTGGATAAGCTCGCCACTGGAGCAGATCCACGGCTGGGTCGGCGGTGGCACCAAAGGCGACTTCCCTCACTATGCCTATCACGGTTACTACACCCAGGACTGGACAAAACTCGACGCCAACATGGGCGACGAAAACGACCTGCGCAACCTGGTAGAGGGGGCGCATCAGCGCGGCATGCGCATTCTGTTTGATGTAGTGATGAACCACACAGGCTATGCCACCCTCGCCGATATGCAGCAGTTCCAGTTTGGCGCGCTCTATTTACAGGGTGACGAGGTTGAGAAAACGCTGGGGAAAAACTGGACGGACTGGACGCCGGGCCCCGGTCAAACCTGGCACAGCTTCAACGATTACATCAACTTCAGCGATAAAGCCGCATGGGAAAAGTGGTGGGGGAAAGGCTGGATACGCACCGACATCGGCGACTATGACAGCCCCGGTTTTGACGATCTGACCATGTCGCTGGCCTTCCTGCCAGATTTAAAAACTGAATCCACCGCCGCCGTGGGGCTGCCCAATTTCTATGCCCATAAGCCCGACACGCAGGCCAGAGCGATTGCGGATTTCACGCCACGCGATTATCTCACCCACTGGTTGAGTCAATGGGTACGCGATTACGGCATCGACGGCTTTCGGGTCGATACCGCCAAACATGTTGAAATGGCAGGCTGGCAGCAGCTCAAGGATCACTCCAGCCAGGCACTGGCGGAGTGGAAAAAAGCTAACCCGGACAAAGCACTGGATAACGCGCCGTTCTGGATGACCGGCGAGGCCTGGGGCCACGGCGTAATGGAAAGCGACTATTACCGCCATGGCTTCGACGCAATGATTAACTTTGATTATCAGGATCAGGCGGCGAAAGCGGTGGATTGCCTGGCGAATATTGACCACACCTGGCAGCAGATGGCCGATAAGCTGCAATCGTTCAACGTGCTGAGCTATCTCTCGTCGCACGACACGCGTCTGTTCCGGGAGAAAGGCAGCCACGCCGCAGAATTGTTGCTGCTTGCCCCAGGTGCTGTGCAGATTTTCTATGGCGACGAATCAAACCGCCCGTTTGGCCCGACCGGTTCTGACCCGCTTCAGGGTACGCGTTCAGAGATGAACTGGCAGGATGTCAGCGGGAAATATGCCGCGAGCGTCGCGCACTGGCAGCGTTTAGGCCAGTTCCGCGCGCGCCACCCGGCGGTGGGCGCAGGCAAACAGACGACGCTGACGCTCCCACAGGGCTATGGATTCGTGCGGCAAAACGGTGACGATAAAGTGATGGTTATCTGGGCTGGAAATCGCTGAAGGTTCATCCATGCGGCCCGTTCGATGCAGAGCGGGCCGCCACAACATAAAGCTCCGCATACGTAGATAATCGTAGCCAGTTATTCCGACACACCTGGCGTTAAGTCATTTGCACCGCGCGGACGGTGGCGTTATGGTGAGCCTCTTTGCAGCAATACCAGTAGATAATCCGCGATGAAATTTTCACTTTTCGGCGATAAATTCGCCCGCCACTCAGGCATTACGCGTCTGATGGAAGACCTGAACGATGGCCTGCGCACGCCGGGCGCCATCATGCTTGGCGGTGGCAACCCCGCACAAATTCCTCAGATGAATGAATACTTCAAAAATCTACTTGGGGATATGCTGGAAAGCGGCAAAGCCACCGATGCGCTATGCAATTACGACGGCCCTCAGGGGAAAAGTGAGCTACTGGCGGCGCTGGCGGAAATGCTGCGCGAAGAATTAGGCTGGGATATTGAACCACAGAATATTGCACTGACAAATGGCAGCCAGAGCGCGTTTTTCTACTTGTTCAATCTCTTCGCTGGCCGACGCGCCGATGGCACGACGCGCAAAGTGCTTTTCCCACTGACGCCGGAGTATATCGGCTATGCCGATTCCGGCCTCGAAGATGACCTGTTTGTCTCCACGCGCCCTAACATCGAACTGCTACCGGACGGCCAGTTTAAATATCACGTCGATTTTGACCGCCTGCCTGTCAACGAAGAAACGGGGATGATTTGCGTCTCGCGACCGACTAACCCGACCGGCAACGTCATCACCGATGAGGAAGTACTGCGTCTGGATGCGCTGGCGAATCAGCACGGCATCCCGCTGGTGATTGATAACGCTTACGGCCTGCCGTTCCCGGGCATTATCTTCAGCGAAGCGCGCCCGCTGTGGAACCCGAACATCGTGCTGTGCATGAGCCTTTCTAAGCTCGGCCTGCCGGGCAGCCGCTGCGGCATTATCATCGCCAACGAAGAGATCATCACCGCCATCAGTAACATGAACGGCATTATCAGCCTCGCTCCCGGCGGAATGGGCCCGGCGATGATGTGCGAAATGATCAAACGCCGCGACCTGCTCAAGCTGTCAGAAACGGTGATTAAACCGTTCTACTATCAGCGCGTTCAGGAAACAATCGCGATCATTCGCCGCTATTTGCCAGAAGAACGCTGCTTAATTCATAAACCCGAAGGCGCCATTTTCCTCTGGCTGTGGTTTAAAGATTTGCCGATCACCACCGAACTGCTCTATCAGCGCCTGAAAAAACGCGGCGTGCTGATGGTACCGGGCGACTACTTCTTCCCCGGACTGGAAAAACCATGGCCGCACACTCACCAGTGCATGCGCATGAACTATGTGCCGGAGCCGGATAAAATTGAAGCGGGCGTGAAAATTCTGGCGGAAGAAGTGGAACGCGCATGGCAGGAAAGTAACTGTCTGTAATGCAGCTCAGGCCTGCGCACGCCAGGCCTGATAAGCGAAGCGCCATCAGGCAAACTTCGCCTTCACGCTAATCTTACTCGTGTCCACACAGCGTAATGCCGATGTCGGACACGCCTCAACGCATGCCGGCCCCTGCGCGCGATGTTTGCATAAATCGCACTTTATCGCCTGCGACCGCGCATTCTGCACGACGACTCGCATCGCCCCAAACGGACACGCCACCATACAGCTTTTACAGCCGATGCATCGATTCTGTTCGACGGCGATATACGCATTTTCGCGACGAATCGCACCTGTTGGGCATACATTCATGCACGGTGCATCCTCGCATTGATGACACGCCACCGCAGACGAAAACGTATCACCTTTCACCACCTGAATGCGGGGGAAAAAAACCTCGCGCGACACCGCCGCACAATCCTGCTCAGCCTGATGCGCCACCACGCAGGCGACTTCACAGGTTCGGCAGCCAATGCACTTTCGCGCATCCGCAACAATAAATGGGTTCATTCTCCACTCCAACCGGGTCTCAAGCCGTAAGAGTGCCAGAGCGAATGGCGGGAACGCCTTGATCCCACGCGGCAAAGGCGTATTTTTTGTCAGACGCCAGAAAGATTCTGGCTGGAAGCCCGAAAGGCTAGCTGCGAACAAGTAAAACCCAGTTCGTTTGAAATCGCCTGCGCAGTCTCGCGTAACGGTTTCAGTAAGTTCTTCTCACCAACCTGCTTGAGACGTGACGTCGAAAGAGAAATCGAGATGGCGTAAGGTACGCGACCATGAATATCGAACACCGGCACCGCGATACATGAAACGCCCAGCTCATTCTCTTCACGATCCATCGCCATACTGCTTTCCCGAATTTCTGCCAGTTCATCGTACATCGCTGACAGGCCAATAATCGTATTGCGGGTCAGCGGCTGAATCTGTTCCTGATGGCTCTGCCAGTAGCTTTCAACATAATCCGGATGGCCAAAGGCCATATAAATTTTGCCCATCGCCGAACAGTAGAGCGGCATGTGCTGGCCGATATAAGCGCGGGTACGCAGCATGCCCGTGGTCGGCTCCAGCTTATAAATCAAAATCGCATGATCATCTTCACGGCTGGAGAAGTTCACCGTCTCGCCCGTCGCCAGATTCAACGCCTCAAGATGCGGTGCGGCGACGTGAATGATATTGAGCGACGACAGCGCTTTTTGCCCAACGGCAATAAATTTAGTGGTCAGCCGATAGCTTCCGGCAGCAGGTGCAGGCGTGACGCCGCAGGTGGAGGAAACTGGCTGCTTTGGCGCAGCGCTGGCCGCACAGGTGGGAACCGGGCTCTTCGCTGATTTTCACCTCGCCCTGCATGCCCACAAACCGACGATCCGCACGTTATTGCCTGACGCCTGCGCCCATGCAGCCTATCAGAGAAAATATCAGCACTATCAATTCCTTATTGAAGCACTACAGGGCTTTCATGCCCGTATCAAGGAGCATAACGCATGAGTACTCCCCTGTTACAACTGGCCCTCGATCACACCAGCCTTCAGGCCGCCCAGCGCGACGTGGCGCTACTGCGCGACCATGTGGATATCATCGAAGCGGGCACTATCCTCTGCCTGACGGAAGGCCTGAACGCCGTCCGCGCCTTACGCGAGCAGTGCCCGGACAAAATCATTGTTGCCGACTGTAAGGTCGCGGATGCCGGAGAAACGCTGGCGCAACAGGCATTCGATGCAGGTGCGAACTGGATGACGATTATCTGCGCCGCCCCACTGGCCACGGTCATTAAAGGTCATGAAGTGGCACAGGCGCGCAATGCGGAGATCCAGATTGAGCTATTCGGCAACTGGACGCTCGACGACGCCCGCGCCTGGTACGCTGCCGGTATTCGCCAGGCCATCTACCACCGCGGCCGCGACGCACAGGCCAGCGGGCAACAGTGGGGAGAAGCTGACCTGTCACGCATGAAAGCGCTCTCCGATATCGGGCTGGAACTCTCCATCACCGGCGGCGTCACGCCTGCCGACCTGCCTCTGTTTAAAGAGATCAACGCCAAAGCCTTTATCGCAGGACGCGCGCTGGCTGGGGCGGCTAACCCGGCCCAGGTCGCGGCGGAATTTCACGCACAGATCCACGCTATCTGGGGAGAAAAATGATGCGTCGTCACCCGCTAGGCATTTATGAAAAAGCACTGGCAAAAGATCTCACCTGGCCGGAGCGTCTGGTGCTGGCAAAAAGCTGCGGCTTTGATTTTGTTGAAATGTCCATCGATGAGACCGACGAACGCTTATCCCGCCTCGACTGGAGCACCGCACAGCGCGCCTCTCTGGTCGAATCAATGCTGGAAACCGGCGTCGCTATTCCGTCGATGTGCCTGTCGGCGCACCGCCGTTTTCCGTTCGGCAGCCGCGATGAAAACGTGCGCGCACGCGCGCGCGACATCATGAGCAAAGCCATCAAACTGGCGCGTGATTTAGGCATCCGCACTATTCAGCTTGCCGGCTATGACGTCTATTACGAAGACCATGACGATAGCACACAGCAGCGTTTCGCTGAGGGCCTCGCCTGGGCGGTGGAACAGGCCGCAGCAGCGCAAGTGATGCTGGCGGTGGAAATCATGGACACCGCTTTTATGAACTCCATCAGCAAATGGAAAAAGTGGGATGAAATGCTTTCTTCACCCTGGTTCAGCGTCTACCCGGACGTCGGCAACCTGAGCGCCTGGGGCAACGACGTGCCTGCTGAGCTGGCGTTAGGCATTGACCGCATCGCCGCGATTCACCTGAAAGACACTCGACCTGTTACCGAACAAAGCCCGGGGCAGTTTCGCGATGTGCCGTTTGGCGAAGGCTGCGTGGATTTTGTCGGTGTGTTCCACACCCTGAAAAAGCTGAACTATCGTGGCGCCTTCCTGATTGAGATGTGGACAGAAAAAGCCAACGAACCGGTGCTGGAAATTATTCAGGCGCGCCGCTGGATAGAGGCGCGTATGCAGGAGGGAGGATTCACATGTTAGAACAACTGAAAGCTGAAGTGCTGGCAGCAAATCTGGCGCTGCCTGCGCATCACCTGGTGACATTTACCTGGGGTAACGTCAGTGCGGTGGATAAAAGCCGCAGGCTGATGGTGATCAAGCCTTCCGGCGTTGAATACGACAGGATGACCGCCGAAGATATGGTGGTGGTCGATATCGCGTCCGGCAAAGTCGTTGAGGGCAGTAAAAAACCCTCTTCCGACACGCCAACGCATCTGGCGCTCTATCGCCGCTACCAGGAAGTCGGCGGCATTGTGCATACCCACTCTCGCCACGCCACCATCTGGTCACAAGCCGGGTTGGATCTCCCCGCCTGGGGCACAACACATGCCGACTATTTTTATGGCGCCATCCCCTGTACACGGCTGATGACCGACGATGAAATCAACGGCGAATACGAATATCAGACCGGTGAAGTGATCATCAAAACCTTCGAGGAACGCGAGCTGAACCCCATGCAGGTTCCGGCGGTGCTGGTTCATTCTCACGGCCCGTTTGCCTGGGGAAAAAATGCCGCCGACGCGGTACACACTGCCGTCGTGCTGGAAGAGTGCGCGTATATGGGGCTCTTCTCCCGCCAGCTCACGCCACACCTGCCGGAAATGCAAAACACGCTGCTTGATAAGCATTATCTGCGTAAGCATGGGGAGAAGGCGTATTACGGGCAGTAACTCATTACCCACCCGGCAGCACGACACGTGCTTGCCGGGTCAGGTTCATTTCCTCATGATATAATCACGCCACCTTACCTTCCCATGAGAAAATAAAAATGAGCAAGGACAGCAGCACCGTCGTCACCCTGAAGCGCATCAAACCGTCATCCATCTATCGGCTGATGCTGATAGGTCTGGGTATTCCATTGCAAATTTTTGCGGTGGTGTGCGGTGTGATGGGGATCTTTGGCGCTGATATGGTGAAATGGAACGATCAGCCGGTGCATGGCATTCTCGCGCTTCCGGCCGCAATATTCAGCGCCCTGTTCGTTACCGTCCTCTTTACCGCATTGCTGGGCTCAATCGCTTGTCTGGGGCTGTGGATCTACAGTCGTTTCCGCCCGCTTGAGGTGAAAACGCTGGATTAACCCGGCAACACTCGCCTTGCAGCTTCAGCCAGAAATGCGCTTCTGTTGGCATAGTCGGGATTGCTGCGAACAAACGCGTCAATCTTTTGCAGGAGCCGTTTCGGCATCGTGATGTTGATCCGTTCGGCTCTGCCCTCAAACTGATTCATATTGATGTCGACGAGCAACCACTGCCCGCCAGTATAGTTTTGTGGATCACAAGCCAGATGCGTTTCCACAGAACCCGGTAAGGGCAATTCTTTATTAAGCTCACAAAGCGCTTCAAAATGCGCAACCAGCGCCCCTCGCGCATCCTGAAAGGTGTCATCAAGAGAATCTCCCGCGAAATAACAACCCGGAACATCAGGAAAAAAACCACTGCTGCTGCCATCGGGGTCGGTGTGTATATAAGCCGGATAGAACATAAAAACTCCTGGTGATTTACATTTTTATCCCGGCCTGGCGGCAAATCTGGGCCAGGGTTCCCGGTTTAATATCTTTTCGAGGATGCGGCACAGTGACCAGCCCCGCTCGGCTGGGATGATGAAACTGCTGATGGCTTCCCCGGGTACGAACATGTACCCAACCATGCTGCTTCAGAATGGCAATAACCTCCGCGCTCTTCACATCCATGCCCTTATTAATTATACACACAATACACACCCATCGCGTAACCACCATCACAATATCGCAGCGCCAAACATGATGCAGCCTGGAGATTTCGCTTCAGGAAAGTGGCTCGAAAAGAAAAACAGGGAAGTGTGTAATAGACAGGTAAGGATGCGAATATCTTCGCAAAACGCCGGGTTAGTGCGCTTATCGGAAATGCCAGCTCGCGCCGGTCAGGAAGGTAAAACTGTATTCACGATCAACCATCGGGCTGTTTTTGATGTCATCCGGCAGCACGCTGTACATCGCGCTCGCCTGTAAAATGATGTTCTTCGTTAAAGGGTTAACGGGGATTTTAAATATTTTAAACATTGCCCATGCGCAAGCGACATAGGTCAGGATAATCAGTAAATCCATAAATATTACTCCGCTGAGGACGCTTTAGCCTCAGCCAGTTTTCTTTCCAGCCCGGCCACACGCTCATGAAGCTGAATAATCGATGAATCTGCGCTTTGCATGCCCCAGCCGCGTTCGGGACGATATAACGTTGCCCAAATCCACAGAAAAGGCCAGATAACATGCAGAGTAAAAAGGCTCACCCAACCCGCAACGTGAATAGCGTCGGCGTGGGGATGATTGCGTTTTTTCGCAATCAGATACGGAATGTCATGAAGAATGATAATGCCATAGAATATGACCAGGAATACAAATATCAGTACGCCCAGCGCAAAATAATTAAGAAACATAAATCCTCAGAGATTAAAAATAAATAACCGGGGGATGGGAAATAGTAGAAGAGTAATGAGATATGATGCAAACATCTAATTTATATAATGCCATATAGGTTTTGATATATGGCAGACCCGGCGGCACAGTGCCGCCGGGCAGATAACGCAGTGAAATCAGAACAGACCGAGCGGTTTGTCTGAATAGCTCACCAACAGGCATTTCGTTTGCTGATAGTGTTCCAGCATCATTTTGTGGGTTTCACGGCCAATGCCCGACTGCTTATAGCCGCCAAAGGCCGCGTGCGCAGGGTAAGCGTGATAGCAGTTAGTCCAGACGCGTCCGGCCTGAATACCGCGCCCCATTTTATACGCCAGGTTGCCGTTGCGGCTCCAGACGCCAGCCCCCAGGCCATACTGGGTATCGTTAGCCAGCGCCAGCGCTTCTTCGGTGGTTTTAAAGGTCGTCACCGCCAGCACTGGGCCGAAAATCTCCTCCTGGAAGACGCGCATGCTGTTCTGGCCGAACAGAATGGTGGGCTCCAGGTAGTAGCCTTCGTGCAGGTCGCCGTCGAAGCGCTTGCGACGTCCACCGGTCAGCACGTCTGCGCCCTCTTTCTTACCGATGTCGATGTAGTTAAGGATGGTCTCCATCTGGCCATGTGACACCTGTGCGCCCATTTGCGTGACGCTATCCAGCGGGTTACCGCTACGAATGCTCTCTACCCGACGGATCGCCCGCTCCATAAAGCGGTCGTAGATAGACTCATGCACCAGCGCCCGGCTCGGGCAGGTACAGACTTCTCCCTGATTGAAGGCAAAGAGCGCGAAGCCCTCCAGGGCCTTATCAAAGAACGCGTCCTCCTCATCCATCACATCGGCAAAGAAGATGTTCGGCGATTTACCGCCCAATTCCAGCGTCACCGGAATGATGTTTTGGGTCGCGTACTGCATGATTTGCTGGCCGACTTCGGTCGAGCCCGTGAAAGCAACTTTCGCGATGCGCTTAGATGTCGCCAGATATTCGCCGATTTCTCCGCCCGCGCCGTTCACCACGTTGATGACGCCAGGTGGCAGTAAGTCGCCGATAATCTCCATCAGCAGCAGTACTGAAAGTGGAGTCAGACGCGCGGGTTTCAGTACAATACAGTTACCTGCGGCCAGCGCTGGCGCCATTTTCCAGCTTGCCATCAGCAGCGGGAAATTCCACGGAATAATTTGCGCGACCACGCCCAGCGGTTCATGGAAGTGATAGGCGACAGTATCTTTATCCACTTCACTGATACCGCCCTCTTGTGCGCGGATGCACGAGGCAAAGTAGCGGAAATGGTCAATCGCCAGCGGCACATCGGCTGCACTGGTTTCGCGGATCGGTTTACCGTTGTCCCAGGTCTCCGCCGTCGCCAGCAGTTCGAGGTTTTGCTCCATGCGATCGGCGATTTTCAGCAAGACAGCCGCCCGATCCTGCACGGATGTCTGTGCCCATTTTTCTTTGGCGTTATGCGCAGCATCCAGCGCTAGGTCGATATCACGCTTACCGGACGAAGCCACTTCGCAAAGCAGTTGCCCGGTCACCGGCGTCAGGTTCTGATAATACTCACCGTCGACAGGTGCAACCCAATCGCCGCCGATAAAGTTGTCGTAACGGGGTTTCAGCTTCAGGGGGAAACCGTACTCACCCGGCTGAATGCGGGCTGAAGGGGGATTGTTCGTCATCGCCGTCTCTCCTTGCTGTTGCAGTCTTACAAGAGTAGACGCGGCTGG
The DNA here is from genome assembly GCF_039889165.1 of Pseudocitrobacter cyperus. Lineage (NCBI taxonomy): Bacteria > Pseudomonadati > Pseudomonadota > Gammaproteobacteria > Enterobacterales > Enterobacteriaceae > Pseudocitrobacter > Pseudocitrobacter cyperus. Next base: position 196,523 of record NZ_JAYMYY010000005.1, on the reverse strand, counting down.
CGAAAAAAGCGCCAGCCGTTCATAGGTTTACGACAAAGGTCACGAATTACATTGCGGCGCGATAAATCGCCATAATTTCGTCGTGGGTCGCCTGAATTGGGTTAGTGAAACCGCAGGCATCTTTCAGCGCGTTAGTCGCCAGAACCGGGATATCTTCTTCTTTTACGTTCAGATCGCGCAGACCCGCCGGAATATCCACGTCGCGCGCCAATTTACAAATGGCATCGATGCATGCCTGTGCGCCCTGCTCGTCGCTCAGACCCGCAACATTCACCCCCATTGCCTGTGCGCAGTCGCGCAGACGCGCGGCAGACACTTTGCTGTTGAAGGCCTGTACATGTGGCAGCAGAACGGCATTGCAGACGCCGTGCGGCAGGTCATAGAAGCCGCCAAGCTGGTGCGCCATTGCATGGACATAGCCGAGCGACGCGTTGTTAAATGCCATTCCCGCCAGGAACTGAGCGTAAGCCATCGCTTCACGGGCTTCGACGTTCGCGCCATCCGCGACGGCGACGGTCAGGTTCTCCGCGATCATGGTGACTGCTTTCAACGCGCAGGCGTCAGTGATAGGCGTAGCTGCGATGGAAACATAAGCTTCAATAGCATGCGTCAACGCATCCATCCCGGTTGCCGCCGTCAGCGATTTCGGCATGCCTGTCATTAGCGAGGAGTCGTTGACGGAAAGGATGGGGGTAACGTGCTTATCGACAATCGCCATTTTGATATGGCGCGTTTCGTCAGTGATGATGCAGAAACGGGTCATCTCTGATGCCGTACCCGCCGTGGTGTTAATGGCAATCATCGGCAATTGTGGTTTTGCAGAGCAATCGACCCCTTCGTAATCACGAATATCGCCGCCATTAGTGGCCACCAGCGCAATACCCTTGGCACAGTCGTGCGGAGAACCGCCGCCCAGAGAGATCACGCAGTCGCAATCATTTTCCTGCAACACTTTCAGGCCGGCATTAACGTTCGCGGTCGTCGGGTTAGGATGCACACCGTCATAAATCACACTGAAAATATCACGATCGGCAAGCCCTTTCTGCACCTCACTGGCCATGCCCAGTTTATTCAAAATAGCATCCGTTACGATTAACGCCCGGCGATAACCGTAATCACGCATCGTATCCATTGCGCTATTTAATGAATCAGCGCCAATAACATTCACGGAAGGAATATAAAAAGTGGATGCAGCCATGATCGTTCCTTAATTTAATGGAGTAGGCGCGTAGGGTACGTAATCCATAAAATAAAAAACATGATCAATATTCTATTTTTGCTATAGCAAAAAAGACCAGATGTACTATTTCTGCGCATCTGGTCTTAATTAATATTATTTTTGTATCAATTCATTTTTTATTAAAATTAATCGTTACGTTTATTGTCAGGGAAAAGTAGCGCATCACGTAATAAATGGTCGTTACCGCGACGGCGGGTAAATCCAATACGATTAAAATATTCCAGAATCTGGATCGCCAGCTTACGGCCCACATTGAGTTTGTCGCGAAAATCTGCCGCGCAGGTGGAACCTTTTTGCTGATCCAACTCGCGGATCATGCTCGCAAATGTCACGATACGATCGTTACGGTAATAACGATCTTTAACGATCGCCGTAATCATCCCCTGCTGCGCCGCCTGGCGGAGCACCGCGCGCATCAGTTGCTCATCGCTCCCGGTTTGCTGGGCTAAATCGCGCACCCACCAGGGTTCATCAGCAAACAGCGGCGCAACCTTTTGCCAGACTGCATCCTGCTCTTCCGTAAACCCGGCTTTATGTTCAGGCAGATGCAGCCAGCCGTGATGACTGGCGACCACGCCGCTTTCGCGCATCTGCTCAATCAGCGTCAGTACCAGTGCCTCATCTTCCATTGGCAGGGCAATACGACGCAGACGCTCACGCCCAGGCCCCGGTTCATCTTTGTGCTGATCGTGATAAACCGCCAGCGCATCCAGTAGCTTACGTTGCCAGCGTGCGGCTAAAGGCGCATCCAGCAGCGCGTTTCCGGCGAGGATATAGCCCGGCAGGTCAATGCAGTGCTGGAGCCCCTGCTCGCTCAACTGGCGCGCCCAGGCAAAATCACTAAGCTGCACCGCATCACGTTTCAGGTGAATGGAGAGCGCCTGTGCATCATTCTCAGCGGTCGCCAGTTCGGCAATCCATGCCAGATATTCCGGCTTACGTTTGCCGCGGCGCGGGGAATTAAGCGTCACCACGCGCGCACCGGCGAGCGTCTGACGCGCAGAGATATCGCGCAGCACCAGGCGATCGTTATCGGCCAGATACAGTGGCGTGTCCAGCACCAGTTCTGCGAGGTTGTTCTCCAGCAGCGACACGCGCCCGGTGATGTGGCTGGCGGCATGGTGAATATGCAGCGGCTGCCACTGAGTGAGCTGAACATGACTTTGCAGTTCGACAATCACGCGTTCGACCGGCGCGGGTGGTTGCTGCGACAGCAGCCAGTCGCCGCGATTGAGTTCCTCTTTCTGCGCGTCACCGACGATATTAAGGGCGATGCGCTGCCCGCCGTGCGCCTGTTCCGTCGCCTGATTTTGCGCGTGGATACCGCGTATGCGCATCGGTTTATCGACGCCCGTCAGCCACAGCGTGTCTCCCACTTTTACATCACCGGAAAGCGCTGTTCCTGTCACTACCAGCCCGGCGCCTTTCACAGTGAATGCGCGGTCAATCGCTAGACAAAAACGTTGATTCTCCGGATTTACACGCTCCGGAAGTTGCAGCAGATGCGCGCGTAATTCATCAATACCCAGCCCCTGCGTGGCGGCGGTTTCAAACAGCGTCGCGTCGTCAAAACCATATTCACGCAGTACAGCGTCTATCTCGTGACGCACCTCCGCCACGCGCGCCGCATCCACCCGGTCGGTTTTCGTCAGCGCCACCGTCAGCGTCGGTTTGCCGGTCAGTTGCAGAATCGCCAGATGTTCGCGCGTCTGCGCCATCACACCGTCGTCACAGGCCACCACCAGCAGAGCATGATCAATGCCCCCCACGCCTGCCAGCATGTTGGAGAGAAACTTCTCGTGTCCCGGCACATCGATAAACCCGAGCACCCGCCCATCCGGTTGTGGCCAGTAGGCGTAGCCCAGGTCGATGGTCATTCCGCGCGATTTCTCTTCCGGAAGGCGATCGGCGTTTACGCCGGTGATCGCCTGCAGTAGCGTGGTTTTGCCGTGGTCAACATGCCCGGCGGTGGCAATAATCATTTCAGCAACATCTCCAGAAAACGTGATTCATCCTCAAGACAGCGCAAATCGAGCCATAATCGCCCATCGTAAATACGCCCGATAACCGGCACCGGCAGGCTACGCCAGCGGTTAGCCAGCGCATCGAGGCGGCTGCCGCGGCCATCAAGAGGGGTAAAGGTGATGGCGGCACTCGGCAGGCGATCGACGGGCAACGAGCCACTACCGATTTGCGAGGCGCAATCCATCACCGTAACAGAAAATTCGTCGCCGTAGTGCTGAATCAGGGGGGCAAGCAGGCGTTCAGCCTGTGCGCGGATCTCATCAGCACGGCGATTAAGCAGACGCAGCGTCGGCAGGTCAGCGGCAAGCCGTTCAGGATGCAGATAGAGGCGCAGGGTCGCCTCCAGCGCCGCCAGGGTCATTTTATCAGCGCGCAGCGCGCGTTTGAGCGGATGTTGCTGTAGCTGCGCAATCATCGCTTTCTTACCGACGATAATCCCCGCCTGCGGGCCACCCAGCAGTTTATCGCCGGAAAAGCTCACCAGGCTGACGCCTGCGGCAATCATCTCCTGAGGCATCGGCTCTTTCGGCAGGCCGTACTGGCTCAAATCGACCAACGAACCACTGCCTAAATCCGCCACCACCGGGATATCCAGCTCGCGGCCAATCTCAGCCAACTCAGCTTCTTCTACCGCTTTGGTAAAGCCTTCAATGCTGTAATTACTGGTGTGCACCTTCATCAACAAACCGGTGTTTTCATTGACCGCCTGGCGATAGTCACGGGCATGGGTGCGGTTGGTGGTGCCGACTTCGTGCAGTTCGCAACCCGCCTGGCGCATCACGTCCGGAATGCGGAACGCACCGCCAATTTCCACCAGTTCGCCGCGCGAGACGACCACTTCTTTACCACTCGCCGTCGCCGCCAGCATCAACAACACCGCGGCGGCATTATTGTTAACAATGCAGGCATCTTCCGCCCCCGTCAGGCGGCAGAGCAAATCCGCCAGCGCGCGATCGCGATGGCCGCGCCCGGCGTCATCAAGGTCATACTCCAGCGTCACCGGGTCGCGCATCACCTGGGCTACCGCCGCAATGGCGGCTTCCGCCTGTTGGGCGCGCCCCAGGTTGGTGTGCAGCACCGTGCCGGTCAGGTTAATCACCGGGCGAATCGCGCTTTGCGTATCCGCCGCGAACCGTCGCGTCACTTCAGCAGACCAGTCGTCGCACCAGCCCGGTAGCGCGCCGGTTTCACGAATCGCGAGGCGAGCTTCATCCTGCAACTGGCGGATCTGTTCCACCACCTGAGAATGACCGTGGTTTTCCAGAAGGGAAGTAAAAGCGGCGTCGCGCAGCAGGCGGTCGGTCGCGGGAAGCTGGCTGTAAAGAGAGCGAGTATCAGTAGTCATGAATTGGCCTGACGGTTAACGATTTTCCCCCCTCCCGACGGGAGAGGGAGTCCATGTGAGGAGGGATTGTACAGCGTCACCACAGGAAGTGTTATAGCGCGTGGTCAAGCCTTTGGCGGTTCGGTGCGGGCAAAACTTTCCCTCTGGAACAGGGTTTCCACCAGCTTCACCAGATTGGGGCGCTCAACACACCAGCCCGGCGCAATGTGACGAAAGTTGAGATAGCTAATCGCGCAGGCGATGGCGATGGTCGCCAGATTGAGCGTATCGGTGTTAATCGCGCCCTCTTTCAGATGGGCTTCAAGCACATCCAGACTGCGGCTGATTTTCTCGCGCTGGCGCAGACATTCCGCTTCCGACTGCTGCGCCGCCGGGCGGGCAAGTTCGCGCACCGCCACTAAGCCAGCATCCATGATCCCGTCGGCAAGCGCTTCCAGTTGACGCACTTTCAGCCGGGCCAGGGGCTCCTGCGGCAGCATCTGCGGCTCAACATTCAGCAGCTCGATATACTCCGCGATAATCGGGGAATCAAACCAGCACTCGCCGTCATCCGTCATCAATGCCGGCACCTTGCCCAGCGGATTGTACTGCGCCACCCCATTTTCCAGGTTATAGGGAAGTTCATTCACAAATTCGAATGGAATGCCCTTTTCCAGCAATAAAACCGAGATTTTGCGAACGAAAGGGCTGGTATAGCTGCCAATGAGTTTCATGCCATGTCCTTTTTGCCAACGAAAAAGAGAAGTATGGCAAAAAGATGCTGTTACCGTTAATGATCAAGATAAAGATAATGCATCCAGCTCGTCATCCTCAGTAGCACCTTGCGCATAATCGACAGATGTTCAAAGTGGTCGGAATAGACCGCCACCTGCGCATAAATGCCGTCCGGCAGCGCATCGACATCGGTACCGGGCGCAATCTCAATCAGCGCCATCACGCCATCTGAGCCGGGGACAATATTGAGCGATTGCAACGTCCCCTGCGCCTGATAAGAGCCGCCGGGCACAACCGGCAGAATGCTGGTCAACTTGCCGCTGAAAACCTGCCCCGGCAGGGCGTTAAAGACTACTTCAGATTCATCGCCAGGTTTTAAACGCAATAACGAGTTCTGGCGGAACTGCGCCACAATCTGCCGTTTTTGCTCTGGCACGAAGACCATTACCGGCCGTAACGGCAGTGCCGCCGCATAGGTTCCGGGGCGGATCAGTACCTGGGTGGCAAACCCGTTGCTGGGTGCGCGAATAATGGTTTGATCAAGGTTAAATTTGGCTTCGGTTAACTGCGCGCGCAGGCTGGCAACCTGTGACTGTTCGCCGTTGAGCACGCTGTCCAGTTGGCTTTTAATCTGTGATTGATCGGCAATAGAGGCTTTTACTAACGCATCCTGCGCCAGATAATTTTGTCGGGCGTTATCAATGTCGCTTTCCGAAAACGGATTTACCCTCGCCTTACTGCCCTGCAAGTAACGCTGATAATCCTTATACAATCGGTCGCGCTCTGCCGAGACACGGGTGGTATTCGCCAGCGCTTCATCAAGCTGGCCTTTCAGCACCTCCGTGCTGTGGATCGCGGTGACTAAATCCGCCTCCAGGCGATCAACGCGCGCCTGATAGCGCGTCGGGTCGATTTTAAACAGCACTTCGCCCTTTTTAATCAGTTGGTTCTGCTTGTTCGTCACCTCACTCACCACGCCAGTCACCTGTGGCGTAATGGGGATAGAAATAACGGCCTTCTGCGCCTGAAAAGTATAGGGGTGGTTATAGTTCATCCCTAATATCAGGGCGCCGACAATAAATACCCCACCTAATACCGCCGTGGGTACCGTCCATTTATTTACCGGGATCCTGAATATCTTAAAAATCGCCCAGGCCAGCGCGACGTAGGTCAATATAATCAACAGATCCATGATGGCTATTCCCCAGAAGGCGTTTGCATTTTTTTCAGTTGTTTCTCAAGCTCGGCAACACGTTGGCGCAGCGCATCGTCTTCATTCACCCCGGGAGGATGCTGCATCCCCCACCCACGATCGGGTCGGTAGAGGGTTGCCCAAATCCACAGAAATGGCCAAAGAACGTGTAATGTGAAAAGACTGACCCAGCCCGCGACGTGGATCGCATCGGCGTGAGGATGATTGCGCGCCTTCGCAATCATGTAGGGAATGTCATGAATAATAATAATGCCGTAAAAGATAACCAAAAAAACGAAGATCAGAATGCCAAGCGCAAAGTAATTCAGGAACATAGCCGTAACCTCGAATCCACGCTGTTGATTAACCGTGATGGGCTGAAATTTCGCCTACTTTGAACATAATCGGCAATTTATCGTTTCGCCATACTCCCCACTTATTATTCTCTTTTGCGTGATGTTGCTCAGTTACAGCCCTCTCACTTCTCACGGGCAGAACTTGCCCCGGATCACACCTCGCCCGCCCGCCTTAAAAATTTCTTGTGAATCAAGTCACAAAAAAGAGACAAACCACCAAAAACAAAACGTGATTAACATCACATATACATATGCCTGATGCTGCTTTTTTCCGCTGTGTTGTTTTTTTACACAGCGTTTTTGTGACTGTGATCACTCAAAATCATCGGGTATCTCCTATAGTTGTGTGATCTAAGTCACGTAACAGCCCACCATCTGGACAGCTTAACGATTCAGTGCCAGATTTCGCATCATCAACCAGGGTTCGGCTACTACCTCTGCCGCCAATTAACAATAAAACTTCAGGTGTTCGACCTGCGGGTAAACAGAAACAAGGGGTGTTTTATGTCATCCGATATCAAGATCAAGGTGCAAAGCTTTGGTCGCTTCCTCAGCAACATGGTGATGCCAAATATCGGCGCGTTTATCGCGTGGGGTATTATCACCGCGTTATTTATTCCAACAGGGTGGTTGCCGAACGAAACGCTGGCGAAGCTGGTTGGCCCGATGATCACCTATCTGCTGCCGCTGCTCATCGGTTATACCGGTGGTAAGCTGATTGGCGGCGAGCGTGGCGGCGTGGTCGGTGCGATTACCACCATGGGCGTTATCGTCGGTGCAGACATGCCGATGTTCCTCGGCTCCATGATTGCAGGCCCGCTGGGCGGCTACTGCATCAAGAAATTCGATGCCTGGGTAGACGGTAAAATTAAATCCGGTTTTGAGATGCTGGTGAATAACTTCTCCGCTGGCATCATTGGTATGATCCTCGCCATTCTGGCGTTCCTCGGCATTGGCCCGGCAGTAGAAGTCCTGTCTAAGCTGCTGGCGGCGGGCGTTAACTTCATGGTTGTACACGACATGCTGCCGCTGGCCTCTGTCTTTGTAGAACCGGCGAAAATCCTGTTCCTGAACAACGCGATTAACCACGGTATCTTCTCACCGCTGGGTATTCAGCAGTCTCATGACCTCGGCAAATCTATCTTCTTCCTGATTGAAGCCAACCCGGGCCCGGGTATGGGCGTTCTGCTGGCGTACATGTTCTTCGGTCGCGGCAGTGCTAAACAGTCTGCGGGCGGTGCGGCAATCATCCACTTCCTGGGTGGTATCCACGAAATCTACTTCCCGTATGTGCTGATGAACCCGCGTCTGATTCTGGCGGTTATTCTGGGTGGTATGACTGGCGTGTTCACCCTGACCCTTCTGAACGGCGGCCTGGTCTCTCCGGCTTCCCCGGGTTCCATCCTGGCCGTACTGGCGATGACGCCAAAAGGCGCGTACTTCGCTAACATCGCGGCTATCGTTGCGGCGATGGCAGTCTCCTTCATCGTTTCTACCATCTTGCTGAAAACCAGCAAGGTGAAAGAAGAAGATGACATCGAAGCGGCAACCCGTCGTATGAATGACATGAAAGCGGAATCCAAAGGCGGCACCCCGCTGGCGGCCGGCGACGTCACCAACGACCTGAGCCACGTGCGTAAAATCATCGTTGCCTGCGACGCCGGTATGGGTTCCAGCGCAATGGGCGCAGGCGTTCTGCGTAAGAAAGTGCAGGATGCAGGCCTGAGCAACATCTCAGTCACCAACTGCGCGATTAACAACCTGCCGCCGGATGTTGACCTGGTCATCACCCACCGCGACCTGACCGAACGTGCGATGCGCCAGGTACCGCAGGCACAGCACATTTCGCTGACTAACTTCCTCGACAGTGGCCTGTACACCAGCCTGACTGAGCGTCTGGTTGCCGCACAGCGCCATACCGAAAACGAAGTGAAGGTGAAAGACAGCCTGAAAGACAGCTTCGACGACAGCAACGCTAACCTGTTCAAACTGAGTGCAGATAACATCTTCCTCGGTCGCAAAGCCGCCACCAAAGAAGAAGCGATTCTGTTTGCCGGTGAGCAACTGGTGAAAGGCGGTTACGTTGAGCCTGAGTATGTGCAGGCGATGCTGGATCGTGAAAAACTGACACCAACTTACCTGGGTGAATCTATCGCGGTACCGCACGGCACCATCGAAGCGAAAGACCGCGTGCTGAAAACCGGGATCGTGTTCTGTCAGTATCCGGAAGGCGTGCGCTTCGGCGAAGACGAGGACGACATTGCCCGTCTGGTGATTGGTATCGCCGCGCGCAACAACGAGCACATTCAGGTGATCACCGGCCTGACCAACGCGCTGGATGACGAATCCGTCATCGAACGTCTGGCCAGCACCACCAGCGTGGAAGAAGTTCTGGCGCTGTTGCAGAAGTAAGACACTATTCCCTCTCCCATTGGGAGAGGGTTAGGGTGAGGGAAAAGCCTCACCCCAGCCCTCTCGGGTCAAAAACATTAATGAAGGTTAATACTATGAAAGCATTACATTTTGGCGCAGGTAATATCGGACGTGGCTTTATCGGCAAACTGCTGGCCGACGCGGGCATTACATTGACGTTCGCCGATGTAAACCAGGTCGTGCTGGATGCCCTGAATGCACGTCATAGCTACCAGGTTCACGTAGTGGGTGAAAATGAGCAGGTTGATACCGTCTCCGGCGTAAACGCGGTCAGCAGCATCGGTGACGACGTGATAGATCTGATTGCTCAGGTTGACCTGGTGACTACCGCCGTCGGCCCGGTGGTACTGGAGCGCATCGCGCCAGCCATTGCCAAAGGCCTTGCCAAACGTAAAGCCCAGGGCGTAAACACCCCGCTGAATATCATCGCCTGTGAAAACATGGTGCGCGGTACCAGCCAGTTGAAGGGCCATGTGATGGCCGCCGTCGCTGCGGAAGATAAAGCATGGGTGGAAGCGAATGTCGGTTTCGTCGATTCCGCCGTTGACCGTATTGTGCCGCCGTCTGCTTCTGCAACGAACGACCCGCTGGAAGTGACCGTGGAAACCTTCAGCGAGTGGATCGTCGATAAAACCCAGTTTAAAGGCGCGCTGCCGGACATTCCGGGCATGGAATTAACCGATAACCTGATGGCATTTGTCGAACGTAAACTCTTCACGCTGAACACAGGTCATGCTATAACCGCCTACCTCGGCAAAATGGCCGGGCATCAAACTATCCGTGATGCGATTCTCGATGAGAAAATCCGTGCGGTGGTAAAAGGCGCGATGGAAGAAAGCGGCGCGGTACTGATCAAACGCTACGGTTTTGATGCACAGAAACATGCAGCATACATTCAGAAAATCCTCGGTCGTTTTGAAAACCCGTATCTGAAAGATGACGTTGAGCGCGTAGGCCGTCAGCCGCTGCGTAAACTGAGCGCGGGCGACCGTCTGGTTAAACCGCTGCTGGGCACGCTGGAGTACGGTTTGCCGCACGTTAATCTGGTAAAAGGTATTGCCGCTGCGATGCATTTCCGCAGTGAAGAGGATCCGCAGGCGCTGGAACTGGCCGCGCTGATTGATGAAAAAGGCCCGCAGGCCGCGCTGGCGCAGATCTCTGGTCTGGACGCGAACAGCGACGTGGTGAAAGCCGCCGTCGCCCTCTATAACGCCAGCAAATGATGCAAGACCCGGCGCAGGCTATCCTGCGCCTGAACAATAGATTGTCAGATATGCAGGCAATAATGGAAGAAACACAGGCTTTTGAAAACCGTGTGCTTGAGCGTCTGAATGCTGGCAAAACCGTCAGAAGTTTCCTCATTGCCGCCGTCGAGCTACTGACCGAGGCGGTCAATATTCTGGTGCTGCAGGTGTTCCGCAAAGACGATTACGCGGTGAAATACGCTGTCGAACCGTTGCTGGACGGTAGCGGCCCGCTGGGCGACCTTTCGGTTCGGCTCAAGCTGATTTATGGGCTGGGCGTGATTAGCCGTCATGAGTATGAAGATGCGGAATTGCTGATGGCGCTGCGCGAAGAGTTAAATCATGATGGCAGCGAATATGCCTTCACCGACGATGAGATTCTCGGCCCGTTAGGTGAACTGCACTGCGTCTCTGCCCTGCCGCCCGCGCCGCTGCTTGATGATAGCGATGCCGACCTGCTGGCAATGCAAAAACAGCGTTATCAACAGGTCGTTCGCTCAACGATGGTACTTTCTCTGACCGAGCTGATTTCCCGAATCAGCTTGAAAAAAGCCTTCCAGAAATAACGCCGTCAGACTTCTTTCGCCTGGCTGTCAACCGGTTGATAGAGATTGCGGTAGTACTCTAATCGCTCCAGAAACATCGCGGCTTTCTCTTCGGGGATCTCTTCCGGTATATGACTCAGGCGAGGCGATTTCTTCAGATATTCCATAAACGCCTGACTGGACGCCATAAAATCTACGGCTTTGTCGATGACAAGTGGTACGTTTTCGCCGAGTTTGCCCATAACGTCGTCCTCCTCATGATTTCTGCCTTCAGAATGGACAATTTAGGGCGATACGTTTGGGGAAAATGTGCGGATTTTCCGCATCACTTGTCAAAAAAGAGATCTGCTTAACCATTTTTCATAAAACGCCATAATTTCATATAATTACTAATAATACGCAGCGCAATAACGGCTCGACTAATACGATTCTTTTATATAATTGACTATCGATTATGCTCGCTGTCGCGCATACTATGCGCTATTACGTCATTTTTTATCAGATATACGCCAAATGAAAGAAATCGAAAAAAACGAAATCAAACGCCTGAGCGACCGTCTGGACGCCATTCATCACCAGCAGGCTGAACTGTCGCTGGTTGAAAACGCCGATAAATACGCTGAACTGGAAAGCGAAAAAGCGAAGCTGGAAGTCGAAATCGCACGTCTGCGTGAAGTTCATACTCAAAAGCTGAGCAAAGAAGCGCAGAAGCTGTCCAAAATGCCATTCCAGCGGGCGATTACGAAAAAAGAGCAGGCCGACATGGGCAAACTGAAGAAAAGCGTGCGTGGGCTGATCGTGGTTCACCCGATGACCGCGCTGGGTCGCGAAATGGGCTTGCAGGTAATGACCGGGTTTTCAAAGGTAGAGTTCTAAGCTTCGCCCCCTCTCTGCGGCATTTACCGGCGTTCAGGTCGGTGAATGCCATTTATCTTGTTTATTATTCATCATTATTTAAAATATTTAATTCCATTTATATTCATAATATTTATTCTCTATCGTCAATTCCAGCCTCCCTATTGACACAAATTGTTTCCAGCCATTAAAATCGCGCGCAAAATAATATCTTTTTGACATAAATAGAAACGCATCATTCACACACCATTGATGCATTCAATTAGCAAATGAATATAAATATCTTACTTGCCAACTGAATGATCGTTAATTCATTACCGATATAACCAGCCCGAATCTCACATTTAAGGAAATTCCATAGCACCACCAGGGATAGCGTGGAAATAAATAAGGAAGTTCTTATATGCCATGTAATAATAAATACATAAACCTATTAGCAATGTCATTAATACTGCCTCTGGCGGGCTGCGATTACATCGAAAGTATAAAATCAAGCGACAGCCTGAATCAGCAGCAAACCCAACAACTGGCCCAGCAGAAGGCACGAATCGACCTACTGGAAAAACAGATTGTCGCATTAAGCAATGGCACAAAAGCCCTGGCCGGCGTAGTGGGCGATCTTAAAAAGCAACAGGAAGCCTTTGTCTTTACCGAGTTTAATCCGCAACAAACGAAATACTTTATTTTAAATAACGGCGCGGTTGGCCTGGCGGCGCGGGTGACCGCCATAGACCCCGTAGATAACGGTAGCGTCGTCAAAATGTCACTGGTTAATCTGCTCAGCGTTCCTGTATCAAATATTGGTTTCCATGTGACATGGGGCAATGAAAAACCCCTTGACCAGAAAGCCTTAGCGAAGTGGCAGCAATTATTATTCAGCACAGCAATGGATTCATCACTGAAATTATTACCCGGTCAGTGGCAGGACATTAATCTGACGTTAAAAGGGGTTTCTCCAAATAACCTGAAGTATCTGAAGATGGCTATCAATATGGATAACCTGCAGTTCGACACACTTCAACCTGCGACGGGCCAACAGAAAAAAGCCAAAAAGTAATATTTGGCGATCACTCCACATCAAGGAATAGAGAAAATTTATAATGAATAAAATTTTTAAAGTTATCCGGAACCCGGCTACCGGCAATGTCACGGTCGCCAGCGAAACCGCGAAAAGCCGTGGCAAAAAATCGGGGCGCAGCAAACTCCTCATTTCTGCATTAGTGGTAACCAGTGGGTTACTCTCATCAGCAGGAGTATATGCCTCTGTTGGCCTTGATGGTGGGACAAGTGCTGAAGCAACGCCAGCCACGGATGACTGGATTGCCATTGGTAAAGGAGCTGTAGCATCGACATTGGTAACAGAAGGGCAGACCGCTGGTGTTGCAATAGGAACGAACAGTTACGCTGCTGAGGGAGCGACGGCATTAGGTTATAAGACCCAGGCGACCGGAGTAAGATCGGTGGCTTTAGGACAACTGTCGAAAGCGACAGGTAACCGGACTATCGCAATCGGCAGCGGTGCCGAAAGTTCCGGGGACTATTCCCTTGCGCTGGGTCGGGGTGCGGCAGCTAATGCTGAGAATAGCATTGCAATGGGGTCGAATAGTTCTGTTGTGGGCGATGCCGGTATCGCCATCGGTAATCAAACCATCGTATCGGGCAATAACTCTGTCGCCCTTGGTGCCGGGTCAGTTGCAGAGAGAGACAACACAGTTTCAGTCGGTAGCAGTACATTACAGCGAAAAGTCGTCAATATGGCTGCTGGTGATATCTCGACCGATAGCACCGACGCCATCAATGGTTCACAACTGTATGCTATTAGCAAATCAGTCACAGACCGACTGGGCGGTGGTGCGACAGTCAACCGTGACGGTACCGTTAACGCCCCCACTTACCGACTGAAAAGCGGTAATTTTAACAATGTGGGCGCAGCCCTGACCGGGCTCGATAACAACACCCTGCAATGGGACACCGACGCCTTCAGCGCCGCGCACGGCACCGATGCCACCAGCAAAATCACCAATGTAAAAGCAGGAACAGTTTCCAGCGCCAGCACCGATGCCATTAACGGCAGTCAACTCTACGGCGTAAGTGATTCTGTTGCCGATGCGCTGGGCGGCGGCTCGACAGTGAATGCCGATGGCTCTATCACCGGCCCGACTTACTCCGTCAACAATACCGACTACACCAACATGGGTGACGCGATCTCCGCGCTGGATGCATCATTCGATGACGCCCTGCTGTGGGATGCCAGCAAAAACGCTTTTAGCGCCGCGCACGGTGCCAGCACCACCAGCAAAATCATTAATGTCGCGGCGGGCACCGTTTCCGACAAGAGCACCGACGCCATTAACGGCAGTCAACTTTACGGCGTAAGCGACTCCGTTGCCGACGCGCTGGGCGGTGGCTCCACGGTAAATACCGATGGCTCGATTACTGGCCCGACTTACACCGTCAACAATACCGACTACACCAACATGGGTGACGCGATCACTGCGCTGGATGCATCATTCGATGACGCCCTGCTGTGGGACGCCAGCAAAAGCGCCTTCAGCGCCGCGCACGGTACCAGCACCACCAGCAAAATCATTAATGTCGCGGCGGGCACCGTTTCCGACACCAGCACCGACGCCATTAACGGCAGCCAGCTTTACGGCCTGAGCGATTCCGTTGCCGATGCGCTGGGCGGCGGCTCCACGGTGAATGCCGATGGCTCTGTCACTGGCCCTACTTACTCTTTCAACAATAACACCTATGACAGCATGGGTGATGTCATCACCGCGCTGGACGCCTCCATGGATGACGCCCTGCTGTGGGATGCCAGCAAAAGCGCCTTCAGCGCCGCGCATGGCACCAGCACCACCAGCAAAATCATCAATGTCGCAGCGGGCACCGTTTCCGACACCAGCACCGATGCCATCAACGGCAGCCAGCTTTACGGCGTAAGCGACTCTGTTGCCGACGCGCTGGGCGGCGGCTCCACGGTCAATGCCGATGGCTCTGTCACTGGCCCTACTTACTCTTTCAACAATAACACCTATGACAGCATGGGTGATGTCATCACCGCGCTGGACGCCTCCATGGATGACGCCCTGCTGTGGGATGCCAGCAAAAGCGCCTTCAGCGCCGCGCACGGTACCAGCACCACCAGTAAAATCATCAATGTCGCGGCGGGCACCGTTTCCGACAAGAGCACCGACGCCATTAACGGCAGCCAGCTCTACGGCCTGAGCGATTCCGTTGCCGATATTATCGGTGGCGGGGCGGCAGTGAATACCGACGGCACCATCAGCGCGCCAACATACACTATCGCTAATAACGACTACAACAGCCTGAGTGACGCGCTCACCGCGCTTGATACCACTCTGAGCACCGTATCTGCGGTCGATTCTCTGCAATGGGATACGATTAACGGAGCCTTCAACGCCGCGCACGGCACCAGCACCACCAGTAAAATCATCAATGTCGCGGCGGGCACCGTTTCCAACACCAGCACCGACGCCGTCAACGGCAGTCAGCTCTACGGCGTCAGCGATTCTGTTGCCGACGCGCTGGGTGGCGGCGCCAGTGTCAATGCGGACGGTTCTATCACTGCGCCAAGCTATTCCATCGCCAACAGCGATTACGACAACGTGGGTGATGCGCTGAGCGCGATCGACGCCACCCTGGACGACGCCCTGCTGTGGGACAGCAACGCTAATGCCTTTAGCGCCAGCCACAACGGCATCGACAGCAAGATCACCAACGTCGCAGCAGGAACCATTGCCGACACCAGCACCGACGCGGTTAACGGCGGGCAACTCTATGGCATCAGCAGCTCTATTGCGGAAGCACTGGGCGGCGGTTCGACCATTGATGCTGACGGCCACGTCAGCGCGCCGACCTTCACCATCGACAACACCGAGTACAACAGCGTGTCCGATGCGCTGAATGCCACCACAAATATGATCACCCAGATCACCGGCGATACCAGCGCTACCTATATCGAAGAGAACGGTGCAGGTGTGAACTACATCCGCACCAACGATACCGGGCTGAAGTTCCATGATGCGAGCGCATCAGGCAACGGCGCTACTGCGGTAGGTTACAACGCGGTTGCCTCCGCTGATAACAGCCTGGCAATGGGGATGGACAGCAGCAGCACCATCGAGGGCGGTGTCGCATTAGGCAGCGGTTCCACCTCAAATCGTGTGATTGTTAAAGGCTCACGCAATACCAGCATCAGCGAAAACGGCGTCGTCATTGGCTACGACACCACCGACGGTGAACTGCTCGGCGCACTGTCTGTGGGTACCGATGGTCAAAGCTATCGTCAGATCATCAACGTCGCCGATGGTAGCGAAGCGCACGATGTTGTCACCGTGCGTCAGTTGCAGAACGCGATTGGCGCGGTGGCGACCACACCGACCAAGTATTTTCACGCCAACTCAACGGAAGAAGACGCTCTGGCCGTGGGCACCGACGCGATGGCGATGGGGGCAAAAACGGTAGTCAATGGTAATGCAGGGATTGGTATCGGCTACAACACCCTCGTGGTGCAGGACGCAATCAACGGTATCGCCATCGGCAGCCGGGCGCAGGTGAATCACGCTGACAGTATCGCTATAGGTAGCGGTTCGCAGACCACCGTTGGCGCGCAGAGCAACTATACCGCATACAATATGGATGCTCCGCAAAACTCCGTCGGTGAATTTTCCGTCGGCAGCGCGGATGGCCAACGTCAGATAACCAACGTGGCGGCAGGTTCGCAGGATACGGACGCGGTTAACGTCGCCCAGTTGAAAGTCACTGACTCGCGCGTGACGCAAAACACCCAAAGTATCGATAACCTGAACAATCAGGTGAGTAACCTCGATACCCGTGTCACCAACATCGAAAATGGTATTGGCGATATCGTGTCGACCGGTAGCACCAAATACTTCAAGACCAACACCACGGGCGCTGATGCTAACGCACAGGGTACGGATAGCGTTGCCATTGGCTCCGGCACCATCGCCGCCGCTGACAACAGCGTCGCACTGGGCACCGGTTCCGTGGCGGATGAAGAGAATACGATCTCTGTGGGCTCTTCCACCAACCAGCGCCGTATTACCAACGTCGCCGCCGGTAAAAACGACACCGATGCCGTTAACGTCGCGCAGTTGAAATCTTCCACCGCAGGCAGCCTGCGTTATGAAACCAATGCGGATGGCACCATCAACTACAGCACCCTTAACCTGGGTGATGGCAAAGGCGGCACCACCCGCATCAGCAATGTCTCTGCGGCGGTGAACGACAATGATGCCGTTAACTATGCGCAACTGAAGCAAAACATTCAGGAAACGAAGCAGTACACCGATCAGCGCATGGTGGAAATGGACCATAAACTCTCTAAAACCGAAAGCAAGCTGAGCGGCGGTATCGCCTCCGCAATGGCGATGACCGGTTTGCCGCAGGCTTACGCACCAGGCGCCAGCATGGCGTCGATTGGCGGCGGTACCTATAACGGCGAATCCGCCGTGGCGTTAGGGGTGTCGATGGTCAGCGCCAGCGGTAGCTGGGTCTACAAACTGCAGGGCAGCACCAATAGCCAGGGAGATTACTCTGCGGCTATAGGCGCGGGCATCCAGTGGTAATGGTTGTATAGTTGTTACATCAGGAAGGGGCAATGCCCCTTCCTGTCATTTGGCCCTACCACTTCAACATAATTCCGACCACAGGTTCACACTTCATCAAAAAGCCTCCAGCCAGACGTTGCCATTCCGCAACATTTGATTAACCATTCATTGTCATTATCCCTACAATACAATATTGGCAGGGCCACTTTTACGTATATTGTGACAATGAATCGAGCACAGACTCGGCACATTATGCGGATGGCCCCCAGGAGACCTGCACAATGAGCCTCTGGCAACAAAACTACGATCCTGCTGGTAACATCTGGCTTTCCAGCCTGATCGCATCGCTACCGATACTCTTTTTCTTCTTCGCGCTGATTAAGCTCAAGCTGAAAGGGTACATCGCCGCAAGCTGGACGGTCGCTATCGCGCTGGCCGTCGCCCTGCTGTTCTACAAAATGCCGGTGGATAACGCCCTGGCCTCCGTGGTGTATGGCTTTTTCTACGGCCTGTGGCCGATTGCCTGGATCATCATCGCCGCCGTCTTTGTCTACAAAATTTCAGTGAAAACCGGGCAGTTCGACATCATCCGATCATCAATACTGTCGATTACGCCCGACCAGCGCCTGCAGATGCTGATCGTCGGCTTCTCCTTCGGGGCATTCCTGGAAGGGGCGGCGGGATTCGGCGCGCCCGTGGCAATTACCGCTGCGCTGCTGGTCGGTTTAGGCTTTAATCCGCTGTATGCCGCCGGGCTATGCCTGATTGTGAACACCGCACCAGTCGCCTTTGGCGCGATGGGTATTCCGATTCTGGTTGCCGGGCAGGTGACTGGGTTGGATAGCTTCGAAATCGGCCAGATGGTAGGCCGCCAGTTGCCATTCCTGACCATTATCGTGCTGTTCTGGATCATGGCGATTATGGACGGCTGGCGCGGAATCAAAGAGACGTGGCCTGCGGTAATGGTGGCGGGCGGTTCATTCGCCATTGCCCAGTACCTGAGTTCTAACTTTATTGGCCCGGAACTGCCGGACATTATCTCTTCACTGGTTTCGCTGGTCTGTTTGACCCTGTTCCTGAAACGCTGGCAGCCGGTACGTATCTTCCGCTTTGGCGATATGGGCGCATCGCAGGTCGATCAGACACTGGCGCGTACCCACTACACTGCCGGGCAAATCGTTCGCGCCTGGTCGCCGTTCCTGTTCCTGACCGCCACCGTTACGCTGTGGAGCATCCCGCCGTTCAAAGCGTTGTTCGCGCCGGGCGGGGCGATGTATGAGTTCGTGATTAATATTCCGGTTCCGTATCTCGACAAGCTGGTCGCCCGTATGCCGCCTGTTGTGAGCGAAGCCACGGCTTATGCAGCGGTGTATAAGTTTGACTGGCTCTCCGCGACGGGTACGGCGATTCTGTTTGCCGCCCTGCTCTCTATCGTCTGGCTGCGCATGAAACCGAAAGATGCCATCAGCACCTTCGGTACCACGCTGAAAGAACTGGCGCTGCCGATTTACTCCATCGGCATGGTACTGGCGTTCGCCTTTATCTCGAACTACTCCGGCCTCTCTTCAACGCTGGCGCTGGCGTTAGCCCATACGGGGCATGCGTTTACCTTCTTCTCGCCGTTCCTCGGCTGGCTGGGCGTATTCCTGACCGGTTCCGATACTTCATCAAACGCCCTGTTTGCCGCATTGCAGGCTACCGCCGCGCAGCAGATTGGCGTCTCTGACGTGCTGTTGGTGGCCGCCAACACCACCGGCGGCGTCACCGGGAAGATGATTTCGCCGCAGTCCATTGCCATCGCCTGTGCGGCGGTA
The DNA here is from genome assembly GCF_039889165.1 of Pseudocitrobacter cyperus. Classification (NCBI taxonomy): domain Bacteria; kingdom Pseudomonadati; phylum Pseudomonadota; class Gammaproteobacteria; order Enterobacterales; family Enterobacteriaceae; genus Pseudocitrobacter; species Pseudocitrobacter cyperus. Next base: position 177,163 of record NZ_JAYMYY010000005.1, on the reverse strand, counting down.
GGTCTGGTGGGCAAAGAGTCGGATCTGTTCCGCTTTACCGTGAAACACAGCCTGATTTTCACCTGCATGGTGGGCGTCATCACCACGCTTCAGGCCTATGTCTTAACCTGGATGATCCCATGATAGTGATGCCCAGACGCCTGTCCGACGAGATTGCCTCTCGCGTGCGGGCGCTGATTGAAGAACAACAACTCGAAGCGGGCATGAAGTTGCCCGCCGAACGCCAGCTTGCAGCCCAACTGGGTGTATCGCGCAATTCCCTGCGCGAGGCGCTGGCTACGCTTGTCAGTGAAGGCGTGCTGCTCAGCCGTCGCGGCGGCGGCACGTTTGTGCGCTGGCCACATGAAGCGTGGTCAGAGCAAAACATCGTTCAGCCGCTGAAAACGCTGCTGGCCGATGACCCGGATTACAGCTTCGATATTCTGGAAGCGCGCCATGCCATTGAAGCCAGCACCGCCTGGCACGCCGCCATGCGCGCGACGGATGCCGACAAAGAGAAGATAGCCCTCTGCTTTGAAGCGACGCTCAGCGAAGACCCGGATCTCGCCTCCCAGGCTGACGTGCGTTTCCATCTGGCGATCGCTGAAGCCTCACATAACGTCGTACTGCTGCAAACCATGCGCGGCTTCTTCGATTTACTGCAATCCTCCGTTAAGCAGAGCCGCCAGCGTATGTATCTGGTACCGCCGGTCTTTGCCCGCCTGACCGAACAGCATCAGGCCATTCTTGACGCCATTGTGGCCGGTGACGCCGAAGGCGCGCGCCAGGCGATGATGGCCCATTTAGGTTTCGTCCACACCACCATAAAACGTTTTGATGAAGATCTGGCTCGTCAGGCGCGCATTACCCGTCTGCCCGACGACCACGCTGAACATTCCAGGGAGAAAAAAGCATGATTATTTCAGCCGCGAGTGACTACCGCGCCGCCGCCCAGCGCATTCTGCCGCCGTTCCTGTTCCACTACATCGATGGCGGCGCCTATGCGGAATACACCCTGCGCCGCAACGTGGAAGATTTGTCGCAGGTCGCCTTGCGCCAGCGCGTGCTGAAGAACATGGCCGACCTTAGCCTGGAAACCACGCTGTTTAAGGAAAAGCTCTCCATGCCGGTCGCTCTTGCGCCGGTTGGCCTGTGCGGCATGTACGCCCGTCGCGGCGAAGTGCAGGCCGCTGCCGCTGCTGATGCTCACGGTATTCCGTTTACCCTCTCTACCGTGTCCGTCTGCCCTATCGAAGAAGTCGCGCCGACTATCAAGCGCCCGATGTGGTTCCAGTTATATGTGCTTCGCGATCGCGGATTTATGCGTAACGCGCTGGAGCGGGCGAAAGCGGCGGGTTGCTCCACGCTGGTATTTACGGTTGATATGCCGACGCCGGGCGCACGTTATCGCGATGCCCACTCCGGTATGAGCGGCCCGAATGCCGCGATGCGTCGCTACTGGCAGGCCGTAACCCACCCACAATGGGCATGGGATGTTGGCCTGAATGGCCGCCCGCACGATCTGGGGAATATCTCCACTTACCTCGGCAAACCCACCGGGCTGGAGGATTACATCGGCTGGCTGGCGAATAACTTCGATCCGTCGATTTCGTGGAAAGACCTGGAGTGGATCCGCGAATTTTGGGATGGCCCGATGGTGATCAAAGGGATCCTCGACCCGGAAGATGCACGTGACGCGGTGCGCTTTGGCGCGGATGGCATAGTGGTCTCCAACCACGGTGGCCGCCAGTTAGATGGCGTGCTCTCCTCTGCCCGCGCCCTGCCTGCGATTGCCGATGCAGTCAAAGGCGATATTGCCATTCTCGCCGACAGCGGCATCCGCAACGGCCTGGACGTGGTACGCATGATCGCGCTGGGCGCAGATACGGTTCTGCTGGGCCGCGCGTATCTTTATGCGCTGGCAACGGCGGGTCAAGCGGGCGTGGCAAATCTGCTGAGCCTGATTGAGAAAGAGATGAAGGTGGCAATGACGCTGACGGGTGCGAAAACGATTAGTGAAATCAGCCGCGACTCGCTGGTGCAGGAGCTGGGTAAAACCCTGCCTGCGGCGCTGGCTCCCCTGGCGAAGGGGAATGCGGCGTAGGGCCTAGCCCCTCACCCCGGCCCTCTCCCCAAAGGGGCGAGGGTGAAAACCAGCGCAGTTCTTCAAATTTGCACGATCGGTTCCCTCGCCCCTTTGGGGAGAGGGTTAGGGTGAGGGGAAAACGCTGACCAAAGCCCCCACACCTCTCCACTCTTTTCTGCTATCCTGCCCACCGCACTTAAGGGGGCAGCATGCTTAACATCGTTTTATTTGAACCAGAAATCCCGCCAAATACCGGCAATATCATCCGCCTTTGCGCCAATACCGGCTTTCGTCTGCATATCATCGAACCGATGGGTTTTACCTGGGACGATAAGCGTCTGCGCCGCGCGGGGCTGGATTATCACGAATTTACCGCTGTCACGCGTTATTCAAACTACGACGCGTTCTTTGAGGCAGAAAAACCCCAGCGCCTGTTTGCCCTGACCACCAAAGGCACGCCCGCCCACAGTGCGGTGAACTATCAGGATGGCGACTATCTGATGTTTGGCCCGGAAACGCGCGGCCTGCCAGCGTCTATTCTGGATGCCCTGCCGCCGGAACAAAAAATTCGTATTCCCATGATGCCGGACAGCCGCAGTATGAACCTGTCTAACGCGGTGTCGGTGGTGGTGTATGAAGCATGGCGCCAGTTGGGGTATCCGGGCGCCATTTTACGAGGTTAAATCAGATACCGTCGCCATACTCAAACGTATGGTGAATGCCGTTGAAGTGCTGATCCATATCCATCGACGGCTTATCGCTGTCTGGCTTACCGACAATACGTGCCGGTACGCCTGCGGCGGTGGTATGCGGCGGCACCGGTTGCAGCACCACGGAGCCCGCGCCAATTTTCGCGCCGCGCCCGACTTCAATATTGCCGAGGATTTTTGCGCCTGCGCCGATCATCACGCCTTCGCGGATTTTCGGGTGACGATCGCCGCTGGTTTTCCCGGTACCACCCAGGGTGACTGATTGCAGAATCGAGACGTCGTTCTCGATCACCGCCGTTTCACCCACGACGATCCCGGTGGCGTGGTCGAGCATGATGCCACGGCCAATTTTCGCTGCCGGGTGGATATCGACCTGGAACGTTACAGAAACCTGATTTTGCAGGAAAATCGCCAGAGCGCGACGCCCCTGCAACCACAGCCAGTGGCCGATGCGATAGGCCTGCAAGGCGTGAAAACCTTTCAGATAGAGCAGCGGCGTGGAGTATTTATCTACTGCCGGGTCACGCGTGCGCACAGCCTGAATGTCGCAGGCAGCGGAAGCAATCATCTCCGGGTCAGCGGCGTAAGCCTCTTCAACGACTTCACGGATAGCGATAGCGGGCATAATCGGCGACGCCAGCTTGTTGGCTAACATGTAGCTCAGGGCGCTGCCGAGGTTTTCATGCTTGAGTAGCGTCGCGTGATAAAAGCTTGCCAGCATTGGCTCACAGTCGGCCAGTGCCCGCGCTTCAGCTTTAATGTTGTTCCAGACAATCTCCAGTTCTTCACACGACATTGCATACTCCAGACGATGATGAATGACCGGCCAGTTCTGTGCCAGCCGGGTCATTTGGGGTGACAAAGGTTTCCTGAATTTATTTGCCGCTGCGTTCGTCCTTGCGAGCACGACCTAATAATGTCAATGCTGCCTCGCGCGCACTTTTTCCGCAATACAATACCTGATAAATTTCCTCGGTTATTGGCATTTCGACACCCACACGGTGCGCCAACTCGCGAACTTCTTTGGTATTGCGATAACCTTCGACCACCTGGCCAATCTTATCTTGTGCATCCTGAACGTCTTCGCCCTGGCCGAGCGCCATACCGAAACGGCGGTTACGCGACTGGTTATCGGTGCAGGTCAGCACTAAATCGCCCAATCCGGCCATCCCCATAAAGGTGACAGGATCGGCGCCCAACGCCGCACCCAGACGAGACATCTCTGTCAGGCCACGGGTGATAAGCGCGGTACGCGCATTCGCGCCAAAACCGATGCCGTCGGAAATCCCCGCGCCAATAGCAATCACGTTCTTCACCGCCCCGCCCAACTGCACACCGATAAAATCAGGGTTGCTGTAGACGCGGAAGCTTTTGCCACAGTGCAGCAGTTGCTGCAAATCGTCAGCGAAAACCGGATCGGTCGAGGCCAGTGAAATCGCCGTAGGCAGCCCTGCCGCCAGCTCTTTCGCGAATGTCGGCCCGGAAATCACCGCCAGCGGAATTTCGTCGCCCAGCGCTTCCCGCGCGACGTCCTGCAACAGGCGGCCAGTTTCAGCCTCCAGCCCTTTCGTCGCCCACACCACGCGCGCATCGCTGCGCATCAGCGGTTTCATCTGACGCAGCACCACCCCAAATACGTGGCTTGGCACAACAACCAGAATATTGCGGCTGGCGGCCAGCGCCGTCGCTAAATCGCTTTCCAGGTGTAGAGAGTCAGGGAAGGGAACATCAGGAAGAAACGCCACGTTACAGCGATCGCGCTGTAATGCCGCGATATGTTCGGGATCGTGGCCCCAGAGCACAACCTGGTGCCCGTTTCTTGCCAGGGTGATGGCAAGGGCGGTGCCGTAAGAACCGGCACCGATGACAGTCATTGAAGCATTAAGTGCGTTCATCAGGCATCCTGATGTTGTTCTTCACCTTCACCGGACTGCTGCTGCAAATAGTTCATGAACAGCGCATCAAAGTTAACCGGCGCAAGGTTCAGTTGCGGGAAAGTCCCACGGGAAACCAGGCTGGTGATGCATTCACGCGCATACGGGAACAGGATGTTCGGGCAGTAAGCACCCAGGCAATGCGCCATCTGAGTACCTTCGATACCCTCGATGGAGAAAATACCGCCCTGCTGAACTTCACACAGGAAACCCGTTTCTTCGCCAAGCGAAGCCGTTACGGTGACACGCAGCACCACTTCAAACACGCCTTCCGCCAGTTGAGAGGAAGCCGTATCAAGATCAAGTTTAACCTCTGGCTGCCAATCTTTCTGGAAAACGTGAGGCGCATTCGGCGCTTCGAAAGATACGTCCTTGGTGTAGATACGCTGGATCTGGAAGTTCATTTCAGTGTTGTTTTGCTCAGACATGTGTAAAAACCCTTTCGTGTTGTCCTTAAAATACGCGTTATTCTTCAAACCGATACGTGTCGGCGTGACGCTCACGCAAATGCGCTATTACAGCAGGGGATCAAGTCCACCACGTGCATCAAGCGCATACAAGTCATCACAGCCGCCAATGTGCTGTGCATCAATAAAAATCTGCGGAACCGTCGTGCGACCGCTGCGCTTAATCATTTCTTCGCGTTTTGCCGCATCGCCATCAATCGGCAGTTCCTGGAAGGTCGCGCCTTTGCTGCTCAGCAATGCCTTTGCACGATGGCAAAACGGGCAGGTTGCTTTGGTGTAGATTTCGATAGTCGCCATGAAAATGCTCCTTACTTACCGCGAACCAAAGGAAGATTTTCGCCGCTCCAGCCAGCAATACCTTCTTTTAGTACATAAACCTGTTCAAAGCCTGCTTTGATCAGTGCGTTTGCGGGCTCTTGCGCCTGCATGCCTGACGCGTCGGTGACAATCACCGGCTTGTTCTTGTGCTTCTCTAACTCGCCGACGTTATTGGCCTTTACGTCCGCCACCAGCAGGTTGATAGAGCCAGCAATGTGGCCTTTGCGGAAATCATCGCGCTGACGCAGGTCAACAACCACGGCGTCTTCTTTGTTAATCAGGCGCGTAGCTTCGCCACGGGTAATCACTTTAACTTTAGACGCCAGGCCTTTGAAGGTGGTGAACAATACAGCCACCAGTAAGGCAATCCATGCGATGCTCAGCACAGGGTGACGGCTAACAAATTGCATAATTTCTTGCATGGGGGGTAACGACTCCCGACTTAATGTTTAAAAACCAGGGGTGGAGTATACCTGTGCAGTGGAGCAAATACAGCCAGGCCGCGCGATGTAATGCATTTTCTGCGGCTGACTTCGGAAAAAATCATGCAAATAGGTTCTACAATTGCTTAATCCTCCCTCTTTTTTGATCTTCAGTAGCTGTTTGATCGATTCAGCCGTAGTAAAATTGCGCAAATTTTTTTCTCCTTCGAGCATGAGGTTGTCGCAATGTCGGTTTCTAAAAAACCTATGGTACTGGTTATCCTGGATGGCTATGGTCATCGTGAAGAGCATCAGGATAACGCTATTTACAGCGCAAAAACCCCGGTAATGGACGCCCTGTGGGCCAAACGTCCGCATACCCTGATCGACGCATCCGGCCTGGAAGTCGGCCTGCCAGATCGCCAGATGGGCAACTCCGAAGTGGGTCACGTTAACCTGGGCGCGGGCCGTATCGTGTATCAGGACTTAACCCGTCTCGACGTAGAAATTAAAGATCGCGCCTTCTTCGCTAACCCGGTTCTCGGTGGTGCGGTTGATAAAGCAGCGAAAGCAGGTAAAGCTGTGCACATCATGGGCCTGCTCTCTGCGGGCGGCGTTCACAGCCACGAAGATCACATCCTGGCGATGGTTGAACTGGCAGCCGAGCGCGGCGCAGAAAAAATCTATCTGCATGCCTTCCTTGATGGCCGCGATACCCCACCGCGCAGCGCAGAAGGTTCACTGAAGAAATTCGAAGATAAATTTGCCGCGCTGGGCAAAGGCCGTGTGGCGTCCATCATTGGCCGTTACTACGCAATGGATCGCGACAACCGTTGGGATCGCGTTGAACAAGCTTACAACCTGATGACTCAGGCGAAAGGCGAGTTCCAGTTCGCGACCGCTGTTGAAGGGTTGCAGGCTGCCTATGCGCGTGATGAAAACGATGAATTTGTGAAAGCGACAGTTATCCGTGCCGAAGGCCAGGCTGATGCGGCAATGGAAGATGGCGACGCGCTGATTTTCATGAACTTCCGTGCTGACCGTGCGCGTGAAATCACTCGCGCATTCGTAAACGCAGACTTCGACGGCTTCAAACGCCAGAAAGAAGTGAAACTGGGCGATTTCATCCAGTTGACCGAATACGCCGCCGACATCAAAGCGCCGTGCGCTTACCCGCCGGCATCGCTGGCGAACACTTTCGGCGAATGGATGGCGAAAAACGACAAAACGCAACTGCGCATCTCCGAAACCGAGAAATACGCGCACGTCACCTTCTTCTTTAACGGCGGCGTAGAAGAACCGTTCAAAGGTGAAGATCGCATCCTGATCAACTCGCCAAAAGTGGCGACCTACGATCTGCAGCCAGAAATGAGCTCCGCAGAACTGACTGAAAAACTGGTCGCGGCCATCAAGAGCGGGAAATACGACACCATTATCTGTAACTACCCGAACGGCGATATGGTTGGCCACACCGGTGTAATGGAGGCGGCAATCAAAGCCGTTGAAGCACTGGATAATTGTGTTGATCAGGTGGCGAAAGCGGTTGAATCCGTTGGCGGTCAGTTGCTGATCACCGCAGACCACGGCAACGCCGAGCAGATGCGTGATCCCGCGACTGGCCAGGCTCACACTGCCCACACCAACCTGCCGGTTCCGCTGATCTACGTGGGCGAGAAAAATCTGAAAGCAGTCGATGGCGGCAAGCTTTCTGATATCGCACCAACCATGCTGACGCTGATGGGCATGGAAATCCCGAAAGAGATGACTGGTAAGCCGCTGTTCATCGTGGAATAATCCCTCCCCATGAGGGGAAAGGCGATTTTTGTAGTTAAAGGGGCTGCGGTCACATTGCGGTCCGCCTTATACGCCAGCGCACTCAGCGCTGGCGTATTGCTGTGCGCGTCGTCTGCCCACGCCGATGACCGCTCGCAGTTACAATCCATTCAGGCTGATATTGCCGCCAAAGAGCGCGCAGTACGCCAGCAGCAGCAACAACGTTCCTCTCTGCTCGCCCAGTTGAAAGCGCAGGATCAGGCCATCGCCGCCGCCGCGCGTCAACTTCGCGAAACGCAGGCCACCCTCACGCAGCTCAATAAACAAATCGACGAAATGAATGCGTCCATCGCTAAACTGGAAGCCCAGCGCGCCACCCAGGAGCGCAATCTGGCCGCCCAGCTCGACGCGGCATTTCGTCAGGGTGAACACACCGGTATTCAGCTTATTCTCAGCGGTGAAGAGAGCCAGCGCGGCCAACGCCTGCAGGCTTACTTCGGCTATCTCAACCAGGCGCGCCAGGAAACCATCGCCGAGCTTAAACAGACTCGCGAGCAGGTGACTGCACAGAAAGCGGAGCTGGAAGAGAAACAGAGCCAACAGCAAACCCTGCTGTATGAGCAAAAAGCGCAACAGGCGAAGCTTGAACAGGCGCGTAGCGAGCGGCAGAAAACCATCGCCGGGCTGGAATCCTCAATTCAGGCTGGCCAGCAACAGTTAAGCGAACTGCGCGCTAACGAATCACGCCTGCGCAACAGTATCGCCCGCGCAGCGGCGGCGGCCAAAGCGCGCGCCGAACGTGAAGCCCGTGAAGCCGATGCGGTTCGCAATCGCCAGAAAGAAGCCACCAGCAAAGGCAAAACCTACAAACCTACCGAAAGCGAACGCTCGCTAATGTCGCGCACCGGTGGTCTCGGCGCGCCGCGCGGTCAGGCCTACTGGCCGGTTCGCGGCTCTACGCTGCACCGCTACGGCGAACAGTTGCAGGGTGAGCTGCGCTGGAAAGGGATGGTTATCAGCGCCTCTGAAGGCACTGAGGTTAAAGCCATCGCCGATGGCCGCGTGATCCTCGCCGACTGGCTGCAGGGTTACGGCCTGGTCGTGGTGGTTGAGCACGGAAAAGGCGATATGAGCCTTTACGGCTATAATCAGAGTGCGCTGGTCAGCGTAGGCACGCAGGTTCGCGCCGGACAGCCGATTGCACTGGTTGGTAACAGCGGAGGTCAGGGCCGACCGTCGCTCTATTTCGAAATTCGCCGCCAGGGTCAGGCGGTCAATCCACTACCGTGGTTGGGAAGATAAGTTTGCTTCAATTTCGCAGGATCCTTCTTATTAGCGCCCTCACCTTAGCGGCGCCAGTCTTTGCGGGGAAGCTGGCGATTGTCATTGATGATTTTGGCTATCGCCCGCATAACGAGAACCAGGTGCTGGCAATGCCGTCAGCGGTCTCCGTCGCCGTTCTCCCTAATGCTCCCCACGCACATGAAATGGCGACGAAAGCCCACAATAGCGGGCATGAAGTGCTAATTCACTTACCGATGGCGCCGCTCAGCAAACAGCCGCTGGAAAAAGACACGCTGCGCCCGGAGATGAGCAGCGACGAAATCGAACGCATTATCCGCGAAGCGGTTGGCAAAGTGCCGTATGCCGTGGGGTTGAACAACCACATGGGCAGCGCGATGACCTCCAGCCTGTTCGGCATGCAGAAAGTGATGCAGGCACTGAGCCGCTACAACCTTTACTTCCTCGATAGCATGACGATTGGCAATAGCCAGGCGATGCGTGCCGCCAGCGGCACGGGCGTGAAGGTGATTAAACGCAAAGTGTTCCTCGACGATACGCAGAACGAAGCTGATATTCGTCGTCAGTTTAACCGGGCGGTTGAGCTGGCGCGACGTAACGGTTCCGCTATCGCTATCGGCCACCCGCACCCGACTACCGTGCGTGTGTTGCAGCAAATGCTCCCCACCCTGCCGTCGGATATTACCCTGGTGCGCCCGAGCAGCTTACTGAACGAACCGCAAATCGATACCTCGACGCCACCAAAAGACAAAGCGCCGGACAAACCGCGCAATCCGTTCCGCGGCGTGACGTTATGTAAGACGAAGAAAGCGCCTGAGCCTGTCTATGCCACCCAGTTCTTCACCGTGATGGCAGACAGCATCAGCAACAGCACCGTAATGCAATACCTGCGTCTGCAATGGCAGGGGTGGGATAAACCGTAGCGGGAAATTAGCGCAGGCTGAGCGCCTTACGTGCCAGCCTGCGGCTTGCCAGCCCGCGATCCTGCCAGCTATACAACCTCACCGACCACAACAGAGCCTGATACGCCAGTTTCGGGCTACGCACGTTGGCAAGCATCCGCTTGTACATACCCGATGCAAATATCTCAGCAATCATCATTTTACGCGTAATGATATCGCGCTCTTTTCGCACCGCATGACATACCCGTAATGCTTCATAGGTTATTTGCTGGTAAAACTCGGGATACATTTTGATTTTCCCGGCATAGTCACGATTAAGTTTATCCAGCAGACGGGTAATTTTAATGTAATGCCGTTGATAAGAGAGATTTTTCCGCCCTGTACGTTTTTTACGACTCACCGAAACGTCATGGAGAAAATATTTATATAAGGATTCTTCGGTATAACGTGCGCGCGTTGCGTTATACATAAATTCTGTCGACCAGAGAATATCCTGATGGTGTAATCCGGGTACAAATTTCAGATTACACTGTTTTATTAATTCATGGCGATACACCCCCATCCAGACGACATGCGTCCAGCGACGGCTGGCTAATGCCATCCGCAGCCACTCCGGCCCGCTCATGACGCCAGTAGAGTGAACGCGATCGTGTGGAATGGATTGCCAGGTTTCACCTGTCGTCCGGTCACACCAGTCTGAATTGCACTGGGCAACATCGAGATTATCCTGTAACGCCATGGTCATCAGGGTTTCATACATCTGCGGATAAGTGACGTCATCAGCATCTACAAACGCGATATACTCACCGTGGGCCAGCTCCAGCCCCCGGTTACGGGCAACGGATGCCCCGGCATTCGCCTGATGCACTAAACGAACCTGTGGGTAATTCTCAGCATAGTACTTTGCAATGTCAGCAGAATTATCCGTAGAGCCGTCATTTACAATGATAATTTCCAGCGCCGTCCAGGTTTGCGCCAGCAGTGATTCCATACAGGCTTTAAATTCATTACCTGCGTTATACAACGGGATGATGACACTGAGTGTCCCTGGGCTATTCATCTTTTTCATTACCTGTTCACCTTAACGTGTAGGCTACCTTTTACCTTTCACACCTTAAGAATTAATTAAGGGGCAAAAATATTTCGGAGTCGTCCTTAATCTCCACAGAATATTATTTTTATAAACAGGGGGTAGCGTGCGGGAGGGGGATTTGTAATGAAATAAGACTAAACCTTAAATACGTAACATTTATGACAATGACAAATATTTACATATATCGGGAAGTTTTAAGATTAATCACAGGTAATAGACCTCACGCCCAATAAGGGCGTGAGGAGAGGAATATTAATCCCAGCTCAATACCACTTTCCCGGACTGACCCGAGCGCATGGCATCAAAGCCCTTCTGGAAGTCATCAATGCTGAAATGGTGGGTGATGATTGGCGTGAGATCCAGACCAGACTGGATCAGTGCCGCCATTTTGTACCAGGTTTCGAACATTTCGCGACCATAAATCCCTTTGATAAACAGCCCCTTGAAGATGACTTTCGTCCAGTCAATCGACATATCCGATGGCGGGATCCCAAGCATAGCGATGCGCCCGCCGTGATTCATGGTATCAAGCATGGTGCGGAAAGCCGCCGGTGCGCCGGACATCTCCAGGCCCACGTCAAACCCTTCGGTCATACCCAGCTCGGCCATCACATCAGCCAGGCTCTCTTTCGCGACGTTCACTGCGCGGGTGACGCCCATTTTGCGCGCCAGCTCAAGACGGTATTCGTTCACGTCGGTGATCACCACGTTACGGGCACCCACGTGTTTCGCCACTGCGGCCGCCATCACGCCAATCGGGCCCGCGCCGGAAACCAGCACATCTTCACCGACCAGGTCGAAAGAGAGCGCGGTGTGCACCGCGTTGCCGAACGGGTCGAAGATAGAGGCTAAATCATCGGAAATGTTATCCGGGATTTTGAAGGCGTTAAACGCCGGGATCACCAGATACTCGGCAAAACAGCCCGGACGGTTAACGCCGACGCCGATGGTGTTACGGCACAGATGCGTGCGGCCGCCACGGCAGTTACGGCAGTGACCGCAGGTGATATGCCCCTCGCCGGAAACACGGTCGCCAATCTTAAAGCCTTTCACTTCCTGGCCGATGCCGACCACTTCGCCGACATACTCATGACCGACCACCATCGGAACGGGGATAGTGTTCTGTGACCATTCGTCCCAGTTGTAGATATGCACATCCGTACCGCAAATCGCCGTTTTACGGATTTTAATCAGCAGATCGTTATGGCCGACGTCCGGTTTCGGCACATCGGTCATCCAGATCCCTTCTTCCGCTTTCAGTTTCGACAACGCTTTCATCTGGCTTCCTCAGGCAATCACGCCCAGTTGTTTACCAATGCGGATAAAGGCTTCCACCGCACGTTCGATTTGTTCAGGGGTATGTGCCGCCGACATTTGGGTACGAATACGCGCCTGGCCTTTCGGCACTACCGGATAGAAGAAACCGGTCACGTAGATCCCCTCTTTTTGCAGCAGGCGAGCAAAATCCTGCGCCACAACCGCATCGCCCAGCATCACCGGGATGATGGCGTGATCGGCACCCGCCAGAGTAAAACCTGCGGCGTTCATTTTTTCACGGAACAGGCTCGCGTTAGCCCACAGGCGGTCGCGCAGTTCAGCGCCGGACGCAACCATCTCCAGCACTTTGATAGACGCAGAAACAATCGCCGGAGCCAGCGAGTTAGAGAACAGATACGGACGGGAACGCTGACGCAGCCACTCCACCACCTCTTTACGCGCTGCGGTATAACCACCGGATGCGCCGCCGAGCGCTTTACCCAGCGTGCCGGTGATGATGTCCACACGGCCCATCACGTCGCAATATTCGTGGGAACCACGGCCATTTTCGCCGACAAAACCGACGGCATGAGAGTCATCGACCATCACCAGCGCGTCATATTTATCAGCCAGGTCGCACACGCCTTTCAGGTTGGCAATCACGCCATCCATCGAGAACACGCCGTCTGTGGCGATCAGCACATGGCGCGCCCCGGCGTCACGCGCCTCTTTCAGACGCGCTTCCAGTTCCTGCATGTCGTTGTTGGCGTAGCGGAAGCGTTTGGCCTTACACAGACGCACGCCATCGATGATGGAGGCGTGGTTCAGGGCATCAGAGATAATCGCATCTTCCGGCCCCAGCAGCGTTTCAAACAACCCGCCGTTGGCATCGAAGCAGGAGGAGTAAAGAATCGCATCTTCCATACCGAGAAATTCCGCCAGCTTCTGCTCCAGCACTTTGTGGGTATCCTGGGTGCCGCAGATAAAGCGCACCGATGCCATGCCGAAACCGTGGCTGTCGAGACCCGCTTTCGCGGCAGCAATCAGCGACGGATGGTTCGCCAGGCCCAGGTAGTTATTGGCGCAGAAGTTGATCACGTGGCTACCATCACCGACGGTGATATCTGCCTGCTGAGCACTCGTAATAATACGCTCTTCTTTAAACAACCCTTCCGCGCGGGCGGTATCCAGGTCACCGGCTAACTGTTTGTAAAAATCACCACGCATTGCAACTCTCCAGATTCGGCAAATGTCGGCACATATTACCTAAAGCTATACGTATGTACGAGATGACGCAGCACGAGTTACCGTTTTTGCAGCATAAATCACGCGTCATCCGGGGCTTTGATGGCGAAAGGCTGAAGGCGGGTCGATGTGATGTTATGATAAGAGTCATTAGCGCCCTGGATTGTCCAGGGCACTCACATTTCAAAGGTTACAGTTATGATCATCGTTACCGGCGGCGCTGGCTTTATCGGCAGCAACATCGTTAAAGCGCTCAATGACAAAGGCATCACCGACATTCTGGTGGTAGATAACCTGAAAGACGGCACCAAGTTCGTAAACCTGGTTGACCTGAACATTGCCGACTACATGGATAAAGAAGATTTTCTGATCCAGATTATGGCTGGCGAAGAGTTCGGTGAAATCGAAGCGATCTTCCACGAAGGCGCCTGCTCATCCACCACCGAGTGGGATGGCAAGTACATGATGGATAACAACTATCAGTACTCCAAAGAACTGCTGCACTACTGCCTGGAACGTGAAATTCCGTTCCTGTATGCCTCTTCAGCAGCCACCTATGGCGGCCGCACCAGCGACTTCATCGAATCCCGCGAATATGAGAAACCGCTGAACGTTTACGGCTACTCCAAGTTCCTGTTCGACGAATATGTCCGTCAGATCCTGCCGGAAGCGAACTCACCGATTGTCGGCTTCCGCTACTTCAACGTCTATGGCCCGCGTGAAGGCCACAAAGGCAGCATGGCGAGCGTCGCATTCCACCTCAATACCCAACTGAACAACGGTGAAAGCCCGAAACTGTTCGAAGGCAGCGACGGCTTCAAACGCGATTTCGTCTATGTCGGGGACGTGGCGGACGTCAACCTGTGGTTCTGGGAAAACGGTGTTTCCGGTATCTACAACCTGGGTACTGGCCGCGCGGAATCCTTCCAGGCCGTGGCGGATGCTGCACTGGCGTATCACAAAAAAGGCACGCTGGAATACATCCCGTTCCCGGAAAAACTGAAAGGTCGCTATCAGGCGTTCACGCAGGCTGACCTGACGAACCTGCGCGCTGCGGGCTACGATAAGCCGTTCAAAACCGTTGCCGAAGGCGTGGCGGAATATATGGCCTGGCTGAACCGCGACGCGTAAGAAGTCAACATGAAGATACTGGTGATTGGCCCGTCATGGGTGGGCGACATGATGATGTCGCAAAGTCTCTATCGCACGCTCAGGGCGCGTTATCCCCAGGCCGTCATTGATGTGATGGCGCCCGCGTGGTGCCGTCCGCTTTTAGCACGGATGCCGGAAGTCAACGAAGCAATCCCAATGCCGTTAGGCCACGGGGCGCTGGAGTTAGGCGAACGTCGCAGGCTGGGACACAGCCTGCGTGACCGCCGTTATGACCGAGCATATGTGCTACCTAATTCGTTTAAATCGGCACTGGTTCCCTTCTTTGCCGGTATTCCCCTGCGTACAGGCTGGCGTGGCGAGATGCGCTACGGCCTGCTCAACGACGCCCGCGTACTGGATAAAGACGCCTGGCCGTTGATGGTTGAGCGCTATGTGGCGCTGGCCTTTGATAAAGGCGTCATGCGCTGCGCGAAAGATCTGCCGCAGCCGCTGCTATGGCCGCAACTGCAGGTTGCCGAAGGCGAGAAGTCGCAAATCTGTAACAGCTTCGGGATCTCTTCAGAGCGTCCGATGATTGGCTTCTGCCCAGGTGCGGAGTTCGGCCCGGCGAAGCGCTGGCCGCACTACCACTACGCTGAGCTGGCGAAACAGTTGATCGACGAAGGCTACCAAATCGTCCTGTTTGGCTCCGCGAAAGACCACGAAGCCGGCAATGAAATTCTGGCCGCTCTGAGCGTGGAACAGCAAGCCTGGTGCCGCAACCTGGCCGGTGAAACGCAACTGGAACAGGCGGTCGTTCTGATTGCCGCCTGTAAAGCCGTAGTCACTAATGATTCGGGCCTGATGCACGTCGCTGCCGCGCTGAATCGCCCGCTGGTCGCCCTTTACGGCCCCAGCAGCCCGGACTTCACCCCGCCGCTATCACATAAAGCGCGCGTTATCCGCCTGATTACCGGCTACCACAAAGTGCGTAAAGGCGATGCCGCCGAGGGCTATCATCAAAGCCTGATCGACATCACCCCGGCCCGTGTACTGGAAGAGCTGAACGCTCTGCTGCTGGACGAGGAAGCCTGACGGATGCGGGTATTGATCGTTAAAACATCCTCCATGGGCGATGTATTGCATACGTTGCCCGCCCTGACTGACGCCATGCAGGCATTCCCGGATATTCGTTTTGACTGGGTGGTCGAAGAGGGGTTCGCGCAGATCCCTTCGTGGCATGAAGCCGTTGAGCGCGTTATCCCGGTGGCCATTCGTCGCTGGCGCAAATCGTGGTTCTCCGCGCCGATTAAAGCTGAACGCAAGGCTTTTCGCGAGGCGCTGCAGGCCGTGCATTACGATGCGATTATTGACGCTCAGGGGCTGGTGAAAAGCGCGGCGCTGGTCACACGGCTGGCACACGGCATTAAACACGGCATGGACTGGCAGAGCGCCCGCGAACCGCTGGCGAGCCTGTTCTACAATCGTCGCCACCATATTGCTAAACAACAGCATGCCGTGGAGCGCACTCGCGAGTTATTCGCCCAAAGTCTGGGATACGCGAAGCCACAGACACAGGGGGATTACGCCATTGCGCGTCACTTCCTGACACAGGCATCAGCAGATACCGAACCGTATACGGTATTTCTCCATGCCACCACCCGTGATGATAAACACTGGCCGGAAGCGCACTGGCGAGAGTTGATCGGTTTACTTCAGGGGAGTGGGCTAAAGGTGAAACTGCCGTGGGGAGCGCCACATGAGGAAGCCAGAGCGAAACGACTGGCTGAAGGGTTTGATTTTGTCGAGGTTCTCCCTCGCCTGAGTCTGGAAGACATCGCGCATGTCCTGGCAGGGGCAAAATTTGTCATCTCAGTCGATACCGGACTCAGCCATCTCACGGCGGCGCTGGATCGACCGAATATTACGTTATATGGCCCAACGGACCCTGGGTTAATTGGTGGTTACGGGAAGAACCAGATCGCGTGCTGTTCTGACACCCAGGATCTTGCCCACGTAGAGGCAAGTGCTGTGTACGAAAAGCTTACTAATAAGATTTGATTTAACCTCAAATTTATCACGGAGTTAAGATGTTAGCAGCATCGTCAATTTTCCAGAATAAAGAAAAATGGAAACCACACTGGAACAAAGTTCTGGTTTTCCTTTTTATTGCTACCTATTTCCTGAATGGTGTTACGCGTTATAAACATATCATTGAAATATTGATGATTTTAACGGTTATTTATCAATTCGCCAGAAGCCCGAGAGAGTACATTCCTTTATTTAAGAACAGTATTTTTTATGCTATAGCATTATTATCCATCGTTTTGCTGTACTCAATACTGATCTCTCCTGATATGCGCATCAGTTTCAAAGAGTTTAATAATACGGTTCTTAAAGGGTTTTTATTATATGTTCTTTTAATTCCTGTGCTGTTGAAAGATGCTGATAAGAAAACCATCTCCAGATTAATACTTGTTTCATTCCTTGCCAGTTTGTGTTTGAGATCGCTTGCAGAAATATTTCTCTATATTGAGGATTACCAAAATGGAATCCTGCCATTTACTAATTACAATCACAGACACATCTCTGATTCGCTGGTTTTCCTTTTTCCTGCACTATTAAACCTATGGCTGTTCAAGGATAAAGCCTCTAAGGCCGCATTTGTCGTACTTGGCATTGTGTATATGTTCCTGATGCTGGGTTCATTATCGCGCGGAGCATGGGTTGCAATTTTTATTGTGGCAATCGCTTGGGCAATTTTTAATCGTCAGTGGAAGTTACTGACAATCGGTGCGCTCTTATTTGCCGTTGCGGCCGGTGTTGTCATCACACATCCCGACCAGCATAAAAACAGATCCAGCTTAATTTTTAAGCTGCAACAGACCGACAGCACTTATCGCTATGGCAATGGTACGCAGGGCACCGCCTGGGTATTAGTACAAGAAAATCCCATTAAAGGTTATGGCTATGGCGATGATATTTACCATGAAGTGTATAACGCTCGCGTAAAAGATTTCCCGCAATGGGATTTCAAGAAATCAATTGGGCCACACAACCTGATTCTGTATATCTGGTTCGGAGCTGGTATTCTGGGGCTTCTTGGTCTGATGGCTATCTATTACACTATTGTCAAAGAAACCGCGAGAGGCGTGTTTCGCAATCACGATGCGTCACCCTATAATGTGGAACTATTACTGTTTCTCAGTTTCGTTGGATTTTATATTATCCGAGGGAATTTTGAACAGGTTGAGATATCCCATCTGGGGATCATTTCTGGCTTATTACTCGCAATAAAGAACAAATAAAAAAAGCCCGCCGTGACATTCTCATCACGGCGGGCTTTCTTCACCAAATCATGCCACGCTTGCCTTTCTAAGCTTTATCGAACCAATCCCGGATATTGCGTTCAAAAGATGCTGTCACATGATCCCAACTGTAATGAGAAAAGACATGTTCTTTCGCGCTCCTCGCTATCTGTTCACGGTTTTGATCCGCAAGAACATAGGTGATGTCCGTTACGATGCTTTCCACCGTAATAGGTTCTGATAAGTGATAACCCGTAACACCCGGCTTAACAAACTCACTTATTCCGCCCTTTTTACTCGCCAGCACGGGCCTCTCCGCCGCCATCGCTTCAGCCGCAACCATACAGAATGCTTCTTCAACCTGTGAGGGCACAATAACGAGATCGGCTACTGCATAATACTCATGCATTTTTTCAGGGGGTTGTCCGCCAACCATAATGCAGTGATCGCCCACCTCTTTTGCTGCGTCGAGCACTTTCTTTTGATACTCCGCTTTCTCTCCACGTCGGCTGGCAAAGGGATCGCCGACCACGACAAGCTTCAGATTGTCCTGCTCAGCAATGAGCTTCTTAAATGCCTGCAACAGCATCAGAATGCCTTTATCAGGCGAAACGCGCCCGGCGTAAAGCAGCACTCTGTCATTTCTATTAATATGGAGCTGCTGGCGGAGCATGCAGGTACTTTGCACCGAGTAAGTTTCAGCACAAAATCCGTTGGGTACAACCTTGATATCAATGCCAGGAATATGTTCCTGATAATACGTTTTAAGAAACTGACTCGGCACAAGCATTTTTGTATTTTTATCGATACCCTTAGGTTCGAATGCATTATGCATATGTAAAACTAATTTGGCCTGAGGACGCTGTTTGCGAATCTGCCGATACAGCTTCATGCTATTATGAATGACAATGACGCTTTCATCGTCATTAGCATAACTATCTCTGATATTAAGGACTCGTTTAGAATACGGTAAAGGATCCAGACGTGTCCATTTCTGGAAAATGCGTTTATACAGCTTACTAAAGCCAATGTAGTGAATATTACACGTTTCATTTACTTTGTAAAAATCTGGATAATCCGGATTTTTAATACAAGCAATGGCATTAGAAATTGATAATCTTTTGGCGACCTGATAAATCCATGTTTCAACGGCTGCTGCGCCACGAGGAGGGATAGAAAATATGGGTGTTACCGTAAACACTATTTTCTTAATCATGATGAAAATGGCCCCAAGTTCGCTTTGTAAATATAACGTCTAGTAATAGATAATTTCAAAAAAGATAAATATATTAACCTATCTTTTCATATACCACATCATCATCCAGGGTTGATGAATCGATAAATGGGATGATGCTATAGTGAATAGCAGTATCGTCAGATAAGTTATAAATATTGATATCCTTCACACGTTCTCTCATAAACTGGAAAAAAGGAAGTATTTTAAAGAGATCACGACTAAGTTCTGATGGCATAGGGTTATTCGATTCGTCGTAGAAGCGTTGACAATTTCCAGTCAAATCTAACCCTGAACATATAATGCGCTTATATCGTAAAGAATATGCAATTTGTATCGCCGCGTAGGCAATCGTATGGCAGGAACAGTACCCGACGCTAATATCTTTGCAAAATCCAACAAGACGCCCTTTTTTAGATAGCGGAATGGATATAAGCAAATCATTATGTAGTCGCTTCAGGATATTGAACTTAATTTTTTTAATTAACCCACCCTTTTCTCTTCGATAGAAAGAGCGGATCATCAGGCAATGCTCCCGAATATATTTCCGATCTTCCTCTGAAGCGGACTCATAAACGTCGATATTAACGATTGTATTCCTGCTATTTTTACTAAACTCATAAAAATCATCACGGCGTTGATGGAGAAATCGAACATCCGTTAGCAGATAGATGTAGGGCTTGATATTGTTATCAAGAAGATAACGCGCCGAGCCATTAACGGCAATAACATCTCTGGATCGTAAAACCGAAAGCGGCGTTTTCTTTGATGTTGGGCCCGACAGAAAAATGATCACATCGTCCGATGTTTTGTACTTAATCAGGCTCTGAACATCAGCATGTGTAATATATTTAATGTGTTTCATAAAAAACCTGTAGAGATAGGCTACTTTTCGCCGGCAAGTACAGCAAACTTTGAACTACGATAAACCCCACAAAAACGTATATAGCATAAACATTTTCAATCTACATGTGTCTATAACTGATTATATCGATCAGTGCTGCCAATTATTGATTAAAATATATATTGTGACTGATATTATTGAGGCGCCACCAGTAATAACCAGTTAGCGGACTTCTTTCCCTTTAAGTCGTCGGATAAAGTTGCGTAGTTTCTTTTTAAGAATCAATCGATAGTAGCCGGCATCTTTTACTTCATTGACGATGCCATAGTGACGTTCCAGATCTATTCTATCCTTTGCCATACGCATAGTCGAAGGCGACTTCCCGGATAAATCGATAACTCTGACAACACCATTTTCGATAATGAAATTGCCTTTATGAGGATCACCAGAAACCATCCCATGCTGATGTAAACCGATAATGGATTCTTTTATCTTTTGTTTAAGATCATCATCAATTTCAGGGATATCAACCAGTTCAACCCCATCAATGTATTCAATCAGCATGATATAGAAATGAGAAAATCGTAATGTTTTTTTCTCAGCTAACAGATAGAAATCATTAACTGAATCCAAACCTTCATTTCTCACGCGCTCGGTCTGTTGAAACAGTTTCTCATAGTAATCGCCCTTAACCATCGCTTTGAGAAAACGTTCTGTTTTTTTAGCTTTTGGTGCAAATATTTTTAAGATCATCTTCCCGTATTGGGTATCGATCAATAAAACTTTCGTATCCTCGATATTGCGAAAAACCTTCAATATCTTAATATTATAGGACAAGAAATCGTTAAATACATCGATATATTTTTCACCATCAGATTTAGTGAAAACAATATAATCATTAATGTGATGTTTAATACTCATAGTAAACCAAAAGTTAATAAGACGCTTAGCGAGTAGAATTTTTTTTCAGCAAATAGGAAACACCAGCAACAAATCCGGCAACATATTTATGTTGAACTAAAAAATGCTTATATCTTTTTTTCAATTCAACAATGGTCTGTGCGTCTCGAGGAGGTTGATCTTTCCAGGGTGATACGGTCAAGGCTTGTAGATAATACTGTACAGAGGGATAAGTCGCCCATTTATGCCAGGGTTTGGTAACTCCGGTATAATGAATTAAAACAGTTTCATCAAAGATAGTCTCTTTGTATTTGTTATGCGTTTTGTCTTTTAATTCACTCTTTATCGTATAAATAGTATTAAATTTACGCGGAAGGTATTTTACCTTACCTTTTAATAAAATATTTAATACGTCCTGATCGGGATATTTATACGTGAGACGATTATGATTCTCATGTGTCAGCATGGTGAGGATACGGTTAGTCAGATCATTTTTAACCCATTCCTGCAAGTTGGCATAAACCACCCCAGAGTTAAAATAGTTCCCCTGAAGCTCAGGATCTTTCAGCCGATCGACCACTTTTTTCTGCATTGAGTCGACATCTCTGACTACAGCCGCAATATTTCCCGTTAAATCGCAGGCCGCCAACTCATCTAACCGCCCTTTGCAGAAAACATCAGCATCGAGATACAACAGTTTATCCAGTTTGCTGCTGAAAAGTTCGAACGCAAACAGCCTGAAGTACATAGCTCGCGACCAGATTTTCGTTCTCGGAAGACAATCCAGACTATCTGCATTAATTAAATATAAACTTATTTTAAGTTTGTATTTTTTCGCTAATGCTTCTATATTTTTCAGGAAAGAAGAGTTAAATTCATCAGCAACAATGTGGTAATTGATATTAATACTGTTATTAATAACAACTGAAGTAATAGAAATACCGACCCAGTCAAGATAGTTTCTATCTACGCCATATGCTATATTTAACGAGTCATTATCAGCACCAGAAATTGTCCTATCATCAAAGACTTTATATTCTGATATTTTAATTACGGGAAGTGAGTTCACTGCATCACCTATATATATTTTATTTTGTGATTTTCTTTTTAAAATAAAGAACGTAACTCAATATACCTTTAACAAATTGCTTCTGGTGCAACTGGTGTTTGGCACAGTACCGGTATTGGGCCGCCGTTTTCGGCGCTAACAATGCATCATCCTGCCACGGTGAGTGGTGTTTCGCATTAAGAAAACACTCAGAAACCGGGTATCCTCCCCAGAGGTGCCACGGTTTTGTCGGGCCGATGTAGTGGACAAATACCGTCTTTTCATTCACCGGCCTGATGACCGATTTTTTTAATTCATAGTTAAGACTGTATTGCGTATTAAACTCAGGATCGATGAAACGTGCTTTGCCGACCAGTAGCATGTTCAGAACATCCTGATCGAGATGTGTAATCTTACTGACCACATCCGGGTCTCGAAGCATCTCAATCGCTTTTCTGGATATTTCTGCAGTATTCCAGGCAGCAATGTTGATCAGCAAGAACCCTGCGTTAAAGTAGCCCTCAGCCAGGCCCGGAGTCGATAACGTATCGGCACGTTTTGTCCACCACGCGGTGTTGCCTTCCATCACGACTGCCGCGATCTCATCATCCGCAAAACGGAGATCGATCAGCTCCTGAATGCTCCCCTTACAACCGATATCGGCATCAAGATAGAGGACTTTCTCGCTTTTCCCGGCAAAGTAGTCGGCAATAATAAAGCGGAAATAGGTCGCGTAAGACCAGTTTTTTGTACTCGGTAAGGATTTGAGTCTATCGCAATTCACCAGATAGATGACAATACGTGACTGGTACTGTTTCGCCAGTGCGGCAAACTTTTCACGAACACTATCGGTCAAAAAATCAGTAAAAACGTGGAACGTCAGACGACGCTCCCGGTTGGCAAACAAGATAGATGCTATCGAAATACCGCAGCCATACAGGAAATTCTTATCAATCCCGTAAGCAATATCGAACGCGCCACTCTCCGGATCGGGCAGATAGTTGTAGTCATTGATCGAGAGAATAACGTCTCTCTCATCAAAGTAAGTCTGGTTCATTGATCACTCTTTCTCATCAGCACGATGAATCCACGTCTCACAATTATGTTTTGGTTATTTTTATGATGCGAAACAAACATATTTAAAATCGCTCAACGCTAGAGATGCTTTCTTGCCGTTCGCTCTCTGATCCGTTCAGCTTTTGTCGCGGCCTGAGTTATCAACCCCTGCTCATCGCGCAAGATATCCCGTAGAGGCTTAGCAAAATAGATCTTCATAAAGCGGAAAATATCTCGCTGAGTTAACCCGATATTCATCGAAGAAAAATAGAGTCCAATCAGATCCTTATCACGCCAGCGCAGCGGAACATGGCTGCGCATTTGCGCACGATGCAGATCAATTACAGATATCTTGAGGTTTTCTTCATTGCCATCAAATGGCAGATGCAGCAGGAAGTGGCAAATATAGCAGTCGCGATGATTAATCCCCGCCTGATGCATTTTCCTGACCATCGTTGCGACACGATTTATAATCATCCTTTTTACGCGTGGCTGCGGCGGCTGCGCTACCCAGTCAGCACAATAATCTTCCAGGCTGATAGTCGGAGTCAGGTCTTCGGTGATAATAAATGACACCTTGCGAATCGGATTAAGTCCTTTTTCCCCATAGCCCACGCCGTACATCGTGTCGACGCCGACGTCACGCAGCTTATGAATCGCATTCCATTCGCGGTCAGCACCCAGTACCGGCATACGCAATGAAAGCAGGTTTTTCACCACTTCTTTCATCGCCGTACCGCGGTGCCATTTCAGGAAGTAGCTTTTCCCGGCAAGTTCAAAACGCAGTGTACGGCGCGTTTCGAGCTCTCTGAAAACTTCCCCCTGCAATTTTTTTACCTCTTCAAACGGATCTTTGCCGCGCCAAAGGGTCGCAAGGGGTTCTTTCAACTCAACCATGAACATCACCAATAATGATATCAGCCGCCTTTTCAGGCAGACTGTAAAGATCCTGCGTATCCGCGTAGTGTCGGGCATTCTCCGCCCACGCCTGACGGAGTTGCGGGTTCGTCAGTGCCTTACGCAACGCATCGTTGAACGCCGCTTGCTTCCAGGGTTCGCCCAACACCTCACCGCAGTTTGCGGCCGCGATGTAATGAGCGTAGCCGCAAACCTCACTGACCAGCACTGGCAGACCGCCCGTAATCGCCTCAAGCAGTACAATCCCGGCTGCTTCCTGATAGGCCGGGTGCAGCAGCATATCCGCCGCCGCCATCAGCTCTGATACATCGTTACGTCCGGAGAAAAAGTGTACGTTTTCGCGCACACCGAGCTTCGCAGCCAGGGTTTCAAACCGCCCAGGCTTATCCTGTCCCACGACATAAAGCGTGGTTTTACAGCGAATAGCATCCGGCAATGCGGCCAGCGCTTCAATGGTACGATCCACGCCTTTGCGGGTGAAATCGGAGCCAACCTGAAGCAACAGGAAATCTTGCTCACCCACGCCGTTTTTAGCGCGATAGACCGTGCGGGCGTCGGGGATTTGCCGACTATATTTACGATCCGGGTAAATTCCCGGCGGCAGAATATGGAAGCGCTCAGGTTCAGTTTGATAATGCTTCTGGAAATCGGCGATTTGCTTATTCGTCAGCATCAGTAACTGTGTCGGTTTGCCCTTCTCAAACGTCGCGCGTTCGAACGCCGCATAGTGTCGATAGCGAGCAGTCAGGCGATAGAAAAAGCCTTTCTCCTGCGCCACTTTCTCGGCATAACAGACGTCGGCGGCGTAGTAGACATCCAGCCCCGGCATTTTATTAAAACCGATGATACGCTCCGCCGGATGTGCTTTCAGATGCGCCTGTACCCAGGCGTAATATTCGGCGTTGCGTCCGTGATTCGTCCGCGATTTCACCGGAACAGTAATCAGTTCAAATTCAGCCGGGCAATCGCCTTGCCAGGACTGGGTATAGACGCGGACATGATGACCCCGCGCGGCGACGGTTTGCGCAATACGTAAGAAATCGCGTTGCAGGCCGCCGAACGGGAAATATTTATAGAGACAAAAGGCGACAATCATAGCGCCTCTCCCGGTGGGAGCATTTTCTCCGTTGCCGCAATGACATCTTCTGCGGGGATCACGGACATATAGCGTTTATTGCGATCGAGCTGCGATCGTGGAGGCATCGCCTGATAATTTCCGGCCCAGAACTGAACAATATCGTCAGTCCAGGGGCGCCAGAAGACGTGATCGGTCGCGCCAAAAAGACAAATTACCGGCGTTTTTACCGCTGCTGCGATGTGCCCAGGCGCCGAATCGACACCAATAAATAGCACCGCGTGATCGATTAACGCACCCAGTTCTGGAAAGCGCGTTTTCCCGGCGAGCCCGGTCACCGGACGGACAGCACACTGTGCCGCGATGTCTTCGACACAGGCCAGATCGTCCGCGCCAGGGCCGGAGGTTAGCACCACCTGATACCCCCGCTGCTGAAGCGAATCAATTACCTGCGCGAACTTGTCGTTATCCCAGCACTTAAAGAGTTGCCGCGCGGTTGGCTGGATGACAACGTATTTATCACCCACACCGAAAGAATCCAGTTGTTGCCGCATACGCTCCCAATGTTCAGGTGCGTATGGCATAGATGTTTCCAGACAGGTTTCCGTTAATCCGAGAGGAGCCAGAGCGGAGAGATTACGCAGCACACAGTGTTCTCCCTGAAATGGCGCAAGGTGCGTAAAACTTTTTTTCCAGAATGCCGACTGGCGATGGGCGAAATCCTGAGAGATTTTGACTTTTGCATTCAGCAGGCGCACCAGCACTGCAATCATCCACTGGTCAGTCAGATTGACGATCAGGTCATACTGGTTCGTCCGCAGCGTTTTCACCAAAGAGAAGAAATTGGTTATTTTCGCTTTTGCCGCTGTGCCTTTATTACTGATGCCATATAGTGCGTTGATATCCGGATTTTCCGAAATAATGGGGATCGTATCCTGATACAACAACATGTCGATTTTCGCATCAGGGTAATTACGTTTGAGCGTACTGATAACCGGTGTTGTCAGCAACATATCCCCATGAAAACGCATTTTAATGACCAGGATTCGGATGAACGTTTTTTCCACAAGCGGCTCTTTATGATGATATACACGTCATCCTTCAAGCTGCCTCTGCGTTGGCTGCACTCGTTCACCCCAGTCACGTACTTATGTACGCTCCTGGGGATTCACTCCTTTGCCGCCTTGATGCAACGTGAATGATTTTGTGTATAATTACCAGTCGGAATTGAAAAAAAAGCACGCTACCGCCCCAGGCTTACAGCTACCTGAATACTGACGTCGTGCTCTAATTGCGGCTTAGTGTATCACTTATTCTAACGCAATCCGAGTTGAATATTTTTTGACCTCACAGGGGTTAATTTACTTTTAAAACATAGACTAAGAACAAGCTTAAACGACTTTTGAATACGCTTATACCTGGCAATATCCAGACAAAGACCTTCAATTAATCATATAAAAAAGCAAATATTGTTTAACGATTCCTGGCTGATTGAATATTTTCCCGCTAATTCCGCTCAAATCGGCAAAAATGATGGTAAAGGTTGGGCTAAATACTTAGAATCCTCAGCACATTCCTAAGCCAACTGCGTACTATGCTCCAATTGCTCTACACAACACTCCTCTACCTTATTCAGCCTTTGATCTGGATACGGCTTTGGGTGCGTGGCCGTAAAGCACCGGCATACCGCAAACGCTGGGGCGAGCGCTACGGTTTTTATCGCAAACCGTTGATCCCGGGCGGCATTATGCTGCACTCGGTTTCCGTCGGCGAAACGCTGGCAGCCATTCCGCTGGTACGCGCATTGCGCCATCGCTACCCTGACCTGCCGATTACCGTGACAACGATGACACCCACGGGTTCAGAGCGCGTACTTTCCGCCTTCGGTAGCGATGTTCAACACGTTTATCTTCCCTACGATCTTCCTGACGCAATCAGCCGCTTTCTCAATAAAGTGGATCCTAAACTGGTGCTAATCATGGAGACCGAACTCTGGCCGAATCTGATTGCCGCGCTGCATAAGCGTAAAATCCCGCTTGTCATTGCCAACGCCCGCCTGTCGGCGCGCTCCGCTGCCGGGTATGCGAAGCTTGGCAAATTCGTGCAGACACTGTTGCGCCGCATTACCCTGATTGCCGCGCAAAATGAAGAAGATGGCGAACGTTTTGTCACGCTAGGCGCGAAGCGTAACCAGCTTTCCGTCACCGGCAGTCTGAAGTTTGATATCTCTGTCACGCCGCAACTGGCGACCAAAGCCATTACGCTGCGCCGCCAGTGGGCGCCACATCGCCAGGTATGGATAGCGACCAGCACTCACGAAGGCGAAGAGAGCATCATGCTCGAAGCACACAAACAACTGCTGAAAACCTTCCCCGATTTATTGCTGATCCTGGTTCCGCGCCATCCTGAACGCTTCCCTGACACGATCAATCTGGTTCGCCAGGCCGGTTTAAGCTTCATCACCCGCTCTTCCGGTGAAGTCCCCTCCCCTGGCACACAGGTCGTTGTGGGCGATACCATGGGTGAACTGATGCTGCTTTATGGAATTGCAGACCTGGCATTCGTTGGCGGCTCGCTGGTTGAGCGTGGCGGTCACAACCCGCTGGAAGCCGCCGCGCACGCTATTCCGGTGCTGATGGGGCCGCACACCTTCAACTTTAAAGATATCTGCGCCCGTCTTGATCAGGCCAGCGGTCTGATTACGGTGACTGACACCGCCTCACTGGTGAAAGAGATTTCCTCTTTACTGACCGACGAAGATTATCGTAACTTCTACGGTCGTCACGCAGTTGAAGTGCTCTACCAGAATCAGGGCGCGCTACAGCGTATGCTGCAACTGCTGGAACCCTATCTGCCACCCAGAGCGCACTGAGGCTGTCATGCAAAAACGGGCGATTTATCCGGGCACGTTCGATCCCATTACTAACGGGCATATCGATATCATCACCCGCGCGAGCAAAATGTTCGATCAGGTGATTCTGGCGATTGCCGCCAGCCCCAGCAAAAAACCCATGTTTAACCTCGACGAACGCGTCGCGTTGGCGCGTCAGGCAATTGCACATCTGGATAACGTGGAAGTCGTTGGCTTTAGCGATTTGATGGCCAACTTCGCCCGCGACCAGCAGGCCAATGTTCTGATTCGTGGGCTACGCGCTGTGGCGGATTTTGAGTATGAGATGCAACTGGCGCATATGAATCGTCACCTGATGCCAGAACTGGAAAGCGTCTTCCTGATGCCGTCTAAAGAGTGGTCGTTCATCTCTTCATCGTTGGTGAAAGAGGTAGCACGCCATCAGGGCGATGTCACTGACTTCCTGCCGGCCAATGTTCACCAGGCGCTAATGGAAAAATTACAGTAGCCTCACCCGGCCTGCTACAACATCACTTCTGACACTGCCGGCAATAGAAGGTCGCACGCTGTGCATGTTTGGTGGCGATAATCGGCGTTCCGCATACCCGGCAAGGCTCGCCTTTGCGGCCATAGACCTGCAATTCCTGCGCAAAGTAACCCGGCTTACCGTCGCTTTGCAGAAAATCCTTCAGCGTTGTCCCACCCTGCTCGATTGAACGCAGCAGCACCGCCTTGATAGTACTCACCAGCAACGCACACTCCTGCGGCGACAGCGATGAGGCCAGTCTGTCCGGGTGAATACCCGCCGCAAAAAGTGATTCGCTGGCGTAGATATTGCCTACGCCCACC
Organism: Pseudocitrobacter cyperus; assembly: GCF_039889165.1. Classification (NCBI taxonomy): domain Bacteria; kingdom Pseudomonadati; phylum Pseudomonadota; class Gammaproteobacteria; order Enterobacterales; family Enterobacteriaceae; genus Pseudocitrobacter; species Pseudocitrobacter cyperus. Next base: position 148,500 of record NZ_JAYMYY010000005.1, on the reverse strand, counting down.
ACCAGCTTGTTATCCATCAGCCAGGGCTTGATCGCCGTTTTTTTCTTCGCACACTTTTGTTGCAGGTAGTCGGCGTTAAATTCATCGCTGAGCGGCTCCGGGCCAAGATGCGCCAGCACGTTGTGCCCTTCCAGCTCTTTGGCCCACAGCCAGGCGCCAAAACGGCGGGGATCCGTGTAGCGGAGCACTTTGCCGTTACTCATCACCAGGTCGACGTGATCATGTTTCTCTGCCGGAAGCTCTTCGGTCAGTATGCGCAGACTGCCCGACATCCCCAGATGGATAATAATCCAGCCATCCGGCAGTTCCAGCAGCAGGTATTTAGCACGGCGTTGAACACTGAGGACGGGTTTGTCGCTCAGACGGTGAATTTCATCGGAGACGGGCCAGCGCAGGCGTCCGTTGCGGATAATCGCATACTGGATGGTCGCGCCAACCAGATGTGGTTCTATCCCGCGACGGCTGGTTTCTACTTCAGGTAATTCAGGCATAACGTCTCCGATGTTTAACTGATGTCTTCAATATGGGGACGGCCGGAAAACAAAAAACCCCGCCGGGGCGAGGTTTTTCGTGACATCAAAACTAAAATTATTTGATTTTAGCTTCTTTGTACAGAACGTGCTGACGGACAACTGGATCGAACTTTTTCAGTTCCAGTTTTTCCGGCTTAGTACGTTTGTTCTTCGTGGTGGTATAGAAGTGACCAGTACCAGCAGAAGAAACCAGCTTGATTTTCTCACGAATACCTTTAGCCATGATTTATTTCCTCTAAGTACTTAGTACTTTTCGCCACGGGCACGCAGTTCGGACAGAACTGTATCGATGCCTTTTTTATCGATTACACGCATACCTTTAGCAGATACGCGCAGGGTGACAAAACGCTTCTCGCTCTCAACCCAGAAACGGTGAGAGTGCAGGTTCGGCAGGAAACGGCGTTTAGTCGCGTTCAGTGCGTGGGAACGGTTGTTACCGGTCACCGGACGCTTGCCAGTAACTTGGCAGACTCGGGACATGTCTATTCTCCAAAAATCAAATTAGCTCGAGCTTCGTATGGGGTATCGGCGCCTCGTCAGGCTTTACAGCCCGGTCATCGCAGTTCTAAGTGAACTCTCGATTGCCAGGCCCAAATGCCAAACCCGAGATTCTCAAAGGTGGCGTAGTATACGCTGACCCGGCGTTATGCTCAAGTCCCGAACAGACAAAGATCCCGGTGGATCGCGTAATAATCTGCTAAATCCAGCCTCGTTCGGCAAAAGAGACATACTCGCCTCGCCCTATCACCAGGTGATCAAGGACGCGTATATCCATGAATTGGTATGATTTTACCACCCTTTCGGTAATAAGTCTGTCGGATTTACTGGGCTCGGCGCTCCCTGAAGGATGATTATGCGCAAGGATCACTGCCGCTGCGTTCACTTTGATGGCTTCTCGTACAATTTCGCGCGGGTGTACTTCCACATGGCTCAACGTACCGGAAAAAAGCCGACTATGCTTTAGCACCCGGTTTTGATTGTCGAGGAAGATAACGATAAAGACCTCACGCATCTCATCGCTAAGCTGGCTTTGCAGAAATTCACGCGTCATCTCAGGGCTCAATAACGCATGTTCAGCCTGTACGCGCAGGCTAAAGTAGCGCCTCGCCAGTTCAGCAATGCCTTTAAGTTGGGCGCACTTCGCAATCCCCATGCCATATTGCCGGGTGATTTCCTGCTCTGAAGCAGAAAGCAGCCCGTACAACGAGCCAAAGTCGTGCAGTAAATCCCGCGCCCATGTCATCACATCTTTATCTCGTGTGCCGGTGCGTAAAAAAAGCGCAAGTAATTCAATATCAGATAATGCTTCGATACCCATTTTTTGCATTTTTTCGCGCGGCATCAGCGCTTCCGGCATTTCCATAACGACATCCTCCTGACGATGAGCGCCATCCTGCCACAGCAAAGCGCAGCCTGCGCGGGTCACTTTTTACTCTTGCGTAGCCCCTCGCAAAGTGGATACTCCCTAACCGCACGACCCCGAAAGTATTGTGATAAAATGCCCAAATTCTGATGAACTCGACAGGAAAGAATCATGATGAGCCTGGCCGGAAAAAAAATTGTTCTCGGCGTGAGCGGCGGTATCGCGGCCTATAAAGCCCCCGAGCTGGTGCGCCGTCTGCGCGACCGTGGCGCCGAAGTGCGCGTTGCCATGACCGAAGCGGCAAAAGCTTTCATCACCCCGCTGAGCCTTCAGGCCGTCTCCGGTTATCCGGTATCCGACAGCCTGCTCGACCCGGCGGCAGAGGCGGCAATGGGCCACATCGAGCTGGGTAAATGGGCGGATCTCGTTATTCTCGCCCCTGCCACGGCGGATCTCATCGCTCGCGTAGCGGCTGGTATGGCCAACGACCTGGTTTCCACCATCTGTCTGGCGACGCCATCACCGGTTGCCGTGGTGCCCGCGATGAATCAACAGATGTATCGTGCGGCAGCCACGCAGCATAACCTGTCAGTTCTGGCATCTCGCAATCTGCTCATCTGGGGCCCGGACAGCGGCAGCCAGGCCTGTGGCGATATCGGCCCGGGTCGTATGCTCGACCCGTTAACCATCGTTGATATGGCTGCGGCACATTTTTCGCCTGTCAAAGATCTGCAACATTTGCACATCATGATTACGGCTGGCCCAACCCGCGAGCCATTAGATCCCGTTCGCTATATCAGCAACCACAGCTCCGGTAAAATGGGTTTTGCTATCGCTGGAGCTGCCGCACAGCGCGGCGCGAATGTCACACTCGTGAGCGGCCCGGTTTCGCTACCTACGCCCGCATTCGTTCAGCGCGTCGATGTGACGACCGCGCAGGAGATGAACGCCGCCGTTCAGGCTGGCGCGCAAAAACAGCATATTTTCATTGGCTGTGCCGCTGTCGCGGATTATCGTGCCGCCACCATTGCCGATGAAAAAATTAAAAAGCAGGACACGCAGGGCGATGAATTTATTATCAAAATGGTGAAAAACCCGGACATCGTGGCAGGCGTTGCAGCGCTAAAAACGAACCGCCCTTACGTCGTCGGATTTGCCGCCGAAACAAATAATGTGGAAGAATATGCGCGGCAAAAACGCGCCCGCAAAAACCTCGATCTGATCTGCGCTAACGATGTATCACAGGCAAATCAAGGCTTTAATAGCGATAACAATGCATTACACCTTTTCTGGCAGGACGGCGATAAACGCTTACCGTTAAGCAGCAAAGCGCTGCTGGGCCAACTATTACTGAACGAGATCGTTACCCGTTATGATGAAAAAAATCGACGTTAAGATTCTGGATCCGCGCATCGGCCAGGAGTTCCCGCTGCCGACCTATGCAACCCCTGGCTCTGCCGGGCTTGACCTGCGCGCCTGCCTCGATAGCGCTATCGTTCTGGAACCAGGCCAAACCACGCTGTTGCCGACCGGTCTGGCGATTCACATCGCCGATCCTTCGCTGGCAGCGATGATGCTGCCGCGTTCAGGTCTGGGTCATAAGCATGGTATCGTTCTGGGCAATCTGGTGGGTCTCATCGACTCTGATTACCAGGGCCAGTTGATGGTCTCTATCTGGAACCGTGGGCAAACCACCTTCACCATAGAGCCGGGCGAACGCGTCGCACAAATGATTATCGTCCCGGTCGTACAGGCCGAGTTTAATCTGGTTGAAGATTTCGATGCCACCGAACGTGGCGAAGGCGGCTTCGGCCACTCCGGGCGTCAGTAACCGGATCTGTAGCCATCCCGCCTGCGCGGATGGCTACATTTGAACGCATCCCACAACGCCATAATGCAAAAACATCACCGCAAATTCGGATTTGCGGCCGCTGTGTGGATGTCTGCCTGACGAGCATTTATTTTCAGGGGTATTTTAGAACATGGCAGAAAAGCAAACTGCGAAACGGAATCGTCGCGAAGAAATACTTCAATCTCTGGCGCTGATGCTTGAATCCAGTGATGGTAGCCAACGCATTACTACGGCAAAACTGGCGGCCTCCGTCGGTGTCTCCGAAGCGGCGCTCTATCGCCACTTTCCCAGCAAAACACGCATGTTTGATAGCCTGATTGAGTTTATCGAAGATAGCCTGATCACCCGCATCAACCTGATTTTAAAAGATGAAAAAGATACCACTGCGCGTTTGCGTTTGATTGTTCTGCTAATCCTCGGGTTTGGCGAACGTAACCCTGGCCTGACGCGTATTCTCACCGGTCACGCACTGATGTTTGAGCAGGATCGCCTGCAGGGGCGCATCAATCAGCTTTTCGAGCGCATTGAAGCCCAACTGCGTCAGGTGCTGCGTGAACGCAAAATGCGCGAAGGGGAAGGCTACGAGACGGATGAAACTCTGCTGGCAAGCCAGTTGCTCGCCTTTTGTGAAGGAATGCTCTCCCGCTTCGTGCGCAGTGAATTTAAATATCGCCCAACCGATGATTTTGACGCGCGCTGGCCGTTAATGGCCACCCAACTTCGCTAACAAGACTCAGGCAGAGCAATCTGCCTTGTCATCTGCTGCACGTCACGCAATGCCTGTCTGAATACGCAATCGTCCGGGTTGACCTGTAGCAGCCAGGCCATTTTTCCCTGCAAACTCTGAAGGTAGCGCAGAGCCGATTCTGGCGGCAGACCGCGGCGGCGGAGATGCGACTCAACGCCAAATTTCCGACAGAAATGCACTTCCTGGCGCAACAATCGGCGCTGTTCGCGGGCAAGTTGCAGCTTTTCGTTCACCACGATGCCCGTTACCGTCTGCTGTTTATGGGCCGGTATATGCGCGGTTTTACGTTTATTCAGCCGTAGCCCAAGCTCAGCCAGTAGCGCTGCGGCTTTATTACGCACCTGCCGGGCAGAAAACTCGCCGGAAAAGGTCATATCGTCGCAGTAACGGGTATAAACAATCCGACGCTCCTGACACCAACGCCCCATCCGTTCATCAAAACTCAGCATGACCAGGTTCGAGATCGCCGGCGAGGTGGCCGCACCCTGCGGCAACGCATCGCGATAGCAGCAAAGATGCGTCAGCATCGTCACTACGGCGTTGGGTAATGTGGTCTGGCGGAATACCCGCCATACCTGTAACCAACTAATATTTTCGAAGAAACTTTCTATATCAAGCTTCAAAATCTGTGGTTGATGAAGATGGGGCCGCGCGTTGTGAACGACGGTACTACCAGGACGATAGGCCATTGCAAAGGGTGAAACCGGGAAATGTACGAGCACATTCTTTAGAATATTACGCTGTACGGTTTTGAGCAGATAATCAGGCGCCAGGATCTGCCGTTCACCGCCGTTGCGCTTCGACAAAACGATGGTTCGGTAATGCTTCGACGTGCTGTTGCTGAGCGCATACAGCCTGCGAATCTCTTCGTTAGCGCTCCAGCCCGGAGAGCTAAATAAGTCCAGCGCCAGAAGGCAAACCCGGGTCGCATCCATTCAACGCTCCACATCGCTGAGATAAAGTGGGCGCCAACAGCGGCGATACTCGAAAACCATCCCGAAGGCGTGGAAATGTACTCAGCGCGCCAGCGCGTGCACGTGAAACGTGCCGGGGTACAATGGAACGACTTTGGGTATATGAGTGAACTGCGGGCGTTAAGTCGGCGACTCGCCGACCCTTCTGGATAATTCCAGAAACGCTATCGCCACTGCTGACACGAAAAGCATAGCAGGGCGCTGCGCGAAAAACTATTCGGCATATCACGCTGCGGGCGGATACCCGCAGCCTGATGAATCAGACGCCGTAAGCTTCGCGGTAGGCGCGAACCGCCGCCAGATGTTCCGCCATCTCCGGTTTTTCTTCCAGATACGCAATCAAATCTTTCAGCGTAATGATAGAGATAACCTTGCAGCCGTAGTCGCGTTCCACTTCCTGAATCGCGGAGATCTCGCCGCGGCCACGCTCCTGACGATCGAGCGAAATCAGCACGCCAGCCAGTGATGCGCCATTCGCCTGAATAATCTCCATCGACTCACGAATCGCGGTACCCGCGGTGATCACATCATCAACCAGCATCACGCGCCCCTGAAGCGGGCTACCAACAAGGCTTCCACCCTCGCCGTGATCTTTGGCTTCTTTACGGTTAAAGCAGTACGGCAGGTCACGGTCATGGTGTTCGGCCAGTGCCACGGCGGTGGTGGTGGCAATCGGAATCCCTTTGTAGGCTGGGCCAAACAGCAGGTCGAAATCAATTGCGGAATCGACCAGCGCCTCGGCGTAGAAGCGGCCTAACAACGCCAGATCGCGCCCGGTATTAAACAGCCCGGCGTTGAAGAAATAGGGGCTTTTACGCCCGGATTTCAGCGTAAATTCGCCAAACTTCAGTACCTGCTTGCTAAGCGCAAATTCAATAAACTGGCGCTGATACGGTTTCATGGATTCGCTCCTCACTTACTTTTCTACGGACAAAAAAAAGGCGACTCATCAGTCGCCTTAATAATCAGTTTTCCAGCGCCGCCTTCTGCGTCGCTACAATGGATTCGATACCCCCTCGGGCCAACGCCAGCAAGGTGAGTAACTCTTCGTGGCTGAACGGCTCGCCCTCTGCGGTGCCCTGCACCTCGATCATGCGGCCGTCTTCCATCATTACGACGTTCATGTCAGTTTCTGCCGCGGAGTCTTCAACGTACTCAAGGTCGCAACGCGCTTCACCATCGACAATCCCGACTGACACCGCCGCGACCATGCCCTTCATTGGGTTGGTTTTCAGTTTGCCAGCAGCGACCAGCTTATTCAGCGCATCGGCCAGCGCCACGCAGGCTCCGGTAATAGACGCGGTGCGGGTACCGCCATCGGCCTGAATGACGTCGCAGTCAAGGGTAATGGTGAACTCGCCCAGCGCTTTCAGATCTACCGCCGCACGCAGCGCACGCGCGATCAGACGCTGAATTTCCATGGTGCGACCACCCTGCTTGCCCTTTGCCGCTTCACGCGCGTTACGGGTGTGAGTGGCGCGCGGTAGCATGCCATATTCTGCAGTGATCCATCCCTGGCCCTGGCCTTTCAGGAAACGCGGAACGCTCTCTTCAACAGAGGCGGTGCACAGGACTTTGGTTTCACCGAATTCGACAAGCACGGAGCCTTCAGCGTGTTTTGTATAGTTACGGGTCAGGGTGACGGGACGCACCTGGTTGGCGCTACGGCCTGCTGGACGCATGATAAATCTCCGGCTTAAAACGAATGTGGCTGCGCATTATACGGACTTCCGGCTGTTATTCCTATCCTGCCAGGAGAGTGAAAGCTATAATCCCCCCATCACTCCTTTAAAAACAGGAACGTCTATGATCCGCAGTATGACCGCCTACGCCCGCCATGAAATCAAGGGCCAATGGGGCAGCGCCGCCTGGGAACTGCGCTCAGTGAACCAGCGTTATCTTGAAACCTATTTCCGCCTGCCAGAGCAATTTCGCAGCCTGGAGCCGGTTGTACGCGAGCGCCTGCGTTCCCGTCTGACGCGCGGTAAAGTCGAATGCACCCTGCGTTTTGAGCCCGATGCCAGCGCTCAGGGTGAGCTCATTCTCAACGAGAAACTGGCTAAGCAACTGGTTAACGCCGCAAACTGGGTAAAAATGCAGAGCGACGAAGGCGAGATTAATCCGGTTGATATTCTGCGCTGGCCAGGCGTGATGGCGGCACAGGAACAGGATCTCGACGCGATTACCGCTGAAATCCTTTCAGCGCTCGATAACACGCTGGACGCCTTCATTATCGCCCGTGAAACAGAAGGTCAGGCGCTGAAGGCGCTGATTGAACAGCGTCTGGAAGGTGTCAGCACTGAAGTCGCCAAAGTGCGCGCGCACATGCCAGAAATTCTGCAATGGCAGCGTGAACGCCTGGTGGCAAAACTGGAAGATGCTGAAGTTCAACTGGAAAACAACCGCCTCGAGCAAGAACTTGTGCTGATGGCGCAGCGCATCGACGTTGCCGAAGAGCTCGACCGTCTGGAAGCGCACGTTAAAGAAACCTATAACATCCTGAAGAAGAAAGAGGCCGTTGGCCGTCGTCTCGACTTTATGATGCAGGAATTTAACCGCGAGTCGAACACCCTGGCGTCGAAATCCATCAATGCCGATGTGACGAACTCTGCCATTGAACTTAAGGTTCTGATTGAGCAAATGCGCGAGCAGATTCAGAACATCGAGTAATCGGTATTCCGTTGGCCCACCTCGCGTGGGCCACTTTAGTTTTCCTAAGCTAAAATTATCTTATGAAAATGCTCCAACCCCGCTAAACCTCAAACAAACAAAATTCATCCATTATTTTTTCTAATCCAAACCACTTCACCTTAGAAAATCTCAATCGTGACGCCGCACACAAATCGCTACCCTTCCGCCATCAATTTCGGGGGCGCTTATGTTACTGCACGTTCTTTACCTTATCGGGATTACCGCCGAAGCCATGACAGGCGCGCTGGCCGCCGGGCGTCGACGCATGGATACTTTTGGCGTGATCATCATCGCCACGGCTACCGCACTGGGCGGTGGGTCGGTGCGCGATATTTTGTTAGGCCACTACCCGCTGGGTTGGGTGAAGCATCCGGAATACGTCATTATTGTGGCGACAGCGGCGGTGTTGACGACCATCGTGGCCCCGGTAATGCCCTATTTGCGCAAACTGTTTCTGGTGCTGGATGCGTTGGGCCTGGTCGTGTTCTCTATCATCGGCGCGCAAATCGCGCTGGATATGGGCGAAGGCCCGGTTATCGCCACCATTGCCGCGGTAGTCACTGGCGTATTTGGCGGCGTGCTGCGCGATATGTTCTGTAAACGCATTCCCCTGGTTTTCCAGAAGGAGCTATATGCAGGCGTGTCGTTTTCCGCCGCCGTGCTCTATGTCGCCCTGCAACATTATGTCAGCAACCAGGATGTGGTCGTGATTGCCACTCTGCTTTTTGGCTTTACCGCGCGGTTGCTGGCACTGCGCCTGAAACTGGGGCTACCGGTGTTCTATTACAAACACAACGCGCACTAATTTCAGAATCCGGGGATTTTCTGGCTGGCGAGCCATTGCGTCAGTCGGGAAATATCCGGGTGATGTACTGCCTCAACCATGAGCTTCGCGCGCTTGTTTCCCATACCGGGCAGATCTTGCCACCCCTTCTCATCACGCGCTGCTATCTCTTCCCAGCGATGATCCGCCAGTGCATCCAGCGCAGCCTGATTAAGCGGTAAGCCGAATGCCATAACCCAGCGTTTAAATGGCTGCTGTCGAACCAGGTCAAACCGATGCCATAACTGTGCTGCCCTGGACGGTGAGAGCCCAGGCGTACTTTGCAACTGTTCCGGCGTCAGCGTCAGCCATGAGAAGAGATGCGCAAAAGGGTGCGCCTGATGCAGCGTCTGCCAGCCCGCGCGCCCAAGACCATCAATATCGAAAACTGCCTTTGACCCCAGCCACTCCAGCCGTGCCATAAACTGCTCTTCGCAACCGGGCGTGGCGTAAAAGCAGGTGAGTGCATGGTACTTCTGCACGGGAGGAACAGGCTTCGTGCGCTGTGTGCCGCGCCAGACCACGCGATCAATGCGGGGGATCCCCTGCCCGGCGAGGCTAATCAATACCTGATCTCCCGCGGCGATATCCAGTGTTTGCCAGCGCCCGACAGAACCAATATTCACCCGCCGCACCTGTTTATCATCCAACGTTACCGGCAGCAGTTGCGCCACTACGGCAATTTTCCCGGTGCGCCCTACCGTAAAGCTGACGCCTTTGACCTCGGCTACCTGGGATACCGGTTCATATTTCCAGGCGGCAACCCAACTGCCCTGCGTGGGTAGCCAGTGCTTACCTTCCGGCTCATTGGCTGAGCGGATCACCACACCATCAGTAACGAACGGCAGCGGCGAACTAAACCAGCGCTCGCGCCAGCGGGCGACCTCTTCCAGGCGAGCCACCTTCTGTGAATAGCGTTGCGCTAACGGAAACCCTGCCTGACTTAGCAGCGCCAGCCGTTCTTCCATCTCCTTAGGCCCATCCGGCCAGGCCCAGATAAATATGCCGAGATTAGCCAGCGTTTTGCTTTCCCGCTGGCGCATTAGCGCCCCGGCAACTTTGGCTCGCGCATTCATCCCCCCCATCTGCTTCTGGATGTGTCCGTCACGTTGCACAAAGATTTCGCCTTGTATAACGCTCTCGCTTAGCCTTCCCGACACATTTTGCGGAATAGCAGGGATATGGCGCACTTTCTCTGTCCAGTCCTCACCTTTCAGACCATCTCCACGACTGATAGCCTGCTGCAATCGCCCCTGGCGATAAACCAGCGTCACTGCGACGCCATCGACTTTAGGTTGTACCCAGAGATCCCGCTGGCCTGCCATCCACTGATTCACCGCCCGCGCATCCGCCAGTTTATGTACCCCCGTGTGCGCAACCGGATGCCTCACCCCGGAAGCCAGTATCGGCGGCGTACTTTCACCGCGCTCATCGTAACCAAAACAGCGCCGCCACTGACCCAGCCGCGCGGATAGCTGATCGTAGACGCCATCACTCACCTCACTCACCCCTTGTCGCCAGTAGTCATCATTCCAGCGTGCGATTTGCGTCGTTAACTGTGCAATTTCCCGCTCCGCCCGTGCGGGAGCCCAGGCAGGGCAAGTCGCCTGAGCCCCCGTTACGATTGCAATTAACAGCAGTAGTATCCTTTTCACTTTCGCCCCTCCTTTTGCGCTGTGCATCCGTTGTACCGCCAGGCGAAAAAGAGTGCTAACGGGTAAAACGTATTCTCCGGGGACGGTTCCGCAGAATTTGATTTATTGCAGCAACGGGTAATGAAATCAGGAAACTGGCACGCAAAATGAAAGAAACCAGCGCAAAAAGTGTGACAAAGACTACGTCACGATGCGCCGACGTGTATAATAAGCCCGTATGTAGAACTTCATTGCTGGCAACATACACAGACACTCATGGCTCAAGGCACGCTTTATATTGTTTCTGCCCCCAGTGGCGCAGGTAAATCCAGCCTGATTCAGGCTTTATTGAAAACCCAACCGTTATACGACACTCAGGTTTCTGTTTCGCATACCACGCGCGCGCCGCGTCCGGGTGAAGTACACGGTGAACATTATTACTTTGTGAATCATGACGAATTTAAAACCATGATTGGCAGAGACGCGTTTCTTGAACATGCGGAAGTGTTCGGTAATTACTACGGCACTTCGCGCGAAACCATTGAGCAAGTGCTGGCAACGGGCGTCGATGTGTTTCTTGATATCGACTGGCAGGGCGCGCAGCAAATTCGCACTAAAATGCCGCATGCGCGCAGCATATTTATTCTGCCACCGTCCAAAATTGAGCTGGATCGCCGCCTGCGTGGCCGCGGCCAGGACAGCGAAGAGGTGATCACCAAACGAATGGCGCAGGCAGTTGCAGAAATGAGCCATTACGCGGAATATGATTACCTGATCGTGAACGACGATTTTGATACCGCGTTAGGCGATCTGAAAACGATTATCCGCGCTGAACGTCTGCGCATGAGCCGCCAAAAGCAGCGACATGACGCTTTAATCAGCAAACTATTGGCAGACTGAACCCACTTTCAGTATCATGCCCAGTCATTTCTTCACCTGTGGAGCATTAAAGTATGGCACGCGTAACTGTTCAGGACGCTGTAGAGAAAATTGGTAACCGTTTTGACCTGGTACTGGTCGCCGCGCGTCGCGCTCGTCAGATGCAGGTGGGCGGAAAGGATCCGCTGGTACCGGAAGAAAACGATAAAACTACCGTAATTGCACTGCGTGAAATCGAAGAAGGTCTGATCAACAACCAGATCCTCGACGTGCGCGAGCGCCAGGAACAGCAAGAGCAGGAAGCCGCTGAATTACAGGCCGTTACCGCTATTGCTGAAGGTCGTCGTTAATTAAAAAGCGGGTCGCCCTTGTATCTGTTTGAAAGCCTGAATCAACTGATTCAAAACTACCTGCCGGAAGATCAAATCAAACGTCTTCGGCAGGCGTACCTCGTTGCACGTGATGCTCACGAGGGCCAGACACGTTCAAGCGGTGAACCCTATATCACCCATCCTGTAGCGGTTGCCTGCATTCTGGCCGAGATGAAACTCGACTATGAAACGCTGATGGCGGCGCTATTGCATGACGTGATTGAAGATACCCCTGCCACCTACCAGGACATGGAACAGCTTTTTGGTAAAAGCGTCGCCGAACTGGTAGAAGGGGTGTCGAAACTTGATAAACTCAAGTTCCGCGATAAGAAAGAGGCGCAGGCCGAAAACTTTCGCAAGATGATTATGGCGATGGTGCAGGATATCCGCGTCATCCTCATCAAACTCGCAGACCGTACCCACAACATGCGCACGCTGGGCTCACTCCGCCCGGACAAACGTCGCCGCATCGCCCGTGAAACCCTCGAAATCTACAGCCCGCTGGCGCACCGTTTAGGTATCCACCACATTAAAACCGAACTCGAAGAGCTGGGTTTTGAAGCGCTGTACCCTAACCGTTACCGCGTGATTAAAGAGGTGGTGAAAGCCGCGCGCGGCAATCGTAAAGAGATGATCCAAAAAATCCTCTCGGAAATCGAAGGGCGTTTGCAGGAGGCGGGAATACCGTGCCGCGTCAGTGGTCGCGAGAAACATCTTTATTCGATTTACTGCAAAATGGTGCTCAAAGAGCAGCGTTTTCACTCGATCATGGATATCTACGCCTTCCGCGTGATCGTCAATGATTCCGATACCTGTTATCGCGTACTCGGCCAGATGCACAGCCTGTACAAGCCACGCCCGGGGCGCGTGAAAGATTACATCGCCATTCCAAAAGCGAACGGCTATCAATCTTTGCACACCTCGATGATCGGCCCGCACGGCGTGCCGGTTGAGGTTCAGATCCGTACCGAAGATATGGATCAGATGGCGGAGATGGGTGTTGCCGCACACTGGGCTTATAAAGAGCACGGCGAAACCAGCACTACCGCACAAATCCGCGCCCAGCGCTGGATGCAGAGCCTGCTGGAGCTGCAACAAAGCGCCGGTAGCTCGTTTGAATTTATCGAGAGCGTTAAATCCGATCTCTTCCCGGATGAGATTTACGTTTTCACACCGGAAGGGCGTATTGTCGAACTGCCTGCCGGTGCAACGCCTGTCGACTTCGCTTATGCGGTGCATACCGATATCGGCCATGCCTGCGTGGGCGCGCGCGTCGACCGTCAGCCTTACCCGCTGTCGCAGCCGCTCTCCAGCGGCCAAACCGTCGAAATTATTACCGCACCTGGCGCTCGCCCGAATGCCGCGTGGCTGAACTTTGTCGTCAGTTCGAAAGCGCGAGCTAAAATTCGCCAGTTGCTGAAAAACCTCAAGCGTGATGATTCCGTGAGTCTGGGTCGCCGTCTGCTCAACCACGCGTTGGGCGGCAGTCGTAAGCTCGCGGAAATTCCACCAGAGCACATCCAGCGTGAACTTGACCGCATGAAGCTCACTTCGCTCGACGATCTGCTGGCTGAAATCGGTCTTGGCAACGCCATGAGCGTTGTTGTCGCGAAGAACCTGCAACAGGGTGAAGCCACGCCTTCGGCACCGGGTGCTTCCGGCCATGCGCATCTGCCTATCAAAGGCGCAGATGGCGTACTGATCACCTTCGCAAAATGCTGCCGCCCCATTCCTGGCGACCCCATCATTGCTCACGTCAGTCCGGGCAAAGGCCTGGTTATCCACCATGAGTCCTGCCGTAACATCCGTGGCTATCAGAAAGAGCCTGAGAAGTTTATGGCCGTTGAGTGGGATAAAGAGACGGAGCAGGAATTTATCACCGAAATTAAGGTGGATATGTTCAACCATCAGGGTGCGCTGGCCAACCTGACGGCGGCAATCAATACTGCGACATCCAATATTCAGAGCCTGAATACCGAAGAGAAAGATGGCCGCGTATACAGCGCCTTTATCCGCCTGACCGCGCGCGACCGCGTACATCTGGCGAATATCATGCGCAAAATTCGCGTAATGCCGGACGTCATTAAAGTCACACGTAACCGAAACTAGTTTTATGAACTCTAAACGTTATGCGCGTATCCGCGAGATGCTCGCCAGGCGACAGCCTGACCTGACCGTCTGCATGGAGCAAGTCCACAAACCTCATAACGTTTCAGCGATTGTGCGCACCGCTGACGCCGTGGGCGTGCATGAAGTTCACGCCGTTTGGCCAGGCAGCCGCATGCGCACTATGGCGTCGACCGCGGCGGGCAGCAACAGTTGGGTTTCGGTGAAAACGCATCCGACGATTGGCGAGGCGGTTTCGCATCTGAAAGGGCGTGGCATGCAGGTGCTGGCGACCAATCTCTCCGATAAAGCAGTCGATTTTCGCGAAATCGATTATACCCGTCCGACCTGTATTTTAATGGGTCAGGAGAAAACCGGCATCACTCAGGAAGCGTTAGCACTCGCAGACCAGGACATCATCATTCCGATGATCGGGATGGTGCAGTCGCTCAACGTTTCTGTGGCCTCCGCGCTGATTCTGTATGAAGCGCAGCGCCAGCGGCAGAACGCCGGTATGTACCAGCGTGAAAACAGTATGCTGCCGGACGACGAACAACAGCGCCTGCTGTTTGAAGGCGGCTATCCGGTGCTGGCAAACGTCGCGAAGCGCAAAGGCCTTCCCTACCCACACGTCAACGATCGCGGCGAGATTGAAGCCGATGCAGTCTGGTGGGCCACCATGCAGGCCACGAGGTAATCCATGCAAGGCCGCCTGTTAGATGCTGTTCCGCTCAGTTCGCTAACGGGCGTTGGCGCAGCACAAAGTCAGAAGCTCGCCAAAATTGGCCTGCACACAGTGCAGGATCTGCTGCTTCACCTGCCGTTGCGCTACGAAGATCGCACTCATCTCTACCCTATCGGCGAACTACTGCCAGGCATCTATGCCACGGTAGAGGGCGAGATTCTCAATTCAAACATTACCTTCGGCGGCCGCCGTATGATGACCTGCCAGATTAGCGACGGCACGGGCATCCTCACCATGCGTTTCTTCAACTTTAACGCGGCGATGAAAAACAGCCTTGCGACCGGGCGACGCGTGCTGGCCTACGGCGAAGCAAAGCGCGGCAAATTTGGCGCGGAGATGATCCACCCGGAATACCGCGTACAGGGCGATCTGAGCACGCCAGAGTTACAAGAAACACTGACGCCGGTTTATCCCACGACAGAAGGCATCAAACAGGCGACGCTACGCAAACTCACCGACCAGGCGCTGGATTTACTCGACACCTGCGCCATTGCCGAACTGCTGCCACCCGAACTGGCACAGGGCATGATGAGCCTGCCGGAAGCGTTGCGTACCCTGCACCGCCCGCCGCCTTCACTTCAACTTAGCGACCTGGAAACCGGCAAGCATCCGGCCCAGCAACGTTTAATTCTGGAAGAGTTACTTGCCCATAACCTGAGCATGCTGGCGCTTCGTGCCGGGGCTCAGCGCTATCACGCCCTGCCGCTCAGCCCGCAGGGCGAACTGAAAAGCCGTTTCCTTGCTTCACTGCCGTTCAAACCGACCGGCGCGCAAACGCGTGTAGTGGCGGAGATAGAACACGATATGGCGCTGGATATTCCCATGATGCGCCTGGTGCAGGGTGATGTGGGCTCCGGTAAAACGCTGGTTGCCGCGCTGGCGGCATTGAGGGCGATTGCTCATGGCAAGCAGGTGGCACTGATGGCGCCAACCGAACTGCTCGCCGAACAGCATGCCAATAACTTCCGCAACTGGTTTGAGCCGCTCGGTATCGAAGTGGGCTGGCTCGCCGGGAAGCAGAAAGGAAAAGCGCGTCAGGCGCAGCAGGAAGCAATTGCCAGCGGCCAGGTGCAGATGATTGTCGGCACCCACGCGATTTTCCAGGAACAGGTGCAGTTTAACGGCATGGCGCTGGTGATTATCGACGAACAGCATCGTTTTGGCGTCCACCAGCGGCTGGCGCTGTGGGAGAAAGGCCAACAGCAGGGCTTCCATCCCCATCAGTTAATTATGACCGCCACGCCCATTCCGCGAACGCTGGCAATGACCGCCTATGCCGATCTTGATACCTCGGTGATCGACGAACTGCCGCCGGGCCGCACACCAGTCACCACCGTCGCGATCCCGGACACGCGCCGCAGCGATATCATTAACCGTGTGCGCCACGCCTGCACCGAAGAGGGGCGTCAGGCTTATTGGGTCTGTACGCTGATTGAAGAATCAGAACTGCTGGAAGCGCAGGCGGCGGAAGCCACGTGGGAAGAGTTGAAACTGGCGTTGCCTGAACTGAACGTCGGTCTCGTACACGGGCGCATGAAGCCCGCCGAGAAACAGGCGGTGATGCACGCCTTCAAGCAGGGCGACCTGCATCTGTTGATCGCCACCACGGTGATTGAAGTGGGCGTCGATGTGCCCAACGCCAGCCTGATGATTATCGAAAATCCGGAACGTTTAGGCCTTGCGCAACTTCACCAGCTACGTGGCCGCGTGGGCCGTGGCGCGGTGGCGTCCCACTGCGTTCTGCTCTACAAATCGCCGCTTTCCAAAACGGCGCAAATGCGCCTGCAGGTGCTGCGCGACAGTAACGACGGCTTCGTGATTGCGCAAAAAGATCTCGAAATTCGCGGCCCGGGCGAACTGCTCGGTACACGCCAGACGGGCAATGCTGAGTTCAAAGTGGCGGATTTACTGCGCGATCAGGCGATGATCCCCGAAGTTCAGCGCATCGCCCGCCACGTTCATGACCGTTATCCACAGCAGGCCACCGCGCTGATCGAGCGCTGGATGCCGGAAACGGAACGTTATTCCAACGCGTGACCTGACTCGGCACGAGACAAGTCCAGCAGTAGGTCTTCAATTTGAATGGTGATGATATCGCGAGCCTCCTGCGCGTCGCTCGCGATACGCGCTGCCATTGCGCCTTCCGGTTCATCTCGCAATCTTTCGGCAGCGGCCTGAGCCCCAGCCAGTAAAGTATCAGGCGTTAACACCCCGCGTAAAAACGCGCGATTTTCCGCCGTCCACGCATGTTCATCGCTTAGCGGGTGATACCATAAGCGCGGCTCGTCCGGCCAAAGTGGATTGTCACCTTCCGGATAGATAAGGTAAGCGGCGTACTGAAGCGCACAAATGGCTCTGCCCGGTGTTTCCAGCGCCCACCACTGCGTCCAGATAGCGCGTATCACCGCAGCCGCACCGCCCAGGCCATTGTAAGTGGCCAGCCATCCGCAGGGATGCCGATCAAAGCTGCGGACGTTATCCATTTGCGCCAGCATCGTCTCAATCAAAAAGTGACGAACTTTTTGACGCTGTTGGCTATCCATCATCTCTTGCCACAGATAAGGCCGTCGCAGCGCTTTCAATAACGACTCTTCAAAATAATCACCATAGCCGTCATCCATCAGCACTTCATGCCACTCAGCAAGACACAGGGGAAAGAGATAGCGAAACAGTTCTGGCTGCATCGGTTCGTGATAAACCAGATTTAATACGTAATAGCAGCCTAGTTGATGCCCCGTAATCTGCTGCCACGGCGTCTTTGCCAACTCACGCAACGATTCCGTATCGTAATCGAACTCCGGCTCCCAGACGTACTGCACCGGCGGCTCATCCTGAAAGATGGCCCGGCATCGTTCGCGCAGCGTTGGCTCCTGCACTTTTCTCCGTTTCATAAAGCCTCCCTAATTTTTCCACACAGGATACACCCGTCATTAATAGGGCTGTCTGGTGCCGCTGTGCTAAACTTCGCGCAATTTTTCTTCTGAAACGAGTTTGCTATGAGACGAGAACTGGCTATCGAATTTTCGCGCGTTACCGAAGCGGCGGCGCTGGCAGGTTACAAATGGCTGGGGCGCGGCGATAAAAATGTCGCTGACGGCGCGGCGGTAAATGCGATGCGCATCATGCTCAACAAGGTCAACATCGATGGCACCATCGTCATTGGCGAAGGCGAAATCGACGAAGCACCGATGCTCTACATCGGCGAAAGCGTCGGTACGGGTAAGGGCGATGCGGTGGATATCGCCGTTGACCCGATTGAAGGCACCCGTATGACCGCGATGGGCCAGGCGAACGCGCTGGCGGTACTGGCGGTGGGCGATAAAGGCTGCTTCCTGAACGCGCCGGATATGTACATGGAGAAGCTGATTGTCGGGCCTGGCGCAAAAGGCGTTATCGACCTCAATAAGCCGCTGGAAGAGAACCTGCGCAACATCGCAGGTGCGCTGAATAAGCCGTTTGAGGAACTGACGGTCACCATTCTGGCGAAGCCGCGCCACGATGCGGTGATTGCCGAGTTGCAGAAACTGGGTGTGCGCGTGTTCGCCATTCCTGATGGTGATGTCGCGGCGTCCATTCTGACCTGTATGCCGGACAGCGAGGTCGATGTCCTTTACGGTATCGGCGGCGCGCCGGAAGGCGTGGTCTCTGCGGCGGTTATCCGCGCGCTGGATGGCGATATGCATGGCCGCCTGCTGGCGCGTCATCACGTGAAAGGCGACAGCGAAGAGAACCGTCGCATTGGTGAGGACGAACTGCGCCGCTGTCATGAAATGGGCATCGAAGCCGGGAAAGTGCTGACGCTGGATGATATGGCGCGCAGCGACAACGTCATTTTTTCCGCCACCGGGATCACCAAAGGCGACCTGCTCGACGGCATCAGCCGTAAAGGGAATATCGCCACCACCGAAACGCTGCTGATCCGCGGTAAATCGCGTACCATTCGCCGCATTCAGTCGATTCATTATCTCGATCGCAAAGACCCTGAGATCCAGAATCACATCCTGTAAATCATTTGTTCAATTGAGCTTTCCAGCCCATCAGGGCTGGAAATCTTCTCCTGACGCGGCGAAGATAGAACAATAACGCGCAGAGGAGACGATCATGGCAGACTGGATAACAGGTAAAGTCACGAAGGTGCAGTTCTGGACTGATGCACTGTTTAGCCTCACCGTTCATGCCCCCGTTAATCCCTTCACCGCAGGGCAGTTCGCCAAGCTGGGGCTGGATGTCGACGGCGAGCGTGTACAGCGCGCCTATTCTTACGTTAACGCCCCCGGCAATCCCGATCTTGAGTTCTATCTGGTCATCGTGCCAGAGGGAAAACTGAGCCCACGTCTGGCCGCACTTAAACCCGGTGATGACGTGCAAATCGTCAGCGAAGCCGCTGGATTCTTCGTGCTGGATGAAGTACCCGACTGTGAAACCCTGTGGATGCTGGCAACCGGTACGGCAATTGGCCCGTATCTGTCGATTTTGCAGGAAGGAAAAGATTTAGAGCGCTTTAAGAATATTGTGCTGGTTCATGCTGCGCGCTTTGCTGCTGACCTGAGCTATCTGCCGTTGATGCAGGAACTTGAAAAGCGTTACGAAGGCAAGCTGCGCATTCAGACGGTCGTCAGCCGCGAAACCGTAGAGGGATCGCTCACCGGGCGTGTTCCGGCATTGATTGAAAGCGGTGCGCTGGAAGAAGCAATCGGGCTGCCGATGAGTGCCGAAACCAGTCACGTAATGCTGTGTGGTAATCCACAGATGGTGCGTGATACCCAGCAATTGCTGAAAGATACCCGCCAGATGACCAAACATCTGCGCCGCCGCCCAGGCCATATGACGGCGGAGCATTACTGGTAATCAGCGGTATTTCACTTCCTGCGTATCTTTACCGTATTTGTTTTCCCCCTGGGTGCCGACAAACGCACCCAGGTCAATCAGCATCATTACGATAATCAGCGTCGGAATGAAGCGCCCGACGCCCCATTGCCAGACGCCCGGCAACATCGCCCAGTTGCCTGCCAGCAGCATCCACGCCAGCACCATCAGCAGCGCCCAGATCCCCGATTTACCGCGATCGTGCAGGCGTTTCACCGTGACCGCCGCCGTTGGCCACAGCAGGCAAACCAGAATAAACGCCGCGGTCTGAATAGTGAGCATCTCGCCGCCAGCCAGCGTGAACAGAATCACCATCGCCAGCAGCCAGATTCCCATCCAGATCCAGAAGTCGCGGCGACCGATGCGGCCCTTAATTGAAAACAACCATTGTTGTAGGGTCATGTCTGATTCCTTATTCTCATCATGCGGCGTAGTGTACCCTGAAACCCTCTCTTTTTGACAAGCGAGCCCGTTCCCGTTTTAATCGTCTGCTGGAGAATATGAGGACGACCAACATGACGAAGTGGATCTCTGTGAGTCTTGCAGGCTTAATCGCCCTGAGCGTCGGCCGCTTCGCCTGTGCCGTTGAGTCTCCCGATGCCACGGCACCCTATCTCCTCTCCGGAGCACCTACCTTTGATCTCTCCATCAGCCAGTTCCGCGAACGGTTTAATATCGATAACCCAACGCTGATACTCAGTGAGTTTCGTTCAATCTCCGCCAGCCGCGACAAGCTCAATCTGACGCGCGCGGCGAGCAAAATTAACGAGAATCTGTATGCGTCCACCGCACTGGAGCGCGGAACGCTGAAAATCAAGTCGATGCAGATAACCTGGCTGCCCATTCCCGGCCCTGAACAGAAAGCGGCGAAAGCCAAAGCGCTGGAGTATATGACGGCCGTGCTGCATCTGTTCACGCCTACGCTGACTAAAGCGCAAAGCCAGCAAAAACTGCAAAAGCTACTGGCTCAGGGCAAAGGAAAGCATTACTACACCACCAGCGAAGGCGCGATTCGATATGTTGTCGCCGATAATGGCGAAAAAGGGCTGACCTTCGCTGTTGAACCGATTAAGCTGGCGCTATCTGAAAATCTTGAAGGAGGCGAATAAATGATAAAAAGCAAAGCCTTCAGGATGAACACTCTCTATACTGATTCACAGACCATGCTGCCCTCCCGGGCGGCCATATTCCTTAATTCGCTAACAAGCGTGGAGAATTAAAATGCGACATCCTTTAGTGATGGGTAACTGGAAACTGAACGGCAGCCGCCACATGGTAAACGAGCTGATTGCTAACCTGCGTAAAGAGCTGGCTGGCGTTGCAGGCTGCGGCGTAGCCATCGCACCACCAGAACTGTACATCGATATGGCGAAACATGCCGCAGCCGGTAGCCACATCGCACTGGGCGCGCAGAACGTCGACCTGAACCTGTCTGGCGCATTCACCGGTGAAACCTCCGCAGAAATGCTGAAAGATGTCGGCGCGCAGTACATCATCATCGGTCACTCTGAGCGTCGTACTTACCACAAAGAGTCTGACGAACTGATCGCCAAAAAATTCGCTGTGCTGAAAGAGCAGGGTCTGACTCCGGTTCTGTGCATCGGTGAAACCGAAGCAGAAAACGAAGCGGGCAAAACGGAAGAAGTTTGCGCACGTCAGATTGACGCAGTCCTGAAAACGCAGGGCGCAGCAGCATTCGAAGGCGTGGTTATCGCTTACGAACCCGTATGGGCAATCGGTACTGGCAAATCTGCAACCCCAGCTCAGGCTCAGGCGGTTCACAAATTCATCCGTGACCACATTGCTAAAGCTGACGCCAAAATCGCGCAGCAGGTTATCATCCAGTACGGCGGTTCCGTTAACGCGAGCAACGCAGCAGAACTGTTCACCCAGCCGGACATCGACGGCGCGCTGGTTGGCGGCGCATCCCTGAAAGCAGACGCTTTCGCGGTGATCGTTAAAGCAGCAGAAGCGGCTAAACAGGCTTAATGTTGTTATCCCCTCACCCTCTCCTGCAAGGAGAGGGTGAGGGGAAAAACTCACAATTTACCCAGCACCTGATACCAAAGATAATCCAGCGGCAACAGCAGCAGATAACTCGCCGCCGCCAGGGCCAGACACAGCATCATCCCCGCCTTTGCAGGCACCTTTCCTAACGCCATCGCCACCACAATCGGCGACGCCTGATACGGCAGAAGCGGCGTGGAATACCCCAGTACCTGAATCATAATGACGCTCAACAGCGGGAAGTTTGTCGCTTCAGCAAAACTTTGCGCAAAGGTAGTGTAGAGAGCGGGCACGCCGTTGGCGGTCATTATGAAGTTGAGCGCGGTAGTGATCCCCGTCAGGGCCAGGAAACTGGTGAACGGGCGTTCAGGGTCAAGCGGCATCACGCGCAACAGCGCTTCGCCGACGGCATCGCCGATGCCCGTCTGCGTCACGGTGATAGCCAACCCGAGGATGCCAGCCACGTAGATACAGGTACGGATGTTTACTCCCGCCGAGAACTCCTCGCCGCTGATAAACCCGACACGCGGCAGTAACGTCACGCACGCCGCCGCCAGCCCTGTCCACGCCGGGCCAATGCCATGCCAACTCTCTGTCACCCACAGAGTTAACACAATCGCCAGCAGCCAGGCCAGGCGCTTCTCTGCCGCACTCATCGGCGGGGTTGCCTCAATCTCTTTTGGCGGCTGCGGTTTTCCCGGGAATAACCAGCAAATCAGCGCAATCAGCAGCGCTCCCTTCAACCAGCCGAGCACCGGCGTGTGCAGCAACAGATAGGGTAGATAGTTCAGATGAATACCCCACGCGCCCTCCGCCGCGCCGCTCATCACCAGGTTAGGGACGTTGGCGGGCAGGATAGTCGCGGAAAGCTGGAACGTGCCGAAACCGACCGCCAGCGCCAGTCCATACCATGACCGCGTGCCCTCTTTGATGCCCGCGCGCGAGGCCATCGCCGCGACTATCGGCATCAGCAGCGCGATTCGCCCCATGTTTGAGGGCATCACAAACGCCAGCGCATAACTCAGCAAGACCACGCTCGCCACCATGCGCAGCCAGGAATCGGTCAGTCTTGCCGACAGCGCCCTCGCCGCCCGGTCGGCAAGCCCCGTTTTGCGAATCGCTACGCCAAGCACAAAGCCGCTAAATACCAGCCAGAACGCCGATGAGGCAAAGCCGCCGAAAATCACCTCCGGCGGGGCGATTTTCGCCGCCATCGCGACAGTGAAGAATAAAAGCGCAGTGATAAATTCAGGCAACAGCGATGTCGCCCAGAGGATGATGGTAATGCCAACAATGAGCGATGGAAGGAAAAGAGGATGGGAAAACCAGAGCGACATACCTGACTCCTGTCGTTTTTTTCAGCAAGAATACGACGGCAGACGAGTCAGGTAAACGCCAGAACAGGTAGGGTTACTTCAGAATATCACATTGATGATCCTGAATTTCCTCGGCAGACGCGCGGTTTAGCGCCAGCAAATTGCGCTGTGTTGCCAGCAGGACAAAGCTTTCATCGCTTAATCGCACCATCGCCAGCGCATAGCTGCCCATATGATCGCGCGCGTCAGGCACCTCTTCCGCCAGCATCATGAAGGGGCTGCTTTTTACCAGTTCGCTTTCGGTTACGCGACGCGCCAGATATTCATGACCCCGCAGGCCACCGGGTAGCGGCAACCAGCGGGTGCTGATTTTCGCCATATTCTGGTCAAGCTGCATGCGAATATCGCTACGCAGGCAGGAGATATGAATATGGAAGTGGTTTTGCGTGCGGCCACTGCGCGAGTTGATTGCCAGCGATACGGCGCTATCGGGGATCTCACGGCCGTATTTCTGGCTCATAAAGCTACGCGCCTGCCAGGCCAGCCAGAAAAAATTCGCCGTATACGGCTCCAGCAGCAGCGGGCTTTCCGTACCATTAATACGATAAGTGGGCATCAGCAGATATTGCAGCGGGCCGTTGCGGTCTTTGAAAACGACATATCCGGCATCCGGGTTGACGTCAGCGCACGGCGCAGGATCCTGATGCAGTAGCTGATTGGGGAGACACTGGTCAAGCACGATGGTACGCAGCGCGTTCGGATTTCCGGCCCACTTCCACCAGGCTGCGCCCGCCGCGAGAGCAATGACGATAATTGCCAGAATGAGATAACCCGCTTTTTTCATTGTGCGTTCCCTGTAGTTCAGTGAGGGGCAAGGGTACCGCATAATCGTGACAAATAAAAAAGCCCGGTAAAATTCACCGGGCTCTTACGCTCTGAATATTATTAGCGTTTACTGATCTGGTCGAACGTACCGCCGTTAGAGAAGTGGGTCTGTTGCGCTTTCGCCCAGCCGCCAAACTCTTCGTCGATGGTGAACAGTTTCAGTTTCGGGAACGCGTTTTCATACTTCTTCGCCACTTCCGGGTCACGCGGGCGATAGAAGTTTTTCGCTGCGATCTCCTGACCTTCCGGTGAGTACAGATACTTCAGATAGGCTTCGGCAACGGCCTGAGTCCCCTTCTTATCCACCACTTTGTCGACCACAGAGACGGTTGGCTCTGCCAGAATCGACTCGCTCGGGGTAACGATTTCGAATTTATCTTTGCCCAGCTCATGAGTCGCCAGCAGCGCTTCGTTTTCCCACGCAATCAGCACATCGCCGATCCCACGTTCAACAAAGGTGTTAGTTGCGCCGCGCGCGCCGGAATCAAGCACTTCAACGTTTTTAAACAGCGATTTAACGAAATCCTGCGCTTTAGCCTGGTCGCCGTTGTTGTGGTGCAGCGCATAACCCCATGCAGCAAGGTAGTTCCAGCGCGCGCCGCCGGAGCTTTTCGGGTTCGGCGTGATGACAGATACGCCAGGCTTCACCAGGTCGTTCCAGTCATGAATCTGTTTCGGATTGCCCTTACGCACCAGGAAAACAATGGTCGAGGTGTATGGCGCGGAGTTGTCCGGCAGGCGTTTTATCCAGTTCTTATCGATGCGGCCACGTTCGGCAATCGCGTCAACGTCATAGGCCAGCGCCAGCGTTACCACATCGGCCTCGATACCGTTGATGACAGACGTCGCCTGTTTGCCGGAGCCGCCATGTGACTGACGGATCACTACATTATCGCCCGTCTCTTTTTTCCAGTGTGCGCTGAATGCTTTGTTGTACTGATCGTACAATTCGCGCGTCGGATCGTAAGACACGTTAAGTAATTGAATATCCTTAGCCAATACGCTGGTAGAAGCCAGCAAAAGAGTTAAACCCACGCCCCACTTGTTCATCGCCCGCTCTCTTCTGTTATGTCGTTGATGAGGCTAGCCTGCCAGAAAGTGGATCGAACATTAAAGAATAAAAAAAGATTGATTATGTGATTTTGAAATATAAGGCGGGAGATAGTGAGGGAGGCGACTGCCTTCCTGGCATGACGCCGGAGGAAGGCAGCAACTCAGTGGAAGATTAAACCTCTTCCATACGACCCAGCAGCGCTTGCAGACGATCCTGCCAGCCATTCTGCTGTTCTTTCAACTGGTGGTTTTCGCGTTCCAGTTCTTCACGGTTGTGCTGTGCAGACTGAACGTCCTGCGCCAGCGCATTGTTCTTCTCTTTCAGCTCTTCAATTTCCATCTGCAGCAGGGTGATGGTATCAATCGCCTGCTGAACTTTTGCTTCCAGTTTCTCAAATACTTCTAATGACATCGTCATACCTCTCCTGATCTTGCAAGGCGTTGATATCGTCCCGGGAACCCGGCGACGCCTTAACGAAAATATGCGCACTTCTGACCTTCGATTGTATGGAGCGCCGCTCCCCCTGTCCAGCGCCAGGGCACGTAGATTGCGGTTTGCAACAATTTTCAGTCAAGACCTGGAGCTTTTGCCGCATTTACCCCTTATTTGTTAACGCGGGAAAGGAATGAAATGATTCAGCTCTCTTTTTTTAGTTCCGTAAAGACACATAATTTAGCGCGAAATCGCTCATTTTATGACGCAGTACACATATCTTGATTTCGATATTTCTCGTTTATGCTCGTTAACGATAAATTAACATCATGCCTACATGGCAGCGTGGGTGTCTTCGACCACCACGACACTATAACTAACAACTGTCTTCAGGATCCGATTATGAGCCAAACCTCAACCTTAAAGGGCCAGTGCATCGCAGAGTTTCTTGGTACCGGGCTGTTGATCTTTTTCGGCGTAGGATGTGTAGCGGCATTAAAAGTCGCAGGGGCCAGCTTTGGTCAGTGGGAAATCAGTATCATCTGGGGCCTGGGCGTGGCGATGGCCATCTACCTGACCGCAGGGGTTTCCGGCGCACACCTTAACCCGGCTGTCACCATCGCGTTATGGCTATTTGCCTGCTTCGAACGCCGCAAAGTGCTCCCTTTCATTGTCTCTCAGTTTGCTGGCGCATTTTGCGCAGCGGCGTTAGTTTACGGGCTTTATTACAACCTTTTCTACGATTACGAACTGACGCACCATATGGTACGCGGTAGCGTAGAAAGTCTTGATCTTGCTGGAATATTCTCCACTTACCCGAACCCACATCTCAATTTTGTGCAGGCCTTCGCGGTAGAAATGGTGATTACGGCTATTCTGATGGGCGTGATCATGGCGTTGGGTGATGACGGCAATGGTATCCCTCGTGGCCCGCTCGCTCCGCTGCTGATTGGCCTGCTGATCGCCGTGATCGGCGCATCAATGGGGCCACTGACCGGCTTTGCGATGAACCCGGCGCGTGATATCGGGCCGAAAACCTTCGCCTGGCTGGCTGGTTGGGGCAACGTCGCCTTTACCGGCGGCAAAGATATTCCTTATTTCCTGGTGCCGATGTTCGCACCAGTGGTGGGCGCGGCGCTGGGTGCGTTCAGCTATCGCAAACTGATTGGCCGCCATTTGCCGTGTGATACCTGTGTGGTTGAAGAGAAAGAAACCACCACCGGTAGCGCTCAACACAATGCTTCGCTGTAATCTGACTATGGAACACGCATTATGACTGACAAAAAATATATCGTTGCGCTCGACCAGGGCACCACCAGTTCCCGCGCCGTGGTGATGGATCACGATGCCAATATCATCAGTGTTTCACAGCGTGAATTTGAACAAATTTATCCAAAGCCAGGCTGGGTTGAACACGATCCAATGGAAATCTGGGCGACACAAAGCTCAACGCTGGTTGAAGTGCTGGCGAAAGCCGATATTAACTCCGATCAGATTGCCGCCATCGGTATTACCAACCAGCGTGAAACCACGGTGGTATGGGAGCGTGAGACTGGCAAGCCGATTTACAACGCCATCGTCTGGCAATGCCGCCGTACAGCGGATATCTGCGAGCAGTTGAAGCGCGATGGTATGGAAGAGTATGTACGCAAAGCGACCGGCCTGGTGGTCGACCCGTACTTTTCCGGCACCAAAGTGAAGTGGATCCTCGACCACGTTGAAGGCTCTCGCGAACGTGCGAAACGTGGTGAACTGCTGTTCGGTACCGTCGATACCTGGCTTATCTGGAAAATGACCCAGGGACGCGTACACGTCACGGACTACACCAACGCTTCCCGTACCATGCTGTTCAACATCAACGAGCTGGACTGGGATGACAAAATGCTGGAAGCGCTGGACATCCCGCGCGCCATGCTGCCGGAAGTGCGCAAATCCTCCGAAGTGTATGGCCAGACTAACATCGGCGGTAAAGGCGGTACGCGTATTCCCATCGCCGGGATCGCAGGCGATCAGCAGGCGGCGCTGTTCGGCCAACTGTGCGTAAAAGAAGGGATGGCGAAAAACACCTACGGCACCGGCTGTTTTATGCTGATGAACACCGGCGAGAAAGCGGTGAAATCCGAGCACGGCCTGCTGACCACCATCGCCTGCGGCCCACGCGGCGAGGTGAACTATGCGCTGGAAGGCGCGGTGTTTATGGCGGGAGCCTCTATTCAGTGGCTGCGTGACGAGATGAAACTCATCAGCGACGCGTTCGATTCCGAATATTTCGCCACGAAAGTGAAAGACACGAACGGCGTCTACGTCGTACCAGCATTTACCGGCCTCGGCGCGCCGTACTGGGATCCGTATGCGCGTGGGGCGATTTTCGGGCTGACCCGTGGCGTAAACTCGAACCACATTATTCGTGCGACACTCGAGTCTATCGCTTATCAGACGCGTGATGTGCTGGAAGCGATGCAGGCTGACTCCGGTATTCGTTTACATGCCCTGCGCGTGGATGGCGGTGCGGTAGCCAATAACTTCCTGATGCAGTTCCAGTCCGACATTCTGGGTACCCGCGTAGAGCGCCCGGAAGTTCGGGAAGTCACCGCACTGGGCGCGGCCTATCTTGCCGGTCTGGCCGTAGGCTTCTGGCAGAATCTGGATGAGTTGCAGGAGAAAGCGGTAATTGAACGCGAGTTCCGTCCGGGTATCGAAACCACCGAGCGTAACTACCGTTACAGCGGCTGGCAGAAAGCGGTGAAACGCGCCCTGGCCTGGGAAGATCACGGCGAGTAAACCACATACTGGCGGGGGCAAGCAGGTGCCCCCGCTTCATTTATCAACTAAAGAGCGGCAGCATCAGATAGAGCTTAATCACCAGCGCGTTCACGATATCCAGGAAGAACGCACCTACCATCGGCACCACCAGGAACGCCGTATGTGACGGGCCGAAACGTTCGGTGATCGCCTGCATATTGGCAATCGCCGTTGGCGTTGCACCAAGGCCAAAACCGCAGTGACCCGCCGCCAGCACAGCAGCATCGTAGTTTTTTCCCATCATCCGATAGGTAACGAAAATTGCGTACAGCGCCATTGCAATGGTCTGAACGCCAAGAATAGCCAGCATCGGCAAGGCCAGCGACGCCAGTTCCCACAGCTTCAGGCTCATCAACGCCATTGCCAGGAACAGCGACAGGCTGACGTTTCCTAAAACAGATACGGCTCTTTCAAATACGCGATAAAAACCGACCAGTGCCAGCCCGTTACTCAGGATGACGCCGATAAACAGCACACAAACAAAGGTTGGCAATTCAAACATTGTGCCGGTTAAGAGTTGCGCCACCACACGCCCAAGCGTTAAGCAGATAGCGATTAAGGCGATGGTTTCAATCAATACCAGCGAGGTGATAACACGGCCAACGTCAGGCTTTTCAAACGCTGTCGGGATTTCCTGATCGTCCGGCGTACCATCCGGAGAGGAAGAGTGTTTCACCAGATAGCGCGCCACCGGCCCGCCAATCAGGCCGCCAAGCACTAAACCAAAAGTCGCGCAGGCCATCGCAACTTCCGTCGCATTGGCGAAACCATAACGTTCAGTGAAGAGTTTCCCCCACGCGGCTCCGGTACCGTGGCCGCCAGAAAGGGTGATCGACCCGGCCAGCAACCCCATCAATGGATCCAGCCCCAGCATTTTCGCCATACCAATGCCGATGGCATTCTGCATCAGTAGCAGCCCCACCACCACAATCAGAAACGTAGCTAATACTTTACCGCCAGCGCGCAGACTCGAAAGGTTGGCATTCAGACCGATGGTGGCGAAAAAAGCCAGCATTAATGGGTCTTTCAGACTCATATCAAAGTCGATTTCCCAGCCCATGCTCTTTTTCAGCACCAGCAGCGCCAGCGCAACCAGTAGCCCACCCGCTACAGGTTCCGGAATGGTGTATTTCTTAAAGAAAGGAACGGAATGAACCAGTTTGCGCCCCAGCAGCAGCACCAGCGTCGCCGCGACCAGCGTAGATAACGTATCGAGATGAAACATTTTTAAGCTCCTTACCAAACGCATGATTCATTCATACGCGACAAATTTCCTGCGTCGTTGAGATCTCATCTTAAGATCTGGGGACAGATTGTAATCAATAAGTGCGAAGAAATGACAGAAAAAGGTTAATCACGCATATGAACTATTTACGTGATGAATTATTGATAAAGATTAAGCTCCGGTATTTTTTTAACGCCATCACAATGCAACCGTTTGCTTTTACCAACCAGTCCGATAAAATCGCCGCTTTCCCAGCACGAGATTGCCTCTGATGTCCGCCAACACTCTTGAGTCTGAAAATGCGCAACCGGTTGCGCACACTCAAAATAGCGAGTTGATTTACCGCTTAGAAGATCGTCCACCGTTGCCGCAAACGCTGTTTGCTGCCCTGCAACACCTGCTGGCGATGTTTGTCGCGGTGATCACGCCAGCCCTGCTGATTTGCCAGGCTTTGGGTCTGCCAGCGGCCGATACTCAGCACATTATCAGCATGTCGCTATTCGCTTCCGGTGTGGCGTCAATCATCCAGATTAAAGCCTGGGGCCCGGTGGGCTCTGGCTTACTGTCAATTCAG
This sequence comes from Pseudocitrobacter cyperus, assembly GCF_039889165.1. Classification (NCBI taxonomy): domain Bacteria; kingdom Pseudomonadati; phylum Pseudomonadota; class Gammaproteobacteria; order Enterobacterales; family Enterobacteriaceae; genus Pseudocitrobacter; species Pseudocitrobacter cyperus. Next base: position 118,620 of record NZ_JAYMYY010000005.1, on the reverse strand, counting down.
GGCACCAGCTTCAACTTTGTTGCACCGCTGATTATGGGCGGCACGGCACTGAAAACGGGCGGTGCCGATGTGCCGACAATGATGGCGGCGCTGTTCGGCACTCTGATGCTGGCGAGCTGTACTGAGATGGTGCTTTCACGCGTGCTGCACCTGGCGCGTCGTATCATTACACCGCTGGTTTCCGGCGTGGTGGTGATGATTATTGGTCTGTCGCTGATTCAGGTCGGCCTGACATCCATTGGCGGCGGTTATGCGGCGATGAGCGATAACACCTTTGGCGCACCGAAAAATCTGCTGCTGGCGGCGGTCGTTCTGGTGCTCATTATCCTGCTCAATCGTCAGCGTAACCCATACCTGCGCATCGCCTCGCTGGTGATTGCCATGGCGGCGGGGTATCTGATGGCCTGGTTCCTGGGCATGCTGCCGGAAAATACCGCGCCGACCAACACCGACCTGATTATGATCCCAACCCCGCTCTACTACGGCCTGGGCATCGACTGGAATCTGCTGCTGCCGCTGATGCTGGTGTTTATGATCACCTCTCTGGAAACCATTGGTGATATTACGGCGACCTCTGACGTCTCTGAACAACCTGTTTCCGGCCCGGTCTATATGCGACGCCTGAAAGGCGGCGTACTGGCCAACGGCCTGAACTCATTTGTTTCAGCAGTGTTCAATACGTTCCCGAACTCCTGCTTCGGCCAGAATAATGGCGTGATTCAACTGACCGGCGTCGCCAGCCGCTATGTCGGTTTTGTGGTTGCATTGATGCTGATCGTACTGGGTCTGTTCCCGGCGGTAAGCGGCTTCGTACAACATATTCCTGAGCCAGTTCTGGGTGGCGCTACGCTTGTGATGTTCGGCACCATCGCGGCTTCCGGGGTGCGTATTGTCTCCCGCGAACCGCTGAACCGCCGTGCGATCCTGATTATCGCCCTGTCGCTGGCCATTGGTCTTGGCGTCTCCCAGCAGCCGCAGATCCTGCAATTTGCGCCAGACTGGCTGAAAAACCTGCTCTCCTCCGGTATCGCCGCAGGCGGTATCACGGCGATTGTTCTGAATCTGATTTTCCCGCCTGAGAAAGAGTAATCTCCGCGTGACAGGGGCTGCGGCCCCTGTTGCTGAAACGCAAAGACACCATTCCCGCCTTGAGCATTGCGCATAATTCGTGCATAACTGCCTTATGTGCCCTTCTCAGGATGGAAGATCATGAAATTCATTGGAAAGCTGCTTCTCTGGCTGCTCATCGCACTGTTGGTGGTTATTCTCGCCTTCTACTTCCTGCTGCAAACCCGCTGGGGCGCTCGCGAAGTCAGCGACTGGATAACGGATAACACCGATTATCAGGTGACTTTCGATGCGATGGATCACCGCTTCTCATCACCCTCTCATATCCTGTTTAAAAACGTGACCTTCGGGCGCGACGGCAAACCGGCAACGCTGGTCGCGAAAGCGGTGGATATCGGCCTGAGCACCCGCCAGATCACCGATCCGCTGCATGTCGATACCATTCTGCTGCAGGACGGAACCCTCAATCTTTCGCCTTCCAACGCGCCGCTTCCCTTTGCAGCCGATCGCCTGCAACTGAACAATATGGCATTCAACAGCCCGGAAACCGGTTGGGAGCTGAGTGCGCAACGGGTCAGCGGTAGCGTTGCGCCGTGGGTGCCAGAGGTCGGAAACGTACTGGGCAAGAAGACGCATCTTCAGGTGAACGCCGGGTCGCTGACGCTGAATGGCATCCCCAGCAGCAATGTGTCCATTGAGGGGGATATCGATAACGGCGTGGTCACGCTCAGTACGCTTGCTGCGGAGATGGCGCGCGGCTCGCTGGCCGGGAATGCCCGCCGCAACGCCGATGGTAGCTGGGTAGTAGATAATCTGCGGCTGAACGATATCCGTCTGCAAAGCGACAAAGGGCTGATCGATTTCTTCGCCCCACTCACCACGGTTCCTTCACTGCAAATTGGTCGCCTTGAGGTCGTCGATGCCCGTTTGCAAGGGCCCGACTGGGCTGTCACCGATCTCGATATGAATGTGCGCAATCTGACGCTCAGCCAGGGCGGCTGGCAAAGTACAGACGGTAAAATCACCCTCAACGCCAGCGAATTTATCTACGGTTCGCTGCATCTTCTCGACCCTATTTTCAACGGTGAACTGTCAGACCAGGGGATCGCTCTACGCCAGTTCACCAGCCGCTGGGAAGGCAGCACGGTACGCGCCTCCGGCTTCTGGTTGCGCAACGGGCAGGCGCTCACTCTGGACGATGCGTCAATCGTCGGCCTGGAGTACACCTTGCCGAAAAACTGGAAGCAACTGTGGATGGACGCGCTACCGGAGTGGCTCAACAGCGTGACCGTTAAAAAATTCAACGCCAGCCGCAACCTGGTCATCGATATCGACCCGGATTTCCCGTGGCAGGTCACGGCACTGGAAGGCAGCGCCGCTAACCTGCAACTGGTGAAAAATCGCCTGTGGGGCGTGTGGAACGGCAATGCGCAACTGAGTGCGGCGGCGGCAACGTTTAACCGTATTGATGTGAATAGCCCAACGCTTGCGCTATCGGCCAATGCTTCGACGGTAAATATCAGTGAGCTTAATGCGTACACCGGGAAAGGGATGATGAAAGCGACGGCAACGATTTCCCAGTTACCGCAACGTCAGGTGAACGTCAGCCTGGATGCCCGCGGGATACCGCTAAATACACTACATGCGTGGGGATGGCCGGAACTGCCCATCAGCGGCGACGGTAATATTCAACTGACAGCAACGGGCGCTGTGCAGGCCGATGCGCCTCTGAAACCGACGGTGAACGGGCAACTGAGTGCGGTGAATATGGCGAAGGAACAGGTCACGCAGACAATGCGGGGTGGGGAGGTAGCCGCCCCATAATTACCCGATGGCGCTACGCTTACCAGGCCTACACATGCTGTAGGCCGAATAAGTGACAGCGCCCATCCGGCGGTATTAAAGGGTAATCGTCAGCGTATTACTTTGCGCTGTCACCACCACTCCCAGTTCACTGCCCGCATGCGAACCGCCCTTGATACCGGCAATTTGCTGCACATTGCGCAGGCATAGAGTCCAGTCACGCGCGTTACCTTCACCCGTCACGGTGATGGTGCTACCCGCACGTACCGCTTTCAGGGTGAACGCCGCAGAACCATCCGTTGCCGGAACGGTACAGGCAGCCTCGCGACCATCATCCAGGCAGAAGAGCTGGAATGCCGTCTCTTCATGCCATGCATAGTTCGGTTTCTGGTTGTTGTTACCCAGCGCTAACAAGGTATTGTCTCGCACATAAACCGGCAAACTCAGGAAGTCATGCTGCTGTTTATGCCAGCGGCTGCCCGTGACTTCATCGTTGTGCCACAGGTGCGTCCAGCGGCCTTCCGGCAGATAAAACTGCACATCGCCCGCTTCCGAGAACACCGGCGCCACCAGCACGGAATCGCCGAGCATATACTGGCGATCGAGGTAGTCGCACGCCGGGTCGTCCGGAAACTCCAGCATCATCGCGCGCAGCATCGGCGTACCCTGCTCATGCGCCAGCGCAGCCTGACGATAGAGGTATGGCATCATGCGACACTTCATTTCAGTGAAGAAGCGCACCACGTCGCAGGACTCTTCGTCATACGCCCACGGCACACGGTAGGATTTGCTGCCGTGCAGGCGACTGTGGCTGGAGAAGAGGCCAAAAGCGCACCAGCGTTTGTAGACATCCGCCGGGGCGGTGTTTTCGAAACCGCCGATGTCATGGCTCCAGAAGCCGAAGCCGGAGAGGCCAATCGACAGGCCGCCGCGCAGGCTCTCCGCCATCGATTCGTAGTTGGCATAGCAGTCGCCGCCCCAGTGTACCGGGAACTGTTGCGCGCCCACGGAGGCAGAGCGGGCAAACAGCACCGCCTCTTCCTCGCCGACCGTCTCTTTCAGCACATTCCACACCAGTTCGTTGTAGATAAAAGCATAGTGGTTGTGCATTTTCTGCGGGTCAGAACCGTCGAACCACTGAACGTCGGTCGGGATGCGCTCGCCGAAATCAGTTTTAAAGCAATCAACGCCAATATCCACCAGGCCTTTCAGTTTGTCGGCATACCATTTACAGGCATCAGGATTGGTAAAATCGTAAATGGCCAGGCCCGGTTGCCATTTATCCCACTGCCATAATGACCCGTCCGGGCGTTTCAGCAGATAACCTTTTTCTTTCAGTTCCTGGAAGATCGGCGATTTTTGGCCAATATAGGGGTTGATCCACACGCAGACTTTCAACCCTTTCTCTTTCAGACGCTGAATCATGCCTTTTGGATCAGGGAAAGTGACCGGATCCCACTCGAAGTCACACCACTGGAAGGCTTTCATCCAGAAGCAGTCGAAGTGGAAGACGTGCAGCGGCAGGTTGCGCTCGGCCATGCCATCGATAAAGCTGTTCACCGTTGCTTCATCATAGTTGGTGGTAAACGAGGTGGTGAGCCAAAGGCCAAAAGACCATGCCGGAGGCAGCGCCGGGCGGCCGGTGAAACGGGTATAGCGGTTCAGCACCTCTTTCGGCGTCGGGCCGTCGATAACAAAATATTCCAGATACTCGCCTTCCACGCTGAACTGCACTTTAGAGACTTTCTCCGAACCAATCTCGAACGAGACGTTTTCCGGGTGGTTCACCAGCACCCCGTAACCGCGATTGGTAATATAGAACGGGATGTTTTTATAGGACTGCTCAGTGCTGGTGCCGCCGTCACGGTTCCAGGTTTCGACCGTCTGACCATTGCGCACCAGGGCGGTAAAGCGCTCGCCCAGGCCGTATACCGTCTCACCCACGCCGAGATCCAGGCGCTCAAACAGGTAATTTTTACCCGTGTTGCCATCCTGAACATAACCGTTGTTTTTCACCTGCGAACCGGTAATACGTACACCGTTGCGCAGAAAATCAAGCGACCAGAACTCACCTTTAGCGACTCGTACACTCAGGTTGCCGCTTTTCAGCTCGGCAAACTCAGCGGTGTTTTGAATCTCAACCTTCACGTCTTTCAGGACGTTCAGCGGATAGTGCGGGCCGTTGTTCAGCGCCCCCTGAAAGTGTTCAATACGCACACCGACCACCCCCTCCTGCGGCGCGAAGAAACGCAGTGTGAACATCGGGGTATCCAGTTGCCAGGTACGCTCGCGCACGTCGCGCGGTGCGGCATAGACCACCATCTCATTACCATGCTGCTCAACGTCGAACACCTGAAGAGGGTGGATAAGATTGAGACCCGGTTGGATCAGCCAGTTGCCATCACTGATTTTCATAGTTCGTCCTCTTAACTGTGTGATGATTTATATTCGGGAACCGGTTCAAATTCCTGCTGGTTACGGCGCGCGCCCTGTGCCAGTTCGCCCATAATTTTCAGCAGGAACGGCGTTTTCAGGGTGTAGTAACGTTTCGCAATAACAGCGCTCAGCAGATAACAAATCGCAGGAACAATGGTGAACAGGGCAATAATGATGCTGATGGTGGCGCTGTTCTGGGCTTTCGCCGCTGCGTCGTAGCCGCCGCCTGCCAGCATCCAGCCAATCATCGCGCCGCCCAATGCCAGGCCCAGCTTCAGCACGAACAAGGTGCCTGCGAAGCTGATCCCCGTGAGACGTTTGCCGTTGCACCATTCGCCATAATCGACGGTGTCGGACATCATCACCCACTGAATCGGCGTCACCAGTTGGTGCAGGACACCAATCACGAAGATAAAGCCAAACATCAGCAGGCTGGCATTCATCGGCACAAAGAACATCGTCAGGCTCAGCACCGCCAGAATGGCGTTAGTCCACCAGAAGACGCTGACTTTGCATTTCCAGTCGGTAAGCGGTTTGGCCATCGCGGAACCAATCAGGTTGCCGACGCAATAGGTGGTCAGGAATGCGGTAAACAGCGCCGGAGAACCCATAATCCAGGTGACGTAATACATCATCGCGCCACCGCGCACGCAGACGGCGAGGATGTTAAGAATGGTGAGCAGACCGACAATACGCCACTGGTCGTTGCGCCAGATATCACGCAGATCTTCACGCATACCGGTGGTGCTCGGCGGCACCTGAATGCGCTCTTTGGTGGTAAAGAAACAGAATGCCAGCATCAGGAACGCGATCACCGACAGCACGGCAATCCCGCCCTGAAAGCCCAGCGCTTTATCGTCACCGCCGATCAGATTAACCAACGGCATCATCAATACGGTGGAGAGCATGCCGCCCGCCGTCGCCAGCACAAAGCGCCAGGATTGCAGCGAGATACGTTGCGTCGGGTCATTGGTAATAACCCCGCCCAGCGCGCAGTAAGGTATATTCACCACGGTATAGAGCAGGGTCAACAGCGTGTAGGTGATGGCGGCATAAATCATTTTACCGTTCAGGCTGAGGTCTGGCGTGCTGTAGGCCAGCACACACACCACACCAAACGGCAGCGCGCCAAACAGCACCCACGGGCGGAATTTACCCCAGCGGCTGCGGGTACGGTCGGCCAGCAGGCCCATGCAAGGGTCGGAAATGGCATCCAGCGCGCGCGCCAGCAGGAACATGGTGCCAACAAAGCCGGCGGGAATACCGAAAATATCGGTGTAAAAAAACATCATGTACAACATGACGTTATCAAAAATGATATGGCTGGCGGCGTCGCCCATGCCATAGCCAATCTTCTCTTTGACGGATAACACTTCGCTCTTCATGCAGAAATCCTCCCTGGGCCGACATCACGCTGGTGCCAATTACCTTTTTTGTAAACCATCCACCGGAGAAGATGTATTCCAATATCTCGTTATCAAATTACGTTTCTTAATTTCTGTGATCCCGGTAGGCCTCGACAGTGTGTCGAAGTGTAACTTACGGATTTAATGGGGTTTTGTTCTGACAGGATGTTATGTGTGAGTGATACGTGCCAAATGGATCTAAAAAAGGTTCATTAAAAGATGTGGTAAATGCCTGAAAGTAGCTATAATGCGCCCCGCCTCCATGTAGCAATCGAGGCGCGGAAGATCGTCATCTCCGGTGAGGTGGCTGGACTTCAAATCCAGTTGGGGCCGCCAGCGGTCCCGGGCAGGTTCGACTCCTGTGATCTTCCGCCAATTCCCTTCTCCCGGACTCTCCCTAAGTCAACTAAACCCCTTCTAACCCCTTATATATCAGGCTTTCCTTGTATCCTGAGGTCAATCGACTTCAACCTGCATCATGCAGTTTTTGGGGGTGTATTAGGGGGTGTTAGTTTCCTGTCAAAAGTTCAGCACCCCCATAACGTTAAAAATGTGATGTATAACAATAGGTTTCATCAATATCTTTGTTATACAAGGGGTGGGGTATCAGATAGGTTACTGGCGTAAGTTCCCCAGGAGAATGAATTCATCAAAAACTGGAGGACGTGATGGCATTGACCGACGTGAAAGTCAAAACAGCAAAACCAAAAGAAAAGCCTTATAAATTAGCTGATGGCAGCGGTATGTATCTGCTGATTAATACTAATGGCTCAAAGTACTGGCGTATGAAGTATCGTTTTGCTGGTAAAGAAAAGATGCTTTCCATTGGTGTCTACCCTGATATCTCACTGGCTGACGCACGTGAAAAACGTAGTGAAGCCAGGAAAATCCTAGCTGCTGGGGGCGATCCAGGCGAAGTGAAGAAAGAAGAGAAAATCGCCCAGAAAATGAGTCTGAAAAGCACTTTTGAGGCTGTTGCACGAGAATGGCATCAGTCGAAAGCCGACCGCTGGTCACTTCGTTATCGCGATGAAATCATCGATACCTTCGAGAAAGATATCTTCCCCTATATCGGCAAGCGCCCTATTGCTGAAATCAAACCAATGGAATTACTGGAAGCACTCCGTCGCATGGAAAAGCGAGGGGCATTAGAGAAAATGCGCAAGGTTCGTCAACGCTGTGGTGAGGTGTTTCGCTACGCAATAGTCACAGGCAGGGCCGAATATAACCCAGCGCCGGATCTTGCCACTGCCCTCGCAACTCCAAAGAAAACTCATTTTCCTTTCCTCTCTGCAGAGGAGTTACCTCACTTCCTCAAAGACCTCTCAGGCTATACCGGTAGTGTCATCACGAAAACAGCAACACAGATCATCATGTTGACGGGCGTGCGAACTCAGGAGCTACGTTTTGCTCGATGGGAAGATATTGATTTTGAAAAACGACTCTGGGAAATACCTGCCGAGGTGATGAAAATGAAGCGACCCCATATTGTTCCGATGTCGGACCAGGTAGTGGCCCTGTTTGAATCGCTTAAACCAATTACCGGGCAGTATCCATTAGTGTTTATCGGGCGTAATGATCGAACTAAACCGATCTCAAAGGAAAGTGTGAATCAGGTGATAGAGCTACTGGGATATAAAGGAAGGCTTACCGGGCACGGATTCCGCCACACGATGAGTACCATTTTGCATGAGCAGGGATTTAACTCGGCGTGGATTGAAACACAGCTTGCTCATGTAGATAAGAACGCAATTCGTGGTACTTACAACCATGCGCAGTATATGGAAGGGCGGAGGGAGATGATGCAGTGGTACGGGGATTTTATTGATGAACTTAGGATGAAAGAGACTGTCGTGAATAGGTGTGCTGCGGGATAAATATAATAAAATATTAGCCTGAATCGCCACGGGTTTAACAGACACCTCAGAGTCATTTATGGACTGACCCCACCCCGGTAGACGATCCTGCCCTATAGTTTGAGCATAGGAGGAGCGTATGGGCACACCACGATTTACACCTGAATTTAAGGAAGAGGCCGTCCGTCAGATAACGGAACGCGGTTATTCCGTTGCCGAAGTATCTGACCGTCTGGGCGTTTCTGCACACAGCCTTTACAAGTGGCTACGGGCTATCAAACCGGATAACAGCGAACAGCATGCCCGGGATTTACTGGAGGCCAAAAGCGAGATCCTGAAACTACGGGCGCAGCTAAAACGTACCGAAGAAGAACGGGATATCCTGAAAAAGGCCGCGCGGTACTTTGCAAGGGAGCCCGACTGAAGTACCGCTTTATCAATGAGCACCGCACTGTATGGGGTGTGATGACGATGTGTCGGGTACTGAATGTCGCCCGGGCCGGGTTCTACGCGTGGCTGCATAACCCGGTCTCGGCGCGTGATAAAGACAACCAGCGTCTGCTGACGCTTATCCGTGACTCATATTCACTGAGCGGCGGCGTATACGGTTACCGGCGGGTTCATGGCGACCTGAACGAAATCGGGGAAACCTGCGGTAAAAACCGGGTGGGCCGTATTATGCAACTGAACCGGATTAAAGCCGTGCGCGGCTATAAAGCGCCGCGTCGTATCGCCGGCAGACCGTCAGTGGTTGCCCCTAACCGCATGCAGCGACAGTTTACTGTTGTCCGGGCCAATCAGGTCTGGGTCACCGACATTACTTATATCCGTACCTGGCAGGGCTGGCTGTATCTGGCCGTGGTGGTTGACCTGTTCTCCCGAAAAGTATCGGCTGGTCAATGCAACCCCGCATGACAAAAGAGATTGTCCTGAACGCATTACTTATGGCGGTGTGGAGGCGTAATCCTCAAAAGCAGGTACTGGTTCACTCTGATCAGGGCAGTCAGTACACGAGCCATGAGTGGCAGTCATTCCTGAAATCACACGGTCTGGAAGGCAGCATGAGTCGTCGCGGTAACTGCCATGACAACGCGGTTGCGGAAAGCTTTTTCCAGCTACTGAAACGCGAACGGATTAAGAAAAGGATCTACGGAACGAGAGACGAAGCCAGAAGCGATATTTTTGATTATATCGAAATGTTTTATAACAGTAAGCGTCGGCATGGTTCGAGCGAGCAGATGCCACCGGCTGAATATGAAAACCTATATTATCAACGGCTCAGAAGTGTCTAGATTATCCGTAGCGATTCAGCCATCTGGATTTTTAGATGGCTAATATTTGATGCATTTATTTTTTTGTCTTCAAAGTGATTTACTTTGTATTCTGCTCTTTGATTCGAATTCAAGTGATCAATGCAACGACAGCTTTGTGCCAGGAACGGACTGCCCGCTCCGTATCAATAGAAGACATGGTTAATACCAGTAAATATTAACCAAAGAGCAACAGAACAAGGGGCATAGCTGCTCAAAAGCTGCTTTTCAGTGAGATTTGAGGGGGGCGGTTAGTATGTCTGCGCGATCCGCTATCAGCTTATTGATGTGGTGACAGACAGAGGTCATGATGACGCTTTGGCGAAGCCATTTAACCGACGGCTACCTATGACCCGTGTGGATAAATGTTCAGCTAAATAGCGCATGATAAAGCCTGCTAATCTGCGCTTTTTCAGAGCCTGTTAAGTTTACTATTTTCTGACGTTCGATGATTGCAGCAGCCTGCTGACGAGCTGCGTCTCTGTATATGTCAGGCCAGCCATCGCTTAGCATTGCGAGCGATTTAAGGTTACGGATAAGGACTTCCGGAGTTGATGCACCATCCCGAGAAACAGGTAAGAAATAATCCTCCATGAGATGATGGACCTGGAGTGGAGCTACATGGATAGCGGAATAAAGAATCTGACTGGTCTGAGGTAAATTGCGGGCATATTCACTCAGTACTCTTACTACCCGACTGGTCACATCAATGGCTGTGCCGGGATCATTAACTGCCGGTGATAAAGCCCTGCAGGCTATTTCAGCCAGCACACTCAGGCAAAAACGGGGATCCTGAGTGAATGAGCGCACGTCAGATATAGTCAAAGTGGCCAATATTTTTTCAGCCATTGCCGGAGGTATTTGTTCCGTTAGATACATCACCGCCCTTGAGGGATGCACATAACTCCCCGGTTGAGCCAGAAGATAAACTTGTATCGTTGAATTTTCTAACAATGACGCCAGCCTGCCTATATCAATGTGCCCCACATAGCCTATCTGTTCTGAAAACAAAGCAAAGGTACCCTGAGGCTGAATATGATTTTCAATCCAGGGGAAACCGCCGAGACAGGGCGACTGTGCGCGCTGGACAAAAGCTTCGATGGCGATCTGTTCCACTCGGGCTGTCGTCTCACCTACGCGTCCCAGAGAAGTCAGGTGTTGGATCCACCTCAAAAGCGTAATAAGAATAAGGGCAATAACCACGAGCGTAACAACAAATAGGATCACCCGGCCTCGTTCACCATAGGCTCCCATATTGAGTGCGATAATACCCACCAGGCTGAACAAAAATGAACCAATAAAGGTAGCCAGCACATTTTGCGTGGTAGCGTCGGCAATAACCAGGCGAGTTGCCCGTGGGCTGACATTGGTGGTCGCGGAGCTATAAGCCCCAACCATAATATTAAGTGAGAAGGTGGTGACCGCCAGCATACTGGATGCCAGGATATTCAGTATGTTGTCAACCGCTTCGGCGCCAATTCTCACTGAAACTGAAACGGGAATAAAAGATTTAAACAGGATGGAAACAAGCGCAGTTGCTATGGCGGCAATGGCAAAAAGAGTCGCACGAAACCATAATTTCTGTACAACTTTTTTGAGCACCCACTGCCATTTTGAAAGCATTACCATATCCTCGTTGGCGCAGACTGCCTGTCCGGGCAGTCTGCTTACTGATTATCGGACTAAGTAAAGATAGTGCAGATGTTTCTCATACTGATCGAGCATGTCGTGTATTAACTGCTCCTGGTTCCAGCTCATGACATCATAATTCTGTCCACCTTCTTTCAGGTATACTTCAGCCCGATAGTATTTATGGTGCTCCTGGTTCTGGTCGTCATTGTCCAGGCCATCCAGAGCAAACGCTGGCGTGTTATACCCTCTCAGGCGAACTTCATAGATAAAGTTCAGCTCGTTACCAAGGTCAACTTCCAGACGGATACGGTCATCCTCGTGGTTACTGATATGGCTGGTTGTGCCTTGTTTTCTAAGCTCTTCTTCTACCTGACTCATCGCCGGATAAATTACTTCATCCATGTAACGTTTGACCAGAGAGCGTTTGGGCAGGTAGGCGATATTACGTAAGCGGCGTTGCCAGGGAATTGGGTTACGGGCAGCTGTTGGCGCAATAGTTGCCAGATTCTGACTTTCTTTTTTTGTTAAATCTCGCTTTAAGGCCTTTAAAAGCCCGTATATTGAGATTAACAGCACAATTGAAAATGGAAGTGCACTTGCAATTGTCATAGTCTGAAGCGCACTTAATCCCCCAGCTACTAGTAGTGAAATCGCGACAACCCCCATCATGGACGCCCAGAAGATACGCTGCCAGACAGGGGAATTACTGGCGCCACCAGCAGCCAGTGTATCAACCACCAAGGCACCAGAATCTGCAGATGTTACAAAGAAAATCACCACCATGGCCATTGCTACAAAAGACAGCACTGTTGAAAACGGAAAATGTTCGAGGAAGTTAAACAATGCCAGAGCAACATCGCTCTGCACCGTAGTAGCCAGGTCACGAGCACCATCCATTGCAATGAGATGGATAGCGCTGTTACCAAATACGGTCATCCACAGCAGTGTAAAACCGGCCGGAACAAACAGAACACCAGTCACAAACTGACGGATAGTACGCCCCCGTGAAACGCGGGCAATAAACATCCCGACAAATGGCGACCAGGACAGCCACCACCCCCAGTAGAGTAAAGTCCAGCCACCCAGCCAGCTGCTGGAATGCCCGGATGTCGGCTCGTAGGCATAAAGGTTAAAGGTTTTACTGACAAGTTCGGAGAGATATCCGCCGGTATTTTCTACGAAGGATTTCAGTAACAGCACTGTCGGCCCCAGTAATAAAACCAGAATCAATAGTAAAACCGCCAGGCCAAGATTCAGCTCAGAAAGAATACGAATGCCTTTATCCAGGCCGGATACCACGGAGATAGTCGCCAGGGCGGTAATCACTACAATCAGTATGACCTGCACTGTTTCATTAACTGGCACACCAAACAGATGGTTGAGCCCGGCGTTGACCTGCAATACGCCGTATCCCAGAGACGTCGCGACACCAAAGACCGTGCCGATAACAGCAAAAATATCTACCGCATGCCCTATGGGGCCGTAAATCCGCTTGCCGATAATGGGAAACAGTGCAGAACGCAGGGTCAGAGGTAGCCCATGGCGGTAACTAAAGAACGCGAGAATCAGTGCCACAATGGCATAAATAGCCCAGGCATGAAGCCCCCAGTGGAAGAACGTTAGCCTGAGAGCCTGTTTAGCGGCTTCAACGGTTTCAGGTGTGCCAACCGGTGGAGAGAGATAGTGCATTACTGGTTCAGCAACACCAAAGAACATAAGGCCTATCCCCATGCCAGCGGAAAACAGCATGGCGAACCATGAGTGGTAGCTAAAATCTGGCTCAGCGTGGTCTGGCCCCAGCTTGATATCACCGTAGCGGGACAGACCCAGGAAAGTCACACTCAACAAGATGAGCGCAACAGCCAGAACGTAGAACCAACTGGCATTCGTGAATATCTGATTCTGCAACAGGCTCAAATGACGGTCAGCAGCCTCAGGAAACACGGCAGCAAATACCACAATAAGCACGATGAACAGGGCGGAGGTGTAAAACACTGGTTTGTTCAGATGACTGGGGATGGGCTTTTTTTCAGGTGTGGAATCATTCATAGGCGTCGGCTCCCTGCAGTTAATGTGTAAATCCTGACTATATATTGTAACAAAGATGTGGTTATTATGGGGAGTACAAAAAATTACTTTTTAAGCAATCTGTTATAGGATACTGAAGACGATGTTAACCAGACATTGTGGACTGCCCCACTGGGGACAATCCTGTCCTGTTGACTGAATTTCACTTGTGCGGAATTCTCACAACAAACAGTTTTAACTGTGATTGTTATCCCTTTTCCTCAAGCGTGTAAGTCCATTCCCTACATTGTGGGCATTGCTTAGTTCCGTAGTACTGGTGGCCGCACCAGACACAATGCCATTTTCTTTGTGTTGTTTTTATCCGCAGTATTCTTGGGCCTAATGGTGGTATGGGGGTTACAGGTTGTTGTACAGCCTTTACTGGCCTCGTTATCGTCCTCCCAGTGCCCAGAGTACGCGCAGGAGCTGGCGTTCGGATGGTGTAATGACAACTTCGTGTTTTAGTGATTTCCTGTAGATTGTGATGGGAATGAACAAATACCTCCTCTCCGAATTTATTCTTGGTAACAACCACGTTTGCATGACAGCTGTCGCACTTCAATTGCCCCATGTAATCAACAGTAAGCTCTGTAACCGCTACCCATTCACCATCGTCGGTAATCGCGTGTTCGATTGGTCTAAATACTTGCATTCCAATATCTCCATTTTAGCTGGTAGTGCAGCGGGTGGCAGCACTGCCAGAGGCGTCATGAGATAGCTGGAATATGTATCAATTAACAAAAACTTATGAGATGCACTTGTAGTACCTACCGTATACGATGAATCAAGGTTATCAGCAGGATATGTGGCGGGTATTGTGACCTATCAGCTGCGTCTTATGTTATTGACAGTTGCTGCTTAAAACTATCATCGTTAAGCAATACAGGGAGAAAGCAGCCCCCTGTATTGTCCTGATTTATTTGATGCTTCCCCCAAATGAGCGCTCTTCCTTGCTGTATGCCTTAGTACGCTCTTTCGCGAAGTAGCCCAGATGGCTCAGCAGCTCCCGACGTTGTTGTTCAAAGCGGTCCTGCCGAAGACGCTCCAGGTAGTGTGGCGTATTGGTAAAAGACACCAGCGTTCTGTACTCCGGCATATCAAGCAGGCCTAACGCACTCAGCCATGCTTCGCTGATGTAGCTCCCCAGGTTATTGTCCCGTCTAGAGTAATCCCCTAACGTATTAAAGGTATCTTTGTTAACGAATACCGCTACATGATAGTGAGATTTACCGCTTTCCCCTACTTCCCGTACCCAGACGTATCTCAGGCCTGTGGGATATACCTGATAGCCTTCCCGCTGGCGTCGTTCCTGATGGGCGTCGATACGGGCCCTTAGCGCACCTGTGAAGCGTTCCATTAGCCCTGCTCTAAGGTTTGGATTACAGGCAATGCTGTCTCCAGTATCGCGGTATTCAGGCAGTCTGAGAACGAATGTAAAGACGGACGTTCTTGCATGCGCTTCTATGGCCTTATCGCTAATTTCAGTAATACGGGTCATATAGTACGAGTTAAGTGGGCCAAATTTACTGCTGGTCATTAGTGTTACTCCTGTTGGTATATTTCAGACGTGCGAAAGCCCTGCCAGAGCGAATGGCAGTGAGGGATGCACGAATGAGATTTAGGGTGCTAAATGGGTAAAAGGACGAGAAGCTGCTAGGTAGACATCAGTTGGCTCTGATGTGATATATGACGGTTCTCTTTCTTTTTAGTGTGTTAATTCTGAGGGTTCTGGTTACTGTGGGCTAAAGCTATTTACTTCTGACTATTGCTTTTTGCTTTATATAACTATGGTATCTCTTACAGATATGTATTTATTATTTTAATACACCTGTTAACTAGTTCTGATTAATATTGCTATTAACATAACTTATATATTTAATATATATACTGCAGGATGGTTCGTAGTTATTATCTGCCGACGCCTTGCAGGTTGCGGGAAAGAATATTCTCGGTGCCTGATAGTAACTCCAGGGTTATCAGTTAAGAAAATAATGAAAAGATTTACTTTCGGGAGGACTGGATGCGCTCCTGGAACCACTCCAGTACTTCCCGCTCAATCCACTTCGAGCTACGTCCAAACTTTATCGGCGGTGGAAACGCACCATCCTGGATGAGTTTATAAAACCACTTATCTGTCATTCCGGTAATGTGGCAAATGGTTTTCATATCGATGAAACGGTCAGTGCTCAGGTCGAAGGTAATCTCTGACATAACGTTGTCTCCTTGAGTTGGTTAAGGAGAGTGCTGAGTGGTGTTCGTTTATCTGTAGAGGGATATCTGAACTGCCGGGTTTGGTTCAGCACTCGTCATGTCATAGGGATGAAAAGTTAGAAAATACTAGGGAAACGAGATTATCGGTTATGACGTAATGATTTTTCCTGCTTATCCCTGCCTAGCCATAAAAACAGGATGCTTATATTCTTATTGATTTGCTAATAGATATTTTCAGGTACAGTGGTGGATGGTAATTCTCCGTTGATATAAACCGTCCTTTGCTAAGATAGGTGATTTCTTTTTTTTGAATCGTCCTGAAGATAAAAGAATTCCGGAATTGCATTCAGTTAAAATATCAACACTCCTCAGCTAATACTGAAACTATCACAGACTGATAGTATTTGCTTTGTAGCTTCAGGATGGATGTTTTCAGCTATAGCGGTGTTTCTAGGCACTTTTAACTGCTTAGATACCTCTAAAATCCTGCTTTAAATCATTACAATTACACAAAAAATGGCTCATAATCACTACATAAATACATCATTAAGTGGTGATGAGATGCTAAAAGATTGTAGTAAAAGTGAACTTATTTATTATTATTCTCATATGTATAATAAGTATAAAGATATGGTACATAAACCTGAGTTACTCATGCCTCTAGCTCCCGATTCAGATATGAGGGAGTATGAGGAAGATCTAAACAGACATATTAGTCATTTCTTTCATGGTAATAGAAAAGCAATAAATAAATTCATAAAAGAAATGACTCTAAGTTACAAAAATACCAGTTCTTCTCTCGAAGTCATTTTTGACTGGCTTAAAAATGACGAAAGAGCATGCTTCTGGTTCTGGAATGCAATCATTCATGGAGATATATACTCCAGTAAAGGTTCATGGAATGAGTACAGGAATAAAAATGGAATTAATTATCCAGCTTACCATCAGCAAAGATTAGAGGCAGTAAAACACTATGTTTCATATATAGGACATGGACTGTCTGATCCTGAAATTTACGATATTATCTCGCGCTGTAAGGATAAATATTTAGATAGCATTCAGCATTCACTTCTTCCGCGGTGGATTAGTAAAGATGATGCAGAGTCCTGTCAATGGGTATGGGAGCAGATTATTAATTGGATAAATAAAAACAAACCGAACATTAATGAATATATTACGACACCTTATCCAATAGTCGAGGAGCAGTACCTTGCAGTATGTGCTTTTTTTGATTATCCATTGTTAGATCCTATTGCCACAAGAATGTTATCTCAGGATATAAGCAAGATCAGAAGTCAGAAGAAATTCAGGGAGAAAATGAAGGATAAGAAGCCTCTTAACATTCATCTTGACCCCAAGATAAAGGATGACTTGGTTTACCTGGCAGGTTACTACGATATGAAGATCCATGCTGTAATTGATATGCTGATAAGAAAAGAAATCAGAGCTTTGAAAGAAAAATAGAAAGTTAACTTTTTCATCTCTTCGTATTGACCAATATTCCATAAAATTTCACTCCTGTATTATCGAACTGATACAGGGGTTTTCTTTATCTTATTGATCTGCAAGGCCGATCGGTATTGTGTTTTTGATAGTTTCAGTCTATTGATATGCGATTAATGATCATTTAAACCTATAGATAAAACAGATCGATTATCGATTTTCGATCGGAAAAATCAATTTTACCCCCTCATTTACCCTGCTTACTCTTATCCCTGCATTCTCCATGGAATGGTGGGATGGGGCGTTCTGTCCATTCTTTGTCATCTGGTATTCCTCTAACCCGACCATTCCCCGGTATCTGCTTTGTAGTCCCGACCTTGTTCTCTCTATAAGGAGATGTATGTGAAACGACAATTACTGGCTGCATCTGGTCTTGCGGCGTTGTTACTCAGTCCGCTGGTTGTGGCTGATGACATCCCGGAAAACCTCGCCACAAAAGATGGTGTCAGGCCTTTTGCTGGCTGCAGCGAATATATGAACTGTGAAGTACTGGCTGAGGAAGGGCGTTATCAGGTGATTCAGACGCAGGCCGGGCGGGACTGTGAATCTGGCGGTATCTGGGCTGCGAACCTGAAATCCGGCAGGACAGTGTTGATGCCGGATATCACTAACTGTGATTTTGACAGTACGAAAAATGCTGTTGTGATTTATCCAAAAAATGGCTTTGCCACCATCTACCAGGGGGAGAACAACGCCACTCCGGAGCTTTCAACCGTGGAGCTGCCAGATGAGTAATTCCTGCTTCTTTCCTTTATATACCTGGTTCAGTGAATACCACTGATGCCAGAAAAAGACATAAGCCATAAAAGAGACCACGTAATGAACTACTCCTTTGATAAAAACGATGCGAATGCCTGGCTGTTAGCTCTGCTTCCACTACTTCTTATGCTTCTTGGGTTTGTGAGTGAGGACAACACTCTGTCCGTGATAGGGCTCGGTGCTTCATTTGGTGCTGTATTTGGTGACCGGAAAATATTGCTGAAACAGGAAAAACCAGCGCCCTCTCTCTGGTGGTTTCTTATTTCACCGGTGTATCTGTGGAAACGCGATGCCTGGCAGCAAAAACCAAAGCGTCTGTTTCAGACCTGGATTGTTGCCACGATATTGATGCTGGCAGGCACTTGGCTGCAGGTGTCCCATGACACCTCTTCGGCACTGGCAGAATCAGCTTGCCCGACCGTAACGGAAGTCATGAAGGAAAATCATCAACGCGCCACCTGCATAAAGATAGACGACATGCAGGAAGAGGTTTCAGGCCGATTTTACAGTGCCCGTGCGCTGATGAGCACAGGTAAAAAGATGCCGGTGACCATCGAAGTCAGGGATGACGGAACTTTTTACGTGACTATCCCTGATATGAATGATGCGTACTAAATGGAGGATATATGTGTAATAGAATATCAAATCAACAAGTTAAATATATAACCCCACTTGTTGTTCTTCTCTCAATGGGGATGGTTCTTGCACGTAGTACCACTACTACCTCAAAACTCTGGGCGCAGGAATCGTTTCCTTGAGTGCTATGAAACTTTTTCAGCATTTTTCTTAAATATTACTGTAGGGAGCTAAATATGAAAAAATTCATTAAAATAATACTGGCAACAGGAGTTTTAGTGTTTGCAAATAACGTATTATCTGCACCAAGGCCATGTCCTTTGAATGGGGTATCACAGGATCGAGCTGTGCAAACTATCCAGAAAAAATTAAATATTAATGTAGTCAAAGGTGTGATTGTACCAACTGAGTATGAGTGTGTCTTTATTGCATCAATAACAGATAACAATAGCACTCATTATTATAGAGTGATCATGGCTGATGAGGTTAAATTTACCCCTTCCAGTAAATCTGACTGGGAAGCTGCTTATAATGGCTGGCAAAGAGGAGAAGCAGCAACCAAGCCTTCGCCTGAGCCAATTGGACCAGGATCTGAAGATAATATAATGGCTCCAGAAGATCGTGCCTGGCAAGCGAAACAAAAAGAAATGTCCCGCACCGGAGATATTGCAGGCTTAATGGGGATTACTGATCCTAAACAAAAAGCAAAAATAAATAAAGATCCCTTTAGTAAAGATGTTCGTGATATGGTTCAAAATATTTGCAAAGATATTAATCGGCAACAGATGTCTCTTGGCAATACAAGGAATCTCTGTACGATGGCCTTCCCTGTCAGGGTGCTTGGTAATAATAATTATATTGCTCAGATGCAAGTTGGTGGAAATATAGTCAGAGTTCGCTTCGATATGAGTGGGAATTATGAAGAAATCCACTGATGACCTCGAGGGTAATAAATCCGATACATCCAGAATAAATGTTCGGTTTAAATCTCCATTTAACCGAAAAAGTGAAAAGCCGACGCTGGTTGATATCCCTGAGCACTCCACAACAGAAGTAAGCCAGGAGGAAGTCATTGTCGCTGAATCCAGATCGACCGGGATGGTCGATAAGATTAAACAGCTGGCACACAGACGGAAGAGTACTGACCCGGCTTCGGAAAGCATAGCTGTGGCAGATAATGAATTTCCACCTGACAGTGATGCTATTGTGGAAACAGAGTCTGTTCCATCACACTTTAGCGAGGCTGTCTCCCGCTACCGGCCCGCCATTGAGCGTGTAGTGCTTAATGGATTAATTGATGTCGCAGAAAGTAAATTACGCGATGAGATTTTCCTGATGTCTCTGTTTAACCGGGCCTGTGACATCATTCTGGCTCCACTACCTGGTGCGGTCAGGCTCGTTATACCAAGAGAGATGTTGCTGAAATGGCTGATGCAGAACCGCGAGCCACTGTTACTGATGCTGCATGAGTACAAAGCCGCTCAGTCAGGGGAAGTACAACAGGATGCTCAGTCCATACCACAACCGGCAACTGAACCACCAGTATGTCTGCCTCCACCAGACACATCTCCGCCACAGAGTAAGTAATCAATCACACCACTCATAGCAACAGGCCACGTTTCCTCCGGGAAGCGTGGCCTGTTTGCTTTTATGCAATTTATTAAGGAGTTAGCAATGAAATTAGCCAGCCGTTTTGGTCGGGTGAACCTGATCCGCCGTGACCGCCCGTTAACCCACGAAGAACTGATGCTGCACACACCCAGCGTGTTTGGTGAAGATAAACATGCATCCCGCAGTGAACGATATGCATATATTCCCACCATCACCCTGCTGGAGAAGCTCCAGCGTGAAGGTTTTCAGCCGTTCTTTGCCTGCCAGACCCGTGTCCGTGACGAAAGTAAGCGTGAATATACAAAACATATGCTGCGTCTGCGCCGTGAGGGGCAGATCGCCGCTAAACAGGTCCCGGAAATCATTCTCCTCAACTCTCACGATGGTTCCAGCTCTTATCAGATGTTGCCGGGGTTATTTCGTGCCGTCTGCCAGAACGGGCTGGTCTGTGGGGAGAGTTTCGGTGAGGTGCGGGTGCCGCACAAAGGTGATGTCGTGGAGAAAGTGATTGAAGGCGCTTACGAAGTCCTGGGGATATTTGACCGGGTGGAAGAAAAGCGCGATGCCATGCAGTCACTCATGTTACCCCCACCAGCACAGCAGGCTCTGGCGAAAGCAGCGCTCACATATCGCTTTGGTGAAGAACATCAGCCAGTAACAGAATCTCAGCTACTGGCCCCCCGTCGCTGGCAGGATGAGTCCGGCGACCTCTGGACAACCTATCAGCGTATTCAGGAGAACCTGATTAAAGGTGGCCTGTACGGGCGCAACGCAAAAGGCGGACGCACTCATACGCGTGCAGTAAAGAGTATCGATAATGACGTGAAGCTCAACCGGGCGCTGTGGGTGATGGCTGAAAATATGCTGCAGCTTGCATCGTGAACCACATACTCGTCTCTGTTTATAGCCCTGTAGCCCATTGTTACGGGGCTTTTTTCTTTTAAGGAGCCACCATGTCTGAATTGATTTTATCATCGGTCTTTCCGGTGAATGAGCAACGTATCATCCGCCGTGCGATGCGATTGCTGGAGAAATACCAGCACCAGCCATCAGAACAGTTCCTTTCTGCAAGTTGCACGAAAAGCTGGCTACAGCTGTATCTGGCGCGACAGGAGCGCGAGGTCTTCGTTGTGCTCTATCTCGATAACCAGCATCGCCTGCTGGAGCATGAAACTTTATTCCTGGGCACGATTAGCCATACCGAAATCCATCCTCGCGAAATTGTAAAATCTGCACTCCGCCACAACGCAGCTGCGGTGATCATCGCCCATAACCACCCGTCAGGGATTACGGATGCCAGCGAGGCGGATAAAAGGATTACGTCGCGGATCGTGAATGCGCTGGACCTGATAGAGGTTCGGGTGCTGGATCATTTCATTATTGGTAACGGTGAGGTTTTGTCATTTGCTGAACAGGGCTGGTTGTAGACACCTTTCAAAGACAGTATGAAAATGCTACCTTCATGAGTAAGCATCATGGCTTGATAAGAAAGAACATTTTTGCACCGTTACCCACCAAGCAAAACCATTTGGGGGTGCTTATGGGGGTTACTCATTTATCAAACAGAAGTTACACATTTAAAATCAATGATTTAATCATCAAATACGACTCCTGTGATCTCCGCCAAAATAGCCGTTCCCGAACGCCTGCGCATTGTGCTCCCTTAAGTTCCCCTCCCCGCGTGCCGCTTTATACCGCTATACGAGAGGGAGCGTCCGATGAAAAAGTTACTTACCGTGCTGTTACTGCCATTTTTTCTTACCGGCTGCGCGACAATTTTTGGCAGCGGCGAGGAGACGGTTTACATCAACAGCACTCCCGATAACGCTTTTTTCGCCATTGTCGATAACAACGGGCAGGTAGTGGCATCAGGTGTCACACCGCAGGCCGTGGTGCTGAAAAAAGCGGATGGCAGTTATTTTGGCAAGCGCAGCTATACCCTGACGCTAAAGCAACCCGGCTACTATGCTGAAAGAATGCCGCTCACCTACCGTTTTAGCTATTGGTACACCTTCGGCAACCTGATCCTGCTCGGCGTACCGGGCTGGTTTATTGTCGACCCCTTCAACGGCGGGATGTACACCTTCAAAGAGGATCGCATTCAGCCCATCCTGCGCCACTGTCCACGCGGGCCGTTTAATTACATGTGTTCCTGATATATCGCCAGCCATTACGGCTGGCTTTTTGTTTCATATTTGAGAATATTTTTGCTTTCACCTCGCAAATATCAATAGTTTTCCCGTCGTTTAATAATATTGCGTTATGGCTCAAAGTTTATGTCTTGACGCCTTCTCTTTTGCATGCGACTTTCCATATATCAAATAATAAACAGAGTTTCATATTTGAGACAAAAAGAAAAATAGCGCCTCATTAAAAATATTTGTTTCACCCCTGAAACAAAACCGGTAAATAACGTCGATTTTTATCGCCGATGGTGGGTTATTACTTATTGGTAGAGGAATCAAAGGTGAGCTATGCGTAAACAATTTCTCGCGCTGTTGTTAAGCGCATGCACTGCCGCGCCAGCACTGGCCGAGGGCGGTAAGCCATTCCCACATATAGGCTGGCGCAGTGCGGATAACAGCGCCGGACTGGATATCGGCGGCGCATTACGGGCCAATTATCGCTATGAAGACTGGAAAGGCAGCAATTATCGCGATCCACCGCATTTGCGTTTTGATACATTCCGCATCGACAGCAGTGGTTTTTATAATAATTATTTCTTTGATGCCGGATTCTGGTTTCAGGATCATCACAAGTATGCAATTGACCGCGCCTATGTAGGCTATCATTTAGATGAAAATAATAGTGTTCAGCTCGGTATTCCCGGAAAACCGTTTGGCCTTGAGCCTTACCCACAATTTGGCTGGTCATACGGTATTCCGTTTTATTTAGGTTTTGGCGTTAATGCCGGTAGCGGAATTAATTACCAGTATCACGATAATAACTGGTCGCTGGATGTGGCGTACTTCCCGTGGATGGAGCCGGAGAACCTGCGTTATGCACCAGATGTCGGTGATTACGATCGTTTGAAAAACACGATTTACCCCAGCCAGCATCAGCAGCGCAATGAGAAACGCGATCAGGTGAACGTGCGGCTGGCCAGAGAGTTCAGGGGCGGCGGCTGGAACAATGAACTGGGCGGCTCGCTGGCGCTGGCGCGTCTGCATAACCGGGAAACCGATGACGATGGTACTTTCTGGGCAGCCGGCCTTCACGGGACGCTGCACAACGGGCCGTGGCAGCTCTCCTCGCAGGTGATTCGTTATCAGTACGATCCTAAAAATCCACCGGGCGTCAGCGACGATACTATTTTGATGGGCGGCAACGGCCTGACGCCGGCCTATCTTATCCCGGCGAAAGCGACCACTGCTTCGCTCAACGTCGCCCGCGACGTGGACGTGAAATGGGGCGGCGTGTCGAAACTGCGCTTCTATAATGATTACAGCGTGTTGTGGAAAGACAAAAGCGACTGGAGCGATTCCCAAATGAACACCGTCGGGGTGCAGGTCTTTGCCCTTCCGGTGATGTTCTGGGTCGATTTCAGTTGGGCGAAAAACGTCAATCCCTGGGGGGGAGCGCTCAATTCGACGGGGTGGACAAGCACGCAGTCAGAAGGCAGCGGCAAATGGTATTTCCGTACCAACGTAAATATCGGCTACTATTTTTGATGATCGATTCCCGCGCCAAAGGCGCGGGGAAAGAGTGAAAAATAGTCGAACAGTGCGGTTTAGACCGCGCGGTAAAATAAGCACTATATTTCATTCACCCACTCAATATGTAGTGCCATCCACCAGTTTTAAATCATTAGCATCATGATTAATTCAATATTAATCATTAATTCAGAATCTATCTCCACAGAATAAAAGCAAACGTTTGCGTTTAGCACTGGATCACCCCCCTTTCGATGATGATAATCGCAGCCCTGTGCGAAACCGCCCGCGTGCGCTCGCACACTTTTTTCCTTTTTTATCTCTTTTTACAGGGTATTTGCATGAAGATGTGTCGGGCAGCAGGTGCAGTAAAACCATCACGATTAGCCGGTGGTCTCACCGCCCTGGCCGCGCTTGCGGCACTGGCGCTCCCTGCCAGCGCGGAAGCGGCTCTCTCTTTTAAGTCCGACAGCGAATGTTTCGACGCTGATGGCAACGTCAGCAGCCTGGGCGACGTATTCAGTTGCGGTAAAGTGAGCGGTAGCGTTCGTTCCCTCTACTACACCACCCATAACGCCTATTTCGCCAAAGGCTTTAACCAGGACACCATCAGCTATGGCGGTTTCCTGAAGTATGAAACCGCGCCGATGTATGGCCTGAACGTCGGCGTCAGCGGGCTGTTCCTGCGTGGGATCAACCATCCGCCGGAAGAGCGCGTGATAAGCGACATCGGCGATAATCAAACCAATATTGGCGAAGCGTACCTCAACTGGCGCTATGGTGATTTCCGCATCACCGGCGGGAATCAGCGTCTGGATCTGCCGTTTGTTGGCGACTACGACTGGCGTATCACCCCTATCCTTTATCAGGCGCTGGATATGCAATATGGCAGCGGCGACGATTTCCTGCGCGCAACCAAAATCTGGCGTTATAAAGGCTGGGGCAGCGATCAGGTGAAACGCACCACCGCGTATACCGAAGTCACTGAAGAGACCGATGGTATGTGGGCCGTTGGCGCGGGTCGCCACATGATGTGGGATGATAAAAAGCTGACCGGGCAGATGTGGTACGAAAGCTACGCGGATTTCTCCAACATCTTCTACACCGAAGGGCATCTGCAATGGCAGCAGGCGTTATTCACACCGGATGTGGCGCTGCAATATATTCGCGGTACCAGCGAGGGCAAAGCACTGGCGGGCGAAGTGGATAACCGTTCTTACGGTGCGCAACTGTCACTCAACCTGACGCCGGCACTCTCCTGGGCTGCGGGTTATGATCACATTGCCTCCAGCGGTAACAGCTACGGCTACGGTTCGCTGGTAACGCCATATGCTCATAACAGCTCATCCGGCCCCTACTTCGCACAACCGTACTTCACCAGTACGCAGGATCTGGGCAGCGGCGATGCGTATGCCACTAACCTGAACTGGAACGCCAACGAGAACCTGACGCTGGGCGCGCGCTATTCGTGGATGGATCTGACGCCGACGGTCAACAGCGGTAGCCTGCGTCAGTCAGAGTACCTGGTGTACTTTATCTGGAACTTCCAGGGCGCGCTGAAAGGCCTGAGCCTGAGCGATTTCGTTGGCGTGCAGACGTCGCCGTTGTACGAGAAAGACTTCTGGCAGAACCGTTTGACGCTACAGTACGACTTCTGAATCCCGCTTCTCCCCCCTCTCCCTGTGGGAGAGGGCTGGGGTGGGGGCATCAGCGTGTTCCCTCCCCTATTCTATTTCTGCATCTCTTCCATTGATGAGATTCACTTTACGAATATTCATCATAGGTATAACCTGCCCTTAGCACATTTGTATGACAAATAGATTCTCGCTCAGGCGCAATAAATATGAACAAAAAACTCATCATGCCGGACGGCGGCAATCAGTGGTATCGCATCTGCCGTGATTTACTGCAACGCGCAGATATTGAAATCAATGGCAAACGGCCCTTCGACATTCAGGTCAAAAACAAACAGTTCTACAAGCGCGTTCTTCAGCAAGGTTCTCTTGGCCTGGGAGAGAGCTATATGGATGGCTGGTGGGAGTGTGAACAGCTCGACGAGTTCATCTCCCGCCTGCTGAAAATCGATATTGAATCGCAGATTAAGCATAACCTGAAAGATTTGATGCACGTGGTGAGCGCTAAGATCATCAACCTGCAATCGAAAAAGCGCGCGTGGATTGTCGGGAAAGAACATTACGACCTCGGCAACGACCTTTTCACCCTGATGCTCGACCCCTACATGCAATACTCCTGCGGCTACTGGCGGGAAGCCAGCAACCTTATTGAAGCACAGCAGGACAAGCTCGAACTTATCTGCCGCAAACTCAAACTGGAAAAAGGGATGACGCTGCTGGATATCGGCTGCGGCTGGGGCGGCCTGGCGGCGTATGCCGCAGAAACCTACGGAGTGAAGGTGACGGGCGTCACCATCTCCGCCGAACAGCAAAAGCTCGCCCAGCAGCGCTGCGAAGGGCTGGATGTGGAGATCCTGTTGCAGGATTATCGCGACCTCGACAGCAAATTCGACCGCATCGTCTCGGTCGGAATGTTTGAGCACGTCGGGCCGAAAAACTACAAAACGTACTTTACCGTTGCCAATAAGAATCTGGCAGAAGATGGCATTTTCCTGCTGCACACCATCGGTTCCAATCAAAGCGATCTGAACGTCGACCCGTGGATCGATAAGTACATCTTCCCCAACGGGTGTCTGCCGTCGGTTTCACAACTCTCATCGGCCTGCGAACCCTTCTTTGTGATTGAAGACCTGCACAATTTTGGCTCTGACTACGATAAAACCCTGATGGCCTGGGAGCAGCGATTCCAGGATGCCTGGGGCCAGTTGGAAAATGCCTATTCACCGCGTTTTAAACGGATGTTCACCTACTATCTGAAAGCCTGCGCCGGTGCTTTCAGAGCCAGAAATATTCAGCTCTGGCAGGTGGTTCTGACGCACGGAGTACCGGGTGGGATTAACGTCCCACGGTAATATGGGGCGCCTCTGCCCCTACACGATGTGAGCAAGGAAAAGAAACATGGAAAACGAAGCAGTATTAAAACAACAAAAACACGAAGCCCATATGTTGGCGTTTTGCTGGGCGGTTGCCGTGGTTGGCTTTGTCTTTATTCTCAGCCTGGCGGTTAAGTTCTGGTAATGAGTATTGCCGGGCGCACGCCTTGCGTGACCCGGCAACCGGCGTTATTTCGCCCGTGGATAGTCGATGTATCCCGCTTTACCCCCTCCGAAGAACTGCTCTTTCACCGGCTGGTTCAGGGGTAAATCGTTCTGCAAACGATATGGAAGATCCGGATTAGCGATAAACGGACGACCAAAGCCAATCAGATCCGCCCACCCCTTACTCAGCGCCTCTTCCGCGCGCGCTTTGTTGTATTTACCGGAGTAAATCAACGTACCGCGGAAAATCAAACGCAGCGCTTCTTTAAACGCAGCGGGCATCACTGGCGCATCTTCCCAGTCCGCTTCTGCAATGTGAATGTACGCAATACCCAAAGCGTTCAGCACACTGGCCGCCGCCAGATACGTCGCTTCCGGCGTATCGTCACGCGAGCCCATCAGGGTGGTCAGCGGCGCCAGGCGAATACCGACGCGATCTTTACCAATGGCGTCAGAAACAGCAGTCACCACCTCTTTCATAAAGCGCAGGCGATTTTGAAGCGAGCCGCCGTATTCGTCGTCGCGCAGGTTGGCCTGAGAATCAATAAACTGATTGATCAAATACCCGTTCGCCCCGTGCAGTTCGATACCATCAAAACCCGCGGCGATGGCGTTGCGCGCGGCCTGAGCGTAGTCATTTACGATGCCGGGGATCTCTTCGAGAGTCAGCGCCCGCGGCATGGCGTGTTGCAGCATCTCACCGACGCCGCTTTCCGGGCCGCAGCCTTTCACATCGACAAACACTTTCACGCCTTCGGCCTGAATCGCAGAAGAGGAAACCGGTGCGGCATTGCCTGGTTGAAGCACGGTGTGCGAAACGCGCCCGACGTGCCACAACTGAGCAAAGATTTTCCCGCCCGCCTGATGAACGGCATCGGTGACTTTCTTCCAGCCAGCAATTTGTGATTCGGTATACATCCCGGGCGTCCAGGCGTAGCCCTGACCCTGCTGGCTGATCTGCGTGCCTTCGCTGATAATCAGCCCGGCACTGGCGCGTTGTGCGTAATATTCCGCCATCATATCGGTGGCGACATCGCCCGCCCCGGCGCGTGAGCGGGTCATCGGCGGCATCACAATACGATTTTTCAGCGCGACGGTATTCAGCGCGTAGTTTTCAAATAACATAATCATCTCCTGAAGAGGGTAGGAAACAGGCGGTTCTCATGTTTTTTGGAAAACCGTCTCGCCGCAGATTTATTTGTAGAGTTCAGCGCTCATGGTGACGCGGTTGCCCATGTGAGCGCTGGTGATTTTGTATTCAGAGGCGTTCATCTCTTTCGCTTTTTGCGCAATCGCCGCTTCGGCAGAATCGAGCGTGGAAGCGGTGGCCGTCACGCTCTGAGCAAAAGCGCCAAAAGCCATAACGGAGAGAAGAGAAGCAGCAGCAATCTGAGTGAGGGTTTTCATAATGGATATCCTGTGTTCGGCATAATGTTGCGTTCGGCAACTCGATGGCGACAAGAATACGGCGGGCAGGAGGCGGGATAAACGGTCATTCCGGCAATAGACTATTGCGTTTTTGTTCATAAACGCCAGATATTACCTTCTTGTTGTGCAAAAAATTGAGGAGTGAAAACAGATCATTCTTTGCTCTGTCGGCAACCAGAGGAAACGTTGTTAAAAACGAGGCAGGCGTTATTCGCGTCCCTCATCTTATTTATAGCCTTATCCGTAATAACTTTTTTAATTACATAACCCATTTTTTCTCCATTATTTTTATTCTCACCCTCGTTAATTTCACAGAATCTCCTTTTTCCCTCCATTATTTTCTGTATGAAACAGAAAGAAAAAAAACAGTGCCAAAAAAATACTTTCTATTGGTCATCATCGACGTATAATGAGAAAAAATGAGAACGATCGTTCTCACCGTTTCAAAACGCGGAGAAATGCATGACCAGCAAACTGGAAGCCAGACAGAAAGCACGACAAGACGACATCATTGCCGCCGCACGCCGCTGCTTTCGCAATAGTGGCTTCCACGCGGCCAGCATGTCGCAAATCGCCGCGGAAGCGAAACTCAGCGTTGGGCAAATCTACCGCTACTTCGCGAATAAAGACGCCATTATCGAAGAGATGATCCGCCGCATCATCGACTACCGCATCGCCGAGATGGAAGGCAAAACCCAGACAAACCTGATGCCACATCTGCTTGCCTGTCGCTTTACCCTGAGCGAGGATGACGATGCCTTAATGCTTGAGATGTCGGCGGAAGCCACGCGCAATCCACAGGTCGCCACCTGGCTGGCAGAGGCCGATGAGCGCATGTTCAATAACGCCTGCGCCCATCTGCAAAAAGATCACCCTCACCTCAGCCCGGAACGTGTGCGCTGCTGTGTGGAAGTGATCGCGGTGATGATGGAAGGCTCCATTTATCGTCGTTTGACACCGCAAAAAGTGTCCCCCGAAGCATTAGAAAAAATCTATCAGGAAATTATCAATATGCTTATCGCTGTTAAGTAATTTAATCCTGTAAACAACAGGGGGAGTCAATTCCCCCTTTTTGTCATTTCCGGGCAACCGGCGATGCGGATTCGTTTTCCCTTAAATCCTCGCAATCTATTTGCGGGGAGGACGTCATTCACCTTGAGAATAAAGATGAAATACATCACAACCACACTTGCCGCATTATTTCTCCTGAGCGGATGCGATAATGCGCAAACATCAGCGCCCCAACGTCCGGAGCAGGAAGTGGGGGTCGTAATATTAAAAAGCCAACCCGTCTCCGTCGTCAGCGAGCTGACCGGGCGCACCGCCGCCGCCCTGAGCGCGGAAGTGCGCCCACAGGTCACAGGCATTATTCAGAAACGGCTTTTTAATGAAGGCGATAATGTAAAAGCCGGGCAGGCGCTCTATCAGATCGAGCCGGACAGCTTCCGCGCGACCTATAACGAAGCCGCCGCCTCCCTGAAACAGGCGCAGGCGCTGGTCACCGCCGATTGCTCGAAAGCCCAGCGTTACGCGCAACTGGTGAAAGAGAACGGCGTTTCCCGTCAGGACGCAGACGACGCGGTATCAACCTGTGCGCAGGACAAAGCCAGCGTTGAGTCAAAAAAAGCGGCGCTTGAGAGCGCCCGCATCAATCTGAACTGGACCACCATCACCGCGCCAATTGCCGGGCGGATCGGTATTTCTTCCGTGACGCCAGGCGCGCTGGTCTCCGCCGAGCAAACCACCGCGCTGGCGACGATTCGCGGCCTCGATACCATGTACGTTGACCTCACCCGCTCAAGCGTTGACCTGCTACGCCTGCGCAAACAATCACTTGCCACCAACAGCGACACCATGAACGTGGCGCTGATTCTGGAAGATGGCTCAACCTACAGCGAGAAAGGCCGCCTGGCGCTCACCGAAGTGGCGGTGGATGAATCGACCGGTTCCGTCACCCTGCGCGCCGTGTTCCCGAACCCGAAACAGCAGCTTCTGCCGGGGATGTTTGTGCGCGCCAAAGTCGATGAAGGCATCATGAACGATGCGATCCTCGCGCCACAGCAGGGCGTCACGCGCGATGCGAAAGGCGTTGCCACTGCGCTGGTGGTCAGCGCGGATAACAAAGTTGAACAACGCGAGCTGGAAACCGGCGACACCTATGGCGATAAATGGCTGGTGTTAACGGGTCTGAAAGCGGGCGATAAACTGATTGTTGAAGGCTCGGCAAAAGTGGTTGCAGGCCAGCAGGTGAAACCCGTTGAAGTGCAGTCCACCGGAGGAAACGCCTGATGTTTGCCCGTTTCTTCGTGCGTCGCCCGGTCTTTGCCTGGGTTATCGCTATTCTGATCATGCTGGCCGGGATGCTGGCTATCAAAACGCTGCCGGTGGCGCAGTACCCGGACGTTGCGCCGCCGTCGATTAAAATCTCTGCCACCTATACCGGGGCATCGGCACAAACGCTGGAAAACAGCGTAACGCAGGTTATCGAACAGCAGCTTACCGGGCTCGATAATCTACTCTATTTCACTTCCACCAGCAGCTCTGACGGTTCGGTGAGCATTACCGTGACCTTCGAACAAGGTACCGACCCGGATACCGCGCAGGTGCAGGTTCAGAACAAAGTGCAGCAGGCCGAATCGCGCCTGCCGAGCGAAGTTCAGCAGGCCGGCGTGACGGTGGTGAAATCCCAGAGCAACTTCCTGCTCATTATGGGCGTGTACGATAAAACCGATAAAGCCAGCAGCTCGGATATCGCCGACTGGCTGGTGAGTAACATGCAGGACCCAATGGCCCGTCTCGACGGTGTCGGTAGCCTGCAAGTGTTCGGTGCGGAATACGCGATGCGCATCTGGATGGACCCGGCGAAACTGGCGTCCTACTCGCTGATGCCATCGGATGTGCAGACGGCGATTGAAGCGCAGAACGTGCAGGTCTCCGCCGGTAAAATCGGGGCGTTGCCATCGCCAGATACCCAACAGTTGACCGCCACCGTGCGCGCGCAGTCGCGTCTGCAAACGGTCGCTCAGTTCAAAGATATCATCGTCAAAAGCCAGTCTAA
Source organism: Pseudocitrobacter cyperus (assembly GCF_039889165.1). Taxonomy (NCBI): domain Bacteria; kingdom Pseudomonadati; phylum Pseudomonadota; class Gammaproteobacteria; order Enterobacterales; family Enterobacteriaceae; genus Pseudocitrobacter; species Pseudocitrobacter cyperus. The sequence goes on along the minus strand of NZ_JAYMYY010000005.1, from coordinate 87,071 downwards.
TGGCGCGGTGGTGCGCATCGGCGACGTGGCGCGCGTGGAAATGGGCAGTGAAGATTACACCGCTATCGCCAAACTGAACGGTCACCCGGCAGCCGGGATGGCGGTGATGCTGGCGCCGGGCGCAAACGCCCTGAGCACCGCCACGCTGGTGAAGGACAAAATTAACGAATACAAACGTAATATGCCGCAGGGCTATGACGTCGCGTATCCGAAAGACAGCACCGAGTTCATTAAGATTTCCGTTGAAGACGTGGTGCAGACGCTGTTCGAGGCGATTATCCTCGTAGTCTGCGTGATGTATCTGTTCCTGCAAAACATCCGCGCAACGCTGATTCCGGCGCTGGCGGTGCCCGTTGTGCTGCTCGGTACCTTTGGCGTGCTGGCGCTGTTCGGTTACTCAATTAACACCTTAACGCTGTTTGCGATGGTGCTCGCTATCGGGCTTCTGGTAGATGACGCCATCGTGGTAGTCGAGAACGTCGAGCGTATTATGCGCGACGAAGGGCTGCCCGCCCGCGAAGCCACGGAAAAATCGATGGGAGAAATCTCCGGGGCGCTGATTGCGATCGCGCTGGTGCTCTCGGCGGTATTCCTGCCAATGGCCTTCTTCGGCGGCTCGACCGGGGTGATTTACCGTCAGTTCTCGGTCACCATTATTTCGGCGATGATGCTCTCAGTGGTGGTGGCGTTGACCTTAACGCCTGCGCTGTGCGGCTCGATTTTGCGCCACACGCCGCCACATAAAAAAGGCTTCTTCGGCGCGTTTAACCGCTTCTACGGCTCGACCGAACGCAAATACAAACACAAAGTGCTCAACACGCTGGGCCGCTCCGGGCTGGTGATGGTGGTGTATCTGGCGATCTGCGGCGGTATGGCACTGGCGATGTGGAAACTGCCCGGCAGCTTCCTGCCGACTGAGGACCAGGGCGAGATCATGGTGCAGTACACGCTGCCTGCGGGCGCGACCAACTCACGTACCGCCGAAGTGAGTAAGCAGGTCTCCGACTGGTTCCTCACGACAGAGAAAGATAACACCAACGTTATCTTTACCATTAATGGCTTCAGCTTCAGCGGCAGCGGGCAGAACGCCGGGATGGCCTTCGTCTCGTTGAAAAACTGGTCTGAACGTAAGGGCGCGGAAAATACCGCTCAGGCGATTGCCCTGCGCGCCATCAAAGAACTCGGTGCCATTCGTGATGCAACGCTGTTCGCCATGACGCCGCCTTCTGTCGATGGTCTCGGTCAGAGTAACGGCTTTACATTTGAACTGATGGCGAGCGGCGGCACCGACCGTGCGGAACTGCTGAAAATGCGCGATGAGCTGATCGGCAAAGCCAACCAGGATGCCACGCTTCACGCCGTTCGCGCCAACGATATGCCGCAAACGCCGCAGTTGCAGGTCGATATCGACAACAACAAAGCCGTGTCGCTGGGGCTATCGCTGAGCGATGTCACCTCGACGCTGTCAAGCGCCTGGGGCGGTACCTATGTGAATGACTTTATCGACCGTGGTCGCGTGAAAAAAGTGTATATCCAGGGCGATAGCAATTCCCGCTCGGCACCATCCGATCTCAGTAAATGGTTTGTGCGCGGCAGCGATGACAGCATGACGCCGTTCTCCGCCTTCGCCACCACTCGCTGGGAATATGGGCCGGAAAGTCTGGTGCGCTACAACGGCTCTGCCGCCTATGAAATTCAGGGTGAAAACGCCACCGGCTCCAGTTCTGGTACCGCGATGACCACCATGGAAACGCTCGCCAACAATCTGCCAGCCGGTTCTACCTGGGCGTGGAGTGGGCTGTCATTGCAGGAAAAACTGGCCAGCGGTCAGGCGCTAAGTTTGTACGCCATTTCCATTCTGGTGGTGTTCCTGTGCCTGGCGGCGCTGTATGAGAGCTGGTCGGTACCGATTTCGGTCATCATGGTTATCCCACTCGGCCTGCTGGGTGCGGCGCTGGCAGCGTGGATGCGCGGCTTAAGTAATGACGTTTACTTCCAGGTGGCGCTACTCACCACCATTGGTCTGTCATCGAAGAACGCCATTCTGATTGTGGAATTTGCCGAAGCCGCCGTAGCCGAAGGCTACTCGCTCTCTCGTGCGGCGCTGCGTGCGGCGCAGACGCGTTTACGCCCGATCATCATGACCTCGCTGGCATTTGTCGCCGGGGTAACGCCGCTGGCGATTGCTACAGGCGCAGGCGCGAACAGCCGCATCGCCATCGGTACCGGGATTATCGGCGGTACGCTGACGGCGACGCTGCTGGCGATTTTCTTCGTTCCATTATTCTTTGTGCTGGTGAAGAGCTTGTTCGCCGGTAAACGCCGTCAGGGGTAAGTTATGTTTCGTCTTTCTGTTTTATTTATTGCCTTCCTGAGCGTCGGCTGTGTGTCACTCGATCCAAACTATCAACGACCCGACGCTCCCATTCCGGCGACACTGCCGGGTACGCAGGGTCAGGCGACGGCGGTAATTGGCAACTGGCAGCAGGTGGTAAAAGATGCTCGCCTGAACAAAGTGGTGAGCATGGCATTGACCAGTAACCGCGATGTACAAAAGGCGATTGCTGATATCGATGCCGCCCGCGCTCAGTATGGTGAAACACGCGCGTCGCTCTTCCCGACGGTCGATGCTGAGTTAAGCGGCAGCCGTAGTCGCACCACGACCACGGGCATCAGCACCACTGCACAGGCGGATGGTGCGGTCTCCAGCTTCGAACTGGATCTGTTTGGCCGTAATCAGAGCCTTTCCCGCGCCGCGCGCGAGACCTGGCTTGCCAGCGAATACACCGCGCAGAATACGCGTCTGACCATGATTTCCGAACTCACCACCGCGTGGGTAACGCTCGCCGCCGATAACAGTAATCTGGCGCTGGCGCAGCAGACGATGAACAGCGCGGCGGATTCGCTGAAGATAGTGAAACGCCAGATGGTAGTGGGCACTGCCGCCGCGACGGATGTCAGTTCCGCGATGAGCGTGTATCAGCAGGCGCGCGCCAGCGTTGCCAGTTATCAGACGCTGGTGATGCAGGATAAAAACGCCATTAACCTGCTCGCCGGGCAAACGGTGCCGGATTCATTGCTGCCGGGAACGCTGGAAAGCTTAGGCGACAACACCATCACGCTGGTGCCTGCGGGAGTCTCCTCTTCCGTGCTACTCAACCGCCCGGATATTCAGGAGGCTGAACATAACCTGCTGACGGCTAACGCCAATATCGGCGCGGCGCGCGCAAACTTCTTCCCGACAATTTCCCTGACCGCCAGCGCAGGCGTGGGCAGCGACTCGCTCTCCTCACTGTTCAGCCATGGCATGAAAGTGTGGTCATTTGCACCGTCCATCACCCTGCCGCTGTTTACCGGCGGCAGCAATATGGCGCAGCTTCGCTATGCAGAAGCGGAGAAAAAAGGGCTGATTGCGACTTATGAAAAAACCATTCAGAGCGCATTTAAAGATGTCGCCGATGCGCTGGCTCGCCGTCAGACATTGAGTGAAGAACTGGATGCCCAGCGCCAGTATGTCGCCGCCGAACAGCAGACGCTGGATATTGCGATGAAGCGCTATCAGGCGGGGAGCAGCGATTATCTGACGGTGCTGACCGCCCAGCGCACACTGTGGTCGGCGCAGCAGTCGTTGATTGCACTGCAACAGACCGAGCTGGATAACCGCATTACGTTGTGGCAATCGCTGGGAGGTGGGGCCACCCTCACCCCGCCCTCTCCATGAGGGAAAGGGCGAAAAGCAACACCGTGCACAGTCGGTTCCCTCTCCCTTCGGGAGAGGGTTAGGGTGAGGGGTGCCCCCACACAATCACAAAAAGGAGCTTCTATGTCGCGCATCGCCCCCTCATGGGTGCTGACGCTGGGCCTGCTGACTGCCATCGGCCCACTCTGTACTGACTTTTACCTTCCCGCGCTGCCGGAAATCACCGACCAGCTTCGTGCGAGCGGCACGCAAACGCAGCTTTCTTTAACGGCCGCGTTAATCGGTCTTGGCCTCGGCCAGCTTTTCTTCGGCCCGCTAAGCGACCGTATTGGCCGCAAAAAACCGCTGGCGCTGTCGTTGCTGCTGTTCATCTTCTCTTCCGCGATGTGTGCGATGACTCAGGATATTCACCTGCTGATCGGCTGGCGCTTCTTACAGGGCTTCGCCGGGGCGGGCGGTTCTGTACTGTCGCGATCCATCGCCCGTGACCGCTATCAGGGCGCGATGCTGACGCAATTTTTCGCCCTGCTGATGACCGTCAACGGTATTGCGCCTGTGCTCTCGCCGGTGCTTGGCGGCTATATCATCACCGCCTTCGACTGGCGCACTCTTTTCTGGTGTATGGCGGGGATCGGCGTGCTTCTGCTGCTGTTAAGCCTGGCGGTGCTGCATGAAACGCTGCCCGCGAAAAGCGCCGTCACTGGCCAACAAACACGTAATACGCCGCTGCTGAAAAACCGCCGCTTCCTGCGCTACTGCCTGATTCAGGCCTTTATGATGGCCGGGCTGTTTTCGTACATCGGCTCTTCCTCGTTTGTGATTCAGAGCGAGTACGGCATGAGCGCCATGCAATTCAGCCTGCTGTTCGGCCTGAACGGCATTGGCCTGATTATCGCCGCACTGACTTTCTCGAAGCTTTCTCACCGCGTGGCCGCCGAAGTGCTGTTGCGTCGTGGGTTGCTGCTGGCGGTCGCCTGCGCGGGCATCACGCTGCTGCTGGCCTGGTTGCATCTTGCTATTCCGGCGCTGGTTGGCCTGTTCTTTACCGTCTCGTTTATGAGTGGGATCAGCACGGTATCCGGTTCTGAAGCGATGAGCGCGGTCAGCAGCGAGCAGTCTGGTACTGCGTCTGCGTTGATGGGCACGCTGATGTTCGTCTGTGGCGGCATTGCCGCGCCACTGGCCGGCCTGGGTGGCGAAACCATGCTCAAAATGAGTCTCGCCATGGCAATTTCCTACGCCATCGCCCTCTTCTTTTCTCTCTGCAAAGTCCGATAAAATTCACTGCGGTAATAAAATATTCCAAAGTTATTACCGCAGTAAGTCACAAACCATCTACATCCCCTCTTATTCGCCAGGTCTTAATCGTGATATCCTTCACACGGAAGGAATAAAAAATTCCTTATACTGGCCGCCATTGACGAATACGAGGCTTCTATGAGTATCGACCTGAGCAAACTGCTGACCGAGCGCCGCAACGCCAACAGCACCCATATTGACACCCTCTCTACCGAAGAGATGCTGGCGGTCATCAACCGCGAAGACCAGTTGGTTGCACATTCAATCACCCCCTACCTGCCGCAAATTGCCCAACTGGTTGACGCCGTTGCCGCGGCCTTGCAAAAAGGTGGGCGCCTGATTTACAGCGGCGCGGGTACCTCTGGCCGCCTCGGTATTCTCGACGCCAGCGAATGTCCTCCGACGTTCGGCACACGCCCTGAGCAGGTTGTCGGCCTGATTGCAGGCGGTCATAAAGCGATTCTCAGCGCTGTTGAAAACTCGGAAGATAACGTCGCCCAGGGCGCAGAAGACCTGAAAGCACTGAACTTTACGGCCAATGATGTACTGGTAGGTATCGCCGCCAGCGGGCGTACACCTTACGTGATTGGGGCAATGACCTACGCGAAAAGCGTGGGCGCACTGGTCGCCACTCTCACCTGCAACCCGCACGGAGAAATGGCGCAACTGGCGGATATCGCCATTACCCCGGTTGTCGGCCCGGAAGTGGTTACTGGCTCTACGCGCCTGAAAGCTGGTACCGCGCAAAAACTGGTGCTGAATATGATTACCACCGGCGCGATGATTCGCTGCGGCAAGGTCTACAGCAACCTGATGGTGGATGTGGAAGCCACCAACGCCAAACTGATTGAGCGCCAGGTGTCCATCGTGATGGAAGCCACCGAGTGTGACCGCGAAACCGCGGTTAATGCACTGAACGCCTGCCATCGCCACTGTAAAACCGCCATTGTGATGGTGCTGGCGAATCTCAGCGCTGACGAAGCGACTACCCTGTTGGCCGATAACAACGGCTACATCCGCAAGGCGCTACAGAACGGCTAATTCCTCCGGAGAATAAAGCGAATGGCGAAAATAAATAAAGAGATGATAGCCCGTCTCCTCTCCCTGGTGGGAGGAGCCGGAAACGTCGTTCAGGCCGGGAACTGTATGACCCGGCTACGCTTAACCCTGCGCAATGAAGATCAGGCCGATATCGCCAACATTCGTCAGGTGGAAGGCGTGCTGGGCGTGGTCGTCAGCGAAGAGCAGTTCCAGATTATCCTCGGCCCTGGCAGGGCGCAAACCGCCGCCGAGATGATGAACGACATGCTGGAAGAGACGCCAGCGTCTGAGCTCTCGCTCGCTGACGTTGCCAGCGCGCAGAAAAAAGCGCTGAAAGAGAAGCAAACCAGCGGGATTCAGAAATTTTTAGCGAAGTTCGCCACCATTTTTACCCCGCTGATCCCGGGTTTTATTGCCGTCGGTCTGCTGCTCGGTTTTGCTACGCTTGCAGAGCAGTTATTCGTGCTGAAGAGCGCCCATCCGAACGCGACGCTTATCGAAGTGATTAGCTATATGAAGGTTTTCAGCAAGGGGATGTTTACCTTCCTGAGTATCCTGATTGGCTACAACACGCAAAAAGCGTTCGGCGGCTCGGGCGTCAATGGGGCGATTATCGCCTCACTGTTCGTACTCGGTTATAGCCCTGAAGCGACCACCGGTTTCTATTCCGGGATGACCCACTTCTTCGGTCACGATATCGACCCGCGCGGCAGTATTATCGGCGTACTGATCGCTGCAATCTGCGGCGCATGGGTAGAAAAACGCGTGCGCAGCGTGATGCCTGCCAACCTCGATATGATCCTCACATCGGCCATCACATTGCTGATAATGGGCGCCGTCACCTTTGTGGTGATTATGCCGATCGGCGGTTATCTCTTTACGGGGATGTCCTGGCTGTTCCTGCACCTCAACGGTAATCCGTTCGGATCGGCGGTGCTGGCGGGGTTGTTCCTGTTAGCGGTGATGTTTGGTGTGCATCAGGGCTTCGTGCCGGTCTACTTCGCGCTGATGGATGCGCAGGGCTTTAACTCACTGTTCACCATTTTGTCGATGGCGGGCGCAGGCCAGGTGGGGGCGGCGCTGGCGCTCTACTTCCGCGCGAAACAGGGCGCGCTGCTGCGCACACAAATCAAAGGCGCGATCATTCCCGGTTTGCTGGGCGTGGGCGAACCCCTGATCTACGGCGTTACCCTGCCACGGATGAAACCCTTCATCACCGCCTGCTTTGGCGGCGCGTGCGGCGGTTTCTTTATCGGCCTGGTCGCGTGGATGGGTTTGCCCGTTGGCCTGAATACCGTGTTCGGCCCATCCGGCCTCGTGGCGCTGCCGCTGATGACCTCCAACAGCGGCATCTACGCCGGTATGGCCGTCTATGCTGCGGGTCTTGCCGTGGCTTACTTCTGCGGTTTCCTGCTCACCTGGCTTTTCGGCAGTAAAAATGTCGACCTCAGCTAATCCTCCGCCCCCGGCTCACGCTGGGGGCGACAATTTCTGCATGCTATGATGCCCGTCTGATAAAAATTAAGACGAGATCACAACAACATGGGTTCTACCAGAAGAGGGATGATGAACGTCCTTATCGCCGCCGTGCTGTGGGGAAGTTCAGGCGTATGCGCGCAGTACATCATGGAGCAGAGCCAGATGTCTTCGCCATTTTTGACCATGACGCGACTGCTGTTTGCGGGGCTGATTCTGCTGATGCTCTCTTTCGTCCATGGCGACCGCATCTTCCGCATTATGAAAAACCGCAAAGACGCGCTAAGCCTGCTTTTCTTCACCGTGGTAGGCGCACTGACGGTGCAACTCTCGTTTCTGATGACTATCGAGAAATCCAACGCCGCCACCGCGACGGTGCTGCAATTTCTTGCCCCGACCATCATTGTGGCCTGGTTCTCGCTGGTTCGTAAATCACGCCCCGGCGCGCTGGTGTTCGCAGCCATCGGCACCTCGCTGATTGGCACATTTTTGCTGGTGACGCACGGTAATCCGACATCACTGTCCATCTCCGGCGAAGCGCTGTTCTGGGGAGTGGTCTCAGCATTTACCGCGGCGTTCTACACCACCTATCCGTCGCAGCTTATTGCCCGCTACGGCACACTGCCGATTGTCGGCTGGAGCATGTTGATTGGCGGCGCGATACTGCTGCCGTTTTACGCAAACCAGGGTGAAAGCTTTACGCTTTCCGGCAACGTGGTACTGGCATTCTTCTACCTGGTGGTGATCGGTACGTCGCTCACCTTCAGCCTCTATCTGAAAGGCGCACAGATGATTGGTGGCCCACGCGCCAGCATCCTGAGCTGCGCCGAACCCCTGAGCAGTGCGTTTCTGTCTCTGCTGTTGCTCGGCATCACCTTCACCCTGCCGGACTGGCTCGGTACGTTGCTCATCCTCTCTTCAGTTATTCTGATTTCGCTGGATTCACGCCGTCGGAGTACGCCCGTTGAGAGTCATTAAACTGTCCACAACCGGCCATTGCACATATAGTTAAGAAGAATGGTTCAACGATAAGGATATGAGCATGAAAATGATTCCAGTGCTGTTTTCGCTGGCGACCTGTCTGGCCGCTTCTGGCGCAGCCTATGCTGAATCCCCGCTGGCAGGGCTAAAGTTTGAGCAACAAAAGCGTCAGGTGATTGAGGACGTGAAGAAAAACTGTACCCCGGCGGGTGCTATCACAGACGATCAGTTCGCCAACCTGGTGCTGGCGACGGAAGATAACCGTCTTCGTGTGCGGGAAGCCACGCTGGCGCTGGAGCGCAACGACGCAGAGCGTTACGCAGCAGCGGTGAAACAGGTGCAGTGCCCGAAAGCGGAGTAATTTTTGTCGGCCGGATACGCACAGCGCCATCCGGCAAACAGGGTTAACTCACTTTCACCTTAGTCGCCACCAGCATCGCAGTCAGCAACATCAGGCAGGCGGAAATCGCCAGCGGCGACAGTACACCAAAGTGATCCAGTGCAATACCGCCCAGCGCCGCCCCGCAGGTGTTGGCGAACTGGATCACCGCCACCTGGATTGAGCCCGCTTTTTCTGCCTGGTCTGAGAGCGATCGGGTGATCCATGTCGACCATCCCACCGGTACCAGCGCAAAAGCAAAGCCCCAGATGATTGCTACCGCTGATGCCACGACCGGAGAGTGCCCCCAGAAAATCAGCGCCAGCGCACTCAGCGTCAGGATAAAGGGCGCGCAGGCCAGGGTGCCTTTTACCGACCGTTTGAGGATGGCAGAAGAGAACGAGGTACCGATAAAGCTGGCGATCCCAAAACTCAACAGTACCAGGGTCAGGCCATCAACGCTGAACCCCGCCAGGGTCATATAAACGGGGCGTATGTAAGTGAAGAATGAGAACTGACCGACAAAGACCAGGAAGATGGCGCTCATCCCGGCCAACACCCCCGGACGCTTCAACAGACTGAACATATTTTGTTGCTGATGCGCCGCTTCGCCCGGCAGCGATGGCAATGCTTTGAAAACCCACACAATACAGAGCACCCCCATCAGCGCAGCGCCGTTAAATACATTTCGCCAGCCAATAATTCCGCCAAGAAAACTGCCGAGCGGCGCGGCGATCACCAGCGCAATCGACACCGCGCCAAAAATCACCGACAGCGCCTTTGGCACGACGCGCATAGGCACCAGACGAATGGTCAGCGACGCCGACATCGCCCAGAACCCGCCCAGCGCCAGTCCCAGGCATGCGCGCCCCAGCAGCAAGACGGTAAAGCTGTGGGCAAACGACACCAGCAGGCAGGAAAGCGTGAGCAGAATAGCGAACATCATCACTACATAGCGGCGATCGGTGCGCCCAATAACGTGTGTGATAAACAAACTGGAGAACATCGCCACGAAAGCGGTAGTCGTGACCGACTGACCCGCCAGACCTTCGGAGATACCGAGATCCTGCGCCATCGGCGTCAGCAGGCTGACGGGTAAAAACTCGACGGTAATCAGGCAGGCGACGCAAAAAGCCACCGCAAAAACCGCCGACCAGTTAGGGCGCGTCACGGGATCTTTAGGCTGTGGAGAAGAATGCAGTTCGGTCATAGGTCACCAGGCGTGAGTGTATATGCGGGGAAGTTGCGCAGTGTATCATCCTGAGTGTGACGTATTTAACGTTTTGACAACTTTTTTGTGTTGCCCGCTACCTGTTCGCAGCGGGCATTTTCACTTTTGGGTTAATCCACCAGTACGATTTTCAGGGCAAACAGCAGAGCCACCAGAATGACGCACAGGTTCAGATCGCGCCAGCGCCCGGTGAACAATTTCATGATGCAGTAGCTCATGAAACCCAGTGCGATCCCTTCGGTGATCGAGAAGGTAAACGGCATCATGACCGTGGTAATGAAAGCAGGTACAGACTCGGTAAAGTCATTCCAGTCAACGCGAACCAGGCTGGAGGTCATTAATACGCCGACAAAAATCAGCGCCCCGGCAGTGGCATAGCCCGGCACCATTTCCGCCAGCGGCGAAAAGAACATCACCAGCAGGAACAGTGCGCCAACCACCACCGCCGTCAGGCCAGTGCGCCCGCCCACCGACACGCCGGAGGTGCTTTCAATATAGGCCGTCACCGATGATGTGCCGATAAACGCGCCGACGACCGAACTCAGACTGTCGACATACAGCGCCTTTTTCATATTCGGAAATTTGCCGTCTTTATCTATTAACCCTGCTTTATCCGTTACACCAATTAATGTACCTGATGAATCGAAAAGGTTTATTAGCATAAAGGAAAATATAATTCCGCCGAGGCTCAACGACAATGCGCCTTTTAAATCTACCTCACCAATCACTCCGCCAATAGAAGGCGGTGTGGAATAGACGCCATTAAAATGCACATCACCAAAAAAAAGACCGCAGCAGGAGGTGATCACAATAGATACCAATACCGCCGCATGAAAGTTTTTCGAAGAAAGAACCGCGATAATAAAGAAGCCCACAATACCCAGCAGGACACTATGGGAACTTAAATCACCAATAGCGACCAGGGTATCTTTGTTAGCAACAATTACCCCGGCATTTTTTAAACCCATCATTGCGATAAATAAACCAATACCGCTGGTGATCCCGGTTCGTAAGCTAATGGGGATGTTGGCAATCATCCAGTAACGAATACGGAAAAGCGTTAACAGGAACAGACCTATCGCGCCCCAGAATATTGCGCCCATCCCCGTTTGCCAACTCACCCCCATCGCCCCCACGACCACAAAGGCAAAGAAGGCGTTAAGCCCCATGGCTGGCGCCAGCGCTACGGGCAGGTTAGCGATAAGCCCCATAGCAATACTGCCAATACCCGCAATCAGACAGGTGGTGCCGAAAACCACCTTCGTATCCATCTGCGCCGCGCCTAATATTTGCGGGTTAACAAATACGATATATACCATCGTTAAAAATGTCGTAAATCCGGCAATCACTTCAGTGCGTACCGAAGTGCCATGCTGGCTCATCTTAAAAAAACGCGTAAGAAAACCGACGTCATTCCTTGAACTCTCATTAATCTCATTGTTCATCATTATCACCCGTTGGCGAGAACATAAATATCAAATTAAAATCCCCTCTTTTTAAAACAAACACTCCACTTTATTCAGTGATAGCTATCACATTGCAAAATCCTGATAAAAGATAAACTTTTACCAATAACCAAAACGCTAAAGTGATAATAAATAAATCAATTTGATAAAATCATAATGAGAAAATAAATGAACACATCGATTACTCATAAATATCATGAAATTAGCCGTAAACAACGCCAGGAATTACTCGCAGTTTCTCGGGGAGAAGCCATTGCAGATTATATTATTGATAACGTCATCCTGCTCGATGTGATTAATGGCGGCGAAATGGCGGGCCCGATCGTTATCAAAGCAGGTTATATCGCCGGGGTTGGGCCGGAGTATCGCACCGCCGCCGCCCGGCAGCGCATCGATGCCCGGGGAGCCACCGCCGTTCCGGGCTTTATCGATGCGCATCTGCATATTGAATCCAGCATGATGACGCCCGTTACGTTTGAAACGGCGACGCTGCCGAGAGGGCTGACCACCGTGGTTTGCGACCCGCATGAGATAGTCAATGTGATGGGGGAAGAGGGTCTCGCCTGGTTCATTCGTTGCGCCGAACAGGCGCAGCAAAACCAGTATATTCAGGTCAGTTCCTGCGTTCCGGCGCTGGAAGGGAGCGATGTGAACGGCGCTGGCTTCACCCTTGAGCAAATGCTGCGCTGGCGCGATCATCCTCGGGTGACAGGGCTTGCGGAAGTCATGGATTATCCCGGCGTAATATCAGGCCAGGATGCGCTACTCGATAAACTGGACGCCTTTCGTCATTTGACCCTCGACGGACACTGCCCCGGGCTCGGCGGCAAGTCGCTGAACGCCTATATCGCCGCGGGCATTGAAAACTGCCATGAAAGCTACAGCCTGGAAGAGGGGCGTAGAAAGCTGCAACTCGGCATGGCCCTGATGATCCGCGAGGGTTCCGCCGCCCGTAATCTTAATGCGCTGGCGCCGCTGATCAATGAAAGCAATAGCCCGCAGTGCATGCTATGTACGGACGATCGCAACCCGTGGGAGATCGCCCATGAGGGGCATATTGATGCGCTGATCCGCCGCCTGATTGAACAGCATAACGTGCCGCTGCATATCGCCTACCGCGTCGCCAGTTGGTCTGCCGCCCGTCACTTTGGGCTTCACCACCTTGGCCTGCTGGCGCCGGGTAAACAAGCCGATATCGTGCTGCTTGACGATGCTCGCCAGGTCAGCGTCCAACAGGTATGGGTAAAAGGGCAGCCCATCAATAGCGAGACGCTGAAAGCCGAAGAGCCGGCCAGGCTGGAAAGAACCCGGCCGCCATATGGCAACACGGTTAGGCGCGCGCCGCTGGCGGCCGCCGACTTCAATCTGTCGTTTACGCCGGGGAAGCGCTATCGGGTCATCGATATCATTCCCAATGAGCTGATAACGAATGCAGGTGAATGCCTTTGCACCGGAGAAGGCTTCGACCGGGACGATATCTGCTATATCGCCGTGCTCGAACGCTATGGCCATCAACTTGCGCCCGCCTGCGGTCTGCTGGGGCGTTTTGGCCTGCAAAAAGGCGCGCTGGCGGCAACCGTTAGCCACGACAGCCATAACATCGTGGTCATTGGGCGCAGCGCAGAGGAGATGGCGCTGGCGGTCAATCAGGTGATTGCCGATGGCGGCGGCCTGTGCGTCGTTCACGACGAGCAGGTGCAAAGCCACCTTCCGCTGCCGGTTGCCGGGCTGATGAGTACCGATACGGCCCACGCTCTGGCGCAACAGATTGATGACTTAAAAGCCGCGGGCCGTGAGTGTGGAGCGCTTCCGGCAGAACCGTTTATCCAGATGGCGTTTTTATCGCTGCCGGTGATCCCCGCGCTGAAGCTCACCAGCATGGGGCTTTTTGACGGAGAGAAATTTGCCTTCACATCGCTGGAAGTAGCAGATTAACCCGCGAAGCAGGCATCAGTGGAGCCAGCGCACGACCTCTTCATCGTGGAACAGCGCGTTATAGCGAACCTGGAACGCATTCAGTTCCCCGGCGTTTGGCTCCAGTTCCCGCATAAACCCTAACGCCAGCCGCACCTGCGCATCGGTAATGGGTGCCGCCAGCCGCGATTTTTGCAGCAGGCGGTGCCAGCGATGCATGCTCTCTTCACTGCTGTCGACAATAAAGACCTGCCAGATCAACAGCATTTGCGCAGCATTTTGCAGATGCGCTTCGTTCGGGCGTTCAAGATAGTGCAGGTACTCATTACCGGGCACCTTTCCCAGTTGATCGATCATCGACTCAATCGGCATCGGCGTAATGCCCATGCGTTCACTTAAACGACGAATCGCCCGGCGCGGGCCGGATGTCATCACCCGGAATCCCACCACAAACACTACCACCAGCGTCGCCAGCATTATCCAGATCATGCGTCCTCACAGCGTCATTCAACCCCGACATCATAAAGAGAATTTCTGCGCTGTCGACCACCGGATGCGTTACTGAAAAAACACCGCAATTTTATTAAACATCGTCGGGTCAGACTGGTTGCGTTGCACCTTCACCACATCTTCCAGTTTGTCTATCTGACTTATCATCTGCTCCAGACGCTGGTCATCGTTGACCAGTAGCCAGATATGGCTCTGGTCGCTGTCCTGAATCGGCAGGCAGAGGATGCCTTCGACGTTAAACGCGCGGCGGGCAAACAGGCCGCAAACGTGGGTCATCACGCCGGGGTGGTTGCGAACGGTGAGTTCGAGAATGACATTATCGTGTGCTGTATTTTGCATGGCTTATTCCCCCACCATTTCAGTATTGGCCGCGCCCGGCGGTACCATCGGATACACTTTTTCCTGCGGGTCGATGCGCACATGAATCAGCGCCGGGCCCGGTCGGTTGATAATCGCCTGCAATGCGGCCTGCGGGTCGGTTTCGTGGTTTAAGTCGCAGGTTTCCAGACCAAATCCGGCGGCAATCTGCATAAAATTGACCGTCCCCGGATAGGTCGCGGCGAACACGCCCTGCTTGTAGAACAGGCTCTGCTGTTGATGCACTAACCCCAGCGCTTCGTTGTTCATCAGGATGATTTTTACATCCAGTTGATTTTCCGCCGCTGTCGCCATCTCCTGAATATTCATCATCAGGCTGCCGTCGCCGGAGAAGCATAAAACTTTGCGATCCGGATTCGCCAGCGCCGCGCCAACCGCTGCAGGCAGGCCAAAGCCCATCGTACCCAGACCGCCGGAGGTCAGCCACTGGCGTGGGCGATTGAGCGGATAAGCCTGCGCCGTCCACATCTGATGCTGGCCGACATCGGTGGCAATAATCGCGTTGTCGTCCACGCAGGCGGCAACGGCGTTGATCAGGCCATAGTGGCTTAACGGGTCAGTTTCCTGTGGGATGGCGCACGGAAATTCCTGTTGCAGTTCCGCAACCTTGCCACGCCACGCGTCGCGCGACTGCGCGTCAATCTGTGGCAGCAGTTGTGCCAGCACATCGTTCACATCCGCCTGAATCGCTACGTGCGGCTGTTTGATTTTACCCAGTTCGGCGCGGTCGATATCCACATGGATAATCTTCGCATTCGGGCAGAACTCTGCCACTTTCCCGGTCGCCCGGTCATCAAAACGGGCACCTAAAACAATCAGTAAATCAGACTGTTGCAGAATGAAGTTGGTGCTGCGCGCACCGTGCATTCCCAGCATGCCTAACGACAGCGGGTGCGATTTTGGCAGCATGCCCAGCGCCATCAGGGTCATGGTGGTCGGCAGGTTGGCTTTTTCAGCCAGTTCGCGCACGCGTTCCGGGGCGTTAATCACGCCGCCGCCCAGATAGAGCACCGGGCGCTGCGCGGCGTTAATCATCGCGGCGGCTTCACGCACGCTCTCAGCGCTAACCTCAGGCGTCGGCGCACGGTCGCCAGGCGCTGGCAGTTCGCTCAGTTCGATCTCCGCGGTTTGCACATCCTTAGGAATATCTATCCACACCGGGCCGGGACGGCCTGACTGCGCAATACGGAAGGCATCTGCGATAACCTGCGGTAATTCCGTAATATTGCGAACTAAGTAGTTGTGCTTGGTGATGGGGATAGAGATGCCGTAGGTGTCGACTTCCTGGAACGCGTCGGTACCGATTAACGAGGAGGCCACCTGGCCTGTGATGCACACCAGCGGGATGGAGTCGAGACGCGCATCGGCGATAGCGGTCACCAGATTGGTGGCGCCGGGCCCGCTGCAGGCCATACACACCGCCGGTTTTCCTGCGGTGCGCGCCATGCCCTGGGCGATGAAGCCTGCGCCCTGCTCATGACGCGCCAGAATATGGCGGATTTTTTTACTCTGGCTTAATGCATCGTACAGCGGAAGCACGGTACCGCCCGGAATACCGGTAACCATGGTAATTCCCTGACGTTCCAGTAAATGTACGATTAACTCTGCGCCAGTAAAGCGCGTGGTCTGTGATGTTGTGCCCGAACTTGCCATGCTCCAGTCCTTTTATTCTGAGCCGACTTTCCGGGGAGGGGTCATTAAACGAAAAACCCCGCCCGGTTTGCGCCGGCGGGGTTTGGAATCGTGTGTTGTTCCTGACCCTACGGCGCATTGCCGACGACCACCACCACACGCACGACGACCACCGCGGCTGGTAGCGCGGTTTTTAGTAGGGTCGACGTCATCATGGAAGGAGTCATTAGGGGCCTGTTTATCAATTCATCAATTGAATTTATACAAACACAGGTTGCGGGCGCTGGCAACGGAAAAAAATTCATCTGCGTGAAAATGTCTGCGCGATCACACTCCGGGGCGACGCTGAGACTGGCAAGATTAGTTGCCGTCACCGTCTATAAATCCTGCCTGACCGCTACAAATCATTCACATATCCAATGGTTAAATTGTCATCTTGATATGGTAGATTCCACCCGCATTTAGGGTGATAAGCAGCAGCTTATTCTTATATTTTTCTTTTTTATAAAATATCAGAGAAATGAAAAACCAAAGAAACGTCACTATCTTATTGATGCTGGTGTTGCTGGTTGCCGTCGGACAGATGGCGCAAACCATATATATTCCTGCAATTGCTGATATGGCACGCGATCTCAACGTTCGCGAGGGCGCGGTGCAAAGCGTCATGGCAGCCTATCTGCTGACCTATGGCGTTTCGCAACTTTTCTATGGCCCGCTTTCTGACCGGGTGGGTCGTCGCCCGGTGATCCTCGTCGGGATGTCGATTTTTATGCTGGCGACCATCATCGCGATAACCACCAGCGACCTGACGGTGCTTATTGCTGCCAGCGCCTTACAGGGCATGGGCACCGGCGTGGGCGGCGTAATGGCGAGAACCCTGCCGCGTGACCTTTACGAAGGCAGCCAGCTTCGCCACGCTAACAGCCTGTTAAACATGGGTATTCTGGTCAGCCCCCTGCTCGCGCCGCTGATTGGCGGCCTGCTTGATACCGCCTGGAACTGGCGCGCATGCTACGCCTTCCTGCTCACCCTGTGCGTGATTGTCACCTTTAGCATGGCGCGCTGGATGCCGGAAACGCGCCCGACCGGTGCGCCGAAAACGCGGCTTATCAGCAACTATAAAACGCTTTTTGGCAGCAGCGCATTCAACTGCTATTTGCTGATGCTGATTGGCGGCCTCGCAGGCATTGCGGTATTTGAAGCCTGCTCTGGCGTACTCATGGGCGCAGTGCTTGGCCTGAACAGTATGGTAGTGAGTATTCTGTTTATTCTGCCAATTCCGGCGGCATTCTTTGGCGCGTGGTTTGCCGGTCGGCCGAACAAACGTTTCTCAACGCTGATGTGGCAATCAGTGATGAGTTGCCTGCTGGCAGGGCTGATGATGTGGATACCTGGCCTGTTCGGCGTGATGACCGTCTGGACGCTGCTGGTGCCTGCCGCGCTGTTCTTCTTTGGTGCGGGGATGCTCTTCCCGCTGGCGACCAGCGGTGCGATGGAGCCCTTCCCGTTTCTCGCCGGAACGGCGGGCGCGCTGGTTGGTGGCCTGCAGAATATCGGCTCCGGCGTGCTGGCGTGGCTTTCCGCCATGATGCCGCAAACGGGCCAGGCGAGCCTCGGCCTGCTGATGACGTTAATGGGTCTGTTGATTTTCCTCTGCTGGCTGCCGCTGGCTTCGCGTTTTCACCAGCATCAACAGCCGGTTTAAGCCGACTCTGTAAGTAACCTGCTACAACGCCGCCCCGGTTTACATTGCCGGCTGGCGGCGTAAACGGCTTATCCAGCCTACTAAGAATTACCCCTCTGTTCACAGGCCTCATCGAATAAATCCCATAGCCGTTTTTTAATCGCGTCCGCGCTGGCTGGAGAAATAAATGGCTCCTTTTGTGCGATAAATATCTCTAACTCTTTTATCCCTGCTTCCCGCTGCCCATTCTTCGCCAGCGAAAAAGCACAGGCAAGGGCGTGCTGCGTTCGCATATAGAAGTGGACACCGTTTTCCTGCTTCAGTGCTGCAAATACACCGGGAAGCTCATCAATGGTTCGTACGCTATGCCAGAAAATGTCCGCCCGTGCCAATGCCTGGCGTAATACCTCTGGCGCACGTTCGATTATGTCTTTCGTACCATAATGGAACGGCATTTCCAGCGCACGGTCGTTTGCATCATGAATGACATCAAACCCCGCTGATTTTTCAGTCCTGTGCCATTTCACGGCATGAGTGGAAACATGCGGGACAAAATCCAACGATAATCCCCAGGATGGAGCAATAATGCCGCCTTTCCACTGTAACAGTCGGAATACCTGGCGAATGGGCATATCCTCACTGCGCAACCAACAGAGCGGTTTTTGTTCCTTAAATCCTCTGGGTTCCAGCATCGCTTGCGCGACAGGCATGACGGCCTGATGAATTTGCTCAATAGTGGCAATTTCAAAATCACCAGGAAAGTTAGCCGCACCCACGCCATCCCTCTGCGTCGTCGTGAATAAATTTCTTAAATTGTCTAAAAATCGGGGCTTCATATTTTTCCCCATCAAAAATCAATCCCCACATGCAATCTGACGTGACAATTGCGCCAGATGCTCCTTTTCATCAGCAGCCGGTGTAAGCTCCGCCACGGCGATTGTTGCCCAGATGAGACGTTAAAATACTATACGACAGCAATATTTATCGCCTCCGTCGTTGCACTGGCATGCACATTCCTGCTTTCCTTTATCATCTAAGCGCAAAGAGACGTACTATGGAAAACATGCAAAAACTTATCGCTCAATATCCTTTAGTGGAAGATCTGGTCGCGCTTAAAGAGACGACCTGGTTTAACCCGCGCACCACTTCTCTTGCCGAAGGTTTACCCTATGTTGGCCTGACCGCGCAGGATGTCAAAGCCGCCAACGACAGGCTGACGCGTTTCGCGCCCTATCTGGCCAACGCTTTTCCTGAAACCGCCGCAACGGGCGGAATTATTGAATCTGACGTGGTGGCGATCCCGGCGATGCAACGACGCCTGGAAGAAGAGTTCCGCCAGAAGATAAGCGGCGAGATCCTACTGAAAAAAGACAGCCATCTGCCTGTTTCTGGCTCAATTAAAGCCCGTGGCGGCATCTATGAGGTGCTGACCCACGCCGAAAGACTGGCGCTGGAAGCGGGCCTGCTGAGCACCGAAGATGACTACAGCGTGCTGCTATCCCCTGAATTTAAACAGTTCTTCAGCCAGTACAGCATCGCAGTCGGCTCAACCGGCAATCTGGGCTTGTCGATTGGTATCATGAGCGCCTGCATCGGTTTTAAGGTTACCGTGCATATGTCCGCTGACGCTCGCGCCTGGAAAAAAACGAAGCTGCGCAGCCACGGCGTAACGGTGGTCGAGTACGAAGAAGATTATGGCGTGGCGGTTGAACAAGGGCGCAAAGCAGCGGAGTCCGATCCGAACTGCTTCTTTATCGATGATGAGAACTCCCGCACCCTGTTCCTTGGCTATGCCGTTGCCGGGCAGCGCCTGAAGGCGCAGTTTGCGCAACAGGGTCGGGCTGTCGATGCCGAACATCCGCTGTTTGTCTACCTGCCGTGCGGCGTCGGCGGCGGCCCTGGCGGGGTCGCGTTTGGCCTGAAGCTGGCCTTTGGCGATAACGTGCATTGCTTCTTCGCCGAACCAACCCATTCTCCGTGTATGTTACTGGGAATTTATACCGGCCTGCACGACGCACTCTCCGTGCAGGATATCGGCATCGACAACCTGACGGCGGCTGACGGTCTGGCAGTGGGACGCGCGTCTGGCTTTGTCGGCCGCGCAATGGAACGTCTGCTTGATGGCCTGTATACCCTCGATGACCAGACGATGTACAACATGCTGGGCTGGCTGGCGCAGGCGGAGAATATTCGCCTGGAGCCCTCGGCGCTGGCGGGAATGGCAGGGCCGCTGCGTATCTGCGCATCCACTGCGTATCAACAGATGCACAGATTAAGCACAAAGCAGCTTAGTAATGCGACCCACCTTGTCTGGGCGACAGGCGGCGGTATGGTGCCGGAAGAGGAGATGGCGCAGTATCTGGCAAAGGGGCGTTAAACCCTCATTCTGCCTGCCTGTGGCAGGCAGAAGATATGATCAGCTCTGCCGCAGCATCACCATCAACTCCACCGGCGAGCGATGGTGCTTGATCAGGTCACGCATCGTTTTCATATGCGGGGCGCAGTGCATAAAGAACCGGCGATAACCTTCGCACAGCGCGCTCCTGCCCTCATGCAGACGGTTTTTCGGGCAATCGCCATGACACAATCGCAACACAGGACACTGGCGGCAGGCCTCCGCCAGCGAGCGTTGTTTGTTCTCGCCAAACGCAGCGACCTCCGGGAGGGCGTTGAGCACTTTTAGCGGCTGTTGATGGATATTTCCCAGCCGATAAGCCGGATAAACGTAGTGATCGCATTGGTAGAGGTCGCCATTAGACTCCAGCGCAAACGCATGACCACAGCGCTCGCTGTGGGCACACATCTGCGACGGATAGCCGCACCAGACGCCCAGCGTGGAATCAAACAACTGTACGTACACGTTGCCGATATCTTCCCGCACCCACACCGAAAAAACGGACGTCAGAAATTCTCCCCAGCGCTGCGCCGTGACCGATTCAGCGCTTAAGTTCCCCGTGCTCTCCTGCTCAACTAATGGAATGAACTGAATAAAGGGTGTGCCGAGCCTGCGTAAGTAGCGATACAGCGCCTGCGGATACTGGCTATTGATGCTGTTCACCACCACCAGCAGGTTAAACTCCACGCGGTGAGCAACCAGAAGGTTAATGGCATCCACAACGTTATGATGCGTAGGTTTACCGCTTTTGCTGACGCGAAATGCATCATGCAGCGGCGCGGGGCCATCGATAGAGATCCCCACCAGCCAGTTGTGTTCATGGAAAAAGCGGCACCACTCATCGTTGAGCAGAATACCGTTAGTCTGGAAAGCGTTGGCAATGCGTTTACCGCCCGCGTAACGCTGCTGAAGCGCCGCCACGCGTTTGAAGTAATCAAGCCCGCAGAGCGTCGGTTCGCCGCCCTGCCAGGCGAACAGCACGTCATTGCCGGGCTGCGCAGCAATATGCTGACGGATAAACGCCTCCAGGGTTTCGTCATCCATCACACGCTGTTGCGTTTTTTCAATATAGAAGCAGTACCTGCAATGCAGGTTGCAGCGAGAGCTGGCCGGTTTGACCATAACCTGACATCCTGTCATAGATAATCCTTTATCAATAACCCCACCTGGCGCAAATGCGTTACTGCGAACAATAGCGCCAGTGAGAGAACCGCCAGCGCGATAAAAAACTTATCGCGCACCACGCGGGGTTGCGCAAAGTCATTTTGCGCAACGTCCATTAAGTTGCGGTTCCGAGTATATCGCCAAAGCACCAACGCGGCTATTGCCAGTACCGCAAGTGAGATCCAGAACAAAATCCCCGCCTGATGCCAGTTGTGTTTGATAGCCAACAGCATCAGCGCCGCATAGCCCAGCAAGGTGCGAAACCAGGAGAGGGACGTGCGTTCAGGCTGGAGGCCCGGGTCGTTCTCCCGCCGCGCTTTGCGGTTAGCCTGCATACAGCACCAGGCTCATCACAATCACGGCGACGACCATCAAAATAACACTGATAATCAACAGACTGTGCGTATAAGGCAAGTCCTCTTTCAGACGCATCGCCTTTTCATTGCGCAACCAGCGCAGATAACCGTAGATGGCAAGCCCCCCGGAAAAGAGGCACAACAGCAGCGCCAGCAGTTCGCGGATAACGGGCGTGGCGAAGTCAGGCGCCAGTTGATCAAGCCCCACTCCCGCTGCCAGAAAGCCCAGCGATGTGCGGATCCACGCCAAAAAAGTTCGTTCATTCGCCAGTGAGAAACGGTAGTCCGGCGCTTCTCCGAGGCGGGATATTTTCATTGTGGCCCCTTAACTTAATTTAACCGATTCCCCAGAACAGCACTGCCAATAGCTGCGGGGTAATTATGCGCAGGAACATCACCAGCGGATAAACGGTAGCATAAGAGAGCGCAGCCGCGCCGCTGGTGGCATGCAGATTGTTGGCGAAAGCCAATGCGGGTGGGTCAGTCATTGAGCCCGCAAGCATACCGCACAGAGTAAGATAGTTCATGCGCGCAAAGATGCGCGCCAGAATGCCCACGGTAATGAGTGGGATCGCGGTAATAAAAATGCCGTAGGCTATCCAGCTCAGGCCGTCGCCATGTACCAACGTCTCGACAAAATCGCCGCCGGACTTCAGCCCCACCACCGACAAAAACAGCACAATCCCCAGTTCTCGCAGCGCAAGGTTGGCGCTGGGCGGCATAAACCAGTAGAGCTTACCGATACTGCCGATACGCCCAAGGATCAGCGCCATAATCAACGGGCCACCAGCCAGCCCCAGCTTCAGCGCAACCGGAAAGCCCGGAATAAACAGCGGCACGGAGCCCAGCAGCACACCAAGACCAATACCGATAAACACCGGTAGCATCTGTACCTGCTGCAATTTTTGCTGCGCGTTACCCAGTTCCGCAGCCACGGCGTCAATTGCCGCCTGGCGTCCTACCAGGTTGAGAATATCGCCAAACTGTAGCGTTGCATGGCTGCTGGCGACCAGTTCAACGCCAGCACGATTAAGGCGAGAGATAACGACGTCATAACGCTGTTTGTAATGGAGATCGCGGATTTTCTTCCCCAGAACCTTCTCGTTCGTCACCACAATGCGCTCCACTTTCATATCCGTTCCGCGGGTGGAGAGCGAAGTTTCGACCTCTTTACCAATCACCAGTTGCGCATCGTGGAGATCGGCGCGCTGTCCGACAAGATGCAGCAAATCCCCCTGCTCAATTAACGTCGCGGGCGACGGCACCATCAGCATATCGCCGCGTTTCAGGCGTGAGCAGATAATTTTATCGCTATTCAGAATTGGCACATCCTGAATCGCCATATTATGCAGGTTAGGGTTTTCGACGCAGATATTGATGGTTTGTAGATGGGCCTGACTGTTGCCCGCTCGCTTATCAAATCGCCAGGCTTCTTTATCAACGTTGATGCGAAAGATCATCCGAATCAACCACATCGTGAGCAAAATACCGCAGATGCCGAAGGGGTATGCCATCGCATAGCTCATGCCCATTTGGTCAACCACATCAAACGGTACGCCGAGATCGCGCAGAATTTGTTGCCCCGCTCCCAGCGCCGGTGTGTTAGTCACCGCGCCAGAGAATATGCCCAGCACCACCGGCAGCGGAATAGCGAAAATTTTGTGCAGGAGCGCGGTGACGACACCGCCCAGTAACACAATCAAAATGGCGAAGAGGTTAAGCCGTAGCCCGGAGACGCGCAGCGAAGCGAAGAAGCCCGGCCCCACCTGGATCCCGATGGTGTAAACGAAAAGAATCAGGCCAAATTCCTGTATAAAGTGCAGCATCGGGCCGCTGAGCGTAATCCCTGCCTGATCGACAAAATGCCCTACGATTATCCCGCCGAACAGCACGCCACCAATACCGAGTCCGATGCCACGGATCTTGACGTTGCCTATCCAGAGGCCGACGACGGCAACCAGAGCAAGCACGCTGACGGTCATTGCTATATCACTCATAATATTTTCCCTGTGAATAACATTAACTGTTATGTGGATTCTCGCAGAATTAGAGAGGGCTGTATGGGGATTTGCGCACAATTACTCTGGATTTTTAGCGGATACAAAAAAGCCTCGCCAGAACTGACGAGGCTTACGTAAACCTTTGTAATAATTAGCTGTTCAGCGCCGGACGCTCGCTAATGGCGATACGTTGCGGGGCAATTTCTTCCGGCACATTGCGGGTTAAGTCGATATGCAATAAGCCGTTAGTGAAGGTGGCGCCCGCCACTTCCATATTTTCCGCCAGCGTGAAGCTCAGGCTAAATGCCTGGGTCACCAGCCCCTGATGCAGCCATTTGGTCTCTTTTTCCTGCGGCTGCGGCGCCCCTTTCACGGTCAGGCGCGTGCCTTCCAGTTGTATATCCAGATCTTCCTGACGGAAACCGGCCAGCGCAAGGGTAATGCGATAGTGGTTATCGTCGCTTTTTTCGATGTTATAGGGCGGGAAGCTCTGGCTCTCACCGGCGTTTTGTAACGCAGTAGCCATTTTGTCAAAACCGATCCATTGACGCAGCAGTGGGGATAAATCGTAGTTACGCATAATGTTTTCTCCTTCTGAGAAGCGAGTGATGTCCTGCAAATCCAAAAGATTCGCATAGGCTCCCTGTCGGCAAGCCTGGGTATTCGAGCCGCCGTAGCGGCTCACGGAATTAGTTGATTTCGATACGGCGCGGTTTATTCGCTTCCGGAATGACGCGCTCGAGTTCGATATAGAGCAGGCCGTTTACCAGATTCGCACCACGCACGTGGATGTTTTCCGCTAACTGGAATTTGCGCTCAAAGTTGCGCTCGGCAATCCCCTGATAGAGATAGGTGCGCTCTTTTTGCTCGGACTCATGGGCACCTTTCACCACCAGCATGTTGTCCTGCGCGGTGATTTCCAGCTCGCTTTCAGCAAAACCGGCGACGGCAATCGCAATGCGATAGTGGTTTTCGTCTACCAGCTCGACGTTGTACGGAGGGTAGCCGCCGTTACTCTGGGTTTGATTATTTTCTAAGAGGTTGAACAGGCGGTCAAAACCAATAGCAGAACGATATAGAGGGGATAAATCAAAGTTACGCATAATTAATAGCTCCTGAAATCAGCGAGAATTTTTAGCCTTCCATCATGGACAGGCAACGAGACCCAAAGCACCCATCAGGCGTACTCTTCATTGGGCTACACTCTTAAAATGCGTCCTGAGGAACGAATTTCAAGAGTATGTGTCTTACTTTTTTTGCACTTTCGTGCTGAAGGCATAGACTGGGGAAGAGCACTATTGGTTAAAGTGCGACAGCCGCCACAGAGCGGTAAGCCAGAACTATCCATTTTGACTATGGGTGGATATAACCCATAGAGATGAGCCTCCCGGCTCCAAAACGATGATTAGATCATGATAAAAAATAATCTGCTTAAGCTGGCTCTGTTCAGTGGGATGATGTTAGTAGGTGGCTGCTCAAGCGTGATGTCGCATACGGGTGGCAAAGAGGGAATATACCCGGGGACGCGGGCAAGCGCGGCCATGTTCAGCGACGATGACAGCGGCTGGGCAACAAAATCGCTGGTGGCAGTCGATATGCCATTTACAGCAGTGATGGACACCCTGCTGCTGCCATGGGATATGTTCCGCACCGATAAATCTGTGCGTTCACGCGTAGAAAAGAGCGAGCAAGAGACGCTGGCGACCAATTCGGTCATTCCACCCGCGCCTATGCCCGCACCATGATTCAGAGGCCGGTTTCCGCAATCCAAAGCTGACGGAAGCCCGCCTTCTCTTCCATCCAGGCGATATAGCGCCCA
This sequence comes from Pseudocitrobacter cyperus, assembly GCF_039889165.1. Taxonomy (NCBI): domain Bacteria; kingdom Pseudomonadati; phylum Pseudomonadota; class Gammaproteobacteria; order Enterobacterales; family Enterobacteriaceae; genus Pseudocitrobacter; species Pseudocitrobacter cyperus. Next base: position 61,646 of record NZ_JAYMYY010000005.1, on the reverse strand, counting down.
TCAGGTGAGAAAACCACGGCGTCAGCCGAAGGCGGATTGCCGTGATCGGTTGTCAAAAAGCGCACTTCACCGGTCGTCGCGTCTGCTAATGCCATTCTGTTTTCCAGCACAAATCCCAGCGCTTTTCCCGAAGGATGCCAGTTAATTGCGGATTGAATATCCGAGGCATTCCGGGTGAGTTGTTGCGGCGCTCCCCCTTCCGGCGATATCAGCCACAGTTGCACAATGCCATTATCGTCGCGCATCAGCGTGGCAATCTGCGTTCCTTCCGGGTTACTGCGCACCCAGTGGCGAGGCACGTTCGCCAGCCCCGGATATGCGCGTTGATGGGTAAAGGTTAAACGGCGCTGCACAACACCCACTGGCGGTGCGGGCAATGTGGTGCCGGTTCCGGAAAGCGGCGCCTCTCCCGGCTGTTTCCAGCCCTGGGCCGTTTGCGGTAAATCGACGATAAACAGTTCCGGCACCTTTTCGCCTGTTATCGACAGCGTATCGCCAATAAACGCCAGTTTTTGATTGCCAACCCAACCTTCTTCATAAGCGCGGTTGATCTCATCGCTGCCTGCCTGCGGTGTCGGCGTCGTATTACTGACCAGCACGCACCAGTGGCTGCCGCTGTATTCACGCGGGTGTTGAGCGGTAACGTTGACCGGGCCGAACGGGACGGCGACGCCAACGTTGCGCAAGTCATGCGCCGGGTTGTATTCGTGCATCACATGGTCGTTATAGGTAAAGCTGACATTCTCACCGTTAGGGCTAAACACGTGCACGTGGCTCCCGCCACGCAGCGCGCCAGGCGTGTAAGGCGCGGTGATATCCATCGCATCAAGATTGCTGGTTGTACCGTTTTCGGCTATCACACCGCGGCGATGGTGAAAGTCGTAGTGCCAGTCGGTATCCGGATTCTCCGGGCCGTGGATAAACACATATTTTTCACGTTGAGGATGAACGGTCACCACACCAACGTGCGCGCCCTGCGTGGCACGGTAAAGCACCTCCAGCTCGCCGGTATGGATGTTCACGCGCTCAATGGTCTCGCCAGTAAACGACGCGCCAGAAGGACGCACATCAAAGACCAGCCACTGGCTGTCCGGGGTCCAGGTATTGATGTTGGTGAGCTGGTGATGTCGCGGGGCGAAGGTGACCTGTTTCATGGGGGCAGTCCTGAACAAAGCATCAAAGTTGAGTAGTACAGCACACTTTCAAAATGACAGCAGCACAAAAACACCACTTCCGGAAAAGCGCTCACAGTATGCTCTGCCGGAATATGGCTATAGGGAAATAGATAAATGAAATCACCGTATTGGCTTGCACCTCTTGCGTTGCTTTTCACGCATTCCGCATGGAGTTATCCCCCGCATCCTTACCAGTCCTGGTACGACGTAAATAGCGAATCGAAACGATTTCTGCATGAAGAGGCTGAGAAAACGTCCGTTAAACGCCGCGGGCTGGAAATCGCCCTCAGCGACGTGGGCCCACGCTGCGCAGTTCCCCTGGTATCCTCCTGGGTTATGGATGACAAAGGGGAAAAGACGGGGAGTGTAAAAGTCAGTTGTGCAAAATCAGAAGAAACGGCGAATAACAAGGAATGGAGCGTCATTGTCGCCACTGCGCCGCTGGAAAAGATTGAAATCCTGAAGATTGAGAGGCCTGCCAGTGTTGAAAATGACACGTTACCCACCAGCGTTTGCAAAGAGTGGCAACAGGAACTTACGAAGCAAAAAATAAAATACATCTTCGAGAACAGCGAGAAATATCCTGACTCTGTTTTACCTTATGGAGATGGTTACTACTTTTTACCTTGCGTCGTCAAAGGTGAACTGAAAAGCGATGGGGCAAAGTGGCACTTCAGCATTAACGCCGCCGCCACTGCCGTCTGGAGCAATGATAATAATGAAAATATCGCCTGGGGGTGTGATGAGCGAGGATGCAGCGAACTGTTCATCCTGCCCTACAACGCAATGGGCGAGACGGAATTCGACTAACCCAGATTAGACTTCACATTCACTTCATACAGCTTTCCTACGCCAGCGCCATCTTTCCTGTTCAGGGAACCGCGATGGCACATTTTGACGTAGAAATTATCGCCCCTGGCAAATTAGCAGGGAAAATGTTAATTCAGCGCAAACTTCTCGATAGCGTGCGCCACACCGTCTTCCAGGTTGGATTTGGTGACGAAGTTCGCCGCCTCTTTCACCAACGGAATGGCGTTATCCATTGCCACGCCGACGCCGGCATATTCGATCATCGCGATGTCATTTTCCTGATCGCCAATCGCCATGATCTCTTCCGCTTTAATACCCAGCGCATCGGCCAGCGATTTCACGCCCGTGCCTTTATTAACGCGTTTATCGAGGATTTCGAGGAAATACGGCGCACTTTTTAGCACGGTGTACTTCTCTTTCACTTCCGCCGGGATTTTGGCGATGGCTTTATCAAGAATGGCGGGCTCATCAATCATCATCACTTTCAGGAACTGAGTTGCCGGATCCATTTTTTCGGCTTCACAGAACACCAGCGGGATGGTCGCCACATAGGACTCATGTACCGTGTAATAACTGATATCGCGGTTGGCGGTATAAAGCGTATTGCGATCGAGAGCGTGGAAGTGAGATCCCACATCACGGGAAAGTTGCTCCAGATAGCGGTAGTCGTCATAACTCAGTGCCGTTTGCGCCACCGTGCTGCCATCGCCGGCTTTCTGTACCAGCGCACCGTTGTAGGTGATGCAGTAGTCACCAGGCTGTTCCATGTGCAGCTCTTTCAGGTAGCTATGCACGCCAGCGTAAGGGCGGCCAGTGGTCAGCACCACGTTGACGCCACGCGCACGCGCATCCGCGATCGCCTTTTTGACAGCAGGAGAGATGGTATGGTCCGGCAACAGCAAGGTTCCGTCCATGTCGATTGCAATAAGTTTGATAGCCATGAATACCCCAGGGTTAGATGAGTCCTTCCTCATGCTAACGCGATTCCGCTCAAAAAACAGCAGCCGTGACGGGCTAAAACGGGGATGCAACTTACGTGGCTGCTCCCCTTTTAAGAAGGTTAGCTGAACAGCTTACCGCTTTTCAGCAGATCCATACCCGCGCTGAGTAAATCATTATGCGCCTGCGAGTCGACTTCGCCCTGCGGTGAGAGTGCATCAATGATTTTCGGCAGATATTCTGCCAGCATATTCGACGCGGAACCGGTATCGATGCCCAGTTTTTGGCCGAGATCGGAAACTGCCGGGGTGCCCAATGCCGATTCAAGCTGATCGCCGCTAACTGGCTGATTTCCCTGCTGACTGCTAATCCATGTCGAGAGGATATCGCCCAACCCGCCGTTTTGCAGTTTTTGCAGCAGTGCCTGAATCCCGCCCTGCTCGTTAACCCAGTTCAGGATAGCCTGATACTTCCCGGCATCACCGTTCAGAAACGAGCCGACGACTTCATCAAAAAGCCCCATGTTGTTACTCCTTAAAGCCATTAATTGAGGACGTAGTGAAGTATAGGTGAATGCGGGACAAAAAAAACGGGCGAGGATTTACCCTCACCCGTTTTCTGAAAGCATCGTTATCAGATATCGATATTTGCCGCTTTCAGGGCATTCTCTTCAATAAAGGCGCGACGCGGCTCAACCGCATCCCCCATCAGGGTGGTGAACAACTGGTCGGCGGCAATCGCATCCTTCACGGTAACGCGCAGCATGCGGCGGCTTTCCGGATCCATAGTCGTTTCCCACAACTGTTCCGGGTTCATCTCGCCCAGACCTTTATAGCGCTGAATCGCAAGTCCTCGACGGGACTCTTTCACCAGCCACTCCAGCGCCTGCTCGAAGCTGGCTACCGGCTGACGGCGTTCGCCACGTTCGATAAACGCATCTTCTTCGATCAGCCCACGCAGTTTCTCGCCCAGCGTACAGATACGACGATATTCCGGCCCAACCACAAATTCGTGATCCAGCGGATAATCCGTATCAACGCCATGAGTACGCACACGGATAATCGGTTCGAAGTGGTTCAGTTCGCTGTTATGACGAATATCAAACTTCCACAGGCTGCCGTGCTGCTCGTTTTCGTTCAACTCAGTTACCAGCGCGTTCACCCAACGGGTAACGGTCTGTTCATCAGCGAGATCGGCTTCTGACAGCGTTGGTTGATATACCAGCTCTTTAAGCAGCGATTTCGGGAAGCGACGCTCCATGCGGCCAATCATTTTCTGCGTAGCGTTGTACTCAGAGACCAGTTTTTCCAGCGCTTCACCCGCCAGCGCAGGCGCGTGTGCGTTAGCATGCAGCGTTGCGCCATCCAGCGCGATGGAGATTTGATACTGATCCATCGCTTCATCATCTTTAATGTACTGTTCCTGCTTGCCTTTCTTCACTTTGTAGAGCGGCGGCTGCGCGATGTAGACGTGGCCACGTTCAACAATTTCCGGCATCTGACGGTAGAAGAAGGTCAGCAGCAGAGTACGGATGTGCGAACCATCGACGTCCGCATCGGTCATGATGATGATGCTGTGATAACGCAGTTTATCCGGGTTGTACTCGTCACGGCCAATGCCGCAGCCCAGCGCGGTAATCAGCGTGGCGACTTCCTGAGAAGAGAGCATCTTGTCGAAGCGCGCCTTCTCAACGTTGAGGATTTTACCCTTCAGCGGCAGGATCGCCTGGTTCTTACGGTTACGCCCCTGTTTTGCAGAGCCGCCCGCGGAGTCCCCTTCCACAAGGTACAGTTCGGAGTGTGCCGGGTCGCGTTCCTGACAGTCAGCCAGTTTGCCCGGCAGGCCTGCTAAGTCCAGCGCGCCTTTACGACGGGTCATTTCACGGGCACGACGTGCCGCTTCGCGCGCGCGCGCCGCATCGATAATTTTGCCGACCACGATTTTCGCGTCAGACGGGTTTTCCAGCAGGTATTCGCTCAGCAGTTCGTTCATCTGCTGTTCTACCGCTGATTTCACCTCAGAAGAGACCAGTTTATCTTTGGTCTGCGAGGAGAATTTCGGGTCTGGTACTTTAACAGAGACAACGGCAATCAGGCCTTCACGCGCATCGTCGCCGGTGGCGCTGACTTTGGCTTTTTTGCTGTAGCCTTCTTTATCCATGTAGGCGTTCAGGGTACGGGTCATCGCCGCGCGGAAGCCAGCCAGGTGCGTACCGCCGTCACGCTGCGGAATGTTGTTGGTAAAGCAGTAGATGTTTTCCTGGAAGCCATCGTTCCACTGCAGCGCAACTTCGACGCCGATACCGTCTTTTTCGGTGGAGAAATAGAAGATATTCGGGTGAATTGGCGTTTTGTTTTTGTTGAGATACTCAACAAACGCCTTAATGCCACCTTCGTAGTGGAAATGGTCTTCTTTGCCGTCACGCTTGTCTTTCAGGCGAATGGAAACGCCGGAGTTGAGGAATGACAGTTCACGCAGGCGTTTCGCCAGGATGTCATACTCAAATTCGGTGACGTTGGTGAAAGTTTCGAGGCTCGGCCAGAAGCGCACCATGGTACCGGTTTTTTCAGTATCGCCAGTGACAGCCAGAGGCGCCTGCGGCACACCGTGGGCATAAATCTGGCGGTGAACTTTGTTATCACGCTGGATAACCAGTTCCAGTTTCTGCGACAGGGCGTTAACCACGGAAACGCCTACGCCATGCAGGCCGCCGGAGACTTTATAAGAGTTATCATCGAATTTACCACCTGCGTGCAGGACGGTCATGATAACTTCGGCAGCGGACACGCCCTCTTCCGGGTGGATGCCGGTTGGGATACCACGGCCATCATCCTGTACGGATACGGAGTTATCGCTGTGGATGGTGACAACAATGTCTTTACAGTACCCCGCGAGCGCTTCGTCGATAGCGTTATCCACAACCTCGAATACCATGTGGTGCAGACCGGTGCCGTCATCCGTGTCGCCGATATACATACCCGGGCGCTTACGCACCGCATCCAGCCCTTTCAGGACTTTGATACTGGAGGAGTCATAAGAATTCGACATCAACGTTTCTCGCTCATTTAAACTTGGGTTAATCCGTTATTTTACCCTTTTCCACGGTAAACATCTTCGAATTTTCGTCCGACATGTCTATAACGTGTTCAGCGCTGATCGCGCTGACGAAAACCTGTGACTGCGTCGCTTTTAAGCGGCTGGCTAACAGCCCGCGACGCGCGTCATCAAGTTCAGAGGCAAAATCATCTATCAGGTACAGGCAGCGCCGACCGCTTTCGCGGGTCAGGAACTCGCCCTGTGCCAGGCGCAGTGCGCACATCAGCAGCTTAAGCTGCCCACGCGACAGCGTGTCTTCCACCGGTGCGCCATCGGCGCGTATGCGAAAGTCCGCTTTATGCGGGCCATGCGCGGTATAGGTCAACATTCTGTCACGCTCAAAGTTCCGCTCCAGCACCTCGGCATAGTCCGTCTCTTTTTCCCAGCCACGCTGGAAAGAGAAGGTGAGGGAGAACTCCGGTAAAAACTGTTTGCAGGTATCCGCCATATCTTCGGCGATACCGGCGCTGTATTCGGCACGCCAGCGGCTGATTTGTTCAGCCAGAGGGATCAATTCCTTATCCCAGGGGCGCAACTGTTCGTAGCGGCTCACCTGGCGTAAGGCGGCGTTGCGCTGCTTCAGCAGACGCTTGAGGTTGCTCCAGGCGATAAAGAACCCGGCTTCATTGTGGAAGCATCCCCAATCGAGGAATGCTCTTCTGTATTTGGGGCCGCCGTTGAGTAAAGTAAACCCCTCGGGCGTAATAAGCTGCATCGGCATCAGCAGCGCCAGCTCTGCAACCTTATGGCCATCAGTGCCGTCGATGCGTACTTTGCTGTCACCGAGCTTATCTTTGGTGAGGCCAATGGTGGTTTCGCGCTCTTCGCCCTGCAAACGCCCGTGCAGCACGAACGCATCCTGTTCATGGCGGATCACGCGGCCAATCTGCAAACTGCGAAACGCCCGGCCATGACCGAGCGTATAGATGGCTTCCAGCACGCTGGTTTTGCCGCTGCCGTTTGCGCCAACCAGGAAGTTAAAGCCGGGAGATAAGGCGAGATCCGCGCTTTCGATATTGCGAAAGTCGCGGATCAACAAGCGGGTGAGCGACATTACAGTCTCATTGGCATGACAACATAGGCAGCCGACTGTGATGCGGCATCTTCAATCTGTACGCTGGAAACGGAGTCCGTCAGTAGAATACGCACGTTTTCGCATTTCAGTGCGTTCAGCACATCCAGCACGTAACTGACGTTAAAGCCGATTTCCATCTCAGTGCCAGCGTAAGTGACGTCGAGGATCTCTTCCGCTTCTTCCTGTTCCGGGTTGTTGGCGGTAATTTTCAGTTGGTTTTCACTGACAAACAGGCGCACGCCGCGGAATTTTTCGTTGGAAAGAATGGCCGCACGGGCAAAGGCCTGCTTGAGAATATCGCAGCCGGCATCCAGATGTTTGTCGGGATTCTTCGGCAATACGCGGCGATAATCCGGGAAACGGCCATCAACCAGCTTGGAAGTGAAGATGAAATCACCGACATGGGCACGGATGTTATTGCTACCAATTTGTACGCGCAGCGGTGTATCGCCGCCGTCGAGCATACGCATCAGTTCAATGACGCCTTTACGCGGTACGATCACCGAATGATTCGGCAACGATTCGCCGACCGGCATGGAGCACACCGCCAGGCGGTGGCCGTCGGTCGCCACGGTACGCAGCTCTTCCCCTTCGGTTTCAAACAGCATGCCGTTTAAGTAGTAACGAACGTCCTGATGCGCCATCGAGAACTGGGTCGCTTCAATCAGACGCTTCATGGTTGCCTGCGGCAGGGTAAATTCGACTTCGCTCTGCCAGTCATCCAGGTTCGGGAAGTCGGCGGCAGGCAGCGTGGAGAGCGAGAAACGGCTGCGCCCGGAGCGCACCAGCATGCGGTCGCCTTCCAGTTGCACGGCAATCTCTGCGCCTTCAGGCAGACCACGGCAGATATCGAAGAATTTACGTGCCGGGACGGTGGTTGCGCCGGGCTCGTGCGCCTGCACCAGCGCCACGCGAGCAACCATCTCCATTTCTAAATCGGTACCGGTCAATGACAGCGTACCGTCAGCCACCTGTAATAGCAGGTTTCCGAGAATAGGCAGCGTCGGGCGGCCACCTAGCGGGCCACTCACCTGTTGTAACGGTTTTAATAAATGTTCACGTTCTACGGTAAATTTCATAGGATCACGACGACAGTGTTCTGATTAAATTTGAGAAATCTTCTTTGATATCGTGGCTCTCTTCACGCAACTGCTCAATCTTACGGCAGGCATGAAGCACGGTGGTATGGTCACGGCCGCCAAACGCATCGCCAATTTCCGGCAGACTGTGGTTGGTCAACTCTTTCGCCAGCGCCATCGCCATCTGGCGCGGACGCGCTACCGAGCGGGAACGCCGCTTGGAGAGGAGATCCGCCACCTTAATTTTGTAGTACTCGGCCACCGTCTTCTGAATATTGTCGATAGTGACCAGTTTTTCCTGCAACGCGAGTAAATCACGCAGCGCTTCGCGAACGAAGTCGATAGTGATCGCCCGGCCAGTAAAGTTGGCGTTGGCAATCACGCGGTTCAGCGCCCCTTCCAGTTCACGCACGTTAGAGCGTAGCCGCTTGGCAATAAAGAACGCCACCTCACCCGGTAGACGAATATCGTTCTCGTCGGCTTTTTTCATCAAAATGGCCACGCGGGTTTCCAGCTCCGGCGGCTCAATGGCCACCGTCAGCCCCCAGCCAAAGCGGGATTTCAGGCGATCTTCCACGCCGTTGATCTCTTTCGGGTAGCGATCTGATGTCAGGATGATCTGCTGATTGCCTTCCAGCAGGGCATTAAAGGTGTGGAAAAACTCTTCCTGGGATCGTTCTTTATTGGCAAAAAACTGGATGTCATCGATAAGCAGCGCATCGACGGAGCGGTAGTAGCGTTTGAACTCTTCAATAGCGTTGTTTTGCAGGGCTTTTACCATGTCCTGCACGAAACGTTCGGAGTGCATGTAAACCACTTTTGCATTGGGTTTACGGGCGATGATGCCGTTGCCCACCGCGTGTAATAAGTGCGTTTTACCCAGACCCGTTCCGCCATATAAAAACAGCGGGTTATACGCGCCGCCAGGGTTATCGGCCACCTGGCGCGCCGCCGCGCGGGCCAGTTGGTTCGACTTACCTTCAACGAAGTTATCAAAGGTGTGTTTTACGTTGACGTTGGAGCGGTAAGAAGGCTCTGCCGGAGCGGGGACGTTATCCCAACCCTGACGCGGTGCGGGCACCGCGCGTGGGGCATGCACCTGTGCTGCCTGCGCCGGAATGGCAACGTTTGCCGTTTCTCTGAGGGTATGCGTGACCGGTTTCGTCCCCACCTCAAAACGCAACTGAGGCGCATCGGAACCGCAAAAGTCATTAAGCAGTCCGTTGATATTGTTCAGGTATTTATCTCGTACCCAATCAAGCACAAAACGATTTGGCGCGTACAGGGCCAGCGTGTTATCGCTCAGTTCCGCCTGCAATGGGCGGATCCACATGCTGAATTCTGTGGCTGGTAACTCATCCTGCAATCGGGCAAGACATTGCTGCCAAAGCGAAAGTGACACGGCGGACTCCACTCGAAAAAAGTCGATACACATCATCGTTCAGGCAACCTTACGAAGCCGTAGATGAACCTTCCTGCGACACAAAATGTCGGGGACTCACTCAGTTGCCGCCGAAGCAGCCTGAATAACGCTGTGTATAAGATTAAAAAATTCGTGATTTTTGACACACGTCGAATAGACCCAATGCACAAGGGTGACGTGCGAACCGCTATCTGCGGTTTTCCACAAAACACCTCGGGCTGCCCGTGGGCAGTACTGCAACCGGAAACACCGGAAGCGTTAAGTGTGTTTTCCCGCTCCAGGATCCGTGGATCCGATCAGGACCGCGGATCATAGCCTAAACTGAGTCAGAGATCTTCTGTTTCTCACAGTTTCTTCCTGATTTATCCACAGGAAGGATCGGGACTGGCTAAGTGTAAACGATCCGCAAGGGAAGGGGGGACGATTTACGCCGCATATTGGAAAAATTAATGAGTAACGACAAATTTTTGCTTAAATGATCTAACAAAGATCCTGGATGATCCTTGCGCTTTAATGGTCAGGCCGTATAATCCCCGACCCAGCGCATGCTACGTGCAAACAGGCGTCAGATGTTGCTCATTTTCCGTGCTAAACGCTACAAAAAAACGTGGTGAATTACGCGGTAAATAAGGAAAGAGAATTGACTCCGGAGTGTACAATTATTACAATCCGGCCTCTTTAATCACCCATGGCTTCGGTGTCCATCGTTCGATTTTCGGGCGGATATCCAATAAAGCCATTGAATTTATTCAAGTTTAGGTAGAAATCGCCATGAAACGCACTTTTCAACCGTCTGTACTGAAGCGCAACCGTTCTCACGGCTTCCGTGCTCGTATGGCTACTAAAAATGGTCGTCAGGTTCTGGCACGTCGTCGTGCTAAAGGCCGCGCTCGTCTGACCGTTTCCAAGTAATAAAGCTAACCCCTGAGTGGTTAAGCTAGCATTTCCCAGGGAGTTACGTTTGTTAACTCCCACTCATTTCACATTCGTCTTCCAGCAGCCACAACGGGCTGGCACGCCGCAAATCACCATCCTCGGCCGCCAAAATTCGCTGGGGCATCCCCGTATCGGTCTTACCGTCGCCAAGAAAAATGTTAAACGTGCGCATGAACGCAACCGGATTAAACGTCTGACGCGTGAAAGCTTCCGTTTACGTCAACATGAACTCCCGTCTATGGATTTCGTGGTGGTGGCGAAGAAGGGGGTTGCAGACCTCGATAACCGTGCTCTTTCGGAAGCGTTGGAAAAATTATGGCGCCGCCATTGTCGCCTGGCTCACGGCTCCTGATAGCCCTCATTCGGGTCTATCAACGTCTGATTAGTCCGCTACTCGGGCCGCATTGTCGTTTCACTCCTACCTGTTCACAATACGGAATTGAGGCATTGCGCAGGTTTGGAGTGATAAAAGGCAGTTGGTTGACAGTGAAACGCGTATTAAAATGCCACCCTTTACACCCAGGTGGAGACGACCCCGTCCCCCCCGGACCTTTTGATACCAGAGAACACTAACGATGGATTCGCAACGCAATCTTCTCATCATCGCTTTGTTGTTCGTGTCTTTCATGATCTGGCAGGCTTGGGAACAGGATAACAATCCTCAACCTCAGCAGCAGACCACGCAGACTACGACCACCGCAGCGGGTAGCGCCGCCGACCAGGGCGTACCGGCCAGTGGCCAGGGGAAACTGATTACGGTGAAAACCGATGTGCTTGAGCTGACCATCAACACCCGTGGTGGTGATGTTGAGCAGGCGCAACTGTTGGCTTACCCGAAAGAACTCAAATCGACGGAGCCGTTCCAGTTACTGGAAACGACGCCGCAGTTTATCTATCAGGCACAGAGCGGCCTGACCGGTCGTGATGGCCCGGATAACCCGGCAAATGGCGAACGTCCGCTGTATAACGTCGACAGTGACGCCTTCGTACTGGCCAATGGTCAGAACGAACTGGTTATTCCGATGACCTATACCGATAAAGCGGGCAATACTTTCACCAAAACCTTCACCCTGAAAAAGGGCGAGTATGCGGTGAACGTAGGCTACAGCGTACAGAACAGCAGCGAGAAACCGTTAGAGTTGTCCACCTTTGGTCAGCTTAAGCAGTCCATCAATCTGCCGACTCACCGCGATACGGGCAGCAGCAACTTTGCGCTGCATACCTTCCGCGGCGCTGCGTACTCCACGCCTGACGCGAAGTATGAAAAATACAAATTCGATACCATTGCAGATAACGAAAACCTGAACGTCAGCTCTAAAGGCGGTTGGGTAGCGATGCTGCAACAGTATTTTGCGACCGCATGGGTTCCGCGTAACGATGGCTCTAACAACTTCTATACCGCTAACCTCGGTAACGGCGTTGCAGCGATCGGCTACAAATCCCAGCCTGTTCTGGTTCAACCGGGACAAACCGGTACGCTTGGCAGCACCCTGTGGGTTGGCCCGGAAATTCAGGATAAAATGGCCGCCGTTGCGCCACACCTGGATCTGACCGTTGATTACGGTTGGTTGTGGTTCATCTCTCAGCCGCTGTTTAAACTGCTGAAATGGATCCACAGCTTCCTGGGTAACTGGGGCTTCTCCATCATCGTTATCACCTTTATCGTTCGTGGCATCATGTACCCGCTGACTAAAGCGCAGTACACCTCCATGGCGAAAATGCGTATGCTGCAGCCGAAGATTCAGGCGATGCGTGAGCGTTTGGGCGATGACAAACAGCGTCAGAGCCAGGAAATGATGGCCCTGTACAAAGCAGAGAAGGTTAACCCGCTGGGTGGCTGCTTCCCGCTGCTTATCCAGATGCCAATCTTCCTTGCGCTGTACTACATGCTGATGGGCTCCGTTGAACTGCGTCATGCGCCGTTCGCACTCTGGATCCACGACTTGTCTGCACAAGACCCGTACTACATCCTGCCGATCCTGATGGGCGTAACGATGTTCTTCATTCAGAAGATGTCGCCGACCACCGTGACCGACCCGATGCAGCAGAAGATCATGACCTTTATGCCGGTCATCTTCACCGTGTTCTTCCTGTGGTTCCCGTCAGGTCTGGTGCTGTACTATATCGTCAGCAACCTGGTGACCATTATCCAGCAGCAACTGATTTACCGTGGTCTGGAGAAACGTGGCCTGCATAGCCGCGAGAAGAAAAGCTCCTGATTCGGTTGTGAGCCGGATAAGGCGAAACCGCCATCCGGCAAACGGAACATAAATTAAAGGGCGGTCTTATGACCGCCTTTTTTATTTGTATTGAATGAGACATATCATGAGCCATAACGACACTATCGTAGCCCAGGCCACCCCTCCGGGACGTGGCGGCGTCGGCATCCTGCGCATTTCCGGCCTGAAGGCCCGCGACGTAGCTCAGGCCGTTTTAGGTAAGCTGCCGAAACCACGTTATGCTGATTATCTGCCGTTTAAGGACGTCTCCGGCAGCGCGCTGGATCAGGGTATCGCTCTGTGGTTCCCCGGCCCTAACTCCTTTACCGGTGAAGACGTACTGGAATTGCAGGGGCATGGCGGCCCGGTAATTCTCGATCTCCTGCTCAAACGTATTCTGACCATTCCGGGCGTGCGCATCGCCAAACCGGGCGAGTTCTCCGAGCGTGCCTTCCTCAACGACAAGCTCGATTTAGCACAGGCTGAAGCGATTGCCGACCTGATTGACGCCAGTTCCGAACAGGCCGCCCGTTCTGCGCTGAACTCGTTGCAGGGGGCATTTTCCGCTCGCGTAAATCACTTAGTGGAAGCACTCACTCACCTGCGCATCTACGTGGAAGCCGCCATCGATTTTCCTGATGAGGAGATTGATTTTCTCTCCGACGGTAAAATCGAAGCGCAGCTCAACAATGTGATGACCGATCTTGATGCCGTGCGTGCCGAAGCGCGTCAGGGCAGCCTGCTGCGCGAAGGGATGAAAGTGGTGATTGCCGGGCGTCCAAATGCCGGGAAATCAAGCCTGCTGAACGCGCTGGCAGGTCGTGAAGCGGCGATTGTCACCGACATTGCAGGCACCACGCGCGACGTACTTCGCGAACATATTCATATCGACGGCATGCCGCTGCACATCATCGACACCGCCGGGTTGCGTGAAGCCAGCGATGAAGTGGAGCGTATCGGCATCGAGCGCGCCTGGCAGGAAATCGAACAAGCCGACCGTGTGCTGTTTATGGTTGACGGCACCACCACCGATGCCGTTGATCCGGCGACAATCTGGCCTGATTTTATCGCCCGTTTACCCGCAAATTTACCGATCACCGTGGTGCGTAACAAAGCAGATATCACAGGCGAGCCGCAGGGTCTGAGCGAGGTGAATGGTCACTCACTGGTTCGTCTTTCCGCACGTACTGGCGATGGCGTGGAAGTACTGCGCAACCATCTCAAACAGAGTATGGGCTTTGAAACCAACATGGAAGGCGGCTTCCTCGCGCGCCGTCGTCACTTGCAGGCACTGGAGCAGGCTGCTGAGCACCTTCAGCAGGGCAAGGCACAGTTGCTGGGCGCATGGGCGGGTGAACTGCTGGCAGAAGAGTTGCGCCTGGCACAGCAGGCGCTGAGCGAAATCACCGGAGAGTTTACCTCCGATGATTTGCTGGGACGGATTTTCTCAAGCTTCTGTATTGGTAAGTAAGTCCACACGAACTCTCCCTGCAATCATGGAATGATATGCAGGGATCCCCGGAAAAATTTATGCCTCAGATACTTTTCACTAATCTCGACATTTTAATGTGGAATAATTAACAACATCTTATTGATTGTGATTACAATCACAACTCGCCAAAATCCCGATAGACAAATATTCCCATTGCAATAATGTAGCACTGTATCTAATGAGGATAAACATATCATGATTATCTCAACTTCATATATCACCGAAAAATGGTTCAATATCGACAATAAAATTGTTGAGCATCGCCCATAACCTCTCCCCACGCCTGTCAAAATCAAATAACAAATAGATCTTACTAAATCTATTCGTTTGGTATGCCTTATTTTTAATTATACGGCTAACGAGTCGCTATAACACCTGTATTCGTCGAGAAAACACAGGTGCAATGCGTGGCATTTGAATTAGCTCGAAAATAAGCATACCTGAAGATATTCATCATGGCTATTTTTAATAGCCACAGGGACTTTTTGTCAAAAAATTAATTGAAGGATTATCAAATGGAAAACTTCAAACATTTACCTGAGCCATTCCGCATCCGTGTTATAGAGCCTGTAAAACGTACAACAAGAGAGCATCGCGAAAATGCGATTATAAAATCAGGCATGAACCCATTTCTGCTGGACAGCGAAGATGTTTTCATTGATTTACTGACAGACAGCGGCACCGGGGCTGTTACGCAAAATATGCAAGCGGCGATGATGCGCGGCGATGAGGCTTATAGTGGCAGCCGTAGCTATTATGCCTTAGCCGATTCGGTTAAGACGATTTTCGGTTATCAGCATACAATCCCCACTCACCAGGGACGCGGCGCAGAGCAAATCTATATACCGGTATTAATAAAAAAACGTGAACAAGAAAAAGGCTTAGACAGAACTAAAATGGTCGCCTTTTCTAACTATTTCTTTGACACCACCCAAGGCCATAGCCAGATCAACGGTTGCACCGTGCGTAACGTTTATATCAAAGAAGCGTTTGATACCGGCGTTCGCTACGATTTTAAAGGTAACTTTGATCTCGAAGGACTGGAACGCGGAATTGAAGAGGTAGGCCCAAATAATGTGCCTTATATCGTTGCAACCATCACCAGCAACTCTGCTGGCGGTCAACCTATTTCATTAGCCAACCTGAAAGCAATGTATAGCATTGCGAAAAGATATGATATTCCGGTTGTCATGGACTCAGCGCGTTTTGCGGAGAACGCCTATTTCATCCAACAACGAGAGGCTGAATATAAAGACTGGACTATTGAGCAAATCACGCGTGAAACCTATAAATATGCTGATATGCTGGCAATGTCGGCCAAAAAAGATGCCATGGTTCCGATGGGTGGATTGCTCTGCATTAAAAATGATGATTATTTAGATGTTTACACCGAGTGCAGGACACTTTGCGTGGTTCAGGAAGGCTTCCCAACTTACGGGGGTCTGGAAGGCGGGGCCATGGAGCGACTCGCTGTCGGCCTCCACGACGGGATGAACCGTGACTGGTTAGCTTACCGTATTACTCAGGTTCAGTATCTGGTCGATGGCCTGGAAGCCATTGGCGTTGTATGCCAGCAAGCGGGTGGCCATGCGGCATTTGTTGATGCTGGCAAGCTCCTGCCGCATATTCCCGCGGAGCAATTCCCGGCTCAAGCGCTGGCATGTGAATTGTATAAAGTCGCGGGTATCAGAGCGGTAGAAATCGGTTCCTTCTTGCAGGGTCGCGATCCCAAAACGGGCAAGCAGTTACCTTGCCCGGCAGAATTGCTGCGTTTAACTATCCCGCGTGCTACCTATACCCAGTCGCATATGGACTTCATCATTGAAGCCTTTAAACATGTTAAAGAAAATGCGCTGAATATTAAGGGATTAACCTTTACTTACGAACCAAAAGTGTTGCGCCACTTCACGGCAAAACTTAAAGAAGTTTAATCAAACAGATCGTCGAAAAGGCTGTGTTTTCACAGCCTTTTCGATATTAAGCTACCTATTATTAAGGTTGCATTATGGAAGATACTTCAAATGAAAAACACTCCTCCTTCTGGGGAATAATGGTTATTGCAGGTACCGTCATTGGTGGTGGAATGTTCGCTCTCCCCGTTGACCTTGCAGGGTCATGGTTTTTCTGGGGGGCATTTATTCTTATCATAGCCTGGTTTTCGATGCTACATTCAGGACTACTACTCTTAGAAGCAAATTTAAATTACCCTGTTGGCTCCAGTTTCAACACCATCACAAAAGATTTGATCGGCAATAAATGGAATATTATAAGTGGGTTTACGGTAGCATTCGTTCTTTATATTCTCACTTATGCTTATATCTCGGCAAATGGTGCAATCATCAGCGAAACCATTTCAATGAACCTGGGGCAGCACGTTAATCCACGAGTCATTGGTATCAGTACAGCGCTGTTTGTGGCCAGTATATTGTGGTTTAGCTCTCTGGCAGCAAGTCGAATTACGTCATTATTTTTAGGTGTTAAAATAATCTCATTTGTAATCGTTTTTGGCTCTTTTTTCTTCCAGGTTGACTACTCCATACTCCGGGATATTGCCGGTAGTGCAGAAGGTAATGCATCTTACTTCCCTTATGTGTTTATGGCGCTTCCAGTCTGTCTGGCTTCATTTGGGTTTCATGGCAATATTCCAAGCTTGATTATTTGCTATGGAAAAAGAAAAGATAAACTAATAAAAAGTATCGTTTTTGGTTCATTGTTAGCTCTGGTTATCTATCTTTTTTGGCTATACTGCACCATGGGAAACATCTCTCGTGAGGGGTTTAAAAACATCATATCATCAGGGGGGAATGTCGATTCGCTGGTCAAATCATTCCTCGGAACAAACCAGCATGGAATTATCGAGTTTTTCCTTCTGCTGTTCTCCAACCTGGCCGTCGCAAGCTCTTTCTTTGGCGTCACGCTGGGGCTTTTTGATTATCTGGCTGATTTATTTAAATTCGATAACTCTCCTGGTGGGCGTTTAAAAACTATTCTTCTTACCTTCCTGCCACCAGCGTCCTTATACCTGATATTCCCGAATGGCTTTATCTACGGCATTGGCGGCGCGGGATTATGCGCGACAATCTGGGCCGTGATCATTCCGGCATTCCTCGCATTAAAAGCCAGGAAAAAATTCCCGGACAAAATGTTTACCGTCTGGGGAGGTCACATCATCCCCTGCATTGTTATGCTCTTCGGTGTTGCAGTGATCGTTTGCTGGTTTGGTAGCACCTTCAATTTATTACCCAAATTTGGCTAAACAGAATCCGCTCCGCTGACCTAAGTGTCAGCGGATGTTCCTCACAGGAAATCACTCTTGTCCAAATGGCAACTCGCCACCCTATGCACCTCCCCGTATCCTTAGCGCCACGCTTATTGTGAGGATGCTATGGCCCGCTATCTCTTGTGTAGTTTTGCTCTTGTTCTGCTCTATCCTGCTGGAATCGATATGTATCTGGTGGGGCTCCCGCGCATTGCCGCCGATCTCAACGCCAGTGAGGCGCAGCTACATATCGCTTTTTCAGTCTATCTGGCCGGGATGGCCACTGCGATGTTGTTTGCCGGACGTGTGGCCGACCGTTCCGGTCGTCGACCCGTTGCGCTGTTTGGCGCAGTGATTTTTATGCTGGCCTCCACGTTGTGCGCACTGGCACAGGAGAGCTCGCTGTTTTTAGTCGGTCGCTTTGTGCAGGGGTTTGGGGCGGGAAACTGTTATGTGGTTGCCTTCGCCATTCTGCGCGATACGCTTGACGACCAGCGTCGGGCAAAGGTGCTGTCGCTGTTAAACGGTATCACCTGCATTGTGCCGGTACTCGCCCCGGTGCTGGGGCATCTGATTATGCTCAAATACCCGTGGCAGAGTCTGTTCTGGACGATGCTGGTCATGGGCGTGGTGGTATTTTTACTCTCTGCGCTGGTGCTGAAAGAGACGCGCCCTGAGCGGCTGACGCAGAAGCATTCCCACTCGTCCAGCGAATCGCTGCTCGACCGTTTCTTCCTGAGCCGTCTGGCTGTCACCACCCTGAGCGTGTCGGTGATCCTCACTTTTGTAAATACCTCCCCGGTACTGCTGATGGAAGTGATGGGCTTCGAGCGCGGCGAGTACGCGACCACCATGGCCTTAACGGCTGGCGTGAGTATGGCGGTCTCCTTCTCGACGCCGTTCGCACTGAGCATCTTTAAACCACGCACGTTAATGCTCACCTCGCAATGCCTGTTCCTGACGGCGGGGGTGGTGCTCAGTCTTGCGCCAACCCATGCCATCACGCTGTTTGGTATTACGCTGATTTGCGCCGGTTTCTCCGTTGGCTTCGGCGTGGCGATGAGCCAGGCGCTCGGGCCGTTCGCCCTGCGCGCGGGTGTTGCCAGTTCGGTGCTGGGGATCGCCCAGGTATGCGGTTCGTCGTTATGGATTTGGCTGGCAGCTGTATTCGGCATTGGCGCACTGAATATGCTGATCGGGATTCTGATTGCCTGTAGCATACTGAGTCTATTGCTGATTATCGCCGTCACCCCCAAAAGGAACGCGCATCGCCATGAAGAAATCCATCACCAGCCTCGATCTTAACCTGCTGTTATGCCTGCAATTACTGGCGCAGGAGCGTAGCGTGACCCGGGCGGCGAAGCGGATGAGCGTGACGCCGTCAGCGGTCAGCAAGTCGCTGGCAAAGTTACGGACATGGTTCGATGACTCACTGTTTATCAACACCCCACTTGGACTAACGCCAACGCCGCTGATGGTAAGCATTGAGCAGGATCTGGCGGACTGGATGCAAATGGGCAAACAGATTCTGGATAAGCCGCATAACGAGACGCCCGGCGGGCTGAAATTCGAACTGGCGGCGGAGTCTCCGCTGATGATGCTGAGATTCAATGACCTTTCGCAGCAGATCTACCAGCGTTATCCGAAGGCATCCATTAAGGTGCGTAACTGGGACTATGACTCACTGGATGCCATCACCCGGGGTGACGTCGATATCGGTTTTACTGGTCGGGAAACCCATCCGCGTTCGCGGGAACTGTTGAGCGCCCTGCCGCTATCGATCGACTTTGAGGTACTGTTTACCGACCTTCCGTGGGTCTGGCTGCATGAAGATCATCCGGCGCTGCGCGAAGAATGGAATCTCGAGACCTTCCTGCGTTATCCCCATATCAGCATCTGCTGGGAACAAAGCGACACCTGGGCGCTGGATAACGTGTTGCAGGAGTTGGGACGCGAACGCAACATTGCCTTAAGTCTGCCGGGTTTTGAACAGTCGCTGTTTCTTGCCGCCCAGCCCGGTAACACCCTGATAGCCACCGCTCCACTCTATTGTCAGCACTACAATCGGCAACATCATTTACCGCTGGTCGCCCGTCCACTCCCCTTTGATGAGAACCAGCGTGAAAAGCTAATGGTGCCCTTTACGCTGCTGTGGCATAAACGTAATAGCCATAACCCAAAGATCGTATGGCTGAAGGATACAATCAAATCTCTGTACCGCGAGATAAAATAATTGCGCTTATTTATCTCCTTTTTGCGAGAGATTTAACTATTACGCCTAAGGATTTGTAAAAGTCCTGCCCTCCCTCTTTCAATGTCTGCGCTTGCGCATTAAAACGTATACGTTTCACCGATAATATGAGGGTGAAATTTATTAACGGCCCATTAATCACGGAGCGAAAAATGGCGACACATTTTGCAAGAGGGATACTTAACGACGGGCAGATGCTCTCGGTAAGGCTGTCGACAACCTGCCACAATACAGCCCGCGAATTGCCGACTCACCGCAGAACGCGATATCTTGCCTCCCGCGCGTTGCTGGCCGAGCTGATATTTATGCTCTACGGCATCGGCGAACTGCCTGAAATCATAAACCAGCCCAATGGCAGACCCGTTTTCAAAGACCCCAATCTCCCCGACTTTTCTCTCTCCTATGCCGGAAACATCGTTGGCGTCGCGCTGACCACGGAGGGGAAATGCGGCCTTGATCTTGAGCTACAGCGTTCGGCTTATTCACTTTCCCGCGCGCAAAATTCTAAAAGTTACGGCTTCACCAGCAACGAAAAACTGTGGATTAAAAACCAAAATGACGCAAACGAGGCGCAAGTCCAGTTGCTAACCCTGCGCCACAGCATTCTTAAGCTCACCGGAGAGATACATACAGACCAGCCAGAGCTTCTCCAGCTTTTGCCGGGTTCCGGACGTTTGCGCTCGGCCAGCATGGCGCAGCTTGAAGCCCTGAGCGATGCAGAAGATGTGCTGGTCTGGTCACTGGCTGCGACGCCCGCCATCGAAAAGCTAAAGATTTGGCAATTTGACGGGCGGAACGGCTGGCAAAGCCTGCCCGACGCACAAACGCGCGCGAATGCCGAAGATGCCCGTCTGATGAGATTCACCAGCCTGTCTGCGGAGAAGGCACTTATACTCAATTAGCCTGGCCACTGTTGGGCCAGCAGATAAACAGGAGTAATCATGTCCGAAGCGTTAAAAGTTGTTACGTTACTGGGAAGCCTGCGCAAAGGTTCATTTAACGGTATGGTTGCGCGTACCCTGCCAAAAATCGCTCCGGCGAGCATGGAGGTCTCTCCACTGCCGTCGATTGGCAATATCCCGCTGTATGACGCCGACGTTCAGCAGGAAGAGGGGTTCCCGCAAAGCGTATTAGCGCTGGCGGAACAAATTCGTCAGGCCGATGGCGTGGTCATTGTAACGCCGGAATATAACTACTCGGTGCCGGGCGGCCTGAAGAATGCCATCGACTGGCTCTCTCGCCTGCCTGAACAGCCGCTGGCAGGTAAACCCGTGCTGATTCAGACCAGTTCGATGGGGGCAATTGGCGGCGCACGCTGCCAGTATCACCTGCGTCAGATCCTGGTGTTCCTCGATGCAATGGTGATGAACAAGCCGGAGTTTATGGGGGGAGTCATTCAGAACAAGGTCGATCCGCAACTGGGTGAGGTGATTGAGCAAGGGACGCTGGATCATTTAACTGGCCAGTTGACCGCGTTTGGCGAGTATATTTCACGGGTTAAGGCGTAGAAAATTTCCCCTCACCCCGGCCCTCTCCCGCAGGGAGAGGGAGAATACCACACCATCCTCTCCCCCACAGGGAGAGAGGATGGACGAGGGCATTAATGCCCGTCAATAAACACAATCTTCAGCACAAACAGCAGTGCGACGATAATCACGCACGGGCTGAGGTCGCGGAAACGGCCGGTACCGATTTTCATCACACAGTAAGAGATGAAGCCCAGCGCAATCCCTTCGGTAATGGAGAAACTAAACGGCATCATCACGGCGGTAATGAACGCCGGAACCGATTCTGTCAGGTCTTCCCACTTCACACGAGCAAGGCTTGAGGTCATCAGTACGCCAACGTAAATCAGCGCGCCCGCAGCGGCGTAGCCCGGCACCATTCCGGCCAGCGGCGACAGGAAGATCACCAGCAGGAACAGGATACCGACGACTACCGCAGTCAGACCAG
This sequence comes from Pseudocitrobacter cyperus, assembly GCF_039889165.1. NCBI lineage: Bacteria > Pseudomonadati > Pseudomonadota > Gammaproteobacteria > Enterobacterales > Enterobacteriaceae > Pseudocitrobacter > Pseudocitrobacter cyperus. The sequence goes on along the minus strand of NZ_JAYMYY010000005.1, from coordinate 39,939 downwards.
TACGGCCACCAACGGAGACGCCGGAAGAGGATTCGATGTACGCGGTGACGGAAGAGGTACCGATAAAGGAACCCGCAACAGAAGAGACGCTATCGACATACAGCGCCTGCTTCATGCGCGGAAACTTGCCTTTCTCATCGGTCAGCCCGGCTTTGTCCGTTACCCCAATCAACGTACCGGAGGAGTCGAACAGGTTAACCAGCATAAAGGAGAAGATCACGCCAGCCAGGCCCAGGTTGAACGACCCGGCAAGGTCAACGTGGCCCACAACCGTCATCACGCTTGGCGGCGCAGAAACGATACCGTTGTAATGCACGTCGCCCAGCATCCAGCCCAGCAGCGTGGTGACTACGATAGAGACCAGTACGGCAGCATGAATGTTACGCGAGGCCAGAATAGCGATAATAAAGAAGCCCAGCACGCCCAGCAGCACGCTGTGAGACGTCAGGTTGCCAATCGCCACCAGCGTTTCGGAGTTCGCCACGATGACACCGGCGTTTTTCAGGCCCATCATACCGATGAACAGGCCGATACCGCTGGTGATGCCCACGCGCAGGCTTACCGGGATATTGGCGATCATCCAGTAACGCACGCGGAAAATAGTCAGCAGCAGCAGGCCGATTGCGCCCCAGAAGATTGCGCCCATACCGACCTGCCACGGCAGGCCCATCGCCTGTACCACGACAAAGGCGAAGAAGGCGTTAAGGCCCATCGCAGGCGCCAGTGCCACCGGCAGGTTGGCGAAAACGCCCATCAGGATGCTGCCCAGCGCAGCAATCAGGCAGGTGGTGACAAACACCGCGCTGGTGTCCATGCCCGCCACGCCAAGAATTTGTGGGTTAACAAAAACGATGTAGACCATCGTCAGGAAAGTGGTGAAACCGGCAATGACTTCAGTACGTGCCGTTGTGCCGTGTTCACGCAGTTTAAACACGCGTTCCAGCATACCCTGACCGGAAGTCTGGGTAGTTTGTTGTTGGCTCATCATCTATTTCCGCAGAAAGGAAGGAAAATTCGTCGCTATCCTATACCAAAATGCGACAATAGGCGCGTTTGCGAGATAGTTTTTTTCATTGATTTTGCTTATACGGCAACGATTGCGTCTCTCAATTCAGCAGTACGTAAACGTTAAACTTGTTATTAAGGGAATGATATGTCCGGGATTGAAGCAGTATTTTTCGACTGTGACGGTACGCTGGTCGACAGCGAAGTGATTTGTTCTCGCGCGTATGTCCATATGTTCAAAGAGTTTGGCATTACGCTCGATCTGGAAGAGATCTTTAAACGTTTTAAAGGCGTGAAACTCTACGAGATCATCGACATCATTAACGCCGAGCACGGGGTAAACCTGGCTCGTGCCGATCTGGAGCCGGTTTATCGCGCCGAGGTCGCACGTCTGTTCGATTCGGAACTGGAGATCATCCCCGGCGCGGATACCCTTCTGAACGCCATGAAAGTGCCGATGTGCGTGGTTTCTAACGGCCCGGTCAGCAAGATGAATCACTCATTAGGAAAGCTGGCGATGCTGCACCATTTCCCGGAGAAATTGTTCAGCGGCTACGATATTCAGCGCTGGAAGCCTGACCCGGCATTGATGTTCCATGCGGCGAAGGCGATGAACGTCAACGTGGAGAAGTGCATTCTGGTGGATGATTCCAGCGCGGGCGCGCAGTCAGGAATAGATGCGGGAATGGAGGTGTTCTACTTCTGCGCCGACCCGCATAACAAGCCGATTGATCATCCCAAAGTGACGACGTTTACCGATTTGGCACAGTTGCCAGGACTGTGGAAAGCGCGCGGGTGGGATATTGTGCGTTGATTTGCCCCTCACCCTAACCCTCTCCCACAGGGAGAGGGAACCGATCGCGCGCTTTGCTAAACCGGAAGGAAGGCTTACTCTTTCGGGTCTTTCCCCGCCAGCAGTTTATCCAGCTCATCGCCGCCCACGTGGCGGAAATCCTGCCCCTTCACGAAGTAGAAGATGTATTCGCAGATATTCTGGCAGCGGTCGCCGATACGCTCGATAGAGCGTGCGCAGAACAGCGCGGTGAGTACGCTTGGAATGGTGCGCGGATCTTCCATCATATACGTCATCAACTGACGCACGATGCCTTCATATTCCTGATCGACTTTCTTATCTTCGCGGTAGATACGTACCGCTTCGTCGAGATCCATACGCGCGAAAGCATCCAGCACGTCATGCAGCATCTGCACCGTGTGGCGGCCGAGGGATTCCAGGCTCACCAGCAGCGGCTGGTGCTGAGAAGAGAACTTCTCCAGCGCCGTGCGGCAGATTTTATCGGCAACGTCGCCAATACGTTCCAGTTCAGCGATGGTTTTGATGATTGCCATCACCAGGCGCAGGTCACTCGCCGTCGGCTGGCGTTTAGCGATAATACGCACACAGGCTTCGTCGATGGCAACTTCCATCATGTTGACCTGTTTGTCACCTTCCACCACGCGTTTTGCCAGTTCGCTATCCTGGTTGTGCATCGCGGTAATCGCATCGGAGAGCTGCTGCTCCACCATGCCGCCCATGGTCATTACCTGGGTGCGGATACTTTCCAGTTCAGCGTTGAACTGGCCGGAAATATGTTTATTAAGATTGAGGTTGTCCATGGTTTCTCCACATGCACTAAGGCAAATCAACCGTAGCGGCCAGTAATATAATCTTCAGTCTGTTTCTTCGCCGGGCGAGTGAACAGTGCATCCGTGTCGCTGAACTCAATCAGCTCGCCCAGGTACATAAACGCCGTGTGATCCGAGCAACGCGCAGCCTGCTGCATGTTGTGGGTGACGATAACGACGGTGTAATCCTGTTTCAGTTCGGTGATCAGCTCTTCAATTCGCCCGGTAGAAATCGGGTCAAGCGCAGAACAGGGCTCATCCAGCAGCAATACTTCCGGGCGAATGGCGATACCGCGCGCAATGCACAGACGCTGCTGCTGACCACCAGAGAGAGAGTACCCGCTCTGGTGCAGTTTATCTTTGGTTTCGTTCCACAATGCGGCCTTGGTCAACGCCCACTGCACGCGCTCGTCCATATCGGTGCGCGAGAGCTTTTCAAACAGGCGCACGCCAAAGGCGATGTTGTCGTAAATCGACATCGGGAACGGCGTTGGTTTCTGGAACACCATGCCTACTTTCGCCCGCAGCAGGGCGATATCCTGGGTGTTGGTCAGGATGTTGTCGCCATCGAGCAGAATTTCCCCTTCCGCTCGCTGCTCCGGGTAGAGGGCAAACATTTTGTTGAAAGTACGCAGCAGCGTGGATTTACCGCAGCCGGACGGCCCGATAAACGCCGTCACCTGGTTTTTCGCGATATCCAGGTTGATGTTCTTCAGGGCATGGAATTTGCCGTAGTAGAAGTTCAAATCACGAACCTGAATTTTACCCGGGGCAGTATTGACCATACTCATCTCAATCTTTTCCTCATCGTGCCTGATTACGCTTCGCTTATCAGGCAATCTATTAACCGTGTTTCTTCTTCGCGAAAATAACGCGCGCGAGAATATTCAGTAGCAGTACGCACAGGGTAATAATCAATACCCCGGCCCAGGCCAGTTGTTGCCACTCGGCAAACGGGCTCATCGCAAATTTAAAGATGGTGACTGGCAGGTTGGCGATCGGCTGCATCATGTCAGTGCTCCAGAACTGGTTCGAGAGCGCGGTAAACAGCAGCGGCGCAGTCTCACCCGCGATACGGGCAATCGCCAGCAGGATACCGGTCATGATCCCTGAAACGGACGCCTTCAGCGTAATCGCCGAGATCATCTTCCACTTCGGCGTACCCAGCGCGTAAGCCGCTTCACGCAGGCTGTCCGGCACCAGTTTGAGCATGTTTTCCGTGGTACGAATGACGATAGGTACCTGCAACAGCGCCAGCGCGATCACCCCGGCCCAGCCGGAGAAGTGCTGCATCTGCGCCACCACAATGGTGTAGACAAACAGACCCACCACAATTGACGGTGCGGAAAGCAGGATGTCGTTGATAAAACGAATGATTTCCGCAAGCACAGATTTACGGCCATATTCCGCCAGGTAGATGCCAGCCATGATGCCGAGCGGCGTACCAAAAACGGTAGCCCAAAGGATCAGCAGACCGCTGCCCGCCAGAGCGTTCGCCAGCCCGCCACCCGCCGTATTCGGCGGCGGCGTCATTTCGGTAAACAACGCCAGCGACATACCGTCGATACCGCGAGTGACGGTGGACATCAGGATCCAGATAAGCCAGAAAAGACCGAACGCCATCGTCGCCATGGAAAGCGTCAGCGCGATACGGTTCTTCAGACGACGACGCGCCTGCATTTTGCGGCGAGATTCCGCCAGGGCCGCGGTGTTTTGCATTTCGAGCGTAGCCATTAACGCGCCCCCTCATTTTTCGCCAGGCGCATCACCATAAACTTAGATGCCGCCAGCACGATAAAGGTAATCACGAACAGGATCAGACCCAGTTCCATCAGCGCCGCAACGTGCAGCCCCGATTCCGCTTCGGCAAATTCGTTCGCCAGCGCCGAGGTAATACTGTTGCCCGGCATGTACAGCGAGGCGCTGTCGAGCTGGTAGGTGTTGCCGATGATAAAGGTGACGGCCATGGTTTCACCCAGCGCACGACCGAGGCCCAGCATAATGCCGCCAATCACCCCATTTTTGGTGAACGGAAGGACGATACGCCAGATAACTTCCCAGGTGGTACAGCCGATGCCGTAGGCCGACTCTTTCATCATTACCGGGGTTTGTTCAAATACGTCGCGCATGACCGCCGCGATGTACGGAATGATCATGATGGCGAGGATCACGCCAGCCGCCAGAATCCCGATACCAAATGCCGGGCCGGAGAACAGTGCGCCAACAAACGGGATATTAGAAAGTACGTTGCCGACCGGCTCCTGAAAATACGTGGCAAACAGCGGGGCAAAGATAAACAGGCCCCACATGCCGTAAACGATACTCGGGATAGCCGCCAGCAGTTCAATGGCGATACCCAACGGGCGACGCAGCCAGTTGGGAGCAAGTTCCGTCAGGAACAGCGCGATGCCGAAGCTCACCGGAACGGCGATCAGCAGCGCGATAATCGAGGTGACGAGGGTGCCGTAGATAGGAACCAGTGCACCGTAAATATCATTCGGCGCATCCCACTCTTTGGTCCACAGGAATGAGAAACCGAATTTTTCGATGCTCGGCCAGGAGGAGATGATCAGGGACACGATAATGCCGCCCAACATCAATAGCACAATCAGCGCAGCCAGTTTTACCAGTGCGCTGAAGATCATGTCACCCTTTTTACCCGGAGGGTTAAAAGCAGGCTTGGTTGCAGCCATAAATCACTCTTTCCGTTAAACGCGTTTTACGAAGTTGCCCGATGGCGCAAACGCTTATCGGGCCTACAGTGTTAACCGTAGGGCGGGTTAGCGCAGCGCTACCCGCCATTTTCGTCAATATTTCCCGTTAGTACAGCGCTTTACCGCTGCTGTCTTTCACACTGGTTTTCCATGCTGCACGAACCTGTTCTACCACGCTGTCCGGCAGTGAAGCATAATCCAGGTCATTAGCCTGTTTCGCGCCGTTTTTGTAAGCCCAGTCGAAGAACTTCAGTACTTCAACACCCTGCTCAGGTTTCTTCTGCTCTTTATGTACCAGGATGAAGGTGGTGGAGGTAATCGGCCACACATCGTCACCTTTCTGGTTTGTCAGATCCTGGGCGAAGGATTTGCTCCAGTCGACGCCTTTGGCGGCGTTAGAGAAGCTCTCTTCGGTCGGGCTTACCGGCTTACCGTCGGCAGAAACAATTTTGGTGTAGGCCAGGTTATTCTGTTTCGCGTAAGCGTACTCGACATAACCAATCGCACCCGGCAGACGCTGGACGAACGCGGCGATACCGTCGTTGCCTTTACCGCCAAGACCCGTCGGCCAGTTTACGGTAGAGCCCGCGCCGACTTTCGATTTCCACTCTTCGTTCACTTTCGCCAGGTAGCTGGTGAAGACGAAGGAAGTACCGGAACCATCCGCACGACGCACCACGGCGATATTCTGCGAAGGCAGTTTCACACCCGGGTTCAGTTTGGTGATGGCTTCGTCATCCCACTTCTTGATTTTGCCCAGGTAGATGTCACCCAGAGTTTTACCATCCAGCACCAGCTCGCCAGACTTCAGACCCGGAATGTTTACTGCCAGAACCACACCGCCGATAACGGTCGGGAACTGGAACAGGCCTTCCTGCGCCAGTTTTTCGTCAGACAGCGGGGCATCGGATGCACCAAAATCAACCGTGTGAGCATTGATCTGTTTTACGCCACCGGAAGAACCGATCCCCTGGTAGTTCACCTTGTTACCGGTCTCTTTCTGGTAGGTATCAGCCCATTTGGCATACACCGGCGCCGGGAATGTTGCACCTGCGCCAGTCAGGCTTGCTGCTGCAAACACAGAGAAAGCACTCATCGATAAGGTCGCGGCGACAACAGTTGCGACGGTGGTACGCATAACTTTCATAATGTCTCCTGGAAGGATTCATAAAGCATTGTTTGAGTGGCTACTGTGAGCAAAATAGGACAAACAGGTGACAGTTATATGTATGGAATATGACAGTTTTATGACAAGGAAGAACTTACCGCAAACATAGATATAAATATTATTAAATTCAAGTTGTTATCAGGTTTTGCGAATTTCAGATTTCAGCAATATTTTCTTTATATGACATCAGAAACAGTAGCTGAAAATGGCAGATTGTCATAAATCTCAGGCGGGGAATGGCGTAAAAAAGCTCCACCCGAAGGTGGAGCCTGAGTGAGTGATTACTCTACAGTCACCGATTTTGCCAGGTTACGCGGCTGGTCAACGTCGGTGCCTTTAATCAGCGCGACGTGATACGCCAGCAGTTGCAGCGGCACGGTGTAGAAGATTGGCGCAATCACCTCTTCAACGTGCGGCATCTCAATGATGTGCATGTTGTCGCTATTGGTGAAAGCCGCATCCTGGTCAGCGAAGACATAGAGTTGGCCACCACGCGCGCGAACTTCTTCAATGTTGGATTTCAGTTTTTCCAGCAGTTCGTTGTTCGGCGCAACCACGATAACCGGCATATCCGCGTCAATCAGCGCCAGCGGGCCGTGTTTCAGCTCGCCTGCGGCGTAGGCTTCCGCATGAATATAAGAGATCTCTTTCAGCTTCAGCGCGCCTTCCAGCGCAATTGGGTACTGATCGCCACGGCCCAGGAACAGCGCATGATGTTTGTCGGAGAAATCTTCGGCCAGCGCTTCAATGCGTTTATCTTGCGACAGCATCTGCTCGATACGGCTCGGCAGCGCCTGCAGGCCATGAACGATGTCGTGCTCAACGGAAGCATCGAGACCTTTCAGGTGAGCCAGTTTCGCCACCAGCATCAGCAGAACGGTAAGCTGAGTGGTAAATGCTTTGGTGGACGCTACACCGATTTCAGTACCGGCATTGGTCATCATCGACAGGTCGGATTCACGCACCAGCGAAGAGCCCGGCACGTTACAAATAGCCAGCGATCCCAGATATCCCAGCTCTTTCGACAGACGCAGGCCCGCGAGGGTATCTGCCGTTTCACCAGACTGAGACAGGGTGATCATCAGGCTATTACGACGCACGGCTGATTTGCGATAGCGAAATTCAGAAGCGATTTCCACGTCGCACGGAACCCCTGCCAGTGATTCAAACCAGTAGCGAGAAACCATCCCGGAGTTATAAGACGTGCCGCACGCGATGATCTGGATATGCTCCACTTTCGCCAGCAGTTCGTCAGCGTTCGGGCCCAGTTCACTCAAATCAACCTGGCCGTGACTGATGCGTCCGGTGAGGGTGTTTTTGATGGCGTTCGGCTGCTCGTAAATCTCTTTCTGCATGTAGTGGCGGTAAATACCTTTATCGCCCGCATCATATTGCAGACTGGATTCGATATCCTGACGTTTTACTTCTGCGCCAGATTTGTCGAAGACGGTAACAGAGCGACGGGTCACTTCGGCGATATCGCCCTCTTCAAGGAAGATGAAGCGACGAGTCACCGGCAGCAGCGCCAGTTGGTCAGAAGCGATAAAGTTTTCACCCATCCCCAGACCGATGACCAGCGGGCTACCTGAACGCGCAGCCAGCAGCGTTTCCGGATTACGGGTATCCATAATAACGGTGCCGTAAGCGCCACGCAGTTGCGGGATAGCGCGTAACACCGCTTCACGCAGCGTGCCGCCCTGTTCCATTTCCCAGTGCACCAGGTGTGCGATCACTTCAGTGTCGGTTTCGGACACGAAGGTATAGCCACGACCCTGCAACATTTCGCGCAGCGGTTCATGGTTTTCGATGATGCCGTTATGCACCACCACAATGTGTTCAGAAACATGCGGATGCGCGTTGGTTTCTGATGGTTCGCCGTGCGTTGCCCAACGGGTGTGAGCAATACCGGTGCCGCCGTGAAGCGGGTGTTCTTCCGCCGCCTGAGAGAGCATCTGGACTTTGCCCAGACGACGCAGACGGGTCATGTTGCCCTTTTCATCGACCACTGCCAGACCCGCAGAGTCGTAACCACGGTATTCCAGACGACGTAAACCTTCGAGAAGGATCTCAGCTACATCACGTTGCGCGACTGCGCCTACAATTCCACACATAGTTTTTTAATTCCGATTTAGGCGATATGCCTGTCGTTGTCGGTCAACCTGTTTGCCCGTATTTTCGGGCGCCCCGAGCCTTTGTAGAGAGTGGGGTTATTTTTATAGGTACTGCTTTTATGGGCGGGAGATTATGTTATCTCCTCATCCCCAGTGTCTGCCGGATAGCGACTATGCCTTACCCGGCCAACAAATTTCAGGTATTACGTTTTCTTTACCGGACGCTGCCAGCCCTGTTTATGAACCTGCGGTACACGGCTTAAAACCAGTTCGTTATCAGCAACATTACGCGTAACGGTGGTGCCTGCGGCGATGGTCACGCCATTGCCGACGGTAACCGGTGCCACCAGTTGCGTATCAGAACCGACAAACACGTCATCACCAATTATCGTTTTGAATTTATTGGCACCGTCATAGTTACAGGTGATGGTACCCGCACCGATATTGACGTTGTCGCCAATTTCCGCGTCACCCAGGTAGGACAGATGACCCGCTTTTGAGCCTTTACCCAGACGCGCTTTTTTCATTTCGACGAAGTTGCCGACGTGCGCGCCTTCCAGCAGTTCAGCCCCCGGGCGCAGACGCGCAAACGGGCCGATGGTGCAGGCGGCGTCAAGTCGCGCATCTTCCACCACGCTGTAGGGGCTGATTTCGCAATCATCGCCAATTACCGCGTTTTTAATCACGCAGCCGGCGCCAATTTTCACGCGGTTGCCAAGCGTAACGTCGCCTTCAAGAATAACGTTAGCGTCAATTTCGACATCACGCCCGTGAGAAAGGGTACCACGGAGATCAAAACGCGCCGGGTCGCGCAGCATGACGCCAGCCAGCAGCAGCTTTTCAGCCTGCTCAGACTGGTAAACGCGTTCAAGGCGAGAGAGTTGCAGGCGGTTGTTGACACCCTCCACTTCGCTCAGGCGGTCAGGATGTACGGCGGCAATTTCACGCCCTTCCTGATACGCCAGCGCGATTATGTCGGTAATGTAGAACTCACCCTGCGCATTATTGTTGTTGAGCTTCGACAGCCAGCGCTTCATATCCGCGCCATTGGCAATCAGAATGCCGGTGTTAATTTCCGCGATCTGGCGCTGCTCGTCAGTGGCATCTTTATGCTCAACAATGCCGGTCACCTTGCCATTTTCGCGGGTGATGCGGCCATAGCCGGTAGGATCGTCGAGCTTGACGGTCAGCAGGCCAATGCCGCCCTGCGGTTTCGCGTCGCGCAGGCGTTGCAGCGTCTCAATGGAAATCAGCGGTACATCGCCGTAAAGCATCAGGATATCTTCATCATCAGCAAAGAACGGGGCGGCCTGCTGCATCGCATGGCCCGTGCCCAGTTGCTCTGCCTGAAGCACCCAGTTCAGCTTGCCGTCAGACAGCGTTTTTTTGAGTAGTTCGCCGCCGTGGCCATACACCAGATGAACCTGCGCTGCGCCTAATTTATTGGCAGCATCAATGACGTGTTGCACCATTGGCTTTCCTGCCAGGGTGTGCAGCACTTTTGGAAGTTCGGAATACATGCGGGTGCCTTTGCCAGCGGCAAGGATCACGACGCTCATTGTACTGTTAGACATATGCATCCTGTCTGTAAATTAAGTAGGAAGTAAACCCCATTTCACCTTGAAAATTCTACATATTTTTCATCATGAAATGGTCTGCTGTTAAAACGGTCAACCGTCTGTTGTTAGACGCCTTTCTGAGCCCATTTTCGACCATCATAAAACGTTTTGTCTTGTAAAAGTTTAGCCAGAACGCCGAATTACGCGCTATGCCACTGCTTAGGCTCTTCTTTTGCCACCTGAATAAAGATCGCTTAGAAATAAAACGGTGTTTTATTTAAGCTATTTTGTGACCTGCAAAAAAGAAACAGCATTTCAAATTGGTGATAATCGCAGCGGGAAACCATTCAGGAATATAATATGAAAAACAAATTACCTCTGGCTTTAACTCTGTGCAGCGCCGTTATCACCCTACCAGCACAGGCCGCAGATGCACCAATCTGGAAAGCGATTGCCTTTGGGCAATCGACCGATGTCAATTTCTCTTCTAACGTCCTGCCGGAAAAAGTTGGCGTGAACAACGTCTCTATTGAGGGTAAAACGCTCACCCCGAACAGCATGGCAGATTTGAGCAAACCGATTACCCTCGAAAGCCGCGGTGGCAAGATTGCTAACTCGCATGATGGTCTGACGTTCTTCTACACCCAACTCCCCGCAGAGGAAAACTTTGTACTGCAAGCCACGGTGACCGTCGATCAGTTTGGCCCGGAAAACGGCGCCAAACCGGCGGCACAGGAGGGCGCGGGTTTACTGGTACGCGATGTGATTGGCACTCCGCGTCAGGAGCCGCTGAAAGAGGGCTACGAGGAGTTCCCGGCCGCATCCAACATGGTGATGAACGCCATCATGACGCAGGACAAAAAAGATGCTCACCGCGTGAAGCTACAGGCCATCGCGCGCGAAGGCATCACACAACCCTGGGGCAATGCCGGATCAGCGATAAATAAGGTGAGCTACAAAGAAGAAGTTGACCTGCAAAAGACGCCGACCTTCCGCCTGAAACTTGAGCGTACCAACGAAGGCTTCATTACCGCCTGGGCCCCTGCGGGCAGTGAAGCGTGGGTCAGCGAAAAACTGCCACGCGCCGATCTTATTTCGGTGCAGGATAAGCAACATTACTACGTTGGCTTCTTCGCCTCACGCAATGCCAAAATCACCGTTCGCGATGCGTCACTCACCACGTCTCCTGCGCAAACCGTGGCATCCGCGCCTTTTGTGGCGAAAAGCTGGCCGCCGGTGATGCAGATTGCTTCCGCGGATAAGAGTCTGAGCAAGGATTACATCCTACAGGCGCGCGCCAACGGTGACGGAAACTTTACCGTGCGTCACAACGAAGTGGTGATCGGGCTTGATAAAGCGGTGAAGGCAGGCGAAATGTTTACCCTGCCCGCTCAGCTTCAGGAGAACAATAATTTCCTGATTAGCTGGACGCCCACAAACGGCAAGCCGGTAACACAGAGCATGGACGTGCAACTCATCACGACAATCACGGGCAACACGTTGCATGTTTCCCCTGACGGAAAAGCAGACGGGAAAGGTACGCAAGCGTCGCCGTTGGATCTCAATACGGCCATTAGTCTGCTGCCGCCAGGCGGAAAAATTATCCTTGCCGCGGGAAGCTATCCGAAAACAGATATACCGCTCAGCGCCAGCGGCCTGAAGGATAAGCCGAAAGCGCTGACGGCCGACGGCAAAGCGGTGATCCACGGTATGTTGCTGGACGCGAACTACTGGCATCTCAACGGTATCGAAATTACAGATAAGAGTTTGCGTATTCAGGGCAGCCATAACCTGATCGAGAACGTTGTGGCCTATCGCAACGACGATACCGGGATTCAGATCTCCTCGCCGGATAAACTGGGTCGCCCACTGTGGGCCAGCTACAACCGGGTTGTGAACTCGGAATCGTTCGGCAATGAAGATCCAGGCAAGATCAATGCCGACGGCTTTGCGGTGAAGATGCGCGTGGGGGAAGGCAACCGGCTGGAGGGATGTTATTCACACGACAACATTGATGACGGCTACGATCTGTTCAACAAAATTGAAGACGGTGCCAACGGGGTGGTAGTCATTGAGAACTCTATCGCCCGTAACAACACCAGTAACGGCTTTAAGTTAGGTGGAGAAGGGCAGCCAGTCGCGCATGAGATCCGCAACAGTATTGCCATTGGCAACCACCTTGATGGTTTCACCGATAACTTTAACCCGGGCAAGCTGGTGGTGGTGAACAACGTTGCCGTCGACAATCAGCGTTTCAACTACATCTTCCGCCCGAGCCCCTACGGCGATGCGTCAACGCAGGGCGTCTTCAGTGACAACCTTTCACTGCGGACAACGCCCGGAAAATATGATGATGCGGTGGTGGGGAATATTGATGCCAGTAACATCTTTATCACTGAAGGGAAAAGCGTAAACAGCAAAGAGTATCTCTCGCTGGAACTGCCACAACCGCTGGAGCGTAACGCGGATGGCAGCTTTAAGACCGGGGATTTTCTGACTAAAAATTAACGCCGCACATAAACAAAAAAGGTCGCCATCTGGCGACCTTTTTCGTTTGCTTCTCGTTCACACCGCATGTGTTGTGGTTTTAGTTAGCGGTACAGCGCAAAACGAAACACAGCAAACGAGTTTTCAGCCTTCCAACCTTAGTGGTTGATAGTACCGAAAGAGATATTCATAGAGCTGAAAAGAGCGATGATTTTGTTGATCAGTTTCATGATAGCACCTTTGTATGAAGATAATTTTTGTGACTCAACTCACAAAAATAAGTCTACTCTTCATTTTTTAATCGATCAACATTTTTGTGATTCATGTCACAAAATATCAAAACTGCTTTTCAGTTTTAGTTCAAATGAAACAGATCGGCGAAACCTGTATGGGTCTCGCCGACTAAGTTCAGTTGCGAGACATAAACAGACGTAACACGTACCAGAACATCGTGGCTATGGACGCAAACAGATGTAACGCCGCGCCCGCCGGGCGATTGGTTGGGTAGTGATGAATAATGTTAGAGATATCGTACAGAATGAAGCCCGCACACAGCAGCACCATTGCCGCACTGAACCATACGCCTAACGAGAAGCCCACAATCACGCTGGCAACAATCGCGCCCAGAGCGATGAACCCCGCCATGGTTAAAAACGATCGCATAAATGAGAAGTCTTTGCGGGTGGTGAACGCGGTAAACGTCAGGCCGCAAACCAATAGCAGCGTCGTTAGCGCCGCGGCGGGGATAATATCCGGGCTTATATAGCGCGCCATTGTCAGTAACGGAGCGAATATCAACGCTTCAGCAAGAACATAAATACCCAGACCTATCTGCTGCGTATTCTCGGAGTCTACATTGTCCGCCAGACGCGTCGCCAGCATGCTGACTAACATAAAGGCGCCCAGCACCACCAGCCAGCCGTAACGTCCCCCCGCAGCGAGCCTTTGCAGCATCATCTCTCCGATGCCCAGGTTCATTAATACAGCGCTCAACAGAATAAAACCCAGCACCGCAATAGCAAGATGGGTGTAAGTACGGCGAATAAATGTGGCGCGATCGCTCAACTGACCTGATTGTGGGCCTTCAAATGATGGTTTGAATGGCATGTTATGATCCCTCATATAATAACAATGGTAATAGTTACGTGAGAGACAAAATAGCACCGGGGAAACGCAGAGACAATTAGCGCTGTTGTTTTATGCTAACTTTTTGAAAATTAATTATTATTTTGTATATATACAGGTTTAACTATAAAAAAAGCCAGCCTGGAAACCAGACTGGCTTTCGACTTTTCAAGCCGGTGTTACATCGCTTTCCTGGTCAGCTCGATAACGCGCAACTGCGCGATCGCTTTGGCCAGTTCCGCAGACGCCTGAGCGTAATCCACGTCGCCGTGAGAGCTTTTAATATGCTCTTCAGCTTTGCGTTTCGCTTCCAGGGCTCGCGCTTCGTCGAGATCCTGGCCACGAATGGCGGTATCAGCCAGAACGGTCGTGCTACCAGGCTGCACTTCAAGAATGCCGCCTGACAGGTAGATAAACTCTTCATGACCGTGCTGTTTCACGATGCGGATCATACCAGGCTTAATGGCGGTGAGCAGCGGGGCGTGACCCGGGTAAATCCCCAGTTCACCTTCGCTACCCGTTACCTGGATTTTCTCGACCAGACCAGAGAACATCTGTTTCTCTGCGCTGACGACGTCCAGGTGGTAAGTCATTGCCATATCACCCTCCGATTAAGGCGTTAAAGTTTTTTGGCTTTTTCCACGGCTTCGTCGATGGAACCGACCATGTAGAACGCCTGCTCTGGCAGGTGATCGTATTCGCCGTCCATGATGCCTTTAAAGCCACGGATGGTGTCTTTCAGGGAAACGTATTTACCCGGAGAACCGGTGAATACTTCCGCAACGAAGAACGGCTGGGACAGGAAGCGCTGGATCTTACGTGCGCGTGCTACCACCAGTTTGTCTTCTTCAGACAGTTCATCCATACCCAGGATGGCGATGATGTCTTTCAGTTCCTGATAACGCTGCAGGATGGACTGTACGCCACGTGCAGTATCATAGTGTTCCTGACCAACAACCAGCGGATCCAACTGACGGCTGGTGGAGTCCAGCGGGTCAACGGCCGGGTAGATACCCAGAGACGCGATCTGACGGCTCAGTACCACGGTTGCGTCTAAGTGCGCAAAGGTGGTTGCCGGGGATGGGTCAGTCAAGTCATCCGCAGGTACGTATACCGCCTGAACGGAGGTAATAGAACCCGTTTTGGTAGAGGTGATACGTTCCTGCAGAACACCCATCTCTTCCGCCAGGGTCGGCTGATAACCTACCGCTGAAGGCATACGACCCAGCAGTGCGGATACTTCCGTACCGGCCAGGGTATAACGATAGATGTTATCGACGAACAGCAGTACGTCACGGCCTTCGTCACGGAATTTCTCAGCCATGGTCAGGCCGGTCAGTGCAACGCGCAGACGGTTTCCCGGCGGCTCGTTCATCTGGCCGTACACCAGGGATACTTTGTCGATAACGTTGGAGTCGGTCATTTCGTGGTAGAAGTCGTTACCCTCACGAGTACGTTCACCTACGCCCGCAAACACAGAGTAACCGGAGTGCTCGATCGCGATGTTACGGATCAGCTCCATCATGTTTACGGTTTTACCTACACCCGCACCGCCGAACAGACCGACTTTACCGCCCTTAGCGAACGGACACATCAGGTCGATTACTTTGATACCGGTTTCCAGCAGTTCCTGAGAGCTTGACAGCTCTTCATAGGACGGTGCTGCGCGGTGGATAGCCCAACGCTCTTCTTCACCGATGTCGCCTTTCATGTCAACCGGTTGACCCAGTACGTTCATGATACGACCCAGTGTTGCTTTACCTACCGGGACTTCGATCGGGTGCTCGAGGTCTTTTACATCCAGACCACGGCGCAGGCCGTCAGAAGAACCCATGGCGATGGTACGCACGATACCGCCGCCGAGCTGCTGCTGAACTTCCAGCACCAGCACTTCATTACCATTCTGTACCTCAAGAGCTTCGTACACGCGCGGTACGGCATCCTGAGGGAATTCGACGTCAACTACGGCGCCGATTACCTGGACAATTTTTCCAGTAGCCATCTTGAATCCTCTACGAATTAACCTGGTTATACCGCGGATGCACCACCGACGATCTCGGTGAGTTCCTGAGTAATGCTGGCCTGACGAGCTTTGTTGTATACCAACTGCAGCTCTTTAATCAGGCTGCCGCCATTGTCGGTCGCGGCTTTCATCGCCACCATACGTGCGGCCTGCTCGCTGGCCAGGTTTTCTACAACACCTTGATAAACCTGAGACTCTACGTAGCGACGCAGGAGGGTATCCAGCAGCGCTTTCGGATCGGGTTCATACAGGTAATCCCAGGATTTACGCTTCAGATCCTCATCTTCTGACGCAGGCAGCGGCAGGAGCTGAGTGATGGTAGGAACCTGAGACATGGTGTTGATAAATTTGTTGTTTACAATATAAAGCTTGTCCAGACGGCCTTCATCGTAAGCCTGCAACATCACTTTTACCGGGCCGATCAGTTCGGATAGGGAAGGGTTATCCCCCATACCAGTGACCTGCGCGACAATGTTGCCGCCAACGGAATTGAAGAAAGAGACGCCTTTAGAGCCGATCATTGCGATATCGCACTGAACGCCTTTATCAGACCAACCTTTCATTTCCGCCAGAATTTTTTTGAACAGGTTAATGTTCAAGCCACCACACAGACCACGGTCTGTCGACACCACCAGGTAGCCCACGCGTTTAACGTCGCGTTCTTCCAGATAGGGGTGCTTATATTCCAGATTACCGTTTGCAAGGTGACCAATCACTTTGCGCATGGTTTCTGCATAAGGACGGCTGGCCGCCATACGTTCCTGCGATTTACGCATTTTGGAAGCGGCGACCATTTCCATCGCTTTAGTGATCTTCTGCGTGTTCTGGACGCTTGCGATCTTACTACGTATCTCTTTTGCGCCGGCCATGAGCTTCTCCTCAATGCCTTGCGGCCTGCCTTAAGGCAGGCCACCAGACGTTACCAGGATTGGGTTGCTTTGAAGGAATCGAGGATGCCTTTCAGCTTGCCTTCGATTTCGTCGTTATAGCCACCGGACTGGTTGATCTCTTGCATCAGTGGAGCGTGATCACGGTCGACGTAAGCCAGCAGAGCGGCTTCGAAGCTACCGATTTTCGACAATTCAACATCTGCCAGGTAACCACGTTCTGCTGCGAACAGAACCAGAGACTGCTGCGCGACAGACATCGGCGCATACTGTTTCTGTTTCAGCAGTTCGGTCACTTTCTGACCGTGGTCAAGCTGCTTACGGGTTGCATCGTCAAGGTCGGATGCAAACTGGGAGAACGCCGCCAGTTCACGATACTGTGCCAGCGCGGTACGAATACCACCGGACAGTTTTTTCATGATCTTAGTCTGCGCTGCACCACCTACACGGGATACGGAGATACCCGGGTTAACCGCAGGACGAATACCGGCGTTGAACAGGTTGGTTTCCAGGAAGATCTGACCATCGGTAATAGAAATTACGTTGGTCGGAACGAACGCAGAAACGTCACCCGCCTGGGTTTCGATAATCGGCAGAGCGGTCAGAGAGCCGGTTTTCCCTTTCACTTCACCTTTGGTGAAGGCTTCAACGTATTCGGCGTTAACACGCGCAGCACGCTCCAGCAGACGGGAGTGGAGATAGAATACGTCGCCCGGGAATGCTTCACGTCCTGGCGGACGACGGAGCAGCAGGGAGATCTGACGGTATGCGACAGCCTGTTTAGACAGGTCATCATAAATGATCAGCGCATCTTCACCACGGTCACGGAAGTATTCACCCATTGCGCAACCGGCATACGGCGCCAGGTATTGCAGTGCAGCGGATTCAGACGCGGTTGCCACAACAACGATGGTGTTAGCCAGCGCGCCGTGTTCTTCCAGTTTACGTACCACGTTAGAAATGGTGGACGCTTTCTGGCCGATAGCAACGTAGACACATTTGATACCGGAATCACGCTGGTTGATGATGGCATCGATTGCCAGCGCAGTTTTACCGGTCTGACGGTCACCGATGATCAGTTCACGCTGACCACGACCGATTGGGATCATGGCATCAACGGACTTATAACCAGTCTGTACTGGCTGATCTACGGACTGACGTTCGATAACGCCCGGCGCGATAGCTTCAACAGCGGAGAAGCCGTCGTTATCCAGCGCACCTTTACCGTCGATTGGCGCACCCAGGGTGTTAACCACACGGCCCAGCAGGCCACGGCCAACCGGAACTTCCAGGATACGACCAGTACACTTAACTTTCATGCCTTCGGCAAGGTCAGCATACGGCCCCATAACGACTGCACCAACGGAGTCGCGCTCCAGGTTCAGTGCGATAGCGTAACGGTTACCCGGCAGGGAGATCATTTCACCCTGCATACAATCGGCCAGGCCGTGGATGCGGATAACACCGTCACTTACAGAAACAATAGTACCTTCGTTGTGAGCTTCACTCACAACACTGAACTGAGCAATGCGCTGCTTGATCAGTTCGCTGATTTCGGTGGAATTCAGTTGCATGCTCCAGTCCCCTTAAGACTGCAAGACGTCTGCAAGGCGATCAAGACGGCCGCGTACGCTGCCATCAATAACCATATCACCCGAACGGATGATAATACCTGCCATTACAGACTTATCGATATTGCAATTCAGCTTCACTTTGCGTGACAGACGTTTTTCCATCGCAGTGCTGATTTTCGCAAGCTGCTCTTCACTCAGTGCATTTGCAGAAGTCACTTCGACTTCAGCAATCGCCTCGCTGGCGGCACGTAAATGAATGAACTGCTCAAGAACATCCGGGAGCACTCTCAGACGATTATTTTCAGCCATAACCCGAATCAGGTTCTGACCATTTTCGTCCAGTTGCTCACCGCAGACGGAGATAAACGACTTAGCGAGCGTTTCTGGCGCCATCGCGCCAGAGAGAAGCTCTGCCATTTGTTCGTTCTTCGTCACCTCAGCGGTAAACGCCAGCATATCCTGCCAGCGCGCTACACTGTTGTGTTCGACGGCAAAGTCAAAAGCTGCTTTGGCGTAGGGGCGAGCTACAGTAACAAATTCAGACATCGGCCCCTCCCTCCTTACAGTTCAGCGACAAGTTTGTCCACGATGTCGCTGTTAGCAGCTTCATCCACGGAACGTTCGATGATCTTCTCGGCGCCAGCAACAGCCAGGATAGCAACTTGCTTACGCAGTTCTTCGCGAGCACGTTTACGCTCAGCGTCAATTTCCGCCTGAGCCTGCGCCACGATTTTAGTACGTTCCTGCTCTGCCTCAGCTTTCACTTCATCCAGGATCTGGGCGCGACGTTTGTTCGCCTGCTCGATGATAACCTGGGCTTCCGCTTTCGCTTTTTTCAGCTGGTCGGTCGCATTGGCCTGTGCAAGGTCCAAATCCTTTTTAGCTCGTTCAGCAGAAGCAAGACCGTCAGCAATCTCTTTTTGACGTTTTTCGATGGCAGCCATTAACGGCGGCCATACGTACTTCATGCAGAACAGAACAAACAGGACAAATGCGATGGCCTGGCCGAGGATTGTTGCGTTAAGATTCACAGCACAATGCCTCTTATCTAGTTAACGTTCTGATATTGCTTTCTAATTCAAGCAACGCTTACTACGCGACAGCAAACATCACGTACAGACCCAGACCTACAGCGATCATTGGGATAGCATCCACCAGACCCATAACGATAAAGAACTGAGTACGCAGCAGTGGAATCAGATCCGGTTGACGCGCTGCGCCTTCCAGGAATTTGCCCCCGAGGATGCCGATACCGATCGCAGCACCGATTGCCGCCAGACCCATCATCACAGCGGCAGCCATGTACAGCAGATCCATATTCAGGTTTTCCATGACAGTCTCCAGTTTGTTTCAGTTAAAACGTAGTAGTGTTGGTAAATTAATGCTCTTCAGACGCCATCGACAGATAGACGATCGTCAGAACCATGAAGATGAAGGCTTGCAGCGTAATGATCAGGATGTGGAAAATGGCCCACGGCACATTCAGAATCCACTGTGACCACCACGGCAACAGACCAGCAATCAGAATGAAAATCAGCTCACCGGCATACATGTTACCGAACAGTCGCAGACCGAGAGAAATCGGTTTGGACAGCAGGCTGACCCCTTCAAGGATTAAGTTGATAGGAATGAAAGCCCAGTGATTGAACGGCTGCAGCGTCAACTCTTTAGCGAAGCCGCCGATGCCTTTCATTTTGATGCTGTAGAACAGAATCAGGATGAACACGCCCAGTGCCATAGACAGGGTAATGTTCACATCCGCAGACGGAACCACGCGCAGCGCCGGCAGGCCCAGTACATGCTCAGCAATGTACGGCAGCAGGTCGATAGGCAGAAGGTCCATCAGGTTCATCAGGAAGACCCAGACGAAAACCGTCAGAGCCAGAGGAGCGATGAGTTTACTTTTGCCATGGTACATGTCTTTGACACTGCCATGAACAAAGCCGATTACCAGCTCAATCGCGGTCTGAAATTTGCCTGGTACGCCGCTGGTTGCTCTTTTAGCAACGCTACGGAACATAAGCAGGAACAACAGACCCAGCACCACCGAGAAGAACATGGAGTCAATATTGAGCGTCCAGAAGGTGGCTGGGGGGTTATGCGGATCTACCAGCGAGAATGTACGCAGATCAATCTGAAGGTTGTTCAGGTGATGACCTATGTAATCCTGCGGCGTCATATTTTCAGAAGCCATGATGCCTTTTACCCTTTGTTGTTAATTACAGCGGGTGCCAGTATCTGAACCACCAGCACCAAAATCCATGTCACGATTAGCGGTAAAAACACCGCCTTCAAAACCGCCAACGCCACAACCAGCAACACAAGCATCGCCAACACCTTAAAAGCTTCACCGAAGGCGAATGTCCAGGCTACTCGGCCCTTAGCTGGTGTGTGTACCTGGTGGCGCCAGGCAAAAATCATAAACAACATGTTAGGCAGAAATACTGCCATACCTCCGCATGCGGAGGAAATGCCCCAGAAGGGGTCTTTGAGGCTGAACAGCAGTCCACTTGCTATTACTGCCAGGAGCTGAATGAACAGAAGCTTACGAGCAACGTTTCGACTCACGAGCGACAATGACATCACGTTATTACTCCTGCTCCCTTTGAGGTATGCCGCGTGTCGTATAAAACGTTCTTTAAGGCTCAGAGTCAAGCATCAAAAAGCGGTCAAATTATACGGTGACGCCTCGTGATTTCAAACAATAAGTAGCTAAAAGGTGAATAAATGTTTAAATATTTTTCCTCACGCCTGTTTTTACGATTTTTGTGAAAGTGTGAACGATCGAACAAAACTGCAAATAAGGCGAAAACACTGACTATAAAGCGTGCGCCAGGTCACATAATAAACATTTTTGCTGATACTCTATTAAGATTAGCCTTAATTCATAACTTCCCATTGTTTTGATCTTAAAGGCAATTAGAGACAACTCTTTTCAAAAATGACTCACACATAGCAAAAACAGCTTATTGACATTTATAATAAAAATTTAACATCAGATTTT
The DNA here is from genome assembly GCF_039889165.1 of Pseudocitrobacter cyperus. Classification (NCBI taxonomy): domain Bacteria; kingdom Pseudomonadati; phylum Pseudomonadota; class Gammaproteobacteria; order Enterobacterales; family Enterobacteriaceae; genus Pseudocitrobacter; species Pseudocitrobacter cyperus. The sequence continues at coordinate 18,659 of NZ_JAYMYY010000005.1, read as the reverse complement.
CATTTGCTCAGTGAACTGGTAGCACCCTGATATTTTCCACATTGACTATTTTTATTGTTAACAAAAAAAGTTACGTTAAAAATCAGATGCTGGCTGGTTAAAATGTCGTTAAATGTAACCAGATGTTCCACTGCTTTTGTCGTTTCTTTTTAACAAACAGGGGTGCCGTTTTTTCCGATATTTTTTGATAAAAGTTAACTTTTGTTTGCTCTAATCGTCACCAGATGACGCTCACCTTCCAGGTGTGGAACACGCAGTTCAACCACATTTTCTACGGAAAATTCAGCCGGTAACAGGCTGATTTCGTCATCAGGCCTCTGCCCTTTCAGTGCATAGAAGCCACCATTCTCTGCAGGTAAGTGCTTACACCAGCTCACCATGTCAGTCAGCGAGGCGAAAGCGCGACTAATAACACCATCAAACGGCGGTTCAGCCGGAAAATCTTCTACCCGGCTCTGTACCGGGGTGATGTTCTCAAGCTTCAGCTCGTGCTGAACCTGACGCAGGAAGCGAACGCGCTTGCCCAGGCTATCGAGCAGCGTGAAGTGTGATTCAGGCCGCACGATAGAGAGCGGAATACCTGGCAGACCCGGCCCAGTCCCTACATCGATAAAGCGTTGGCCTTGCAGATACGGCGCCACCACGATGCTGTCCAGAATATGACGGATTAACATCTCGTTAGGATCGCGCACGGAAGTCAGGTTATACGCTTTGTTCCATTTGTTGAGCATGTCGACATACGCTACCAGTTGATTTTTCTGGTGATCGGTAAGCGAAATGCCTGCTTCATCCAGTAGACGAGAGAGTTTGTTAATCACGAAAGTTACCTGTTGGTGATAATTTGCCGGATGGCGGCTTCGCCTTATCCGGCCTACGAATTTTCAGGGCGGGCAAGCGTAACGCGCCCGCCAGAACAGTCTTTAAGCGCTGCGGCGCAGCATACCTTGTTTTTTCAGCCAGACCAGCAGAATTGAGATGGCGGCAGGGGTAATCCCCGAAATACGAGACGCCTGGCCGATTGAAACCGGTTTATGGTCGTTCAGCTTGGCAATCACCTCGTTAGAGAGCCCATTAACCTGGCGATAATCCAGCGTGGCAGGGAGCAAAGTATTCTCATTACGTTGCTGTTTTTCAATCTCATCCTGCTGACGGGCGATATAACCTTCGTATTTAACCTGAATCTCAACCTGCTCAGCAGCCTGGGCATCGTCGAGCGCAGGCGCAAACGGGGTCAGCGCAGTCAACTGTTCGTAAGTCATTTCCGGGCGACGCAGCAGATCTTCGCCGCTGGCCTCACGCGACAGTGGCGCACTCAGGTGAGTATTCACTTCGCCCACAGAGTCGGAGGATGGAGCAACCCAGGTCGATTTCAGACGCTGACGTTCGCGTTCAATATTCTCTAACTTCTCGTTAAAGCGCGCCCAACGCACATCATCGACCAGGCCCAGTTCACGACCCGCTTCGGTCAGACGCAGATCCGCGTTGTCTTCACGCAGCATCAGACGATATTCGGCACGAGAGGTAAACATGCGGTACGGTTCTTTGGTGCCCAGCGTGCAGAGATCGTCAACCAGTACGCCGAGATAGGCTTGATCGCGACGCGGCGCCCATCCCTCTTTCTCGGCAGAGAAACGAGCGGCATTCAGACCCGCGAGAAGACCCTGTGCAGCGGCTTCCTCGTAACCGGTGGTGCCGTTAATCTGGCCGGCGAAGAACAGACCGTGGATAAATTTGCTTTCCAGCGTCGGTTTCAGGTCGCGCGGATCGAAGAAGTCATACTCAATTGCATAACCCGGACGGACGATCTTCGCGTTTTCCATCCCCTGCATAGAGCGGACGATTTGCATCTGCACATCGAATGGCAGGCTGGTGGAGATACCGTTCGGATAAATTTCGTTAGAGGTCAGCCCTTCCGGCTCCAGGAAAATCTGGTGCTGGTTTCTGTCGGCAAAGCGCATCACTTTATCTTCGATAGATGGGCAGTAACGTGGGCCGATACCTTCGATCACGCCAGCGTACATCGGGCTGCGGTCGAGGTTATTGCGGATCACGTCATGGGTTTTCTCGTTAGTGTGCGTGACATAGCACGGCACCTGGCACGGATGCTGAGACGCATCGCCGAGGAACGAGAACACGGGCATTGGGTTATCGCCATGCTGTTGCGCCAGCACACTGAAATCGATGGTGCGCGCATCAATACGCGGCGGCGTCCCGGTTTTCAGACGGCTGACGCGCAGCGGCAGTTCACGCAGACGGCGAGAGAGTGGAATGGACGGCGGATCGCCGGCACGACCACCGCTATAGTTATCCAGTCCAATATGAATTTTGCCGTCAAGGAAGGTTCCGACGGTCAGCACGACCGCTTTGGCTCGGAATTTGAGCCCCATCTGGGTAACGGCGCCGACGACACGATCGTTTTCCACAATCAGATCTTCAACCGCCTGCTGGAAGATCATCAGGTTTGGTTGATTCTCAAGTGCAGTACGCACGGCCTGGCGATAGAGCACACGATCCGCCTGAGCGCGAGTGGCGCGAACTGCCGGCCCCTTACTGGCGTTTAGTATCCTAAACTGGATACCCGCATGGTCGATCGCGGTAGCCATCAGGCCGCCAAGTGCATCCACTTCTTTTACCAGGTGTCCTTTCCCAATGCCGCCAATAGCCGGATTGCAGCTCATCTGCCCCAGCGTGTCGATATTGTGTGTCAAAAGCAGGGTTTGCTGACCCATACGCGCTGCGGCCATCGCGGCCTCAGTGCCTGCATGACCCCCGCCAATGATGATGACGTCAAAAGGATCCTGATAAAACATGGTGGTTTGCCTCGCGTAAAGCGGTTTGATGATGGATTGAAGCCCGGGCGTGGATTCTACTCAACTTTAGTCGATGGAGAAAGCGTCAGGATCTTTGCTAATTAAAAGAAGATCTTTTTATTTAGAGATCTGTTCTATTATGATCTCTTATTAGGATCGCCACCTGTTGTGGATAAGTGTGATCCGCTATTTAAGATCAATTGCTTAAGGAGGATCACTATCTGTGAATGATCGGTGATCCTGTACCGTATAAGCTGGGATCAAAACGAGGAGTTATACACAACTCAAAAACTGACCAGAAGTTGTTCTTTGGATAACTACCGGTTGATCCAAGGTTTTAACCAGAGTTATCCACAGAATAAAGTGAGATCTTTACAAATCTCTGAGCTTTTTAGCCCAGGATCCGACCCAAACTTCCGCGGGATCTTCCGGAATGTCATGTTCAAGGACATTGATCTTGAGTGTCTCACCTACCTGCTTCGCTCCACAGGCAGTCAATTCGGTATCTAATTTATCGATGGCGCCGCAGAAAGTGTCATATTCACGGCTACCAATACCTATGGATCCGAAGCGAACCTGTGAGAGGTTAGGTTTTTTCTCGTGTAGATCGTTATAAAAAGGCAGCAGGTTATCGGGAATATCCCCGGCGCCGTGCGTGGAGCTGATGACTAACCAGATCCCCGTCGGCGTGAGATCCTCTAATAAAGGGCCATGCAGCGTTTGGGTAGAAAACCCCGCATCTTCCAGCTTTTCAGCCAGGTGTTCCGCTACATACTCGGCACTGCCAAGCGTGCTTCCGCTGATTAACGTGATATCTGCCATAACCGCCCACCTATATAGAGAGGGCGTATTGTACGCTGTGTACGGTCTGGGATCTACCTGTGGAAAAGTACGGGATTAAAAAAGTCTGTTATGGGCGAATAGTCCGCATGATCGGGTTCTGCAGGGAGATCAACGTCTCGGTGGACTGAATTTCATCAATTGTTTGGATCTTGTTGATAAGTACCTGCTGCAGGGCGTCGATCGAGCGGCACATGACTTTAATAAAGATGCTGTAGTGCCCGGTGGTGTAGTACGCCTCTGTCACCTCATCGAGGCTTTCCAGCCGCGCCAGCGCTGAAGGGTAGTCTTTCGCGCTCTTCAATATAATGCCGATAAAGCAGCAAACATCGTAACCGAGTTGTTTCGGGCTGACGTCGATTCGGGCGCCGGTGATGATGCCCGCCTGTTTCATTTTCTCTACGCGGACGTGAATGGTGCCGGGGCTAACGCCAAATTGTTTGGCTAATTCGGCATAGGCGGTGCGGGCATTTGCCATTAAGGCCTCGAGGATGCCGCGGTCCAGATTGTCGATCTGATAATTTTCCATAGCTTTTTCTTATGAAGAATGATGATTCCTTCTATTTTAGCTCTTAATTTTAGCGAATCAAAAGTTGAACGGGCTTTTTGTTCGTTGATTATTGAATTAACCCCGCATTCTGTTGCTTAATCATAACCAACAGGACGCAGGAGTAATAAAAATGAAAACCGCTTACATCGCAAAACAACGCCAGATTAGTTTCGTTAAATCCTTCTTCTCTCGCCAGCTAGAAGAAAAGTTGGGCCTTATTGAAGTGCAGGCACCGCTGCTGAGCCGCGTAGGGGATGGGACGCAGGACAACTTATCTGGTTGCGAAAAAGCGGTACAGGTGAAAGTGAAAACGCTGCCGGAAGCACAGTTTGAAGTGGTGCACTCTCTGGCTAAGTGGAAACGTCAAACCCTGGGACAACACGACTTCAGCGCGGGCGAAGGGCTTTACACGCACATGAAAGCCCTTCGCCCCGATGAAGACCGCCTTTCGCCTATCCACTCCGTTTACGTTGACCAGTGGGACTGGGAACGCGTGATGGGTGATGGCGAGCGTCATCTCGGTACCCTGGAAAGTACCGTGAAGGCGATTTGGGCAGGAATTAAAGAAACAGAAGCGGCAGTAAGCAAAGAGTTTGGCCTGGCACCGTTCCTGCCGGAGCAAATCCACTTTGTTCACAGCCAGGAACTGTTAAGCCGTTATCCGGATCTCGATGCTAAAGGCCGCGAACGCGCTATCGCAAAAGAACTGGGCGCAGTGTTCCTGGTTGGAATTGGCGGTAAGCTTTCTGATGGCCATCGCCATGACGTTCGTGCGCCGGATTATGATGACTGGAGTACCCCGACCGAATCCGGTCTGGCGGGCCTGAACGGCGATATTCTGGTGTGGAACCCGATTCTGGAAGATGCATTTGAGCTCTCTTCTATGGGGATCCGCGTTGATGCAAAAGCGCTACAGCACCAGCTACAGTTGACCGGTGATGAAGATCGCCTGCAACTGGAGTGGCATAAGGCGCTGCTGCGCGGTGAGATGCCGCAGACTATCGGCGGTGGGATTGGCCAGTCACGCCTGACTATGCTGCTGCTGCAACTCTCTCACATTGGACAGGTTCAGTGTGGCGTGTGGCCGGTGCAGGTGCGCGAAAGCGTTTCAGCCCTTCTTTAATGTTAACGCCGCCAGCGTCTGAGCAGGCGGCTACGTAACCCGGTGTCAAAGCGCCAGATATGATCGAAAATGCGCATGATGCCGGGTTTACCGTGCGCAGACATGGCTACAGCATGAAAGCGATGCTGATGTTTTCGCTGTAAATCTCCAACCTTACTCACCACCTCATCCGGCAGTCTCTGGGCGATAAAGTCCGAGATCACTACCGCATCGGCATCCTGCCAGGCCGGATTCTCCAGCCGTTCGATAATCGCGCGAAAACAACTGGCCATATCCGTGCCGCCTCGAAAGCGCTGGCTCAGGAAACGGATCGCCTGTTCGATCCCTTCCGGCCCGGTGAGTTCATAGCGCACCACTTCGCTTGAGAACAGCATAATGAAGCAGCGGCGGTTATCCGCCATGGCTACGCGCATCATCGCGAGGCAAAAGGCTTTCGCGCACTGTTCGTTAAAGCCCCCCATTGAACCGGAGGTGTCGACGCAGACGATAAATGGCCCGCGCGGTTGTTCGTCTACGTCCTGGTGTACGACCGGGCGCTCTGTCACTTTCTCATGCCAGGCGTCGCCGTGCAGGCGGTAGGTCAGAAGCTGTTTCTCCACCAGCCGCCGATAAAACTCATATTCCAGCTCGGTGATGCCAAGCGTCGCGAGTTCCGGCGGCAGCAGGCGCAGAATATCGTCGCTCTGTTGAATGCCGTCCACCTGTTCAGGAACCGTCGAGGGTTCGCGCACCAGGGTGCGGTACGTTTCCATCGGCGCATCTTTTTTGGGAACCGATTTCGCTTCCCGCGAGCGGCCAAGCTGTTCCGCCAGTTGCATCAGCTCTGGCTGCTGACTAAGGAAATCGCCATATTTCACAATAAGTTGATAGTCGCCGCGCTTGAGTTGCCCGGCGCTCATATCCCACAAACGCCCGGCGGCGTTTTCGTTCTCCACCAGCACCGGTTCAAGCTGGCCGCTTAAGGTCATCCGTTCCTGCACTTCGCTCAGTAGCTGTTCCCGTTCACCTTCCAGCAATTGCTGATTAAACGAGGTTGCCTGTACCACCAGGCTAAGGCGCCAGCGTTGCAGGAAGAGCGTATGCAGCGCGGGCGTGAATGTGGGGTTGTGCGTCGCTAATTGCAGCGCCTGTTCGGCATAGGGCGAGCGCACCTTTTTCAGGAGTATCAGGATCTGTGGCAACTGCGCGTTGAACTGCTGAGTCGAGAAGGTCTGGCACTGCTGATAGCAGAGGACTTCCTCTTCCAGTTCCGGCGGTACATGCGTTCCCTTCAGTGTGCTTTTGAGGTTTTCACGCCAGCGGGGGAGATCTTCCGTAATCGCATGTTTCAGGCGCGGGAACTTCTTAAAGAATGCCGATAGCTGCGGTGAAGCCAGCAGGGCGATGATCGTCTCTTCGATCAGCCCCTCTTCGCTGACGGCCAGCATCACGTTGAGCGTATCGATCGTCAGCATTGCTGCGCCTGTTTGATCTGCACGGCGACATCCTGCAGGCTGGCTTCGATCTGCGCCAGCCAGTCGCTATGTATGAACAGGCATTTTTGCTGTTCACTGAAGCGAGTGTGCTGTTGATGCCACTCTTCCGCCAGGTCGTCGAGCCGCTGTTTGATCTCGGCTGGCATATTTTGCTGGCTCTCCGTACCCGGTAGCGCCAGACGCGAGCCCTGTAGGCTGATATCGCGCACCACCAGATGCTGCGAGCTATCGACTTCCATATTCAGGGTTAGCGCAAAACCAATACCGTTCAGTTTGCCGCGTATCTCACCGCCCTTCTCCAGCCAGTGCGCGAGAACCTGACGTTCAAAGGTGATGTGAATGACATCGATATCATGCAGTTTCAGCGGTTTTTGCAGCAATAGGGTGACAGTCGCCTCCTGAACGTCTTCCGGAAGCTCATAGTGCGGCTTTCGGCTGAACATGCCGCCAAGGCGCGTGACTTTGAGCGCGGTTTTGTCGCTTTCTTGCTGCTGGAGTTGCAGACGATGCTGGCTGATGGCGCTCAGGCGATTAAGCATAGGCTGTTGCTGCCAGGCGTGCCCGGTCATCAATATTTCGAGTTGCTGCTGCATTAAGTTGCGGCTCTGCGCGTCGTGCCACAGGCACTCTTTGAGCAGGATAAGATCGATAGGCGCAATGGTGTCCCGCCCGCTGAAAAAGGCGCAGGCTTGCAACAGGCGAATCGCTTTTTTCCAGCGTCGGTCGGAAACATAGGGCGCATTCGCCAGCGTATCGAGCTGCTGGCGGAGGGTGAAGATCAGCTCGAAAACGGCGTCCGGTAATTTGACTGCGCCAATCTCTTTCTGCCACTGGAAGAACTCTTCATCCGTAACCTGCAGCGCAGGCGCAACCGGGTTTTCATTTTCATCCTGCTGGCTCACCAGCATTGAGCGAAAATTACCTTTCTCCTGCACTTTATCCAGCCACAGACGAATCAGCATACGGTCGTACAGCGCTTCAAGGCTGCTTTCTGCTTCCGGTAGTTCGTTGGATGCCGCCACCAGCAGACGCATCGGGATTTTCTCAACCGTTGCGCCATTACGGAAATGGCGTTCGTTAATTGCGGTCAACAGGGTATTCAGAATGGCCGGGCCAGCTTTCCAGATTTCATCAAGAAAGACGATCTCCGCTTCCGGTAAATAGCCGGCGGTCAGACGCTCATAGCGTCCTTCATCTTTCAGCGCCTGAATGGAAAGGGGGCCGAATACCTCTTCCGGGGTGGAGAAGCGGGTCATCAGATATTCAAAGGCGCGCGCATGCTGAAAGGCATACTTAATGCGTCGCGCAATCAGGCTTTTGGCGATACCGGGCGGGCCAAGCAAAAACACGCTTTCGCCGCTGAGTGCCGCTAACAGGCACAGGCGAATCGCGTGACTGCGTTCGTACAGCCCTTTCTCAAGCGCGCTACTCAGGCGCGAAATTCTTTCTGCTAATAAATGTGATTGGGCCATAATTGAGTTGCGTCCTTTCGCCGAATATAAGGCTAACTGAGCGAGTATAGACGTTTCATAGGCGAGGATAATAGGCTGAAGAAGCCCTTCATTTTTTTGCTCCAGGTTAATATGAATCCATATAGGGGTACGATTTTGCAATTAATCGTGCATACTGTGCGCTTTTCGTGGGCCAAGGGACCAGGCACTCATTTGTTTTACAAACGAAAGACTAGTCTATGAGCACTGATAAGAAGCAATCTTTGTCGGCGATTACCCTCGCCGCCATTGGGGTGGTGTACGGCGATATCGGTACCAGTCCCCTTTATACTCTTCGAGAATGTTTGTCCGGCCAGTTTGGTTTTGGTGTTGAACGTGACGCGGTTTTTGGCTTCCTGTCACTGATCTTCTGGCTACTGATCTTTGTTGTGTCTATTAAATATCTGACCTTCGTCATGCGCGCGGATAACGCCGGTGAAGGGGGGATACTGACGCTGATGTCTCTGGCAGGGCGAAATACGTCTGCCAAAACAACCTCTTTTCTGGTGATTATTGGGCTGGTGGGCGGCAGTTTCTTCTATGGCGAGGTGGTGATCACCCCGGCGATATCGGTGATGTCGGCCATTGAAGGCCTGGAAATTGTTGCCCCGCAACTGGATAGCTGGATTGTCCCCCTGTCTATTTTGGTTCTGACGCTGCTGTTTATGATTCAGAAGCACGGTACCGGCATGGTAGGCAAACTTTTCGCGCCGATTATGCTGGCGTGGTTCCTGATCCTGGCGGTACTGGGTGCGCGCAGTATTATGCTGAACCCGGAAGTGCTGCAGGCGCTGAACCCGATGTGGGCGGCGAATTTCTTCCTCGAGTATAAAATGGTGTCGTTTGTGGCGCTGGGGGCGGTCGTGCTCTCTATTACCGGGGTGGAAGCGCTGTATGCAGATATGGGGCACTTCGGTAAACTGCCGATTCGCCTGGCCTGGTTCTCGGTGGTGCTGCCATCACTGACCCTGAACTACTTCGGTCAGGGGGCTCTGTTATTAAAGCACCCGGAAGCGATTAAGAACCCGTTCTTCCTCTTAGCGCCTGAATGGGCGTTAATTCCGCTGCTGATTTTGGCGGCGCTGGCGACGGTTATCGCTTCTCAGGCTGTGATTTCAGGCGTTTTCTCCCTGACCCGCCAGGCGGTGCGTCTGGGCTATCTTTCGCCGATGCGCATCATCCACACCTCCGAAATGGAGTCCGGCCAGATTTACATCCCGTTCATCAACTGGTTGCTCTATTGCTCGGTCGTTCTCGTTATTATCAGCTTTGAACACTCCAGCAATCTGGCGGCGGCCTACGGTATCGCGGTTACAGGGACGATGGTACTGACTTCTATTCTCTCCACCACCGTGGCGCGCAAAAACTGGCACTGGAACAAATTCCTGGTGGCCTTCATTCTGGTGGCCTTCCTGTGCATTGATATCCCTCTGTTCTCAGCGAACCTCGATAAAATTGTCTCCGGCGGTTGGTTGCCGCTGACGCTGGGTGCGGTGATGTTTATCGTCATGACCACCTGGAAAAGCGAGCGTTTCCGTCTGCTGCGTCGTATGCATGAGCACGGTAACTCACTGGAAGCGATGATTGCTTCACTGGAGAAATCGCCGCCGGTACGCGTACCTGGCACTGCGGTGTATATGTCGCGCGCGTTGAACGTCATTCCGTTTGCCATGATGCACAACCTCAAGCACAACAAAGTGTTGCATGAGCGCGTGATCCTGCTGACGTTGCGTACTGAAGATGCGCCATACGTTCACAACGTGCGTCGTGTGCAGATTGAACAACTTTCGCCGACCTTCTGGCGCGTTGTGGCGAGCTACGGCTGGCGGGAAACGCCAAACGTGGAAGAGGTGTTCCACCGTTGCGGCCTGGAAGGGCTTAGTTGCCGAATGATGGAAACGTCATTCTTTATGTCGCACGAGTCGCTGATTCTCGGCAAACGGCCGTGGTATCTACGCCTGCGCGGTAAGCTTTATCTGCTGCTGCAACGTAATGCCCTGCGCGCTCCGGATCAGTTCGAAATTCCTCCGAACCGGGTTATCGAGTTGGGTACCCAGGTCGAGATTTAAAGGCCGTAGCAACGCCGGGATGGTGAATAACCTCCCGGCGTTTTTCTTTCTCTTGTTTCCTTTCTTTCTGACGAGCGAAACGTTTCGACGTTGATCACAATTTTGTTACTTCGTGTTGGTTTTCTACTCAGCCTTGAGATTAAACTTAACGTAGCGAAACGTTTCGCTAGTGGAGCAAGAAAATGAAGAAAGGCACGGTACTTAACTCTGAAATTTCATCGGTCATCTCCCGCCTGGGGCATACCGATACGCTGGTGGTGTGTGATGCGGGCTTACCCATCCCACGCGGTACAACGCGTATCGATATGGCATTAACTCAGGGCGTTCCCACCTTTATGCAGGTGCTGGACGTAGTAACCCGTGAAATGCAGGTTGAGGCCGCCATTCTCGCCTCGGAGATTAAACAACATAATCCGCAACTCCACGAAACGTTGCTCAAATTTATCGGGCAACTGCAACAACACCAGGGAAATACCATAGAAATTCGTTACACCACCCATGAGCAGTTTAAAAAACAAACCGCAGACAGTCAGGCGGTGATTCGCAGCGGGGAGTGTTCCCCGTATGCGAATATTATTCTCTGTGCTGGCGTCACCTTCTGAGGCCAACATGGACGCATTACTGCAATTAAAAGGTATCGATAAATCCTTCCCGGGCGTGAAAGCCCTTTCTGGCGCGGCGTTGAATGTTTATCCCGGCCGCGTGATGGCGCTGGTTGGCGAAAACGGCGCCGGCAAATCCACGATGATGAAAGTGCTGACCGGTATCTACTCTCGCGATGCCGGTTCGCTGTTATGGCTGGGCAAAGAAACCACCTTTAACGGGCCGAAATCGTCGCAGGAAGCGGGCATAGGCATTATCCACCAGGAACTGAACCTGATCCCGCAGCTCACCATTGCGGAAAACATCTTCCTCGGCCGCGAGTTTGTGAACCGCTTCGGTAAAATCGACTGGAAGAAGATGTATGCCGAAGCGGATGTCCTGCTGGCGAAACTTAATCTGCGCTTTAAAAGTGACAGGCTGGTGGGCGAACTCTCCATCGGCGATCAGCAGATGGTGGAAATTGCCAAGGTGCTGAGCTTTGAGTCGAAGGTCATCATCATGGATGAACCGACCGATGCGCTGACTGATACCGAAACCGAATCTTTATTCCGCGTCATCCGCGAGCTGAAATCGCAGGGGCGCGGCATTGTCTATATCTCCCACCGCATGAAAGAAATCTTCGAGATTTGCGATGACGTTACCGTATTTCGTGACGGTCAGTTTATTGCCGAACGTGAAGTCTCATCGCTTACTGAAGATTCGCTGATCGAAATGATGGTAGGGCGCAAACTTGAAGATCAATACCCGCGTCTTGATAAAGCGCCTGGCGAGATCCGCCTGAAGGTCGATAACCTGTGCGGATCGGGCGTTGAAAACGTCTCCTTCACGCTGCGCAAAGGCGAAATTCTCGGCGTGGCTGGCCTGATGGGCGCAGGGCGCACGGAACTGATGAAAGTGCTGTACGGCGCGCTGCCGCGCAGCAGCGGCTATGTCATGCTGGATGGCCATGAAGTAGTAACGCGTTCCCCGCAGGATGGCCTGGCAAACGGCATTGTTTATATCTCTGAAGATCGTAAGCGTGATGGATTAGTGCTTGGGATGTCGGTGAAAGAGAACATGTCGCTGACGGCGTTGCGCTACTTTAGCCGTGCGGGCGGCAGCCTGAAGCATAAGGACGAACAACAGGCGGTCAGCGATTTTATCCGCCTGTTTAACGTCAAAACGCCATCAATGGAACAGGCTATCGGCCTGCTCTCTGGCGGCAATCAGCAGAAAGTCGCCATCGCACGTGGTTTGATGACGCGCCCGAAAGTATTGATTCTGGACGAACCGACCCGTGGCGTGGATGTCGGTGCGAAAAAAGAGATTTATCAGCTTATCAACCAGTTCAAGGCCGATGGTCTGAGCATCATTCTGGTCTCCTCTGAGATGCCGGAAGTTCTGGGGATGAGCGATCGCATTATTGTGATGCATGAAGGGCATCTCGGCGGTGAATTTACACGCGAGCAGGCCACCCAGGAAGTATTAATGGCTGCCGCTGTGGGCAAGCTTAACCGTGTGAATCAGGAGTAAAGAAGATGACAAACCAGGCTGTCGCTGGTCGCCGCTATTTCACCAAAGCATGGCTGATGGAGCAAAAATCGCTGATCGCTTTGCTGGTGCTGATTGCCATCGTCTCGACCATGAGCCCAAACTTTTTTACCGTCAATAACCTGTTCAACATCCTGCAACAAACCTCCGTCAACGCCATTATGGCGGTAGGGATGACGCTGGTAATTCTAACCTCGGGGATCGACCTGTCCGTCGGTTCTCTGTTAGCGCTGACTGGCGCAGTGGCGGCTTCGATTGTCGGGCTTGAAGTCAATGCTCTGGTGGCCGTGGCCGGCGCTCTTGCGTTAGGTGGCGCTATTGGCGCAGTGACCGGGGTGATTGTGGCTAAAGGCCGGGTACAGGCGTTTATTGCCACGCTGGTAATGATGTTGCTGCTGCGCGGTGTCACGATGGTGTACACCAACGGTAGCCCGGTGAACACCGGCTTTACGGATAACGCTGACCTGTTCGGCTGGTTCGGGATTGGTCGCCCGCTGGGCATTCCGACGCCAGTGTGGATCATGGCGATTGTCTTCCTGGCGGCCTGGTACATGTTGCACCACACCCGTCTTGGTCGCTATATCTACGCGCTGGGCGGTAACGAAGCGGCGACGCGTCTTTCCGGTATCAGCGTCAATAAAATCAAGATTATCGTCTACGCTTTGTGCGGCCTGCTGGCGTCGCTGGCGGGCGTTATCGAAGTGGCGCGCCTCTCTTCCGCACAGCCGACGGCGGGCACTGGTTATGAACTGGATGCTATTGCGGCGGTTGTGCTGGGGGGAACCAGTCTTGCGGGCGGTAAAGGTCGCATAGTTGGGACGCTGATCGGCGCGCTGATCCTCGGTTTCCTGAATAATGGTTTGAATTTGCTGGGTGTTTCTTCCTATTACCAGATGATCGTTAAAGCAGTGGTGATTTTGCTGGCGGTGCTGGTAGACAACAAAAAGCAGTAACTCACGACTCTACAGGACATCTTTACTATGAATATGAAAAAACTGGCTACCCTGGTTTCTGCTGTTGCGCTAAGCGCCACTGTGAGCGCGAACGCGATGGCGAAAGACACCATCGCGCTGGTCATCTCTACCCTGAATAACCCGTTCTTCGTCTCACTGAAGGATGGCGCGCAAAAAGAAGCGGATAAACTGGGCTACAACCTGGTGGTGCTGGACTCACAGAACAACCCGGCAAAAGAGCTGGCGAACGTGCAGGACTTAACCGTGCGCGGCACCAAAATTTTGCTGGTAAACCCAACGGATTCCGATGCTGTCGGTAACGCCATCAAGATGGCTAATCAGGCAAAAATTCCGGTGATCACCCTCGACCGCGTAGCGGCTAAAGGCGACGTGGTCAGCCATATCGCATCCGATAACGTACTGGGTGGTAAAATCGCTGGTGATTACATCGCGAAAAAAGCCGGTGAAGGCGCGAAGGTTATCGAATTACAAGGTATCGCAGGAACGTCCGCTGCGCGTGAGCGCGGTGAAGGTTTCCAGCAGGCCGTAGCGGCGCACAAGTTTAACGTGCTGGCGAGCCAACCGGCTGACTTCGACCGCACTAAGGGCCTGAACGTCATGCAAAACCTGCTGACGGCGCACCCGGATGTGCAGGCGGTATTTGCTCAGAACGACGAAATGGCGCTGGGTGCACTGCGTGCGCTACAGACGGCTGGTAAATCCGATGTGATGGTTGTCGGGTTTGACGGCACGCCGGATGGCGAAAAGGCAGTAAATAGTGGCAAACTGTCCGCGACTATTGCTCAGTTGCCAGAGCAGATTGGCGCAAAAGGCGTTGAAACTGCGGATAAGGTACTGAAAGGCGAGAAAGTTCAGGCTAAATATCCGGTTGACCTGAAGCTGGTTATTAAGCAATAAGTCACCATTCAGGCCACAAAGGCTTGAGGGACAACCTATAAAGAAAAGCAGGGCACGCGCCACCCGGAAGCGGGTGGCGCACTTATCGGACACGCTGAAATGAAAACCGCAGGCAAACTCGTCGTTCTTGGCAGCATCAATGCCGATCACATTCTGAATCTTGAATCCTTCCCGACTCCGGGCGAAACCGTCACCGGTAGCCAGTATCAGGTTGCTTTTGGCGGTAAAGGTGCGAACCAGGCTGTCGCCGCCGGGCGTAGCGGTGCGGATATCGCGTTTATTGCTTGTACCGGAGACGATGATACCGGCGAACGTATTCGTAAGCAGTTGCAAAGCGACCGTATTGACGTCGCGCCAGTCAGCGTGATCCCTGGTGAATCGACCGGTGTGGCGCTGATCTTTGTGAATGGCGAAGGTGAAAATGTTATTGGTATTCATGCGGGGGCGAATGCTGCCCTCTCACCTGCGCTGATTGAGGCGCAAAAAGATCGCATTGCGCAGGCTGATGCACTGCTGATGCAACTGGAGTCGCCGCTGGAAAGCGTACTGCTGGCGGCGAAAATTGCTCATCAGCACCAGACGCAGGTTATTTTAAATCCGGCTCCGGCACGTGCGCTTTCTGATGAACTGCTGGCGCTGGTGGACATCATCACGCCAAATGAAACGGAAGCGGAGAAGCTGACAGGCATTCGCGTCGAAAACGATAACGATGCGGCTAAAGCGGCGCAGGCGTTACACGCAAAAGGTATCGATACGGTGATTATCACCCTGGGTAGCCGTGGCGTCTGGGCAAGCGTGAAGGGCGAAGGCCAGCGCGTGGCCGGGTTTAAAGTTCAGGCTATTGATACCATCGCCGCTGGAGACACCTTTAACGGCGCACTCATTACCGCATTGCTGGAAGAGAAAGAACTGAACGATGCTATCCGTTTCGCCCATGCGGCAGCGGCTATTGCCGTAACCCGTAAAGGTGCGCAGCCTTCTGTTCCCTGGCGTGAAGAGATCGACGAATTTCTGAGTCAGCAGAGGTAACGCTTGGCTACCATGAAAGATGTCGCCCGCGTTGCGGGCGTTTCAACCTCTACCGTTTCTCACGTCATTAATAAAGACCGCTACGTCAGCGAAGCAATTACTGAAAAAGTCGATGCGGCCATTAAAAGCCTTAACTACGCGCCCTCTGCGCTGGCGCGCAGCCTCAAGCTAAATCAAACCCGAACTATCGGCATGCTCATTACCGCCAGTACCAATCCGTTTTACTCGGAGCTTGTTCGCGGCGTGGAGCGTAGCTGCTTTGAGCGCGGTTATAGCCTGGTTCTCTGTAATACCGAAGGCGATGAACAGCGGATGAACCGCAACCTGGAGACGCTGATGCAAAAACGCGTTGATGGGTTACTGCTGTTGTGTACCGAGACACATCAACCGTCGCAGGAAATTATGCAGCGTTATCCCTCGATCCCGACGGTGATGATGGACTGGGCACCGTTTGATGGCGACAGCGATCTTATTCAGGATAACTCTCTGCTGGGCGGCGATATGGCGACCCGCTATCTCATTGAAAAAGGGCATACCCGGATTGCCTGTATCGCCGGGCCGTTGGATAAAACGCCTGCAAGGCTGCGTCTGGAAGGGTATCAGGCCGCCATGCAACATGCCGGCCTGGCGATCCCTGACGGCTATGTGATCACCAGCAACTTTGAATTTGGCGGCGGTTTTGATGCGATGCAGCAGTTGCTGGCGCTGCCCGAAGCGCCGCAGGCTGTGTTTGTTGGCAACGATGCCATGGCGGTAGGGGCGTATCAGGCGCTCTACCAGGCTGGATTGCGTATCCCGCAGGATATGGCAGTGATTGGTTATGATGATATTGAACTGGCACGTTATATGACGCCGCCACTGACGACTATCCATCAGCCAAAAGATGAACTGGGCGAGCTGGCGATTGATGTGCTTATTCACCGAATGGCCCAGCCCGGGCAAAAACAGCAGCGTGTACAACTGACGCCCGAGCTGGTGGTTCGCGGTTCCGTTTAAGCTTTGTGCCGCTCCTTAATCAGGTTGCGGCCATCTTTCGGTTTCAGCAGCATAAACATGAGTGCCGATATCACGGTAATCCCACCCATCGTAATAAAGGTGTAGTGGAACTGCTCGATGGTATTTGTCCCGTCGATACCCTGATAGACCCTCAGCACAGCCGCGCTAACCGCCACCCCTAAGCTAATCGACAGTTGCTGCGTCACGGCCAGCATGCTGTTACCGCTGCTGGCGTTTTCATCCGTCAGGTCGGCGAGGGTAATGGTGTTCATCGACGTAAACTGCGTCGACATCGCCATTCCGAGCACGAACAGCGGGAGGATCATCATCCACATCGGCATGGATGGGGATTGCAGCGAGAACTGCGCAATCATCACGCCAATAAACACCGTAATGCCAACCAGCGTTTTCCGATAACCTAACCAGCGTAGCACCTGAGTCACCGTGGATTTTGCCAGTATTGACCCCAGCGCAGTCGGCGCCATCATGCAACCGGCGATCAGCGCCGGATAACCAAATCCCACCTGCAACATCAGCGGCATCAGGAATGGCACACAGCCAGTGCCTAAACGTGTGGCCAGGTTTCCGGCAATGCCGACTGAGAAGGTGCGAGTCTTAAACAGCGACAGAGAGATGAGCGGCGTGGGGTGACGGCGGGCATGGCGAATATACGCCAACATCATCAGGATGCTGACGCCGATAATGGCGAAGGCTATCCAGCTCGCAACGATGCGTTCGCCAAACAACTCCATCCCGCTGGAGAACAGCACCAGGCTTAGGCCGAACAGCAGAAAACCTGACATATCAAAGCTACGCCGTGGGGTCGTGAAGTTAGGCATATATTTGCGGGCGTAGATCAACCCGGCAACGCCGATGGGGATGTTGATCAGGAATATCCAGTGCCAGCTCGCCCATGTTACCAGTACACCGCCAAGCACCGGCCCGAGGATTGGGCCAACCAGCCCTGGCATGGTGACAAAGTTCAGCACGGGCAGCAGTTCGCTACGCGGATAGGCGCGCAACAGTGCCAGACGGGCTACGGGCATCATCATCGCGCCGCCAATCCCCTGGATGACGCGGAAGACGACCAGTTCAAGTAGTGAGGCGGAGAGGGCGCAAGCCAGAGAGCCGAGCGTAAAGAGGCTAACGGCAATCATAAATATGCGGCGGGTGCCGAAACGGTCGGCCAGCCAGCCGCTGACCGGAATAAGCATCGCCACCGTCAGGGTATAACTAATAATGGCGGACTGCATGGCGAGCGGTGAACGGTTAAGACTGTGAGCGATTGCGGGAAGCGCGGTATTTAGAATCGTCGCATCCAGGGCCTGCATAAAAAATGCCATGGCGGCTATCCACGGCAACCCGGCCATACTCCGCGCTTTTTTCTGTGTCATGCGATGCTTTTATACTCCTTGTCGAATGTGGGGCGCGCTCAACAGCGCCTGACAAGCCATAAACGCTTTTTGGCCATCTTTTTCCTGAATGGCATCAACAATTGCCTGATGCTTTTCCAGTTCAATCACTTCATCCTGGGTAATGGACGTAAAGTAGGTGTGGTACACCGAATGAAAGAGTTTAGCGAATGAGATAAGGAATGGATTCGCCGTCATTTCATAAATATGTTCATGCCAGGCTGTATCAACGTCAATCCACCGATTGCGATCGAAGTTCTTTTTCAGAATCGCCATCTCTTTCATTAATGTATTGAGCTCCGCTTTTTGTGCGGAGGTTCCTAATGTTGCTGCCAACAAACAAGCTTGTGGCTCAAGGCTATGGCGTAGCACCAGAAAGTGTTTCATAACTTCCTGAAAATTATCCTCTGTCAGCCACCAGGAGAGAAGCTCAGTATCGAGGAAATTCCAGTGTGATTGCGGCATCACTCGCGTACCAATTCGTGGACGAGGAAGAAGCATGCCTTTTGCGCTGAGAGTCTTCACCGCTTCGCGAACGGCAGTTCGACTCACGCCAAAGATCTCGCCTAATTCCATTTCGCCGGGAAGAATGCTCTCAGGGGGATAATCGCCTGCAAGGATTTTCTGAGCTAACTTCTCCGCTAATACCCACGAGATGTTTTTTTGTGCTGCTAATTGCTGTGCGCTAAAAGACATAAAGCCATTCCTGTATCTTGTTATTGTTTCTAGTATGCCATTCGCTGCAAAAAATCGGCTGTTAAAACATCAAAGAGTGCATTTTATGATGTATTCACATACGTTTTGGTGAAAAAAAGTACGAACTGTAAATTTTTTTAAATAATCTCTTGTCAGCCTGAAATA